>CAWAGZ010000001.1:0-103147 GCA_963781755.1 uncultured Acidobacteriota bacterium
AGTCTGTCGCTCTATCCAGTTGAGCTATGGCTGCACCGGGCCCTACTGGGAGGGGAAGCGTACCGGAGGCCGGGGGTTTTCCGCAACCCGGAGGCGGCCCGCCGGGGCCTCGTGCGGAGCGCCGGTGACCCGGCTCCCGGGTCACTCGATCAGGCCGTCCAGAGGCGAGCTGGCGTTGGCGTAGAGGCGGCGCGGGATGCGGCCGGCGTGGCGGGCGAGCCAGCCCGCCTCGACCGCCAGGCGCATCGCCCGGGCCATGGCCACCGGGTCCTCCGCCTCGGCGATCGCCGTGTTCATCAGCACCGCGTCCGCGCCCAGCTCCATCGCCACCGCCGTGTCCGAGGCCGTGCCCACGCCGGCGTCCACGATCACCGGCACCGTCGCCTGCTCGAGGATGATGCGCAGGTTGGCGCGGTTGCGGATCCCCATGCCGGAGCCGATCGGCGCGGCCAGCGGCATCACCGCCGGGCAGCCGAGATCCTGGAGGCGCCGCGCGACGATCGGGTCGTCGTTCGTGTAGGGCAGCACCGTGAAGCCTTCGGCGAGCAGCGTCTTCGCCGCCTCGAGCGTCGCCGCGGTGTCGGGAAACAGCGTCTGGCGATCGCCGATCACCTCGAGCTTGACCCACGTCCAGCCGCCCAGCTCGCGTGCCAGCCGCGCCGTGCGCACCGCCTCCTCGGCGGTGAAGCAGCCGGCCGTGTTGGGCAACAGCAGGTACTTCGCCGGATCGATCTGGTCGATCAGCGAGCCCTTGCCGAGCTCGTCGAGGTTCACCCGGCGCAGCGCGACCGTGACCATCTCCGTGCCCGAGGCCTCGAGCGCGGCCTGCATCGTGGCGGGGTCCTTGTACTTGCCCGTGCCCAGGATGAGCCGTGACCCGAAGGTACGGCCGGCGAGGACGAGCGGATCGAGGGCGGGTGCTGCGGCGACCGGAGTGGACATCGAAACCTCCCGGCGGAAACTCTAGCGCACCGCCCGCGCGCGACTCGGCGCCGGGAGCCGCCGGCTCAGGGCTCGGGTGAGCGCGGCGGCTCGAGCGGGTCCTCCATCGGCGGGAACAGGCGCACCAGGGCCCACAGGATGAACAGCGGCAGCACCATCAGGACGATCGCCGGGAGCAGGCCCTCGCGGCCGGCGAAGCCCATCTTGTAGGTCGTGTAGCCGAGGAAGCTCTTGGAGAAGAGCTGGCCGCCGATCACCACGTTCCAGCGCATCGCGAAGATCCCGACCATCGTCAACGAGGCAGCGAGCGCGTAGAGACCCTTGCGTGCCCTCTCGGAGAGCTGCAGGAGCTGGGTCAGGCCGAGCAGGCCGAGCGGCACCAGCGTCCCCAGAAAGATCTGGATCACCACTTCCGAAGTGTAGAGCTTCGTGTGGACCATGAAGTCGAGCGTCTTGAACGACTCGTCCGACTCGTAGATCCGGTGCACCAGGTCGAGCATCTCGAGCGAGAAGTCGACCATGAAGGCGTAGTAGAGGAACTTTCCCATCGCGTCCAGGCACGGCATGTCCAGCTTGATCCCGCGCAAAGTCGAATAAGCGAGATAGATCAGCAACACCGCCGCGATCCCCGAGACGATCGCGGAGAACAGGAAGACGATCGGCATCAGCGGCGAGGACCACCAGGGATTGGCCTTCACCGAACCGAAGATGAAGCCGACGTAGCCGTGGAGCAGGAACGCCGAGGGGATACCGACGATCGTGACGAAACGCCCGACGCGATCGTCGATCTCGAGCGCCCGCGGGCTGACGTTCGTCGAGCCCAGCGTCAGGAGACGGTAGAAGCGGCCGCGCCAGCCCCCGAGGGTGGTGGCTTGCTCGACGATGAAGGGCCGGAACTCCAGCCACAGCTCGATCACCAGGACGGCGAGCAGGTACCAGAGGTAGACGAAGCCGAACATCGCCATCGCCGACGTCTTGTGCGGGGTCAGGAACATCTCGTACGAGCGCTCCGGGTGACCGAGGTGGAGCTGCAGCGGCAGCGGCGCCACGAGCATGAACGCCAGCGCCGTGAGCAGCGCCAGCCGGTAGGTCGGCTTGACCGCCTCGACGTTGAACACCCGCTGCAAAGAGGCCAGGATGAAGGCCCCCGCGACCAGGCCGGTGATGTACGGGTAGAGGACGATCAGGACGCTCCATTGGAGCTCCATCTCGTTCGGGTACATGAAGCCCTCGACGCCGGGCAGGAGCGCGTGGATGGGATGCACGGTCGGTCCCCCTTCACCGCACCGCGGCGTCGAGGCCGTTGTAGTAGACCTTGGCCCCGGTCGCGAGGTTGGGCTTGAGCACCTGCACCCGATGCAGGCGCAGGAGCTCGTGGATGGGATCCTCGGGATTCTTCAGGTCGCCGAGCTGACGCGCCTGGGTCGGGCACACCTCGCAGCACGCCGTCGTCAACCCCTTCGTGATCCGGTGGTAGCACAACGTGCACTTGTCGACGGTGTTGGTGCGCGGATCGATGAAGCGGCAGCCGTACGGGCAGGCCTGGACGCAGTAGCGGCACCCGAGGCAGTACTTCTTGTCGACCAGGACGACGCCGTCGGGGCTCTCGAACGTCGCGCCCACCGGGCACACCTGCACGCACGGTGAATGCGCGCAGTGGTTGCACATCTTCGGCACGAAGAAGCTCTTCGCCGGCTTCTCGCTCTTCGGGTAGATCTCCTGGAAGCCGTCCTTGCCGCCGTTCGGCGAATCCACCTGGGGCCGGTCCTCGGCTTCCGGATCGATGACGTCGCGCGCCGGAATGTAGTAGCGCTCCACCCAGGTCCGGAACATGTAGGGCTCGTCGGGAACGTCGTTCTCGAGCTTGCAGGCTTCGACGCACTTGCCGCACCCGATGCACTTCTCCACGTCGATGAACATCGCCCACCAGTGGCGGGTGAGGTCGTAGCTCGGGGCGTCCTGCGGCCGGCCTTCGGCGACGAAGGCCCAGGCCTCGGAGGCGGCTCCGGTCAGAATCAGGAACTTGGTGGAATCGGCGAGAAAGCGGCGGCGATCGTATTCCATGACTCCTCTCCCCTCAGAGCGCCGGCGCGTGCGGGTCGTGGCAGTCGGTGCAGGCGTTGCCTTCCGAGTGCGACTCGGGGTCGACCTGCGGCTGACTCTTGGGTCGTGCCTGGTTCGACGCGTGGCAACGCGAGCAGAGCGCCACGACGGCAGGCGGCTCCGGCTTCACCGCGTCGGGCTTCGAAGCGTGCGCGGCGAGCGGGCCGTGGCACGTTTCGCATCCGAGCCGGGCATGATGGCCGCCCGCGAGACTCCTGGCCTGTTCGCCGTGGCACTCCGTGCACGCCGCTCTGCCGGCGAACGCGGGCGCATGCGCGCGGACGTCGTCCAGCGCCGCGGCGCGGAACGCGCCGAGCTCGCCGTACGTCGGCGGCACCAGGAGCGCGCGCAACAGCACGAACACGACCACGCCGACGCCGAACAGAAGCGCGAGCCGCACGAGGTGTTCACCGTCTTTGAGCAGGCGCCGCATGCCGCTTCTCCTCTTCGGGAATTGCGGCAATCAGGCTAGGGTCCGTCCGCACCCTCGTCAAGCTGGCCGACGGGGTGGTCGGATGCCGCCGCCCCGCGGGGTGGCGACAGACTCTCTTCAGGGATTGCGCGGCCGCGAGGTGGCGCGCGTTCCGCCGTCCGACGTGCTTCTCAGCCGCGCTCCCGCGTGGCCTGCGCGACCTCCGTCTTGCGCACCGGGCGGTTCGCCGAGTCGACGAACACGACGCGTGGCCGCCACGATCTCGCTTCGCCCTCTTCGATCTCGGCGTAGGTACACAGAATCACCAGGTCGCCGCGTGACGCGAGGTGCGCCGCCGCTCCGTTGAGGCAGACCTCACCGCGTCCCGGCGCGCCGGCGATCGCGTAGGTCGCCAGCCGCGAGCCGTTGGTGACGTTGTAGATCTCGACCCGCTCGTGCTCGAGGATGTCGGCCGCGGCCATCAGCTCCGGATCGAGGGTCACGGAGCCGACGTAGTGGAGGTTCGCGTCCGTGATCGTGGCACGGTGGATCTTCGACTTCATCAGGGTGCGGCGCATGGCAGAGCTTCCTTTCGCTTCACTCGACCCGGAGGCGGAGATTGTCGAGCAGCCGCGTGGCTCCCACGCGCGCGGCGACCGGGACCACGACGTCGCCGGCGATCCGATCGAGCGGTCCGAAGGTCTCGGCGTCGACGACGGCCGCGTACTCGAGCTCGACCAGCGGCTCGGCGGCGAACTCGCCGCGGATCGCTTCGACGACCGCCTCGGCGCGGCGTTCGCCGGTCGCGATCGCGGCGCGCGCGGTCTCGAGCGACCGGAAGAGAACCGTCGCCGCACGCCGCTGCTCGGCCGACAGGTAGACGTTGCGCGAGGACAGGGCGAGACCGTCGGCGTCGCGCACGATCGGCGCGCCGACGATCTCGACTCCGAAGTGGAGGTCGCGCGCGAGCGCCCGGACGACGGCGAGCTGCTGCGCGTCCTTCTCGCCGAAGACCGCGACGTCCGGGCGGACCAGGCCGAAGAGCGCGGCGACGACCGTGGCGACGCCCTCGAAGTGCCCCGGGCGACGGTCTCCCTCGAGTCCCGACGAGGGCCCGGCGACGCGGACCCGCGTCGAGCTGCCCGGCGGGTAGAGGGTTTCGACCTCGGGCAGGAAGAGCAGGTCGGCTCCCGCCCCGGCGAGCAGCTCGGCGTCGCGCTCCGCGTCGCGCGGATAGCGGGCGAAATCTTCGTCCGCGCCGAACTGGGTCGGGTTGACGAATACGGAGACGATCACCCGGGAGGCGTGCTTGCGCGCGGCCGCGACGAGTGAGAGGTGTCCGGCGTGCAACGCGCCCATGGTCGGGACGAAGCCGATCCTCTCGCCCGCGGACCGCCACTTGGCGACCGCGTGACGCAGGTCGCGCTCGGTCGTCGCCGTGATCATGCGCCGTAGAGACGCTCGATCACGGGCCGCGGGGCGCTCGGGTCCTCGAAGCTCTCGGCGGCCGACGGGAACGCGCCGGAGCGCACGTCGGCGGCGAAGGCCTCCAGCGCCTCGCGGGTCGCCCGGCCGAGCTCGGCGTAGCGGCGCACGAATCGCGGCGCGATCCGCTGCTCGTAGCCGAGCAGGTCGTGGTAGACGAGCACTTGGCCGTCACAGGCGGGGCCGGCGCCGATCCCGATGGTCGGGATTCCGGCCCGGGCAGTGACTTCGGAGGCCAGCTCGCTCGGGATGCACTCGAGCACGAGGCAGAATGCGCCCGCCTCCTCGACCGCCCCCGCCGCGGCGAGCAGAGCCTCGCGCGCGGCGCTCCCCCGCCCCTGGACCTTGAATCCCCCGAAGCGATGGATCGACTGCGGCGTCAGGCCGAGATGGGCCATGACCGGGATCTCTGCGTCGACCAGCGCGCGGACGATCTCGGGACGCGCGCCCTCGATCTTGACCGCCTGCGCGCCGCCCTCCTTGACGAACCGGAGACCGTTGGCGACCGCGGACTCCGGCCCCAGGTGGAAGGAGCCGAAGGGCATGTCGGCCACGAGCAGCGCGCGCTCGACGCCGCGGCGCGCGGCGCGCACGTGGTGGAGCATCTCGTCCATGGTCACCGCGAGGGTGTCCTCGTGTCCGAGCACGACCATGGCCAGGGAGTCCCCGACCAGGACCATGTCGACCCCCGCTTGGTCGGCGAGCCGGCCCCCGGGATAGTCGTAGGCGGTGACCATGACCAGGCGCTCACCGCGCGAGCGGGCCTCGCGGACGTGGGGAACGGAGACCTTCTTCGGCGGATTTCCCATCCTGCACCTCCCGTCGCGTCGGACCCCGCGGGGTCGACGGCGTGAACGACGACTGCGTCCGGGAATGCGAGGGAAGGGTTTCGCGGCGCCGGGGGGCTGCAGGTGACGCGGGATCGGGCCGTTCTCTCCCCGGGTGTCCGTCGGCGTCTCTCAACGCTCGATCGGGCCCCGGCGCAGGCCGCCCCTTCGGCGAGCTTCTCTTCCCGTCTCGGTCCCGCTCCAGGCGGGATCCCAGCGGCGTCGTGAAGTCTAGCAGACCGCCGCGACGGCGCCCCGCCGGAAAGCTAGAATCGGGTGGGACACCCCCCCTTCGTGGCGCCTCAGGTCGACGGACGCGGGTGTGTTCGGGAGGAGCCGGGCTTGATCGGGCGCACACTCGGTCACTACAAGATTCTCGAGCGCCTCGGTTCGGGCGGCATGGGGGTCGTGTGGCTGGCCGAGGATCTCCACCTCAAACGCAGGGTGGCGCTCAAGATGTTGCGCGAGGATCTCGCCACCTCGCCCGACAAGATGACCCGCTTCGAGCGCGAAGCCAAGGCGATCGCGGCGCTCAACCATCCCAACATCGTCACCATCCACTCGATCGAGGAGGTGGACGGGGTCCGCTTCCTGGCCATGGAGTACGTCGAAGGGAGGACCCTCGACGAGCTCATCCCGGCCGGGGGCTTTCCGCTCGCGGAGTTCCTGCGCATCGCGGTCCCGATCGCCGACGCCCTGGCCGCGGCCCACGCCCGCGGCATCGTCCACCGCGACCTCAAGCCGGCCAACGTGGTCGTCGGCGACGACGGCCGCGTCAAGGTCCTCGACTTCGGCCTCGCCAAGCTGCACGGCGCGGAGGCGACCCAGATCTACGGGCGCGAGCTCGAGACCACCCTGACCCAGGAGGGCACCGTCGTCGGAACCCTCCACTACATGTCGCCCGAGCAACTCCAGCTCAAGCACGTCGATCACCGCACCGATCTGTTCTCGCTCGGCATCGTCCTCTACGAGATGGCGACCGGCGACCTGCCGTTCCGGGGCGAGAGCGCGGCGCAGGTCATCACCTCCGTGATGCGCGACGAGCCGCGCCGGCTCGACGACCTCGACGACCGGCTGCCGCCCGAGATCGCCGACGTCGTCTCGCGCTGCCTGGAGAAGGACCCCCAGCGCCGCGTCGGCTCGGGCGCCGAGATCCGCGACCGGCTCCGAGAGGTCGCGCTCGCGCTCGAGACCGGCCAGGTCCACGCCGCTTCGACCCGTCTCAAGCGTCTCGTCGGCCGGGTGCGCCGGCGCACTCCCGTCGCGCGCTATCTCGGCAGCGCCGCCGCAGCGGTCCTGGTCGCCGCCGGAGTCTGGGCGTGGTTCGCCTTCCACCGCGGTGCCGCCAGCGCCGCGACCGCGCAGGCCGCCGACCCGCCGCCGTCGGTCGTCGTCCTGCCCCTGGCCAACTACTCGGGCGATCCGGACTACTTCGTCGACGGCATGACCGACGGCCTGATCGGCTCCCTCGCGCGCATCCGCGGCTTGCGCGTCATCTCGCGCCAGTCCGCGATGCACTACAAGAACTCCGACGAGCTGCTCGCCGACATCGCCCGCGAGCTGGGCGTCGACTACGTCGTCGAGGGCTCGGTCCAACGCGATGGCGACCGGCTTCGGCTCCAGGCCGAGTTGGTGCAACCCGATCCCGAGCGCCACCTGTGGTCCGAGACCTACGACCGGCCGGTCTCGGCGGCGCTCTCGCTGCACAACGAGGTCGCGGCCGCGGTCGCGAGGGCGATCCAGGTCCGGCTCTCGCCGGAGGACGAGGCGCGGATGGCGGCGACGCCGACGGTCGACCCCACCGTCTACGAGGCCTACCTGCAGGGACGCTACTGGGCGGGCAAGTTCGGCGAGGAGGATCTGCGCAAGGCGAAGGGCTACTTCGAACGCGCGATCGCCCTGGATCCCACCTTCGCGCCCGCCTGGGCCGGCCTCGCCGATGACGCGATGACGCTCGCCTACTTCTTCACCGGCACCACCGCCCAGCTCGACGAAGCGGAGGCCGCCGCGCAGCGCGCGCTGCAGCTCGACGGGTCGTCCTCGGAGGCCTGCGCGGCGCTGTCGGACATCGCCCTGGCACGCTGGAACTGGGCGGAGGCCGAGCGGCTGGCCCGGCGCGCCATCGAGCTGGATCCCAACTCGGCGGAGGCGCACCGGCGCTACTGGTTGATCCTCTCGGCCCAGCTGCGCTTCGCCGAAGGACGCGAGCAGATCGAGATCGCGCGCCGGCTCAACCCGCTCTCGGCGCGCGTCGCGAGCAACGTCGGACTGCAGCTGACCATCGAGGGCGACTATCCCGCCGCGGAGAAGACCCTGCACGAGGCCCTGGCGCTGGATCCCGACTACACCCTGACCCACGCCTGGCTCTGGATCCTGTACTCGCAGATGGGCAAGGACCCCGAGCGCAGCCAGGAGCTGCGCGGCTATCTGAAGGCGACGGGTCTGGGCGAAGACGTGCCGTTCTTCGACGAGCACCTGGCGCGCGACGGCTACGACTCGGCGCTGGCGGCCACCGCCAACCGGATCTCGCGGCGCATCCAGGGCGACGCCGGCCAGATCGGAGTCATCGCCGGCCTGCTCGCCGAGGCCGGAGAGAGCGACCAAGCCCTGGACTGGCTCGAGCTGGGCTTGAAGGACAGGGCCTGGGAGATGCCGTGGATCGGTGCCGCGCCGGACTACCTCAAGCTCCACGGCCTAGCCCGCTACAACCACCTGCTCGACATCCTCCGCATCCCACACCCCGAGGACGTGGCGCGCTGACCGGCCCGGGAGTGGAGCCGGCGCCACTCCCGCTTCAGTAGTCGAAGCGGACCGAGCTCGCGGCCAGGTACTGGTCCGACAGGTACTTCTTCGTGCCGTCGACGTCCTGACGCCGCACGAGGTCCTTCTCGCCGTCGGAGAGGCCGGCGCTCTTCATCGCGGTCTCGGGATCCTTCTTGAACGCCGAGCGAAAGTCCGGGTCCGTGGACAGATTGCGCAGGAACTGCTCCAGGTCGCGAAAGGCCATCGTCTTTCCCTCCTCCGTCGAGAGCGGTAGATTGCGCGGCCAATCTACCCGGATTCGACGATGGAGAGAAGGGCATGGGAAGACTGACAGTTGCTGGCAGTGGGCTGCGGATCGCCGGCCAGGTGACCCAGGAGACGCTGTCGGAGATCGTCGGCGCAGACAAGCTCTTCCACCTCGTCCAGGACATCGTCACCCACCACTGGCTCGAGGAGCTCAATCCGAGCGCCGAGTCGCTCTACGACTCCTACCGGGAAGGCCGCGACCGGCGCGAGACCTACGCCGAGATGGTCGAGCGCATGCTCGCTCCGGTGCGCCGCGACTCGCGGGTCTGCGCGGTCTTCTACGGTCACCCCGGCGTCTTCGTCACTCCGGCGCACGAGGCGGTGCGCCGGGCGCGCGCCGAAGGCCACGAGGCCGTCATGTTGCCCGGCGTCTCGGCCGAGGACTGTCTGATCGCCGACGTCGGCTTCGACCCCGGCGAGCGGGGCTGCCAGAGCTTCGAGGCCACCGACTTCCTGGTCCGGCACCGGCGCCACGATCCGACCAGCGCCCTGCTGCTCTGGCAGATCGGCAACATCGGCGTCGGCGACTTTCGCGCCGAGGCATACTGGAATCCGCGCGGCGTCGAGCATCTGGCGCGCGTCCTGGCGCTCACGTACGGCGACGCGCACGAGGTCGTCGTCTACGAGGCGAGCCCCTATCCGATCGTGGACCCGGTCGTCCATCGTTGCCGGATCGACGAGCTCGCCGCCGCGCCCGTGACGATCGGCTCGACG
The DNA here is from genome assembly GCA_963781755.1 of uncultured Acidobacteriota bacterium. Classification (GTDB taxonomy): domain Bacteria; phylum Acidobacteriota; class Thermoanaerobaculia; order Multivoradales; family JAGPDF01; genus JACTMI01. The sequence continues at coordinate 9,553 of CAWAGZ010000001.1, forward strand.
CTGCTGGTGCCGCCGTTGCCGGACCGGCCGGTCGACCGCGAGCTGCTCGACGAGCTCAGCGCCGGCGCGCAGAAGTGAAGTACTCGGTGCCCCGGACCGGACGCTTGAGCTGCTCGACGAGCTCGTCGAAGTCGCCGCCCTTGCCGACCAGGTTGAGGTGGCTGGTCTCCACGACCAGCAGCGGCGACCGGTTGTAATAGTGGAAGTAGTGGTTGTAGGCGTCGATCAGCTCCGCCATGTAGTCCTCGGAAATCTCACGCTCGAAGCCGCGGGCGCGCTTGCGGATGCGCGCGATGCAGGTGTCGACGTCGGCGGTCAGGTAGAGCACCAGGTCGGGCACCGGGATCGAGGGCTCGAGGGTGGCGTAGAGCTTGTCGTAGAGCGCCAGCTCGTCGTCGCCGAGGGTCAGGTAGGCGAAGATCCGGTCCTTCTGGAAGATGTAGTCGGCGACCACGAGACGGTGGAAGAGCTCGTGCTGGATCACCTCCTGCTGCTGCTTGAAGCGCGAGAGCAGGAAGTACATCTGGGTCTGGAAGGCGGCCCCCGTCTTGTCCTGGTAGAAGTCCGGAAGGAAGGGGTTCTCGACGTCCTCGAGCACCTTGACCGCCTCGAAGCGGCGCACCAGGCGGTCGACGAGGGACGTCTTGCCGACCCCGATCGGGCCGTCGACGGCCAGGTATCGGAAGGGGAGGAGATCCGTCGCCACGCGCGTCTCGTGAGGGCGGCGCGAGGCTAGCACAGCGGGACGCCGCTTCGGTCCTCCAGGCGCTCCGGCTCAGGCTGCGCGGTGGATCGGCCGGTAGAGCGTGTCGCGCTCGACGGGGGTGAAGCCGGCTTCGCGGATGACCCGCTCGAGCTCGGGGATCGGCATCGCCTGGACCGTCTCGGCCCCCGCCATGTGGTAGATCGTCTCGCGCACCACCGTGCCGTCGAGGTCGTCGGCTCCGAACGAGAGGGCGAGCTGGGCAAGCTTGGGCGTGATCATCACCCAGTAGGCCTTGACGTGCGGCAGGTTGTCGAGCACCAGCCGGGCGGTGGCAATGTGGCGCAGGTCGTCGAGCCCCGTGGTGTGGTAGCGCAGGCCGAGGTAGTTGTTCTCGGGGTGGTAGGCGAGTGGCACGAAGGCGTTGAACCCGCCGGTATCGTCCTGGAGCGCACGCAGCCGCATCAGATGGTCGACCTTGTGGCTGGCGCTCTCGACGTGGCCGTAGAGCATGGTGCAGTTGGTCCCGATGCCCAACGCGTGGGCGACGCGGTGGACCTCGATCCACTCGTCGGCATCGAGCTTGCCGTCGCAGATCACGGCCCGGACCTCCGGGTGGAAGATCTCGGCGCCGCCGCCGGGCAGGCTCCCCAGTCCCGCCGCGACGAGCCGCTCGAGAACCTCGCGCACGGAGAGCTTCTCCCGGCGCGCGAACCAGCCGATCTCGATCGCGGTGAAGGCCTTGAGGTGCGCGGCCGGGAAGCGCTCCTTCAAGCCCCGGAGCATCTCCTCGTACCAGCTCATCGGCAGGTCCGGGTGCAGGCCGCCGACGATGTGGAACTCCGTGACGTCGTTGCCGCCCTGGTCCGCCGCGTTCTTCCACACCTCGTCGAGCGTCATCTGCCAGGCGTGCGGCTCGTCCTGGAGCGCCGCGAAGCTGCAGAACTTGCAGTTGTAGGTGTAGACGCAGACGTTGGTCGGATTGATGTGCCGGTTGACGTTGTAGTACGCCACGTCACCGTGGAGCTCGCGGCGCACGGCGTCGGCCAGCCGGCCAAGATGCAGGACGTGCGGTGTCTCGAAGCAGGTCAGGGCGTCGGCGTCGTCCAGTCGGACGCCGTCGCGCACCTTGGCGGCGAGGGTCTCGAGCTCGGACGGAAAGCTCTCGGGCGTGATCGCGGCGCGCATCGCGCCCTGGATCCTATCAACCGGGCCGGCCCGATCCGCCGTCGGCTTCAGACCCAGGCCACCTTCCGGGTCGAGGCCGCGATCACGAAGCACCGCTCGGCGTTGGACCTGCTGTCTGCCGGCACCAGGAAGAAGCCCGGTCGGTCGGGTTGATAGCCCTGGGTGGTGCCGACGATGACCTCGCCATCCTTGAACTCGACCCGGATCTTGCGTCCGATGACGGGGGCCGACGGATCGAAGCGGTTCTTCTTCTGGTGACTCGGGTTGCCCCGGAAGTCGCGCACGAAGAAAACCGCCTTGAGCTCGCCGTGGGAGACGGTCACGACTTCGCCGTCCTGCGTCTCGACGTGGAAGACCTCCCGGTTGGGAAAGAAATCGCTGGTCGTGCCCTTGACCAGGCGACCGTTGTTGAAGCGGGCCACGACACGGTTTCCGGCCATCTCTCCCTCCTTCCCCCCCGGGTCCCGGTGGCGGAGAATAGCATCCGGACCAGGGCCCGAGGCGGTCCACCCACACCATTGCGAAGAGGTTGCTAGGATCGTCCGAAGCCTCCGGCGGCTGCCGCCGGAGAGCGTTCCCGGGTCGCGATGGAAAAGCGCAAGTTCCTCTTCGTCTCGCTCTCCGGCCTGATCGGAGACATCGCCTGGAAGGTCGTCCAGGAGGGTCACGAGGTCCGCTACTCGATCGACGCCGCGGACGAGCGCGACATCGCCGACGGCTTCGTGCCCAAGACCGACGACTGGGAAGGCGAGGTCGACTGGGCCGACGTCGTCGTCTTCGACGACACCCTCGGCCAGGGCGCCCGCGCAGAGGCGCTGCGCCGGCAGGGCAAGCTCGTGATCGGCGGCTCGGAGTACATCGACCGGCTCGAGGACGACCGCAGCTTCGGCCAGGAGGAGCTCAAGAAGGCCGGGGTCAACATCATTCCCTACCGCGAGTTCACCGATTTCGACGAGGCCATCGCCTACGTGCGGGCGAACCCCTCGCGCTACGTGATCAAGCCGTCCGGAGAAGCCCAGAACGTCAAGCGCCGGCTGTTCGTCGGCGAGGAGGACGATGGGCACGACGTCGCCGACGTGCTCGAGGCGTACAAGCGGGCGCTGGCCGACCAGATCCCCGTCTTCCAGCTCCAGAAGCGGGTCACCGGCGTCGAGGTCGCGATCGGGGCGTTCTTCAACGGCTCCCGCTTCATCACCCCGGTCAACATCAACTTCGAGCACAAGAAGCTGTTTCCGGGCAACCTCGGCCCTTCGACCGGGGAGATGGGAACCTCGATGTTCTGGACCGAGCCGAACCGGCTCTACTTCCAGACCCTGGCCAAGATGGAGACGTTGCTGGCCAAGGAACGCTTCGCCGGGTACATCGACCTCAACTGCATCGTCAACGCCAACGGGATCTACCCGCTCGAGTTCACCTCTCGCTTCGGCTACCCGACGATCTTCATCCAGCAGGAGGGCATGACGACGCCGATCGGCCAGTTCCTGTGGGCGCTGGCGGCGGGCGACGACCCCAAGCTCAAGGTCCGCAGCGGCTACCAGGTCGGCGTCCGGGTGATCGTTCCGCCCTATCCATTCGACGACCCGGGAACGTTCGACTCGCTGTCGAAGGACGCCGTCATCTACTTCAAGCGACCCTCGAACGACGGCGTCCACATCGAAGACACCAAGCTGGTCAACGGTCAGTGGCTGGTGGCTGGAACTTCCGGCGTCGTGCTCTGCGTGGTGGGCACCGGCCCCACGATGCGCGCCGCCCAGCAGCAGGCCTACTCGCGGGTGCGCAACATCCTGATCCCGAACATGTACTACCGCGACGACATCGGCGACCGCTGGCAGGAGGACTCGGACCGCCTCTTCGCCTGGGGCTACCTGCGCCGCAACAACTGAGACCCGGGCCCTCGGCCCGGCGTCGAGCTCCACCCCTCGTAGACGACGAACGGGGAGGCGTTTCCGCCTCCCCGTTTCAAGCTTCGGACCGATCGGCGCCCGGCATCTCCGGGCCAAGTGTCCGCGTCCTCGGATCGGATTCGATCGGGATGCGCTCGGACTCGCTCTATCGACCCGGTCGGCCCGCCGGAGGTCCCTCGAAGCGTCCCTGCGACGGCCGCCCCGAGGGTTTCGACTGGTCCGGTGGCGTCATCTCGAATGCCTCCTCGTTCGTCCGTTACCGAAACGAAGGTACGCTCCGGAAGCCGCGCTGTCAAGGTCCAAGATCCTGTGCGGACGGCCTCGTCGCGGACGCGACGCCGCAGCGTGACGTCCGCCTCGCCGCGACGCCTCGGGTATCCTCGGCGCGACCGATCCGGTCGCCTGATCTCAAGGGAGCGTTCCATGCCGACGACCACCGTCTCACCGCTCGCGCTCGACCCACCGGTGGCCGAAGACCGCGCGTTGGGGCGCATGGCCTCGACGCTCGTCGGCTCGGAGATCCTGCGCATCGCCGCCGAGGTCCGCGCCCTCCAGGAGCAGGGCCGGCCGGTGCTCAACTTGACCGTCGGCGATTTTGCACCGCGTCAGTTCCGCATTCCGCGCCAGCTCGAGGAGGGCATCGTGGCGGCTCTGGCCGCCGGTCAGACGCATTACCCGCCGGCGGGCGGACTCCTCGAGCTGCGCCAGGCGGTGCGCGACTTCTACACCCGCGATCTCGGGCTCGACTATCCGCTCGAGGCGATCCTGGTCGCCGCCGGCGCCCGCCCGTTGATCTGGGCCACCTACCGGGCCATCGTGGACGCCGGCGAGCGCATCGTCTATCCGGCGCCGTCGTGGAACAACGACCACTACTGCCACCTCGTGGAGGCCGAGGGCCTGGCCGTGCCGACCCGCGCCGACAACGGCTTCCTGCCCACCGCCGCGGAGCTCGAGCCGTTCCTCGCCGACGCCGTCCTGCTGGCTCTCAACAGCCCGCTCAATCCCGCCGGCTCCGGCTTCGGCCGCGAGCAGCTGGCCGAGATCGCGCGCCTGGTGGTGGCCGAGAACCGCCGTCGCGGGTCCGGATCCAAGCCGCTCTACCTGCTCTACGACCAGATCTACTGGCTGCTCGCGGACGGCTCCGCGCCCCACGCCACGCCGGTCGAGCTGGTGCCGGAGGTCGCGCCCTTCACCGTGCTGGTCGACGGCATCAGCAAGGCCTTCGCCGCCACCGGGCTGCGTGTGGGTTGGGTCGCCGGTCCGCCGTTCCTGGTCGCGCGGATGCGCGACCTGCTGGGTCACGTCGGGGCGTGGGCGCCGCGGCCCGAGCAGGTCGCGACCGCGGCGATTCTCGGCCTGCCGGGCCGGGCGGCCGAGCTGGCGGGCGCGGTGCGGGCGGGAATCGGCGAGCGCCTCGGCGCGCTCGATCGCGGCCTGACGGCGCTGGCCGCCGCGGGCCACCCGGTGAGCCATCTGCCCCCGGCCGGCGCGCTCTACCTCGCGGCGCGCTTCGATCTCGTCGAGCGCCTCGGCGACAACCGCGCCATCCGCCGCTACCTGCTCGAGCAGGCCGGCTTCGCCGTGGTGCCTTTCCACGCTTTCGGAACGCCGGACGACAACGGCTGGTTCCGGCTCTCCGTGGGCGCCGTCGGGAGCGAAGAGATCCCGGCCGCGTTCGAGCGCGTCGCGGAGGCGCTCGGCCGGCTCTCCGGCTGAAGCCGCGGTCACCTCGAAGCGGACGCGTTCGACAGGAACCCGCGCAGCAGCTCGCGCGCCTTGCGCCAGTCGCGCTTGGCGGTGCGGCTGGTCACGCCCAGGGCCGCGCCGACCTCCTCCACCGAGAGGCCGGCGAAGAATCGCAGCTCGACGACTTGGGCGAGACGCGGCTCGGCGAGCTCGAGCTTGGACAACGCGGCGTCGATCGTCAGCAGCTCCTCGGCCTGCGACTCGACCGCCAGCATCTGGTCGTCGAGCTCGACTCGCATCGCGCCGCCGCCCCGCTTCTGTGCGGCGCGCTCGCGCGCATAGTCGATGACGATCTGCCGCATCGCCTTGGCCGCGACGTTGAAGAAGTGGTAGCGGTCCTCCCAGGCCGGCTCCGACGCGGCGGCCAGCCGCAGGTAGGTCTCGTGGACCAACGCGGTGGTCGAGAGGGTTCCGCCCGACGAGCGCAGCTGCCAGTGGGCGCGCTTGCGGAGATCGTCGTAGACCATCTCCATCAGGCGATCCATCGCCGAGCCGTCGCCGGCACGCAGGTCGGCCAGCACCCTCGTGATGTCGCCTGGCGCCGGCTGGCTGGTCATCGTGGCCTCCGGCCTTTCAGGTTATCGAAGTTCCACCCTCAGCGCCTCTTGGCGAACCCCGTCACGACGAGCGTCCCCGACCGCTGGTCCTTCTTGAGCTTCAGGATCGAGTGGCGCTCGGCGTCCTGCAGCAGCTCGGAGAACGTCGAGTAGCCGTAGTAGCCCTCGTTGAAGGACGGCTTCTTGCGCTGCATGGTCTGCTTGATGAGCGAGCCCCACAGAACGTCCTTGTTCTCGCGCTGGAGCGCCAGGATGGAGTCGATCAGCAGGCTGAAGACCTCGGCCTTCTTCTTGGTCAGGCCGGTCAGCTCGGGGCTCTTCCCGCGGTCGCGCCAGACGTCCTCGTAGTAGATGAACTCGTCGCAGTTGTCGACCAGCAGGTTCGACGAGGAGTTCTTGACTCCGATGCCGATGACGTACTTGTTGTTCTCCTTGAGCTTCGACACCAGCGGCGAGAAGTCGCTGTCGCCCGAGAGCACGACGAAGGTGTCGAGGTGCTCCTTGGCGTAGCACAGGTCCATGGCGTCGACCACCATCTTGATGTCGGCGCTGTTCTTGCCCGTGTAGCGGCGCTGCGGGATGTCGATCAGCTCGATCGCCGATTCGTGGAAGGCGACCTTGAACTCGCTGTAGCGCTCCCAGTCGGCGTAGGCGCGTTTGACGATGATCTTGCCCTTCTCGAGCAGGCGCTCGAGGACGAGCGTGATGTCGAAGCGCTTGACCTCGCTGTCGCGCACGCCGAGGGCGATGTTCTCGAGATCGCAGAACATCGCGATCTTGCGCTCCTCCTCCGAGCTCGCCGCCCGGGGAGGCGCAGACACCGGAAGCGACTCGAGGATCTCGCGGGCGACGTTCTCGTAGTCGTCCTCGTCTTCTTCGTCGTCGTCCTCCTCTTCGGCGCGACCGCGGCCGGGCCGCTCGGAGTCGGCTTCGCCACCGCCGCCGCGGCCGCCGCGGCGCCGCCGCCGGCGCCGGCGCCGGCGCGGAGCCTCCTCGCCGCCGTTGCCTTCCTCCTCGGGCTCGCCGTTGCGTTCCGGCTCGCGCTCCGCGGCGGCGGCGTCCTCGCGGTCGCCCGCCAGGGCATCGGCCTCCGCGGCGGCCTCAGCGGGCGCCAGCAGGTCGGCGATGGACGGCGGCTCGGCCGCTCCCTCCTCGCCCGCCTCGGCGGAACGCCGGCGGGAAGCGGTCGGGGCGTCTTCGGCGTCGTCGCCCGGCGGGCGCAGCCACCAGGGGCTCATCGCCGCACCTCTTCTTCGTACGTGGGTTTCATTCTGTGCTGCTCCTTCCTTCGGAATTCGATACTCGGGATTTCGGGCCCGGGCCGTGGGGAGGGGTTCGTGCGGCCGCCGGGCGAACCCATCTTAGCATCGTCGGGATGCCCCGGGGAGCCACGGCCTCCGCCCCCACCGGTTGCACGGGCTCCGCGGCGCGCGGTTGCATGCTCCGGGCGCGCGTCATACCATCGCGCGCGTCTCGACCGAGTCGACAGACTTTCCCGTCCACGAGGAGGAATCGTGATGGCCGACGAGCAGGAGAAGCCTTTCGAGCCGTTCATCCCGGCCGACCAGTCTCCGCCCGAGTTCACGGTCAAGGCCATCGTCCTGGGAGCCCTGTTCGGCATCCTGTTCGGTGCCGCCACCGTCTACCTGGCGCTGCGGGCCGGACTGACCGTCTCGGCCTCGGTGCCGATCGCCGTGCTCTCGATCGCGGTGTTCAAACGCTTCGGCCACTCGACCATCCTCGAGAACAACATCGTCCAAACCATCGGCTCGGCGGGCGAGTCGGTCGCGGCGGGCGTCGTGTTCACGGTCCCGGCGCTGATCTTCCTCTCGGGCGGCGCCGACTACTTCAACTACGGCACGATCTTCGTCCTGGCGGTGGTCGGCGGCATCCTCGGCGTCCTGTTCATGATCCCGCTCCGGCGGGCGTTGATCGTCAAGGAGCACGCCAACCTCCGATACCCGGAGGGCACGGCCTGCGCCGACGTCCTGATCGCGGGAGAGCGGGGCGGCAACCTCGCCAAGATGGTGTTCGCCGGCGTCGGCATGGCGCTGCTCTACAAGTTCCTCTACGGCATCATGGGCCTGTGGAACGAGACTGCAACCTGGTTCCAGACCAAGCGCGACGGCGTGATCCCGGACGCCACCCTGCAGTGCGACGTGACGCCCGAGTACCTGGGGCTCGGCTACATCATCGGGCCGAAGATCGCGGGCGAGCTGGCGGCCGGCGGTGTGCTCGCCTGGCTGGCGCTGATCCCGCTGATCTCCATGTTCGTGCCCGAGGCACGGATGGTCCAGGACCTCGACCAGCTCGGCTTCACCGAGGCCTGGCGTGCCAGCCACTCGCACGCCTACTGGATCTACACCGCGTACGTGAAGTACGTCGGCGCCGGGGCGGTCGCCTGCGCCGGCGTCATGACCCTGATCAAGACCATGCCCACGATCGTCTCGGCCTTCCGCGAGTCGGTGAAGTCCTTCCGTGAAGGCGCCGGCGAAGGCAAGAAGGTGCGCACCGAGGACGACCTCGGCATCGGCATCGTCCTGATCGGATCGCTGGTCCTGGCGCTGGTGATCACCGTGCTGCCGAAGTTCCCGCACGGGCCCTTCCCGGGGTCGCTCCTGATGGGTCTCCTGGTCGTCGTCTTCGGGTTCTTCTTCGTCACCGTCTCGTCGCGCATCGTCGGCATCATCGGCACGTCGTCGAACCCGATCTCGGGCATGACGATCGCCACCATCATGGCCACCTGCGTCATCTTCCTGATGGTCGGCCACAGCGGCGACGTCTACCAGCCGGTGGCGCTGTGCGTCGGAGCGCTGGTCTGCATCGCCGCCGCCAACGCCGGCGCCACGTCGCAGGACCTGAAGACCGGCTACCTGGTCGGCGCCACGCCACGACTCCAACAGATCGGCTTCATCATCGGCGTGCTCGCGTCGACGGTCGCCATCGGCGGCACCCTGTTCCTGCTCGACAGGACCTACGCCGCGGGCGCGGCTCACGGCATCGGGACCGCCAAGCTCGCGGCGCCGCAGGCGACCCTGATGGCGACGATCATCAAGGGACTGCTGGGTCACAACCTGCCCTGGGCGCCGGTGCTGATCGGCGCCGCGATGGCCTTCATGGCGCAGATGATGGGCGCCCACGCGCTGTCCTGGGCGGTCGGCGCCTACCTGCCGCTGTCGACGACGTTCCCGATCTGGATCGGCGGCATGGTCAAGGCCCTGGTCGACAAGCTGGCCCGCCGCAAGGAGGAGAGCGAGCTGTCCTCGGGCATGCTCTACGCCACGGGCCTGGTGGCGGGGGGATCGGTCGGGGGGGTGCTGATCGCCTTCGTCGCCTTCATCGGGGACGCCATGTTCCACATGGAGAACCCGACCCTGCTCGAGAAGCTCGACCTGGGCGAACGCTTCTTCCCGGCGATCAAGAGCGGTCCGGTCGCCGGAGGCGTGCTGTGCGCCATGGTCTTCGCCGGTCTGTGCCTGTTGCTCTTCCGCAACGCGCGCAAGCAGATGGACTGAGGCGAAGAGCGGGCCGGCCCGCCCGTTGGGGGGTCGGCCGGAGCCGTCCCGGGGTGGTCCACCGCTTCCGGCCGCTTGGCTAAGCTGGCACCGCCATGTTGCGTCCGGTTCCCGTCGAAGAAGCCGTCTCCTACGTCCGGTCCGGCGACCGGGTCTTCGTCCACACCGCCGCCGCCGCGCCGCGTCTCCTGGTCGAGGCGCTGACCGCCCGCGCACCGGAGCTCTCCGAGGTCGAGATCGTCCACCTCCACACCGAGGGCGCGGCACCCTACGCCGAGCCCGGGATGGAGCAGAGTTTCCGCGTCCGCTGCCTGTTCATCGGCGCCAACATGCGCCGGGCCGTGGCCGAGGGCCGCGCCGACTTCGTCCCGGTCTTCCTCTCCGAGGTACCCGGCCTGTTCCGCGACGGCGTGCTGCCGCTCGACGTCGCCCTGGTCCAGGTCTCGCCTCCGGACCGCCACGGCTTCTGCTCCCTGGGTGTCTCGGTGGACGCCTCGCGGGCCGCGGTCGAGAGCGCGCGCCGCGTCATCGCGCTGGTCAATCCCAGGATGCCGCGCTCCCACGGCGACGGTCTGGTCCACGTCTCGCGCTTCGCCGCCGTGTGCGAGACCGACGAACCCCTGCCCGAGGCCCAGCGGCCCAAGCTCACCGAGGTCGAGCGCGCGATCGGGCGCCACGTCGCGGCGCTGATCGAGGACGGCTCGACGCTCCAGATGGGCATCGGCGCGGTGCCCGACGCGGTGCTCACCGCGCTGCGCGACCACCGCCGCCTCGGCTGTCATACCGAGATGTTCTCCGACGGCCTGGTCGAGCTGGTCGAACGCGGGGTGGTCACCGGCGAGGAGAAGCGGGTGCACCCCGGCAAGGTGGTGGCCACCTTCGCCATGGGCACGCGCAAGACCTACGATTTCCTCGACGACAATCCACAGGTCGTGATGCTCGACGTCGCCTACACCAACGACACCGCGGTGATCCGGCGCAATCCGCGCATGGTCGCGATCAACAGCGCCATCGAGGTCGACCTGACCGGACAGGTCTGCGCCGACTCGATCGGAACCCGGATGTACTCCGGCGTCGGCGGCCAGATGGACTTCGTGCGCGGCGCCTCCCTGTCGGTCGGGGGCAAGCCGATCATCGCCCTGCCTTCGACGACCTCGGGCGGCGAGACCCGGATCGTCCCCTTCCTCAAGCAGGGCGCCGGGGTCGTCACCACCCGCGCCCACGTCCACTACCTCGTCACCGAGTACGGGGTCGCGGACATGAAGGGCAAGTCGCTGGTGGCGCGAGCGCGGGCGTTGATCGGCATCGCCCACCCGGATCACCGCGAGGCCCTCGAGCGCGCCTCCTTCGACCGCTTCGGCCGGCTCTGAGTCGCAGCGCGGCTCAGCGCGGGGGGTCCACCGCCTCGTAGAGCGCGCCGTAGTCGTCGCCGCCGAAGCCGGCCTCGACCCCGCGACGGACGAGCTCGCGGACCCCGTCGATCCCGGCCGTTCCGAGACCGAGCCGCGCCGCCTCGGCACGCGCCAGGTCGACGTCCTTGAGCAGCAGCTCGAGCGGGAAGTTGGGGTTCGAGTAGTCGCGGGCGAGGAAGCGCGGCATCCGTCCGTCGAACGACACCGTGTGGAACGGGCTGGCGCGCAGGATCTCCAGGAAGTCCTCGACCCCCAGGCCCGAGCGGCGCACGATGCCGAGCGAGAGCGTGAAGGTCGCCGCCAGACCCGCGATGAGCTGGTTGAACGCGAGCTTCATCGTCGCCGCGGCTCCGACCTCTCCGACGTAGCGCGGCTCGCTCCCGATCGGCTCGAGCAAGGGGCGCAGCCGGGCGAGCAGGCCGGCGTCGCCGCCGGCGAAGACGCGCAGGGTGCCGGCGGTCGCCTGCGGAATGCTTCCGAGCACCGGTGCCTCCAGGTATTCGCCGCCCGCCGCGGCGACCGCGCGTGCCAGCTCGCGGCTCTCCTCGGGCGCGATCGTGGCCATCTGCACCACCGCGCGTTGCGCCAGCTCGGGCGCCGGCGCTCCGGCGAGCAGCGCTTCGCGGGTGACCGGCCCGTCACGCAGCATGGCGAAGACGACCTCGGCCCCGGCGACCGCCTCGGCCGGCGTCGCCGCGCGCCGGGCCCCGGCCTCGACCAGGGAGTCGGCGTGCGCCGGGGTGCGATTCCACACGGCGACCCGGTGCCCCGCCCCGAGCAGGCGGGCAGCCATCGGACGCCCCATCAATCCGGTACCGAGCCAAGCGATGCGCATCTCGAGGTCACCTCCTGGGCGGGCCGTGCGAGTCGGGCCCGGAGACCGGAATCTAGCAACCCTCCGGCGACCGGCCAGCCAGCGCTCGCGAAGTAGGATGCCGGGCGATGAACGCGTCCGTCGCGCTGCTCGTCACCGGGGCCTCCGGCATGGCGCTCCCGCGTCACTTCCTGGGCGTGCTGGCGCGGCAGGAGAAGGTCGGGAGGATCCACCTCGTGGTCTCGAAGGGCGCCAGTCAGGTGCTGGCGCACGAGCTCGGGCGCGACCGGACCGGCGCCGGCGAGCTGCTCGAGGCGGCCGGTCTCGACGAGGCCGCGCGGGCGAAGGTCGCCGTGCACCGCGACAACGAGCTGGACGCGCCGATCGCCTCGGGCTCGCACCGGCTCACCGGGACGGTGATCCTGCCGGCGAGCTCGGGCACGGTCGGGGCGCTCGCCACCGGCCTCGCCGACACGCTGATCCACCGCGCCGGAGCGGTGGCGCTCAAGGAGCGCTGGCCGCTGCTGCTCGGCTTCCGCGAGACGCCGCTGGCGGTCGTTCACCTCGAGAACCTGCGTGTCCTGACTTACGCGGGCGCCACGGTCGTGCCGCCGATCCCCGCCTTCTACGTCGGCGGCGAGTCGATGGAGCGCTTCCTCGACGCCTACGGCCAGCGCCTGCTCGACCTGCTCGGCCTGGGCCCGGACGGACCCGGCCTGCGTTGGCGCGCCTCGGACTGAGCGGTCAGGGGAACGTCACCGACCAGCGCGACGCATCGCCGCTCTCGAAGCCGTCGGCGAACAGGATCGGCTGCGTCGAGAAACACGCCAGCGCCTGGAAGGCGTTGTTGCAGTGAAATTCGGAGTACTCGGTCCAGGAGCCACGGGCTTCGGTCGCCAGGCCGATCGTGGCGTGGTCGGCGGCGGTGCCTCCGGTCCAGCCCGCGCAGTCCACGGCGCTCGCCAGGCCGGTCGCGGCGGTGCCGGTCCAGAAGACCCGCGAGCGATAGGTCCCGAGCTCGGTGACGTCGAGCGGCGCCGCCAGCGCCAGGTCCGCGGGGTCGAGCGAGGTCAGGTGGTCGCGGTCGGCGGCGATCTCGACGCCGTCGAGCCGCTGGAACGCGACTCCCGCGGGAAGCCGGTCGACGGCATCCACGCCGTCGGGCGTCGACGACAGCCAGGCGACGAAGCTCGCCGGCACCGGCAGGTGGCCGCTCCGGGCGCGCGCCCGACAGATGGCGTCGCCCGCGGCGAGGCCGGCGGCGCTTCCCGCGGCTGGCCAGGAACCGAGCTCGCCGTTGCCGCCGATCGACGTCGCGAAGGCGAGCGCCCCTTCGGACACCGGGATCGTGACCGGATCGCCGGGTCCGGTTTCGAAGCAGAGCAGGCGCTGGGACGCGACGCAGGAAACGTCGCCGTAGTCGGTCCAGTTGGTCACCCCACCGGACTCGACGCCGTAGGCGGCGATGAAAGCCCCGCTCGAGCTGGTGAAGTCGCTGCAGTCGTGGTTGTCGTAGGAAGTGCCGTCCGCCAAGGTCCCGGTGAAGATTCCGATGACGCCTGGAACCGTCGCCCCCGTCTCGTCGACCAGCGCCGGCCAGTAGGTCACGCCGCCCAGGGCCGCCGTCAGATCCACGAGGTCGGCCGAGAACGGCTTGCCGTCGGTCCGCACCCAGGGGCCGGCGTCGGGAAGCATCGCCTGACCGCACAAGTTCACCTTGCGACCGGAGAAACCGGCCACCCGACAGTAGGCGTCGTCCTGGAGGTTCGACAGCCAGGCCCGGTAGGCGCCGGGGTCCGCCAGACCCGCGCTCTGGGCGCGCTCCTGGCAGATCGCGTCGCCGGCGCCGATACCGTTCGGGCTTCCGGGCGGCGCCCAGCTCTGCAGTTGCCCGGGCCCCGAGGTCGAGGTCACGAACATGTGCTTCACCGCGGCCGGCGCGGCGGAGGCGCTGACGCCGCACACCACGAGCACGAGCCAGGCAACGGAGGGTGCCGACGAGCGAGCAGCCACGCCCGCATCCTATGGGAGGACCGGGCCGCAGAGATCCACCGGCCGACGCCCCCGGAATCGGACTAGGATGCAGGTATGCCGTCCCGAGCCGCGCGCGCACGCACCGCCCGCGACTCGTCGATCGTGCCGCCGATGGTGCGTTCCCTGTTCGCCGTCGGGAGGCTCGCCGACGAGAGCTTCGTCGCCCGGCTGCTCGAGCGTCCGGTGGCGGCAAGCGCCGCCGAGTTGCTCGACTTCGAGGCGCTGGTCCCGGAGGGTTTCGGCGACGCGGTGATCTTCGCCGCCGAGGGCGCCCGGGTGCCCGGCAAGCTCTACCGGCACCTTTCCGACCAGGACCTCGAACGGCTCGACGCCTACCAGGGCCTGGAAGAGGAGCTCTACTTCCGCGACCTCGGCCGCGTCGTGCGGCCCGAAGGCGACGGGCTCGACGCCGAGGAGGCCTGGGTCTACCTGCCGAGCGAACGGATCGTCGCGCGCTTCGGCGGGCCCCGGGGACGGTCCGGGTGAAGAGCTTCCGCAAGGAGCTCTGGCTCGAGCTGCCGGGCCGGCGCGGGTTCGTCAACATCACTCCGGACGTCGAGCGGGCGCTGGCCGAGAGCGGCATCCGCGAGGGGCTCTGCCTGGTCAACTCGATGCACATCACCGCCTCGGTGTTCGTCAACGACGACGAGTCGGGCCTCCATGCCGACTACGAGCGCTGGCTCCAGACGCTGGCGCCGTTCGACGCCGGGGACGATCCCCGGCGCGGCGGCTACCTGCACAACCGCAGCGGCGAGGACAACGCCGACGCCCACCTCAAGCGACAGTTGATGGGACGCGAGGTGGTGGTCGCGGTGACCGGCGGCGCGCTCGATTTCGGCCCCTGGGAGCAGATCTTCTACGGCGAGTTCGACGGCCAGCGACGCAAACGGGTACTGATCAAGATCGTGGGAGAATGAGCCGGGCGCGTGGTGGACCGGCGCCCGAGAATTCTTCCCATCGCGCGGTCCCGGCCGCCGGCCGCGCCGCGCACGACCCGGAGGCGAAGGTGACGCCCGAGACCCGTACGCACCGAAGAACCCCCGCAGGCCGTTCTCTCCACGCTCTCCGTCTTCGCTTTCGCGTCGCCGTGACTCTCGCCGCGCTGGGCGCCGCCGCGGCGATCGCCCAGGTCGGCGGCAGCTTCAACGCGCATGGCTCGCTGACCATCGGAGACCCCACGTATGGGCGCGCCTATCTCAACGACGACGGCAGCTGCTCGCTGTCGTCGATCGGCACCGCCGTCCACTACGACGTCTTCGAGCTCGTCGTCGGCGTCGAGGGCGGCGTCACCGACATCGCCGCGAACCTGTGCACCGGCACCGACTTCGACTCGGTTCTGTACTTCTACCAGTCACCCGGCGGCCGCCCCGGCGCGTTCGACGCCACGGCGCCGTGCGCCCGCCTCGTGGCCTACGACGACGACGCCTGCGGACCGGCTTCTGCGGTCGGCCGCGACGACCTCGCGCGCGGCGTCCTCACGATCGTCGTCACCAGCTTCGCCAACGGCACCACGGGCGACTACGGCCTGGCCGCGGTGAGTGAGACCACGTACCTCAAGAAGTTCCTCTTCTACTCCGGCTTCGAGACCGGAGACCTCCGCACCTGGTCAAAGGGTCAGCCGTAACTGACGCGCGATTTATAGTAAAAAACTGTCGAGTTGAGATATTTTGCTTGACTTTTAGATGAAGTCGGGGCATTCTCCGCCGCGATCCGGAGGAGTCGATGCCCCCCTTCGCCGCCGCGCTGCCGCTCGCTGCCGCCCCGCCGCTGCCCGCCGACACCGCGTGGATGCTGGTCGCCACCGCGCTCGTGCTCCTGATGACACCCGGGCTCGCCCTCTTCTACGGCGGCCTGGTGCGCTCGAAGAACGCCCTCAACACGATGATGATGAGCCTCGCCGCGGCGGCCGGCGCCGGGCTGGCCTGGGCGGCGGCCGGCTACAGCCTGGCCTTCGCACCCGGCGGCCCGGCCTTGGGGGGCCTGGGGCATCTCCTGCTCGAAGGCGTCGGCCTGGAGGCGCACGGTTCCGTGCCGCACCTGCTCTTCTTCGCCTTCCAGGGGACCTTCGCGGTGATCACGGTCGCGCTGGTGTCCGGAGCCGTGGTCGAGCGGCTGCGCTTCGGCCCCTGGATCGCCTTCACCGTGGTCTGGACCCTGGTCGTCTACGCGCCGATCTGCCACTGGGTCTGGGGCGGCGGCTGGCTCGCCGGGCTCGGCGCTCTCGATTTCGCCGGCGGCACCGTGGTCCACGTCAACGCCGGCGCTGCGGCGCTGGTGGCGGCGCTCGTGCTCGGCCCCCGGCGCGACTGGGGCCGTCAGGCGCTGCTGCCCCACAGCGTGCCGTTGGTGCTGCTCGGAGCCGGCCTGCTCTGGTTCGGGTGGTTCGGCTTCAACGCCGGCAGCGCTCTGGCCGCCGACGACCATGCCGTGCTCGCCTTCGCCACCACCCTGCTGGCGCCGATGGCCGCGCTCGCGATGTGGATGACCCTCGACCTCACGCGCACCGGACGGGTCACGGCGGTCGGCGCCGCGACCGGCGTCGTGGTCGGCCTGGTCGCGATCACTCCGGCGGCCGGCTTCGTCTCGCCGCGCGGCGCGCTGGCCATCGGTGCCCTGGCCGTGCTGCCGAGCTACTTCGGTCTGCTGGCACGGGCGCGCACGCGCCTCGACGACTCGCTCGACGTGGTGGCGGCCCACGGCCTGGGCGGCCTGAGCGGCGCGCTGCTGACCGGCGTCTTCGCCAGCGCCGCCTGGGGCGGCACACCCGGACTGCTCGAGGGGCATCCCGAGCTCGTGCTGCGCCAGGCCGCCGCCGTCGGCGCCACGCTGCTCTGGTCGGGCGCCGGCACGTGGGGAGTCCTGCGCGTCCTGAGCGCTTTCTCGTCGCTGCGGGCGGCCGACCGGCTGCAAGGGCGGGGGCTGGACATCGAGCTCCACGGCGAGGAGGCCTACGGCAGCGGCGAGGGGGCCATCCTCGTGCTGCCCGATCGCCTGCCGGTCCGCCCGGCCACCTCCCCCGGCCTCGCCGCCGGCACCACGGCGGAGGCTTAGGCGGTGCGGCTGATCGTCGCGGTGATCCGCCCGGAGCGACTCGGCGCCGTGCTCGAGGCGCTGTTCCGCGCCGAGGTGACCGGCTTGACCCTCACCCGGGTCCAGGGCCACGGCGGCGAGCTCGAGGCGGTCGAGACCTACCGGGGAACCACCGTCAAGATGGAGCTGGTCGAGAAGGTGCGCCTCGAGATCGGCGTCTCGGATCCGTTCGTCGAGGTCACGGTCGAAGCGATCCGCGACGCGGCCGCGACCGGCGAGGTCGGGGACGGGAAGATCTTCGTCCTGCCGGTCGAGACCGTGGTGCGCATCCGCACGGGCGAGCGGGACGTCGAGGCGGTGACGCCGGTCGCCGTTCGCTGAGACGCCCTCGGGATCGCCCGCGGCGCCCGATTGCGCCGGCGCAAGGACGCGTCGGCCCGGACGTGTTTCAATCCACCCCGTGAACGTGCTGCGGCTGTTACCCGCCGTGCTGAGCTGCCTCGTCCTGGGGGCTCATCTGCTGCGCGCCGGCCACCCCGGTCTCGGCCTGGCGGTCGCTCTCCTGCCCCTCCTGCTGCTCGCCCACCGCCGCTGGGCCGTGCGGACGCTCCAGGTCGTGCTGGCCGCCGGCGCCCTGGAGTGGCTGCGCACTCTCGTGCTCCTGGCCGGCCTGCGCCGTACCGAGCACCTGCCCTGGACCCGGATGGCCGTGATCCTCGGCGCGGTCGCGGCCCTGGCCGTCGTCTCCTTGCCGCTGCTCGAAGCCTGGTCCCATGGGGTGACGCCGCGCCCCGGGCCGGCCCGCCGCGGCCTGGAGGCCGGAGCGTGAACGATCTCGGGCGGGGCCGGCTGCGGCGCGAGTGGCGGACCCTCGACGCCATGATCGCGATCTACTGCGCCCGGCGTCACGGCGGCCGCCGGCGGGCCCTGTGTCCCGACTGCGGGGAGCTCAGGGCCTACGCCGAGCAGCGGCTCACCCGCTGTCCGTTCGGCGAGGGCAAGCCCACCTGCGCCCACTGCCAGGTCCACTGCTACCGGCCCGAGATGCGCGAGCGGGTCCGCGACGTGATGCGGGTGGCCGGCCCCGGCATGCTCCGCCGCCACCCGGTCCTGGCCCTGATGCACCTGCTGGTCGACGACCGCCGCGCGGCACCCGCGCGACCGCCCCGCAGGCCTCGCGTTCCGGCTGGCGACGGCCCGGCCTGACGCCGCGCGGTACACTGCCCTCCGAACCACCTGGAAACCCGCGGGTCCGACGCCTCCGGGCACGCTCGCGCCCTCTCGGCGCCGCCCCGCTCTTTACCAAGGAGGAGGGGAAGATGTCCGAACACAAGTACGTGTCGAAACGGGTCGCGGCGCTCGCCGTGGCCGCCCTGCTGCTGCCGTTCGCGGCGGCGCGGGCTGCGGATCAGGGGAAGGGTGAGCAGGAGAGCCCCGGCGCCATCACCAGTTCCTGGGCGTTCTGGGTGCAGCCGGGGCACGAGGCCGACTTCGAGGCCGGCCTCAAGGCCCACGCCGCCTGGCGCAAGGCCAACGGCGAGGGCTGGGACTGGCACGTCTTCCAGCCGATCGTCGGCGACGACCTGACCTACTACGTGGTGCGCTCGGGAGGGCACCACTGGGCCGACTTCGACGCCCAGCGCGCCTGGGAGCAGGGGCACGGCGCCATCGCGAAGTACCAGGAGCAGATGGGCAAGTTCGTTGCCCGCGTCACCCACCACCTCGGCCAGTGGGACTCGGAGCACTCCTACTGGACGGCGAATCCCGACTTCCAGGTGTTCGAGGTCAACGAGCTCCAGATGCAGCCGGGATCGTACGGCGACGTCGTCGAGCTGCTCGGCCAGTTCCACAAGGCGGCGGTGGACGGCAAGTACTCCCGCAGCTACGGCATCGAGTGGCCGACCGGCGGCAGCGCCGACATGACGATCGTCTTTCCGTTCGTCAACTGGGCCGGCAGGGAGAAGCCCGAGGTCAGCTTCATGAAGGTCCTGGCGGATTCGCTCGGATCCGAGGACGCGGCGAAGGCGGCGATGCAGCAGATGAACGCCAGCTTCGTGTCCGGCGGCAAGACCACGATCTACGTCCGCCGCACCGACCTCGAGGCCGGCGAGTAGGCTCCCCGACCCACCCGGCGCGTCCCCGTCCCCGACCCGGACGGGGGCGCCGCCGAGGCCGACGCCGGCCGCGGGGCCGCGATACGCTTCCGCTCCCGTGAGCCGCGGAGGTCCCCTCGCCGAGCTGCGCCTGGTGCTCGAGATGATCAAGTTCGAGCACACGGTCTTCGCCCTGCCTTTCGCGCTGGCGGGGATGATGCTGGCAGCCGGTGGCTGGCCCTCCTGGGCGACGGTGGGCTGGATCGCGGTCGCGATGGTCGGCGCCCGCTCGGCGGCGATGGGGTGGAACCGCCTGGTGGACCGGCGGCTGGACGCGGCCAATCCCCGGACCCGCGGCCGGGCGCTGCCCGCCGGACGGGTCACGCCCGGCTTCGTGGCGGCGTTCGTCGTCGTCAGCCTCGCCCTGCTCGTGCTCGCTGCCTGGCGGCTCAATCCGCTCTGTCTCGAGCTCTCGCCGCTCGCGATCCTGGTCCTGCTCGGCTACTCCTACCTGAAGCGCTTCACCTGGCTCGCCCACGTCGCCCTCGGGCTCGCGCTGGCCGGCGCACCGCTCGGGGCCTGGATCGCGGTGCGTGGCGACGTCGCCCCCACGCCCCTGATCCTGGCCGGCGCCGTCGTCACCTGGGTCGCGGGCTTCGACGTCCTCTACGCCCTCCAGGACGAGGGCTTCGACCGTGACATCGGGCTGTTCTCGGTTCCGGCCCGCTTCGGCCGGACCGTTTCGCTGTGGATCTCGGGGCTGCTCCACCTGGCGACCCTGGCGTTGCTGGCGGCGCTGCCGTTCGCCTACCCGCCCGGCCTCGGGGCGCTCTACTGGGTCGGCGTCGCGGGCTGCGCGCTGCTGCTCGCCTGGCAGCACGCGATCCTGCGCCCCGAAGACCTGTCCCGCCTCGACGCGGCTTTCTTCAACGCCAACGGTCTGCTCTCGGTCTGGCTGTTCGCCGCGCTGGCCGCCGACCTGCTGCTCTCCGGTCGCCTCCGGCTCGGGTAGGCTCTCCACCCGATGAGCGCGGAATCCCTGCTGCTCGGCCGGCTCGCCGTCCACTACAAGCTGATCACGGCGGACCAACTGGCCGAGGCGACCCGGGCCCAGGAGCGCGAGGGGCACGTCCGCAACCTGGGCGCCGTCCTGCTCGACCTGAAGCTGCTGACGCCGGCCCAGCTCGAGAAGCTCCTTCAGGTCCAGAAGCAGCTCGTCGAGCAGCAGAGCGCGACGCGGGCGGCGACCGCCACGCCCGCCGCCGCGGCGCCTGCACCCCCGGCCGCGGTCCGGCCGGTGACGACGGCGACCCCTCCGGACCTGCTCGGCGACACCGGGAAGCGGGTCGACCGGCTGCTCGAGTTCGCAGTGCGCGAGGGCGCCAGCGACGTCCACCTGGCGACCGGCGAACCGATGCTGCTGCGTCGTGACGGCGAGCTCGGCACGATCGAGCGGGCGCGGCTCGACGCTCCGCGGATGCAAGCGCTGGTCGCCGAGCTACTCCAGCCGGAGCAGCTCGAGGCGCTCGAGAGCGAGGGGCAGGTCGACTTCGCCTGGACGCTGCCCGGGCGGGCGCGGTTCCGGGGCAACGCCTACCGGCACCAGGCCGGCCTCGGTCTGGTGCTGCGCGTCATCTCGCTCGAAGCGCCGTCGCTGGCCGAACTGGGACTGCCCAACTCCCTGGCCAAGCTGACCAACCACCACCAGGGGCTGGTGCTGGTGACCGGACCGGCGGGCTGCGGCAAGTCCTCGACCCTGGCCGCCCTGGTGCGGCTGATCAACGAGGAGCGGCGCGACCACATCATCACGATCGAGGATCCGATCGAGTACCTCCACAGCCCGCAGCGATGCGTCGTCAACCAGCGCCAGGTGGGCCGCGACACCGACAGCTTCGCCCGCGCCCTGAAAGCGGCGTTGCGCGAGGATCCCGACGTCATCGCCATCGGCGAGCTGCGCGACCTGGAGACCATCTCGCTCGCGCTGACCGCGGCCGAGACCGGCCACCTCGTGCTGGCGACGCTGCACACCGGCAGCGCGATCCGCACCGTCGACCGCGTCGTCGGCTCCTACCCGGCCAACCAGCAGGCCCAGATCCGCACCATGCTCTCGGAGTCGTTGCGCGCGGTGGTCTCGCAACGGCTGGTCCGGCGCGCCGACGGCGCCGGCCGCCTGCCCGCGCTCGAGGTCCTGCTGGGCACGCGCGCGGTGGCCAACCTGATCCGCGAGTCGAAGACCTTCCAGATCCGCTCGATCCTCCAGACCGGCGGCGTCGCAGGGGATGTGCCTGCTCGACATCTCCCTCGCCCAGTTGGTCCGCTCCGGCGCGGTGACGCGCGAGGAGGCGCTGCTCCACGCCGACGACCCCAAGCTGATCCCGGCGGCCTGAGTCGCGGATCGGAAGGGAAGGGACATGGAACGACTCGACGACCTGCTCCGCACCACCCGCGAGCGCGGCGGCTCCGATCTTCACCTGGTCTCCGGCATCGCGCCGCGAATCCGCCGCCACGGCGCGCTCGAGCCGCTCGAGGGCGAGCCGGTGCTGACTCCCGACTCGCTCTCGGCGCTCCTGCGCGACAGCGTCAGCGAGGCGCAGTGGCGCGAGTTCGAGGCCGGCGGCGACCTCGACTTCGCCCTGTCCGTGCCCGGGGTCGCTCGCTTCCGCGGCAACTTCCTGCGCCAGGAGCACGGCCCGTCCGCCGTCTTCCGCACCATCCCCGAGCAGATCGCGACGCTCGAGGAGCTCGGCCTGCCGCCGGTCCTGGGCCGCCTCGCCGAGATGCGCAGCGGGCTGGTGCTGGTCACCGGACCGACCGGCTCGGGAAAGTCCACGACGCTGGCCGCGATCATCGACCGGATCAACCGAACGGCGGAGCGCCACATCGTCACCATCGAGGAGCCGGTCGAATTCGTCCACCGCGGCCAGCGCTCGGTCTTCTCGCAGCGCGAAGTCGGAGTCGACACCTCCAGCTTCGCCGGCGCCCTGCGCGCGGCGATCCGCCAGGACGCCGACGTCATCCTGGTCGGCGAGATGCGCGACCTCGAGACGATCGCGCTCGCCCTGCGCGCCGCCGAGATGGGGGCTCTGGTCTTCGGTACGCTCCACACCAACTCGGCCTCGAAGACCATCGACCGCCTGATCGACGTCTTCCCGGCCGACGAGCAGCCCCAGGCGCGGCTGTCGCTGTCCGAGTCGCTGGCCGCGATCGTCGCCCAGCTGCTGCTGCCGCGCGCCGACGGCTCCGGCCGGATCGCGGCGCACGAGATCCTGCTCAAGGCCCCGGGCCTTGCCAACCTGATCCGCGAGGGCAACATCCCGATGCTGGTCAACGTGATGCAAGCGGGACGCAAGGAGGGCATGCAGCTGCTCGACGACGCGCTCGCCGACCTGGTCGAGCGCAAGCAGGTGACCGCCCGCGACGCCTATCTCAAGGCCCAGGACAAGTCCCGGTTCGAGCCCCTGGTCGAGGGCGAGCAGGGGACCGCTCCCGCCGCCGGAGGAGCCGGCGCCGGCGACGGGTAGACTGGGACGCCCAGCTTCCGGAGGTGACCGCCGTGACCGCCGCGACTCCGAGCCTGCTCGCCGCCCTCCTCGTCCTGTCCGCGACCGCCGCGCGCGCCGGCGACGACTACGCGCGACGGATGGAGCACGAGCACCACGGCGAGGCACCCGTTGCCTCGCCCGCGACCGTTCCGGAGCCGAGCCGGCCGGTGACGGCCGAGGACGTCACCTACGCGAAGCTCGGCGACACCGAGGTCCACGGCTACCTGGCGCGTCCCGAAGGTCCGGCGGGTCCTCTGCCCGGGCTGATCGTGATCCAGGAGTGGTGGGGGCTCAACGACAACGTCCGCGCCATGGCGCGACGGCTCGCGGGCGAGGGCTACGTCGCGCTCGCCGTCGACCTCTACGAAGGCCGGGTCGCCACCGACTCGGACCAGGCTTACGCCACGATGACGAAGGCGCTCGAGCACCCGGACCGCCTGCTCGACAACCTGCGCCAGGCGCACGCCTACCTGAAGGACCGGGCGGCGGCGGCGCGGATCGGTGTCGTCGGCTGGTGCTTCGGCGGCGGCTGGTCGCTCCAGACCGCGCTCGACCAGGGCGACGGCATCGCCGCCGCGGTGATGTACTACGGGCGGCCGGTGCTCGACGACACCCAGCTCGCCAAGCTCCGGGCGCCGTTGCTCGGATTGTTCGGGGGTCTCGACCACGGCATCCCCGTCGCATCGGTGCGCGACATGGAGTCCCGCTTGCGCAAGCTCGACAAGGACGTCACGGTCGTCGTCTACGACGACGCCGACCACGCCTTCGCGAACCCGTCGGGAACCCGCTACAACGCGAAGGACGCCGACGACGCCTGGCAGCGCACGACCGCGTTCTTCGCCGACCACCTCAAGCGCTGACGCGCGCGCCGGGCTCCCCGTAGTCGGTCAGATCGCGCGGTGGCCACGCCGCACGCAGGGCGTTGGCCACGGCGACGACGTCGATCGCCTCCTGGGCGATCGCGCCGGCGACCGGAGTCAACAGGCCCACCGCGGCGAAGCCCATGCCGGCGAGCGACAGCGCCATGCCGCCCACCGCGCTCTGGAGCGCGATGGCGCGCATGCGGCGGCCGATGTGGAGCAGCTCGTCGACCCGCCCCAGCGAGCTGTCCAGGATCACCGCGCCCGCGGCCTCCGACGTGACGTCGCTGTTCTGACCGAACGCCAGACCGACGGTCGCCGCCGCCAGCGCCGGGGCGTCGTTGATGCCGTCGCCCAGGAACAGGGTTGGCTGCTTCGCGGTCTCGGCGCGTACCCGGTCGAGCTTCTGCTCCGGGCTCTGCGAGAAGTGCAGCTCCTCGATGCCGACCTCGGCGGCGAGGTACCGCACCTCCGACTCGCGGTCGCCGGAGACGAGCAGGAGCCGGTCGAAGCGATGGCGGGGCCCGAGGTGACGCACGAAGCTGGCGCCTTCGCGGCGCGGCGTGTCGCGGAACCGGATGCGCGCCGCGGGCCGCCCGTCGACGGCGACGACGCACTCCATACCGCCCGCGGGCGGGGGCAGGGCGGCTGCCGACACCGGATCGAGACGCGATCGTCCGGTCACCGCGATCGAGCGTCCCGACACGACCCCGCGCAGGCCGTCGCCCGGCCGCTCGTGGACCTCGCTCGCCTCTCCCGGCGCCAGGGCCTTCTCGCGCGCCGCCTTCAGGATGGCGCGCGCCAGGGGGTGGCGCGAGTAGGTCTCCAGCGTCGCCACCAGCTGCAGCACCTCGTCCTCGTCGTGACCGGGGAGGACGTCGACGCCGACGAGCTCGGGTTCGCCGTAGGTCAGCGTCCCCGTCTTGTCGAAGATCGCGACGCGGCAGGTGTCGATCCGCTCGAGCACCGCCGGGTCACGGATGATGATGCCGCGCCGCGCCGCCAGCGAGATCGAGCCGATGATCGCCACCGGGATCGCGATCAGCAGCGGACACGGGGTCGCCACCACCAGCACGGCCAGGAACCGGACCTTCTCCCCGCTCAGGATCCAGGCGGCGAGCGCCAGCGCCACCGCGGCGGGGGTGTAGAAGGCGCCCAACTGGTCGCCGAGCCGACGCAGTCGGGGACGGCGCTGCTCCGACTCGCGCATGACCTCGAGGATCTTGGCGTAGCGCGAGTCCACCGCGAGCCGGGTGGCCCGGATCTCGAGCGCGGTCTCGCCGTTGATCGCGCCCGATAGCACTTCGGAGCCGGGGGTCTTGGAGATCCGGTACGGCTCGCCGGTCAGGTAGGACTCGTCCATGACGCCGTGGCCCTCCTGGACCACGCCGTCGATCGGACAGATCTCGTGCGGGAAGACGACCACTTCGTCGCCGATCGCGAGCCGCTCGAGCGCCACCTCCTCGAGCCGTCCGTCCCGGCGCCGGTGGGCGATCGCGGGCATGCGCCGGGCCAGAGCCTCGAGCACGGAGGAGGCGCTGCGCACCGCGAAGGCCTCGAGCGCCTGGCCGCCGGAGAGCATGAGCACGACCAGCGTCCCGGCCAGGTACTCGCCCAACAGCAGCGCCGTGACGATCGAGATCCCGGCCAGCAGGTCGGAGCCGAACTCGCGGCGCAGCGCCTGGCGCAGCAGGGTCCAGACGAGCGGGCCGCCGCCCGCCACCAGTGCCGCGAGCAGCGGCAGGTCCCGGATCGGGAAGGGCCCGACGGAGCCGCCTCCCGGCCGGCCGAAGCGCAGCAGCAGGTGGAGCGCGATCGCCAGCAGGGCGCCGACGGCGATCCAGGTCTGGATCGAACGCCACGCGCTGTGCCGCTTCACCGTCGTCGCCATGGTCCCGGGGCCTCGGGCGACTCTAAGCGACGCGCCCTGACGGAAGCGCCACCCGAACGGTCGGGCCGCGGCGGATCAGGGCGACCGGCGGCGCTCGGCCTCGGCGCGCTCCAGGCGCTCGATCCAGATCGCGGCGGCGACCAGGCCGATCACCGGCCCGGCGGCGCGCAGGGCGTAGAAGTCCGGCACCGCCGCGACGTAGACGAACGACGGCAGCCAGAGCGCGAGCGCGTCGCCGATCAGGAAACCGTCGAGCAGGAAGAGCGTGCCTCGGTAGCCGCCCGAGAGCAGCACCCCGGCGCGACGGAACAGGACCAACGCGGTCGTCTCGCGCGCCAGCGCGGCGGCCAGCGCCCCGGCGAGGAAAGCGCGATCGGGAACCGCGAAGCCGGGGGCGATCACCGGCAGCGTCAGCAGGGTGCCGCAGACCACGCTGGCGGCGGCGGCACGACGCGGTGCGCCGCGTTCCGAGCCGACGCCGTAGAGGCGAGCGCGCAGTCCCCACTCCCAGCCGTGCACGGCGAGGAAGACCGCCACCGGCGCAGCGGCCAGGATCGCCGCCCCCCGCACCGCCGAGAGACCCGGGCCGCCGGATCCCAGGGAGATCCAACCCAGCTTCCAGCCCGCGACCAGCGGCAGCAGGTCGCAACCGACGAGCGCGACGACGAGAGGCGCGTGCGAGAGCGCCGGCACCCGCACCCGAGCCGGATGCGGCAGGCGCCGGCGGCGCGGCGCCACGATGCCGCCCAGCGCGCCGACGGCGACCGGCAGGCCGGCCCAGACGATCCAGGCGAGCGGCCCGCGCGCCACCGCGGGCGTCGCGCCCGCGGCCAGAGTCGCGAGCACGGCGAGGGCGGCCAGCGAGAGCGCGAGCAGGCGAAGGCGCGACACCGGGTTTCTCCGCGCGGGTTCTCTCGCACTCCGGGGACGCCTGTCAACCCGGGGCGGACGCGCCCGGCGAACCGGACCCGGCGGCGCGAGCGCGCCCTCGGGTAGAGTCCCGGCGATGAGGGACGAGTGGGTCGTGCTGGTCGACGAGGCCGATCGCGAGGTGGGCCTGGCCCGCAAGGACGAGGTCCACCACGCCGCGACCCCGCTCCACCGCGCTTTCTCGCTGTTCCTCTTCGACCGCTCCGGGCGCACGCTGCTGCAGCGCCGGGCGCTGTCGAAGAAGACTTGGCCGGGGATCTGGTCGAACGGCTGCTGCGGCCACCCGGGCCCGGGGGAATCGACGCTCGATGCCGCCGTACGCCGTTGCCGCGAGGAGCTCGGCGCCCTGCCGCTCGAGCCCTGGATCGCGCTGCCCGACTACCGCTACCGGGCCGAGCTCGACGGCGTGGTCGAGAACGAGATCTGCCCGGTCGTGGCCGCCCGCATCGAGCCGGACCGGCTGGCGCCCGATCCCGACGAGGTGGCCGAGCTGCGCTGGCTGGCCTGGGAGGAGTGGCTCTCCGAGCTCGAGCGGCAACCCGGGAGCTACTCGCCCTGGTCGGTCGAGGAGACCCGCCGCCTCGAGGCGACGGAGCGCTTCGCCGGCTGGCGCGCCGCGACGGCCGACGCCGCGCCCTGACCCGGGCGCCGCTCCAACGGCGGCCGATCAGCGCCGCGCCGGGCGGCGCGAGAGGACTGCGAGCGCGATGCCGCCGAGCACCAGCGCCCCGGCGCCGACCAGCCGGCCGCTGATCCGTTCCCCGAGCAGGGCGACCCCTCCGGCCGCCGCGAGCACCGGCACGGCGAGCTGGACGACCCCGGCCTGGACGGGCGACAGGCCGGGCAACGCCGCGTACCAGAGCGCGTATCCCAACCCGGAGGTGAGGCCGCCGGAGATCGCCGCCAGCGCCAGGCCGCGACCTCCGGCGTGCCCGGCACCCATCGCCACGGCCACGGCCACCGCGGCCAGGGCCGCGGGAAGCGTGCGCGCGAAATTGCCCGCATTGGCCGCCAGAGGTCGCCGGGCGCCGCGCCCGTGGAGGCTGTAGATCCCCCAGGCGACACCGGCCAGCGCCATACCCGCCGCGGCCCAGGGCTGCGGCGCGGTGCGCCCCGGGGCGGTCAGCCAGACCAGGCCCGCGAGCGCGACGGCCAGCCCCAGACCCTCGCCCCACGACGGTCGGTGGCCGTCGGCCAGGCCGCCCAGCAGCATCGTCGCCTGGACCGCGCCGAACAGCAGCATGGCGCCCATGCCGGCGTCGAGCTCGAGGTAGGCGAGCGAGAACAACAGCGCATAGCCGAACAGCGCCGCCGCCGACCGGTAGCTGCCGGCGGCGCGCGTCTCGGCGTCGCGCCCGCGCCAAGCCAGCGCGGCGAGCACCGCGGCGCCGGTCCCGAGCCGTACCGCGGTGAAGCTCGCCGGGTCGATCGAGTCGGAGACCAGAGCGGCGCGGCACAGCCACGAGTTGGCGGCGAAGGCCACCAGGGTCAGGCCGGTCAGGCCAGCCGTACGCGGCGTCACCGGGAGGCTCCTCGCCGGCTGGCCCGATCCCCTTGCCAGGGCTGGAACATGGGCGCGGAGTCTAGCCCGCGCCGGTTCAGCAGACCGTGCCGAGGATCTCCAGCCGGTCCGGCGCGTTGGGCACGACGCAGAGGAACTCGAACGGCGCCTCGACCACCTCGTAGGCGTGGGCGACACCCGCCGGGATGAACAGGGCGTGGCCCGGCGCGACGTCGTGGACGACCCCGCCGACGGTCACCCGGGCGCGACCGGCGACGACGAACTGCTCGTGCTCGACGGTGTTGGTGTGCAGCGGCATGCCGCCGCCCTCGCCCATCCGGAACCGGCGCAGGGCGAAGTTCGGCGCCCCGTCGTCGGGCCCCACCAGGACCTGGACCTCGGTGGCGGTGCCGGCCGCGACCGGCTTCGCGCTCACGGTGCCGGCCGGCTTGACCGCCGGCGTCCCGCTCTTCGTCTCGGGCATCTCACGCTCCTTCCGCTCCGGATTCTCCGCCCTCCGGCCGGTCCGCGGACCGGCCTCTTCGACGGCTCCATGTTAGTCCGGGCCGGACGGCGGCACCGTCCAGGTTCCCCAGACGATAGGCTCCGCCCGTCGCCGCGCCGCCCGCGACGCGCGTCACGACCTCGACTCACGGAGGCTTCCCGAGCGTGCACCACGACAAGATCGCCGTCGTCGACTTCGGCGGCCAGTACGCCCACCTGATCGCCACCAAGATCCGCCGGCTGGGCGTGCTGGCCGAGATCCGCCAGCCCGAGGACCCGGTCGAGGCCTTCGTCCCCTATCGCGGCATCGTGCTCTCGGGCAGCCCGTCCCTCTCCTCCCACGGCGAGGATTCGGACTACACCAAGGAGATCTTCGACCTCGACACGCCGATTCTCGGCTTCTGCTTCGGCCATCAGGAGATCGCCAAGCACTACGGCGGCGAGATCGTCCACGGCGGCCGGGAGTGGGGCCCGGCCGACCTCGAGATCGCCCGCGAACACCCCCTGTTCGCCGGTCTCGGGCCGGTCGAACGGGTCCTGATGAGCCACTACGACTCGGTCGTGGCGCTGGGCCCCGGCTTCGAGGAGCTCGGCCACACCCGGCTTGGCGCTTCCGGCCCCGCCCACCGTTTCGCCGCCATCGGCTCCGACCGCCTGCGCCGCTACGGCTTCCAGTTCCACCCCGAGGTCGACGACACCGTCCACGGCAGCGAGATGCTGGGCAACTTCGTCCTCGGGATCTGCGGCTGCGAGCCGACCTGGTCGGTCGCCGGCTTCCTCGACGAGGAGGTCGAACGGGTGCGCCGGCAGGTCGGGGAGCGCTCGGTCTTCCTGCTGGTCTCGGGCGGAGTCGACTCGACGGTGGCCGCACGCCTGCTCGCGCGTGCGCTCGGTCCCGAGCGCTTGCACCTGCTCCATGTCGACAACGGCCTGATGCGCAAGGACGAGAGCCGGCAAGTGGTCGCCCTGCTCGAGGCGCTGGGCCTCGGCTCGCATCTCGAGTTCGTCGACGCCGGCGACGACTTCCTCGCCGCCCTGGCCGGCGAGATCGACCCGGAGCGCAAGCGGCGCGCGATCGGCGACACCTTCGTCCGCGTCTTCGAGCGCGAGGCGCGGCGGCTCGGCATCGAGAGCCACCTGCTGGCCCAGGGGACGATCTACCCGGACACGATCGAGACCGGCGGCACGAAGCGCGCGGACACGATCAAGACCCACCACAATCGCGTCCCGGTGATCGAGGAGATGATCGCCGCCGGCCGCGTGGTGGAGCCCCTGGCCGACCTCTACAAGACCGAGGTGCGCGAGCTCGGCGAACGCCTGGGCGTGCCGCGCGAGATGCTCGAGCGCCATCCCTTCCCGGGACCCGGGCTCGGGGTGCGCCTGCTCTGCTCGGACGGCGAGCCGGACGAGAGCCACTTCGCGGCGATCGAGCCGGCCCTGGCCACGGCGGTCGCCGGCGACGGGATCGCGGCCCGCGCCCTGCCGATCCGCTCGGTCGGGGTCAAGGCCGATCTGCGCTCCTACGAGCATCCGGTGCTGCTGGCCGGCGACGCCGACTGGGAGGAGCTGCTGCGCGTCGCCGGGACCCTCTACGAGACGGTGCCCCACGTCAACCGCTGCCTGTGGTGGCGCGGGGAGGGGCGGCCGGAGCGCTTCCGGCCGCTCGCCGCGACGGTGACCCGCGAGCGGCTCGACCTGCTGCGCGAGGCCGACGACCTCGTGATGACCGGCCTCGCCCGCCACGGGGTCTACACCGACGTCTGGCAGTGTCCGACCGTGCTGGTGCCGCTCGAGATCGACGGCCGCGGGCGCGAGCTGGTCATCGTCCGCCCGGTGCGCTCGTCGCGCGCGATGACGGCGACTCCGGCGCGGCTGCCGGGGG
Source organism: uncultured Acidobacteriota bacterium (assembly GCA_963781755.1). Taxonomy (GTDB): domain Bacteria; phylum Acidobacteriota; class Thermoanaerobaculia; order Multivoradales; family JAGPDF01; genus JACTMI01. Next base: position 39,659 of record CAWAGZ010000001.1, read on the forward strand.
CGCTGGTCGAGGCGCTGCGGGAGCGCCTGCTCGCGCTGCCCGGCGTCTCCGGATTCGCCTACGATCTGACCACCAAGCCGCCCGGCACGATCGAGTGGGAGTAACCATGCAATTCGGCATCCTGGGTCTGCCCAAGGTCGGCAAGACGACGCTGTTCAACACCCTGACGGCCGCCGACGAGACGACCGACAAGTTCGCCGCCGCGGGGCACACCCACGTCGGCGTCGCGCGCGTGCCGGATCCGCGGCTGGCCCGGCTGCGCGACCTGTTCGCGCCCAAGAAGTACACGCCGGCGACGGTCGAGTACGTCGACATCCCGGGCATCCAACAGGGCGAGGGCTCGGAGAGCCTCGACCTGGCGAAGCTCAAGACGGTCGACGGTCTGCTCCAGGTCGTGCGCGCCTTCGAGGACCCGGAGATCCCGCATCCCGGCGGCAAGCTCGATCCGCGCGCCGACATCTCGACCCTCGACCTCGAGCTGATCCTGGCCGACCACTCGCTGGTCGAGAAGCGGCTCGACCGGCTCGCCAAGTCGGCCAAGCGCGGACTCTCGCCGCAGGAGGAGCGGGAGAAGACGCTGCTCTCCGAGACGATCCTGCCCGCGCTCGAGAGCGAGACGCCGCTGCGCCGGCTGGGCCTGGCCGGCGACGACGAGAAGATGCTGCGCGGCTTCCAGTTGCTCTCGGCCAAGCCGATGCTGGTGGTGATCAACGTCGCCGAGGGCGACGTGGCGAACCGCAGCCCGGAGGAGTTCGGCCTGGGCGAGACGGCGAACGGAGGCTTGCCGGGGGTCGTGGTCAGCGCGCCCATCGAGCTCGAGATCTCGCGCCTCGAGCCGGGAGAGCAGAGCGAGTTCCTGGCCGACCTGGGCCTCACCGAGCCCAGCCTCGACCGGGTGATCCGCGCCTGCTACTCGCTGCTCGGGGTGATTTCGTTCTTCACCGTCGGCGAGGACGAGGTGCGCGCCTGGACGATCCGCGCCGGCACCGTCGCCCGCGAGGCCGCCGGCGCCGTCCACTCGGACATCGAGCGCGGCTTCATCAAGGCCGAGGTCGTGCGCTGGGACGACCTGCTGGAGCACAAGACCCTGGCCGCCTGCCGCGACAAGGCCCTGCTGCGTCTCGAGGGCAAGGAGTACGTCGTCGCCGACGGCGACGTCGTCCACTTCCGCTTCAACGTCTGACGGCGCCCCGGGCGTGCCCGGCGGCCACCGGGCAGAGCCACAAACCTCTGCGTACCAGCACCTGGATGTCCTAGACTCGAAGCGTGGCCGAGAAGAGTGCTATCGAATGGACTCACGCGACATGGAACCCGATTCGCGGCTGCACGAAAGTCAGCCCGGGGTGTAAGCACTGCTATGCGGAGACATTCGCCGAGAGGTTCCGAGGCGTTCCGCGCCACCCATTTGAGAACGGATTCGACCTCCGACTGGTGCCCGAGAAGCTCGAGGATCCCTTGCATTGGCGCCGCCCACGAAGGATCTTCGTCAACTCAATGAGCGACCTCTTCCATGAGCGCGTCCCCCTTCCCTACATTCAGGAGATCTTCGAGGTCATGGGACGTGCCAGCCAACATGAATTCCAGATCCTCACGAAGCGCTCGGCTCGTTTGCTCGAGCTCTCGCAGCACTTGCCGTGGCACGACAATGTCTGGATGGGAGTCAGCGTCGAGAATGCGCGCTATGCAGGCCGAAGCGAGGACCTCGCAAGGGTTCCTGCGCATGTTCGCTTCTTGAGCATCGAGCCGCTTCTTGGATCGATCCCGCGCCTACCTCTTGATGGGATTCAATGGGTCATTGTCGGAGGTGAGTCCGGCCCCCATCATCGGCCGTTGCGGCAGGAGTGGGTCCTGGAGGTTCGCGACCAATGCCTTGAGAAAGGGGTCGCCTTCTTCTTCAAGCAGTGGGGTGGTCGTTTCCCAAAGAGCGGCGGCAGAGAACTAGACGGCCGGGAGTGGAACGAGTTCCCTGCGCACGCCACCGCCTAGCGATACCTGTCGAAAATCCCCTCGACGATGTTGTTAGCCACGGGCTTGGCCGTCGCAAAGAAGAGATAGTAGACGACCGCGCCCTTCGAGTTCCTCATCGGCAGCGGCTTGGGAACGTGGGCGAACCTCGCTACCTGCCGAAGTCGCTGTCTAAATGCCTCGGCCACCTGATCATTGGTGGCCTTGAGCCACTTCTCGTCATTGCCGAACAGACCGAGCTGCTTGGAGCGCTCATAGGTCGCGTCAAACCAAGACTCGTCGCCCCAGAACCTCGTCATCCTTTCCCGATCCGCTGGGCTCACTCCCTCTGGATCCCGCCAAAGCGCGTTCCTGTTGATATCCATGACCGGGAAGTTGAGGAATAGATCTATCGTCCCCAGCCTGCCTGCCATCTGGATCACTTCCCAGTCGAGTTGTAGGCCGTAGGGGTCGAGCAGGCAGAGTGCTCGTCGGAACTTGTCCCATCGAACCAGAGGAAGCACTGAATCAATCAGTGCGCGATTGCAGTCTCCTTGGATGATCTCGACATCGACTCGGCCGGCGGTACTCTGCTGCAGGAACTCGAGTTTCTCTCCGTTCAGATCGATGAAGAAGTACCTGCGAAACGAGGGTGCAATTCCGAGAGCGATACGTGGACTACCCTCGACTGGAGCGCCCGTACCTTTCGCAACGTGCAGCCCGGATCCCGAGAACCCGTCGATGTAGAAGTGTTCGAATCCACGCTGCCCTGCCAGGATGGTCGAGTAGGCGGCCGCGTATTTCTTCAGAATCTCGAGCTTGATCTCTGACCAGAGTCCGACCTCGTCAAAATGCATGATCTCGCCGCCTTCTCCGAGGGAACAGGACGGGAAGCAGGATCTCAGATTGTCAATATTCTCGGGACCTCCACGTGGGCTTCCGAAAGCTCGTCCGCCTCTAGGCTCAGGGCGCCGCGGGGAGCTCGTAGGCGAGGTTATAGAAGTGCTGCTTGCCCTCGATCCGGATCTCCAGGGTGCCCGAGATGCCGGCCAGCGCGCCGGTGCCCGAGCCCGGGACGACGGTGACCTCGATCGTCTGGCTGGCGGGCGACATCGAGCCGCGGTGCATCAGGGCGAAGCTCCCCGCGCGGCCGTCCAGGGTACCCGAAACCGTCTCGACCGCGACGTAGCCGGCCGATCCCGCGGCCGGGCTGCCGGCGGTCAGCATCTGGCCCAGGCCGTCCGCTTCGAGCCCGCCGTGGTAGCGCTTGACCAGCGCGAAGCGCCCCAGCGTCGCGTCCTCGGCAGGGCCGTCGAGGTCCTTCGGAGTCACCTGAACGTCGAAATCGCCAGTCGCGTGGCGCATCGTCCTCTCCTCTACGGAGCCCGCACCGGGGGCGGCCATCCCCGCCGTCACGAGTGCGAGCCACGTGGCGACCGCCGCGACGATCGTCCTCATCGCTGCCTCCTCCATCTCCCGCTTCGGACACCGCTGCGCGGGGGAGACTATCTCCCTGAGAGGCTCCACCCCGAGTCCACCCAACGGCTCAGCCGGCGAGGAGTCCGAGTGCCCAGCGCGCCGCCGGGATCGAAAGCGAGTTGCCGAGCAGGCGGTAGCGGCGCTCGAGCGGGATGCCGGCCGGGAAGCGGAAGGGCTCGGGCAGCCCGAGCAGGCGCGCGATCTCGGCGGGCGCGAAGCGGCGGGCGCCGCGGGCGGTACGCAGAAAAGAGCCGGAGCCGACGTAGCGCTGGCCGTAGCCGGAGATGAAGCAGGCGCTGCGCCGATCGTCGCGGGAGACCAGGTCGAGGCCGGGTAGGTGGCGCGCGAAGGTCGCGGGATCGAGCTCGAGTGCCGCTTCCGGGCTCGCGTCCAGGTAGCGCGCCAGCGGCTCGGGCTCGAGCTCCGGCGCCTCGACGCCGGCGAGCGGCCGGCGCGACGCGACGACGAAGAGGCGCGGCCGCCGGTTGGGGATGCCCAGGCGCGTCGGGCAGAGCCGCACTTCCCGCCGGTGGAAGCCGTGGCGGTCGAGCCGTTCGACGAGCAGCTCGTGGGCGTCGGAGCCGAGGAACCCCTCGACGTTCTCGAGCACCAGGTTCTCGGGCGGCGCGAGATCGAAGATCTCCATCACGCGCAGGAAGGCGCGCGAGCGCGGATCGGCCAGACCGCGCCGCCGGCCCATGCGGCAGGTGGGCTGGCAGGGCGGGCTCATCAGCCAGGTGTCGGCGCCGAACGAGAGCAGATCCTCGGCCGGGACGGTGGCGAGCTCGCGCGACCGCGGCCGCTCGCCGTGGCCGAGCTCGTAGGTCGCACGCGCCGCCTCGTCGACGTCCCAAGCGGCGACCACCCGCCCCCGCCCGCCGAGCGCGTAGCGCCACCCCCCGAGGCCGCAGAAGAGCTCGAGAACAGAGAGGGTCATCGTCGGAGGGGAACGCCGGGTGGTGACGCGTGGTGCGGTCAGCGGGCGCCGCGCGGAGCCGATTCCTCGGCCGCGGCGAGGGCGGCGACGAGGCTGGGCGGGGTCAGCGGGGTGCGGTCGATCTCGACGCCGAGGGCGGCGGTGACGGCGTTGCGGATCGCGGCGGCGGTCGGGATCAGGGACGGCTCGCCGAGCCCCTTGGCCCCGTACGGGCCGTTGCCGTCCCCGGCTTCGACGAGCTCGATCCGGACTCGCGGCGCGTCGGCGGCGGTGGGGATCAGGTAGTCGGTGAAGCCGGCGTTGAGCAGCCGCCCGTGGTCGAGCTTGAGCTCCTCGGTCACCGCCCAGCCGGCGCCCTGGATCACGCCTCCCTCGATCTGGCCCTCGAGCGCGTCGCGGTGGAGCACGCGGCCGACGTCGTGCGCGGTGGTCACCTCGAGGACGCGGACCAGGCCGAGCTCGACGTCGACCGCGACCCGCGCGACGTGGCAGGCGAAGGCGTAGAACTCGTAGGCGCCGCCCTGTCCGGTCTCGGCGTCGTAGGGACGCGGCTTGGAGCGGTACCAGCCGGTGGCCAGCGGCTCGATCCGGCGCGCGTAGAGCTCCTTCGCGACCGCGACCAGGGGCACGCTGCGCTCGTCGGGCTGGCCGACCCGCCGCGCCCGCCCGCCGACCAGCTCGACCTCCGCCGGAAGGCAGCCGAGCAGCTCCGCCGCCACGGGGTCGAGCCGGCGACGCAGGCGGCGGACGGCGTCGAGGATGGCGAGTCCCGAGGCGTGGGCGCCGCGCGAGGCGACGGTGGGGCCCGAGTCGGCCACGGTCGAGGTGTCGGGCAGGCAGACCTCGACCGCGGCGGGGGGCAGGCCGAGCGCCTCGGCGGCGATCGTCTGGCAGGCGGCGAGATTGCCCTGGCCCATCTCGGTCAGCCCCACGCGCACGATCGCCGAGGCGTCGGGCTGGAGCAGGACGACCGCCGAGGAGCGGTCGAGGCGCTGGCCACCGTGGTGGAGGTTGCAGCCGTACAGGATCAGCCCGACGCCGAGCCCCTCGCGCTCGTCGCCGCCGGCGGCGCGCGGCTGGCTTCCGTCCCAGCCGGCGGCGGCCGCGGCGCGCTCGAGCAGCTCGAGCGCGTGGATCGGCTTCGGCAGACGCTGGCCGGTCGAGATCGTCCGCCGCCGGTCGTCGAGGAGGTTGCGGCGCCGGATCTCGAGCGGGTCGAGGCCGAGCGCTCGGCCCAGCCGGTCGAGCGTCGCCTCGTGCGCGACCGAGACCTGGGGCGCGCCGAAGCCGCGGAAGGCGCCGCCGAAGAGGTTGTTCGTGTAGGCGACGCGGGTTCGCACCCGGACCGCGGGGACCGTGTAGGGCCCGATCGCGGTCGAGTTGCCGCGCTCCGCCACGACGGTCGAGAGCCCGGCGTAGGCGCCCGCGTCGAACACCGTGTCGACCTCGGCGAAGAGCAGCTTGCCGTCGCGGTCCGCGCCCCAACGGTGATGGATCCGCACCGGGTGGCGCTTGGAAGTCGCCTGCATGTCGAGTTCGCGCGGCAGCAGGAGGGTGACCGGGGAGCCGGTGTGCCAGGCGAGCAGCGCGGCGCACGCCGCCGGCTCCGAAGGGTAGTCCTCCTTGCCGCCGAAGGCGCCGCCGGTGGGCGCCTGCTCCACCCGGACCGCGGCGAGCGGCAGGCCGAGGACGCGGGCGACGGCGTGCTGGATGTAGAACGGGCACTGGCACGAGGCGAGGATCGTGATCCGCTCGCGTCCCTCGGGAAGGGCGAGACAGGCTTGCGGCTCGAGGTAGGCGTGCTCCTGGCCGCCGACGTCGTAGTCGGCCTCGACGACGACCGCCGCCCGGCGCGCGGCGGCGGCGACGTCGCCGCGCTCGACGCGGAAGGTCTGGAGCAGATTTCCCCCGGAGTGGACCGGCGGGCTACCCGCCGCCAGGGCCGCGAGCGGGTCGTGCACCCCCGGCAGCTCGTCGAGGCTGGCGCCGACGGCGGCAGCGGCGCGCCAGGCCGACTCGGGCGTGCGGGCCGCGACCAGGGCGAGCCGCTCGCCGACCATGCGTACGCGGTCGACGGCGAGCAGCGGCTGGTCGGCGAAGACGACGCCGATCTGATTCTCGCCCGGCACGTCGGCGGCCGACAGCACGGCGACGACCCCCGGCGTGCGGCGCGCCGGCTCGAGGTCGAGGGCCGCGACGCGCGCCGAGGCGGAAGTCGAGACGGCGAGCGCCGCGTACAGCGTGCCCGGCGGCGCCAGCTCGGCGACGTAGCGGGTGCGGCCGAGCGCCTTGCCGAGCGCGTCGGGGCGCGGGTGACGCCCGCCGAGCGGGCCGCCCAGGTCACTCATCGGACACCTCGCCGGCGCGGGCGAGCGCGGCCAGGACCTTGGTGTAGCCGGTGCAGCGGCAGAGGTTGCCGGACATCAGCCGGGCCTGCTCGTCGGCGTCGGTGACCCCGCGCGCGAGGACGGCGGCGCCGGTGACCGCGAGGCCCGGCGTGCAGAAGCCGCACTGCACCCCGCCGGTGGCGACCAGCGCGGCCTGGAACGGGTGCGGCTCCGGGCCGCTCCCCCCCAGGCCTTCGACCGTGACCACGCTTCGCCCTTCGCAGCTCGCCGCCAGCACCAGGCAGGAGGGAACCGGCCGGCCGTCGAGCAGCACCGTGCAGGCACCGCACTCGCCGGCGCCGCATCCCTCCTTCGAGCCGGTGAGGCCGGCCTCTCCGCGCAGCAGGTCGAGCAGGCGTCGCCCGGCCGGAGCGCGCAGCTCGCGCCGCTCCCCGTTGAGCTCGAAGCGAACCACCCGGTCAGCCACGCGCGAGCTCCTCGAGGACGCGGCGCAGCATCACCCTCGCGGCGTGGCGGCGGTAGGCGGCCGGAGCGCGCAGGTCGTCGATCGGCGCGATCTCGCCGTCCAGGGCGCGGCCCGCGGCGGCGAGGGTCGGGGCGTCCGGCGCCGCGCCTTCGAGCAGCGCCTCGGTCTCGCGCGCCCGGACCGGGGTCGGCGCCACGGCGCCCAACGCGATCCGGACGCCGCGGAGACGGCCGCCGTCGAGGGCGCGAACCCGGGCCGCCAGGGAGACGATCGAGAGCACCTGCTCGCGCCGCGGCCCGAGCTTGACGAACTTCTCCCGGCCGCCGGCCGGAAGGGGCTCGGGGAGCAGAACCGAGAGGATCAGCTCGCCCGGAGCGAGGCAGGTGCGACCGGGCCCGAGGAAGAGCTCGTCGAGCGGAACCTCCCGCTCCCCCGCCCGCGATCGCGCCCGGACCCGGGCGCCGGCGACCAGCAGCGGCGGCGCCGTGTCGGCGGCCGGCGAAGCGTTGGCGAGATTGCCGGCGAGGGTCGCGAGACACTGGATCGGCCAGGCTCCGACCCAACCGGCGGCGGCGGCGAGCGCCGGGCTCGCGCGCGCGATCGCGGGGTGGCGTGCGATCTCGTCCATCGTGGTGGTGGCGCCGATCTCGACGCCGGCGGCGGTCTCGCGGATGCCGGCGAGCCCGAGGCCGCCGAGATCGACCACCCGCGGCGCGGCGACGCGTCCGTCCCGGAGCTGGACGACGAGGTCGGTGCCGCCGGCGATCGGCCGCGCCTCCGGATGCTCGGCGAGCGCGGCGAGCGCCTCGTCGACCGTCCGCGGGCGCACCACCTCGTCGATCGGCAGGTCCATGGCTTCAGCGCCGGCGCGCCGGAGACCCGGCGGGGGTCTCGGGTCGGGTCATCGCCGCCGAGTCTGCACTTCGGGGATCTCCCGCGGCAAGGGCCGGGGCGGAGCGGGGCAAGCGCCGGAGGAAGCGGCCGGCGCCCGGGCGGCCGACGAAGCGCCCCTGCTCGACGATCACCGCGCCGCGGGCGACGACCGTCTCCGGACCTCCGACGACCGCGCGCCCCTCGTAGGGGTCGTAGTCGACCCGCATCCGGTGGGTCGCGGCCGAGATCGTCGTGCGCCGCTCCGGATCCCAGATCACCAGGTCGGCGTCGGAGCCGACGGCGAGAGAGCCCTTGCGCGGGTAGAGACCGAAGATCCGCGCCGGCGCGGTGGCGGTGACCTCGACGAAGCGGCTCGGTGACAGCCGTCCGGTGCGCACGCCGCCGTCCCAGAGCAGAGTCATGCGGTGCTCGATGCCGGGCGCGCCGTTCGGGATGCGCGAGAAGTCCTCCGCGCCGCGGCGCTTGTCGGCGAGACAGAAGGGACAGTGGTCGGTCGCCACCGTCTCGAGGCTCCCCCGCGCGAGGCCGCGCCAGAGCGCCTCCTGCCCCGCCGCCGCTCGGAGCGGCGGGCTCATCACGTAGCGTGCACCGGCGAAGTCCGGCTCTTCGTAGCGCTCCTCGGAGAGAAAGAGGTACTGCGGACAGGTCTCGGCGTGGACCTCGACGCCTCGCTCGCGGGCGCGCTCGACCTCCTCGAGCGCCTCGGCCGAGGAGAGGTGGACGACGAACACCGGTGCGCCGGCCATCTCGGCGAGCGCACAGGCGCGGTGGGTAGCCTCGGACTCCGCGCGCGCCGGCCGCGTGCGGGCGTGCTCGACGGGCGCCGTGCGCCCCGCGGCGCGGGCGCGCTCGACCAGGACTTCGATGACGGAGCCGTTCTCGGCGTGGATGCAGACGAGGCTTCCGTTGTCGCGGCTCCGGAGCAACGCGCGGAAGATCGCGCCGTCGTCGAGCATGAGCCGCCCGGGGTAGGCCATGAAGAGCTTGAAGGAGGTCACCCCCTCGGCGACCAGGGCGTCCATCTCCGCCTCGATCGTCGGCCGGTAGTCGCAGACGATCATGTGGAAGCCGAAGTCGACGACCGCGCGGCCGCTCGCCATCCGCATCCAGTCGTCGAGCGCGGCGCGCAGCGAGCCGCCGCGAGACTGGGTGGCGTAGTCGACGATCGAGGTGGTGCCGCCGACGGCGGCGGCGATCGTGCCCGACTCGAAGTCGTCCGCGGCGCGGACTCCGTCGTCGAGCGGCATGTCGAGATGGGTGTGGGCGTCGACGCCGCCCGGGAGGACGAGCCGGCCGGAGGCGTCGATCGCGCGCTCGACCGGCGTCTCGATCCGCGGCCCGATCGCCGCGATCGTCTCGCCGTCGATCAGCAGGTCCGCCTCGGAGCTCCCCGTGGCGGTGACCAGAGTGCCGCCGCGAACCAGCGTGCGCATGCGGTTCCTCCCGGGATGGAGTATAGGTCTCTTCCGTATACTCCGGAGCGTGAGCAGGATCGAGTTCACGCTCAACGGTGAAGCCCGGTGCGTGGAGATCGTCGCGGGCGAATCCCTGCTCGAGACCCTGCGCGATCGCTGCGGCATCACCTCGACCAAGGACGGCTGCTCACCCCAGGCCCAGTGCGGCTGCTGCCTCGCGCTCGTCGACGGCAATCCGAAGACGGCCTGCGCGGTCGCCGCCGACAAGGTCGACGGCGCCGAGGTGCTCACCTGGGAAGGCGTCTCGGCCGAGGAGCGCGAGCTGTTCGGTCGCGCGTTCGCGGCGGCCGGCGGCGTCCAGTGCGGCTTCTGCACCCCCGGTTTCGCGCTGCGTGCCAAGTGGTTGCTCGACAAGAATCCGAACCCGACGCGACACGAGATCGCCAAGACGATCAACGGCCACCTGTGCCGCTGCACCGGCTACGTGCGCATCCTCGACGCGGTCGAGCTGGCGGCGCGCGCCCGCCGCGGCGAGCCGCTGCCCGAGCCCTGCACGGACGGTCGCGTCGGCCGCCCGTTGGCACGCCTGGATGCGGCCGAGCAGACGGTCGGTGCGCGCGTCTACGCGGGCGACCTCGCCGCCCCCGGGATGCTTCACGGAGCCGTCGTCCTAGCTGCCCACGCGCGCGCCCGCGTGGTCTCGATCGACACGACGGCCGCGGCGGCGCTGCCCGGGGTCGAGCGAGTGCTGACCGCGACCGACGTGCCCGGGGACCGGTGGGTGGGACTGCTCTACGCCGACTGGCCGGTGCTCGTCGCGCCGGGCGAGGAGGTGCGCTGCGTCGGCGACGTGCTCGCCGTGGTCGCGGCGGCCGACGCGCGCACGGCGCGCGCGGCGGCGGCGCGGATCCGCGTCGAGTACGAGCCGTTGCCGGCGGTGACCGATCCGGAGCGCGCGCTCCTGGCCGACGCGCCGCAGGTCAACCCGCGCCACGACAACCTGCTGTCGCGCTCGGTGATCCGCCGCGGCGACGCCGAGGCGGCGCTCGCGGCCAGCGCCCATGTCGTGTCGGGAGTCTGGCGAACGCAGCGCATCGAGCACCTCTTCCTCGAGCCCGAGAGCGCCTTCGCCGAGACCCTGCCCGACGGGCGGCTGCGCCTGGTCAGCCAGGGGCAGGGGATCTTCGACGACCGCCGCCAGGTCGCGAGCGTCCTGGGTGTCGAGCCCGAGCGGGTCCGGGTCGAGCTGGCGCCCAACGGCGGCGCCTTCGGGGGCAAGGAGGACCTCTCGATCCAGGCCCAGACGGCGCTGCTCGCGTGGGCCACAGGACGCCCCGTCCGGTTGACGCTGACGCGCGAGGAATCGGTCCGGATGCACCCGAAGCGGCACCCGATCGCCATGGACTACACGGTCGGCTGCGACGCCGAAGGGCGGCTGACGGCGGTCCGGGCGCGAATGCTCGGCGACAGCGGCGCCTACGCCTCGGTGGGCGGCAAGGTGCTCGAGCGCGCCGCCGGCCACGCTTGCGGCCCCTACCGCGTGCCCAACGTCGACGTCGAATCGCTCGCCGTCTACACCAACAACCCCCCTTGCGGCGCGATGCGCGGATTCGGGGCCAACCAGGCGCACTTCGCCATGGAGGGGGCTCTCGACCTGCTCGCCGCGCGGGCGGGCGTCGACCCCTGGGAGATCCGTTGGCGCAACGCTCTCGACGTCGGCGACCTCACGACCACCGGCCAGGTCCTGGAACATTCGGTGGGCATCCGGAAGACCCTCGAGGCCGTGCACGAAGCCTACTCGGCCGCGCGCGCCGCGGGACACGCCGTCGGCATCGCTTGCGGGATGAAGAACAGCGGCATCGGCAACGGCGTCGAGGAGTGGGGACGAGTCCGGCTGGTGGTCGAGAGCGGTGAGCGGATCGCGCTCTACAACGGCTACACCGAGATGGGGCAGGGACTGCTCACGGTGCTGGTGCAGTTCGCGGTCGAGGTGACCGGGCTCCCGGCGGCGGTCTTCCAGCCCCGGGTCGACACCACCTTCCCGCTCGACTGTGGCCAGACGACCGGCTCGCGGGCGACGCTGTTCGGCGGCAATGCCGTCCTCGAGGCGGCACGGCGGCTGCGGGCCGACCTCGACGGCGGCGCGACCCTCGCCGGGCTCGTCGGCAAGGTCTACGAGGGGGAGGTCGTCGTCCGCGACACCACCGCGCTCGGCGCCCCCGGGCCGGTCCGGACCCATACCGCCTACGGCTATGCGACGCAGGTGGTGATCCTCGACGGCGACGGACGGGTCGCGAAGGTCGTCGCCGCCCACGACGTCGGCCGCGCGGTCAATCCCGCGCTGTGCAGCGGTCAGATCGAGGGCGCCGTCCACATGGGTCTGGGGTACGCGCTGACCGAGGAGCTGCCCTGCGAGGACGGGATGCCGGTGACCTTCACCCTGCGCGAGCTCGGCGTGCTGCGGCCGCTCGACATGCCGGCAATCGAGGTGATCCTGGTCGAGGACCCGGAGCCCGCCGGACCGTTCGGCGCCAAGGGAGTGGGCGAGATCGGCCTGGTGCCGACCGCGGCGGCGGTGGCGGCGGCGCTCGAGGCCTTCGACGGCGAGCGCCGCTTCACGCTTCCGATGAAGGAGTCGCCGGCCGCGCGCGCGATGGGCGTCGGCCGGATTCGCGGCAAGGCCACCGCGGGAGGCGGGGCGTGAGCGAGGGCGAGGACGGCGGCCTGGTCAACGCCCACACCCATCTCTACTCGGGGCTCGCCCCCTTCGGCATGCCCAGGCCGAAGCCGGAGCCGACGGAGCTTTCTCGAGATCCTGGAGCGGGTCTGGTGGCGGCTCGACCGCGCCCTCGACGCGCGGTCGCTGCGTGTCGCCGCCCGCTACTACGTCGCCGAGGCGCTGCTCGCCGGCACCACGGTCCTGATCGACCACCACGAGTCCCCCGCGCTCGTCGAGGGCTCGCTCGACGTGCTCGCCGACGCCTGTCAGGAGCTGGGAATGCGCGCGCTGCTCTGCTACGGCGCCACCGAGCGCAACGGCGGCGCCGGGGAAGCGCGACGCGGTCTGGCGGAGTGTCGTCGCTTCGCTCTCGACAACGACCGTCCCCTGGTCCGCGGCTGCGTCGGCCTGCACGCCTCCTTCACGGTCTCCGACCAGACCGTCCGGGCCGCAGGCGAGCTCTGCCGCGAGCTCGACACGGTCCTGCACGTGCACGTCGCCGAGGACGGCGCCGACGTCGAAGACGCGCGCCGGCGCGGCTGGCCCGGTCCGCTCGAGCGCCTCCACGAGCTCGGCGCGCTGCCCCCCGGCTCGATCCTCGCCCACGGCGTGCACCTCGATGCCGAGCAGGTCCGAAAGACCGCGCAATGGGGGCTCTGGCTGGTGCAGAACCCGCGCTCGAACCGGGGCAACGGGGTCGGCTACCCGGCGCATCTCGGCGCCAGCCCCCGGGTGGCGCTCGGCACCGACGGCTACCGTGCCGATCTCGGCGAGGAGCTCGCGGCGCTGCTCGAGGTGGGAACCGAGCGAGGAGAGCCGCGGACGGCGCTCGAGGCCCGCCTGTTCGGCAGCCAGGAGCTGGCGCGCGCGCTCTTCCCGGAGGCCGTGGCCCGGTCTCCCGCCGCGACCGACGCCGCGGCGTTCGCCGTCGCGACCCGGACCGCGCGAGCCGCGCGCACGGTGGTCGCCGGGAGGACGGTCGTAGAGGACGGGCGGTTGCTGACCGCCGACATCGAAACCCTGCGCGCCGAGGCGCGCGAGGAAGCGCCGCGGCTCTGGCGGCGCATGAGCGAGGTTCCGGCTTGAGAAGACTGGGACTGGAAACCGAGATCGTCGACCGCGAGGTCTACGACCACGGCGTCGAGCGCTGCCGCGCGGCGCGCGTCGTGTTGCCCACCTTCGCCGAGCTCGCCGAGCCGGCGTCGATCCCTGCCGAGGTCACCGCCGCGCTCGCCGGCGTCGACCCCGACGCTCCCGACCCGCGCAACCTCTTCCGCGTCCACTGGTACAACGACGCCAGCCGTCGCGGCCGGACCGTCGTGCCGGACCACCTCGTCCTGCCCGAGTCGCTGACCGGCGTCCGCGCGCCGATCGCCGTGGCGCTCGGCGACCGCTTTCCGATGATCGGCGCGCACAAGGTGCTCGCTGCCTATGGCTGCCTCGCGCCGCGCCTGGTCACCGGGCAGTTCGATCCCAGCCGCCAGCGCGCGCTCTGGCCCTCGACCGGGAACTACTGCCGGGGCGGGGTCGCGATCTCGCGCATCATGGGCTGCCGCGGCGTCGCCATTCTGCCGGCGGGGATGAGCGCCGAGCGCTTCGAGTGGCTCGACCGCTGGGTCGAGAGTCCGGACGACGTCCTGCGCACGCCGGGCTCGGAGAGCAACGTCAAGGAGATCTATGACGCCTGCGCCGAGCTCGAGCGCGACCCGGCGAACGTCGTCTTCAACCAGTTCTGCGAGTTCGGCAACTACCTCGCGCACTACCTCTGCACGGGTGCGGCGCTCGCGCGCATCGCCGCCGCGCTCGACGAGGAACATCCGCGCCTGCGCCCCTTCGCCTTCGTCTCCGCCACCGGCTCGGCGGGCACGCTGGCCGCGGGCGACTACCTCAAGCGGGAGCTCGGCACACGCACCGTGGCGGTCGAGGCGCTCGAGTGCCCGACCCTGCTCTACAACGGCTTCGGAGAGCACAACATCCAGGGGATCGGCGACAAGCACGTCCCCTACATTCACAACGTCCTGGCCACCGACGCCGTGACGGCGATCTCCGACCGCTCGACCGACGCGCTGGGCCTGATGTTCGCCCGCGAGGTGGGACGCCGCTATCTGCTCGAGCGGCGGGGCGTGCCCGCCGAGCTCGTCGGCGCGCTGGGCTCGTTCGGCCTGTCGAGCCTGTGCAACGTGCTGGCGGCGATCAAGACCGCCAAGTGGTTCGATCTCGGACCCGACGACCTGCTGCTGACGGTGGCGACCGACGGCGCCGCCCTCTACGCCAGCGAGTGGCCGCGGATCGAACGCCGCGACTTTCCGCGTGGCTTCGACGAGGTCGCCTGCGGCGAAGTCTTCGGCGAGCACCTCGCGGGCGTCCGCACCGACCACTACCTCGAGCTCGCGCACCGCGACCGCGAGCGGATCTTCAACCTCGGCTACTACACCTGGGTCGAGCAGCAGGGCGTGCCGTTCGAGGAGTTCGAAGCCCGGCGCCGGCCGGCCTTCTGGGACGACCTCCACGCCTGCCTGCCCGCCTGGGACGAGCGGATCCGCGAGTTCAACGCCCGCGTCGCCGCCGCGTCTTGAGCGCCCCGGCCACTTCACTCGCCTGCGCCGGTTGCGAGGCGCCGGCGCCGCCCACCGCGGCGGTGCCTGCGCCGGTCCGCTGCCCCCGGGCGCGGGCGGGCGACGACGTCGACCACGTCCTGCGCCGGTCGCTCGATCCGCGCCGCGTCGCCTACCCGGCCGGCGGCGAAGAGAATCCGTTCCTCCGCTACCGGCGGCTGTTCCACTCCTGGCACGTGGCCGCGGGACGGGGCCGCTCCGACGCGGACTGGCGCGCACGCGTCGAGCAGCTCGACCGGGAGGTCGCACGGATCGACGGCCGCAGCTTCCGCGTCACCCCCTGTGCGCCCGCGGACGCTCTCGCCGCGAAGCTCGGGCTCGCCCCGGGCCGGCTGTGGGTGAAGGACGAGACGGGCAACGTCTCGGGCTCGCACAAGGCACGCCACCTGCTGGGGATCCTCCTCTACCTCGAGGCGGCCGAGGCGCTCCGGACCGACTCGCGCTTCGCCATCGCCAGCTGCGGCAACGCGGCGCTCGCCGCCGCGGTGGTGGCACGCGCGGCCGAGTTGCCGCTCGACGTCTTCGTCCCGACCTGGGCGAGCGCGCGCGTGATCGCGCGCCTCGGCGACCTGGGTGCCCGGCTCACGGTCTGTGAGCGGCAGCCGGGCGAGGCCGGCGATCCCTGCTACCGCCGTTTCCACGACGCCATCGCCGACGGCGCCGTCGCCTTCTGTTGCCAGGGTCCGGACAACGGCCTCTCGATCGAAGGCGGCGCGACGATCGCCTGGGAGCTGATCGACGCCCTGGCGGGGCGTCCGCTCGACCGGATCTTCGTGCAGGTCGGCGGCGGCGCGCTGGCGAGCGCCTGCGCTCTCGGGTTCGCCGACGCCGTGGGACTCGGCCGGATCGAAAAGGCGCCACACCTCCACGCCGTGCAGACGGCCGGCGGGTATCCCCTCGTCCGTGCCTACGACCGGCTCGTCCAACGCCTGCTCGCACGCATTCCCGGAGCGTCGGCGCTCGATCCGTCGAACCGAGAGGCGGTGGCCGAGTTCCTGGCCGCGCCCGAGCGACGTCTGCCGGTCGAGGAGGCGCTGCGCTACGCGGCGACCCACCGCAGCGAGTTCATGTGGCCCTGGGAGACCGAGCCCCGCAGCATCGCGACCGGGATTCTCGACGACGAGACCTACGACTGGCTGGCGGTGGTCGAAGCCATGCTCGCGACCGGCGGCTGGCCGCTCGTGGTCGACGAGGCAACCCTCCGGCGGGCCAACTCCCTCGGTACCGAAGCCACCGCTCGCGACGTCGACGAGACCGGCACGGCCGGCCTCGCCGGTCTGGTGCAGGCGCTCGCCGCCGGTACGCGCTTCGTGGATGAGACGCTCGCGCTCCTGTTCACCGGCGAGCGCCGCGGCTCTGCCCGCTGAGCGCCCCGGCGGTCAGCGTTCGATCCGGGTTCCGGCGCGGCCCTCGACGGCGAGCTCGATCTCCTCCGGGCAGGTGATCACCGCCCGGCCGTCGCAATGCTCGAGGAAGCCGATCGCGGCCTGGATCTTCGGCGCCATGCTGCCGGCCCCGAACTCGCCGGCGGCGAGATGGCGGCGCGCCTCCTCGAGCGACATCCGCTCGAGCTCGCGCTGGCCGGGTCGGCCGAAGTCGAGGCAGACCCGCGGAACGTCGGTCGAGATGACGAGCTGATCCGCGCCGAGCTCGACCGCCAGCAGCGACGAGGCGAGATCCTTGTCGACGACGGCCTCGACGCCGCGCAGCTCCCCGTCCGGACCGCGCAGGACCGGGATGCCGCCGCCGCCGACCGCGATGACCACGAAGCCGCCCTCGACCAGGGCGCGGATCGCTTCGAGCTCGAGGATGCGCAGGGGGGGCGGGCTCGGGACCGCCCGCCGCCACCCGCGCCCCGAATCCTCGACGATCGGCCAGCCGCCGGCGACGGAGCGCGCCTCGGCGGTCGCCCGGTCCATGAACGACCCGATCGGCTTGGTCGCCATGCCGAGCGCCGGGCTGGCGGCGTCGACCTCGACCTGCGTGATCACCGCGACGGCGCTCCGGTTCAAGCCGCGGCGCCCGAACTCGTTGGCCAGCGACTGCTGGATCATGTAGCCGATCGCGCCCTGCGTGTCGGCGTCGCACGAGTCGAGCGGCACCTCGTGGAGCTCGTGGGCGGCGAGCTCCGACCGGCGCAGGATGAACCCGACCTGCGGGCCGTTGCCGTGCGTGAGGACCATCCGGTTGCCGGCGGCGACGATCTGGGCGACGTGATGGCAGGTCTCGCGGGTGAGGTTCCACTGGTCCGGAACCGTTCGGTGGGCGGCGTCACGGATCAGCGAGTTGCCGCCGATGGCGAGAACGACGAGATCGCCCGTGCCGGTCGGCATGGCTCAGACGAGTCGCCGCGGCTGCGCACGCTCGATGGCGCGCGCGAGCGTCGCGGCCGGGTCCGCGAAACGGGTGGCGAGGATCATGGCAGCGACGACGAAGGGCTTGTGGCGAGCCTGCCGGTAGGTGCCGAGCCGCGCGCTCTCGAAGACCGCGCGCGAGACCTCGCCCGCCTCGCAGCTGACGCCGGTGATGTCCGCGGGCAGGCAGTGGAGGTAGAGGGCCCGGCCGTCGCGGGTCGTGCCCATCCGCTCCTCGTTGCACTCCCAGTCGCGGAAGGCGGTGTTCGAATCGAGCGCCGCGCGCTCGAGGTCGCGGAGCGCCGCGGTCTCCCCGGAGCGCAAGATCCGTGTGCGCTCGCGCATCACCGCCATCGGCGCCCAACTCTTCGGGTAGACGATGTCGGCGTCGGCGAACGCCTCCTCCATCGAGCCCGCAATCGCGAAGGAGCCGCCGCTGGCGCGCGCGAAGCCGCGCGCTGCGGCGAGGGGCTCGTCGGCCAGCTCGTAGCCCGGCGGGTGGGCGAGGACGACGTCCATGCCGAAGCGGGTCGCGAGCGCGACGACGCCCTGCGGCACCGACAACGGCTTGCCGTAGCTCGGCGAGTACGCCCAGGTCATGGCCAGCTTCTTGCCGCGCAGGGCCTCGAGCGATCCGAAGGTGTCGACCAGGTGACGGAGGTCGGCCAGGCTCTGGGTCGGGTGGTCGAGGTCGCACTGCAGGTTGAGGACCGACGGGCGCTGCGCGAGCACGCCCTCGCGATGGCTCTCCTCGACGGCGTCCGCGACCTCCGCCATGTAGCGATGCCCGAGGCCGAGGAACATGTCGTCGCGGATTCCGATCACCTCGGTCAGGAAGGAGATCATCGTCGCGGTCTCGCGCACGGTCTCGCCGTGCGCGACCTGCGAAGTCGCCTCGTCGAGCTCCTCGGTGCCGAGGCCGAGCAGGTTGCACGCGGCACGGAAGGAGTAGCGGGTACGGGTCGACTTGTCGCGGAACAGAGCGATGCCGAGACCGCTGTCGAAGAGTCGCGGCGAGAGCCCCTGGTCGGCGATCCGCTCGACGATCTCGGCGGCGAGCACCAGGAACCGCAGATCGCTCTCCGGCCGACGCCAGCTGAGCAGGAAGTCACCGCCGTGGAGGCCGACCGGAAGGGTGGCGAGCGTCTCGAGCTGACGGCGGAGGTCGGGGGTGCTCATCGGGGGCTCCCGGAGGCGAAGATCCCCGGGAACAGGGCGTAGAAGCGCGCCGCCGCGGCGAGGTGGGACACCGGGCACTGGTCGTCGGGAGTGTGCGCGTGGGTCTCGTCGCCGGGTCCGAAGCCCACCGTGGGCACGCCGTGGAGGCCGCAGGTCGCGACCCCGTTGGTCGAGAAGTTCCAGCGGCCGATCCGGGCCGGCCCGGCGAGCGCCAGCTCCGCGGCGCGCGCGGCGGAGACGATCGCGGGCTGATCCTCCTCGAGCACCCAGCTCGGGTAGTACTTGCGGGTCGGGTAGACGAGCCCGGTGTAGGAAGCGCGCGAATAGTCGAGAACGCGAACCGTGGCACCCGCCGCGCGCACTCCCGGCAGCGCTTCGATCTCCGCAACGGCCGAGGCGATCGTCTCGCCGCGGGTCAGGCGGCGGTCGACGTGGATCGAGCAGCTGTCGGCGACGGCGCACAGCGAAGGCGAGGTCGACCGGACCTCCGAGATGGTCGCCGTTCCGGGGCCCAGAAACGGGTCGGCGCTCGCGGCCAGCCGGCGGTGGAGCTCCTCGATGCCGGAGATGACCGGAGCCATCTTGTAGACGGCGTTGACTCCCCGTTCGGGCATCGAACCGTGCGCGGAGCGGCCCTGGGTGCGGACCTCGATCTCCATCCGGCCGCGCTGGCCGCGATACACGCCGAGGTTCGTCGGCTCGGTGATGACGACGACGTCGGGCCGCAGGACCTTTTCGCCGAGCAGGTACTGCCAACAGAGCCCGTCGCAATCCTCCTCCATGACGGTACCGGTGACCCACAGCTCGACGCCCTCGAGCAGGCCGAGGTCGCGCGCGATCGCCGCGCCGTAGACCGCGGCCGCGAAGCCACCCTCCTGGTCGCCGGCGCCGCGGCCGTAGACGACGCCGTCGCGAACCTCGCCGCGGTAGGGATCTCGGGTCCAGGTCGTGGCATCGCCGACGCCGACCGTGTCGAGGTGGCCGTCGAGCGCCACGACCGCGCCGCCCCGTCCGATCCGGCCCAGAAGGTTGCCCAGGCCGTCGACCCGGACCTCGTCGAAGCCGAGCCGTTCCATCTCGGCGCGCGCCCGCTCGACGACCGGGCCCTCCTCTCCGCTCTCGGACGGGATCGCGATCAGGTCGCGGAGGAAACCCACGATGTCGGGCGTCGAGCGCTCCGCGGCCTCCGCCACGGCGTCCATCTTCGGTGCGGACATGCGGTCTCCCAGTCTCGGTTCGGTCGCGTCGGGCGGCCCCGCGCGTCCGCCGGCAGCCGCCGTCCCGGCATCGGTGTCTTCAGAGGCAGTTGACGTAGTTCACGTCGGACGGCTCGAGGACGGCGCGCGCGGTCAGCGCCATGAGCCGGAAGTATGTCAGATCGACCTCGCCGTCGGCCTCACCGCGGAGCGTCCCGACCGGGTCCGACTCGGCGAAGCGGAGCCGAAAACCCTCGCCCTCGTAGAGCACCTCGCCGCGGTCGACCTCCAGGCGGTACTCGGCGCCCGCGAAACGCGCCCGCACGGCGACCGTCGATCCGACGCGCGCCACGTGAAAGCCGTCGCGCGGCCGGTCCTCGAT
Organism: uncultured Acidobacteriota bacterium; assembly: GCA_963781755.1. GTDB lineage: Bacteria > Acidobacteriota > Thermoanaerobaculia > Multivoradales > JAGPDF01 > JACTMI01. The sequence goes on from CAWAGZ010000001.1 coordinate 59,587, forward strand.
CCAGGCGGGCTCGGTGGCGAAGAACCTGGGCTTGATCCGGTAGGGGCCGCCGTCCTCGGGACAGAAGACGTCGCAGTTGCCGCAGTCGTTGCAGAAGTCGGCGAAGTTGCCGATCTGCTGACGCTCGACGATCGAGACGGTGCCTTCTTGCCGCGCCAACCAGCCCTCGCCCTCGCGGCGAACCTTGGTCACCGGGATCTCGCCGGCGGACACCGCGAAGAAGAAGTTCGCATCGTTGGGACATACCGGAACGCAGATACCGCAGTTGATGCAGTCGAACAGCTCCAGCGCGCGGCCGATCTTGCGCGGCGGGCGGCGGTTGCGCTCCGCGTGATAGCGCCGATCCGACGCGACCCGCGCGGCGTAGTCGGCGGTGTTGGCGAGCCGCGCCTCGGAGAGCCAGCGGGCGTAGAGCTCGGGACCCGCCGCGGCGCCGAGCTCGGTGCCCTCGGCCAGCGCCTGCCGGCAGCGCTCGTGCTCGGCCGGTGCCGCGCCCGCGTTCTCGAGGGCGGTCTCGCCGTGGCCGAAAGAGCGGATCACGAAATCGTCGACGCAGCGGGCTCCGGTGGCACGCAGCTCGTCGGCCAGAGCGCCGAGGTAGCCGCGGGCGCGAGCGTAGCCGCCCTTGCGCAGAAGATCGGTGCAGACGGTGACGGGAACCAGGCCGAGAGCGACGGCGGCGGCGAAGTTCGAACGGTCGATGCCGGCGGAGAAGGAAACCGGAATCCGGTCGCCGAACTCGCGGCGGAAACGCTCGACCAGCCGGACCGCCAGGACGTGGAGCGGCGGGCCGGACAGGTACATCTCCCTCTGGGTCGCGGGGAAGAAGTCGCGGTGGTTCTCGACCACCAGCGTATTGCTGAACTTGACGCCGAATCCGAGACCGAGCCCGGTCGCGGACTCGGCGAGGCGGCCGACGAAATCGGTCATCTGCGCCCACGACGCGTCCTTCTCGAACGCGCTCTCGGGGACCCGCAGCTCTTCGTAGCCGAGCTCCTCGGCGAGCAGGTGCCGCGTCTCGGCCGCCCCGAACAGGGTGGGATTCAGCTTGACGACGCACGAGATCCCGTGCCTCTCGAACAGATGCCGGACGATCTTCTCGATCTCCTCCGGCGGGCAACCGTGGAAGGTGCTGAGCGTCAGCGTGTCGGAGACGCGGGCGGGAAAGGTCAGATCCCGGAGGTCGGAGTGTTCGGCCGGGATCTCGCGGCGGAGCCGGTCGATCACGGGTCCGGCGTCGAGCAGACCGCGAACGAAGGCGGCCACCGGCTCGCTCGAGATTCCGGCGAGGTCGTAGCCGACGCTCATGTCGAAGACGGTCCGATCGCAGCCGGGTGCGAGCGGCAGGCGGCCGCTCGCAGCCAGCATCCGGATCAGCATCGCAGCCTTGACGTACTCCTCGAGCGACTCGTCGAGCGACAGCTCCTGCGACCACTCGGCGTTGAAGCCGATGGTCTGCATGTCGATGCAGGGGCGCGGGATGGTCAGCCGGTCGAGGATCTGAACCGTCTTGAGCTCGATGACGCGGCCCCCGGCGAGCCAGGCGAGGACGATGTTCTGCGCCAGCTGCGAGTGCGGCCCGGCGGCCGGCCCGAAGGGTGTGGCCGCCTCGCGCCCGTGACAGCGCACCGAGAGATCGAGCCCCGGCGCGCCGAAGAAGCCGTCCGTCACCGGGAGATCGAAGATCGCGCTCTTCTGCTCGAGCTCCCGGAAGGCGCGCCGGACCAGGGCGCCGAACGGATACGGCCGCAGTTGGGCCATCAGTCTTCGACCTTGAGCACCGCCAGGAAGGCCTCCTGGGGGATCTCGACGTTGCCGACGGACTTCATCCGCTTCTTGCCTTCCTTCTGCTTCTCCAGGAGCTTGCGTTTCCTGGTGATGTCGCCGCCGTAGCACTTCGCCAGGACGTCCTTGCGCAGGGCCTTGACCGTCGAGCGGGCGACCACGCGGCTGCCGATCGCGGCCTGGAGGACGACCTCGAAGAGCTGGCGGGGAATCAGCTCCTTCATCTTGTCGACCAACGCCTTGCCCTTGGCGAACGCCTTGTCCCGGTGGACCATCAGCGAGAGCGCGTCGAGCGCCTCGCCGTTGACCAGCACGTCGAGCTTGACGACGTCGCCCGGGCGGTAGTCGGCGAGCTCGTAGTCGAAGCTCGCGTAGCCGCGCGAGACCGACTTCAGCTTGTCGTAGAAGTCGTGGATCACCTCGGCGAGCGGGAAGTCGTACTCGATCAGGACCCGGTCGGACGAGACGTACTGCAGGCTCTTCTGCACCCCGCGCCGGTCCTGCGCCAGTGCCAGGATGTTGCCGACGTACTCGTCGCGGGTGACGATCGTCGAGCGGATGTAGGGCTCCTCGATCGAGTCCACGACCGAGCCGTCGGGCAGCTGCGCCGGGCTCGAGATCTCGATCCGGCTGCCGTCGGTCCGGTTCACCCGGTAACGCACGCCCGGCGCGGTGGTGATCAGGGCGAGGTTGAACTCGCGCTCCAAGCGCTCCTGGACGATCTCCATGTGGAGCAGGCCGAGGAAGCCGCAGCGGAATCCGAAGCCGAGCGCCGCCGAGCTCTCCGGCTCGAAAGTGAACGAAGCGTCGTTCAGACGCAGCTTGTCGACCGCGTCGCGCAGGTCCTCGTAGTCCTCCGAGACCACCGGGAACAGACCCGCGAAGACCATCGGCTTGACTTCCTGGAAGCCCGGCAGCGGCGTCGCCGTGGGCCGGTCCGGATGGGTGACCGTGTCGCCGATCTTGGCCTGGATCAGGTCCTTGATGTTGGCGAAGACGTAGCCGACCTCGCCCGGCCCCAGCTCTTCGACCTCGCGCGGCTTCGGGCCGTAGGTGCCCAGTTCTTCGACCGTGTAGACACGGCCGGTGGCCACGAAACGGATCTTGTCGCGCTTGCGCAGCACGCCGTCGACGATCCGCACCAGGCAGGCCACGCCGCGATAGACGTCGTACCAGGAGTCGAACAGGAGCGCCTTGAGCGGGGCGTCGGCGTCCCCCCGGGGCGGGGGCACGTCCGAGACGATCCGTTCGAGCAGCTCGTCGACGCCCAGGCCGGTCTTGGCCGAGACCTCGATCGCGTGGGTGGCGTCGATGCCCACGACCTGCTCGATCTGCTCCTTGACCCGGTCGGGGTCGGCCGAGGGCAGGTCGATCTTGTTGATCACCGGGACCAGCTCGAGCCCGCCGTGGACGGCGAGGTAGGCGTTGGCCAGCGTCTGCGCTTCCACCCCCTGCGTCGCGTCGACCACCAGCAGGGCACCCTCGCAAGCGGCGAGCGAGCGGGAGACCTCGTAGCTGAAATCGACGTGGCCTGGAGTGTCGATGAGCTGGAACAGGTACTCCTCGCCGTCGCGCGCCCGATAGGTCAGCCGGACCGCGTGCGCCTTGATCGTGATTCCCCGCTCGCGCTCGAGGTCCATGTCGTCGAGCACCTGCGCGTGCATCTCGCGCTGGGTCAACGCGCCGGTGCGCTCGAGGATGCGGTCGGCCAGCGTCGACTTGCCGTGGTCGATGTGGGCGACGATCGAGAAGTTGCGGATGCGCGAGATGGGATGCATGGCTGTCCGGGGCTCGGCGCGACCGAGCGAGGAAGTCTACCGGAGCGGCCGCGGCATCAGTGTCCGGACGGCTCGTCCGGGCTGCCGGCGGGAGCCGGCGTGACCGGCTCTTCGGGAGCGGCGGAGGCGTCCTCCGCGACCAGCGTCAGGCGGAGATTGGCCCGCGTCCGGATCCGTCGCTCCCGGTGGTCCAGCATCTCGAGATCGTCGCCGACGGCGAGGAACAGCCGTGGCGCGCCCTGCCCGGGCTCGAGCCTGTAGACGGTCGCCGCGGGGTCGTCGGGAGAGCCCCGCTCGGCGAACCACTCGCCGCTCGATTCCGTCCGCTTGGCTTCGCCCCCGCGCCGGGGGCGGCGCACCTCGACCAGCACGAACGGCCCTTCGACGCCGCCGGCCGACGCGTAGAGGGTCAGGTCGGTGTCGATCCCCGCGCAGCCGACGCAGGGCAGCGTCCCTTGCCAGTGGCCGATCTCGGACTCGCGGTCCGGGGCTGGCGCCGAGGCCGGAGCCGGGGAGGTCGGACGCGCGGCCTCGGCCGGCGTCCGCGCCGCGGGGGGTGGACCCGGAGCCCCGCAGGCGACCAGCAGCGCGGCGCCGAGCAGGAGCGCGAGACCGGGTGCCGGGGAGCCGTCCGATCGCATGGCGGAATGGTAGCGCGAGCGGCGCCTCCGGGGGGACGGGACCTGGGACCGCTTCAAGGACCACCTCGGGGACCGAAAGGTCCATGGCGGGTGTGAACTGTCTCTCTGTCGTGACCGATCGGACGGGGTGATTGACAACCGCCGGATCCCGCATCTACTCTCCGCCACTTCTGGAACCAGAGACCTTGGAACCGTCCCCGGAAGACTCCGCGGCGGACGCGGACTTGCTGGTGCATTCGCGCCGGCCGGCCCGCGCCGCCGCAAGCGCGCGATCGGTCGGCACGCCGCCGCCGAGCCGCGTCGCGCGCAGGCGTGGCGCACTCCGTGTGTCACGTCGCGTCTCCGGGAACTTCGACCGGCGGTGCTTCGCCAGAGGAGAGTCCGGCCATGAGTAAGAAGATGCGTACGCTGTCGTTGACCCTCGCCGCCGCGCTGATCGCCCTGCCGCTTTCCGCGACGGTCGTGCGGCAGCATACGGACGGCGCCAAGGCGTCGAAGGACGGCACTCAGATGGTTCCGACCGGCAAGGGTTGGGGCACCGCCGGCGCCGGTGTTCCGAGCTCCCGCCCCAAGCGCGGCAACGGCATCAACTACCACAACGGCCCGGTGATGCTGAACACCGTCCACGTCTATTACATCTGGTACGGAAGCTGGAGCAGCGGCAGCGCCGAGGTCCCGATCCTGGAGGACCTGGCGGGGACGATCGGCGGCACCCCCTACTTCCACATCAACACCACCTACTACAACGCCTCGAATCAGCACGTCAGCGGCAACGTCGCCTTCCAGGGCGCGACGATGACGCCGGCCTATCTCGGCAACAGCCTGAGCGACGGCCAGATCAAGACCGTGGTCTCCGACGCGATCGCCGGCGGCCTGCCCAAGGACACCAACGCCGTCTACTTCGTGCTCACCTCGAGCGACGTCACCGCCAGCTCCGGCTTCTGCACCCAGTACTGCGGTTGGCACACCCACGGCACGATCTCGGGTTCCGACATCAAGTACTCCTTCGTCGGCAACCCGCTGCGTTGCCCGAGCTCCTGCCAGGCCCAGAACACCGGACCGAACGGCACCTCCGGCGCCGACGGCATGGCCTCGATCATCTCCCACGAGCTCGAGGAGGCGGTCAGCGATCCCGACCTCAACGCCTGGTACGACAACCGCGGCTACGAGAACGCCGACAAGTGTGCCTGGACGTTCGGCTCGACGACCACGCTGCCCAACGGCTCCCAGACCAACATGAGCTTCGGCGGCCACGACTGGCTGATCCAGCAGAACTGGGTGAACGCCAGCGGCGGCTACTGCTCCAAGTCTTACTGACGCACGGCTTGCGCTCCGTGTCCGGGGTCCCCGCCGAGCGCGGGGGCCCCGCGACGCGGGCATCGGCGATATCGTCCGGGTCTCGATGGTCCCGCCGTCCCCAACGCTTTGCTGCCGCGATCTCGTCAAGCGCTACGGTGACGTCACCGCCGTCGACGGTCTCGACCTCGACGTGGCGAGCGGCGAGTGCTTCGGCCTGCTCGGCCCGAACGGCGCCGGCAAGACGACGACGGTCGAGATCTTCGAGGGCCTGACCGAGCCGACCTCCGGAACGGTCGAGGTCCTGGGCGAGCGCTGGCGCGGTGACGGACTGGCGCTGCGCGCGCGGCTCGGCATCCAGCTCCAGGAGACCCGCTTCCCCGAGAAGCTCAAGGTGGGCGAGATCATCGCCGTCTTTCGCAGCTTCTACGCCCACGGCCTCGAACCGCACGAGGCGCTGGTCCGGGTCTCGCTCGACGAGAAGGAGAACGCCCTCGTGCGCTCCCTGTCCGGCGGCCAGAAGCAGAGGCTGTCGCTCGCCTGCGCGCTGGTCGGGGACCCCGAGGTGCTCTTCCTCGACGAGCCGACGACCGGACTCGACCCGGCGTCGCGGCGCCAGATCTGGGACATCGTCGAAGAGCTCAAGGCGCGTGGCCGCACGATCCTGCTGACCACGCACTACATGGAGGAGGCCGCGCGCCTGTGCGACCGCGTGGCGGTCGTCGATCACGGCCGCCGGCTGGCCGAGGGGACGCCGCGCGCCCTGGTCGCCTCGCTCGGCGCCGAGCACGTGGTCGAGCTCGAGGTCGACGGCGAGGTCGGCGACGGCGAGCTCGAGGGTCTGCCGGGGGTCGAGGCGGTGCGGCGCGTGGACGGCGCGATCCGCCTGACGGTCGCCGACGTCGCCCGCGTCGTCCCGCCGCTGCTCGCGCTGCTGGCGGCGCACGGGCTCGGAGCGACGCGTCTGGCCACCCACCACGCCACCCTCGAGGACGTCTTCCTCGCCCTGGCCGGCCGCACCCTGGCCGAGGAGGGGGAAGCGTGACGCGGGCGCCGTTCCGCGGTTGGCGCGCGTCGCCTCTGGTGCAGCTGACCCGGGCGCGGGTGGTCGAGTTCCTGCGCGAGCCGGAAGCGATCTTCTGGGTCTTCCTCTTCCCCGTCCTGCTCGCGGTGGCACTCGGCGTGGCGTTCCGCAACAAGCCTCCGGAGCCGTTGCCGGTCGGCATCGAGAGCGCGCCGTCCGCGGCCACCCGACTCGCCGCCCTGGCCGCCTCGGATCGTCTCCGACCAGCGGTGCTCGGCGCCGCCGAGGCCCGCGCCGAGCTGCGCACCGGCAAGCTCGCCCTGGTCGTGCTGGCGACCGACCCGCCCACCTACTGGTTCGATCCGACCCGGCCGGAGAGCCGCCAGGCGCGGCTCGAGGTGGACGCCGCGCTGCAGCGCGCCGCGGGGCGCGCCGACGCCTTCCACCCCGAGGAACGCGAGATGACGGAGAAGGGCTCGCGCTACGTCGATTTCCTGATCCCCGGCCTGCTGGGCATGAACATGATGTCGACCGGCATGTGGGCGATCGGCTTCTCGCTCGTCCAGCAACGATCGGGCAAGCTCCTGAAGCTGTTCGTGGCGGCGCCGATGCGGCGCTGGCACCTGCTGGCGGCCCAGATCTTCGCCCGCCTGGTCTTCCTCTCGCTCGAGGCGGGCATCCTGGTCGGCTTCGCGGTCCTGGCCCTGGGCGTCCCGCTGCGCGGGCCGCTGACCGCGTTCGCGACGGTCTCGGCGGTGGGCGCGATGACCTTCGTCGGCGTCGGCCTGCTGGTCGCCTCGCGCCCGCGGACGATCGAGGGCGTCTCCGGGCTGATGAACCTGACCATGTTCCCGATGTGGATCTTCTCCGGCGTCTTCTTCTCCTACGAGCGCTTCCCGGCGGCGGTCCAGCCGCTGATCCGCGCGCTGCCGCTGACCGCCCTGGTCGACGCCCTGCGCCACGTCATGCTCGACGGCGCCGGCCTCGCCGGCGTCGTGCCGCAGCTCGCGGTGCTCGCCGCCTGGGGCGCCGTCTGCTTCCTCGCCGCCCTCAAGCTCTTCCGCTGGCAGTAGCCCGCGGACGACCGTCGGGACCCGGTCCCGGCGCCGAACCCACTGGCCACTCGCGGCCCGCGAATCCGACCTGGGTGATGACGGGGTCCCCATCGGGGCCCGACCCGGAGGATTCGATGTCCGCTCTGTCCGCTCTCCCACGTCCCTGCGCCGCCCAGCGCGCCGCGCACCTCGCCGCGACGATGGCTCTCGGCCTGCTGGCCGCCCTGTCGGCCTTCGCCAGCGAACCGCCCGACGGCACCGTGCTCACGGCCACCCAGCACAGCGTGACCGCCGACGACACCGATCTCGAGCGCGGCATGGCGGTCCAGAGCGACGGCAAGGTGCTGCTCGTCGGCTCCACCATCATCGGCGTCCGTACCTCGCTGGTGGTCATGCGCCTGAATCCAGGAGGTGCTCTCGACGGCAGCTTCGGCTCGGGTGGAGTCGTCGTCGATCCCTTCGGGTTCCTGCCCGACTCCTACGACGGCAAGGCGGTCGTCGTCCAGCCCGACGGACGCATCGTCGTCGCCGGCGACATCTTCCACTCCGGCGGGGACCACGACATGTTCGTCGCCCGGCTGCTCGCCAACGGCGGCCCGGACACGGCGTTCGGCTTCAGCGGCGTGACGGGGATTCCGTTCGATCTCGGCGGCAACCTCGCCGACGACGCTTTCGCGCTGGCTCTCGGCCCCGCCGGCACGATCGTCGTCGCCGGCACGGCGACCTGGTCGGCGACGGATCTCGACTTCGCCATCGCCCGCCTGACCTCGACGGGCGCCCTCGACACCAGCTTCGACGGCGACGGCAAGAGGCTCGTCGCCTTCGACCTCGGCGCCACCGACCGCTTCGACGTCGCCCGCGCCGTCGTCGAGCTCGGCGGCGGCCGCATCGCGGTCGCCGGGTGGGCCCACGACAGCGGCAGCCAGGGCGACCAGTTCGCCGTCGTCCGCCTGCTCGCCAACGGTGCCTTCGACAACAGCTTCGACGGCGACGGCCGGAAGACCTTCGGCTGGGACCTGGGGGGTTCCAACGACGACTCGGCCCACGCTCTCGCGGTGCAGCCCGACGGTCGGCTGCTGGTCGCCGGAACGGCGCTGGGCGTCAACAACGAATCGGTGTTCGCCGTCGCCCGTCTGACAGGTACGGGAGCTCTCGACAATTCTTTCGGCGCCAACGGCGCCGGCTTCGTTCTCGGCACCTATTGCGATTCCGGCTGTAGCCCCCTCCACGACGAGGGCACCGGCCTCGCCCTCCAGGCCGACGGCAAGATCCTGGTCGCCGGAGCCGCGACGGCCGGATCGGCGGGCGCGGAGGCGGGGGTTGCGCGACTGACGCGGGCCGGGGCGTTCGACACCACCTGGAGCTCCGACGGCCTCGCCACGATCGCCGGGCTCTCGACCTTCGGCGGTCTCTACAACGTGCGCGTCGTGCTCGGTCCAGACGGGCGACCGCGCGTCGGGGGCACCGTCTGGGATGGAGTCACGACCTTCACCACCGACTACGCCTACGCCCGCTTCTCCAACTCCTACATCTTCGGCGACGGCTTCGAGAGCGGGGACGTCAGCCGCTGGTAGCCGCGGCCGGCGGCTCGTGGCCACTCGCGCTCCGCGAATCCGACCTTCTCGACAGGACCACCGATCACCGGGACCCAAGAGGAGATACCGATGCCCGCCACCCGCAGCCGTCCGCGCTCGACCGCGTTCCACCCGAACAGTGGGCTCGCCGCCGCGCTCGTCATTGGCCTCGCCGCAGCCCTGCCCCTGGCGGCGAGCGAGCCCCCCGACGGCACGATCCTCCACGCCAACTACTCGGCCTTCGACCTCGACTCCAACGCCGGCGACGTCGTCACCGGCGCCGACGTCGCGCCGGATGGCAAGCTGGTGGTCGCCGGCTACGCCCACGACGGCGCCAACCGCTGGGTCCTGGTCGTCTCGCGGTATCTGTCCAACGGGCAGCTCGACACGAGCTTCGGTTCCGCGGGGCGCGTCGTCAATCCCACCGGGACCAGCACCTACACCACCTGGGGCCGCGCAGTTCGTGTCCTCGGCGACGGCTCGACGCTGGTCGCGGGCACGATCGACTTCGGCGCCGGCAACTCCGACATGCTGATCGTCAAGCTCACGCCCACCGGCGCGTTGGACACTTCCTTCGGGACCGCTTTCGGCGGTGGCTTCACCGTCGTCCCCTTCGACCTCGGCGACGATCTGACCGACGAAGCCAACGCGCTGGCCGTCGACCGCAGCGGACGCATCCTGCTCGCCGGATCGGTCGACGTCGGCCCCGGCGATCGCGACTTCGGCGTCCTCCGGCTCCAATCCAACGGCTACCTCGACTCGACGTTCGGCACCGGAGGCAAGACCACGATCGGCTTCGACTACTCCGGACCCGACCTCGACCTCGCCTTCGGCGTCGCGGTCGCGCCGTCCGGCAAGATCGTCGTCGGCGGCACCACCCGCTACCAGCCGGGCGGAGGGACGATCAGCTTCAACTTCGCGATCGCCCAGCTTGCGTCGAACGGCTACATCGACTCCGGCTTCGGCAACGGTGGCCGCCAGATCGCCGCTTTCGACAACGGCGGCACTCTCAACGACATCATCCGCGCGGTCGCGGTCGACGACCGGAACCGGATCCTGGTCGGCGGCGAGGTCGCCCGCAGCGCCGGAGTATGGGACTACGCAGTCGCCCGGTTCCTCTCCAACGGCGCTCCCGACACGTCGTTCAACGGCAGCGGGTTCCGGATCGACACCTTCTCCTGCAACGTCGTCTGCGGCGAGCGCGACAGCGTGCACTCGATCGCGCTGCAGGGGGACGGCAAGATCCTGCTGGCCGGGCCGACCTACGTGTCGTCGCAGGGCGACTACGACTTCGGCGTCTCCAGGCTGCTCCCGAACGGTGCGCTCGACACCGGCTTCGGCAGCGGCGGCCGGTTCCACCACGACTGGAACCACGGCGGCGGCAACGACGACGACACCGCGGAGGCGGTCGTCGTCGGCAAGGACGGCCGGATTCTGGTCGCCGGTACGATCGAGTTCAACTTCCCAGATACCGACTGGGGACAGATGACCCTGGCCAACCACTACGTCTTCGGCGACGGATTCGATCGTGGCACGACGCTCGCCTGGTCCTCCGCAATTCCCTGAGGTCGCGCGCCGGCATCAGGCCGTGATGGGATCGCTTGCGCCCCGGTGCGCCCGGCGTAAGCTTGGCGGGAGATGCCCTCCTCCGACGCCGGCTCGCCCGGCGAGGTCACCCGGCTGCTGTCGGCCTGGGGTGCCGGTGACCGAGACGCCGCAGATCGCCTCTTCGGACTGCTCTACGACGAGCTGCGCCGGATCGCGCACCGCGCCCTCGCCGATCAGCGCAAGGAGGCGACGCTCCAGACCACGGCGCTGGTCCACGAGCTCTACGTCCGGCTGGTCGGCAACTTCCGGCCCGCCGACGATGACCGGAGGCGCTTCTTCGGCGCCGCCGCCAAGGCGATGCGCAGGATCCTGATCGATCGCGCCCGCGCGCGGCTGGCCGAGAAACGCGGTGGCGGCGCACCGATGGCTTCCCTCGACGACGCGGCGGGCGCCGTGGCCGCCAACGCCGCCGAGGTGCTCGCCGTGGAGGAGGCCATGACCGCCCTCGAGCGCCACCAGCCGCGACTGGCCGAGGTCGTCGAGCTGCGCTTCTTCGCCGGCTTCTCGCTCGAGGAGTCCGCCGAGCTGCTCGCGGTCTCGCCCAGGACGATCCGCCGCGACTGGGAGAAGGCTCGTGCGCTGCTCGCCGACTGGATCGCCGGCGAGCGCCCCGCCTGAGTCCCGCCGTGGCCACCCGCGACACCGACTCGCCGCCGTCGCGGGATCGCGACTGGCCGCGGCTCGAGGCGTTGCTCGACCGTCTCCTCGAGCTGCCCGAGGAAGGGATCGCCGCGGCTCTCGATCGTCTCGACGCCGCCGACGTCCCGCTGCGCCCCCGCCTCGAGGCCGCGCTCGCCGCCGCGCGCGGGAGCGCCGGGCCCCTGGGACAGGGGAGCGCAGGCGAACGCTTCGCGCCCCTTCTGGCATCCGTGGCCGCGCCGGACCCGGGGGCGGAGACCGCCGGAACGGTCGCGCCCGGAACCCTGGTCGGCCGGTGGCGGGTGACGGGCGAGCTCGGCCGCGGCGGGATGGGGACCGTCTACGCGGCCGAGCGTGCCGACGGCGAGTACCGCCAGCAAGCCGCCCTCAAGCTGGTGCGGCTGGGCGTGGACGACGCTCCCGCACGCGCCCGGTTCCTGCGCGAGCGACAGATCCTGGCCGACCTGGAACACCCCGGAATCGCCCGTTTGCTCGACGGTGGCGTGACCTCCGAGGGGCGGCCCTATCTGGTGCTCGAGCGCGTCGACGGCGAGCCGATCACCACCTGGTGCAACCGGGAGTGCGCTTCGGTCGATCGCCGCATCGAGCTCTTCCTCGCGGTCCTCGGGGCGGTCGAGTACGCCCACCGCAACCTGGTCGTGCACCGCGACCTCAAGCCGTCCAACATCCTGGTCTCGCGCGCGGGCGAGCCGAAGCTGCTCGACTTCGGCATCGCCAAGATGCTCGATCCGGACGCCGCGGAGGATCTCACCCATACGCTGGCCGGCGTACCCCTGACTCCGCAGTACGCCGCGCCCGAGCAGGTGACGGGCAAGCGGATCACGACCGCGACGGACGTTTACGCGCTCGGGCTCGTGCTCTACGAGCTGCTGACCGGAGAGAAGCCCTATCGTCTGACCAGCAGCTCCGCGCTCGAGCTCGAGCGGCAGATCGTCGCGGGCGACACCACGCCCCCCTCCCGCGCCGCACGGCGCGCAGACGAGCGCGGCCGCCGAACGAGCCACTACGCCCGAGAGGCTCGAGCGACGCCTGGCCGGGGATCTCGACGCCATCGTCCTGCGCGCTCTCGCCAAGGAGCCGGAACGCCGCTACGCCGCGGCGGCCGACCTGCGCCGCGACCTCGAGAGTCACCTGTCCGGCCGGCCGGTAGTCGCCCGTCCCGACTCGGCCGCCTACCGGCTGCGCAAGTTCACGCGCCGGCACCGCATCGGCGTGGCGGCGGCGGCGGCGGTCGTGCTCGCTCTCGTCGCGGGCCTCGCCGCGCTCGGCTACGCGCTGGTGGAATCCCGCGGCCGATTGGCCGCCGCCCAGCGCGCACAGGCGATCCAGACCTTTCTCGTCGCGCTGTTCGAGGAAGCCGAACCGAGCCGCGCCCGCGGGCGCGAGGTCACCGCGCGACAGCTTCTCGACCGCGGTTTCGAGCGCATCGACCACGACCTCGCCAGCCAGCCCCGGGTCCAGGCCGACCTGTTCACGACGCTCGCCTACCTGTACAAGACGCTCGGTGTCTTCGACCGCGGCGACGCCGCGATCGCCCGCGCCCTGGAGCTCCGCCACCGGCTGGGGGAGACCTCCGGAGCCGACTTCGCGACGAGCGTCCTGACCGCCGGCGAGCTGTGCTTGGAAGAGGGCCGTTACCACGATGCCTTGCCGCTGCTCGAGAGCGCGCTCGCCAGGTTCCGCGGCCTCGGCGTCGGGCACGACCGCGAGCTCTCGCGGGCTCTCTCCGGACTCGCCGCCACGCACTCCGGCCTCGGTGAGTTCGACGTCGCCGAAAGGATCGACCGCGAAGCGCTCGAGTTCGACCGGCGGCGCCTCGGGATCGACGAGCCCCGAAGCCGCCACCGATCTCGCCAACCTCGCACTGTGCCTTCACAAGGCGGGCCGCAACGAGGAGGCCCTCCCCCTGGCCCGCGAGTCGCTCGACCTGCGCCGCCGCGTGTTGCCGGACGACGCCCCCGAGATCGCCGGCTCGCTCCACGTCGTCGCTCTGGTCGAAGGCGCGCTCGGCCACTACGCAGAGGCCGAGAAGGCGTTGCGCGAGGTCGTCGATCTCTGGCGCAAGGTTTTCGGCGCCGAGCATCCCGACACCCTCGATGCCGAGAACAGCCTGCGCGAGTCGCTCGACGACCAGGGCAAGCGGGACGAGGCCCTCGATCTCGCGCGCCGGATCCTGGACGCCGGGCAGCGCGTCCTGGCGCCCGACAATCCGACCCTGGCGGCCTACGCCAACAACCTCGCCGTGACCGCCTACCACCTGGGCTCCTGGATCGACGCCGAGCGCGGCTTCCGCACCGCGCTGGCCATCTGGAGCCACACCTACGGCGAGGAGCATCCGGCGGTGGCCAGCGGCCACCACAATCTGGGCATGGCGCTGCTCGCCCTCGGGCGCTTCGACGAGGCCGCCACCGAGATCGGGACCGGCCTGCGGCTGCGGCGCAAGTTGCGCGGCGACGAAAGCGCCGAGGTCGCCCAGAGCCTGCGTGGCCTGGGGATGCTCGAGCTGGCCCGGGGGCGCCTGCCCGCCGCGCGTGCCGACCTCGACCGGGCGGTCGAGCTGGCGCGCAGGGTCTACGAGCCGCGGCATCCGCGGCTCGCCGAGGCGCTGGCCACCCGTGCCGATCTCGAGCTCGCCGACCACCGCCCCGCCGACGCCATCCGCGATCTCGAGGAGGCGCTGTCGATCCGAGTCGAGAAGCTCGGATCCGATAATCCGCTGACCGCCGAAACCCGCGCTGCGCTGGAGCGGGCGCAGCGCTCCGGTTCCCTGCGCCGGGGGCACTGAAGCCGGCTTCCGGCTCGGGCCGGGCGTGCCCGCCCCCTGGGACGTTGACGGGTCGCCGGGCTGGAAGTACCGTTCCTGCACGCCCCGACGGCAGACCCGGAGCCTCATCCCGGCGAGAGGAGTCCCCATGACCGAGCACCCGTCCACTTCCGACCTCGTCTACGACTGGAACACCGCCGGCAACGGCTATCCGCACCGCGAGCGGCCGATCGAGTTCGACGACGAGACGCTGCGCGACGGCCTGCAGTCGCCCTCGGTGCGGGATCCCGACATCGAGACGAAGCTCCGCCTGCTCGATCTGATGGAGCGGCTGGGGATCCACACCCTCGACATCGGCCTGCCCGGCGCCGGTCCCCGCGCGCGCGCCGACATCCTCGCCCTGTGCCAGCGCATCGTCGACGCCAAGATGCGCATCACGCCCAACTGCGCGGTGCGCACGGTGATCTCGGACATCGCGCCGCTGGTCGAGATCTCGCAGAAGTCGGGGATCGCGGTCGAGGCCTGCACCTTCATCGGCTCCTCGCCGATCCGGCAGTTCGCCGAGGACTGGACGCTCGACCACATGCTGCGCCTGACCGAGGAGGCGGTCGGCTTCGCGGTCGCCAACGGACTGCCGGTGATGTTCGTCACCGAGGACACCTGCCGCGCCACCCCCGAGACCATCCGCCGCCTGTTCAAGGCCGCCATCGAGGCGGGCGCCAAAAGGGTCTGCGTCTGCGACACGGTCGGCCACATCACGCCGCGCGGCGTGCGCAACCTGATCCCCTACGTGCGCCAGCTGATCCGCGAGACCGGCGAGGACGTCAAGATCGACTGGCACGGCCACAACGACCGCGGCCTCGGCGTCATCAACACGATCACCGCGATGACCTCGGGCGTCGACCGCGTGCACGCGACGGCGCTGGGCATCGGCGAGCGGGTGGGCAACTGCTCGATGGACCAGCTATTGATCAACCTCAAGCTGATGGGCTACATCGACAACGACCTGACCGCGCTCGCCGAGTACGTCGAGCTGGCCAGCGAGGCGACCGGCGTGCCGGTGCCGATCAACTACCCGGTCTTCGGCCACGACGCCTTCCGCACCGCCACCGGCGTCCACGCCGCGGCGATCATCAAGGCCAAGAAGAAGGGTGACGACTGGCTCGCCGACCGCGTCTACTCCGGCGTGCCGGCGGGTATGGTCGGGATGCGCCAGCGCATCGAGATCGGCTTCATGTCGGGCGTCTCGAACATCGTCCACTGGCTGCACGAGCACGCCATCGAGCCCAGCGACCACCTGGTCGAGGAGATCTTCCGCGCCGCCAAGGAGCGCAACCGGGTGCTGACCGACGCCGAGGTCCTCGAGATCTGCAAGTTCAGCGCCGAAGAGGCCGAGAAGCCGCTCAGCATCGAGACCCTCGGCACCTGGAAGAAGGAGATCGAAGAGCGCTGAGCCGGGGCGCGGCCGCCGCGCCGACGCCTCAGGCGGCGAAGTCGGCGAGGCGGACCGGGCGGCGGCGGGCGCCCCAGGTGCCCGGCAGCGGCTCGAAGCGGCCCGGGATCGCCGTGCCGCACTTCTGGCAACGCCCCTCGCGGTCGAGCCGCCAGGTGGTCAGCACGTACCCGTCGCGACCGATGATCTTGGTCCCGCACTCCGGGCACCAGGTCGCGCCGCCCTCGGCGTCGCGGACGTTGCCGGTGTAGACGTAGCGCAGGCCGTGGTCGAGCGCGATGCGGCGCGCGGCGGTCAGGGTCGCCGGGGGCGTCGGCGCCACGTCGCGCATCTTCCAGTCGGGGTGGAAGGCGGTGAAGTGGAGCGGCACGTCCGGGCCCCAGGTGCTCGGCGAACCAGGCCGAAAGCGCCGTGATCTCCGCCGGCGAGTCGTTGTGCCCGGGGATCAGCAGGGTCGTGACCTCGAACCAGACGTCGGTCTCGTGGCGCAGGTAGACGAGCGTCTCGAGAACCGCGTCGAGGTGGCCGCCGCAGATCTTGCGGTAGAAGCTCTCGGTGAACGCCTTGAGGTCCACGTTGGCGGCGTCCATGTGGGCGTAGAAGTCGCGCCGCGGCTCCGGACAGATGTAGCCCGCGGTCACCGCCACCGGGTGGATCCCGCGTTCGCGGCAGGCGTCGGCGACGTCGATCGCGTACTCGAGGAAGATCGTCGGGTCGTTGTAGGTGAACGCGACCGAGCGGCAGCCCAACTCCTCGGCCGCGCGCGCGATCGTCGCCGGGTCGGCGCGGTCGGAGAGCCGGTCCCACTCGCGCGATTTCGAGATGTCCCAGTTCTGGCAGAAGCTGCACGCCAGGTTGCAGCCCGCGGTGCCGAAGGAGAGCACCGCCGTGCCGGGCAGGAAGTGGTCGAGGGGCTTCTTCTCGATCGGGTCGATGCAGAAGCCCGAGGAGCGTCCGTAGGTGGTCAGGACGATCTCGCCCTCGGGGTCGGCGGCGCGCACGAAGCACAGGCCCCGTTGACCCGGGCGCAGCCGACAGGCGCGCGGGCAGACGTCGCACTGGCTGCGGCCGTCCTCGAGCCGGTGCCAGTAGCGCGTGGGAACCGCGCCCTCGAAGGACTCGACCCTCTCGCCCATCGCCCTCCATGGTACGCCGCTCCGGGCCGGCGGACCCCCGATCCCTCGCGCAGGCGTATCCTGTCGCCATGACGGTCCGCCGCCCCGCCGTGGCCGGGACCTTCTATCCGGACGATCGGGTGCTCCTGGCCGGCACCGTGGACGGCTACGTCGCCGACGCCGAGCGCGTCGCGCTTCCCGGCGGCGCGCCGCCGCGGGCGCTGGTCGCGCCGCACGCGGGGTACCTCTACAGCGGGCCGGTGGCGGGATCGGCGTTCGCCGCGCTGCCCCGGAAGGCCCCGTTCGCCCGCGTCGTGGTGCTCGGACCGTCGCACTACGTGCCGTTCCGTGGTCTGGCGCTACCCACGGCCGAAGCGTTCGCCACCCCGCTCGGAGAGGTCGCGGTGGATCCCGGAGCAGCCGAGGAGCTCGCCGGCCTCGATCAGGTCGTGGTCGAGGACGAGCCGCACCGCCGGGAGCACTCGCTCGAGGTCGAGCTGCCCTTCTTGCAGCGCCGGCTGGGCGAGTTCCGCCTGGTCCCCCTGGCGGTCGGCGACGCCGAACCGGCCGAGGTCGCCGCCGTGCTCGCCCGGCTCGACCGCGAGGACACCCTGGTCGTCGTCTCGACGGACCTGTCGCACTACCACCGCTACGACGCCGCGCGCCGGATCGACGCGCGCACTTCGGCCGCGATCGAGTCGCTCGACGTGGACGCCATCGGCGAAGGCGACGCCTGCGGCCGCGTGCCGCTGCGCGGACTGCTCGCCCGGGCGCGCGAGCGCGGCTGGAGCTGCCGCCGCCTGGACCTGCGCAACTCGGGCGACACCGCCGGTCCGGACGACCGCGTCGTCGGCTACGGCGCCTATGCCCTCGCCTGAGCCCTCACCGCCCGAGGCGCCGCTCAGCGCCCCGGAGCGCTCGATCCTGGCCGGGATCGCGCGCGCCGCCATCGACAGCGTCCTGGTCGGCCGGCGCTACCGCTTGCCGGAAGCCCTGCCGCCGCGGCTGCTCGAGGCCGGCGCCAGCTTCGTCTCGCTCCACCGTGACGGCGAGCTGCGGGGTTGCCTGGGCACGATCGAGCCTCACCGGCCGCTGGCCGAGGACGTGGCGGTCAACGCCCGCGCAGCGGCCAGCCGGGACCCGCGCTTCCCGCCCGTCGCCGCCGACGAGGCCGAGAGGCTCGAAATCGAGGTCTCGGTGCTCTCGCCGCTGACACTGCTGGACGTCGATTCCGAGGCCGCGCTGCTCGCCGCCCTGAGGCCGGGGGTGGACGGCCTGCTGCTCGAGGAAGGCTTCCGCCGCGCCACCTTCCTGCCCGCCGTCTGGGCGTCGCTGCCGTCGCCGCGCGACTTCGTCACCCAGCTCAAGCGCAAGGCCGGGCTGCCGCCCGACCACTGGTCGACTTCGCTGCGCTGCCTGCGCTACTCGGTCGAGGAGATCCGCTCCGGCGGCCGGAGCGGCTGAGGGCCCCCGGCACCCCCGCCGGAATTCAGATCTCGTCGGCCGACGCGCCGTAGGGACCGGGGATCGAGACGTCGAGCAGGCGCAGGAAGACGCCGAGCTGCGCCCGGTGGTGGATCATGTGGTTCATCACCATCGAGCGGACGAACGCGATCCGGGGCAGGGTGAACAGGACCTTCTCCCCGTCGCGCAGCGTCCACGGCGAGAGCGCCAGCTCGTCGCTGGCCTCCTCGAGGGCGTGGCGGGTCTCGGCGACGTTGTCGTCGAAGTCCGAGAGCAGCGCCTCGAGGGCGTGCCGGTCGGGCGGGTTGTAGTCGGTCTTGGACAGGTCGAGCTCGTCGCTGGTGAAGGCGAACGAGCCCCAGGAGATCAGGGTCGCCAGGTGGTTGGCGAGGCGGCCGAGCGACATCGACTTCGGGTGCGGCGTCCAGTCGTACTTCTCCATCGGCACCCGCTCCAGGATTCGGCGGGTGTTGGCCGTCTCGTGGTCGAACTCGCCGATCAGACTGCGGGCGATCGTCATCGGTTCCCCCCGTTGCGGCGGCCCTTCGGCGCCGGTCGGCGAATCCTAGCCCGGATCCTCCACGGCTCCCGTGGCTCCCGTGGCTCCCGCGCCTCCCGCGCCTCCTGATCGCTCGGCGCCGGCGCCGCTCACCGTGGCGTCCGGGTCGGCCCCGAGGGCGCGGCGAACGGCCCGCTCGGCGGCGCACGCGAGCGCCGCGCGCGCGCCCGGACCCGGCGCCGGCGCCGGGATCGGCGCGGCGAAGACGACTTCGATGACGCCGGGCCGGACCCGGAAGCCGTCCGGCGGCAGGACGTCGCCGGCGCCGCGGATGGCGACGGGCACGACGTCGACGACGGCTTCGATGGCGGCGCCGAACCCGCCCGGGCGGAAGCCGCCCAAGGCCCCCGTCCGCGAGCGGGTCCCCTCCGGGAAAGAGACCACGCTGCACCCCGTGGCGAGCAGCTCGGCGGTGCGACCCACGCTCGCGCTCGCGCGCCGCCGGTCTCGGCGGTCGACCAGGACCATGCCCATGGCGCGCAGGTACCAGCCCAGAAACGGAACCGTGGCCAGCTCCTGCTTGGCCTGGAAGTGGAGTGGCGGCGGCGCGGTCATGTACAGCACCGGGATGTCGATCCACGAGCTGTGGTTGGCGACATAGAGATGCGCCCGCCGCGGATCGACGCGCTCGAGACCCCGGACCGCGAGCCGCGCTCCCGCGCCGCGAACCAGGCCCGGCGCCCAGACCCGGCGCGCCAGCCAGAGCGAGGCGCGGGTGGACCGGGTGAACAGGGTCGCCACGAGCGCCACGGAGATCCAGAGCGCGGTCCACAGCGCGGTGTAGATCGCCTGAACGAGGTTGACCGGCGCCCAGAGCAGCCGGGCCGAAGTGGATTCCTGGCGCATGCCGACGCGAGCCTACGCGAGAAGCGCGGACCGGCGGAGCGCCGGGCGACCCCGCAGGGATAGACTCGGCCGGTCCACCCGACGGAGATGACCGAAGAGATCCAGAGGTTCGAGACCTCCCCGACCCGCCTGTGGCGCTCGCTCCCGCGCGAGGACCGCGTCGCGGCGGCGCGCGCCTTTTGGGAACACCCGACGGAGGAGGCGGCCGTGGCCGCCGCGCGCGAGGTGGTCCAGATCCTCCACGCGCGGCCCCAGGCCTTCCACAAGATCTCGATTCAGCAGCGCGTCAGCGCCCTGGCCGGCCTGGCCCACCCCCCGGAGCAGCTGGCCGACGCCCTGCTGCTGTCGCTCCACGTCGGCGACCGGAGCGAGATGCTCGCCGACTTTCTCGACGCCGCGGGCATTCCACACGAGGAGGGGATGATCCCCGACGACCTCGAGCTGCCCGACCTCGACGAGGCCACCGCGCGGCGAGCCCTGGAGGCCCTGCGCGCCAAGGGCTACCCGGCGGCCGCGGTACGCCTGTATTGGAACGCGCTCTGGCTCCAGGATCCCGAGCGCTGGCAGGCCCTCGAGGCCGTCGCCGCCGAGCTCTGAGACCGCCCCCGGGGCGGACTCAAGCCCCGAGCGGCAGGCGGCTGGCCGCCTCGGCAGCGAGCGGATCGTCGCCCGTCTCGCCGCGGCGCAGACGCAGCAGCGCGGCAAAGGCGATCATCGCGGCGTTGTCCCCCGAGTAGATGAGCGGCACCAGGTCCAGTCCGACGCCGCGTTCGGCGGCCCACCCGGGCAGCCGCCGGCGCAGCTCGCGGTTGGCCGCGGCGCCGCCCGAGACCGCCAGCCGGTCGAACGGCCGCCGGCGGTGGAGCCGGGTCAGCCGGTCGAGGACCTGGCGCACCGCGGAGTCCCGGAAGCCCGCGATCAGGTCGAGAACCTCGGGCGGCAGCTTCGGATCGGCGGCCGGGTCGGCCCGGACGCTCACCCCTCGCGCCTCGAGCTTGGCGAGCGCCGTCAGCGCCTGGGTCTTCAGCCCCGAGTACGAGAAGAACAGTTCGTCGGTCCCGGCCAGGCTCGGCAGCCGCGCGCGCGAGGCGTCGCCGAGCTCGGCCAGGGCATCGACTTCGGGACCCTGCGGGTAGACCAGGCCGAGCCGCTTGCCGAACTTGTCGAACGCCTCGCCGAAGGCGTCGTCGCGGGTCTCGGCCACCGTCTCGACCCGTGGGGCGCCGCCGGCGCCCTCGACGCGGTACAGGCAGGTGTGGCCGCCGGAGACCACCAGCCCGACGAACCGCTCCGGCACCGGGGCGGCCGGCTCTCCCGGCGGGCGCAGGTAGGGCGAGTAGAGATGCCCCTCGAGGTGGTGGACGGCGAAGAAGGGGCGCTGCCGGGCCCACGCCAGAGCCTTGCCGAGCGAGAGGCCGACCAGCAGCGAGCCGACCAGCCCCGGGCCGCGGGTTGCCGCGACAGCGTCGAGCTCCAGGTCGATCCCCACGCCCGGCTCGGACGCGGCGCCCTCACCCCGGCCGGCACGACGTAGAGCCTCGGCGACGACCACCGGCCAGTTCGTCAGGTGCTCGCGCGAGGCGATCTCGGGCACCACGCCGCCGTAGGGCGCGTGCGCCCGGATCTGCGACGAGACCGCGCTCGCCAGCACCCGTCCGGCGCCGTCCACCAGCGCGCACGCCGTGTCGTCGCACGACGTCTCGATGCCGAGGACGAGAGGCCGCTCCACGGCCGGGAGCGTAACGCGAACCCCGCTTGCCCGGAGTGCGGCAGATCCGATTGACCCCCTTCCCGAGGCTCCCGTACGCTGGCTGCGATCTCGGAGGGCAGCGAGGCGTGACGATCAGCGACCGATCGGGCCGGCGCGACCGGCGGCGGGCGACCGCCGCCCTGGGGGCCGGACTGCTCGTCGCCGTCGGGCTCGCCGCCCGACCGGCCGCGGCGCAGTGCGGCGTCGTCTTCGCCGACGGCTTCGAGAGCGGGGACCTCTCGGGCTGGCAGGTCTGGCGGCCGCCGCCGTGCACCCGCTGGCAGTGGCAGCTCACCGGCACCCTCGACACCTCGATCGACGTGGCGATGTACGACATCGACCTGTTCGACGCGCCCCAGGCGACGATCGACACGCTCCACGCCGCGGGGCGCCGGGTGATCTGCTACCTGAGCGCCGGCTCCTGGGAGTCGTGGCGCCCCGACGCCGGAGACTTCCCCCCCGGAGTTCTCGGCGATCCGCTCGATCCGCCGTTCAGCGACGAGCGCTGGCTCGACATCCGGCAGATCGGCGTGCTGGGACCGATCCTGACGGCGCGGCTCGACCTGGCGGTCAGCAAGGGGTGCGACGGCGTCGAGCCGGACAACGTGGACGGCTACGCCAACGCAACCGGCTTCCCGCTCACGGCCGGAGACCAGCTCACGTTCAACCGCTGGCTGGCGTCGAGGGCGCACGAGCGCGGACTCTCGGTGGGCCTGAAGAACGACCTGGACCAGATCCCCCAGCTCGTGGCGGTCTTCGACTGGGCGCTCGACGAGCAGTGCTGGGAGTACTCCGAGTGCGACGCCCTGGCCCCGTTCGTCGAGCGCGGCCGGGCGGTGTTCGGCGTCGAGTACACCGGCGACCCCGCCGTCTTCTGCCCACCGCTCGACACGCTGGGCTACTCCTGGCTCCAGAAGCACCTCGAGCTCGACGCCTGGCGCATCGACTGCCGGGCGCCCTGAGCCCCTCGGCGGACCGCCCGCGGGGGCGGGGGCCGTGCCCGCTTGCCCGGGCGGGGGGATCTGCTACCATCGCCGCGCTTCCACAATCTTCTTCGCGGCACGAACGAGGTGGACCGATGACCCCCCGTCCCTCCCGGATTCGACCCCTGTTGGCCCTGCTCTCCTGGTGCGTGGGCCTGCCCTCGCCCGCGCTGCTGGTCCCGGCCCCCGTCGCGGCCGCCCAGGCCGCGCCCGCCGCCGCTCCCCTCGAGCCTGTTCGAGCGCTTCGCGGCGGATCACCGGCCGCCGGAGAACCGCGCCCCGGAACACCTCGAAGCGTGCGTCGGCGGCATGGCGGGGAGCTACCCCTGCGACCACGTCGACCTGCTCGAATACATGCCGCTCGCCACGATCGGCGGCACCGGAAGCGCTGAAGCCAACGACATCTGGGGCTGGACCGATCCGCTGACCGGCAACGAGTACGCCTTGGTCGGCCTGACCAACGGCACCTCCTTCGTCGACGTCACCGACCCGGAGAACCCGATCTACCTCGGACGGCTCCCCACCCACACCGGCAATTCGATCTGGCGCGACATCAAGACCTACGACAACCACGCCTTCATCGTCTCCGACCTCAACGGCAGCCACGGCATGCAGGTCTTCGACCTGACCCGCCTGAGAAACGTGCCGAGCCCACCCGCCACCTTCACCGAGGACGCCTGGTACAGCGGCATCAACAGCGCCCACAACATCGTCATCGACGAGGAGACCGGCTACGCCTACATCGTCGGCGGATCGAGCGGCGGTCGGGAACACGTGCTCCGGCGGCTTGCACGTCGTGAACATCCAGAACCCGACCTCCCCCGTCTTCGAGGGCTGCTACTCCGCGGACGGCTACACGCACGACGCCGAGTGCCTCGTCTACCACGGCCCGGACAGCCAGCACGAGGGCCAGGAGATCTGCTTCAACTCGAACGAGGACACGTTGACGATCGTGCGCATCCAGCACACGCCGACGTTCGTCGCGACGCAGCTCTCGCGCACCGGCTACTCGGGCTCGGGCTACACCCACCAGGGGTGGCTGACCGACGACGGCCACTACTTCCTGGTCGACGACGAGCTCGACGAGCAGGACTTCGGCCACAACACGTACACCTACGTCTGGGACGTCTCGGACCTCGACGCTCCCGTGCTGGTCGGCCACCACGCCTCGACCTCGACCTCGATCGACCACAACCAGTACATCAAGGGCAACTTCGTCTTCCAGGCCAACTACCGGAGCGGCTTCCGGGTGCTGCGCATCGACGACCTGGCGACCGCCCAGCTGACCCAGATCGGCTTCTTCGACATCTATCCGACCGACGACAACGCCAGCTTCAACGGCGCCTGGAGCAACTACCCCTACTTCGCCAGCGGCAACGTCATCGTCTCGGGGATCGAGCAGGGCCTCTTCATCCTGCACCCGACGAACCTGTGCGACACCGCCGCCGCGCCCGACTCGCTGGCCGCGAACGGCAACGGCGACAACCGCATCGACCTGGCCTGGAACGGCTCCGGCAACGCCGGCGACAGCTACACGGTCGAGCGCGCGCTGGGCGGCTGTTCGGGGACCTTCGAGACGATCGCGACCGGGGTCGCGACGCCGTCCTACTCCGACACCTCGGCCTCGGGTCAGGTCACCTACGGCTACCGCGTGCGCGAGGCGGACCCGACCGGAGCCTGCCTCTCCGATCCGTCGACCTGCGTCGAGGCCGGAACCACGGGGCCGTGCACGGCGCCGCCCGCCTTCGCCGGCGTCCAGTCCGCCACCAACGCCGGCGGCGCGGGCTGCGAGGTGGACCTCGCCTGGAGCGCAGCCTCACCCTTCTGCTCCGGCCCGGCGAGCTACGACGTCTACCGCTCGGCCACGCCCGACTTCGTGCCCGGCGACGGCAACCGGATCGCCAGCGGCATCGCCGGCACCAGCTACGCCGACCTCGGCGCACCCTCGCTCGAGACCGTCTACTACGTCGTGCGTGCGGTCGATTCCTCGAACGGCAGCGAGGATGCGAACCTCGTCCACGTCGATGCCCGCGCCACCGGTCCGGTGGCCGACGGCACCTTCACGACCGGCGCCGAGCCGGGGGATCCGATCCTCGACACCTCGGTCGGCAACGCCCCCGAGCACGCGGGCTGGCACATCACCGACGCCCGCCACCACGATCCGTCGGCGCACAGCTTCTGGTCGCTGTCGAACAGCAACCTGTGCGACTCGCTCGAGGGCGACGTGACGCTGACCGCTGGTGAGGCCTCCGAGCTCAGCTTCTGGACGGCCTGGGACATCGAAGCCACCTACGACGGTGGCGTGCTCGACGTCTCGACCAACGGCGGCGGGACCTGGAACCGACTGACTCCTAACGAGGGCTATCCGGATCTGGTCACGCACACCGGGAACGCCTGCGGCTGGCCGACACAGACGGCCGCGTTCTCGAGCCCAAGCCAGTTCACCTTCGCCCCGTACACCGTCGATCTCTCCTCCTCCGAGGGCCAGACGATCCGCCTGCGCTGGCAGTACGGCAGCGACGGCGGTGTCAACGACGAGGGCTGGTTCGTGGACGACATCGCGGTGACCCACGCCCAGGTGCCCGGCGCCTGCGTCGACAACCGGATCCTGTTCGCCGACTTCGAGACCGGCGACGCCAGCCAGTGGTCGAGCGCCGTGCCCTGATCGGGAGCGCCTCCGGTCACTGCGCGCCCGCCGCCGCCTCGGCGGCGACCGGGCGCGCGACCAGGCGGACGTAGACGTCGAAGCGGTCGTCGTTGCGGATCGCGCCCAGAAGGGTCGAGTAGGGGCGGATCCCGAAATCGCTGAAGCGCGCCCCGACCACCCCGTCGGCGACCAGCTCGTCGCCGGTCAGCCGCCAGGCGACCGGCAGCACGACCTCGCGCGTGCGCCCGCGCACCGTGAGCCGGAGGTTGGCTTCGCCGTGCCGCTCGGCGGCGGGATCGGCGGACGCCGGCTTCGGCCGGAAGTCCACCAGCTCGCCGCGGACCTCGGGAAAGCGCTCGGCGGAGAGCTGGCCGTCGTCGATCATCGCCTTCCTCACCTTCACCCGGTCGCCCTCGTCGACCGCAGGCAGCGGCTCGCGGAGCACGCCGAGCTCGATCAGGCGGGAGGACAGGTCCCGGCGCTCGGCCGGAGGGTCGACGTCGAGCGCCAGCACGTTGGCGGCGACGGTCGCCCGGGCCGCGCCGGGATCGGCGGGATCGAAATCGAACGACGCCTCGGCACCCCGCGCCACGATCAGGTGATCGTGGGCCAAGCGGGCGCCGAGGCCCGCCTTGTGGGTCAGCACGGCGAAGACCGAGCGCTCGGTGTCGACGCGCCACGACGAGGCGGACGCAGGCGCCGCCGGGACGACCGCGCACAGGGCGCCGACGAGCGCGGCCGCGAGGACGGGACGGCAGGACACGAGTCGCTTCCTCACGTGGGACCTCCTCCCTCGGTCCGCGATCCTACGCGCAAAGAAGCGGCCCGTGTCGCCGGCCGTCGCGGCCGTCGCACCCGTCAGTGCGCGGAGTCGTCCGGGTCGCGCAACTCGATGACGATCTGCCGTGCGGCGCCCGACTCTCCGGACCCGCTCTTCTCGACCCACAGCGGCTTCGGCGCCGACTCGCGGATCGCCTCGAGCACGGTGGCGCGGGTGGCGTCGTCGAGGCCGGCGAACTTCTCGTTCTTCTCGAGCCGACCGATCAGCCCCTCGACGCCGACCAGCGGCATCGGCACGTCGCCGTCGCCGCTGGTGAAGGCATAGGCGTGGCCGTCGCCCGGGCCGATGCGCCGCACCACCCGCACCTTGCCGGGACCGCCGTCGCCGTTCCGGACCACGAAGACCTGCTCGTCGGCGCCCACCTTGCCGTCCTTCTCGATCTCGACCTTCGTGCCCGGCTTGCCGTCGGCGGGTGTCGATCTCGATCCGGCGCGCGTGCCAGCCGGGAGCGCCGCTGGCCTCCGACAGGTCCGCGTCGGCGCCGACGTCGGTCACGTGTACGTTCCGGCCGTCGACGTCGAGGTTCCACCCGTCCTCGACCCGGGTCACGGTCACCGTCTTGCCGGCCTCGGTCGTGTAGTCCCGGCTCTCGCCCACTGCCAGGTCGGCCAGGTCCGCCACCACCAGGTGGTCCCGGGCGTCGCCGTGGTCGAGGATCAGCTTCAGCTCGGTCGACTGCGGGGCGGCCTTCTCCGGGGTCGGCGCCGGGTCCGGCGCCGCCACCGCGGTGAATGCCGGCGCGGCCAGCGTCACCGCGAGCGCCGCGCCCGCCAGCGTCAGGGCCGTCTTCCGTTCGATTCGCATGCGCAAGGCTCCTTTCGGTTCGGGGAGCGCGGATCCAAGTTCCACGTCCTACCCGGACAGGGCAAGCCCGGTGCCAGCCGGAAGGGCCCGAAACGGGCCCGCGGGCTCCCGGAATCGGCGCCTGGTTCCCGATTTCGGCAGGTCCGCCTCCCGTACCCGGGCCGTCATCCGAGGCCGTGCTTGTCGAGCCGGTAGAGGAACGCCTTGTAGGGCAGGTCGAGCAGGCGCGCCGCGCGCGCCCGGTTGCCCGCCGCCAGGTCGAGCGACTGCGCCAGCAGGTCGTGCTCCAGGGCCTCCCAGCGCAGTCCCTCGGCCGGCAGCCGCAGCCCGCCTCCCGCGGCGCGCGCCGAGCTCTCCCCGCGCACCTCCTCCGGCAGGTCCTCTTCGCGCACGCGGCCCCCCTCTGCCAGCAGCACCAGCCGTTCGACCGCGTTGGCCAGCTCCCGGACGTTGCCCGGCCAGGCGTACTCGATCAGCCGCCGCATCACGGCCGGCGGCAGCGCCGGACGGACCACGCCGTGGCGCCGCGCCGCGCGCGCCGCGAAGTGCTCGGCCAGCAGCGGCACGTCCTCGCGCCGCGACCTGAGCGGCGGCAGCTCGAGCGGCACCACGTGCAGCCGGTAGTAGAGGTCCTGGCGGAAGCGGCCCGCGGCGACCTCGGCGCCGAGGTCGCGGTTGCTCGCCGCGATCACGCGCACGTCGACCGGCAGCTCGCGCGCGCCGCCGACGCGGGTGACCCGCGCCTCCTGGAGCACGCGCAGCAGCTTCGGCTGCAGCGCCAGCGGCAGCTCGCCGATCTCGTCGAGGAAGAGGGTCCCGCCCGAGGCCAGCTCGAACTTTCCCGGGCGCGTCCGGTCGGCGCCGGTGAAGGCGCCGCGCTCGACGCCGAAGAACTCGGACTCGAGCAGCCCCTCGGGAACCGCGGCGCAGTTGACCGCCACGAAGCTCTTCTCGCGCCGCTCGGAGAGCCGATGGAGAGCGCGCGCGGCGAGCTCCTTGCCGGTGCCACTCTCGCCGGTCAGCAGCACGGTGGCCCTGGTCGCGGCGAGTTTCTCGACGCGCGTGTAGAGCGTCTGCATCGAGGGCGCGCGACCGACCAGGTCGACCAGACGGTCGCGCTCGCCGATCTCCTCGGCCAGCCGCCGGTTCTCGACGCTCAGACGCCGTCGTTCCAGGGTGCGGCCCACGGCGAGCATCAGCGCCTGGCGTTCGAACGGCTTGGCCAGGTAGTCGTCGGCGCCGGAGCGGATCGCCTCGACCGCGCGCGCGATGGTGCCGTAGGCGGTCACCACCACGAACGCGGTCTCGGGGAAGCGCCGCCGGACGGTGGCCAGGATCTCGCCGCCGTCGCCGTCCGGCAGCTTCCAGTCGGCCACCACGAGGTCGACCGGCGCGCGCTCGAGCTCGGCGACCGCGGCGACGACCGACCCGGCGGTGGCGACGGCGTAGCCCTCGGCCGCGAGCAGCTCGGCGAGGAGCCGCCGCTGGTCGGGTTCGTCCTCGACCACCAGCAGCCGCGACTCGGCCGGACGCTCCGCGCTCACGGCCCGGCTCCGGCGGGCTCCCGGCGCGGCCCGAGGCGCAGGGTCGCCCGCGTCCCGGAACCCTCCTCCGGGTGCTCCGAGCGGTCCGGGCCGCGCGCCGCCAGCTCGACCTTTCCGCCGTAGCGCCCCGAGGCCAGCCGCTGGGCCAGGAACAGACCCATCCCCGAGCCGTTCGCCTTGGTCGTGAGGTGGGGCGCGCCGAGTCGGGCCAGGATCTCGGGCGGCACTCCGGGGCCCTCGTCGTCGACCTCGAGCCGGGCGGCGCCGCCCGGCTCGGCCTCGGCGCGGACGACCACCCGCGCTCCCGCGGGCGAAGCCTCGCAGGCGTTGACGACCAGAGCCTGGAGCATCGCCTTGACCTCCGCCGGAACGGCGTCGATGACCACCGGCGCGGCCACCGCGACCTCGACGCGGAGCCGCCCGCCGGCATCCTGGAGAGCCTCCAGCGCGACCTCGCGCGCCAGCGCGGCGAGATCGACCGGCTCGGCCTCGGCGGCATCGGCCGAGGCCAGGGCCAGGAACGAACGCAGCGCCGCGTCGACGCGCCGGATCTGGCGCCGGCTGGTCTCGGCGAGCGTCGCGGCGCGGCCGGCGTCTGGACCGGCGGCCAACTCTTCGATCGACAGCCCCAGCGCGTTGAGCGGGTTGCGCAGGGTGTGGGCGAGCCCGCGCGCAACTTCGCCGAGCTCGGAGAGCCGCTCGTTGTCCGCCAGCCGCCGGTTCTCGCGGTCGAGCACGGCCAGTCGGCCAGACATGGCGTTGAACGCCCTCAGCGCGGCCCCCACCTCCCCCACCTCGTCGCCGCGCTCGACCGGAACCGCGACGCCCAGCTCGCCCGAGCCGAGCCGCACCGCTGCCCGCTCGAGCCGCGCCAGCGGCCGCGTCACCCGGTGCGCCAGCAGGGCGGCGGCGAGAAGCCCCAGGGCGAGGATGCCGAGCGAGCCGAGCGCGAGCTGTGACCGGAGACGGTCGAGCGTCGCCGCGACCGGACTGCGCGGGATGCGGATCTCGCGCCCCGCGTCCGGGCCGCGCAGGAGCAGGACGTCGCTGTCCGCGCGCGGCTCGAGCACGAAGGGCTTGTCGCGGTTCCCGTCCGGCGCCTCCGGGCGGCGGGTCACGACCTGGACGTCGACGTGGCTCTCGACCTCGCCGGGCGCCGGCCCCTGGCGCCGCCATTCGTGGCGAACGACCCAGCGAGGCGTGCCCGTTCGGTCCGGGCTCGCCGCCGCGCGGGCGCCCGGGTCAGCGGTTCGAGCCCGCGCTGCCGGCGCAGCTTCGGAGGTCACGAAGACGATCTTCTTCGTGCCCGGAGGGGCCGACGACTCGTCGCCCTCGAACACGAAGCCCGAGAGGATCTGCTCGCCGACCCGCGTCGCGACCACCCGCAGGTCGGAGTCGAGCCGGCTCGCGAGCGAGCGCACGAGCAGCGCCTCGCCGGCGACGAGCACGACGGCGAGTCCGGCGACGAGCAGGAACAGGCGCAGACGCAGGGACATGTCGGTCTCCCGCCCCGGGGGACAGCAAGGCGCGTGCCTCGTGCACCGTCCGCCCGCGGCCCGAACCGCGCTAGTCTCCCACCGTGGGCGTGAGGATCGGGGTCAACGGCCTGGGTCGGATCGGCCGGGCGTTGCTCCGCATCGTCCGACAGCGGCCGGAGCTCGGCGTCGAGGTGGTGGCGGCGAACGACGCCGCCGACGGCCGCGAGCTCGCCCGGCTGCTGCGCCACGACTCGGTCCACGGCGCCTTTCCCGGCGAGGTCGAGGGCGAGAACGGCTGGCTCCGGATCGACGGCCGCACGATCCCCGTCCTCCACGCCGCGACTCCCGGCGAGATCGACTGGTCGGCGCACGGCGTCGAGATGGTGATCGAGGCCACGGGGCGCTTCCGGGAGCGCGCGCTCGCCGCCGGCCACGTCCGCGGGTCGGTGCGCCGGGTCGTCGTCTCGGCGACGATCCCCGACGCCGACGCCACGTTCTGCCTGGGCATCAACGGGGACCGCTTCGATCCCGCCCGCCATGTCGTCGTCTCCAACGCCTCGTGCACGACCAACGGCCTGGCGGCGACACTGGCGCCGCTGGTCGCCGCGTTCGGCGTCGAGCGCGCCCTGATGAACACGGTCCACTGCGTCACCAACAGCCAGAATCTGGTCGACAACGCGCACCCGGACCCGCGGCGCGCGCGCGCCGCGATCGCCAACATCATCCCGACGACTTCGGACGCCATTCCCTCGATCGGCTGGGTGATGCCGGAGCTGGCCGGACGGGTCGAGGGGATGGCGACCCGCGTGCCGGTCGTCGCCGGCGCGCTGATCGACCTCGCCGTCGTGCTCGGCCGCGACGCCGGGCGCGACGAGCTCGCGGCGGCCTACCGCGAGGCCGAGCGCGGCCGTCTGGCCGGGATCCTGGGAACCACCGACGAGGAGCTGGTCTCCTCGGACTTCGTCGGCGACCCGCGCTCGGCGATCGTCGACCTGCCCCTGCTCCTCCACGTCGGCCAGCGGCTCTGGCGGGTCGTCTCCTGGTACGACAACGAATGGGGATATTCGAACCGGCTCGTCGAGCTGCTCGCTCACCTCGCCGCCGGCGGCGGCTGAGGGCCCCGCAGACCGCCGGCCCCGCCCGCGGACGCGGGGAGCGGCCGGGATCCGGCCGGTAGAATCGACCTGCCTTGCCGCCGGCGGCCTCGGAGTCGCCGCGGCCTTCCGGCTGCCAGAGCCACGCGGAGGAACCCCCGATGATTCGCATGCGGACACTGGAAGACCTCGGGCTCGACCGCCTGCGCGGCACCCCGTTGCTCGTGCGCGTCGACTTCAACGTCCCGATGAAGGGGGGTGAGGTGACCGACGACACGCGGATCGTCGAGGCCCTGCCCACGATCCGCGAGCTCTCCGCCGCCGGGGCGCGGCTGCTGCTCTGCTCGCACTGCGGCCGGCCCAAGGGCGAGCGCAACCCGAAGTACTCGCTGGCGCCCGTCGCGAAGCGCTTGGGCGGGCTGCTCGCGAGCCCCGTGGCCTTTGCCGGGGATTGCATCGGAGCCCCCGCAGCTCAGGCCGCCGCCGAGCTCGCCGACGGCGGCGTCGCGCTGCTCGAGAATCTGCGCTTCCACGCCGGGGAGGAGAAGAACGACCCCGAGTTCGCGCGCGCCCTGGCGGACCCCGTCGAGGGTTACGTCGACGACGCCTTCGGCGCCGCCCACCGTGCCCACGCCTCGATCACCGGGGTGATCCCGCTGCTCGAGCGGCGGGCGGCGGGCCGGCTGATGGTGCGCGAGGTCGAAGCGCTCTCGCGCCTGCTCGGCGAGCCCGAGCGGCCGTTCGCGGCGGTGCTCGGAGGGGCCAAGATCGAGGGCAAGATCGACACCCTCGAGAACCTCCTGCCGCGGCTCGACATCCTGATGGTCGGTGGCGGCATGGCCAACACCTTCCTCGCCGCCCACGGCTACGACCTCGGCAAGTCGTTGGTCGAAGCCGACCGCCTCTCGCTGGCGGGCGAGCTGCTGGCGCGGGCGGCCGAATCGGGGGTCGAGATGCTGCTGCCCACCGATCTGGTCGTCACCGATTCGCTCGACGAGCCCCGGCGGGTGCGCACGGTACCGGCCGACGAGGTCCCCGACGGCTGGCTCGCGGTCGACGTCGGGCCGGCGACCCGCGACGCCTTCGCCGCCGCCACCGCCCGTGCCCGGACGCTGTTCTGGAACGGACCGCTGGGCGTGTTCGAGAAGCCGCCCTTCGACGCCGGGACCCGCGCCCTGGCCGGAGCGCTCGCCGGCTGCACCGGCTTCACCCTGATCGGCGGCGGGGAGACGGTGGCGGCCGCCCGCCAAGCCGGGGTCACCGACCGGCTCGGCCACGTTTCGACCGGGGGCGGCGCCTCGCTCGAGTTTCTCGCCGGCAAGACCCTGCCCGGCGTCGCCGCTCTGGCCCGGGACGCCGCGTGAGCGCCGACCCGGATGCGGGAGCCGGCCGCCGATCGCTGGCCGCGGCGAACTGGAAGATGCACTTCGTCCGCGCCGAAGCCGAGGCCTTCTGCCGCGCCCTGACCGCGGGCTGGAGCGGCGCCGGAGGCGAGTCGGCGCCCGAGGTGGTGGTCTTCCCCTCGTTCCCGCTGCTCGCGCCCGTGGCCGACGCTCTCGCCGGATCCCCGGTCGGTCTCGGCGCCCAGGATCTCCACGCCGAGCCCAGTGGCGCCTTCACCGGCGACGTTTCCGCCCCCCAGCTCGTCGACGCCGGCTGCGCCTGGGTACTGTGCGGACACAGCGAGCGCCGGCGCCACTATGGCGAGAGCGACGACCTGGTCGGCGCCAAGGCACGCACCGCCCTGGCCGCGGGGCTGGCGCCGGTGGTCTGTGTCGGCGAGACCCGCGAAGAACATCGGTCGGGCCGCACGTTCGACGTCCTCGCCCGCCAGCTCGAGTCCCTGCCCGCCGACCCGCGCCTGGTGCTCGCCTACGAGCCGGTCTGGGCGATCGGCACCGGCGACACCGCCACTCCGGAGACCGTCGCCGACGCCCACGCCTTCCTGCGCGAGCGGGTCAACCGGCGTTCGGGAGCGGCCGCGGCGGGCGCGCTGCGCATCCTCTACGGCGGTTCGGTCAACGAGGACAACGCCCCCGAGCTGGCCGAGCAACCCGAGATCGACGGCTTCCTGGTCGGTGGCGCGAGCCTTGACCCGACCCGATTCCTTGCTATCCTTGGAGCTTTGGCCGCCCGGTCCGACGGCCTTCGAGGTTCACCGTGATCTATCTCCTGTACACACTGCACATTCTGCTCAGCATCTTCCTCATCCTCGTGGTCCTGCTGCAGCAGGGCAAGGGTGCCGACCTGTCGGTGTTCGGCGGCGGAGCGACGATGACGGCGTTCGGCGCCCGAGGCGCGACCACCGTGCTTCACCGGCTGACCGTCGCGGGTTTCGTCGGCTTCATCCTGACCACCCTCTCCATCGCCTACATCAAGGGCAACGTCGAGGGCACGTCGGTGATGAAGGCGATCGGCGAGACGCCGGCGCCGCAGTCGGCTCCGGCCACCACCCCGGCCACGCCGGCCCCGGAATCGACCCCGGCGACCGCGCCCCAGGAGCCCGGGTCGGCGCCCCCGGCGGCGACTCCGGCGGCCGCGCCGGACCAGGGATCGGCGCCGCCTCCGGCAGCCCCGGCAGCGCAGCCCCCCGCGAGCTCGCCGGCACCGTCCGGCGGCTAGCGCGGGCACGGCCGAGCGACTAGGATTCTCCCCCGATGCCGAAGTGGCGGAATTGGTAGACGCGCACGTTTGAGGGGCGTGTGGGGCAACCCGTGCCGGTTCGAGTCCGGCCTTCGGCACCAACCCTCTCCCATCTGAGACGCTGATCGAAGCCGGCCCGCGAAGGGGCGGCGTACGCCGGAATCAGCACCGAGGCACGCGGTCGACGCCCGAACCCGACCGCGGAGGAAGCTCGAGAACCGAGCACTCCATCTTCTCCCGGGCAGTCCCGGTCCAGCGATGGTTCGAGCGCAGCCGAGCCCCACAGGTCGCCCCCACGAGAGGGGCGAGGCGGTTCCGCAGCGGTCGGGTTCGGGCGTCGACCGCGCGCCGTGCTCGCTCCGGCGCTACTTACTTGAGGATCTCGGCCTTCTGGATGACGACGGGCTCGACGGGGACGTTCTCGTAGGGACCGCGGCGGCCGGTGACGACCCTGGCGATGGCGTCGACGACGTCCATCCCCTCGACCACGCGACCGAACACGGCGTAGCCCCAACCGTCGGCGTTCTTGGAGCGGAAGTCGAGCGGGGTGTTGTCGACCAGGTTGACGAAGAACTGCGCCGAGGCGCTGTCCGGATCGCTGGTGCGCGCCATGGCGATCGTCCCGCGCTGGTTCTTCAGCCCGTTGTCGGCCTCGTTCGGGATCGGCGCCCGGGTCGGCTTCTGCACCATGTCGGCGGTGAATCCACCCCCCTGGATCATGAAACCGGCGATCACCCGGTGGAAGACCGTGCCGTCGTAGTGCCCCGAGCGGACGTAGGCGAGGAAGTTCTCGACCGTCTTGGGCGCGCGCGCCGCGTCGAGCTCGAGCACGATCCGCCCCTTGGAGGTCTCCAGGGCCACCTTGGGCGCCGGCGGCGCGGGCTGCGATCCGGAGTTGCCGGCGAAGGCGGCGGCGGCGAACAGCAGGGCGGCGGGGCTCATCGGGGACTCCTCCTCGTCGCCCATCCTATCCCCCACCCCCTGGTACCGAATTTGCTGATTTCGGGGTTCGCAGGCCCGGAGGCCCCGGTCCGCCGGAGCTCCGGTTCATTCGAGGAGAGACGACCATGAGACGACTCGCGTTCGCCCTCGCGCTCGGCGCGCTTCTGGCGCCGGTTGCGGCCCGGGCCGAAGGCGCCTATCGGTTCGAGCTGACGCCCACGGCGTCCTATCGCTGGGGCGGAACCATCTCCGGCCGCGACAACGCCCTGACCAACGAAGACCTGAAGGTGGACAATGGCGGCGCCTACGGCCTGACCTTCGACATCCCACTGTCGCGCAGCCTGCAGCTCGAGCTGCTGGCCAACCGCCAGTCGACCAACCTGCGCTTCGATCAGGGTCTGTTCGGCGGCGATGTCCAGGTCGCCGACATCGACGTCGACTACTACCACGTCGGCCTCCTCTGGCAGGGCGGTAATCGCGAGGTGAGCCCGTTCTTCGTCGCTTCGGCGGGCGTGACGCGTCTCGATCCCAACGTGCCCGGGTCGAGCGCCGAGGACCGCTTCTCGCTCTCGCTCGGCGGCGGCGTCAAGGTCTTCTTCAACGACCACGTCGGGATGCGCTTCGAGGGCCGCGGCTTCTTCACCGAGATGAGCAACTACAACGGTAGAGGCTGCTACGACCAGTACTGCGACAGCTACCGGCACTACGACTACAGCTACGACTCGACGCTGTCGCAGGGGCAGGTCTCGATCGGTCTGATCCTGGCCTGGGAGTGACCGGCACCACCCGCCGGGATCAGGGCGGATCGTAGGTCCCGGCGGGGGTCCAGGGCCCGCAGCGCAGCAGCCGCCAGGCCGTGCGCAGGGATCCGACCAGGGCACCGTCCTGGCGGATCACCGCCTCGGCGTAGTGGCTGCAGCTGGGCCGGAAGCGGCAGCGCACCCCGCCGCGCGCGAGCGCCGGGGAGAGCGTGCGCTGGTAGGCGTGGATCGCCGCGATCTCGGCGCGCGCCGTCCACTGCCGCTCCGGCGCGCGCGCCCAGTCCAGCCCGAAGGCGAGCAGGAGCAGCGCCAGCAGCAGCCGCCCCAGACCGTGCCGGCGGCGGGGTGCCGCGACCGCCGCGTCGCCCGGCGCAGCCCCGGCCACCGGCCCGGACGCGGAGTCGCTCATCTGCCCCGGAGTCTCAGTGCAGCCGCCACGGCCAGGTGGCGACCATCAGCAGGAGCAGTGCGAGCCCGGCGCGGTCCAGCGCACGGGTGGCGCGCGTCGAGCCCGCCGCCCGGCGTCGCCTGGAGAGCAGCCACCCGAGCTGCCGGACGAGCTGGGCGAGGACGTAGAGCAGGGCGACGGCGCCGAACGGGTGCTGCGCGAAGCTGTCGCTCCAGTGACCGTGGAGCAGGTCGATCCAGGAGCGGGTCAGTCCGCACCCGGGGCAGCGCACCCCCAACACCGAGCGCATCAGGCAGAGCGTCGGCAGCGGATGACCGCCGACGACCAGGGGCGCCCCGGGCGGCGAGGCGGGAAGCAGCGCCGCCGCGGCGACGGCGGCGACGATCGCGACGGCCAGGGCCGCGCGCAGCAGGACTTCGGGATCGCGGCGGGCCGCCGGCCACGCGACGCCCGCGCGCGATGCCTCGACGCTCACGCCGTGAACGCCGCCTTCACCTCGGGCCGGACCAGCACCACGATCGCCCAGATGCCGATCGGCAACCCGAGCAGGCAGCATGGGCTGATGCACGGAATCATGGCGAGGATGCTCACCGTGAGGCCGAAGCCCCAGCTGCGCAACTGCTGCATCCGCCGCGCGCCGACGAAGATCACCCCTGCGATGATCAGCCCGATGACGGCGGTGGCGATGCCGACCGTGCCGAAGAACATGGCCGCGACGCGGTCCTGCTCCGTGCCCGACGACAGCGCCGAAAAGCTGAAGCCGAACACCATCATCGCGATGCGGGTGAGGCTGAACAGGGCCCCGATGCCGGCGGTCACCAGAAGTCCCACAGCCGGTCCGTTGACCTGCTCGGCCACCGAGGCGCTCGGCGCCGTCGGGGGCGGCGGAGGCGGCATCCCGGGCTCGCCCATGGCCGCCTCAGAACTTGTCGGCGAAGTCGGAGATGAACGGCAGCTTGAGGCGCTGGCCGCTCGTCGCCTTCACGATCCCGAGGACGATGACGATCATGTAGCCGACCCAGAGCACGAGGTGCAAGGGCAGCAGGATGCAGCCGACCGCCGGGATGAAGCCGAGGATCGTCATCGCGATGCTGGCGATGAAGAACGCCGCGAGCAGGACGAGCCCGTTCTTGGCGTGCCACTGGACCTCCTTGTCCTCTTTCTCGACCAGCAAGGGGATCAGCGCCAGCAGCCCCAGGTAGGCGAGCACCAGCATCACGGTCCTGTTGCTCGAGCCTCCGGTGGGAGCGGCCGGGGGGGGCGTCGGCGGCGGGGGTGGGACGTTCGGTTCGCTCATCGCGCGGATCTCCTCTGAAGAGAACGCGGTGCTTGCGCTGGTCGCTTCACATGCGGACTGCGGCGCAGTGTACACCGCCCTCCGGACCCCGACAAGCGCGCCGCGCTCAGCCTTCGCGCGCGGCGAGGCCCAGATCGGCGAGCGAAGCCAGGAGCCGGTCGCGGTGCTCCAGCGTCACCGCCAGCTCGACCTCGGCGACCTCGCTCCAGCGCTCGGCCGCGAGCTCGACGTCCGGCGGCCGCAGCAGCCGGCGCACCGCGCCTGCCCTGTCCAACGGGAACGAGACGACGATCCGGACACGGGGCCGCTCGACGTCGACCG
Organism: uncultured Acidobacteriota bacterium; assembly: GCA_963781755.1. Taxonomy (GTDB): domain Bacteria; phylum Acidobacteriota; class Thermoanaerobaculia; order Multivoradales; family JAGPDF01; genus JACTMI01. The sequence goes on from CAWAGZ010000001.1 coordinate 96,723, forward strand.
GCAGGTCGGCGAGCGCCGACCGGACGACGCCGCCGTAGGCCCGCACCAGACCCCCTTTGCCCAGCTTGGTGCCCCCGAACCAGCGCGCCACCGCCGCGACCGTGTCGCTCAGGCCGGCCGCGCGCAGCGCGCCGAGGATCGGCGCGCCGGCCGTGCCCCCGGGCTCTCCGGCGTCGGAGGAGCGCTCCTCGGGCGGCCAGCCGACCCGCCAGGCGAAGCAGACGTGGGTGGCGTCGGGGTGGCGACGGCCGATCCCCGCGACGAACTCGCGCGCCGCCTCGACGCTCGGAGCCGGCGCGAGGTAGGCGAGGAACTTCGAGGCCCGGTCCCGAAGCTGGGCCGTCGCAGTCCCGGAGGCGACCCGGAAGCCCGCTTCGGGCGCGCTCATCGGCCGGGGGCCGTCATCCGCGCGGCGCCTCGCGCGCGCCGCCCGCGGCGAGGCGCCCCAGCGTGCGCTCGTAGAGCGCCCGGTAGCGGGCGACGACCGCGGCCTCGGAGAAGCGCGCCACGGCCTGCTCGCGCGCCCGGCGCGCGAAGCCGCGGAAGCGCTCGGGATCGGAGAGCAGGGCGATGGCCCCGGCCGCCATCTCGTCGACGGCGCCGACCGGGAAGAGCAGGCCGGTGACACCGTCCTCGACGACCTCGGGGATCCCCCCGGCCCGCGACGCGATCACCGGCACCTCGCAGGAGAGCGCCTCGAGCGCGGCCAGGCCGAACGACTCGGAGGAGGAGGGGAGCAGGAACAGGTCGGCGCCGGTGAGCACCTCCTCGACCGCCTGCAGGTTGCCCAGGAACGTGACCACGTCGCAGCAACCCTCTTCGCGGCAACGCTGCTCGATGCGCGCCCGCTCCGGACCGTCGCCGAGCAGGAGCAGGCGCGCCGGCATCGCCTTGCGCACGCGCAGGAAGACGTCGAGCACGTCTTCGACCCGCTTGACCGGGCGGAAGTTCGAGACGTGGATCAGGATGCGCTCCCCGGCGCGCGCCCAGCGCCGCGCGCCCGCCGAGCCGCGCACCCGTTCGTAGCGCTCGGGGTCGATGAAGTTGGGGATCACCTCCATCGGCTTCGCCTCGAGACAGAGCTGGTCGATCGAAGCCTGCCGCAGCCACTCCGACACCGCGGTCACCGAGTCGCTCTCGCGCACGCTCCAGTGGGTCGCTTCCAGGTACGACGGGTCGTTGCCGACCAGCGTGATGTCGGTTCCGTGCAGGGTCGTCACCACCGCCAGCGGCTTGGGCGCCAGCATCGAGCGGGCGAGCACCGCCGACACGGCGTTGGGCACCGCGTAGTGGACGTGGAGCAGATCGAGGCGCTGGTGGCGCGCGACCTCGGCCATCTTCGATGCCAGGGCCAGCGAGTAGGGCGGGTACTCGAACAGCGGATAGTGCGGAACCGTGACCTCGTGGAAGAACAGGTTGGGGTCGACCAGCTGCAGGCGCGAGGGCATGGCGTAGCTGATGACGTGGACCTGGTCGCCGCCCGAGGCGAGCGCCATCGCGAGCTCGGTGGCGACGACGCCGGAGCCGCCCCAGGTCGGGTAGCAACTGATGCCGATGCGCATGTCGGAACCCCGTTTGCTGGGCAGGCCTCCGGAGAGCTAACGCAGCCCCCCGGGCAGAAGTTGCCAGGGATCCGCCACGGCGAGCGGCAGGCGGCTGGCGAACGGCTCCGCGAACTCGGCGCCGATCAGGAGACCGAAATGCCGCGCCCGCCCCTCGAGCGCCAGCCGGAACTCGCGCGACGCGACCTTGGTCGGCGGACCGGCGTCGGCGCTGCCCCCCGGCCGGGGATCCGCGCGGTGGATCTGGCTGCCGTAGGCGTCGAGCGCCCGCATCTTGACCTCCCAGTCGGCCGTCACGTCGACCAGGAAGGCCGGCTCGAAGGGATCGTGCTGCATGTAGGAGAAGAGCGCCGCCGGCCGGTGCGGCGATCCGTCGGCCGCAGGGTCGCCGCGCCGGGCCAGGCCGGCGTAGAAGCAGGCGTCGGCCAGCAGCCGGTGGGCGCGGCCGTGGTCCGGGTGGCGGTCCGACGGCGTGGGCCCGAGGACCAGCTCCGGGCGCAGCCGGCGCAGGACCGCGATCAGCGTCGCCTCCTCGGCCGGCCCGGTGCGCAGGGCGCCGTCGCCCAGGTCGAGGATCTCGAGGCGCGAGACACCCAGGATCTCCGCCGCGCGCTCGGCCTCGCGCCGGCGCTCGGCCGGAGTGCCGCGGGTTCCCGCCTCGCCACAGGTCAGATGGAGGATGCCGACCCGCCGGCCGGCCCGGGCCAGCTTGGCCAGCGTGCCGCCGCAGCCGAGCTCGGCGTCGTCCGGATGCGAGCCCACGGCCAGCACATCGACCGTCACGGCCCTCCCCCGGGACGCGAAGGGGCGGGGTCGGCGGCGGCGAGCGGCGGGGGGTCGACGGGGAGCGCGACCATCGGGGCGTCGATGATAGCCCGGGGGGGAGCGCGGCGGGCGGGCGGCCTGCGGCGGCGTGGCCGGCTCGGCCGGCTTCAGCCGGCTTCAGCCCGCTTCAGCCCGCTTCAGCCAGGGTCGACGATCGAGAGCCGGCGGGCGTCGAGGTCGAGGGCGTCGGCCAGGCGCGTCGCGAACTCCTCGCCGTAGCGCCCGACGAACCAGGCGCCGGCCAGCACGCGCTCCTGCGGCCGGCCGCCGGGCGCCACCAGGGACTCGAGGTGCGCCAGGCGCGAAGCGGCCAGCTCGTCGCTGCGCGCGGCGGCGTCCCGGACCTTGTGCGCGAAGGCGTCGAGCGCCCGGCCCACCGACTCGAGGGTCTTCTCGAACGGCTTGCCGAGGTGTGGGTCGAGCCCCAGCGCGGGACCGCGCAGGCTCTCCAGGCGCTCGAGCACGGCACCGCGGACCGGCTCGACGAAGCCGCCGCCGGCGCGCTCGGCCAGGCGCGTGGCGATCACACCGGAGCGCGCCAGCAGCTCGCCCAGGGTCGCGCCGAGCGCGGCGAGGTGCTCGCGGGAGCGGGAGTCGAAGACCAGCGCGAAGGGGCGCAGCGCGACCGCGGCCGGCGCCACGCCGAGTACGTCGTGGGTCGTGGCGGCTTGCGGCAAGTAGGCGAGCTCCCCGGGGCCGACCAGGAAGAGCGCCGGAGCCAGGACGGCGTCCTGGATCGCGGGCCGCGCCAGCACTCCGGGCGAGACCGCGGCCGGGTTGTCGGCGATCGTCTCCAGCAGCTCGGCGACCGGCCACTCCCCCGGCACACCGCGCAGCGCCCAACGGTCCCCGGAGCGCCACTCCACCCGCCGTCGCTCCCCCCCGCGCAGCACGAACAGCGGCCCGGCTTCCGGCTGGGGTGCCACCTGGAGGGCGAGCCCGCGTCGCTCGAGCTCCGCTTCGCGCGCCGCCAGCGCGCGGCCGAGCTCGGCGCGGCGCTCGACCAGGGCCGTCAGGTGCGGCCGCTCGGCGAGCTTGAGCTCGGGCAGCATCGAGTCGAGCATCAGCGGTGCGCGCTCCTGGAGCAGTCCGATCAGCGTGCGCGCGAAGGCCTCGCCGAAGCGGGCCTCCGGTCGCCACCATCCGGACAGCCGCTCGATCCAGACCCGGAACCGGTCGGTGGGGAAACGCGCGGCGACCTCTTCGAGGAGGGGGGAGACCGCGGCTCCGAGCGTGCGCAGACCGACCGGCGCCAGGGGCTGGGGATCGTCGCCCAGCGTCAGCGTCTCCGGACCGTCGGCGCCGAGCACCGTCGCCCGCGCCACCTCGGCGAAGTCGTGGTCCTCGGTGGCCATCCAGAACACCGCCACCGCCGGCCGCCCCGCGGCCTCGAGCGCTTCGGCCCAACGCACCGCCGCGGCGGCCTTGACCAGCGTCAGCAGCGGGCCGCCGAGAAGCCCCGTCTGCTGGCCGGTCACCACCACGGCGGTCGCGGGATCGGCCAAACGCCGGGCGAGCGCCTCGGCGCGGGGGTGTCCGTAGGCGGCGTTGGCCACGGCCAGGCCGCGGGCGAGCGCGCCGCGGTCGAGCGAAGGCGGCGCGGCCAGAGCTCCCGCCGCCGAGCCCGGCTCGACCCGGACCAGCGGCGCGAGCAGGTCGCGGTGACGACCGGCGACCAGCTCGGCGGCGACGCCGCCCAGGTGACCGGTCTCGGTCGTCGACAGCGGCGTTTCGGTTGGGCTGGGCATCGGCGCTCGGGGACTTGGGCGGGGCGGCTTCGGGACGGGCCGGCGGGAAAGCGCGCGGATGGTATCAGCGGCCGGTGGCTTCGCCGTGCCGGCACCGGGGCACCGGGATAGTCTGCCGGCGTGCCCCTCCTGTCGGGTCGATCGCCGGCGCGGGCGACCGCGCTCTGGGCCTTCCTCCTCCACGCCCTGGCGGTGTTGTGGGTGCGCTCGAGTTGGGGACCGGGCCTGGGCGGCGGCGTGCTGCTCTGGATGGACCTGCCGGTCTCGCTCGCCTACGGCCAGCTGTCGGGAGCGGCGTTCCTCGCCGCGGCCCTGCTCGCCGGTGGCGCGGTCTGGGCGCTCGTCGCGGCGGGCCTGGCGCTGCTGGTCGGCCGCGCGGTCCGGCCGCGGGCCGTCGGACGTTAGAATCCGCGCTGCCATGGCCGTCCCGTCCCCCCTCCTGCTGGGGTCCGTCGCCGTCGATCCGCCGCTGGTGCTGGCGCCGATGGCCGGCGTCACCGACCGCGACTTCCGGCGGATCGTGCGCCGGATCGGCGGCGTGGGACTGGTCACCATGGAGTTCATCGCCTCGAAGGCGCTGGTGCGCGGCGTGCGCCGGACGCTCGACCTGATGCACTTCGTCCCCGAGGAGCGGCCGATCTCGATCCAGATCTACGGCTCGGACCCCGAGACGATGGCCGAGGCGGCCCGCCAGGTCGAAGCGATGGGGCCGGACGTGTGCGACATCAACATGGGCTGCCCGGCCAACAAGGTGCTCAAGGGGTGCGCCGGCTGCGGCCTGATGGGCGACCTGGATCTGGCCCGGCGGATCGTCGCCGCCTGCCGCAAGGTGTTGACGATCCCGCTGACGGTGAAGTTCCGCCTCGGGCTCGACGCCGAGCGCAAGAACCACGTCGAGCTGGGCCGGATCTGCCAGGGCGAAGGGGCCGACGCGGTCGCGATGCACGCGCGCACGGCGCGGCAGATGTTCTCCGGCGACGCGCGCGAGGCGTGGCCCGAGATCGGGCGCCTGAAGGAGGCCCTGACGATCCCCGTGCTGGGCAACGGCGACGTCAAGGAGCCCGGCGACGCCCTGGCGATGATGGCGACGACCGGCTGCGACGGCGTCCTGGTCGGCCGCGCGGCGACCAAGAACCCGTGGATCTTCCGCCAGATCGCGGCGGCGATGGCCGGGCGCGAGGAGCCGGCGCCCTCGCTCGCCGACCGCCGCGACCTGATCCTCGAGCACTTCCGCAGCGTCGCCGAGCGCGAGGAGTCCACCTTCGCGCTGCACAAGCTGCGCAAGTTCACGGGCTGGTACACCCACGGCGTGCCCCACGGCCGCGAGCTGCGCCAGCGGATCAACCACCTGCCCGACGTCCGCTCCTTCCTCGCCGCGGTCGAGGACTTCTTCGACCGCCTCGACGAGGCGGCGTGAACCGGCACGAACGCGTCGTCGCGCTGGTGCCCGACGCGGCCCGGGCGGCGCTCGCCGAGGCGGCGCGCGACTGGGGGGCGGAGTGGACTCCCGCGGGCGACGGCGGGCGGCTCGAGCTGCCCGTCGTCTTCGGGCTGCGCCGCGGCGTGGTGACGGGGCGCGTCACGGTCGAGCCCGCGGCCGGCGGCTCGCACCTGGTCTGGACGCTCGAGGAGAGCCGGCTCGCGGTCCACCGCAGCTCCGTCGTGGTGCTCTCGCTCGCCGCCGTGCCGGCGCTGGGCACCCTGGCCTGGCCGTTCTTCCCGCCCCTGCTGGCGCTCGCCCCGCTCGGCGCGGTGCTCGGCTTCCTCGCCTGGTGGCTGGTCGTCGCCCGGCTGCGCTCGAGCGGCCCGGAGGACTTCCTGGCCTCGATCGGCGCCGACGGCGGCAGCGGCGGATCTGCGAGGTCCTAGGTGCTAGACTGAACGGCCCAGCGGGAAGGATCCGCGCCGCGGGTCGGTTCTCTGGGGTGACGGTTCTTTGAATGGGGGCGCACCGGGTTCGACGGGGAACAAGGCGGTTCGTGGGTTGCGTGCCGAGCTCACCCTCGTAAAACGGTTAGCGCAAGCTGCCAACGACAACTTCGCACTCGCGGCTTAATTGACCGTGACGTCCCAGGCCATGACCCGGTCCACGGCCGGGTCTGGGGCGACGCCAAAGTGGACCGAACGACGCGGTTGGTCCCGTACCGCGTCCGGATCGTCGAAACGGGACTGGCGCCGGCGTCGGAGGCCTTCTGCCAGCACGCCGGGGCGATGACCTGAAGTGAAGGATACGCACGTAGAGACCTGCGGGACGCGTTCACCGGACGTGGGTTCGATTCCCACCGCCTCC
>CAWAGZ010000002.1:0-100000 GCA_963781755.1 uncultured Acidobacteriota bacterium
TCGGGCGGAGCGGAGTGGCCGTGCGCTGGCATCGGGCGCTGGCCGAGGGGGTGCGGCGTCACCGATGCTTTCGGGCCATGTGCGCCCGGTGGGTGGAGACGTCCAGACGCGCGCCCGCGAGAAGGCGGCGCAGGCGGGCGAGCGAAGGAGGGATCGGAGCCGGCGGGCCGGGTCGCGTCAGGAGATCGAGATAGCGCTCGACCAGGTGCGGCACCGACGTTCCGTGCTCGGCCGCGAACCGCTCCGCCCGCCCGAGGACTTCCCGGTCGATCTCCAACCTCAGCCTGGCCACGGGCCCATCGTAGAGGATCGGGCCTCTGCGTGACTCGGCGGGACGACGCTCCTGAACTGAATATGCACTTATGTAGACTGATGTGCCGCGCCTCGATGTGCGAGCCGCCAATCGGCAGCCACAGCCCATGGTGAGAAACAGATCGATGTCGACACGAACCGGCGGATCGTCCTCGTCCAGGAGATCCGCAAGCGCGACCAGCGGACCTACTGAGGTGCAGACCCTCTACCGCGACGGCGAGCCCGCCTTCGCCGTGATCCCCTGGCCGGAGTACCTGCGCCTGTCAAGAGTCGCTCGGGAGGATCGGAGCGCTCAGGGCGCGCCGCGCGTTCCCGGCGGGGGCGCCGTGCCGCACGAGGTCATGCGGCTTCACCATGCCGAGGGGCTCACCCTGCGCCGCGCCTGGCGCGAGTACCTGGGACTGACCCAGGCCGAGGTCGCGCGGCGGATGGGGATCTCGCAGCCGGCGCTCTCGCAGCTCGAATCGCCGCGCGCGCGGCCGCGGCGCCAGACCGTCCGGCGCCTCGCCGAGGCGCTGGGAGTCGACGTCGAGCAGTTGCGCTGAGGGGAGCGGGCGGTGCGGATCCCCCGATCAGGTCGTGCCACTCCGGATCCCCTCCTTCGTTGCGGGCTCTGGATTCGATCCTGGCCCCGGCCCAGGAGGCATCGCTATCCCGCGACCTCCTCTGGAGCTTCGCCCGTCAGGATCCGGCAGAGCGGCAGATTGATGAAGTAGTTCGAGCGCCCGACCTTCCGCTTCAGGAGAAAGCCTGCTTTCGCCAGCTCCTCCAGATAGCGGGTCGCCGTCAGGCGGCTGACGTTCAGATCCTGCTCGACGAATCCGATCTTCGTGTAGGGGTGGTTGAACAGATCGTTGATCAGGTCCTGGCTGTAGAAGCGGAACCGGTGGCGGATCCGATGCTTCGTCTCGAGCATCAGCTCCCGGATCGCCCGGATCATCTGGATCCCCGTCCGTGCCGTCTCCTCCACCGCCGTGAGCATGTAGATCACCCACTCCTCCCAGGCGTCGTCGTCGCGAACCGCTTGGAGGAGGCGGTAGTAGTCCGCCTTCGTCGCGACGAGGTAGCGGCTGAGATAGAGCACCGGGAGATCGAGCAGCCCCTCCTTCACGAGGTAGAGCACGTTGACGATCCGTCCGGTGCGGCCGTTGCCGTCGTAGAAGGGATGGATGCTCTCGAACTGGTGGTGCAGCAGGGCCATCTTGACCAGCGGGTCGGCGTCGAAAGCCGCGCCGTCGTGAACGAAACGCTCGAAATCGCCCATCAGGTCGGGCAGGCGCTCGGGCGGCGGTGGCGTGTAGACGACACGACCCGCGGCATCCTTGAGCGCGGTGCCCGGGATCCTGCGAAAGCCGGCGTCGTTCTGCTCCAGCTCCGCTTGGATCCTCACGATGATGTGGTTGGTCAGCAGGTCGTTCTCACGCACCGCTTCGAAGCCGACCCGCAGGGCTTGGCGATATCGCGCCACCTCCTTGGCCGCCGGGCTGCCGGCAGCCTCCGGGAACGTCACTTCGCGGAAGAGCTCGTCGTGGGTCGTGACGATGTTCTCGATCTCCGAACTGTCCTTCGCCTCTTGGAGACCGAGCGTGTTGATCAGGATCCCCTGGTGCGGGATCGAGGCGGCAATTCCCTTCAATTCGGCGAGTTGACGGCTCGCTCCGGAGAGCCTTCGAAGGAGGCTCGGGCTCTCGAACCGATCGGGGTGAAGCGCCTGGAGTGGCCGAATGTCCGTCATGGTGGCACTTCCATGAAGTGTATAGAAAACGGCGCTATTCTATACACGATAGGGGCCATTGGTATAGAAATCAGGTCCGGACCTCCAGCGCCTGTCCGTCGGAGCAACTCGATCGGATCGAAGAGCTCCGATCGTTTCCCGCCCCTGCTTCCATCGTTGCCCGGGAGGGGTCGAGCTTGGATCGGGGCCGGCTCGGATGATCCCTGCGGGCGCCCCGCCCCTACTCCTTCTCCTCGGAGGGGCTCACAGGCCCCGCGCCGCCGCGAAGCGCTTCGCGCGCTCGATCACCGCCTCGTCGACGCTCAGGGTCAGCTTGGACACGTACGTATCGTACACGACTTCGAATACGTACACCGATCGGCGGCTCCGGCGCCCTCGCGGCCGGTCCGGGACCGGGCCCTGGCCGCGGCGGGCCGGACACCGGCTGCCCTTCGGAGCGTCAGATCCGCGGCGCGGGACCCGTCTCCTGTGAGCCGAGAGGACGCCTCCGCGGGCGCGGCCGCGGCGCCAGACCGTCCGGCGCCTCGCCGAGGCGCTGGGCGTCGACGTCGGGCAGCTGCGCTGAAGGGGACCGGGCGCGGTTCCGGGTTCGCTACCCGTCCTTGCCCTCCCCGAACCCGATCGCCCGGCGCGGCTTGTCGGGGGGCTCGAGCAGGTGGCGCAGGGCGGCGAAGACGTCCTTCAGGTCCTCGTCGTGGGCGGTGACGCGGGACTCGAGGGCGGCGAGCTGGCGGGCGAGCTCGGCGTGGGTCTTGGCGTAGTCGCGCAGGCGCAGGAAGGCGCGCACCACGAAGACGCTCATCTCGACCGCGCGCGGGCTGTTCAGGACCGCGGCGGCCATGATCGCGCCGTGCTCGGTGAACGCCCAGGGGAGCGTGCGGCGGCCGCCGTGGGCGGAGCTCGAGATCACGGACTGTGATCTCAAGTCGGCGACCTCCTTCTCCGTCAGGCGGAAGCGGAAGCCCTTGGGGAAGCGGCCGGGGTTGCGCTTGACGGCCTGGTTCAGCGCCGAGGTGGTGACGCCGTAGACGGCGGCCAGGTCGGTGTCGAGGAGGACCTGCTCGCCGCGGAGCACGTGGATCGGGACATCGGTGCGCTGGAGCTTCGAGGACTTGCCTCCGGTCGATCGCTTCGTCTTCAGGGCCTTCGCCACGTCGCCTCCTTCGATCGAGCGACTGTAGCCGGGGCGAGCGTCAGGACCTGTCACAGGGGTCACTGCGGGCGGAGACTGGGCGGTGGCCGCGGCTCCCGGTGAAGGACCGCTGCGCTCCGGACCGGCGAGGCGCCCGCTACCCCCTAGGGGACATGCTGGCTTGCTGCGTGTCCCCTCATGACACGAGGTCCTGCCACGGCACCCGTGGAGGGAGGCGGGGCGTGCGCCGCGTCACCGTTCGCGGGAGGCGGGGCGGTGGCCGCGCCACTTCGAGCGGAGGCACAACTTCGTTCAGCGGGGAAGAGGACACGCAGCAAGCTTGCATGTCCCCTGGGGGTAACACCGCCTCGGCGTTGGCGGAGGCTCCGGTTCGGGTACGGGTGGCTCGGCGGGCGCCGCGCCTCTGCCAACGGGAGGCTCGGCTCTGGTCGCTGCTCCCGCCGACAGGAGGCTCGGCTTTCGCCACGCTTCCCGGTGAAGGACCGCTGCGTCCCGATCGGCGCGGCGTTCGCTATCCCCGCCGCCTCAGGGAAACGCCGCCGACCACTCCGAAGTGTCGCCTTGTTCGAAGCCGGCTTTGAAGATCAAGCTGTCGGCGATCCACAGGTCGAGGCGTTCGTCGACGTCGAGGTCGGCGAGGAAGAGGATGCCGCGGCCGTCGGGGGTGAAGCGGTACTCGGGGTAGCCGGGGAAGACCTCGTCGACGTCCGAGGCGGGCAGGCCGAGCGGGTTGACCGTGACCTGGGAGACCGGGTTCACCGTCTGCGTCGCGTAGAGGTTGAAGTGGTCGTTCTGGGCCCGGTCGGCGCGGTAGACCGTCTCCCGTCCGTCGGGCGAGGTGACGAAGCTGGTGACGTCGCCGTTCGGGTTCGTGTTGCCGAAGTCGAGCAGCGTCGGCTGCTGCGACCCGTCCACCGGGGTCGACCAGAGGTCGAAGCGCTCGTCGAGGATCCGGTCGGCGACGAACAGCAGGTGGTCCGGATCGGAGGCGACCGGGCCCCAGAGCGTGACGTCGGCGGTGGCGGCCATCGCGCCGGAGAGCGAGCGCGGCGGGGCCGAGCCGTCGATCGGCGCCGCCCAGAGCTCCATGCGGCCCGCCGCCTGCTGATCCGCGACGTAGGCGACCGAGCGCGCGGCGTCGTCGAGCAGACGGTAGGAGTCCACGCCGGACGGGTTGGCCGGCAGGTCCGCGTTGAGGCGCGCGGCGGCGGAAGGCGGTCCGGTGATCGGCACCGAGAACAGCTCGACCTTCGTGGCGTCCAGCGCGTTGGCCCGGTAGACGACGCGCTCCGAGGCGGCGTCGATCTGGAAGTCGACGACGTCGCCGGCCGCCACCATCGGCGGGACGAGCGGGTGCGCGGAGGCCGAGCCGTCGGCCGGCACGGCGAAGAGCTCGAACTGCTCGTCGACGTTCTGGTCCGCCCGGTAGACCACCCAGGCGCCGTCGGGCGAGAGGGCCGAGAGCCCGACGTCGCCGCCCGTGACCGGGTCGCCGCTGATCCGCCGCGCCAGGTTGGAAGGGCCCGCCGCGGGGACCGTGTAGAGCTCGTACTGGAACTGCACCCGCGCGTCCGCGTGGTAGATCACCCGGCTCGAGTCCGGCGAGACCTCGTAGGCGTGGACGTAGCCGCCCGGCGCCAGGACCGGATTCAGCTTGACCGCCGGACTCGAGCCGTCCACCGGGACGCTCCAGAGCTCGTCCTGCCCCGGGTTGCCGGCATCGGCGAGGTAGAAGAGCCGCTCGCCGTCGGGTCCGAGGTGGGTCGCGGAAGCGGAGCGGCCGTCCGGCAACGTCGCGGTGAGCTGGACCGGCGGCTGCGAGCCGTCGAGCGGCGCCGACCAGAAGTCGTGGCAGCCGGTGGCCGAGCACTTTGCGCTGACCACCCGCTGCCCCGCCGCCAGCGGCGAGATCCAGATGCTGAACTCGCCGGCCGCGAGCGGCGGGCTGAGACGGACCGCCGCCGCCGCCGGTCCGCCGATCGGCACCGAGAAGACCTCGTAGGAGCCGCTCGTCTCCTGGTCGGCGGAGAAGACGACGCGGCGGCCGTCGGGGGTGATCTCGAAGTACTGGACCTTGTCGCCCGCGGGCAGCGGCACCGACAGCGCCACCGGCGTGCCGCCCCAGCGCCGGACCGCCCAGAGGTCGCCACCGTCCACGGCCGAGCTCTCGACGTAGACGATCCACTCGCCGTCCGGGCTGACCCGGGGCAGCAGAAGGTCGTCGACGCGGCTGCTCGGGTCGCCCGCCGCGGAGAGCCGGTGCGCCACGCGCTGGGCGAAGCCGGGGGGAGCCGACACCAGGGTCAGAGCCAGTGCCAGCGCCAGGGCCAGGCCGATCCGACCGCCCGGCGAGATCCTTCGACAGCTCCCTCGATTGCGCACCCGCGGCCTCCGATCCGGACGAATTCGATGCTGACCGGTACACGAAGGAAGGGGACGCGGGGGGACGCGGATCGAGCGGCGCTCGGAGCTCGGGCCACCTGGGGAGGTGGACACGAGGTCCTGCCAGGGCACCCGCGGAGGGAGGTGAGGCGTTCGCCGCGCCACTCCGAGCGGGGACAAAACTTCGTTCAGCGGGGAAGGGGACACGCAGCAAGCTTGCGTGTCCCCTGGGGGTAACACCGTCTCGGCGTTGGCGGAGGCTCGGGTTTGGGGACGGGTGGCTCGGCGGGCCGTCTGAGCGTCCCGAGCGTCGAATCCTCCGCAGCGCGCTTCCCGGTGGGCCGCTAGTATCGGCCGCCTCGGCCGGGTCCGGAAGATGTACTCCCACCGCAGTCCCCGCGGCTGGACCTTCACCGTCGCGCTCGTCGCGCTGACCGTGGCGGAGGCGCTGCGCCTGTACTGGGTCATGCCCTTCCCGGGCAGCCAGGTGCGCGAGACCGTCCAGTTCGCCTACCTGCTCCACCGCGCGATCTGGCCGCTGCGCATCGTCCTCGGGGCGATCGTCTTGTGGTCGGGCGGAACGATCCTCGCGCGCGGCTCGGCGCGGGCGCTGGCCGCGGCGCTGGCCGGGATCGGCCTCTACGGCGCGCTGGTCTGGGCGGCCACCGGACCGATGTCGGCCGACGAGATGTTCCGGCAGCCCGAGCGGGTGCGCTTCGCCACCGTCGAGGAGACGCGGCTGCCGCCCCACGCCCTGGTCCTCGGCGTCGCTCTCTATGACGGCAAGGGCAAGCTCCACGAGCGCGCCTACCCGATCCAGCTGATCGGTTACCACCATCAGGTGCGCGACGTCGTCGCCGGCCAGGCGATCATGGTCACCTACTGCACCGTCTGCCGCAGCGGGCGCGTCTGGCGGCCGCTGGTCGGCGGGCGGCCCGACGCGTTCCGGCTGGTCGGAATGGATCGCTGGAACGCGATGTTCGAGGACGACCGCACCGGGAGCTGGTGGCGGCAGGCGACCGGCGAGGCGGTCGCAGGGCCGGCCCGGGGCCAGCGGCTCGAGGAGGTGCCTTCCGAGCAGGCGACCTGGGCGGCGTGGAGCGCACGCTGGCCGCAGACGATCGTGCTCGAGCCCGACCCGCGGTTCAACGCGCAGTACGCCCAGCTCGTGGGCTACGACGACGGCAGCCGCCCCGGCGACCTGACCGGCCGCGACCCGGCGAGCTGGCGCGAGAACTCCTGGGTCGTCGGGGTCGTCGCCGGCGGCGCGGCGCGGGCGTTCGACTGGAACGAGCTCGCGCGCGAGCGGCTCCTGGCCGACCGCGTCGGCGACGTCCCCGTGCTGGTCACGCTGGAGGCCGACGACGCCACCTTCCACGCCTTCGACGCCCGGCCCGCCGGAGCCGGCGAGCCGCTCGAGCTGATCGCGACGAAGGACCCGGAGCGGCTGCTCGACCGCGTCACCGGCACCGACTGGAGCCCTACGGGGCTCGCCCTCGACGGGCCGTTCGCAGGGGCGCGGCTGACGCCGCTGCCGGCGTACCAGGAGTTCTGGCACTCGTGGCGGACGTTCCACCCCACGACGACCGCGCGACGAGACGGGTGACAGTTACGTCTGTGGCGTAACTGTCACCGGAGGATCGACCCCAACAGCTGGTGGTCGTTCGAGCCTTCGATCCCACCGGTAGGGTCTCGGACGGGGTGACAGTTACGCCATGGGCGTGCCTGTCACCAGCCCGGGTAGGCCTCCCACCAGGATTCGGTGGCGGGGCCGGCGTCCGAGATCTCGGTGACCAGGTCGTCGGCCAGGCGTTCGATCACGACGCGGCCCTCGAGCTGGGCGAGCCAGTCCGCCGGCAGGGCGCTCTCGCCCAGCTCGGCTCCGAGCAGGTGGCCGCAGATCGCGCCGGTCGAGTCGCTGTCGCCCGAGTGGTTGACCGCCAGCAGGAGCGCGGCGCGGAGGTCGCGAGGGTGCGACAGCGCGGCGTAGACGGCGATCGCGACCGCTTCCTCGGCGACCCAGCCGGCGCCCAGCGTCTGGAGCTTCTCCGGGCTGGGGTGGCCGCGCCGGGCGAGGTCGCGCGCGGCGGCGACCGCCTCGAGGGTCTCGGCAGCGTCGGACTGGCGCGCCAGGATCTCCGTCGCGCGGTCGAGCGCGCGCTCGAGCGGCTCGCCGCCGTGGACGACGCCGTGGATCGTCGTCGCGACGACGCCGGCCGGTAGCTGGCCGCTCGGATGTCCGTGGGTCAGCGCCGCGGTCTCGACGCCGAGGCGGAAGATCCCCTCGAGCGCCGACTCCTCGCCGCCGGTCCCGGCGTTCGGAAGCAGGCCGACCGGCGCGACACGCATCGCTCCCCCGCACCCCTTGCTCGAGTTCGCCGCCGGCGTGCCCAGGCCGTCGTGGTGGGACAGGGCGTTCAAGCAGGTGTTGCCCGGCGCGCGCCGCGTGTGCAGGAATCGTTCACCCACCAGCCAGCCGTCGGGCAGCGGGTTGTCCTCGGCCCAGACCTCCCCCGCGGCTTTCGGCCACGGCACGCCCTGGGTGTGCAGCCAGCGCAGATAGGCGTGGTGGACGACCGAGGGCGGGTTGCCGATCCCCCGGCTCTTGCCCCGCACCCAGGCGCGGATCAGCCCCTCGGCGGTGAACAGCGTCATCTGGGTGTCGTCGGTGATCGCACCGAGCCGGCCGTAGGCGCGCCCGAGGCCAGTGGCGCCGGCGGCGCCGCAGCGGGCGCGGATCGAGGCCAAGGTGAGGAACTCGAGCGGCGCCCCGAGAGCGTCGCCCAACGCCCCGGCCAGCAGGCATCCCCGCGCACGCGAGCGCAGGCCCCCGATGTTCTCGATCCCCTCCATACCCACTCCAACGGAATCCGACAGACTTGGGACCCCTTATACCTCCGAGGGGTGTCAGGACCTGTCAGTTCCCGAAGCGGCGGTGGGAGGCTGGGTTTCGACGCGCCGCCAGGACCTTCAGTCGTTTGCCTTTGCCGGCACGGGGGAGAAGTCGCCGCGTGCGGGTGCCGGTGCGAACCGAAGGCGTCTCCAGGGGACACCCAGCAAGCCAGGGTGTCCCCTCGGGGAATCTTCCGCCACGCCGGTCCGCGGAGCCGCGCTCTTTCACCGGCAGGCGAGGCGGGCGCCCTGCCACTCTCCGCTTCTCCTGCTGTCCCGGTCTTCTTCTGGAAAGGGAGTTCCCTGTGGGTACCCGCCGGCGAAGCCAGGCGGCGCCCCTCGGCGAACCCTCAGGCTCCTGCTCTCGAAACGTCACGAAGCCGCTGCTAGAGTGCCGCGCAGAATTCATCCCGGAGGAGGGGACGATGAGACCGAACCGCGAGTGGCGTGGGTACGGAGCTTTGGCGTGCACGGCTCTTCTGGCGGCGACGATGGCCGGTGCGGCCGCGGTGGCGCAGACGCCACCGGCGGAACCGCAGGCGACCGATCAGCAGGCGACCGATCAGCAGGCGGCGGACCAGCAGACGGCCGAGAAGGAGAAGAAGGCCGAGGCGACTCCGCCGACCGTGCTCGGCGAGATCACCGTCACGGCCCAGAAGCGGGCGGAGAACATCCAGCTCGTGCCGCTGTCGGTCTCGACCCTGAGCAGCGACCAGATCCAGACGCTCACCGCCGGCGCCGGCGACGTCCTGTCGCTCTCCGGCCGGGTGCCGAGCCTGCTGCTCGAGACCTCCTTCGGCCGCGCCTTCCCGCGCTTCTACATCCGCGGCCTGGGCAACACCGACTTCGACCTCAACGCCTCGCAACCGGTCTCGATGGTGGTCGACGACGTCGTGCTCGAGAACCCCATCCTCAAGGGCATGCCGCTGTGGGACGTCGACCACGTCGAGGTCCTGCGCGGTCCCCAGGGGACGCTGTTCGGGCGCAACACGCCGGCCGGCGTGGTCAAGTTCGACACCGTCCGGCCGTCGCGCGACACCGACGGCTACGCCAGCCTCTCCTACGGCAGCCGCGGCACCACCGACTTCCAGGCGGCGGTCGGCGGGGCGCTCGGCGCCACCGTCACCGCGCGCGCGTCGGTGCTCTACCAGGGCGAGGACGACTGGATCGACAACCAGCACACGGGCCAGAACGACGCGCTCGGCGGCTTCGACATGAAGGCTTACCGCCTGCAGCTCGGCTGGCAGCCGAACGACACCTTCGACGCCCTCCTGAACGTCCACGGCTGGCAGCTCGACGGCACGGCGCGGATCTTCCGCGCCAACATCCTGAAGCCCGGCAGCGAACGACCTGGTCGCCGGCTTCGACCAGTCCCAGGTCTTCTTCGACGGCCTGAACAAGCAGAAGATCTCGTCGCACGGCGCCGCGCTGACGATGAACTACGAGCTCGGGGCGGCGACGCTGACCTCGATCACCGGCTACGAGAACCTCAACATGTTCAGCCGCGGCGACATCGACGGCGGCTACGGCTGCGGCTTCTGCGGCCTGCCCAACGGTCCCGGCTTCATCCCCTTCTCCTCGGAGTCGGCCGACGCCATCCCCGACCTGACGCAGAAGACCGAGGAGCTGCGGCTCGCCAGCCACACCGGCGGCACCTGGGACTGGCTC
This sequence comes from uncultured Acidobacteriota bacterium, assembly GCA_963781755.1. Taxonomy (GTDB): domain Bacteria; phylum Acidobacteriota; class Thermoanaerobaculia; order Multivoradales; family JAGPDF01; genus JACTMI01. The sequence continues at coordinate 10,143 of CAWAGZ010000002.1, forward strand.
GCCGGCTTCTTCTACTTCGACGAGAACCTGAACGCCGAGACGCACAGCTACGACAGCCTGGCGCCCGGCAACCCGCAGAACGGCTTCGCCACCCAGAGCCAGGACGCCAAGTCCTGGGCGCTGTTCGGTTCCGTCGACTACCGGCCGAGTGACCGCTGGCTGTTCAAGGGCGGCCTGCGCTACACCAGCGACAAGAAGGACTTCCGCGCCGACCGGCTGCAGGGCGCGCCGGGTCTGAACATCCCGACGATCCACCCCCTGCGCGCCAAGACCGACGCCAGCCTGGTCACCGGCGACCTTTCGGCCACCTACAAGGTCAACCCGGACGTCAACGTCTACGGGCGCATCGGCACCGGCTTCCGCGCGCCCTCGATCCAGGGTCGGATCGCGTTCTGCGGCGACGGCGACGCCGGCGGCACGAACCCCGCCACCAACTGCCTCTCGGTCGCCAACGAGGAGAAGATCAAGTCCGCCGAGGTCGGCCTGAAGAGCGAGCTGCTCGACCACAAGCTGCGCTTGAATCTCGCCACCTACAAGTACCAGGTGGACGGCCAGCAGCTGGTCGCGGTCGGCGGCTCGGGCAACATCGCGACCCTGCTCAACGCCGACAAGACCGACGGCTACGGCTTCGAGGCCGACCTCACCCTGCTGCCGACCAGCCAGTGGCTGATCAACCTCGGCACCAGCTACAACCACACGAGGATCGACGACCCGACGCTGGGCGTCGCGACCTGCTTCGCGTGCACGGTGACCGACCCGATCGTCAACGGCCTGGCACGCATCGACGGCAACCCGCTGCCGCACGCGCCGGAGTGGATCGTCGACGGCATCATCGACTTCCGCCAGCCGGTGGGCACCGGCCTGATCGGCGCCAGCATCGACTGGGCGTACCACAGCGACAAGAACTTCTTCCTCTACGAGTCGAAGGAGTTCCACGCCAACTCCTTCGAGCTCGGCGCGCGCCTCTCCTACACGTTCGCCGAGGGCCGTTACGAGGTCGCACTCTTCGGGCGCAACCTGACCGACGAGGTCATCGTCCAGAACGGCATCGACTTCGACAACCTGACCGGGATGACCAACGAGCCGCGCTCGGTGGGAGCGCAGTTCTCCTTCCACTTCTGAGACATCGGTAGCGCAGCAGCCATAGGAAAAAGGGGGACAGGCACCAATTCTCGGAAATTGGTGCCTGTCCCCCTTTTCCGCCACATCCGAGATGTGGCGTAACTGTCACCTCTCTGCTCAGGCGAGGTCGGCGGCGAGGATCGGGAGCTTCCGTACGCGCTTGCCGGTGAGGGCGAAGAGGGCGTTGGCGACCGCCGGGGCGATCGGCGGCAAGCCCGGCTCGCCGATGCCCGTGGGCGCGGCGTCGCTCGCCACCGTGTGCACCTCGACCGCGGGCATCTCCTGAATGCGCAGCATCTCGTAATCGTCGAAGTTCGACTGGCGCACCTGGCCCTGGTCGATCGTGATCGCGCTCTTCAAGGCCGCGGTCAGACCGTAGACGATCGCGCTCTCGACCTGGGCGGCGAGATTGTCCGGGTGCATCACCCGGCCACAGTCCACCGCCGCCACCACCCGGTGGACACGCGGCCGCCCGTTCTCGAGCGAGACCTCGGCGACCTCGGCGACGTAGGACTGGAAGCTGTAGTGGCCGGCGATGCCGCGGGCGCGCCCGGCCGCGAGCGGCTGGCCCCAGCCGGCCTTCTCGGCGGCCAGGCGCAGCACCCCGGCCAGGCGGGCGGTGTCCAGCGCCGGCTCCTCGGGATCGCCGGGGTTGGCCACGTGGCGGTCGCCGCCGAGCAGGCGCAGCCGGAACTCGAGCGGATCGGCGCCCGCCGCGTGCGCCAGCTCGTCGAGGAAGCTCTCGACCACGAATGCGTTGCCCGAGTGCTCGACCGAGCGCCACCACATGATCGGAACGACGCTCTCGACCAGCGCGAACTCCATGCGCCGGGCGGGGATCGCGTACGGCAGGTCGGCTGCGCCGCCGATCTCGCTCCCGGCCGGATTCGCGCCGCCCCCGAAGCCCCAGAACTTGTTGATCGACTGCGACGCCATGCGGTGGTGCCAGGCGACCGGCGACTTTCCGGAGTCGATTCCGGCGGCCAGCCGGTGCCGCGCCATCGGCCGGAAGAAATCGTGCTGGATGTCGTCTTCGCGCGTCCACAGGAGCTGCACCGGGGCGCCGACCGCTTTCGAGATCTGCGCCGCCTCGACCGGGTAGTCGGCGTGGTAGCGGCGGCCGAAGCCGCCGCCCAGGAAGGCGTTGTGCACGACGACCTTCGACGGGTCCACGCCCGCGATCGAGGCGATCGCGCGCTGCGGCCAGTCGGGCCCCTGCGAGCCCAGCCACGCCTCGGCGCCGTCGGCGCGCACGTGCACCGTGGCGTTGAGCGGCTCCATCGGCGCGTGCGCCTGGTAGGGCACCTCGTAGGTCGCCTCGAGCCGGGTCGCGGCGCCGGCGAGCGCGGTCTCGACGCCGCCTTCGTCGACGACCTTCTGCCCTTCCCCACCGAGCAGCTTCTCCATCCGCGCGGTGAGCGCCGCGCTCGACTCCTCGCCGTGACCCGCGAGATCCCACTCCACCGCGAGCGCGTCCCGCCCCTCGATCGCCGCCCAGGTGTGGTCGGCCACCACGGCCACGCCGCCGGTGGTGAAGGCGTTGCCTTCGGTGACCGGCGGCAGCTCGACCACCTGGCGCACGCCGGCGACCGCGCGGGCGCGCTCGGCGTTCCAGCGCTTCGGTCGGCCGCCGAGCGTCGGGCAGCGGGCGACCACGGCGTAGAGCAGCCCCGCCGGCCGGGCGTCGAGTCCGTAGAGAGCGCTGCCGTCCACCTTCGGCGGAATGTCGCGCCGCGGCACCGAGGTGCCCAGGACCTGCCAGTCCTTCGGGTCGGTCAGCGTCACGCTCGCGGGATCGGGCAGCGGACGCTTCGCGGCCGCCTCGACCAGCTCGCCGTAGCCGGCGCGCCGGCCGTCCGGGCCGAGCACCGTGCCCGCTTCGGCGCGGCACTCCTTCTCGCTCACGCCCCAGCGCGCGGCGGCCGCACCGACGAGCATCGTCCGCGCCACCGCCGCGGCCCGGCGCAGCGGCTCGTAGGAGGTGCGCACGCTGCTGCTGCCGCCCGTGCCGAGGTCGGTGTAGACCGCCGCGTCGGTGGGAGCCTGCTCGATGCCGACCGCGGCGAAGTCCACTCGCAGCTCCTCGGCGAGCATCATCGGCAGGGTCGTGTAGACCCCTTGCCCCATCTCGCTCTTGGCCACGATCAGGGTGACCGCGCCGTCGGTGGCGATGCGGATCCAGGCCAGGAACGGGCTCGGCGCCGGCTTCGCGCCCGCTTCCTCGGCGCCGGCCTCGGGCTCCAGCCGGACGCCGAGGAGGAGCGCCGTGCCGGCGGCGGCCGAGACGGTGATGAACTGCCGGCGGTCGAGTCCGCCACCCGCTCTCATCGCGCACCTCCGGTCCCGGCGGCCGGCCGGCCGGCGGCACGGTGGACCGCACGGCGGATGCGCAGGTACGTGCCGCAGCGGCAGACGTGCTCGCCCAGAGCGGCGTCGATCTGCTCGTCGGTCGGCTGCGGATGCTGCGCCAGCAGGTCGGCGGCGGTCATCAGAAAACCGGGTTGGCACCAGCCGCACTGCGGGACCTGCTCCTCGATCCAGGCTCTCTGCAGCGGATGGCTGCGGTCGGCCGACAGGCCCTCGATCGTGGTCACGCGGCGGCCGGCGACCGTGCCGACCGGAGTCTGGCAGGAGCGCGTGGCCGCGCCGTCCACGTGCACGGTGCAGGAGCCGCACTGGGCGATACCGCAGCCGTACTTGGTGCCGGTCAGGCCGATCACGTCGCGCAGCACCCAGAGCAGCGGCATGCGCGGGTCGACGTCGACGGAGTGCGCCACGCCGTTGACGGTCAGAGCGATGGTCATGGAGACCTCCTTCGCGACGAGTTCGTGGGCGACAGCGTATGCGAAGAGACGTGCTCAGTCGACCGACGCGGGTGCCGGGACCGGAACGCGCCGCCAGGGCCTTCAGTCGTTTGCCTTTGCCCGCACGGGGGAGAAGACGCCGCGTGGCGGGTGCCGGTGCGAACCGAAGGCGTCTCCAGGGGACACCCAGCAAGCCAGGGTGTCCCCTCGGGGAATCTTCTGCCTCGCCGGTCCGCGGAGCCGCGCTCTTTCACCGGCAGGCGAAGCGGGCGCCCTGCCACTCTCCGCTTCTGTTGCTGTCCCAGTTTTCTTCTGGAAAGGGAGTTCCCGGTGGCTACCCGCCGGCGAAGCCAGGCGGCGCCCTTCGGCGGGTTGGTGGGGTTGGGTGGGTGGGCTGCAGGGCGGTGATCCCCACCAGATCTCGAGAAGGTGGGCGCCACGGCGCCGGAAACCGCCACTACGACGATTCAGGGGGAGACGCTGGACCACCCCGAGGTGTCGTGGCTCTCGAAGCCGTCCCAGAAGACGAAGGCGGGCACCGCGAAGAGCTCGGACACGGTGTCCGTCAGCTGGTCGCCACGGTAGAGAACCGTGCCGTCGGCGCCGAGCTGCATCGAATCCACGTCTCCCTGGGGATCGAACGCCGATCTCGGTACCAGCTGCGTGCCGCCGTTGGGGGCGGGAGTGCCGTCCAGGGGGAAGCTCCACGGCCGCACCACGCTGTCAGCGAGCGCCTCGTTGCCGAGCACGATCACCCTCCCGCGCGGTGCGTCGATCACCCAGTCGACGGCGTACGCCTCGAGCCAGATCTGCTGGGCCGAGGAGGAGGATCCCGCGAGCGGCACCCGGTAGCCCATCGGGTACTCGTCGATCAGCTGATCCGCGACGTAGACCACCCAGTCGTTGGCCGGGCTGATCGCGAAGTCGGAGACGTCTCCGCCCGCGACCAAGGCACCATTGAGCTTGGCGCCCACCCCGCCGTCGATCGGCACGCTGTAGAGCTCGACGACGCCGAGCTGGTCCCGGTCGGCCCGGTAGACGGCCTTCTGCCCGTCCGGGGAGAGCGCAAAGGTCCAGACCTCCCCGCCGGCAACGAGATCTCCGCTGATCCGGTTCCACACGCCTCCCGCGATCGGCACGCTGTAGAGCTGCGGCGGGCTGCTCGAGCTTCCCGCGAGACAGGCGACTCGCTGGCTGTTCGCGGAGGCCACGCAATTTTCGACGTAGCCGCCGCTGCCCAGCGGATCGTTGAGCCGCAGCCACGCGCCGCCCGCGATCGGCACCGAGAAGAGCTCGTCCTGCGAGGGGGTCAACTGGTCGCCGGTGTAGATCACCCGGTGGGAGTCGGGGCTGATCTCGAGGGTTTGGATCAGACCGCTGGCGTACGCGGGGATGGTGAGCTGGACCGCCGTGCCGCCCGCGAGCGGCACGCTCCACAGCTCGAAGCGGTTGTCGACCGTCGGGTCGGCCTCGAAGACGACGCGCTGGCTGTCGGGCGAGATCCGGAAGTTGGCGAAGACGTCGCCGTTCGCGCCCAGCGGCGGGTTGAGCCGGACCGCGGCGCCACCGTCGAGCGGCACGCTGTAGAGCTCCTTCTTCTCGTCCGTCTCCTGGTCGGCCAGGTAGACCACCCGCCGGCCGTCCGGACTGATCCGGAAGTTCGTGACGTCCCCTCCGGCGACCAGCCCGCCGTTCAGCCGGATCGAGCCACCGCCTTCGATCGGGACGCTGAACACTTCATCGACGCCGAAGGAGCCCTGTTGCGCCCGGTAGACCACGCGGCGGCTGTCCGGGGAGATCTCGAAGCCGGAGATCCCGGTTCCGAACGGCAGCGGATCGCAGATTCGTCGCGGAGCTCCCCCGAAGCTCGGCACGCTCCAGAGCTCGTAGGTCTCGTCGATCTCCGCGTCGTGGATGTAGACCGCCCAGCGGCCGTCGGGACTGAGCTGGTAGAGCAAGACGTCGCTGAACGGCTGTCCGGCCGAGAGCCGGATCCAGGCCTCGGCCGGCGTCGCCGCGACGGCCGCGAGGAGCGACGACAGAACGAGCCCGTGACCGGCCACACGAAGACAGCGGTTCCTTGCCATGGCGAACCTCCTTCGGCACCCCGGGGTCGGGTCGGCGGCCCGGAGTCACACCATCCACGACATCGCCGCCCGCGACCGGACAGGTCCTCGCCCCGCCGGACAGGGGAGCCGGCCGAGCGGCTACACTCGCCGTGGAGCCCCGCGATGGACTGGAACCGGCTCGACCCGCTCCTCGAACCGCTGCTCGACCTGACCGAGGCCGAACGCGCGGCGCGCCCGGACGAGCTCGCCCGGGAGCACCCGGAGGACGCCGCGCGCCTGCGCGGGCTGCTCGACCCGGAGCGCGGGGAGCCCGGCCTCGAGCGGTTCGAAATCGGTGCCTGTCCCTCTTTTTCGGAATGGGTGCCTGTCCCTGTTTTCTGCGGCTACACTCGATTCCGGACTTCGCGATGGACTGGAACCGGCTCGACCCGCTCCTCGAACCGCTGCTCGACCTGACCGAGGCCGAACGCGCGGCGCGTCTGGACGAGCTCGCCCGGGAGCACCCGGAGGACGCCGCGCGCCTGCGCGAGCTGCTCGACCCGGAGCGCGGGGAGCCCGGCCTCGAGCGGTTCGGCGCCCTGGTCGAGGCCGCCGCAGGTCAGGGCGCCGAGGCCGGAGAGGCCACGGTCGAGGGCGCCCTCCCCGGTCCGATCGGCCCCTGGCAGCCGATCGAGCTGATCGCCAGCGGCGGCATGGGCGACGTCTTCCGCGTCCGCCGGGCGGACGGCGAGTACCGCGAGACCGCGGCGCTCAAGCGCCTGCGCCGGAGCGTCGGCTCGACCACCGCGCGGGCGCGCTTCGTGCTCGAGCGCCAGCTCCTGGCCGACCTGCGCCATCCGCACATCGCCACCCTGCTCGACGGCGGCGTCGACGCCGAGGGCGTGCCCTACTTCGTCATGGAGTTCGTCGACGGGGCACCGATCGGCGACCACTGCGACGCGGCCGGGCTCGACCTCGACGCCCGCCTGCGCCTGTTCGAGCAGGTCACCGGCGCCGTGGTCGCCGCCCACCAGCGGCTGGTCGTCCACCGCGACCTGAAGCCCGCCAACATCCTGGTCGCCGCGAGCGGCGACGTGAAGCTGGTCGACTTCGGCATCGCCAAGCTGCTCGACGAGCCGCCCGACACCGGGGTGACCGCCACCTGGGAGCGGGTGCTGACCCCGCGCTACGCCGCACCCGAGCAGATCGCCGGCGCCACGGTGACCACGGCGACCGACGTCTTCGCCCTCGGCGTCGTGCTCCACGAGCTGCTCTCGGGATGCCTGCCGCGCACCGAGAAGGAGCTGCGCGCGGCCCTCGTGCCGGGGACCCGGCTGACCGATCCTGCGCCGATGAGCGCGACCTTCGCCCGTCTCGCGCCGCCCGAGGCAGAGGCCCTCGCGGCACGGCGCCGCACCACCGCGCGCGGCCTCGGCCGCCGCCTGCGCGGCGACCTCGACGCGATCGTCGCCAAGTCCCTGCGCACGGAGCCACAGGACCGCTACGCCACCGTCGCCAGCCTGGCGGCCGACCTGGCCCGGGTGCGCGACGCCCGGCCGGTCGAGGCCCACCGCGGCTCCTGGCTCTACCGCGCGCGCAAGTTCTGGAAGCGTCACTGGCTGACCGCGAGCGCCGGCGCGCTGGTCGTCGCCTCGCTCGCGGTCGGGCTCTCGGTCGCACTGGTCAAGACCCGGGCGGCGCACGTCGCCGAGGGGCGCGCGGCCGCGATCAACCGCTTCCTGACCGAGGAGCTGCTGGGCTCGGCCGACCCGGCCAACGCCCGGGGGCACGATCCGCGCGTGCGCGAGATCGTCGCCAACGCCGCGCGCAACGTCGGTCTGGCGTTCGCCGGACAACCGGCGATCGAGGCGACGGTCCGGCGCACCTTGGGCATGGTCTCGGCACGGCTCGGCGAGGTCGCCGCGGCGCGCGAGCAACTCACCGCCGCTCGCACCCTGCTGGCGCGCGCGGGCGCCGACCCGCTCGAGCAGGCGCGGCTGGCACGGGCGTTCGCCGAGCTGGCGCTCGCCGAGGGGCGCTTCGAGGCGGCACGGCGCGAGGTCCGCGCCGCGGTCGAGGGCCTGGCCGCGAGGCTGGGACCGGACGCCGACGAGACGCTCGACGCACGCATCCTGGAAGGACGCATCCTGACCTCCGACGGCGACGTGCTGGCCGCCGAGCGCGAGCTGCGTGACGTCGCGGACCACCTCGACCGCGCCCCGGCCGGCCGCTCGGCCCTGCGCGCCTCGGCACGCTCCCAGCTCGCCCTCGCGCTCACCGGGCAGGGGCGTCGCGACGAGGCGCTCGAGCAACTGCTCGAGGCCTCGCGGCTCGAAGAGGCCGCGCTCGGTCCCGACCACCCGCAGCTCGCCCAGACGCTCGAGCAGATCGCCGACATCGAGTCCTGGATCGGCCGCCACGAAGACGCCGAACAGACCGCGCGGCGCGCCCTCGCGATCGACCGCAAGGTCTTCGGCCCCACCCACTGGCGCACCTTGCACGGCGCCTACGTGCTGGCGGCGGCGCTCTACCGCCACGACCGGTTGCAGGAGGCGAGCTCCGTGGCGGCCTCGGCGCTGGCCGCGGCGCAACCGGTGCTGGGCGACGACCACCCGGAGGTGGTCAACGTCGAGAACACCCTGGCGGTCTTCGACACCCGGCGCGGCGACTTCGCGAGCGCTGCCGACCGCTACCGGGACGCCCTGGCGGGTGCCGAGCGCGGGATCGGCGCCGCCGCCGACACGACGATGATGATCCGGCGCAACTTCAGCAACTTCCTCGCCCACCACGGCGACGCCGACGAGAGCCTGCGCCTGGCGCGGCGGGTGCGCGCCTTCGGCCTCGAGGCGGCGTCCGGGGACGCTCCGGATCCGATGTACCTGGCCAACGTCGCCTGGTTCCTGGCCACGGCGGAGCTGCCCGGCGCGCGCGACCTCGACGCGGCGCTCAAGCTCGGCCAGCGCGCCGTGGACGCCTCGCGGGGACGCTGGTACTACCCGTGGGTCGCGCTCTCGGAGGTGCACTCCCGGCGCGGCGAGCTGGACGCCGCGATCGAGGCCGAGCGCCACGCGGTCTCGCTCCCGGACGGCCTGCACCTGGCCGGCGAGGAGCGCTACCTGGTCGAGCTGCTGTTGCAGAAGGGCGACTGGGCGAACGCCGAGAGCTTCCTGCGCGAGCACCTGGAGCGGCGGCAGGCGGTGCGCCCGCCGGACGATCCGCTGCTCGGCCACACCCGGGCGCTGCTCGGCCGGGTGCTGCTCGCCGCCGGGCGCCCGGACGAGGCGGAGGCCGAGCTGCGCGCGGCCCTCGCCCAGTACGACAAGAAGCTGCCGCCCGACCACGAGTGGCGGGTTCCGGCGCTCTCCGACCTGGGCGCCGCGCTCGCCGCGCGCGGCTCGCGCGCCGAGGCCGCGCGGGTGCTCGAGAGCGCCCGGAGGCTGGCCGAGCAGGCGAGCGACGACCAGGCGCCCGCCGAGCGGGCGCGCATCGCCGGGCGGCTGGCCGCGCTCCGGGCCACCGCCGCGCCGGCGGCTACGGCGACGCCGCCGGCGGCTCCAGGTGGTGCCGCAGCCACGCCCGCGCCTTGACCCAGTCGCGGCGGATGGTGCGGTCGGTCAGGCCCAGCGCCACCGCGGCCTCGGGCTCGGTCATGCCGCCGAAGAAGCGGTAGACGATGATCTTCTCGAGCCGCGGGTTGTCCCGCCCCAGCTGCTCCAGCGCCCGGTGGACGTCGAGCATCGTCGTGGCGTCGCGGTCCACCGCCGCGTCGCCCGCGGCCTCGGCCACCTCGAGCGGCTCGGGGCGGACGCCGCCGCCGCGACGCGCGCGCAGCCGGTGGCGGGCCTCGTCGACCAGGATCTGGCGCATGGCCAACGCGGCGACGGCCAGGAAGTGCTCGCGCCCCCGGAACTCCGGGTGGGGCAGCTGGCACAGCCGCAGGTAGACCTCGTGGACCAGCGCCGTGGTGTCGAGGGTGTTGGCCAGTGAAGACTGCCGCCGCCGGCGCGCCCGCGCCAGGCGGCGCAGCTCCTCGTAGACGGCCGAGAAGACGCGGTCGAAAGCCTCCCCGTCTCCCCGCCGCGCCCGCTCGAGAAGCTCCGTGATCGGCGCGTCCCGGCCTTCGTGCGCCACCTGGAGATTGTAGTCACCTCGAGGCCCACCCGGCGCCACCCTCCGCCCGCGGGGAGAAGGGCGCCTGCCGTCGGAAGGGGGAATCCGGCCCGGCTAGGACTTCGTCGCGGAAGCCGCGGTCTTCCTCTTCTTCGCCTTGCGGCGCTGGACGACGACCAGCGGGACGGCTGCGGCGGCGATCGCGCCGAGCACCCCGGCGATGAGCTGCGCCTTCTTCTTCGGCTCGAGCTTCTTCCAGTTGCGCTCGAGCTTCTGGAGCTGGTCGCGGGTCGCCTTCGAGGTCTTCTGGAGCTGGCGCCCGGCGGCGCGCGCGCTCTCGTCGCCGAGCTCGGAGAGCCGTTCGCGCGCCTCGTCGGCCTTGCGTCCCAGGGCGGAGAGCGTCGCCTCGAAGCTGCCGGCCGGTGGGGCGGCGGGCTTCGCGGCCGTCTTCTTCGTCGTCTTGCGGGCGCCGCCCGTGGCGGTCTTCGCGGTCTTCTCGGTGGGGCTCATGAGGACTCCTTCCGCAGCGATTCGTTTTCTTCCAACGGAAACATTCTAGCGGTTGGAGTCGGATCGGGCTGGGCCACCGCTTGGAGGACGAAGTCGAAGGCGTCGGCGACCGAGCCGTTGGCGGCATAGTCGGAGAAGCGCTGCTCGCCCGGCCGCTCGACCAGCGTCAACTCACGCCCCCGGACCTTGAGCTCCTCGACGAGCTCGTAGGAGAAGAAGCCGCCGAAGTCCTGATCGTTGGTGAAGCAGCAGATCTCGACACCTTCCGGCAGCTCGCCGCCGGTCTCCGCGATCGCCGACCAGAGACCGACGCCGGCCAGCGTCGCGATCGCGCGAACGTCGGGCCGCCGGCAGGCCAGCCCCATCAGCAGGTGGCCGCCGAAGGAGTTGCCGACCAGGCCGAGGCAGGTGGCGTGCGGAGCGGGCAGGAGCGGGAAGAGCTCGAAGGCGAGGAAGCGGCGGAAGATCTCGGCGCTGCCCTCGAAGGCCGAGAGCGTCGGCGGCGTGGACAGGGCGAGCAGATCGCAGGGCGGGTCGCCGAGACGCCCGCGGGCGAAGGTGAGCTCGTCGAGCACCGCCTTCGGTTCGCGCGTGCGCCGGTACTCGTACGAGTCGCGGGAGATCGCGCTGCCGGTCCAGACGAGCAGCGGCGCCGGCTCCTTGCGCTCCTCGGGGAAGCGGTAGAAGTCGGCGAACGCCTCGAGTCCGACGGTCGAGTTCAGTACGTGCAGCTTCATGGCGCGAAAGTCCGAAGACTGAAGGATTCTGTCACGGAGCGCCGACGACGGCGCAGGCGCGGACTCGAGGTCTGTCCATGGGAGGTGAGGCCGGGTCACCGCAGGGGCGCGGCTGGTGGGTGCCTTTGCGAAGCGAAGGCGTCTCGAGGGGACAAGCAACTTCGTTGCATGTCCCCTGGGGGAATCTGCCGCCTCGCCAGTCCGCGGACTCGAGGTCTGTCCACGGGAGGTGAGGCCGGGGTCGGCGCCTGGGCCGACGGCAGGCGAAACGCCCATCCTGCCCCCATCCCCCATCTCTGGAAGTCTTTGGTCTTTTGGCTTTGGTCTTCTGCTTCTTGTCTTGAACAGATCGGCCTTTGTTCCGGTTCGGGCCTTGCGCGGCGCGGGCCGCCCGGGAGGGTGGTTCGCGGGGGCGGAGGGGGACGGGTAGACTGCGCCGGGTTTCCTTTTCCAGGGATCGACAGGGAGGTGGGGATGGCTGAGCGCTCGAAGTTTCCGCCCGTATTCTGGCTGGCCAACTCGCTCGAGGTGCTCGAGAGGTTCGCCTACTACGGGATCTACTTCAGCTTCGGCATCTACCTGACCAGCCTGGGCTTCTCGACCGAGAGACTCGGCTCCGTTCAGACCGCCTTCCTGCTGCTCTCCTACTGCCTGCCGCTGTTCTCCGGGACGCTCGCCGACCGGTTCGGCTTCAAGAAGATGCTGATCGTGGCCTACCTGGCCTATCTGCCCGCGGTGCTGCTGCTGATCGCCACCCGGTCGTTCTCCGGCATCGCCCTGACCATGCTCTCGATCGGCTTCGCGGCGGGAATCTTCAAGCCGCTGGTCTTCGGCACCGTGTGCGCGGTCACCGACAAGTCCAACTCGACGCTCGGCGTCGGCATCTTCTACGCCATGGTCAACGTCGGCGGCACGGTCGGTCCGATCATCGCCGGGCACCTGCGCGCGATCTCCTGGAACTACGCCTTCATGGCCGCGGCCGCGGCGATCGGCCTGATGTTGGTGATCACCATCCTCTTCTACAAGGAGCCGCCGCGCGAGATCCAGCCCAAGACCCTGGGCCAGAAGCTGGGTGAGATCGGCGAGGCGCTCTCCGACAAGCGCTTCGCGGCCTTCCTGGTGATGCTCGGGATCTTCTGGTGGATCCCGTTCTGGGCCTTCTTCAACGTCTGCGCTCTGTACGTGGACAAGAACCTCGACACCGCCCAGCTCTACCAGACGGTGCGCTCCGTGTTCGGCGCCGGGGCGGCCGACTTCCTGTCGCACGAGGAGGGCGGAGTGCGCCGGATCCTGGGCGAGACGATCTCCAACACCGGTTGGGTGATCCTCGTCTTCCAGGTGATCGTTTCGCGGATCGTCGAGCGCTTCAAACCGATCCCGGCGTTCTTCTCGGGCCTCGCGATGTCCGCCGCCGGCTTCGCCGCGCTGGGACTCGCCGCGGTCGTCGATTCGCGGCTGATGTTCCTCGGCGTCTTCCTGTTCGCCGTGGGCGAGATGACCGCCTCGCCGCGGATCCAGGAGTACGTCGTCCGGCTGGCGCCGAAGGAGAAGACCGGGCTCTACGCCGGGGCCAACTTCCTCGGCGTCGGCGTCGGCGCCTTCAGCGGCGTCATCTACACCCCGCTCTACGGCCGCTTCGACCAGCTGGGCCACCCGGGCTGGGTGTGGTACGTGATGGCCGCCCACGTGCTGCTCGGGATCGTGGCCATCGGGATCTTCCAGAAGCTCGCCGGCACGATGGAGGAGGTCCAACGCTAGGCCGGGAGGCTCGTCCGGGAGGGCCGGCCGGGGCGGCCGGCCGGACGCACCTTTCGCCGGAGCCGCGCGTATAAGGACCGGTAGGCGGAGCACCTGCCATGGCCCGGCCCCGACTCTCCCTCCTGCTGACCCTCTTCGGCGCGGCGGCGTTCGTCTTCGCCCTGCTGTCGATCGCGGACATCCTCGTCCCGCGCCCCTACGACGGCGTGGTGCTCGAGGCCGACAGCCGCGGCGAGCTGCAGGTGCGCGAGGTGGTGGCCGGCTCGGGCGCCGACCTGGCCGGGATCCTCCCCGGCGACCGGATCGCCGGCATCGACCGCACCCTGCTGGCCTCCGCCCGCCACGCCGACGCCCTGCTCGCCCGCCACCGGATCGGCGAGGAGATCCCGTACCTCGTCCGGCGCGGCGACAACGTCCTGGAGCTCGGGGTCCGGCTGGGACGGCGGTTCATCGGCAGCGCCTCCTACTTCTTCGCCTGCCTGCTCGGCTTCGCCTTCTTCGGCGTCGGCTGGTTCGTGCGCAGCCGGCAGAGGGAGCGGCGGCCGGCCCAGATCTTCTACCTGCTCGGCTCGCTCTTCCTGCTCTTCCTGGTCTGCCGGCTGCGCCCGGCCTCCTACGGCTGGATCGACGCCCTCGTCCTCCAGGCCGGCGCCGTGGCGCTGATCCTGCTGCCGGCCTCCTTCCTCCACTTCTTCCTGATCTACCCGCGGCCGGTCGGACTGCGGCCGCGCGGCGACGAGCCCGACCTCGCCCGGCGGCGGCGGCGCTGGCTGGCGACGCTCACCGCGCTCTACCTGCTGCCGCTGCTCCTGCCCTTCGGCACCCTGCTGGCCGCCCGCTTCTCGGGCCGGCCGCCGCGGCTGATCGCGGGCGCCCCGGCGGCGAGCTGGTGGCTGCTCGGGGCCTACATGCTGCTCGGACTGGGCGTGCTGGCGGACAATGCGCGCCGGCTCGAGGACCCGCGCCAGAAGCGCGGCGCCGGGCTCGTCCTGGCCGGCTCGCTGTTCGGCCTGGGGCCGTTCCTCGGCGTCGCCCTGAGCCATCCCGACTGGCTCCACCGCGATCCGCAGGCCTTCCTGGCGCTGGGGCCGCTCGCCCTGGTGCCCTTGACCTTCGCCTTCGCGATCGTCCGCTTCGGGCTGCTCGACGTGCGCGTGATCCTGCGCCGCAGTTTGGTCTACTCCGGCGTGACGATCGGCATCGCCGCGGTCTACGCCGGCGCCCTGGCGCTGGTCAACGCTTTCGCGATCGGCTCGCGCCTGTCGGCTTCGCCCTGGTTCCCGATCCTGTTCGCGCTCGCCGTGCTGCTGCTGCTCGAGCCGTTGCGCCACCGCAGCCAAGCCTGGATCGAGCGCTTCGTGCGCGCCGACCGGCTGCGCCTCGAGGCCGAGGTCCACGACCTCGGGCGGGCGATCGCCGCCGAGCTCGATCCGCAGCCGGTGGTCCGCGGCCTGGTCGAGCGCCTGCCGCGGATCCTCAGCCTGCACTTCGCGGCGCTCTACCTCGAACGCGACGGCGCGCTCGTGCGCGAAGCGGGCCCGGCTACGCTGCCCGCGTCCCTGCCGCCCTTCCCGGTACTGCACGACGCGCTGACGGCGCGCGGCCGCATGGCGCGGGTCGCCGAGCTGCCGGCGCTCGCTCCCGACGCCCCCGGGGTCGAGCAACTGGCCGAGCGCTTCGAGGCCGCAGGCGTCGAGTGGATCGGCGACCTGACCTCTCCGCGGCGCCGGATCGGCTGGGTGCTGCTGTCCGAGAGCACCGGGACGATCGCCCTCGGCGACGAGGAGCTGACCCTGCTCGACAGTCTGCTGGGACAGGCGTCGATCGCCATCGAGACCGGCATGCTGGTCGCCGAGCGCACCCGCCAGGCCGAGCTCGAGCGCGAGCTCGAGATCGCCTCGAGCGTCCAGCAGCAGCTCCTGCCCCGGGCGCTGCACTTCGGCGCCGGCTGGCAAGTGGCCGCGATCTGCCGCGCCGCGCGCCACGTCGGCGGCGACTTCTTCACCGAGCTGCCCGCCGGCAGCAACGGCCACCGGGCGATCGTCTACGGCGACGTCGCCGGCAAGTCGGTCGCCGGAGCCCTGGTCATGATGGCCGCCCACGAGGCGTTGCAGACCCTGGCGCTCTCGCACCGCGACCCGGAGCGCCTGTTCGAGCTCGCCAACCAGCGGCTCTACGGCATGGGCACCAAGAAGTCCTTCGTCGCTCTCGGCTACGTCGCCGCCAGCGCGGACGGCTCCGGCATCGACTACCTGCTCGCCGGTCAGCCGCAGCTCTTGGTGCGCGCCGCGGCGGGCGCCGTCCACGATCTGCCCTTGCCTCTGCACCGCCTGCCGCTGGGCGCGCTGCTCGAAGGCCGCTACGAGGCGAGCCACGCCCGGATGGCTCCGGGGGACCTGGTCCTGGGCTACTCGGACGGCGTCATCGAGGCGCTCTCGCCCGCCGGCGAGCCGTTCGGCGACGAGCGGCTGGCGCAGGTGCTGGCCACGACCGGCGGCGGACCCGACGAGGTGGTGGCCGGAGTGCTGGACGCGGTCGCCGACTTCACCCGCGGGGCGGAGCCCTACGACGACATCACGTTGGTCGCCATCTCGCGCGACCCGGAGGCAGTGTCATGAAACGCACCTGGATCCTGATCGGCGCCACGCTCGCCGTGCTCGCCGCGGCGACCGTCGTCGTGCTCTCGGTGGGCCGCAGGAGCCCCTGGACGACGAGCTCGCCCGAGGCTCTGGCCGCCTTCCAGGCCGGGCTGGAAGCGCGCATGCGCTACTACAACACCGACGCCCAGCACGACTTCCAGCGCGCGCTGGAGCTGGATCCGGACTTCGCGGCCGCCCGCGTCCTGCTCCTCGCCCACACCTACGACAAGGAGGCGCGCAAGAAGCTCATCGACGGGCTGAAGACCACCCGCCTCGACCGGCTCTCGCCGCGCGAGCGGTTCCTGGTCGGATACGCGGTCGCGCTCACTGGCGGCGACTCCGCGCGCGCCAAGCAGCTTCTGGACGCCTATCTCGAGAGCCACCCGCGCGACCCCTGGGGTCTCTCGCTCGCCAGCGAGCGGGCCTGGAACCAGGAGGACTGGGACACGGCCTCGCGCCTCTATCAGCGCCTGCTCGACGTCGATCCGAACTGGCTCCAGGCCAAGAACCACCTCGGCTACCTCGACATGGCGCAGGGCAAGTTCGCCGCCGCCGAGGAGGCCTTCCGCAGCTACGCCTACGCCGCGCCCGACCAGGCCAACCCCCACGATTCGCTGGGCGAGCTGCTGACCCTGATCGGCCGCTACGACGAGGCCGAGGCCGAGCTCGAGAAGGCGCTCGCGGTGCGCCCCGATTTCTGCGCCTCCTACGGTCATCTGATCCGGCTCGCGGTGGCGCGCGACGACCCCGACGCCTTCGAGCCGATCCTCGCCCGCGCCAAGAAGAACTGCTCCGAGGAGGAGTTCGAGGGCGCGCGCTGCCAGTCGCTCTGGTTCGCCGCCCTCCTGCGCGGCGACTTCGAGGCGCCCTGGCGCGACGGATTCGCCGAGACCTGCGAGCCGGGCGGCGGCGAGAAGAGCATGATGCGGGAGCCCAATCTCCTCGAGCAGCGCCTGGCGCTGCTCACCGGACGCGACGCCGTGGCCCGCGCCCAGGAGGCAATCCCGGAGAGGAGTCGAAGCCAGCTCCGAGAAGATCGGCCACACGTTCCGACGCATCCTCGAGGCCGACCGTCTGCACATGCAGGGGGTGCGCGAGCTCGCAGAGGGGCGTCCCGAGGACGCCGTCGCGAGCCTGCGCGAGGCCGACCAGAGCACGACCTACTGGAGCGTCGATCAGGGCCAGTTCAAGCTCTTCAACCTGCTCACCCTGGCGCGAGCCGAGCGGCGAGCGGGGGACGATGCGGCCTCCGCGTCCACGCTCGCCCAGGTCGCTGCCGTCAACCGGCCGTTCGCCGAACGCTGGAGCCACGTCGAGGGAGCAACTCCCGGGCCGGCGGCCGGGAACTGACCGCTCCCAGCCGGCCGGCCGGCGGCCGGCTGGACAAGCGCGCGGCGGGTTGCGAGACTCCCCGGCGATGCCGGAGATCGTGCTGCCGCTGTTCCCCCTGCCCGACGTCGTGCACTTCCCCGGCACGGAGCTACCGCTGCACATCTTCGAGCCGCGCTACCGCCAGCTCGTCGCCGAGCTGCTCGAGGCCCCTGCGGCCGAGCGGCGGATCGGGATGATCTTCGTCCACCGCGACCGCGAGAGCGGCGAGGCCGGTCTCGTCGAGCCCGGCTGCGCCGGCCTGCTGGTCGCGCACGAGCCGCTCGAGGAGGGGCGCTCGAACATCGTGCTCGCGGGCGAGTTCCGCTTCGTGGTCGAGCGCGAGCTGCCGGGCAAGCCCTACCGCCGGGCGTTGGTCCGAATGCTCGACGACGAGGTGCCGCTGCTCCAGGCCGAGCGTGCCGAGGAGCTCTCGCGCGAGATCTCCGGTCTCGCGGTGGCGGTCGCCCGCGAGAGCGGCGACCGCTTCCCGGTCGACCTCGCCGGGCTGGCGGGACTGGGCCGCCCGGAGCGCCTCCAGGCGCTGACCAACCGCCTGGCCGCCGGGCTCGACCTGCCCGTCCTGCGCAAGCAATCGCTGCTCGCCGAGCCGCCGCTCGAGCGCGCCGAGCAGGTCGCCGGCATCCTGCGCAGCCGGATGAAGGTGCTCTCCTCCCTGCGCCCCTACCGACACCTGGCCGCTGCCGCGGAGCACAACTGACCGTGCTGCGGCTGCGCGATCCGATCCACGGCTTCGTCCACCTCGACGAGCTCGAGGCGGCGCTGCTGGGCAGCCAGCCGGTGCAACGGCTGCGTTGGATCCACCAGCTCGGTCTGACGTTCCTGGTCTACCCGGGCGCCGAGCACAGCCGCTTCAGCCACGTCCTGGGCGCGATGCAGCTGGCCGGCGCGGTGTTCGACTCGCTGCTGGCCAAGATCCCGGACCTGATGCCGCACGACGAGGCGCGCGGCGCCCGCCGGCTGGTGCGCGCCGCGGCGCTGCTCCACGACATCGGCCACGCCCCCTTCTCGCACTCGGCCGAGGACCGCTTCGAGGAGGGGATCGACCACGAGGAGATGACCCGCCGGCTGCTGCGCGCACCCGAGCTCGCCGGCATCTTCGGCCGCTTCCCGGACGGACCGAAGGTCGAGGAGGTCGTCGACCTGCTCGCCGGCAGGGTCCAGCCCGAGCGCCGCTTCCTCGCTCAGATCGTCTCGGGCGAGCTCGACGTCGACAAGATGGACTACCTGCTGCGCGACAGCCTCTACTGCGGCGTGCGCTACGGCGTCTACGACCTCGACCGGCTGATCGACACGCTGACCGCGATCGTGGACCCGGAGACCGGCGCCCTCGGCCTGGGGATCGAGGAGGGCGGGATCCACGCCGTCGAGGCGCTGATCCTGGCGCGCTACTACATGTTCACCCAGGTCTACTTCAACGTCACCGGCAAGGCGCTCGAGGACCACCTGACCGAGTGGCTGCGCTCGACCGGACGCCTGTGGCCCGCCGACCCGGAGCGCTTCCTCGCCGAGGACGACCACTCGACGCTGGCCGCGATGCGCGCGGACGACAACATCCACGCCCGCGCGGTCGTGGACCGAGCCCACTTCCCGCTCGCCTACGAGACCCGCGAGCACCCGACCTCGGACGAGCGCAAGGCGTTCGATCGCGAGGTGCCGAAGCTGATCGACGAGTACGGCGCCGGCTCGCTCCTCGTCGTGCGCTCCTCCAAGGACCCGCACCGCCTCGGCCCCAGCCGCGTCCTGGTCGCCGGCTTCGACGGCCGTATCGAGCCGATGGAGCGCGCCAGCCAGTTCCTGCGCTACCTGGCGAGAATCGACCGCTCGCGGGTCTACGCCCGGCCCGAGATCCGGGACCCGGTCGCCGAACGGCTCAGGGCTGCCATCCCCTCAGACTGAAGTGGGTTCTTGGTCTCCGGCGCGTTGCTGTAGGAGCTTCGCGCCGACACGCGCCGCCAAGATCTCGAGTCGTATGCCCTTACCTGCACAGGGGAAGAGTACCTGTGCGCGGGCGGCAAACGCTGCCGTGCTCGGATCTTCTCCCCACTCGGGATCCGTCCTTGGTTCGAATGAAGAGCGCGGCGCTCGGTGCCGGGGCCGGAACGCGCCGCCAGGACCTTCAGTCGTTTGCCTTTACCGCTCGGGGAAAAGTACCTGTGCGCGGGAGGGCGCTTCCGTGCTCGGTACTTTTCCCCATTCGGGATCCGTCCTTCGCGCCAACGGATAGCGCGGCGCTCGGAGGTCGGGCTTCAACCGGTGCCGTGGCGCTCCGAGACAGAAAGTACCTAGAGGACCCCGCCGGCGAAGCCAGGCGGCGCCACTCGGCGGGCCGGTGGGGGTGGGTGGGTGGGCTGCACGGCGCCCGAACGCCCCACTCAACCGACGAGGTCGCCGAGCGCGGCCGGCAGCGTTGGGAAGCGGAAGGCGAAGCCGGCGTCGAGGAGGCGCTTCGGGATTGCGCGCTGTCCCGTGAGCAGGATCTCGGCGAGCTCGCCGAAGAGGGCGCGCAGGGCGAAGGCCGGGACCTTGAGGAAGCCGGGGCGGCGCAGAGCGCGGGCCAGCGCGCGGGCGAACTCGCGCTGGGTGGCGGTGCTTGGAGCGACCAGGTTGAAGGGACCGCCGAGGTCGTCGCGCTCGATCAGGAAGCGGATCGCGCCCACCTCGTCCGCCAGGTGGATCCAGGGGAACCACTGGCGGCCGGAGCCGAGCGGCCCGCCCAGCCCGAGCCGGAACGCCGGCAGCATCTTGGCCAACGCGCCGCCGGCGGTCGTCAGCACCGCGCCGCTGCGCAGCAGGACACGGCGCACGCCCTCGGCTTCGACCGGCGCCGAGGCCGCCTCCCAGGCCACGGCCAGGTCGGCGAGGAAGCCGCGCCCGGGGGGCTGCGACTCGTCCACCGGATCGTCCCCCCGCGGCCCGTAGAGGCTGACCCCGGAGGCCTGGACCAGGACCCGGGGCTTGGTCCGCGCCAGGCCGATCGCCGCGACCAGGGCGCGCGTCGGCTCGAGCCGGCTCGACGTCAGCTCGCGCTTGCGCCGCGCCGTCCAGCGGCCGCCGGCGAGGTTCGCCCCGGAAAGGTTCACGATCGCCGCCGCGCCATCGCACTCCTCGATCCAGCGCCCGCGCGCGCCGGCCTGTGCCGCCCGGCCCGACCAGGTCGCCTGCCGCACTCCCGGGATCTCCGCGACCGTGGTGCCGATCGAGCGCGAGAGGATCACGACGTCCGCGCCGGCGACCGCGAGGTCGGCGGCCAGGGCGCGGCCGATCATCCCGCTGCCGCCCGCGATCACGATGCGTTGGGTCATGGCTCTGGTCGGCTCTGGTCGGCTCTCGTCGGTGTCCGCCGCTGCGTCCGGCCGTGCGGGTCAGGAGGCGGCCACGGGAACCGCCTCGACCTCCTCCTCGAGCCGCTGCAGCCGCTCGAGCTCGGCGTAGGCGCCGCCCGCCGCGAGCAGCTCCGCGTGGCTGCCGCGCTCGACGATCCGTCCGCCCTCGAGGACCAGGATCAGGTCCGCCGCCGCCACGGTCGAGATCCGGTGCGCGACCACGACCACCGTGCGCCCCGGCAGGACCTCGCGCAGGTGCTCGAGCACGCGCGCTTCGGTCTGCGCGTCCACCGCCGAGAGCGCGTCGTCGAGCAGCAGGATCCGCGGTGAGCGCAGGAGAGCCCGGGCCAGCGCCACGCGCTGCTTCTGGCCGCCCGAAAGCGTCACTCCGCGCTCGCCCACCAGGGTGTCGAGACCCTTCGGGAACCCGGCGACGTCGTCGGCGAGCCCGGCCCGGCGCACCGCCTCGGCGATCTCCTCGCGGCTCGCGTCGGGGCGCCCGAGGGCGACGTTCGACGCGATCGTGGTCGAGAACAGGAAGCTCTCCTGCGGCACCATGGCGATCGCGGCGCGCAGATCGCCGAGCCGGTAGCGCCGGACGTCCACGCCGTCCAGCGTCAGGGCGCCCGGTGGCGGATCGATCAGCCGCGGGACGAGCGACAGCAGCGTCGACTTGCCCGCGCCCGTGCGGCCGACCACCCCGACCACCGTGCCAGCCGGAAACTCGACCTCGATCCCCTCGAGCACCGGCGGTCCGTCGGGCGCGTAGCGGAAGTCCAGGCCGTGGAAACCCAGGCTGCCCGCGATCTCGAGCGGCGTCGCCGCGTCCTCCGGATCCGCGATCGCCGGCGGCGTGTCGAGGATCTCGAGGATGCGGCCGAAGCTGGCCGCGGCGCGCTGCACCAGGCTGGTCACCCAACCGGTGGCGATCATCGGCCAGACCATCTTGGCGAGGAAGAAGTGGAAGGTCACGAGCTGGCCCAGGGTCAGGATGCCGGCGAGCACGCGCGAGCCGCCGAAGCCGAGCACCGCGGCGAAGCTGATCCCGATCAGCAGCTGGAGCACGGGGAAGAAGGCGGTCTGCCAACGCGCCAGCCGCAGGTTCGACGCCACGTACTCGCGGTTGCGCCCGGCGAAGGCCAGGCCCTCGCTCTCCTCGCGGGCGAATGCCCGCACTACGCGCACTCCGGCGAGATTCTCCTGCGCCCGCGCCGAGAGCTGCGCCAGCTCGCGCTGCACCACCTCGTAGAGCTTGTGGATGCGGTCGCCGAACATCTTGGTGGCGCCGGCGACTACCGGCAACGCCGCGACCGCGACCAGGGTCAGCGTCGGGTCGATCCAGATCATCCCGGCCAGGGCGCCGGCGGCCGTCGCCACCGTGTTGGTCGAGTACATGATCGCCGGACCGCAGACCATGCGCACCGCGGCGAGGTCGGAGGCCGAGCGGGCGAGCAGGTCGCCGGTGGCGTAGCGCTGGAAGAAGGCGGGCTCGAGCCGCTCGAGGTGGGCGAAGTAGTCGTCGCGCAGGTCGGACTCGACGTGGCGCGAGACCGCGACGAGGATGCGCCGCTGCAGGAAGGTGAAGACGCCCTGGGCCGCGGTGAACGCGAACAGCAACAGCGCGTAGCGCAGCAGCGACCGGCTCAGCGGCGCCCCCGACAGCGTGCTCAGGGCGTCCACCGCGCCGCCGATGAACAGCGGCGAGGCCAGGCCGAGGCCCGCGGAGGCGACGATCGACGCGACGCCGACCGCGATACGTCCGCGGTAGGGCCGGAAGTAGCGGCGGAGGCGCAGGAGCCGGCGCATGGCGAGCGCCGAGGCTACCACCGCGCCGGGCCCCCCTCCGGCCACCGCGGCCGCTGCGGTCGGATATCCTGCCCGCTCCAGACCCAAGGAGGCCCCCGTGAACCACGCCGTCCGCTCCCTGCTCGGATCCGTCCTGCTGCTGACCGCACTGCCGGCCGTCGCCGCCACCGAAGCCGGGGCGCCGGCACCGGTCATCGCGCTCGAAGCGGCGCACCTGTTCGACGGCGTCTCGGGCAAGCTCGTGGACCACGGCGTGGTCGTGGTCGAAGGGGGCACGATCCGGGCCGTGGGCAGCGGCATCGAGCCGCCCGCCGGCGCGCGCGTCGTCGATCTGGGCGACGCCACGCTGCTGCCCGGCCTCATCGACTCCCACGTCCACCTGAGCGGCGAGATGTCGGACGACTGGTACCGCGACTTCTACGCCGACGTCATGCGCTTCCCCGCCGAGCAGGCGCTCTACGCCGCCCTCTACGCGCGGCGCACGCTGGAGGCCGGGTTCACCACGGTGCGTGACGTCGGCTCGCGCGACTACCTCGCGGTCTCGCTGCGCAACGCGATCGACGCCGGTGTCGCCGAGGGACCGCGCATGCTGGTGTCGAACTACGCCATCGGCTCGACCGCCGGCCACGCCGACCAGCGGCCCTACCCGCCCGGCCTGATCGCCCCGGCCGGGCCCGTCCAGGGCGTGTGCAACGGCCCCGACGAGTGCCGCGCCGCGGTGCGCTATCAGATCAAGTTCGGCGCCGACGTGATCAAGTTCATGCCCTCGGGAGGCGTGCTCTCGCTGACCGACCCGGTGGACGTCCCGGAGCTGACCCAGGACGAGATGGACGCCATCGTCTCCGAGGCCCACACCTGGCACCGCAAGGTCGCCGCGCACTGCCACGGCGACCTCGCGGCCAAGATGGCGATCCGGGCCGGGGTCGACTCGATCGAGCACGGCACCTTCCTGGCCGACGACACCCTGCGCGAGATGAAGCGCAAGGGCGTCTACCTGGTGCCGACGATCTTCGCCGGCGAGTGGGTGGGCGAGCAGGCGGATCACTACCCGCCGGCGATCGCCGCCAAGGCGCGCGCCGCGGCGGCGCAGATCCAGGCGATGTTCCGGCGCGCGGTCGCGATCGGCGTCCCGGTCGCCTTCGGCACCGACTCCGGCGTCGAGCCGCACGGCCTCGACGCGCGCGAGTTCGCGCTCATGGTCAAGAACGGGATGGCGCCGGCCGCCGCTCTCCTGGCGGCGACCGCGCGCGCCGCCGACCTGCTCGGCGTCGCCGACGTCACCGGGACCCTCCAGTCCGGCAAGGCCGCCGACGTCGTCGCCGTGCCGGGCAATCCGCTCGACGACATCACGGCCACCGAGCATCCCGTGTTCGTGATGAAGGCCGGCGTCGTCTACGTCGGCGGCCAGTAACCGGGCCGCGGCGGGACGCGCCGCTCAGTCGCCCGCGTCGGGGACCGCCGGATCTCCTCCGACCGCCGCGACGACCGCGGCGACGCCGTCCGGGTGGAGCCCGGCGCGCGCGGTCGCCACCGCCTCGAGACGCAGGATCGGCCGCCCCTCGGCGACGTACTTCGCCTCGTAGTTGGTGCGCGGGCCCTCGGGCCACCCCTCCTCGCGGGGCGTGACCGCCAGCCCCGGACAACCTCCCAGCAGGGCCGCCACCTCGCGCCCGTAGTCGAGGAAATCGGTGGCGAAGAAGAGCCGGCCGCCGGGGGCCAGGGCCGCGAGCACCAGGTCCACCGACGCCGGCGAGAAGAGTCGCCGCCGCGCGTGGCGCGACTTGGGCCAGGGATCCGGGAAGTAGACGTGGACCGCCGCGGCGAAGCCGCGCGGCAACCCGGAGGCGAGCAGGTAGAGCGCCTCGCCGTGGAGCAGCGCGACGTTGGCCAGGCGCCGCCGCTCGAGCCTCCGCGCCGCCAGCCGGAAGTACTCGCCGGCGACCTCGATGCCGAGGAATCGGCGCTCCGGCCGGGCCGCGGCGCGGGCGAGCAGAAAACGCCCCTTGCCGAAGCCGATCTCGAGCTCCCACGGTCCGGCGCCGGGCAGCAGCCGGTCGAGCAGGTCGGCGCGGCCCAGGAACTCGAGCGCTCCCACTCCGCGCCCGGTTGCCGCGGTCACCGGAGCGGTCAAGCGCCGTCCTCCGCCGGCGGCGACCAGAAGTCGTAGAACGTGTACCACTGGGTCGGCCAGCGCCGGACGGCGCCCTCGAGCACCCCGACCCAGTGCGCCATCGCGCGCTCGACTTCGGCGACGCGGTCGGCGCCCCGCTCGACCGCGAACGGCTCGCCGAGATCGATCTCGAACCGGTAGTCGGGCGAGTAGGCGATGAACACCGGCCAGAGGCGCGCGCCGGTCATCCGCGCGAGGTGGAACGGTCCGGGCGGAAAGCTCGCGTCGGCGCCGAAGAAGGGCAGCCGCACGCCGCGGTCGTTGAAGTCCCGGTCCCCCTGGAGCGCCACCACCCGGCCGTCGGCGAACGCCCGCAGCACCGGCAGGCTGGCGAACCGGTCCTCGGGACGGATCGCGATCTCCTCGACGCTGCCGAACGAGCGCAGCAGGCTGCGGAAGTACTCCGCCTCGCCGAAGGCGTCGGGCACGTAGATGACCGAGACCGGCAGCCCGGCCTGGCCGGCGAGCACGCCGCCCAGCTCCCAGTTGCCGAGGTGGGCGGTCATCAGGATCACCCGTTCGCCCGCCGCCCGCGCCGCGCGCAGCGGCTCGAGAGAGTCCAGGTTGGCACCGACGACGTGGGCGCGCGTGACCTCGGGCGGAAGCTGGGCGAAGTGGAACAGGTCGACCCAGTAGTAGGCGAAGTGGTAGAGCATCCGGCGCACCGCGCGGCGGACCTGCCGCGAGCCGGCCGGCGCCTCCAGGATGCGCGCCAGGTTGGCCGCGATCGCCCGCTTGGGGCGCGAGTGCAGGAACATCACCACCGAGATGACCAGCCGCGCGCCGGCGAACAGGAACCAGCGCGGCGAGCGCGGCGCGAGCCAGGCCAGCACCGGGAAGCCGCGGCGCAGGGCCCAGCGGTTGAACCGGTCGGCGATCCTTCCCGGACGGGCGATCTTCCACTGCATCGGCTCGGGCTCCGGCGCGCGGTCAGAGCAGGTCGGTGCGGCCGCTCGCGCGCAGGCGCTCGACCAGGCGCCGGACCTCCTGGGCGCGCTCGCGGGGCAGCACCAGCACGGCGTCGCCGGTGCGCACCACGATCAGGTCGGAGACCCCGAGCGCGGCGACCAGCCCGGACTCGGCGAAGAGCAGGTTGTTCGCCGAGTCGATCTCGACCACGTCGCCGTGCACCCGGTTGCCGTTCTCGCCGGCGGCCAGCACCTCGTAGAGGGCCTGCCAGGAGCCGAGGTCGTTCCAGCCGCAGTCGAGGACGAGCGCCGCGAGCCGGTCGCTGCGCTCCATCACGGCGTAGTCGATCGAGATCGAGGGCAGCGCCGCGTACAGTCCGGCGGCGCGGCCGGCGCGGTCCCAGGCCGCGATCCCGGCGGCCAGCTCCGGGGCGTGGCGCTCGAGCTCGGCGGCCAGGGTCGTGCCGCGGAAGACGAAGATTCCGGCGTTCCACAGGTGGCGCCCCGAGGCGAGGAAGGCCTCGGCGGTCGCCCGGTCGGGCTTCTCGCGGAAACGCTCGACGGCGCGGAGCCCCTCGGGCCCGGCGCCGAGCGGCCCACCCAGCTCGAGGTAGCCGAATCCGGTCTCCGGCCAGCGCGGCCGGACCCCGAGGGCGACGATCCGATCGAGCTCCTCCGCCGCCCGGGCGGCGGCGGCGAGCGCGGCGCGGAAGGCCTCCGGATCCGCGACCCGGTGGTCCGACGGGAGCACGGCGACGACGCCGTCGCGGGCGGCCTCCGGCATCGCCGCGAGCGACGCCGCGATCGCCGGTGCGGTGTTGCGCCCCGCCGGCTCCGCGAGCACGCGCTCGGCGGCGATCCCCGGCAGCTCCGAGCGCACGGCCGGCGCGAGCTGCTCGGTGGTCGAGATCCAGACCGCTTCGGGGCCGACGACCGGCGCCAGCCGCTCGACCGTGGCCCGGAGCAGGGTCCGCTCGCCGTCGAGCGCCAGCAACTGCTTGGGCCGGGCGCCGCGGCTGGCCGGCCAGAAGCGGGTGCCGGAGCCACCGGCCAGGATCAGAGCGGATCGTTGCACGTGGGCTCGGGCGCGCGGGGGTTCGGTTCGATGCGACGGGCGTCGCGACGGGCTTCGGATCCGACGAGTATACGGCGGCGGCTGGGGCCGGGGCGGGGCGTCCCGGGCCCGGCCGCCGGCGCGGCGCTACACTGGTGCGCGACCAGCGGTCCGACCGGAGGCGACATGAAACTCCCCGATCTGCTCTCCCAACGGCGCGAGGCGATCCTCGACCGGTCAGCCGCCGCGCTCGAGCGCGGCCATCTCGTCCACTACCGGGCCGCCGGGCCCGTCGTCTCGCGCGACCGCCTGGCGCGGCTCTACGACCTGGTCGCCGACGCCGTCGCCGCGCGCAAGCTGACCCCCCTCCAACGCCACGCCGAGTCGGTCGCCCGCGAGCGCTTCGCGGCCGGCTTCGACCTGGTCGAGGTGCAGACCGCGTTCAACGTGCTCGAGGAGGAGATCTGGCGCGCCATCGTCGCCGAGATCCCGGCCGCCCGGCTGGCCGAGACGCTGGGCCTGGTCGGCACCGCCCTGGGCGCGGGCAAGGACCGCCTCGCCGCGACCTACGTCGAGCTCGCGAGCCGCACCCACACTCCCACCCTCGACCTGCGCGCGCTGTTCGACGGCGCCGCGGCGGGGGTCTGAGAGCGGTGGCCGCGCCGCGCCGCGGGCCCGTCGGTCCCCGGTCTCCCGAGCCGAGCCGCGCGGCGCGCGCGGTGGACGCCGCCGAGCGGACGATGCGCACCTGCCCGGTGTGCGGCGCCGAGCTGGCCGAGCGCAAGTGCAAGCTCTACTGCCCGCGCCCGGGCTGCGGCTACTTCCTCTCCTGCGCCGACTTCTACTGAACTCGGAGCCCTCTAGGAGCGCGGAGCCTCGATCCAGGTCGCGACGTCCTCGAGCGGCTTCTTGGCCAGCTCGGGTACGGTGGCTCCGGGCGCCGGGTAGCCGACCGGGAAGAGGACGAACGGCTTCTCGTGGTCGGGACGGCCGAGGATGCGGTTCAAGAACGCCATCGGGCTCGGGGTGTGGGTCAGCGTCGCCAGCCCGGAGGCGTGGAGCGCGGCGACGAACAGCCCGCAGGCGAGGCCGACGCTCTCCTTGACGTAGTAGTTCTTGATCTTCGTGCCGCCGGGACCCGGCTCCCAGAGCTGGGCGAAGACGACCACGATCCAGGGTGCGACCTCGAGGAAGGGCTTCCTCCAGTCGGTGCCCAGCGGCTCGAGCGCCGCCAGCCACTCCGGGCTCATCCGGCGCTCGTAGCTCTCGCGCTCCTCGGCCTCGGCGGCGAGCCGGATCTCGCGCTTCACCGCCGGGTCGCCGACGACGACGAAGCGCCACGGCTGCCGGTTGGCGCCCGAGGGCGCGGTCGCCGCGGCGCGGATCGCCAGCTCGACCAGCTCGCGCGGCACCGGGTCGGGCGCGAAGTCGCGCACGCTCCGGCGGCGGGCGACCGATTCCAGGAAGGCGCGCGCGCGGCCGAGCGACTCCTCGGGCGCGAGACGCTCGAAGTCGAGCGGGATCCGGGGCAGCGGGCTCACCGGGCGACGATACCTCGCCCGGACCGCGGGCCGCGGCCGCCGGGAGCTCTCCGGGTCAGGGCGCGGCGAGCGACCAGGCCCAGGTCGAGCCGGAGCCGAAGCCGTCGCGGAAGATCAGGTTGGACATCACCCGCAGCCGGGCGAGCGTCGCCGAGCGCGCGGGCAGGGCGAGCGACAGGGCGTTGCCGGAAACCGCGACGGTGCCGGCGGATCCCAGCGGCGCCGCGGCGGTGAACCGCCACAGCGACGCCGGACCCGACACGCCGGCGGCGAAGGTGACGTCGACGTCGCGCGCCGCGGTGTCCTTGTTGAACAGCAGCACGTAGAGCTGGTCGGACGGGCCGCGGATCGCGTAGGCGCCGACCGCGGGCCGGTCGGACGAGGTCGCCGCCACGCTGTCGCCGAGGACCCTCGACCCGGCGCCGTCGTAGTTCAGATAGAGCCGGAACGCCTCCTCGGTCTTCGTGCCGCTCTCCGGCGCCACCCAGCGGGTGGCCAGCTCGACCCCCTGGGCGGCGAAGATGGCGAGGATCTCGGCCTGGGCGAGCGCGCCCGAGGGCGCGTCGTCGGCGCCCCAGTTGTACTCGGTCACCGCGATCCCGGTGCCCGGGCACTCGGCGGCGATCCAGTCGCGCAGGCGCGGGATCAGCCGCACGTTGGCGGAGATCCAGGACTGCGAGACGTAGCCGGGGTCGTCGAGCTCGCGGATCGACTGCAGCCGCAGCGCCGCGAAGCCCTCGCCGCCGAACGCCTCGCCGCTCTGCGGGTAGTAGTGGACGTCGACCAGGTCGACCGGCCGCGCGCCGCCCGCCAGCGGGTGGGCGCAGATCTGGCCCAGGTACCACTCGACGAAGGGCAGGCCGCCGTGCGCCTGGCGGTCCGGACCGTCGAGGCAGTTGCTCGGGGTGACGTCGGCGGCCGAGGTGAACAGGTCGCACCACCCCCAGGTGTCGGGACCGAGCAGCCGCAGCCGCGGATCCTGCGCCTTGACCGCGGTCGCCACCGCCAGGCCCTTGGACCAGACCTCGTCGTAAGTCGCACCCGCCGGGTGGAGGTCGGCGTGGGTCGAGTTCCACAGCATCGGCTCGTTGTCGAGCGCGGCGAAGCGGATCCCGCCGTGCCCGGAGTCGCCCACCAGCGTCGCCAGGTGGCCGAGCCAGCCGGCGTCGAAGCTGCCCGGCGCGACGGCGATCGAGGTCTCGTTCGGGTCGTTGCCGACGATCCGCCCGTCGGTCGAGCAGTGCCCGGTGGTGTTGACCGCCGGATCGCACAGGCCGTTGCCCGCGTCGGCGTTGCACCATTCCGGCGGCGCGACGTCGCACTCGGTCTGGAGCTGGGGACCGTACGCGGCGACCGAGAAGCTCCAGCGCCGGGTGCGGTCGGGTCCCGCGACGCGCCCCATCTCGGGCAGGGTGAGGACGACGTCGGCCCCGGCGCCGCGGCTCGAGGTGACGAAATCGTCCGCCTGGTTGGAGCCGTCGGCCCCGGCGTAGTTCTGGTAGAACCAGTCGAAGGCGCTGTTGTCGACGTCGAGGTTCCAGTTGTAGCGCGTGGTCCGGTTGCCCCCCCAGCGGTCGACCGTGTAGCCGACGTCGGCGACCTGCTGCGGCGAGGCGAACGAGACGCCGTAGATGAACTTCGACACCGGCAGGCGACCGGCGTTGGGATCCACCGTCACCGCGACCGCTCCGGGCGGATTCGGATCGTGGGTGAAGACGAAGTCGTCGAACAGCTCGGGCGACTGGTTGCCGCCGGTGGCGTCCTGGATCGTGATCTCGTTGAACGTGCCGTTGGTCAGGCCGATCGCCGCGAAGGGGACGATCGCCTGCTTCCAGGTCGTTCCCGAGATGCCACCCGACACGTAGTCGGCGAGCGCGACGCTGGCCCGCGTCGTGCCGTTCGACTGGATGACCAGCGTCAGCTGCTGGCCGCCGGCCGTCTCGCCCTTCACCCACAGCCGCAGGTCGACGAAGCTCGAGGCGTTCTGGAGCTGGTCGCTGTGGAGGTAGAGGCCCTCCCAGCCGTCGAGGTCGGTGTAGATCGCGGCGCTGCCGGAGTGGTGCTGCGCCGTGTAGGAGAAGTTCCGGTCGGCGTCCCATCCCCAGTCCTGGAAGCCGTTGCGCAGTTGGTCGTCGTAGACGAGCAGGTCCTGGCCGAAGCCCGCCGCGGCGCTCAGGGCGACGACGGCGAGGGCCAGGGCGAGGACGCGAGGGAATGCGGATCGGGCACCACGGACCGAGCGGATCAAGGGGGCCTCCCGGGGAACGCGCCGGAAGCTACCAGCGACCCGGCGGGGCCGATATGACTTGGTTCACGCCCGGCGGTGACCGGCCGGGCGGCGGGAGGGGCGGCTCAGAGGGTGACGCCGCGGTCGGCCGACAGCAGCACCGGGCCGGTCGGCGCCGGGGCGCCCCCGGCCTGCTCCAAGGTGATCGTGACCGCCGAGGTCCCGTTCGGCATCCGGGCGTCGGTCAGGGTCCCCGGGTGGTCGGGCGCGACCGCGAAGCAGCCGCCCGAGAGCGGGATGTCGTCGACCATGAACCAGACCTGGTACTCGCGCCCCTGGGGCGTCGGCGCCAGGCCGCTGACCTCGAGCTGCCAGTGCTGGTGGTCCGGCGCGACGTAGAGGGCGCCGCGGGCGAGCGGCTGCACCGAACCCGAGGGCGAGCGCAGCGGGAAAACCGTCACCGCCGGCGCCGCGGCGAAGGCGGTGCGCGCCTCGAGGCGGGAGACCTGGGCGGTGAGGTCGGCGATCTGCGCCTTGCGCTCGCGTTGGGCCTGGTCGGCCTCGCGCTCGAGCCGCGCGACGCGGGCCTGGCTGCTGGCCAGCTCCGAGCTCAACCACGCCGCCCAGAAGCCGAGGCCGGCCGCCGCCAGGGCGAGCACCGCCGCCAGCGGCAACGCCCAGGAGCGCGACCGGCGCGCGCCGGCGCGCGGCGCGAAGGCCGCGGCCACGGCGGCCTCCTCGGCCACCGGAGCGCGGCGTTCGGCCTCCACCTTGGGCGCCGGCTTCGTCTCGGGCTCGAGATCCTCCGGCCGGGGGGTGGGGATCGCGGCGGTGGTGGCCGCCGCGATCGGCGCCACTTCCTGAGTCGAGTCTCCGGACAGGCGCGCCAGGAGCGCCTCGCGGATCTCCGGCGGGGGCGCGACCGGGTCGAGGGTGTAGGCGAGCAGCCCCATCGCCTCGAGGTCGACGCGGCGCAGGACCTCCTCGACCTCGTCCACGGCCGAGATCACGCGCGTGTCCTCCGAGCCGGGCGTCCGCCCCAGCTCGGCCAGGACGGCCAGCGCCGCGGTCTCTTCGGGGTCGACGGTTCGGCTCACATCAGCTCCCGGACTTCCTCGCGCAGGGCCTGCCGCAGCTTCTTCATCCCCAGCAGGGCCCGCGTCTTGACCGTTCCCAGCGGCGCTCCCGTGCGCATCGAGATCTCCGTCTGCGAGAGGCCGCCGAAGAAGGCCAGCTCGAGCACCTCGCGCTGCTCGGACGGCAGCTCGCCGAGCGCCTCGCGGACGCGCTTGCGCCGCTCGGCATGAAGTACGTGCGTCTCGCCCCCGGAGGATGCATCGGCCGGCGCCTTGGGCTCGGCCTCGGCCGCGGCCACCGCCCGGTCCCGGGCGTGGCGCGAGCGCAGCCGGTCGAGGGCGCGACTGCGCCCGATCAGCACCAGCCAGGTCGAGACCGAGGAGCGCGAGGGGTCGTAGCGGTCGGCCTGGAGCCAGACCTGGAGGAAGGCCTCCTGAACCACCTCCTCGGCGTCCGGCCCGGCGAACAGGATGCGCCGGACCACCGCCAGCAGCAGCGAAGCGTAGCGGTCGTAGAGCTCGGCGAGGGCGGCCTCCTCGCGCGCCACGACCCGGCGCACGAGCGCCAGATCGTCCGTCGCCTCGAGGGGGTTCGCGGTCTGCTCGGAATCGGTGGCCGCCATCGCCGGGGGATTTGCGGAAAAGCCTACGATAGCATGCGCTCCGTGTCCCGACCGCTCCAGTACGCCGTCGTCGGCGCCGCCACGTGCGACGCCGAAACCGCGGCGCTGGCCGAGCAGGTCGGCGCCGAGATCGCGCGCGCCGGGGCGACCCTGGTGTGTGGCGGCCGCGGCGGGGTCATGGCCGCGGCCTGCCGCGGCGCCCAGGGCGCGGGGGGGCGCACGGTCGGCGTCCTGCCCGGCGTCGACGAGTCCGCGACGCCGCCCAACGACCACCTCGACGTCGTCCTGTTCACCGGTCTCGCGCAGGCGCGCAACCAGGTCGTCGTGCTGTCGAGCGCCGCGGTGATCGCGGTCGGCGGCGGCTGGGGCACGCTGTCGGAGATCGCCCTGGCGCTGAAGTACCGGGTCCCGGTCGTGCTCGTCGAGAGCTGGAACCTGCGCCGTCCCGACGGTCTGGCCGACCCGCTGCTGCGCGTCGCCCGCACTCCCGCAGACGCGGTCGCGCTCGCGGTCCAGGCCGCGACCCGCGAGCGCCCGGTGACGATGGTCTGAGCCGGATCCCGCGGCGCCCGAACCCGGACCCGAACGACATGACCCGCCGCCCCGCCGCGAACCCCGTCCGGATCCCCGCGATCCGCGTCGTGATGATGCCCAAGGACACCAATGCGCTGGGCACGATCTTCGGCGGCGTGATCCTCTCCTACATCGACCAGGCCGGAGCGGTCGAAGCCCACCGCCACTGCCCGGGGCGCATCGTCACCGTGGCGATGCGCGAGGTGGTCTTCCACGCCCCGGTCCACGTCGGCGACCTGGTCAGCTTCTGGACCGAGACCAAGCGGGTGGGCACGACTTCGATCACCGTCCAGGTCGAGGTCGAGGCCGAGCGCGGCGGCGCCGGTGGCCAGAGCGGCCCCAAGGTCAAGGTCACCGAGGCCGAGGTCGTCTTCGTCCACGTCGACGCCGGCGGCCAGCCGCTGCCGCTTCAGCCCGACCAGGGCTCGTAGCAGCGGCGGCAGCGGGCCTCGTAGGACTCGGCGTCGCCCACCTGGACCTGGTCCGAGCCACCGGCGATGCGCTGGCTGTAGTGGGCCGGCGCGCCACAGCGCACGCACACGGCGTGCATCTTGTCGACGTACTCGGCGAGCGCCAGGAGCTTCGGCATCGGTCCGAACGGCACGCGCGCGAAATCCTGGTCGAGGCCCGCGACCAGGACGCGGACGCCGGCGTCGGCCAGCTCGGTGGCCAGCTCGGCCAGCCCGGCGTCGAAAAACTGCGCTTCGTCGATGCCGACGACCTGAACGCCGACGCGCAGCCGGGCACGCAGCTCGGCGGTGTCGGCGACGCTCTCGGCTTCGAGCTCGCGCAGGTCGCGGGTGACCAGGCGGTCCGGCTCGTGGCGGTCGTCGCGCGCGGGCTTGAAGACCTGGATCCGCTGGCGGGCGATCACGGCGCGGCGCAGCCGGCGCAGGAGCTCCTCGCTCTTGCCCGAGAACATCCCCCCCGTGATGACTTCGATCCGCCCGGCGGCGGCGTCCTGTCCGATCAACTCCGGCGCTCCTCCTGCGCTTCCGCGCGCGGCGCGAAGCCCGATGCTATCCTGCCCGCGATGGTCCCGCCCGGGGCCGGACGCCGTTCCGGCCGCATCTTCAGCTACGAGGAGGCGCTCGCCACGTTCCCGGTCGTCCGCGACCGCACGGAGGCCGCCGTGCGCCAGATCGAAGCGGTCGTCAACGCCCTGACCAGCCGCGCCGAGATGGAGCGCCGGAAGTCCGAGACCGAGGACGCCTACCAGCACATCGTCGCCCAGTGGGCGGCAGAGATCGAGTCGGTGGGCTGCTCGGTCAAGGGGCTCTGGCTGGTCGACTGGGACTCGGGCGACGGCTGGTTCTGCTGGCGCTACCCGGAGCCCACGATCGGCCACTACCACGGCTACGAAGAGGGCTTCGCCGGCCGCGTGCCGATCGTCTGAGTCGTCCGAGCGCGGCACCCCTCCGGCGCGCTTCGGCGGGCGGAATTGGTAGACTTGGCGGATCGGCCGGACGCGGCGCGGGGAAGAAACCGGCGCCCGATCCGGTTGCAAGGCCGGTAGCGCTTCCGAGGAGCCCGCACCATGGACACGACGCAGACCACCCCCGAGACGACGACCCCGCCGGCGCCACCGGTCACCGTGACGTCGAAGGCCGTCGAGATGATCAAGACCACCCGCGAGAAGGAGGGCATGGACGCCTCCTTCGGCCTGCGCGTGGCGGTGATGGGCGGCGGCTGCAGCGGCTTCCAGTACGCCCTCGACTTCGAGCAGGCGGGCCGGCCGACCGATCACGTCTTCGAGGTCGACGGCCTCACGGTCTTCGTCGACCCGGTCAGCGCCCGCTATCTCGAGGGCGTGACGATCGACTACGTCTTCGGCATGAACGGCGCCGGCTTCAAGTTCGACAACCCCCGCGCCACCGGCAGCTGCGGCTGCGGCAGCTCCTTCTCCGTCTGACCGGCAGCAGAAGAAAAAGGGGGACAGGCACCCTTTTCCCCCTTTTCCGCGAAGATCGGGAAAAGGGTGCCTGTCCCCCTTTTCCGGTTTGGGCTCCTACGGCTCGAGCCAGTCCGGGAGCTCGACCTTTGCCGAGTCGCGCCAGGCGGTGAGGTAGAGGCTGGCGATGAACTTCGCCGTCGCGGCGAAGCGCTCGCGGGTGAAGGCCACGACGTCGGGCCGGGCGATGCCGCCGTCGGCGGCCATCAGCTCGGGCTGGAGACGGTAGACGCGGTCCACCAGGTCGTGGCTGGCCAGGAACTCGGTGCGGATCGCGGCGGGCAGGTCGGAGAAGACTTCCGGCTGCACCCCCCTCACCGCGGCGGAGCGGTCGAAGCGGACCTTCTCGAACAGCGCGTCCACGCGCGCGTGGATGCCCGTGAACGGCGAGCTGCCGTCGGGTTTCGCCCGGCCGTCGTGGTCGATCGTCGTGTGCAGCGGCTGCTCGACGTCGCCGGCGTAGTGGGCGAGCACCCCGGCCCAGAACAGCGCCTGCTCGCGCGCCACCTCGTCGCCCGGGAACCGGCGCACCTCGGCGAAGGCCAGCGTCAGACGCTCGGTGTCCTCGCGCACCGCATAGGGCAGCGCACCGATCTGGGAGATCGACAGCCCCCGGCGGCCGATCTCGGCGAGGAACTGCGAGCGCAGCGGCGGCCACTTGCCGTCCTGCAGCCGCTCGAAGTCGAGGTAGTGGTCCGGGGCGACCCGGTCGGACAACCCGGGCG
The DNA here is from genome assembly GCA_963781755.1 of uncultured Acidobacteriota bacterium. Lineage (GTDB taxonomy): Bacteria > Acidobacteriota > Thermoanaerobaculia > Multivoradales > JAGPDF01 > JACTMI01. The sequence goes on from CAWAGZ010000002.1 coordinate 45,240, forward strand.
TGGACCGGTTCTTCCAGACGTCGGGCTCCATGGCCAGCCGCCCGATCGTCCCGCCGCCGTGGCGGACGAACTCCGGGATCTCGTCGGGCAGCGTCGAGAGCGCCGCCAGCGCGACCAGCCGGTGGCCGCGCGCGTACCAGGCGAGCCCCGGCGACGGCAGCGTCACCAGGAGCAGCGCGAAGACGACTCCGGCGAGCCGCGCCGCCGGATGCTTGCCGAACGCCACGCCCGCGCCTACTTCTCGGCCAGGAGCCGGTGCAGGAGCGCGGCGGCCACGCCGCCGACCAGCGGCGCCAACAGGTAGAGCCAGAGGTGGTCGAAGCGGCCCGCCGCGAGCGCCGGGCCGAGCTGCCGGGCGGGGTCGAAGATCGCCCCGGTCAGCGGCCCGCCCATCAGGATGTTCAGCGTCACGGTCAGGCCGATCGCGACGCCGGCCAGGTTGCCCGCCTTGCCCGAGACGGCGCAGAAGAGCACCGCGTTGGCCCAGAAGAAGGCGAGCAACGCCTCGAGGAACCAGCCCCACACCGGGGTCACGGTCACCGTCGCGCTGCCCACGGCCAGGTCCCGCGCCAGCGCGCCGGCGCCGAGCCCGCCCACCGGTCCGCCGAGCAGGCCGAGCAGCGCGTAGCCGGCGACGACGCCGCCGACGAGCTGGAAGACGATGTAGGAGAGAGCCCGGCGGGCGTCCATCTTTCCCGCCGCCCAGACCCCGACGGTCACGGCCGGATTGACGTGCGTGCCCGACAGGTGGCCGAAGGCGTAAGTGAAGGTGAGCACCACCAGGCCGTGGGCCAGCGCGACTCCGACCAGGCCGCCGAGGCCGAGCGCGGCGGCGCCGGCGCCGATGAAGACCAGCGCGAAGGTGCCGACGAACTCCGCCACCAGGGCCGACGAGAGCTTGGATGTCATGTCCCCTCCGATTCGATTCCCGGATCCGCGAGCATTCTAGCCACCCGCTACGTCCGGGCCGCCGACGAGTGGCAGCGCGCGGACCTCGGCCTCGCCCCGTTCCCAGGTCAGCCGGGTTCCCGGCTCGGCGGCGCGCCGGTGGACGAGCGCGAGGCCGACGGCGGTGCCGAGCGCCGGCGAGCGGGCGACGCTCGCCGCCCGGGCCGCGGGCCGTCCGTCGGCGGCGGCGAGCTCGACGCCGGCCGCCGGTTCCTCGCCGCGCGCGAAGACCAGGCCACGCGCGACGCGCTGCACCTGGCCGCGGAAGTGGATCCGCGCCACCACCTCCTGGCCGAGATAGCACCCCTTCGTGGTGGAGATCGCGGCGCTCTCGCCGGTCTCCTGCGGGAAGCTGTCGGCGCCGTAGTCGATCCCCCAGGCGAGCTCGCCGTCCTCGATCCGCACCGCCTCGACCGCCGCCGCCGAGGGCTCGACCAGCCCGGCGTCCGCCCCGGCGAGGCGGAGCGCGGCCAGGACGTGCTCGAGGTCGGCCCTCGGCGCGCTCAGCTCGAAGCGGGGGGAGGCGGCAAGGGTGCAGGCGCGCAGCTCGACGCCCACGCCGCCGACCTCGACCGGCGCGTGGCGGCCGGCCTCCGCCGGCGGATCGACGCCGAGCGCGGCCAGCAAGCGCGCCCGCCCCCGTCCCCCGCAGCTCGGCGCACGCCAGATCCGCAACGCAGGGCGAAGTCCACCCGCTCGACGATCCGGTACTTCGCCAGGTGTTCGATCAGGAAGGCGCCGCGGCCGGACGGGACGCGCAGCCGCAGTCGATCGGCGCCGGCGACGAGGTCGAAGTCGGAGAGCACGTGACCCTGGACGTCGGTGAAGAAGCCGCGCGCCGAGTCGCCCTCCGCCAGCGCCCGGACGTCGCACGTGGTCAGGTTGTGCAGGAAGCGGACGCCGTCCGGACCCGTCAGATCGATCCAGTCCGCGGCGACGCCCGCGACGAGAGCCACACCGTCGCGCAGCGCCTCGGTCTCCGCGCGGTGGACGTTCCCCGGGTCGTCGGAACCGCTCATTCGATCCTCACCCGCCTCCCGCGACGGCGAGGATCTCCTCGTCGGAGAGCTCCGCGAGGTCGGGCACGACCCGGCTCGCGCCCGCCGCCGCGAGCGCCGCGGCCGGCGTGCGCCCGGTCGCGACCGCCAGGCAGGCGATGCCGTGGGCGCGGGCGCAGGCGACGTCGAGCACCGAATCGCCCACGATCAAGGTCTCGGCGGAGCCGATGCGCCGGCCCGTCGCGGCCTCGGCGCGCGTCCACGCCACCGGCGGCAGCCGATCGCGGTCGAGCTCGCCGTCGCCGAAGACGCCGAAGACGAAGTGCCGGTTGAGGTCGTGCCGCGACAGCTTGATCCGAGCCCCCCGTTCCCAGTTCCCGGTGAGCAGGCCGACGACGACGTCGGGCCGGCCGCCGAGGCGCTCGAGCAGCGACGCGACCCCGGGCAACACCCGCATGCGGTCGCGCTCGAGCCCGTGCTCGAGCCGGGGCAGGTAAGCCTCGCGCACCGCCGGCACGGCCGCCAGGACCTCCTCGGGCTCCCGTCCGGCGCCGGTCAGCAGGTCGAAGACGATGCGCGTGTCGGTCTTGCCCGAGAAGTCGTAGCGGTCGACATCTCCGGTCTCGCCGAAGACCTCGAGCAGCGCGGCCGCGAACGGCGCCCGGGTCTGGCCGCCGCAGTCGACCAGCGTGCCGTCGATGTCGAACAGGACCAGCCGCGGCCGGTCGCGGGTCGGGCCGCCGCGCGCGGTTCCGGCTGCGATCGCCGCCGCGCTCATTCGCGCCAAAGGGGCGCGGACTTGGTGTCGAGGAAAGCCGCCACGCCGCGTTTGCAGTCGTCCGTGGCGCGGGCCGCGGCGTTGGCCTCGGTCGCGACCTCGAAGCGCTCGTCGAGCCGCCTGCCGACGAGGTCGAGGAGCAGGCGCTTGGTGCGCGCGATCGACTCCGAGCTGCCGCGGGCGAGGATCTCCGTCGCCAGCCGCTCGCCGGCCGCCGCCAGCTCCGCGCCCGGAACCACGCGGTCGGCCAGACCGAGCCCGAGCGCCCGGCGGGCGTCGACGAAATCGGCGCCGAGCAGCAGCTCGCGCACGTCCGAGCCGCGCAAGCGCAGGGTGAGGAAGGTCGCGACCAGCGCCGCGACGAAGCCGATCCGGACCTCGCTGTAGAGGAAGCGCGCGTCCTCGGCGGCGACCACGAAGTCGCAGGCCGTGGCCAGGCCGCAGCCACCCGCCACGCACGAGCCCTGGACCAACGCGAGGGTCAGCGCCTCCTGCCGGAGCAGGGCGTCGAACAGGTCGCGCAGGCGCGCCGACTCGAGCCGGTGGTCGAGCGGCGAGGCGTCCGCGAGCCGGCGCAAGTTCGCGAGATCGGCGCCGGCGCAGAAGTGCTTGCCACTCCCCGCGAGCAGGATCGCCCGCACGCCCTCCGCGCGCCAGTCGCGGCGGAAGGCCGCGGTCAGGGCCGCGACCAGGTCGGGCGAAAGCGCGTTGGCACGCGCCGGGTCGTCCAGCGTCAGGCGCAGCAGGTCCCCGTCGCGGCGGACGGCGAGCGGCGCGCTCATCGCACCAGGTCCCCGGGGACCTCGATCTCCATCTCGAGCAGACCCTGGCCGTGGGTCTTGCCCTGGGCATCGGTGACCAGCGACGCCGTGCCGCCGCCGCCCAACGAGTCGTGCAAGAGGAAGTTCAACGCCCGCAGGTTGGGCACCTCGAAGCGCTCGACCCCGCCGCGGCAAACCTCCCGGAAGTGCTCGCGCACCCGCTCGGCGGTGACCTCGCGGCGCAGGACCTCGTAGAGCTCCGGCGAATCGGCGATCAGGCCCACGTTCGAGGCGTCCCCCTTGTCCCCGGAACGGGCGTGCGCGACGCGGCCGAGCTGGATCCGCACGATCAGACCTCCTCCACCGTGACCTCCAGACGCGGCTCGACCTGCTCGCGCGCGAGCAGGGCGGGCCAGTAGGCGACGACCTCCTGAGGCTTCGGCCGGCCGCCTGCGAAGCCCGTGACTCCCGGAGGACCGGCGGTCACCAGCGGCGCGATCTCCTTGCCGAAGCGCTCGACCTTGGCCCGTTCGGCGCTGCGCACCGCCAGCCGCAGCACGACCTCGGGCGGATCGGCGGGCGCCGTCAGGATGCCGGGCAGGCAGGCCGACACGCCGAGGTACTCCTCGCGACGCTCCGACTCGGCGAAGGTGACGCCCGCGCGCTCCAGGCGCTTCCAGACGACTTCGGCCGCCAGCCGGGCCTTGTCGAGCGCCCGGGGCCCGGTGAGCGTCACCTGGCCGGAGGCCTTGAAGCCGTCGAGGTAGGAGGCGGAGACCTTGAGGAACGGCGTCCGGGGCCGCCCGCGGATCCCCGAGACGCGGACCCGGTCCGCTCCCTGGTCCTCCAGCCGGATCGAGGTGAAGTCGGCCGTGACGTCGGGGGTGATGTAGCTCGTCGGGTCGCCCATCTCGTAGACGAGCTGCTCGGAGACGGTATCGACCGTCACCCGGCCGCCGGTCCCCGGGTGCTTGGTCACGGTGAACTCGCCGTCGGCGCCCACCTCCGCGATCGGATAGCCGACGTTCCACAGGTCGGGGATCTCCCAGAACCGGGTGAAGTTGCCGCCCGTCGCCTGGGCGCCGCACTCCAGGATGTGGCCCACGATGGTCCCCGCGGCGAGCCGGTCCCAGTCCTCCTCGCCCCAGCCGAACTCGTGCACCAGCGGGCCGAGCGCCAGCGCGGTGTCGGTCACGCGTCCGCACAGCACGATGTCGGCGCCGCCGGCGAGCGCCGCCGCCACCGGCCGCGCTCCGAGATAGGCGTTGGCGGAGGTGACGCGGTCGAGCACCGAGGCGATGGGCGCGCCGCTGTCCATGTTGGCCAGCTCGTGGCCCGCCGCGACCAGCTCCGGAAGCCGCGCCAGCAGGTCGTCGCCCTCGACGACGCCGACCCGCAAGCCGCGGATCCCCAGCTCGCGCGCGATCTCGAAGATCCGGGCCCGGCAGGCGCGCGGATTCAGGCCCCCGGCGTTGGTGACGATCCGGACCCCCCGCTCGACGAGCTCCGGCAGGGCGTGACGGACGAAGTCGACGAAATCGGTGGCGTAGCCGGCGGCCGGGTTCTTCAGCTTCTGCCGCATCATGATCGACAGGGTCACCTCGGCCAGGTAGTCCATGCCCAGGTAGTCGAGCGGACCCCCGCGGACCAGCTCCAGCGGAGCGTCTACGTTGTCCCCCCAGAAGCCCTGACCGTTGGCGACGCGGACGATCTTCACGCGACTCGCGAGCCTAGCACCTGAACGCGGGACCTCCGACCGTCCACTTCGCACCGCGCCAGGGCCGCTTCGGCGAGACGGCGGAACCGGACCGGCGTCCGGGCGTAATGCCACTCGGGACCGGGGCCCCGAACCGACCGCCCCGGAAAGGAGACGGAAATCGTGACGCGCTTCGCAATCCGCCGGAATCTCCGCCGCGGAGGCCTCCTCGTCCTCGGCTTCGTGCTCGCCGCCGGAATGACTCCGGCCACCGCCACCACCGCCGCCGGCGGCCAGAAGTTCGACGCCAAGGTGGTCAACGACGACCCCCGCGAGGGCCGCAAGATCGAGCACATCGCCATCGACCTCGACCGCTACTCGACCGCCGACGAGCTGGCCGCGCTCGCTTCGGGCCAGGGCCGCGCCGCGGCGATCGGCAGCGCCAAGCTCGACCGGACTCTGGGCCAGAAGGTCGTCGCCGCCGTGGTCACCGGCGAGGGCGCCGACCGGAAGATCGTCCTCGTGCTCGACGGCCCCGTGCGCTGGTTCGACGCCCGCACCCGGCCCAGCGCCAAGAAGTTCCCCCACGGCATCCTCGAGATCCGGCTCGACGCCGAGGGCAAGGGGAGCGGCGAGCTGCTCACCGGCGCGCAGGTGAAGTTCGGCTCCGACGGCGTTCGGATCGAGCAGGCCGCCGGCGAGCCGATGCGGCTGATCCAGGTCAGCGCCAAGGGATGATCCGCCGGCCGCGCCCGCCGTCGGGATTCAGCCGGCGGCGGGCTGCGCCAGCGGCAGCAGTACGGTGATCGACGTTCCGCGCGCCGCCTCGGTGTCGACTTCGATCGCGCCGTAGTGCGCCCGGACGATCCCGAGCACCGCCGCCAGCCCCAGTCCGCGACCGGTGAACTTGGTGGTGAAGAAGGGCTCGAAGATCCGGTCGCGCACCTCGGGCGTCATGCCCGCGCCGTCGTCGGTGACACGCACGAAGGCGTAGCGGCCTTCGGCGAGATCGGCACCGAGCACCGCGGTCGCGAGGCGCTCCCGCTCGCAGGACACCTCGCCGGTCGCCACCTCGATCGTGCCGGCCGCGCCGGGGATCGCCTCCGACGCGTTGAGCAGGAGGTTGAGCACCACCTGACGCATCTGGGTGGCGTCCGCCTCGAGACCCGGCGGCGGCTCGCCCAGGCGCAGCTCCACGGCGCGTTCCCGCGGCAGCGCCGGACGCGCCAGCTCCACCATCTCCTGGACGACCACGTTGAGCGACGTCCAGGCGAACTCCAACGGACCCCCGCCCGCGAACGCCAGCATCTTCTGCGTCAGTTCGGTGGCGCGGCGCGCGGCGAGCAGGATCTCCTGGACGGGCGGACGCGCCTCGGCCCCTTCGGGGAGGCGACGCAGGGCGACGTCGGCGTAGCCCACGATGCCGGTCAGAAGGTTGTTGAAGTCGTGGGCGACGCCCCCCGCGAGCAGGCCGAGGCTCTCGAGGCGTTGGCCGCGGTGGAACTCCGCCTCGAGCCGCCGGTTCTCCTCCTCGGCCTCGCGCCGGTCGGTCACGTCGCGCGTCCACTCGGCGACGCCGCGCTCGAGCGGCACCGCTTGCTGGTGCAGCCAACGGCGCCGGCGGCCTCTGGACGCGACCCGGATCTCGCCATCGTGCGCCCGCCCGGACTCGAACACCTCGCGCAGTCGGGCGACGCGGGTCGCCGCCTCCTCCCCCTGGAGCAGCTCACCGAGCTTCCGGCCGACGACCTGCTCGCGCGGCCTTCCCAGCGACCGGCAGGCGCGCTCGTTGGCCTCCAGGACGGAGAAGTCCACGACCGCGCCGGAGGCGTCGCACTCGGCTTCGCACAGGAGGAAGGCGTCGAGGCTCCCCTCCGCGGCGGCCCGGAACCGCGCCTCGCTGCTGGCCAGGGCGCGCTGCGTGCGGTTCAGCTCGGTGACGTCCTCGGCCAGGATCAGGATGCACGCCTCGCCGTCGATCTCGAGCATCTGTCCGGAGACCCGCGCCTCCCGCACCTCACCGCCGGCGGCGACCACCCGCGCCGGGATCCGGAGCGCGAAGCCCTGCTCGACGATCGGCTGGAAGACCCGCCGCCGCTCTTCCGGATCGGGCCACAGGCCGAGCTCGAGGGAGCTGCGGCCGATCAGCTCCTCGCGGGACAGGCCGACGAGCGACGCGAAGGCCTCGTTGACGTCCAGGAACCGGCTGTCGACGAGGCGGGAGAGCGACAGCGCGCCGGGACTGGCGCGGAAGATCAGGGCGAGCTTGCGCTCGCTGTCGGCGAGCTCACGTTGCGCGCGGCCGAGCTCCGTGACGTTCTCGCCCGACATCAGGATGCAGGGACGGCCTCCGACCTCGATGACCCGCGCCGAGAGCAGGAGGTCGATCCGTTCGCCCCTGCGGTTGGTGACGACGTGGGGCATCTGGCGCACGACGCCGTCGCGGCGCAGCCGCTCGACGAACCGGCTCCGGACGGCCGGATCCGCCCACAGGCCGAGCTCGAGGGCGGAGCGCCCGACGACCTCCTCCCGATTGCGGTCCAGCCACTCCAGGAAGGCGTCGTTGACGATCTCCATCCGCCCTTCGGCCAGCGTCGAGATCGAGAGCCCCGAGGGATTGGTGGCGAAGGCGGTGGTGAAGAGCCGCTCCTGGTCGTGCAGGGCGGCGAGCGCCTCGCGCTCCGCGGTGACCTCCCGTTGGCTGCCCCATGCCGCGACCAGCCCGCCCGCCTCGACGACACCGATGGCCGAGTTGAGGAAGACCCGCCGCTTGCCCTCGCGGTCCCGCTCCACCGACTCGACGTCGTGGAAGCGGTGGCCGTCGCGGACGAAAGTGAGCAGCGACTTGCGGTTGATGGGCTCGTCGGCCGGCAGGAAGCTCGCCAGCGGCCGCCCCACCAGGTCGGCGCCGCGCTCGAAGCCGTACATCCGCGCCAGCGCGTCGTTGGCCGCGCCGACCGTTCCCGCCCGGATCATCGAATCGACCTGCGACGCCGGCTCGAGATCCGTCGCCACGTGGGGATCGAAGTCGAGCCGGAAGATGCCCTCGCCGGAGTTGGCGACCAGGCTCCGGTAGAGACGCAGCTCCGACTCGAGCGCCGGCGCAGCTTTCCCGTTCGATGGCATCGTGACCAGGGGCTTCCTCGGGAGGCCCGCTCGAGTCTCCACCGCCGCGCACCCCGCCGTCAACGACGGCGGGGCCTCGCGGAGCGCCGGGGCGCTGCGCCTGCCCCCGCGGGCGGCTGTCGGGCCACCCCGGCAAGGATTGCCCCGCGCACCGCAGGCGAGCACAAATAGAGGAGAGACCTTGGAGGAACCACCATGACATCGACACTCACTTCGCCGCCGATCCTCGACAAGAAGGCCGATCTCGCCGGACCCGGCATCGGCAGCTACGAGGAGCTCGAGAAGATCCTGCCCACCGACTACCGTTCGCTGCTCGGACCCAAGGAGACCCAGAAGGCGATCACCGCCGTCAAGCGCTTCATCGAGGACGGCCTGTGCCGCGAGCTCAACCTGATCCGGGTCGAGGTCCCGCTGATCGTCGACGCCGAGAGCGGCGTCAACGACTACCTGGACCGCGACGGCTCACGCGGGCCGGTCGCGTTCCACATCTCCAACGACCGCGACAAGCACCCGATCGACGCCCAGGTCGTGCAGGCGGCGACGAAGTGGAAGAGGGTCGCGCTCAAGCAGTTCGGCATGGCGCCCGGAGAGGGACTGGTCACCGACATGCGCGCGGTGCGCAAGGACTACTTCCTGGACCACGACCACAGCGCCTACGTCGACCAGTGGGACTGGGAGCAGGCAATCACCGACAAGGACCGCAACCTCGACTACCTCACCCGCACCGTCGAGGCGATCTGGAAGGTGATCAAGGAGGCCGAGCTCCACGCCATCGACCTGTTCCCCGCCCTGAAGAACAAGAAGTACCCGATGCTGCCCGAGAAGCTCGTCTTCCTCCACGCCGAGGAGATTCTCGAGCGCTTCCCGCACCTGCCGCGCAAGGCCCGCGAGACCGCCATCCTCAAGGAGTATCCGGCGATCTTCATCTACGGCATCGGCTGGGAGCTCGCCGACGGCTATCCGCACGAGCTCCGGGCGGCGGACTACGACGACTGGGCGACGCCCACGGTCTCGAAGGACGGCCGGCCGATGCACGGCCTCAACGGCGACATCCTGGTCTGGAATCCGATCACCCACCGGCGCCACGAGCTCTCCTCGATGGGCATCCGGGTCAACGCCGACACGCTCAAGCGTCAGCTCGCGATCACCGGCCAGGAGGACTTCCTGCGCTACCCGTACCACCAGGGCATCGTCAGCGGCGAGCTGCCGTTGTCGATCGGCGGCGGCATCGGTCAGGCGCGCACCGTGATGTACCTGCTGCGCAAGGCGCACCTGGGCGAGGTCTCGGTGACCGTGTGGCCGAAGGTCCTCAAGGAGATGTGCGCCAAGCGCAACATCCACGTCATCGAGTGACCCGCGGCCGCTCGACCGACGGAGGTTCGCCCAGCAGCTGGTGGGTCAGGCTCGACTCGCGCTTGAAGAACCCTTCCGTGTGGAAGGTCTCCTCGAGGCCGAACAGCTCGTAGTCGAGGTGGTGCAGCAGCTCGTGGACCAGGGTGCGCAGGAAGCTGCGGAACGCGACCACCTGGTGACGCGCCGCGGTGCGCATCCAGACCGTGAGCCGAGCCGGCGGCGGCTCGGGTTCGTAGAGGCCGTGAAGCTCGCCGTAGGATCTCGTGGGCCGCGCCGAGAGGACCTTGACCGTGACCCTGGGCACCCCGAGCTGGCGGCAGATCCCGGTCGCCAGCCGGCGCACCGCGCGCTCGACCGCGCGCCGGTCCTCACCGGCCAGCGCGGCCTCGAGCTCGCGCACGACCGGCCGCAGCTCCGCCGCGCGCGGCAGAGGGACGGCCTCGATCTCGTCGCTCTTGCGGTAGATCTTCTTGCGCCGGGCGCTCAGCCGCTCGAAATACGGGAACGGCATGCCGCCATCCTGCCACGAGAAGGCCCACCCCGACGGGCGGGCGGGCGGCAGCGCCGATGGGCTTGAATCGGGCGCCCGGCCGCCGTAACTTGAAGCCGCGGTCCCCCCCGACTCCCAGGAGGCTCACGCCCATGACCACCCTGATCGAAACCCCGACCCGAAACCGCGCCCTCCTCGACTGGGTCGAGGAGATGGAGACCCTCTGCCGCCCCGACTCCGTCCACTGGTGCGACGGCTCCGCGGAGGAGTACGACCGGCTGTGCGAGCAGATGGTCGCCTCCGGCACCTTCGTCCGCCTGAATCCGCGCCTGCGGCCCAACAGCTACCTGTGCCGCTCCGACCCGTCGGACGTGGCGCGGGTCGAGGACCGCACCTTCATCTGCAGCCGCAGCCGCAACGACGCCGGCCCGACCAACAACTGGGTCGAGCCCGGGGCGATGAAGAAGACCCTGCTCGGCCTGTTCGACGGCTGCATGCGCGGCCGCACGATGTACGTCATCCCGTTCAGCATGGGACCGCTCGGCTCGCCGATCGCCCACATCGGCGTCCAGCTGACCGATTCGCCGTACGTCGTGACCAACATGCGGATCATGACCCGGATGGGCTCGGCGGTGCTCGACGTCCTGGGCGACGGCAGGTTCGTGCCCTGCATGCACTCGGTCGGCGCCCCGCTGGCGCAAGGCGAGAAGGACGTCGCCTGGCCGTGCAACGGCAAGGACAAGTACATCTGCCACTTCCCCGAGACCCGCGAGATCTGGTCCTACGGCAGCGGCTACGGCGGCAACGCGCTGCTGGGCAAGAAGTGCTTCGCCCTGCGCATCGCCTCGACCATGGCCCGGGACGAGGGCTGGATGGCCGAGCACATGCTGATCATGGGCGTCGAATCGCCGGGCGGCGAGAGGACCTACGTCGCCGCCGCGTTCCCGAGCGCCTGCGGCAAGACGAACTTCGCGATGCTCATCCCGCCCGAGTCCTTCGAAGGCTGGAAGGTCTGGACCGTCGGCGACGACATCGCCTGGCTCAAGCCGGACGCCGAGGGGCGCCTGCGCGCGATCAACCCGGAGGCCGGCTTCTTCGGCGTCGCGCCGGGGACCTCGGTGGCGACCAATCCGAACGCCATGGCGTCATGCCGGGCCAACGCGATCTTCACCAACGTCGCGCTGACCGACGAAGGCGACGTCTGGTGGGAGGGCATGACCCAGAAAGCGCCCGCCCACGCGATCGACTGGCTGGGCCAGGACTGGACTCCCGACTGCGGTCGCAAGGCGGCGCACCCGAACGCCCGCTTCACCGCGCCGGCGATCCAGTGCCCGACCATCGACCCGGCCTGGGAGGACCCGGCCGGCGTCCCGATCAGCGGCTTCATCTTCGGCGGCCGGCGCGAGACGACGATTCCGCTCGTCTACCAGGCGTTCAACTGGAGCCACGGCGTCTACATCGGCGCCACCGTGGGATCGGAGACGACCGCCGCGGCGACCGGTGAGGTCGGCAAGGTCCGCCGCGACCCGTTCGCGATGCTCCCGTTCTGCGGCTACAACATGGGCGACTACTTCCGGCACTGGCTGACGATGGGCAAGCGGATCCAGGAGATGCCGCGGATCTTCCACGTCAACTGGTTCCGCAAGGACGCCGAGGGCAAGTTCATCTGGCCCGGCTTCCGCGAGAACATGCGGATCCTGCAGTGGATCGTCCAGCGCGTCCGCCACGGCGGGCCGGCCAAGGAGACGCCGATCGGCTGGGTGCCGCGCTACGAGGACATCGACTGGACGGGGCTCGACTTCCCGCGCGCGAAGTGGGACCAGGTGATGGAGATCGACCGCGCGGCCTGGCGCCTGCAGACCCTCCAGCACGAGGAGCTCTTCCTGTCGCTGGGCGAGTACCTGCCCAAGGAGATGATCTTCGAGCGCGAGCTGCTGATCGGCCGCTGCTGAGCGGCCGCGCCGCGGCAGCGGTTCAGGTCTGCAGCACCCCGGTCTTGAACTCGGGGATCTCGGGGTTCGAGGCGCAGGCCTCGAGGCAGCGGGCGAGAACGGCGCGGGTGCGGCGGGGGTCGATCAGGCCGTCGACCCAGAGCCGGGAGGCGGCGAACCGCGGGTCCGTCGTGCGGTCGTAGCGCTGCTGGATGTCGGCGAGCAGCGCTTCGCTCTCCCGCTCGGAGACCTCGTCGCCGCGGTTCTTGAGCTGGATCGCGAGCAGCGTCCTCGACGCCTGCTCGCCGCCCATGACCGCGATTCGCGCGCTCGGCCAGGCGAAGAGGAAGCGGGCGCCGTAGGCCTTGCCGCACATCGCGTAGTTGCCGGCGCCGTAGCTGTTGCCGACGAAGATCGTGATCTTCGGCACCACGGAGTTGGCGACGGCGTTGACCATCTTGGCGCCGTCCTTGATGATCCCGCCCCACTCCGCGCGCGAGCCGACCATGAACCCCGTGACGTCCTGGAGGAAGACCAGGGGGATCTTCTTCTGGTTGCAGATCTCGACGAATCGGGCCCCTTTGTCGGCCGAGTCCGAGTAGATGACGCCGCCGATCTGGAGCTCCTTGTCCTTCGGCTCGAGCCCGGTGCGCCGGTCCACGACCAAGCGCTGGTTGGCGACGATGCCGACGGCGTGGCCCTCGACCCAGCCGGTGCCGCAGACCAGAGTGCGGCCGTAGGTGGGCTTGAACTCGTCGAACTCGCCGGCGTCGAGAATCCGCGCCAGCAGCTCGTGGGTGTCGTACGGGCGGGTGCGCTGAATCGGCAGGATGCCCAGGATCTCCTCCGGGTCACGCCCCGGCGGGCGCGGGTCGCGGCGGGCGAACGGCGCCCGGGCGCCCCGCGCGAGCTTCTCGAGCTGCGAGCGGATCGTCGCGTAGCAGGTCGCTTCGTCGGGGTGACGATGATCGACGACGCCCGAGATGTCGGCCTGGACCACCGCCCCGCCGAGCGACTCGTTGTCGATCCGCTCGCCGATCGCCGCCCGGACGAGGTGCGAGCCGGCGAGGAAGATCGAGCCGATCCCCTCGACGATGTGGGTCTCGTCCGACATGATCGGCAGGTAGGCGCCGCCGGCGACGCAGGAGCCGACGATCGCCGCCGACTGGAAGACGCCGGCGGCCGACAGCCGGGCGTTGTTGTAGAAGATCCGTCCGTAGTGCTCGCGGTCGGGGAAGATCTCGTCCTGCATCGGCAGGAAGACGCCGGCCGAGTCCACCAGGTAGACGATCGGCACCCGGTTCTCGAGCGCGATCTCCTGCGCGCGGAGCAACTTCTTGATGCCGAGAGGGAACTTCGCCCCGGCCTTGACCGTCGCGTCGTCGGCCACGACCACGACGTCGCGGCCGTGGACGACGCCCAGCCCGGCCACGACCCCGCCGGCCGGCGCGCCACCCCACTCCGCGTAGGTGTCGTGGGCGACCCAGAGTCCGAGCTCCAGGAACTCGCCGCCGGGGTCGCACAGCGCCGCGACGCGCTCGCGCGCGGTGAGCTTGCCCTGTCCGCGCTGCTTGTCCAGCGCCCGCTCCCCGCCCCCGAGCTCGAGGACGGCCTCCTCGGCCGCCAGCCGCTCGATCTCGCCCAGCCAATGGCTGCGTCGCCGCTCGAAGGTCTCGTCGCGGATGAGGTTCGACTCGATGCCCAGCACTCGTCCTCCCGCCGTCCGGCCGCGGCATCTTACCGTCCCTGCGCTACGATCCGACGGGTGAGGATCCGCCTGCTGGCCTTCGCCACCGCCGCCCAGGCGCTCGGCGCCGCGGCGCGCGACTGGGAGCTCGAGCCGGGAGCGACGGTGGGCGATCTCGGCGCCGACCTGCGCGCGCGTGTCCCGGCCCTGGCCGAGCTGTTGCCCCGACTCGCCATCGCGGTCGACGGCGAGCTCGCGCGCGCCGACCGCGTGCTCGCCGACGACTGCGAGGTCGCCCTGCTGCCGCCCGTCTCCGGCGGCTGAGGTCGCCACCGTGGCGCTCGCCGAACTGACCGACCGGCCGCTCGACGTCGCCGCCGCGCTGGCGGCGGTGGCGGGATCCGGACACGGCGCCACGGTGCTCTTCGTCGGCACCGTGCGCGACCGCCACGAGGGACGCTCCGTCGTCGGCATCGACTACACCGCGTACGAGAGGATGGCCGGCGCCGCGCTCGAGCGGATCGTCGCCGAGCTGGAAGCCGGCGACGACGGTCTCGCCCTCGCCGTCGTCCACCGGATCGGCAGCCTGGCGGTGGGAGAAGCGTCGCTCGTGATCGCCGCCGCCGCGCCCCGCCGCGACGCCGCGTTCGCCGCCGCCCGCAGCGCCCTGGAGCGGGTCAAGCGCGAGGTTCCGATCTGGAAGCTCGAGCGCTACCGGGACGGCTCCGGGCGCTGGCGTACCGAGGAGACCCTCGCCGCCCCGGAGTGACGCGTCCGGTCACCGGGAAGCATGCCCGTGTGACGTCCGGAATCCCGCCCGCAGCGCTGCTGGCCACGCGCGGCCCGCTTCGGGGCGTCCGCCGCGGCAGCGCTTCCACCTCCCCGGCCCTGATCTCCGATCACGGCGCCACGCGCTCGCCGGACGGGGCGAGGCCGGCGACCAGCGGATCGACCCGGGTGGCCTTCTGGATCGCGACGAAGGCGCGGAAGCCCGGCTCGAGGCCGGCCAGGGATCGCCCCAGAGAGCTCTCCAGCGCCTCGCCGTCGACCGCGCCCCCGGCCGCCACGGCGGCGAGATAGGCGCGGAAGCCGCGCGCCCGGTCGGCATCGCCGCCGTCGAGCAGGAAGCGGACGAACCACATCGACTGCGCGTAGTGCAGCGGCGCGTCGGCCGAGACGAAGTCGGGCCAGTCCATGGCCACCAGCTCGTCGAGGGTCGGCAGGGTGCCCGCGGCGTGCGCGGCGACCACCGCTTCGGTGCCGGCCAGCGCTCCGGTCAGTTCGACCTCCGCGCCCTCCCGGCGGGCACGCCCGCCCGGCGCGGCCCAGCGGAGGGTTGCCGCCTCGGCGGCGACCGGCGGCTCGGGCGGCGCTCCGGCCCGCCGCTCCGGGATCGCCACGCGGCGGGCGCTGCCGCGCAGCTCCCCCCAGCGGAAGCTCCCGCTCTGGGCGTCGAACGGCGTCCAGGCGAGATCCTCGGCCAGCCCCTCGTCGAGCCAGGGGGGCAGGGCCGGACCGATCGCGCGCCGGTCGAGCAGGTGAACGAGCTCGTGGACGAAGGTCGCCTCGGCCAGCTGCGGTGAATCCGGGTCCGCCTCGATCACCGCCAGCCCGGCCACCGCGTGGCCACCCGAATGGATCCCGGCGAGGCGGGGCTCGAGACGGCGCAGCGCGGCGTAGCGGTCGGGGTCCGAGACCACGACCACGGTCTCGGCCGGCCGGCCGAGCGGCCGCAAGCCGGTCCGCAGCGCGTAGGCGTCGTCCAGAGCGACGGCGATCCGCGCCCAGCGCGGCGGCGGCTCGAGGTCGCCGAGGTAGCGGTAGGGGCCGAGCCCTCCGGTGTGCGCCCCGGCGCCCAGCAGCGCTGCGATCCGGTCCCGCCGCGCCGGGTCCGCGGCGCGGGCCGGGAGGGGCCCGGGCGGCACCGGGCTGCGGTCGACCGGCGCCGTCGACGCGGCCGCCGACGGAGCCGCCGTCGCCGCTCCGGCCACCTCCGGCCCGACCACGACCGGGCCCTGCGGCGGCGCGGGCGGAGCCGGGAGAGCTGCGATCCGGCGCGGTTCCTCCGCCGGCTGCGGACGACCCTCCGGGGCGCGCCGGGGCGGCCGGAACGCGACGCGGAAGCGCCCGACGAACGTCCCGACGACCGGCCAGCGGGAGGCCGCCACGAGCGCCGGGGCGTCGGGGTGACGGGCGAGCCAGACCCCGGCGCCGGCGACCACGACGAGCAGGAGCCCGGTCCACTCCAGCCGCCGGTCAGCCATCGGACGCCCTCCCGAGTCCGCGTTCCGGACGCCGGACCGCGCGCACCCTGCCCGGCGCGGTCCGACGCGCCGGGCGGGGCTCCTCCAGTACTCCGGCCGGCGCCGGACGATCCGACGCCAATCGGTTTGCCTTCAGACAGATGCCTGGAGAGCACCGGAGCGCGAGAGGGGCCGGCGCCGGGGCGGCGGCCGCCCGCGGCGAATCTGGCAGTCGAGTTGCTTTGGGTTCCCTTGTCATGCGCGGGCTATGGTCCAAACTAACCGGCCTCCGATTCCGCCACAAGCTGATCGTCGCGGCGATCGGCCCGCTCCTGCCACTGCTGGCGAGCGGCGCCCTGGGTCTGTGGGTCATGGTCGGGCTCTCCCACACCCAGCGCGACATCGTCGAGATGAACCGTCAACTCGAGGTCGAGAAGACCCTGGTCGGCCTGATCGTCGATGCCGAGAACGGCGAGCGCGGCTTCGTGATCACCGGCGACGACCGCTTCCTCCAGTTGTACGGGAACGCGGTGGCCGCGGTTCCCGCCCGGGTCGCGGAGCTGCGCGAGCTGTCGCGCTTCCAGCCCGACCAGGCCGGCCGTGCGAGCCGCATCGGCCAGCTCTTCGACACTTGGCACACGACCGTGGCCGGACCGATCCTGGAAGCCCGCCGGCTGATCCCGGGGGCCCTGCCGGCCGACGCGGAGCGGAGCCAGCTCATGGCGGCGATCGCCCGGCGTATCTCGCTCGGCGAGGGGAGCCTGCTCACCGACGAGATCCGTCTCATCGCCACCGAGTACGAGAATCAGGAGCATGCCGCCGGCACCTCGCTGCTCGCCCGCAGCCGCGATCGAGGCTTCGTGGCCCTGACGGTCGCGGGGCTCGGGCTGGCGCTCGCCCTGGCGTTCGCCCTGTGGACCGCGTGGCTGATCGCCCGGCGCACCGCGCGCTCGCTGTCCGGCCTCGCCGAGGGGGCCGAAGCCCTGGCCGACGGCGACCTCTCGCAGCGCGCCCGGGTTCACGGCAACGACGAGATCGCCGACCTGGCCCGCGCGTTCAACCGCATGTCCGACCGCATGTCGCGCCGCGACGAGGAGCGCAATCTGCGGCGCGAGATCGCGGAGCTGCTCCAGGCCAGCTCCTCCTTCGAGGAGGCTTGCGAGATCGTCAGCCGGATGGGCGCCCGCCTGCTGCCGTCCGGGCGCGGCGGCGTCTACCGCCTCGACGCGTCGCGCCGCGACCTCGCGCTCGCCGCCAGCTTCGGCCGCAGCTCGGGCGAGCTGACGACCGATTTCAAGCCGGACGAGTGCTGGGCGATCCGCCGCGCCCAGGTCCACCGCACCCTGGACGGTCTGACGCCCCCTTGCGCCCATGTCGCCGACGAGCCGCCCACCTCGACTCTGTCTGCCGCTCGCGACCCAGGGCGAGATCTTCGGCGCCTTCCACTTCGAGATCCCGGCCTCCGAATGGCGGCTGCCCGAGGCCGACGACCTGCTCGCCTCGGCGGAGTCGTTCGGCGCCGACCTGTCGCTCGCGCTGGGCAACCTGAGGCTGCGCGACTCGCTGCGCGACCAGTCGATCCGCGATCCGCTCACCGGCCTGTTCAACCGCCGGTACTTCGAGGAGACCTTCGAGCGGGAGATCCAGCGCGCGGTGCGCGGCGCGCGACCGCTCACCCTGCTGCTGCTCGACCTGGATCACTTCAAGCGCTTCAACGACACTTTCGGTCACGAAGCCGGGGACCTCGTGCTCAAGGAGCTCGGAATCCTCCTGCGCCAGGTCTTCCGCGTCGGCGACGTCCCCTGCCGGTTGGGTGGCGAGGAGTTCGTCGTGGTCCTGCCCGACGTCGCCCCCGACGCCATCCGCCCGCGCGTCGAGGAGCTGGCGACCCGGCTGCGCAACCGCGACCTCCAGCTGCGCAAGCAGCCGCTGGGCCGGGTCACCCTGTCGGCCGGACTGGCCGGCATGCCCGAGCACGGCACCACGCCGGCCGAGCTGCTCCAGGCCGCCGACCTCGCGCTCTACGCCGCCAAGCGCGGCGGTCGCGACCAGCTCCTCATCGCGAGCTGACCGAGCCCGGCCCGGTGGGCCGCGCCGCCGATGCCGATCCGCGGGACGGGTCGCGCCCTTCGCCGGTCAGGGCGGCTCCGAGGACCAGGAGATTGAGCGACGGGTAGAGCAGCAACAGGGCGGCGAGCGAAGCCGGCGGACGGGCGCCGGCGAGAACCGCGCGCAGCAGCTCCTGCTGGATCCCGCCGTAGAAGCAGGTCGCGGCGAGCAGCGCGATCACCGGCCAGCGCCAGCGCGGCGCCAGCGCGGGCAGGGTGGCGAAGAGCAGGATCTCCGTGTGCTCCCAGATCTGGGGCACGAACAGGAGCGTCCAGGCGATGCCGAACGCCAGGGCCGGCTCCGGCCGCCGGCGCAGCCGCCAGGAGCCCCAGGCCAGCAGCGGCAGGCCGACGAAGAACGCCGAACGTACCGGCCAGCTGCCGACCGGACCCCGCGCCGCCACCCACTCGCGCGGTCCGGTGCTCCAGCGCGCCAGGTTGGCGGCGAGCGAGCACTTGTTGTAGTACGGCGTCACCCCGGCGCCGCCGGCGCCGCCCAGCAGCTCGGCGAAGCGCGCCCACGGGCCGGCGCCGACGACCAGCACCGAGGCGACGACCAGCAGCGCGCCGAGGAGGGCGGCCCAGACCACCACGCGGCGCCGCCGCCCGGCCACCAGGGGCGCCAGGGCGAAGACCGTGAAGGCCTTGAGGTGGATCGCCGCCGCTGCCGCGAGACCCGCCCAGACCGGCCGGTCGCGGCGCGCGGCGAGCGCCGAAGCCGCGAGCAGGGCGAACAGCAGGAAAGTCCAGTTCTCGTAGGCGAGTTGCGCCGCGGTGGCGTGGGCGAGGCCGAAGGCGAGCGCGGTGGCGAGCCGCTCCGGCCAACGGCCCAGGGCCAGCAGGACCGCCAGCAGCCCGCCGCCCAGCGCGACCGCGCCGAGCGCCCGGTTGGCCGCCTCGGCGGCGGGCAGCGGCAGGGCCGCGAAGGCGGCCGAGGGCAGCAGCAGGAGCGGCGAGTACAGGAAGGGCCCGGCGCGCCGGCCGACGTCGTGGATCGCCCGGTGGGTCGCCTCGAGCGCGGCCGGATCGTAGGCGTCGGTGGCGCTCCCCGCCAGCGTCAGCCGGCCGGCGGAGTAGTAGCTGCAGAAGTCGCTGTGCGACCGCGCCGGGGCGCGCAACCAGGCCCCTGCCGCCACCGCCGCGGCGAGCCCCAGGCAGAGCAGAACCTCACCGGCCTTCACGCGCGCCACGCTAGCCCATGGCGGACCCGCCGGCCAAGGCTCGGGGTCAGGTGCCGCCGCCGTCCCGGGCGTCCGCTGCGGGCCGCGAGCCGCGTCGCTCCGGCGCGAGGAGGAGCCAGGTGCGCCCGACCCACCGAGCGAGGATCGGGGCCCGGCTCGCCCGACCTTCGAAACCGAGCTTCTCGCCGAGGTTCCAAGCCCGGTGCGGAAGCCGCCCGCCGCTACGGACTCGCCATCGGCTCGAGGGTGAGCGGATCGCGCAGCGGCAGCCGGGTCGCGTTGCCGCCGAACAGGTCGCTCATCTTCGCCCGACCGTCGGGATCGCCGGGGGCGATCTCCTGCCACTTGCCGACCACCAGCATGACCAGGTCCTGCGGTTGCAGGTACTTCTTGGCCACCGCCAGGACTTGGTCCGCGGTGACCGCCTGGATGCGCTTCCGGTAGTCGTACCAGTAGCTGTGGGGGCGGCCCTGGATCTCGTCCTGGGCGAAGGTGCCGGCGATCTTGGCCGCCGATTCGAAGGCACGCGGGAAGGTGTCGACGAACGAGCTCTTCGACACCTGGAGCTCCTCTTCGGTCACCGGCTCGGCGCGCAGACGGTCGATCTCCTCGAGAACGATCTTGCCCGCGAGCGCCACCGTGCGGTTCTTCGAGGCGTAGCCGACGCTGAACGTCGTCGGCCAGTAGGCGCCGAGACCGAAGTGCGAGTATGCGCCGTAGGCCAGGCCTTCGTCCGAGCGCACGCGCTTCATCAGCCGCGCGGTGAAGCCGCCGCCGCCGAGGATGTCGTTCATCACCATCAGCGCCGGCAGCTCGGGATTCGACCAGTCGTCGACCTTGAGGCTGCGCTCGCCGATCGAGACCTTGCCCTGGGGGATGTCCTTCTCGACGTAGTACAGGCCCGGGGTGGGTGCGAAGTCGGGCCCCTTGGGCGGCCACGGCGCCGCCTCGGCGGCCTTCCAGCCCGCCAGACGGCGCTCCAGCCGCCCGAGCATGTCCTGCGGGTCGACGTCGCCCGAGACCGCGATGACCAGTCCCTGCGGGCCGTAGGTACGGCGGTGGAAGTCGATCAGCGCCGGACGGTCCATCGCCGCCAGCTCGGCGGCCGTCGTGCGCCGGGTCGAGAAGTGGTCGTGGCCGTACATCAGCCAGTCCCACTCGCGCGCGGAGATGTCGCCGGCGTCGTCGTTGCGCTGCTTCATCGCCTCGAGCATCTTGCCCTTCTCGACGTCGAGACGGGCCGCGTCGAAGCGCGGGTTGCGCACCATGTCGAAGAGCAGCTCGAGGCCGTCGTCGAGCGACTTCGTGAGGACGTTGAGCGAGGCCTGGGCCGAGGTCTCGCCGGCGCCCGAGCCGATCGCCGCAGCCAGGAAGTCGGCCTGTTCGTCGAACTGCTCGGGGGTCCGGCTCGTGGTGCCGCCGACCCGCATCAGCGTCGCGGTGAGGTCGGCCAGGCCGGGCTCGTCCGCCGGCTCGCGGAAGGCGCCGGTGCGGAAGTTGAGCACGACGTTGACCAGAGGCAGCGTGTGGTCGGGCACGATGTAGGCGACCACGCCTCCGGGCAGCTCGTGACGGTACTGCTCGGCGCGCGGTACCTGGAACTCCAGCGGACCGTAGTGGAGCTGCTCCGGGCGGTCCGGGATCGCGCCCGCGGCATCCGCGGCGCGGACCGCCGGCGCGGCCGCCAGCGCGGCCCCGGTCAGGATCAGAGCGGCGAGCGTCGACGGAATTCTGGCGGCCCTCACTTCGAGTCCTCCTTGGCGGCGGCGCGCAGCTCGCCGAGACGTTCGCGCGCGGTCCTTTCCATCAGGTCGACCACCTTCTGCATCTCCGGCGGCGCCGAGGACTTGCGCTGCTCGAGCTGACCGAGGATCTGCTCGAGCTGTCCGGCGTCGTCGATCGCGCGCAGCTGCTTGAGCTGCGCCAGGATCCCCTGCTGCGCCTGCGGCGGCAGCCCTTCCAGCTCGGGCGGCAGGGGCTCGGAAGCGGTCCCCGCCTTGCGGTTGTAGGTGGCGACGGTGCGATTCTCGACCGTCAGGTACTTGCCGGCCACCCGCCGGATGTCGTCCGGCGTCACCGCCAGCGTCGCGTCGGACCAGTGATTGAGATAGCTCCAGTCCCCCCAGCCGTCGTAGAAGAGCAACTGCAGGAGCAGGTAGAACGGGTTCTGGAGGTTGCGATACGAGCGCGCGACCACCTGATTCTTGACCTTCTGCAGCTCCTCGGCCGGGACCGGCTCGTTCTTCAGGCGCTCGACCTCCGACCACAACGACGCTTCCAGATCGGCGGGCGAGGAGTCGCCCTGGGTCTCGGCCGAGAGCGTGAACCAGCCGTTGTACTTGCGCGACTGCTGGTCGGCGGAGGCCGAGGCCGCGATCTTCCGGTCCAGGATCAGGTCCTTGTTGAGCCGCCCGGTCTGTCCGTTGAGCAGACCTTCGATGACGTCGAAGGTATAGGAGTCCTTGTGCTCGAACGGCACGGTGTGGAACTCGACCGTCACCTGCGGCTGGCAGTCGCACTCGGCGTTCATCCGCTTCTCGGCGAGCTGCGGCACCTCGAGCGTGACCACGTCGGGCACCGGCTTGGTGCCGCGCGGAATCCGGCCGAAGTACTCGCGGGCCAAGCGCCGCACCTCGGCGGGATCGAAGTTGCCGACCAGCGCGACCGTGACGTTGTTGGGGGCGTAGAAGGTCGAGAAGAAGTCGGTCGCGTCGGCCAGCGAGAGCGTCTTCAGGTCCGACATCCAGCCGATCGGATCCCACTTGTACGGATGGGAGATCCAGAACATGGCGTCGAGCTGCTCGTCGAACGGTCCCGTCGGCGTGGATTCGACGCGTAGCCGGCGCTCCTCCTGGACGACGTCGCGCTCGGAGTAGAACTCGCGGAAGACCGGCTCGTAGAGGCGGTCCGATTCCATCCAGAACCAGAGCTCGAGCTTGTTGGCCGGAACCGTGACCCAGTAGACCGTCGAATCCCAGTTGGTCGTCGCGTTGATTCCGGAAGCGCCGGCCGCCGTGTAGATCTTGTCGTACTCGTCCTTGACCATCAGCGAGCGCTGCTCTTCGACCAGCTTCTGGAACCTCTGCTCCAGCTCGACGAGCTCGGGCGGGCGGTTGGCCGGGTCGTAGGGGTCGTCGATCTCGCCCCGGCGGTAGCGCTCGCGCTGTACGCGGTAGACGGCACGGATCTGGTCCTGGAGCTTCTCCTGTTCCTGGATGATCTCGAGGTCGCGGGTGATGTCCCGGGTGCCGATCTTGCGCGTGCCCTTGAACATCATGTGCTCGAAGAAGTGCGCGACGCCGGTGATGCCGGGCCTCTCGTTGGCCGACCCGACGTGCGCGACCCAGCCGCCCATGACCGTCGCCTGCTCGGGCTTGCGCACGAGCAGGAAGTGCATGCCGTTGTCGAGCGTGAACTGGTCGACGGGGACCTGGGCCCGGGTCTCGTTCGGCGCCGGGGGAACGGTCGCGGCCGCCGGGGCGGCGGTCGCGGTGGCCGCGATGATCGCGGCGATCGAGCGATCGAAGCGATCGAAGCCAGGGTGAGGTCCGGGCGCAGGGCTCCGGTCCGGCGGTGGCTCGTGGGACTCTTCACGTCGGGTGACACCTCCTGACCGCGGGCGCAGGAAGCCCCGCCCGCGAATCCATTCTCTCCCCTACGGCGGCGGGGTGCCCAGGGTTTTCCCCGGGCCACGCAGCGCTGGTACGATGCGCCCTCCGGGCTCCGCCGACCCCGAGCGCTCGTGCCGCTTCTCCGCTCCGCCCAGACACTGCTCGCCTTCCTCGCCACCGCCGCCGCGGCGGGAGCCACCGGACCGCCTCCGACCGGCGTCGCCGGCTTCGCCTCGGCTGCCACGGTCCTCCTCGCGGAGGCCGCGGGAGCGGCGCCCGGTCCTGCCCCGGCCCCGCTCAGCCCGGAGCGGCTGGAAGCGGACGGGACGCGGATCGGCGTCATCGAGATCGACGCCCAGGACATCTTCGACGAGTCGAAGCCGGGCGAGGACAACACCCTCTTCCGCCTCGCCAACCGCCTCCACCCCACCACGCGCCCGGAGGTGGTCCGGCGCCTTCTGCTCGTCCATCCCGGTGACGCCTTCTCGGCGCGCCGGGTCGCCGAGTCGGAGCGGCTCCTGCGCTCCCAGCTCTACTTCTACGACGCGCGGATCCGGCCCGTCCGGCGCCATCCCGACGGCACGGTGGACCTGCGGGTGACCACGCGCGACGTCTGGTCGCTCAACGTCGGCGCCAACTTCCGCCACAGCGGCGGCGTCAACACCACCCACCTCCGCGTCGGCGACACCAACCTGCTCGGCACCGGCAAGGACGTCGCCCTGTCCTGGGAGTCCAACGTCGACCGCACGACGACGCAGGCCCGCTACCGCGACCATGCGGTGCTCGGCAGCCGGGTCGTGACCGAGCTCTCCTACGCCGACGCCACCGACGGGCTGGAGAAGAAGCTGCTCCTGGAGCGTCCGTTCTACTCGCTCGCGACCCCCTGGGCCGCCGGCGTCCGCTACGACGACAACCGCCGCGTCGACTCGCTCTACGACCTCGGCCACGTCACGGCGCAGTTCCGCCACGACTCCACCACGGCCGAGCTCTACGGCGGCCGTGCGCTCTCGGTCTCCGAGCACGCCACCTCGCGCCTGCGCTACGGCCTCGACTACCGGGACGACCGCTTCCTGCCGCCGCTCCCGCCCCGCGCGCCCGGCCGGGCGGGAGAGCTGCCGCTCGGCCCGCCGGCCGCCCCGCCGCCGCCCGGCGGTCTGCCGCCCGACCGGCGCCTGGTCGACCCGTGGATCCAGTGGGGCCGGATCGAGGACGGCTTCGTCACCGCCCACGACCTCGACAAGATCCAGCGTACGGAGGATCTCAACTTGGGTGGCCAGGCGCGGATCCGCCTCGGCTGGTCCCTGCCGGCGCTGGGAGCGACCCTGCGCGCGGTCCTGCTCGACGCCGGCTGGTCGGACGGCCGCCGTCTGGGGGCGCGCGCCCTGCTGCTGGCGGAGGCCGGACTGTCGGGCCGGGCGACGGCCTCGGGCGCCGAGAACGTCCTCGCCTCGCTCGGGCTGCGCTGGTACTTCGAGGACTTCGACCGCGGCCGCATGACGCTGCAGCTGCACGCCGACGCCGCCCACCGGCTCGACCCCGAGCTGCAGCTCCTGCTGGGCGGGGACAACGGCCTGCGCGGGTACCCGCTGCGCTACCAGGAGGGCGATCGCCGGTTCCTGTTCTCCGCCGAGCAGCGCTTCTACCGCGACCGCGAGGTGCTGCACCTGATGCGCATCGGCGCCGCGATCTTCGTCGACGTCGGCGAGGCCTGGTTCGCCGAGCGCGGTCGCGCCCGGGGCACCGAGCTGGGCCTGCTCAGGACGTCGGCTTCGGTCTGCGCATCGCCTCGAGCCGCTCGGCCAAGGCCGCGATGGTCCACCTCGACGTCGCCTTCCCGCTCGACGGCCCCCACGACCGCCGCGGCGTCCAGTGGCTGGTCACCACCGGCGAGACCTTCTGAGCCGCCGCCCGCGCTCCGATCAGTAGCGCGGGACCGAGGGGTCGACGTCGAGGCTCCAGGCTTCGATCCCGCCGGCCAGGTTGTAGACCGGGGCGAAGCCGCGCTGGCGCAGGAAGTCGGCGGCCATCGCCGAGCGTGCGCCGACGTGGCAGTAGGCCACGATCGGGCGCCCGCGCGGCAGCTCCCCGACCCGGTCGGCCAGCTCGTGGAGCGGAATCCAGCGCGCGCCGGGCAGCGCCGCGATCTCGACCTCGCGCTCGAGGCGCACGTCGAGCAGCTCCAAGGCCTCGCCGGCGGCCAGGCGGCGGGCCAGGTCGCGCGGCTCGAGCTCGCTTCCGTCCGCCGTCGCCGCGGGCGGCTCGCAGACCTCCTCGTAGCTCACCAGGCCGGTCTGGGTCGGGTGCGCCGAGCAGATCGGACACTCCGGGTCCTTCGGCACCCGCACCTCGCGGAAGGTCATGCTCAGGGCGTCCAAGATCAGCAGCCGGCCGACGAGCGGCTCGCCCACCCCGGCGATCCAGTGGATCGCCTGCGCCGCCTGGATCGCCCCGACGATCCCCGGCAGCGCGCCGAAGACCCCCGCCTCGGCACACGAGGGCACCAGGCCGGGCGGCGGCGGCTCGGGGAACAGGCAGCGATAGCACGGTCCGTCCGGCGCCGCGAAAACCGACGCCTGACCTTCGAAGCGGAACACCGATCCCCAGACCAGGGGCCGCCGCTCGAGCACGCAGGCGTCGTTGACCAGGTAGCGGGTCGGGAAGTTGTCGCTGCCGTCGACGACCAGGTCGTAGGCGGCGACCAGCTCGCGCGCGTTGTCGACGTCGAGACGGCCGCCGTGGGTCTCGAGCGTGACGTGCGGGTTGGTCGCGCGCAGACGCTCGGCGGCCGCCTCGATCTTGGGCCTCCCGACGTCGGCGTCGCCGTAGAGGATCTGGCGCTGGAGATTGGTCTCGTCGACGACGTCGAACTCCACCAGGCCGAGGGTGCCGACGCCGGCCGCGGCCAGGTAGAGCGCCGCGGGAGAGCCCAGCCCGCCGGCGCCCACCAGCAGCGCCCGTCCGGCCTTCAGCCGCTCCTGACCGGAGATGCCGATCTCGGGCATCACCAGGTGCCGCCCGTAGCGGCGGATCTCGATCGGCGAGAGCGGGCGCGGCATGAGCGAATGCTACCGCCGTCCGAGCGTCGCCGGGGTAGGATTCCCGGCGCGCATGTTCCACGGGCTGACCTTCGTGCTGCTGGGCTTCGCGGCGTCGTTGCTGGTGCTGCTGGTCATCAGCTTCTCGTCGCGGGCGCGCGTCTTCTCGCAGTACCTGCGTCTGCTGACCGGCATCCGCATCTCGCCCGCCGAGGTGCGGCGGGTCCACCGCGAGAGCGGTCGCGCCGGCGTGCGCGAGCTGTTCCTCGACCTGCTGATCCGCGAGGATCTCGCCGAGGGGGGCGTCGCGAGCCCGGAGGACGAGCCGCACCGGCCGGTGGCCCTGGACCTCGACGAACGCCGCCAGCGCGACGCCTGACCCCCGGGCGGGCGGTGCGCTAGACTGACAGGTCGCCATGGACGGGCCGCGCGGATCCGAGCCTCGAACCGCCGCCGACCTGTTGATCGTCGACGACACCCCCGCCAATCTCCGCCTGCTCACCCGGCTCCTGACCGACGCCGGCTTCCGGGTCCGGCCGGCGCCCAACGGCGAGGTCGCGCTGGAGGCCGCACGCCACCAGCCGCCCGACCTGGTGCTGCTCGACGTCGACATGCCGGGGATGGACGGCTACGAGGTCTGCCGCCGGCTGAAATCCGATCCGGAGCTGGCCGCGCTGCCGGTGATCTTCCTCTCCGCCCTGGGCGAGACCGAGGACAAGCTGGCGGCGTTCGCCGCCGGCGGCGTCGACTACATCACCAAGCCGTTCCGCATCGAGGAGCTGCGTGCCCGGATCTCGACCCACCTCGAGCTGCGGCAGCTGCGCCTCGAGATCGAGGAGCGCAACCGGGATCTCGACGCCAGCTACCAGCGCCTCTCCGAGGTCGAGTCGCTACGCCACGACCTCATCCACATGGTCGCCCACGACATGCGCTCGCCCCTGATGGGGGTGACCGGCTACCTCGAGCTGCTCGATCTCGAACGCGACCGGCTCAGCGAGGACCACCGCGAATTCGTGGCGCGTGGCCTGGACGCCGCGCGCGCCCTCGTGCGCCTGGTGGACGGCATGCTGGACGCGGACCGGCTGGAATCGGGAAATCTGCCCTTGCAGCTCGAGGCCCACGACCTCGTGGCTCTGCTCGACCGCGCCACGGCGAGCCTCGGACCGGCCGGAGCCGGGCGCGTCGCCTGGCTCGACCGGCCGTCGGACCCCGAGCTCGTCCGCTGCGACGCCGAGCTGGTGGTCCGGGTCGCCGCCAACCTCCTGGCCAACGCCCTGCTCTATGGCGGCGAGGACGAACCGGTCCGAATCGAGATCCGCCGCCCGGCACCCGGGGACGGGGATCGCCTCCGGGTGCGGGTCCGGGACAGCGGTCCGGGCGTGCCGGAGGACCTCCAGCCGCACCTGTTCGAGAAGTACGTCGCGCGCGGCACCTCGCGCGGGCGGACGCGCTCGATGGGTCTGGGTCTGGCTTTCTGCAAGCTGGCCGTCGAGGCCCACGGCGGGCGCATCGGGTTCGAGTCCGCGCCCGGCGAAGGCTCGGTCTTCTGGTTCGATCTCCCGCGGGAAGGGCCACCGCAGGCACCCCCGGCATGACCGAACCCCTCGACCCTCGTCTCGCCCGCGACCTCGCGCGGGCGCCGCTCGGCCTCTTGCTGGTCGACGGCGAGGGCCGGATCCGCTGGGCCAACGAGCGCGTCACCGAGCTGCTCGGCTGGCCCGTCGAGGAGCTCGCCGGGCGACCGATCGAGGATCTCGTTCCCGCCCGCGGCCGCGACGCCCACGCCGAGAAGCGCCGGCAGTACGGCGCGGACCCCCACCCGCGGACGCTCGGCCCCGGCCGCATCCTCAGCGCGCTCCACCGCGACGGCCACGAGGTCGAGGTCGAGATCGCGCTGCTGCCGCTCGAGGGACTCGGCCCCCGGGCTCGTCGCCACCGTGATCAGCGACGTTTCGGCGCAGGTCGCGGCGCAGCGCGAGCTGGCCGCGGCGCGTGCCTTCTTCCAGGAGACCCTCGACCAGCTCCCCCTGCGCCTCGCCGTGCTCGACGAGCACGCGCGGATCCTGTTCGTCAACGAGGCCTGGAACCGCGACATCGAGTCGATCCGTGGACCCTCCTCGATCGGGCGCGGCTACCTGGCCGCCTGCGAGGCGGTTCTGGGCGCGCTCCCCGAGTTCGCGCACCAGGCGGCGCCGGCGCTCGCGGAGCTGCTCGACGGGCGCCGCGCCAACTTCCAGGCCGAGGTCCGCTCCGGCGGCGACGGTGAATCCCGCTTCTGGCGGGTCCGGCTGACCCGTTTCCTCGACCTCGACCGGGTGCGCGTGCTCGCCTTCCACGAGGACATCACCGAGCTGCGCGCCGCCCGCGCCGCCGCCGAGCGGGGCGAACGGCTCTACCGCGCCGTCTTCGACCAGAGCTACCAGGCGACCTGGGTGCTGTCGATGGAGGGCACCGTGCTCGCCGCCAACCGGCGCGCGCAGTCGATCATGGGCTGCGCCGAGGACGCGGCGCTCGGACATCCCGCGGTGACCGCGGCGTTTCCCCGCGCCGAGGAGGCCTCGCGCGCTGCCCTGGGCCTGACGCTGAATGGCGCGACGGCGGCCGAGCCCGGCCAGCTCGTGGTCGACGACCTGGATCCGATGGGCGAGTCGCGCTCCTTCGAGGTCAGCGTCAAGACCGCCGTGTCGGAGGTCGGCGAACCGGTCCTGCGCGTCCTCGAGGCGCGGGACGTCACCGACCGCCAGCGCTTCGAGGCCGAGCTGGTCTCCGCGCGGCTGGCCGCCGAAGCCGCGGATCGCGCCAAGAGCAGCTTCCTGGCGCGGATGTCGCACGAGATGCGGACGCCGCTGCACGCCGTGCTCGGCTTCGCCCGGCTCCAGCTCGGCGAAGCCGGTCTCTCCGCGGGCGCCCGGGAGTCGTTCGCGGGAATCGAGGACGCCGGCGTGCGGCTGCTGACGCTGGTCGACGACGTCCTCGATCTGGCCCGGATCGAGGCCGGCGGGATGCCGGTGACCGACGCGCCGGCCGATGTCGGCGCGCTGCTCGAGGAGCTCGGCCGCCGCTACCGGTCGAAGGCCTCCGAGAAGGGTCTGATCTTCGACTTCGTCCCGCCCGAGCGGCTTCCGTCCTGGCTGCTGCTCGACGAGCCGAAGCTGCGCCGCGCGCTGGGCGAGCTGCTCGAGAACGCGGTGCGCTACACCGAACGGGGCTCGGTCACCCTGACCGCCGCCTGGGAGCCCGCCGGACGCCACGAACGACTCTTCCTCGAGGTCGCGGACACCGGCCCCGGGATCCCGCGCGAGGAGCTGCCGCGGCTCATCTCGCCGTTCGAGGCGGGCGCCCGGGGCAGCGCCTCCGGGGGCTCGGGGCTCGGCCTCGCGCTCGTCCGCCGCCTGGTCCGGCTGATGGGCGGGAAGCTGCGCGTCGAGAGCCCTCCCGGCCGCGGCAGCCGCTTCCAGGTCGAGCTGCCGGCGCGGGTGCTCCAGGGAGTCGAGCCGCGCCTCCGGCCGGACGCGGGAGAGGACGCATCTTCCGTCGGCCTGGACCGTCTGTCCGACCTGCCCGTGGAGCTGCGCGACGAGATGCGCGACGCGGCACGCCGGGCCGATCTCCAGACGTTGAGCCGCGTCGCCGAGCGCGTCGTCACGGTCGCCCCCGAGCTCGAATCCGCGCTGCTCACCGCGATCGACAATTTCGACTACGCCTCCCTGCTGCGCGCCCTGGACGGCTGACGCGTACGCCGTCGCGCGCGCCGGTTCCGGCTCCGACCGAACTCTCTCAGCCGGCGGCTCGAATCAGCGGCGGGTGGACGAGAGGGGAGCCGAACGACCCGTGGTCGAGCAGGGAGTTGAGGCGGGTCACGTCGACGGGAGGGGAGAACAGGTAGCCCTGCGCCAGCTCCACCGCCAGGGAGCGCACCGTCGCGAGCTCGGCTTCGGTCTCCACGCCCTCGGCGACGATGGCCGCGCCCACCTGGTCGGCGAGCAGACGCAGAGCGCGTAGCGTCGCCTGCTGGTAGGGGTCGTCGCCGATGCCGCGGATCAGGCAGCGATCGACCTTGAGCGTCGCCGGCCGGGTGATCAGGATCATGCGGAAGTTCGAGACGCCGACCCCGACGTCGTCGAGGGCGATGCCGACCCCGGCCTGGCGCAGCTCGGCCACCGCCGCGAGGTAGCGGTCCTCCTCGACGAAGTTCGAGTGTTCCAGGATCTCGAGCGTCAGCCGCCCGATGGCGATCCCGTTCGCGCCGCAGACCTTCTCGAGGAAGCCGACGAAGCCGGAGTCGCGGCCGATCGTCGAGGCGTGGACGTTGAGATGCAGGCCCAGCTCCCGCGGCAGGCTCCGCGCGGCGTCGAGGATCGCCACCAGGGCGGCGCGATCGACGGTCGACTCCTCGTGCTTGCGACGGGCGAACTCGAACAGGATGTCCGGCGCCTCGAGCGTGGTATCCCGCGGGCCCCGCGACAACCCCTCGACCGCCGCGAGCGTCACCGGGTTCTCGCGGATGTCCACGATGGGCTGGAAGACCGCGCTGATCGCGCCCGGTTCGATCACCCGCTCGAGCAGGGTCTTCTTCACGACGCCACCTCCGGCGCCAGAGCGGCGTCGACCAGGCGGTAGAGCTCGGCCAGCGAGCGCCCCTTGACGTAGACGCCGGCCGCGCCGCGGTCGATGCACGCGCGGTGAACCGCGGGGTCGGCGTTGCCGGTCTCGACCAGGACCCGCAGTCCGGGCCGGCGGGCCAGCGCCTCGGCGATCAGGTCGAGACCCTCGAGCCCGGCCAGGCCGGCGAGGTCGAGGTCGACGCAGAGCAGGTCGTAGTCGCGGTGCTCCAGGATCGCTCCCGCCTCCTCGACCTCCTCGGCGCAGGTCACGGCGTGGCCACGCCGGGTGAGCATGCTCGCCAGCACCCGGCGGGCCTCGGGGTCGTCGTCGACGAGCAGGATTCGCAGCGTGGACGAGTTGGCGGGCGTGGCGGGCGTGGGGGCCGTCATGGAAAACGGAAAGGGCAAGCCGCGTGCCAGCCGGAAGCCCCGTTCCGCGTTCTGCAAGTCCCGTGTCTGCAACAAATCGAGGAACCTCTCGCGGCCTGGTCCGGGACCGGAAACGTCCCGTACCGGGAGGCCGTCCGGACTCCGGACGGGTGCGGCTCAGCCCGTGGGGGGCGGCGCGTCGAGCACCTCGCGCAGCGCGCGGTCGAGCTCTTCGCGTCCGAACGGCTTGGCCAGGAGACGGCCGCCGGAGGCCAGCACCTCGCGCAGGGCGGGAGCGTCGTGCGCGTAGCCGGAGACGAACAGGGTGCGCAGGCCGTCGCGCCGGCGCGACAGCTCCCGGGCGAGCTCGGGCCCGGAGAGCCCGGGCATCACGACGTCCGTGAGCAGGAGGTCGATGGTCCCCGGCTCCGCGGCGGCCCGCTCGAGGGCCTCGGCGCCGTGCGACGCCACCAGGACCCGAAATCCGAGCAGTCCGAGCAGACGCCGGGTGAGGTCGCGCACCGAAGGCTCGTCCTCGACCAGGAGCACGGTCCCGCCCCGCGCGGCGGCCGGCGCCGGCCGCGCTCCGGCTTCCACGGCGTCGCCGTCGGCGCGGGGCAGCAGGATCGCGACCTTCGTGCCCCGGCCGGGAGCGGATTCGGCCACCACGTGGCCGCCATACTGGTGGGCGATCTCGCGCACCGCGGCCAGGCCGAGACCCGTCCCCTTCCCCGCCTCTTTCGTGGTGAAGAAGGGCTCGAAGGCACGTCCGAAGACCTCGGGGGACATCCCCTCGCCGATGTCGGCCACCGTGATCCGGACGTAGGTCCCCGCCGTCACGGGTTCGCTGCAGCAGTCCAGCCGGCCCTCGATCCGCGTCGAATCGACCCGGATCGACATCCGGCCGCCCTCCGGCATCGCGTCGCGGGCGTTGACCACCAGGTTCATCAGCGCCTGCTCGACCTGTCCCGGATCGGCCACGACACGCCCCAGACCCATCTCGCACTCGACGTCCAGGTAGATGTCCTCGCCCAAGACGCGACGCAGCATCCGCTCGAGCTCCCGCACGACGACCTCGAGCGAGAGCAGCCGCGGCTCGACGACCTGGAGGCGGTCGAAGGCGAGGAGCTTGCGGGTCAGCCCCGAGCCGCGCGCCGCGGCGTCCAGGACCTCGCGCACCAGGTCGCGTGCCGGATCGTCCGGCGCCAACCCCGATTCGAGCAGCTCGGCGTTGCCGACGATCACCGACAGGAGGTTGTTGAAGTCGTGCGACACGCCGCCCGCCAGGCGCCCGACCGACTCCATGCGCTGCGCCTCGACCAGGCTGCGCTCCGTCCGCCGCCGCTCGCGCTCGGCGCGCTTGCGCTCGGTGACGTCCTCGAGCACGGCAAGCTGCAGGCGGAGCTCCCCGTCCCGGAACAGCACCGCCGAGACCAGGAACTCGCGCGCGGCGCCGTCGCGGTCCAGCAGCTCGACCTCGAGCTGATCGACGCGGCCGTGCCCGCGCATCTGCTCGACCAGCTCCCGCCTCGCCTCCGGAGTCCGGAACATGCCGAGCTCGAGCGAGGTGTGGCCGACCATCTCCTCGCGCTTCCAGCCGAAGGTCCGCTCGAGGGCCGGATTGAGGTCGACGATCCGCCCCTCGTCGAGCTCCACGATCAGAATCGGGAAGGGATTCTCGAGAAACGCCAGAGCGTAGTGCTCGACGTTGCCGTCGGGGGTGCCGGTCGGTGGAGAAGGCCCGGGGACGGGTGTGCGCGCCATCGTGATCACCTCGGGCGGGAGCTGCCCGGAGGAGGGTCGTGTGCCCAGGGTAGCGGTGCCGGGGCGGAATGCGCAATGGAGCTTCGAGGAGCACCGCTCGCGACTCCGCCGCGCACCGTATACTGGCGCTCCAGCTCGCGCCCGCACGGTAGGAAGTCTCCGGCCACGACGCGGCCCGGGCGGACGGCGGCCGGGGCCTGGCCATGGAACTGAACCGCATCCTGCTCATCGACGACGACCGTACGGTTCGCGATCAGGTGCGGCACCTGCTCGAGAGCGGGGCCTGCCGGGTCGAGGAAGCGGGCGACGTCGAGACCGGGCGCCGGGCTTTCGAGCGCTTCCGTCCCGACCTCGTCCTGCTCGACTACTCCCTGCCCGACGGCACCGCCCTCGACCTGCTGCCGGCGTTCAAGCGCCAGGAACCCGACGTTCCGGTGCTCATCCTCACCGGACACGCCGAGATCGCCCTCGCCGTGGCGACGATCAAGGCCGGCGCCGACCAGTTCCTGACCAAGCCGGTCGAGCTCGGCACGCTGCGGACTCTGGTCGACCGCATGCTCGAGGAGCGTCGCTCGGTGCGCCGGGACCGCGCCGACGCCCGCCGCTCGGACAGCGCGGAGCTGGACCCGTTCGTCGGCTCGTCGACGGTGCTGCGCAACCTCGAGACCGAGGCGCGCGTCGCGGTCGAGGCCGAGAGCCCGGTGCTGCTGCTGGGCGACACGGGGACCGGGAAGGGCGTCCTGGCGCGCTGGTTCCACGCCCACGGCCGGCGCTCGCGCGAAGCCTTCGTCGACCTCAATTGCGCCGGGCTGTCGCGCGAGCTGCTGGACAGCGAGCTGTTCGGTCACGTCCGCGGCGCGTTCACCGGCGCCGTGCAGACCAAGGCCGGTCTGTTCGAGATCGCGGACCGCGGGACGATCTTCCTGGACGAGATCGGCGACATCGAGCTCGGTCTCCAGCCCAAGATCCTCAAGGTGGTCGAGGAGAAGCGGTTCCGCCGCCTCGGCGACGTCGCCGAACGGCGGATCGACGTGCGGCTGATCGCGGCAACCCACCGGGATCTCGCCGGTGCGGTGCGCTCCGGCGAGTTCCGGGCCGACCTGTTCTACCGCCTCAACACCCTGGTGCTTTCGCTGCCGCCTCTGCGCGAGCGGCTGGCCGACCTGCCGGACCTCGCCGAAGCGATCCTCACCCGGCTCCGGCGGGAGACCGGCCGCGCCAGCGAGCTCAGCGCCGAAGCCGTCGAGATGCTGCGCGGCTACTCGTGGCCGGGCAACATCCGGGAGCTGCGCAATGTGCTCGAGCGGGCGACGCTGTTCGCTCGCGACGGCCGGATCACCCCGGCGCAGCTGCGGTTCGAGACCGGCTCGGAGTCGCCCGTCGCGCCTCAGCCCGAGGCTTTCGACAGCTCGCTGAGCCTGGCCGAAGTCGAGCGCCGTCATATCCAGCACGTCCTTTCTCTCGAGCGGGGCCAAGTGGACCGGGCCGCCGAGCGGCTCGGCCTCCCGCGCAGCACGCTCTACCAGCGGCTCAAGGAGTTCGGCCTCTCGGCTTCGTCGTTCCGCGAGCCGTCGTCCCCCTCCGGGTCCAGCACTTCCTGAAGCGCCGCCAGGCCGAACGGCTTGTCCAGGCCCCGGAAGCCCTCGACCGGCGACCGTTCCGGGCTGCCGGCGGGCTCGAGCAGGACGACCCGGCGCGCGGAGACCGTCTTTTCGATCGCCTCGACGAGGCCGACTCCGCCGTCTGCGGCCTGGTCGATCCAGCCGCGATCCACGAGCACCACGTCCGGCCGCCGACCTTCGCCCCCCTCGGCGTCGAGGTGCGCGATCAGCGCCGAGGTCCCGGGTGCCTCGACCACGTCGTAGCCCCGACGCTCGAGCAGACGGCGGGCCACCCGCCGCAGCATCGCGCTGTCGTCGGCGATGACGGCCCGGAGTGAGCGCCCACCGGCCAGAC
The DNA here is from genome assembly GCA_963781755.1 of uncultured Acidobacteriota bacterium. Taxonomy (GTDB): domain Bacteria; phylum Acidobacteriota; class Thermoanaerobaculia; order Multivoradales; family JAGPDF01; genus JACTMI01. The sequence continues at coordinate 79,879 of CAWAGZ010000002.1, forward strand.
GGAGGACGGGCCGGCCCTGTTTCCAGCGGACTCCGAGACCGAGGGTCAGACGCCTCACGCCGCCTTCGCGCTGCGCCATCAGCAGCGTGCCGCCGGTGCGCTCGACGAGCAGCCGGGTGAGCGCCAGCTCCTCGGGATCGCGCAGCGGCACCGGGGAGCCCTCCTCCTCGCCGCGCGCCACGGCGCGGATCGAGACCATGAGCAGCGGAGCCTCCTCGCTCCCGGCGGGCCGTGCCGAGATGTCGACCTCGGCCAACTCGGGACCGGCGAGCGCGGAATCGACCAGCAGAGCCAGGCTGCCGTTGAGCTTGCGCACGTCTTCGGCCGCGATCAGCAGCCCCGGAGGGTCGCAGTCCACGATCACCTCGACGCCGGCCAGCGCCGCTCCCCGTCGCCGGCAGAGCTCGACCAGCAGGTCCTCGACGGGCGGCCACGAGCCGGTCGCCTCCGCGGCTGCCGACGCTCCCGGGCGGGCGGCGACCGTGTCTTGCGCCGCGGCGACTTCGCGGGGGTCGCCGTCGCCGACGTCCGCGGCGCTGCCGAAGGCGACGGTCGCATCCGGATCGTCGGCGGCGGGGATGTCGTTGCGTACGGGCTCGAGCGCGATCATGGTCGGGATTCCTCGGTTCGGTCGATGGCTGGGGGCGGCTCCAGTGCGCCGTCTTCCTTGGGACGGGAACCGCGCCGCCCGCCTCGCCATTTGTAGAGCGCAAGCTTCCTGCCAACTGCCGGATCTTCTACAATTGCTTTGGAATCAGTGCCTTACGGAGCTCACTCGGAGCTCACCGGGGGCGGCGGGACATGCGGAGTCTGGAATCCGGAGCCCGTCGGCCGGCGGCCCGGCCGAGCGGGGGGCGGGAGCGCCCGCCCACGGGCGGGCTCAGCCGGGCTCGTCGTCCGCTTCGAGGCGCTGGACGATCTGTGACACCTCGAGCTCGGCGCGACGGATCTTGGCGCGGCAGACCTCGAGCAGCTCGGCCGCCCGGCGCAGCTCGTCGGCCAGCCGGTCGAGGTCGGTCTCGTCGCCTTCGATCCGGCCCAGGATCTGCTCGAGCTCGCGCATCGCCTCGCCGAAGCCCACGGCGCCGGTCTCGTCGTCCTTCTTCTTCGCGCTCATGACCGCTCCCTCTCCGTTCGCTCCGGCCGCGCCGGGCGCCGCTTCCGCCTCCACGCGACTCGCGACCGAGCCTGCCGCGAGGCGGGTTCGCAGCCGCGCACCCGCCGGCGCGTCGTCCGGCGAGCGGACCAGCACTCCGTCCGCGCGCCGGGTGATCGAGAACCCTCGCGCCAGCGTGCGCTCCGGCGACAGCCCGGTCACCAGGCGCCCACGGCCTTCGATGCGGGCCGCGACCTCGCCCAGCCGCCCCCGCGCGGCGCCCGCCAGGCGCCAGCCCAGAACCACCCGCTCCCGTTCGGCGCGCTCTGCGTGGCGCGGTGCCGCCCGGGCGATGCGCCGCGCCGTCTCCCCGGCACGCAAGCCGTCCGCACGCAGCCGTTGCCGCGCCGCCCGCGCCACCGCCGCACCCAGCGCGGACAGCCTCGCCGCTGCCCGGTCGAGACGGCCGCGGGCGGCGACGGCGCGACGCTCGGCGGCGAGGAGCCGCTCGCGCGCGGCGCCCAGCGGCAGGCGCGAGCTGCGCAGCAGGGCGTCGCGGCAGCGGCCCAGCGCCGCTTCGGCATCGGCGAAGCGCGCGACCAGGAACTCCGCGACCTTGGTCGGGGTCTTGAAGGCACGGTGGGCCACCCGGTCCGCCACCGAGACGTCGATCTCGTGGCCCAGGCCGGTGAGCACGGGGCGCGGACAGCGCGCGATCGCCTCGGCCACGGCCCGGCTGTCGAAGGCCGCCAGGTCCGTGCGCGAGCCGCCGCCGCGCACCAGGACGATCGCGTCGACGGCCGCCGCGCCGAGCAGGGCGAGCGCCGACGCCACCTCGCGCTCCGCCGCCGCGCCCTGCACCGCGGCGTGGACGAACAGGACGCTGAACCCGTAACCGCTCTCGGCGAGCGTGGCCAGGAAGTCGTGGTAGGCGGCGCTCCCTTCCGAGGAGACCAGGCCGAGCGCGAGCGGCAGCTCGGCCAACCCGACGCCGCGATTCGCCTCGATCAGTCCGGCGGCCTCGAGCGCCGCCAGAGTCTCGGCGCGACGGCGCTCGAGGTCGCCCAGGGTGAACGCGGGATCGACTTCGCGCACCTGCGCCTGGAGCCGTCCGCCGGGAGGGTAGAAATCGAGGGTGACCCGGCAGCGCACGGCGAGCCCTTCGGCCAGCCGCTCGCCCGCCCGATCGAGGACGGGCCGGATCCGGGTCCACTCGCCGCGCCAGATCACGGCCGAGAGGGTGCCGACGATGCGGTCCCCTTCGCCCTTCTCGACCAGGTCGAAGTAGTGGTGCCCCGAGGCGCTCGGCCGGTAGCGCGCGATCTCGCCGACCACCCAGACCGAGGCCCAGGCGCCGCGGACCACCTCCTGCACCTCGCGTCCGAGCTGCGAGACGGTATAGGTTCCTGCCGTCGCGCCGGCGTCCGGCGTCGTCAAGGGATCGAGCTCCCGAAAGGTCGTCTTCCGCCCCCCGCGATGATCCGCCTCGTTCTCAGGACCGCCCCCCGGCCCGCCCGGCCCCCCGACACGATCGTCGGGAGCCGCGGCGGCTCAGTGGTAGCTCTTCAGCTCCCGGGCCGAGGCGAGCGGCAGCGATTCGGCCCACTCGAGCGCCTTGCGGTCCGCGACGAGCCGCTTCTTGACGAACGCGGTGGCCTCCCGGCGGTCGCCGAAGAGACGCCACAGGAAGGTGTGCCCGGCCGGCGCCGTGAAGTAGGTGTACTCCTCCGGCGCCTGGGCGACGACGGCCCCGAGCTCGGGCTCGCCGTTGACACCCATGCAGGCTCCGGCGATCGAGCGGTGGGCGAGGACGAGGGCGCGCAAGGCCTCCTCGTACTCGGCCAGCTCCTCCTTGGACTGCACCGAGTGGAGCAGCGAGATCCGGCTGGCCTCCTCCTCGGCGAGCAGGTTGTAGGGCACGTCGTAGCGGTCCATGGCCTCCTTCGTCTCGGCCGTGGTCACGAAGACGTCGTCGGTGCCGACCACCTTGTAGGCGATGCAGAAGGTGTCCGGCTCGAACCGGGGAAAGGCCTCGGCGAGGATTCCCTCGTCTTCGACGGTAAAGTAGAAGAGGCGATTCAATAGGCGACGCGACGTCATGCTCGGGGCCCTCCAGAACCGCACTTTCTATCACAGCCGCCGGCCGCTCCGCGGAAGGGGCGCGCCGTGAAGCGGCCCGACCCGGCTTCCACGCTCGAGCTGCGGCTGCCCGCGGCGGCGCTGAGGCTCTGGATCGACGGTCCGGCCGCCATCGTCGACCGGGTGGCCCAGCGCATGTCCCAGGGCACCGACCTGGTCGCCGAGGATCCGGGACTGTGGGCCGTCGTGCCCGGACCCGGCCACCCCGAGGTCTTCGACCGCGCCGTCGAGCTGGCGCAGCGGGTGATCTCGGCGCTCGGCGCCGAGATCGGCCGCGGCAAGGCGCGCGCCCTGGTGCTGCCGGCAGCGGTCGCGATCCGCGGCGACGGCGCCCGGCTGCTCGACGACCTGCTGCTCGAGGAGATCCGCGCGCGTCAGCCGGAGCTGGCTGCCGACGTCGTCCACCTGACCACCCACGCCGCGCTCTCCATGGAAGGCCCCCGGTCCCAGGTGACCGCGGGCCAGCTGCAGATGAAGGGTGGCCGGCTCCTGCCGCTGGTCACCCTCGGACCGCCGCTCGTCGACGTTCCGCCGTGGCGCAACCCGACCGTCCTCGGCCGCTCGCCGCGCTGGGTCCCGAGGGAGGAGCCAGCGGCGACGCTGGCGGAGCTCGCCTTGCTGCCGGCCGCCCGGGTGCTGGGCCCCCTCGGCGTGGGCAAGACACGGCTCGTCCAGGCGGTCCTGCGCTCGGGCGCCCGCACGGCGCTGTGGCGGCCGACGGCCGACCAGGAGCCGGAGCCGACCTTGAGCGACGCCCTGGCGCGCCAGCGCCGACGCCCGCTCTGGCTCGTCTACGACGGCCTGGAGTCGGCGTCCGCAGCCGTCTGGGACGAGATCGACTCGGTGCTCCGCCTCCGGGACCTCGGCCGCGGGCTCCACGTCCTGCTGGTCGGCCGTGCCGGAGCGCCGTGGAGCCCCGCCGCCGCCGAGCTGCCCGAGCTCCACCTCGACGCCCTCGAGGGCGAGGAGTGGGAGCGCGTCTGCGAGCAGCTCTTCCACGGACTCTCGCTGCCCCCGGTGGTCGCCGAGCGGCTCGCCGACGGCGCGGCGGGATCCCCGTTCGCCCTCGAAGAGGCCCTGGTACACCTGGTGCGGGACCGCCAGCTCCGGCAGGTGTTCGGCTCGTTCTTCTTCAGCGGCAACGAATCCGAGGCCCGGTTCGAGCCCGGCCCGCGCCTGCGCCTCCACGTCGAGGCCGAGACCACCCGTCTCGGCGACCCGACCCCTCTGCGTCTGGCCGGGCTGGTCGAGGAGCCGGTGCCGGCGACGGAGCTGCGCGCGGCCGCCATGGCCCTGACGGCCTCCCCGGTTCCCCCGACCTGGAGCGACGCCTACGTCGCCGCCGGAATGGTCGAGGTTGCGCTCGGGCCCTGGGGCGACGGACTGCGGCCGCGGATGCCGGCGATCACCCAGGCTCTGGTCGCGGCGCTCACGGAGGAATCCGTCCTGCGCGCCCGCGCCACGCTGGGCGAGCTGCTGGCGGCGCGCAGCGGCTCCGCCGAGGAGCTCTGGCAGTCCTGGCCCCTGGTCGCCGGCACCGACGAGGGGGCGCGCACGGCGTTGGCCGCCGTCAAGAGTCGCGGCGGATCGACGCGCGAGGAACAGTTCACGGCCCTGCGCTCGGAGCTGGCGTCGCTCGCCGAGCGCGGCGGCGACCGAGTGCTCGAGCTCGAGCTGCTCTGGGCCCTGCTGCCGATCGCCCGCCGGCTCGGGCGGCTGCACGAGCTCGAGCGCGCGATCGACCGTGGCCTGTCCCTCGCCGAGGACCAACCCGAGCGCTTCGTCGCCATCGCCGCCGTCGCGGCAGAGCTGGCCCAGAAGGAGGGCCGGCTGCGCGAGGCCGAGACCGTTCTGCGCCGCGCACTGGCCGCCGGGCAGGGGGATCGAGGAGCATCGCAAACAGCTCCTGGTGATCGAGCTCGGGCGCGTTCTCGTGCAGCTCGGACGCAAGGACGAGGCACGCGACCTGTTCGAGAAGACCCTCGAGATCGCCGAGCGCGCCGGGCGCACCGGGATCGCGGCTCACAGTCTGTTCCTGCTCGGCAACCTCCGCTTCCACGACCTCGACTTCGCCGCCGCGCGCGAACTCCACGGCCGCGCGCTGGAGCTTCGTCGCACCGCCCGGCAAGCCGCCGCCACCTCGGCGTCGCTGGCCGCCCTCGGAGCGGTGGCCTACGCGGAAGGCAACTTCCCCGCGGCGATCCGCAGCTACGAGGAGGCCCGCGAGGTGCTCGAGGGAAGCGGTGCGGAAGTCGAGGAGTCGTGGGCGCTGCTCGGGCTCGGGCGCGCTCTCGGCCGCCTCGGCGACCCGGCCGCCGCGCTGCCCGAGCTGCGGCGCGCGCTGCAGTTGCGCGAGGGCCGCGACGACTCGCGCGGCGAGGGGATCGCGCGCGCCGCGGTCGCCGAGACGCTGCTCCAGCTCGGGCAGCTCGAAGCCGCCCACTCCTCGGCGCGCAAGGCCCACTTCGCGCTCGCGTTGCTGCCCGAGAGCGAGGCGCGGGCCGAGGCCGAACGGGTGCTCGGCGAAGTCCTCCTGCGCCACCGCCGGCCGGCGGAGGCTTCGACCCACTTCGCGGAGGCCGAGCGACTGTTCCGCGCCGCCGGCAACGACCTCGCCCTGCCGGAGGTCCTCGCCGCACGGCTCGAGGCGGCGCTGGTGATCGGGAACGTGGACGCCGTCCGCGACGGCGTGGACGGCGCTCGACGAGGAGCGCAAGCTCCGGACCAAGCTGAGCTCCGGAGCGATCGCCGACTTCCAGCTCTTCCGCGCCGCGGAATGGCTGCGCCAGACCGGCGCGAAGATCGACGAGCCGACGCGGTACCTCGAGCGGGCCTATCAGGAGCTGATGCGCGAGACCGCGTTCCTGGCGCCCGAGCTGCGCCAGCGCTTCCTCTTTCAGGTCCCCGACCACCAGGCGATCGTCGACGCCGCCACGCAACGCGGCCTGGGCCTGCCGGCCTGACCGCTCCGCGGCGCGGCGACGGAAGGCGCGCTCAGGGAGTCGGCGCGGCGATCAGGGCGTCGAGCTGCCCGCGCTCGGACGGGGTCAGGTCGCCGTCGGCGAGGAAGAACTCGTGGCCCTGGGCGGGCAACGGCACGTCCGGATGCTCGAGCGACTGCTGCAGAGCTCCGCAGTCGATCGCTCCCAGCGAGAGCACCGCCGCGCCGTCGCACAGCGACTCGATCTGGTTGACGAGCCGCGAGCGGATCTCGACCGGCACGCTCGCCGGGAGCTTCTCGGCGATCACGCGGTAGCCACTGACGCCCCGCAGGATCCGGACCACGCCGTCCACGGTGACATGCTGCGGCGGCAGGATGAGCTCGTCCGTGAGCTCGCGCACCGTGCCGCCGAAGTCCACGTCGGCGACGAGGGCGCCCTTGCCCAGCAGATCGATGTCGAGCGTGCCCCGGGCGCGCCCGCCACCCAGCGCCACCACCCGCGCGACGTGGTCGCGCACCGAGATCAGCTGGCTGGGCGAACGCAGGCGCACCGTCGCGCCGCCGAGGTCGAACGGGGCGAGCTCGCCCACCAGGTCGGAGTAGACCCGGTTGAAGCTCGGGAAGCGCAGCTCGCGCGGCGCCGGGGTCGCCGCCGCGAGCAGGGCGACGGCGCCCGACGCGACGATCAGCGCGACGGCGGAAACCACGGCCCGGGCCCGGGGCGGCTGGAAGCTCATCGCGCCGAGTCTAGCCTGCAACACTCGCCGGGACGTGCCGGCTGGCCTCACGGCGTGTAGCCGCGCGCCGAGCGGGCCTTCAGGCCCCGGCCCTCGACCCGGACCTCGAGCGCGTGGCGCTCGCCCTCCTGGGCCGGCGGATCGGGCGAGAAGGCGAGCAGGTACTGGCTCCGGAGCTCGCGGTCGATCTGCGCGTAGACCCCGGCCAGCTCCTCGGCCTTGGAGATGAAGAAGGTCCGGCCCCCGGTTTCCGTCGCCAGCCGCTCGAGCTTGTGACGGATCGCGACCTGGCCCCTGCCGATCGCCAGGCCGATGGTGTAGATGGCCACGCCGCTGCGCTCGGCGTAGGCGAGGGTGTCGTCCCAGGAGATCAGGCTCGAGGTGTCGTCACCGTCCGAGAGCAGGACCAGGGCCTTGCGCCCGCGTACGCCGCGGTACTGGTAGAGCGCGTAGACGAGCGCGTCGTGGAGCGAGGTGGAGCCGAGCGCCGGCAGGTCGCGGAAAGCGGTCTCGATCGCGCGCGCGTCCGATGTCATCGGCATGAGCAGCGCCGGACGTTCCGAGAAGCCGACCGCGAAGCAGCGGTCCCGCGGCGTCATGATCTCGCTCAGGAAGTCGCGCGCCGCGGTCTTGGCCTCGACCAGCGACTCGCGCATCGAACCGGAGGTGTCGAGCAGCAGCCCGAGGGTCAAGGGCAGGTTGCGCACCATCTCGAACTTCCGGATCTTCTGGGGCTTGCCGTTGTCCAGCAGGCTGAAGGCGTCCTGGCCGAGGGTGTCGACCAGGTTGCCGGCGGCGTCGGTGACCGTGGCGTAGACCTCGACCAGGTCGACGCGCACCTCCTCGACGAAATCGGTCGAGTTGAGCACCCGGAAGTCCTCGACCTCGGTGTCGTTGTCGTAGACCGCGCTGACCGTCAGGTAGGCCAGCTCCGCGCCCGCGGGAACGTCCAGGTCGACCTCCCAGGGCGGCTGCTCGAGCGTGGCGACGACCTGGTCGTTGAGCTTGAAGGTCACGCTGCGCACGCGCCGGCCCTCGGGCACCACCACCGCCGCCCGGGCGCGCACGTGTCCGGTGACCTTCTTGCCGCGCGGCGGGTCGAGCAGACGCACCCGGGGCTCGCCCTGCGGCTCGTTGAGCAGGACCTCGTCGGCGGCGACGACCTTGCCCTGGGCGTCGAGCCCCTCGGCCCGCACCACGATCTCCTTCGGGATGTCGGGCAGCCGCAGCTCGGCGCTCCAGGGTGGCGCCGAGCGGGTCAGCTGCGGCTTGCCGTCGAGCGAGAAGACGACCTGCTGGATGCGGTTGCCGGAGACGATGGCGTCGGCCCGGAACAGGCCGAACACGACGTCCTCGGGCGGCGGCATCAGCACCAGGCTGTCGCGCCCCTCCCGGGCCAGGCCGAGGTCCTGACCCAGGACCGCGCCCGGCGGCGCCGGCGCGACCTCGGCGACCGCCTCGGCCGGGACCTCGAAGCCGCGCTCGAGCCAGGCCACCTTGCCGCTGGTCTCGTCGCGCACCTCGAGCCGGGCGACGAAGCTCTCGCGCGGGCGCAGGGCGCGGTCGAACAGCAGCACCGCCGGGTCGCCCGTGGCCGGAGGCGGGAAGACGAAGCGGTTGCGGAACTCCTCGAAGACCCCCTCCTTGCGGTCGATGACGCCCGCCACCGTGACCCGGATCTCCTTGCCGCCGTCCGCCTCGACCGCCCCGAGCGGCGCGCTCGGCAGGTCGATCCGGAAGCGGGTCACCAGCCGTTGGTCGTGGCGTCCGGGGAAGGAGATGCGCAGCCCGGGCGCCTCGAGCGGGGCGTTGCCCTCGGGCAGCGCGGTCGCCGCCGCCGCCTTCGCCCAGGCGGCCAGATCGTCCGGGGGCGCGAGCAGGGCTTCGGCTTCGGCGTCCGTCATCCGCTCGCGGTGGAAGCCGAACAGGCCGTCGACGCCGGTGACCTTGTCGATCGTCTTGGCGTCCTTGCAGAAGTACAGGTCCGGCCGCTTGCCGGTGATCCGTCCGCGCAGCTCTTCGAACTGCTCGAGCAGGTACTGCATCTCGTCGGTGTAGAGGACGCGCTTGGAGTCGGTCGGCCGCCACAGCCGGTCGTGGCGGTCGACCGCCGGCGCGTAGACGATGGCGACGCGCGCGTCGGGCGCCACGCCCCAGCGCCAGATCTCGACCGCGCGGAAGGTCTCGCCGCACTCGACCTTGGTGCGCTCGTCCGGCGCGCCGTGGAGGAAGAGGAGCTGGCCCCGGACGTCGAAAGGCGAGAGGTGGAGCGCCTCGGTCAGCTCGCGCCGCTTCTCGATCCCGGTGACCAGCTCGTTGTCCGGCGTCTCCGGGACCGGGTCGCGGGCCAGGTACTGCTCGATCCAGGCGCTGCGGGCGGCCTGGGAGAGCTGGCCGACCTCGCTGCGCTGGTCGGCCGACAGCAGCAGGGCCGGCCCTTCGTCGACGAAGCGCCGGACCTGCTCGGGGGTGAGCTCCGCGCCGGCCCGGCCGGCGCCGGAGGCGAGGCACGCGAGGGCGGCGGCGAGGACGACGAAAGCGACGCGTCGGGGCATGATGTCTCCGCTCGAAGCAAGCTCCGTTCCGGGCATCCTACGGGGCGCCTGCCCTAGAATGGAGCCGATGCCGACCCGAGCCCGAACTTCCCGCCCGATCGCAGCCTGGAAGCCCGGAGAGGCGGTCCAGGGGTTCGCCCTCCTGCGCCGCCGTGAGGTGCGCCAGGACAAGAGCGGCCGCGAGTACCTCGACCTCGAGCTGGCCGACGCCTCGGGGTCGATCCCGGCCAAGGCCTGGTCGGACTCGAAGGCGCTCGGGCGGGAGCTGGCGCCGTTCGACTTCGTCCGGTTCTCGGGCCAGGTGCAGAGCTTCCGCGACCAGCTCCAGCTCAAGGTGGACGACTGCCTGCGGGCGACCGAGGCCGACCGCGCCGACGGCTTCGACGAGGCGCTGCTGATCCCCTCGACCCGGGAGGACCTGGACGACCTCTGGAGCCGCCTCGAGGGGATCCTGGAGGCGCACCTCACCCGTCCCCTGGCGCGCCGCCTGGCCGCCGAGACGCTGGCGGTCCACGGCGCCGCGCTGCGCGTCCACCCCGCGGCCAAGGCGATCCACCACGCTTTCCGCGGCGGCCTGCTCGAGCACACGGTGTCGATGCTCGAGCTGGCGGTCAAGGTCTGCGAGAACTACCGCGAGCTGGACCGCGACCTGGTGATCCTGGGCGTGCTCTTCCACGACCTGGGCAAGCTCGCCGAGCTCGGCGCCATGCCGGTCAACGACTACACGCCGGTGGGCCGGCTGGTCGGCCACATCATCCTCGGCCGCGACCTGCTGCGCGAGCGGATCGCGGCGATCGACGGCTTCCCGGCCGACGTCGCGCTCCAGCTCGAGCACCTGGTGCTCTCGCATCAGGGGCGCAAGGAGTTCGGCTCGCCGGTCGAGCCGATGACGCCGGAGGCGATCGCCCTGCACATGATCGACGACCTGGACTCGAAGCTCGCGGTGCTGCGCGGCCTGAAGAAGGACTCCGCCACCGGCGCCGGATTCGTCTGGGTCCGCAGCCTCGACCGCTTCGTCTGGCTGGCCGAGGACGCCACCACCGACCCCGGCGCCGACCTGCCCCCGGGCACCGCTCCGCGGCCCGAGACCTCCGCCGCCGCGGGCGCCGACCGAGAGCCCGACGCGGCGACCCCCGCCATCGACCAGAAGACGATCTGGTAGGGGTCCGAGGCCGGGGAGGACGAGGGGCGTGGCGAGGTTGGCGATCCGGTCCCTTCTGACTGTTCTCCTGCTGGCTCCCGCGGCCGCGCGGGGGATCTCGCTCCACGCCGTCCTCGCCGACGGAGCCACCGGAGTGGAGCTCGCCTTCCGCGCGACCCCCGAGACGACCGGCGATCCCGCGGACACGGAGGTCGGGACACCGAGGTCCACGTCCGCAGCGGCGAGACCGCGGCGCTGACCCTGGCCGGCAAGGGGGCCTGGACGCTGCGCCTCGAGACGCCGGGCTACTTCGCCCCACCGACGATGGTCGCCTCCAGCCCTCCGGGCGCGACCTTCGAAGTCCAAGTCTGGCCCACGGTGCCGCTCACGGTGGCCGTCGCGGCCGACCGGAGACAGCCGCTGCCGACGGCGGTTACCGCCGGCTTCTCGGCTTCCGATCCCAACGACCACCGCTTCCCGAAGGGAGAGGTGCCCTGCTCCGTCGACGCCGAGACGCGCAGGATCTCGTGCGAGATTCCGATCGGCGGGCCCTTCGACCTCGCGCTGCGCGCGCCGGGCTACGCGAGCGCCTATGCCTGGGATCTCGTCCACCGCCGCGATGCACCTGCGAAACCCCCGGCTTGGCGCCTGGCGAGGGGGGGCTCCGTGACCGGTTTCGTCCAAGCCTCCGGCCGCGACCTCGATCCCGCCCGCTGCACCGTGGCGCTCGAGCCGGTGGTCGCGGATCTCCAAGGGAGCGAGCGCGAGGTCACCCAGCTCGAGAAGCGAGGGGCGAGCGTTCATCCCGACCGCCGCGGGTTCTTCCAACTGGCGGACGTCGCTCCCGGCAGCTACCGGATCCGCGCGCACCAGGAGGGCTACACCGAGGCGGTCGCCGGACCGGTCACGGTGGCGAAGGACGAGGAGTCGAGTCTCGGCTCGCCGCTCGAGCTGGTCCGCCCGTTCGGGCTCGAGGTCGACGTCGAGCCACGCGATCGACACCCACCAGCAGCCGTGGCGGATCCGGCTCGACCGGCACGAATCCGCCAGCTCCCGGGTCACCCACGCCTGCGACCTGCAAACCTCGCCCCAGGGCGTCGCGCTCTGCCCCGACCTCTCCCCGGCGTCCTACGCGGTCCGGGTCGAGGACTCGAGCGGAAGCACGTGGTACGACGACCGGATCGAGCTCCACGGCCCGGGAGCGCCGCTCTGCGTCTCGCTCCCGCTGCTCGAGGTCTCGGGCACCGTGACCCTCGGCAACGACCCGCTCGCGACCGGCCTGGAGTTCCGCAACCAGCTAGGGGCGGTGGCCATCTCGGCGACGAGCGGCGGAGGACGGGCGCTACTCGGTCGTCCTGCCTCGAAAGGACTTCCCCTGGGAGATCGAGATCGGTCCCGCCGGCGACTACCCGTTGAAGCGCTTTCCCGAGATCGATCTGCGCCCGGCTCCGGGTTCCGGAAGCAGGGTGACCGCCGATTTCGAGCTCTCTCCGGAGCCGAGCTACACGGGCGGGTCGTCGACGAGGAACGGAGGCCCGGCGAAGGCCGTCGTCGCGGGCCGCAGCGTGGACGACCAGTTCAGCGACCCGGACCGACGACGACGGGCAGCTTCGTCGTGCGCGCGGTGACGCCCGGTCCGTGCGAGATCCACGCGCAGGGGCTCGCGGGTGTCTCGGAGCGGCGGAGCGTGGCAGCGTCGGAAGACGACGAGTCTTCCGGAGATCGTCCTCGTGCTGCACCGCGAGCTCCGCTTCACCTTGCGTGTGGTGGCGCCCGACGGCCGGCCCGTTCCCGGGGCCGAGGTGACCTGGTGGGGCCTCGACCCCGCCGGCGAGAGGATCGACGCGGACTCCGGAGCCACGGGTCTGGACGGAACGCTCCCCAGTCAGCGCCAGCCCTGCGGACGCCGCGATGGTCTTCTTCGTGTCGGCCAACGGCTTTCCCCTGCTCGCCCAGACCGCGGAGGTTCCTTCCGACGGCGGGCTCGTGGAGCTCTCGTTGGGCCGCGACTCCGGCGCGATCGAGCTGCTCTACGACGTCCCCGGAGGCAGACCCGATCCGACGATCGACTCCCGTCATCCTGCGATCGAGCTCTACTGGCGCGGCCTGGAGCTCGGGTACAACGAGGTGCGCCAGTGGGCTCTGCTCCATGGCGCGCCGGCCGCGAATCGGGAGTTTCCGTCGCGGATCGCGGCCCTGCCTCCGGGCCGCTACGACGCCTGCTGGGACGACTTCCTCAGCCGGCCGGGAGCGCGGAGTTCGGTCCTCGGCCCCTCTCCAGGATCGCAGTGCGTTTCGGGCGAGCTGGCGCCGGGCGGGACGCTGACGCTGGAGCTGCCGGAGTTCCGGCCGCCGGCCTCGGCCGGCGGTGGCTGACCGGCCGCTCAGCCCCAGGTCGTGCGGTAGAGCATCCAGTAGACGACCACGCCGGTGACCGAGACGTAGAGCCAGATCGGCAGGGTCCAGCGGGCGATGCGCTTGTGCTTGTCGAAGCGGCGTCCGAGCGCGCGCGAGAGGGTGAGGATCGCCAGAATCGGCACCGTCGCGGCGAGCACCGTGTGGGTGGCGAGGATCGTCAGGTAGACCGTGCGCGCCGTGCCGGTACCCGGGAAGCGCACCGTGCCGACCTGGAAGTGGTAGACCAAGTAGGACACGAGGAAGACCACCGAGCAGCCGAAGGCGGTGATCATCACCCGTCGGTGGGCCTCGATGCGGCGGGCGCGGATCAGCAGGTAGCCGACGACCAGCAGCACCGCCGACGTCGCATTGAGCGACGCGTTCAAGCTAGGCAGGTCGGCCAGGGTCACGGCGCGGTGCGCTCGTCGCGCAGCAGGCGGCCGGCGTCGTCGACCAGACGGTCCAGCGACTTCGGGTCGTAGGCGTCGTAGAGGCCGCGGATTCGGCCGGCGCCGTCCACCAGCACGAACCGGGTCGAGTGGAGCACCGGCTGCGCGGCGTTGTCCGGCGTGTCCTCGACCGGCTGCAGGAAGCCCTCGCGCACCAGCTTGCGCACCGAGTCCGGGCCGTCGGTCAGGAACAGCCAGTCGCGGCCCGCGATGCCGTATCTCCTCGCGTAGGCGCTCAGCACTTCCGGCGTGTCGTGCTCGGCGTCGACGGTGAAGGACACCGACCGGATCCGCGCCGGATCGGCGAGCTTCGGTCGCAGCTCCTTCATTCGCGCGGTGAGCACCGGGCAGGCGAGCTGGCAGCGGGTGAAGATGAAGTCGGCGATCCAGGGCGAGCCCGCCAGGTCCGCCAGGGCGACCTTCGAGCCGTCGCGCTCGGTGAGCTCGAAGTGCGGCAGGGTCGCGATCACCGGCAGGGGCGGCCGGGAGCGCTCGCGGACGTAGAGCGCGCCGGCCACGGCCACCGCCGCGATCAGCAGCCACCAGGCGACGAGCCGCCGCAGCCTCACCCGCGCGGCCACCAGTGATCTCCGACCAGCACCGCCAGCACCGCCGGCAGGTAGGCGACCGAGGCGAGCAGCAGCCGCCGCGCGCTGGCCACCCTCGGCCGGCGCGCGAAAGCCAGCGCGACCGCCAGGAACGCGCCTCCGAGCACCAGCGCACCGACGAGGTAGACCGCGCCGGCCAGCCCCACCGCGGCCGGCGCGAGCGAGACCGGCAACAGCGCCACCGTCCACAGCGCCGACTGGCGCGCGGTGCGGCCGAAGTCCGGGTCGTCGATGGTCAGCAGGCGCATCCCCGCGTTGCGGTAGTCCTCGCGGTAGAGCCAGGCGATCGACAGGAAGTGCGGCAGCTGCCAGAGGAACAGCAGCGCGAAGAGCACCCAGCCGCCGAGCCCGAATTCGCCCGAGGCTCCGGTCCAGCCGATCAGCGGCGGCGCGGCGCCCGGAACCGCGCCCACGATGGTGGCGAGCGAGGTGTGGGTCTTGAGCGGCGTGTAGGCGAAGACGTAGGCGACCAGCGTCCCGGCGGCGATCAGCGCGGTCAGCGGGTTGACCGCCAGGGCCAGCTCGAGGATTCCTCCGGCGCCGAGCAGGGCTCCCCAGAGCAGGGCGTTGTCGGGTTCCATCCGGCCACCCGGGAGCGGGCGCCGCGCGGTCCGCTTCATGCGCCGGTCCAGCTCGCGCTCGACGAACTGGTTGAGCGCGCCGGAGCCGGCCGCGACCAGGGCGGTACCGACGACCGTGTGGATCAGGCCCGCCCAGGGGAGCTCGCCGGGGGGCGTCGCCAGCAGGAATCCGGCCGCCGTGGTCACCGAGACCAAGCCCGTGATCCGGGGCTTGGTCAGCTCGAGCAGGTCGGAGAAGAGCTTCGGCGGAGCCGCCGCGCTGCGCATCCCGCCGATGCTATCGCGGCGGGGGGCGCCCCGAGCCGGCCGGCGTAGGATCGCGGCCGGCCATGGCCGATCGTCGCGCGATCCTGCTCCGTCTGATGTCGGTCTACCCGCCGCTGGCCGGCGCCGGGGTCCGGGTGCGCCGCATCGGAACCGATCCGCTCGCCTTCGAGTCGTCGATGAAGCTGCGCTGGTGGAACCGCAACTACGTCGGCACCCACTTCGGCGGCTCGCTCTACACGATGACCGACCCGTTCTTCATGATCATCCTGATCCACGAGCTCGGGCGCGACTTCGTGGTCTGGGACAAGGCGGCGACGATCCGTTTTCGCCGGCCCGGGCGCGGCACGGTGCGTGCCCGCTTCGAGATCCCGCGCGCGCGTCTCGACGAGATCCGCGCCGAGGCGCGCGACAACGGCCGCGCCGAGCCGGTCCTCGTCACCGCGGTGGTCGACGCCGCCGGGGAGACCGTGGCCGAGATCGAGAAGACCGTCTCGGTGCGGCTGAAGAGCGGCGACGAAGCGCCGGCCGGCTAGGGCCGGTCGGAAGGCGTGGGCGGGGCCGGCGTCGGGCTCTCCGGCGCGCCCTCGAGGATCCGGTGCAGCCGGTCGAGCCGCTCGGCGCGCCAACGCTCTCCGGCCTCGACCCCCTCGAGGGCCTCCGGAAGCGCTTCGTCGAGACCCGAGAGCTCGCGCTCGAGCCGCGGTCCGAGGTTCTGTTGGAGCTCGCGCTGCGTGCGCTCGAGCTCGGCCTGGAGCGAAGCGAGCTGGCTCTGGAGGCGCTCCATCTCCGCTTGGAGCGTCTCCTTCGTCCGGGTGTCGAGCTCGGCCAGCCGCTGCGCCGTCGCCTGCGCCTGCTCGGCGGCGCGGGCGGCCACTCGCCGGCCCGCCTCGGCCTGGCGGCGAGCCCGCTCGACGATCTCGCGCGCCTGGCGCTCTCGCGCGGCGCCCTCCTGCTCGAAGAAGCGGCGGACCCGGTCGATGGTGGCGCCGTCGCGCACGACGTGCCGTCCGTCGTCGCGGGCGCGGTAGACGAGCGCACGGCCGCCGTTGTCCGCGGCAACCTGCCGGGCGAGGTCGCGATCGCCCGCCGGCGCGTCGATCTGGATCCGGGAGCTGCCGTCGATCAGCACCAGGGAGAGGTCACCGGCGTCCACCAGGGGCGCCCCCGCCAGTGCGGCGACGCGCGGCGACGCCGCAGCCATCGCCGTTGCCGCAGACACCCGTGCCCGCGGTGCGACCGGGGCGAGCGCCGGCCGGGCCGCGGGCGAGGGAGGCGCTTCGGCGACCGGAGCGAGTGCGGGCGGAGTCGCGGAAGCGGGCCGGGCCTCCGCGACCGGAGCGAGCGCCGGCGGGACCGAGAGCGCCGGTGGCGCCGCGGGCGGCGGTGGGGCCGCGGGCAGCGGACGAGCCGGGGGCGCTGTCACCGCAGCCGCAGGCGCCGCAGGTGCGGCCGGCGACGGCGCGGTCTCCGCGGCGGACGAGTCGTCGGTGTCGGGTGCCGCAGCGACGACTGCCCGAGCGGCCGGGCCGAGGGGGAGGTCCACGGCCGCGGTCAGCCGAACGGGAACCAGGACGAGCACGGCGAGAAAGGCCGTCGCCAGGACGGCTCCCAACGCCGGCCGGGATGAGGCGAGAGTGCGCGAGAGCATGTCGAGCCTCCGTTCGAGGGGTCGTCGGGCCAGCGGCCAGGCCGCCACGGGCGGATCCGTCGCCGGACCGGTGGCCATGCGCAGGAGCAACCTGCCGTAGCGCTCCGGCGCCGGAGCCAGGCGCGCGAGCACCAGGGCGTCGCAGGCCGCTTCGGTGGCCAGCGCGTACTCGCGCGCCGCCAGCCGGAGCGAGGGGTGGAAGCAGAAGAGCCGCTCGGCCAGCAGCGGCGCCCACGACCACGCCGCGTCGAGGCGACGCACGTGGGCCAGCTCGTGAGCCAGCGCGAGCGCCAGCTCCTCGCCCGCGATCGGCCGCAGGGCGGGCAGCGCCACCGTCGGACGCGTCAGCCCGTAGACCAGGGGCGAGTCGATCTCGGGCGAGGTCACCAAGCCGACGCGGCGCCGGATCCCCAGGGTGCGGCGCAACCCGTCGAGAACCCGGAGCGTCGCCGCGTCGGCGACCGGCGTCGCCCGCGCGATCCGGGCCCGCAGCCGCGCCAACTCGAGCCCGGCCCGACCGAGCGCTCCGAGTCCGAGCGCGAGCCAGACCGCCGAGAGCCCCAGGCCGAGCACGCGCCCGATCGGGGGAGATCCCGACACCGTCGGGTCTGCGGGGGGCGTCGCCTCCGCGACCGGAGCCGCCGCCAACTCGGGCAGCGTCGGCCCGGGACCGGCGATCGGGGCGGACGTCTCGACCGCCGCGTCGGCGTGCACCGCGCCCGCGGCCTCCGGCAACCAGGCCAGCTCGAGCGCCGGCACGCCGGCGAGCTCGAGCAGGACGCGCGCTCCGACCAGCCACCAGAGGCCGGCGCGCACCCACGGCGGCAACGACGGCACCGCGCGCAGGAGCACCCAGACCGCGGCTGCGAGCGCCGCCGCGACGAGTCCGGCGGTCAGCGCCCGGCCACCCAGCAGGAGGAGCCATCCCGTTGCCGCGGTCATCGCGTGCGCTCGTCGGGACCGGACCCGAGCCGCTCGATCAGGCGCTCGAGCTCGGCGATCTCGTCGGGAGCGAGGTGCTCGCGCTCGACGAGGTAGTCCACCATCGGCGTGATCGACCCCGAGAGCGTCCGCTCGACGAAGTCGGCGACCGCGTTGCGCACCGCCAACCCCGCGGACACCGCGACCTGGTAGCGGTAGACCCCGGCGACGCGGCGGCGGCGCAGGTGGCCCTTGCGCCGCAGGCGATCCATCATGGTCAGGACCGTCGAGCGCGCCAGCCCGCGCGCGCCGCCGAAGCCCTCGGCCGCCTCGCCCACGGTGGCGCCGGCGCTCTCCTCGTGCTCCTCGATCCAGCGCAGCAGCTCGAGCTCCTGGACGCCGATCGTCGCGGGCCTCGACTTCGTCACTTCGCCACCTCCGTCCCCGGGCCGCCGATCTGTAGACCCTGGATGACTACAATTGTCATCACCGCGACAGGGTACTCTTGACGACAGCTGTCGTCAAATGGGGATACGGAGCTTCGGCCCGAGGGTTGCAGGCGGCACCGGGCGGCCCCGCAGCTACGGTCGCTCGGGGCCTCGTCGCCGCCGCCAAGCAACAGAAGCCAAAGACTTTCCAATGAGGGAACGAAAGGGTCGGCTCCGGCCGGCGGCGCGGCTGGGCGCGCGCGCCGGAGCCGGCTGCCGCCCAAGAAATGTCTCGAGGTGCCCGGGCTCTGCGCGCCACCCGGCCCGCAGGCCGGGCGGCGGCGGTCGAGTCAGCGACCCTTCTATGGAAGCTTCTGTGGCGCCCGGGCGAGGCGGGGAACCTCGGCGCCTCGCGGCTCGTCGGCACCGCGCCGCGACCGGGCCACCCGGGTCACTTCACGACCAGGACACCCTTCATGCCGGCGGCGTAGTGGCCGGGAAAGGTGCACACGTAGGTGTACTCGCCCTTCTCCTTGGGTGCGTCGAAGGTGACCTCGACGGTCTCGCCGGCCCCGGCCAGTCCGGTGTGCGCGATGACCTGGTCCTTCTTGCGCTCCGGGAAGTAGTCCGTGCCCCGCGCCATGGCGCCCGCCATCACGAAGGAGCTCGGATCGACGCCCTTCTCGAGCAGGTTGAAGTTGTGGGCCATCTCCGACTTCGGCATCTTGCCGACGGCGGTCAGGACGACCTTGAGGCTCTCACCCGGCTTGGCCTCGATCCGGGTCACCGAGTACTTCATGGCGTCGGTGCCGGTGATCTTGATCTCGCGCGGCGCAGCCGCGGCGGCCGGAGATGCGGTGCTCAGCAGGGCGGCCGCGGCGAGCGCGGCGCCGAGGACGGCGATCTTGGCTCTGGACATGACTTCGAGGACTCTCCTTCCGGTTGTCGCGCCTTCGGGGCGCGTTCGATTTCTGGTGGCGGCTCACCCGTCGCGGGCCTCGCCGGCGAGCTCGACCAAGCGGTCGAGCGAACGCACGACGACACGCTGGCGTCCGACGTCGAGGATCCCCTCCCGGGCCCAGCGGGCCAGCAGCCGGCTGGCGGTGAACATCGAGGCCCCCGCCAGCTCCGCCACCTCCTGGCGTCCGAGCGCCTGGTCGATCAGGAGTCCCGCCTCGACCGGCCGCCCGGATTCCCGGGCGAGACGGAGCAAGACACGCGCCACTCGCCGGCCGACGCTCTCGCTCGACAGCTCGCGGATGCGCTCGAGCGAGCCCTGCATGCGGTCCGCGATGGTGGTCAGGACGTTGGTGCGCAGCGCCGGGTGGCGGGCGGCCAGCTCGAGCGCGAGCCGGCGCGGCCAGAAGCAGACCCGGGAAGCCACCAGTGCGACCGCCGAGACGGGCAGGATGCGTTTGTCGAGGATCGCCACGCCGGCCAGGATGGCACTCGCGCCGAGGGTCCCGACGACGACCTCGTCGCCATCCGCGGTGACCTGGGAGAGCTTGAGGCGACCGGAGTCCACCACGAAGAGAGCCGAGACCTCGTCGCCCTGGAGGAAGAGGCTCTCGCCCGCCGCGAGGTCGCGCCACGTTGCCGCGGCGAGGACCTCGGCCACCACCTCCGCAGCGAGGCCGCGGAACAGCGGGGATTGCGCTGCCTTCGGCGTCTCCTCCCGGGTCATCGGCCGCGATTCTGGCACACCGATCGCGGACTTCCCGGGGCCGAGGTCAGCCGCTCGGGACGCCCGCCGGCGCCGCTTCGACCGCGCCGCGGCGCTCGCGGAAACTCCCCCCCAGCTCGGCGAGACGATCCCGCTCGACCAGGCGCTCCGCGAACGCGAAGAGCACCTGCTCCTCCTTCGCGAAGTGATCGCGGGCGACGGCGAAGAGCCGGCGCAGACGCCGCGGCAGCTCGGCGTCGCCGGGCGCGAGCGCGGAGATCTCGCGCAGCCCGCTCTCGATCTCCTCGTGCTCGGCGCGCATGACGGCGATCGGGCCGTCCCCTGGCGGCAGGGAGCTCTCGAGCTCCGCGAACAGCAGCTCGTCCTCGAGGTGGGCGTGGACCGGCAGCTCCGCGACGAAGCGACGCAGGCTCTCGGGATCGGGCGCTCCGGACTCGAGCCGGGACATCTCCGAGCGCAGGTGATCGTGGTCGCGAAGCAGCTCTTCCAACAGGGTCATGGCGGCCTCCTCTCTCGGTGCGAAACCGACC
>CAWAGZ010000002.1:107500-316997 GCA_963781755.1 uncultured Acidobacteriota bacterium
AGCTCGAGTCGGCTCCGGCCGGTGCGGGATCACCACGGCGTTCAGACCCAGTCCGCGCGCCCGCTCGAGGCCCGGCGCGTCGGCGACGTTCGAGATCACCTGGACGATCCGGGCGGGGAGCTCGCCCCGTCCGATCGCGGCGTGGAGGGCGAGGAAGTTGCTGCCGCGCCCCGAAAGCAGCACCGCCACGCGCGCGGGGGCGGAATCCGGCTCCCGCGTCACCGTCGCTCGTCCCCGCGCCACGCTTTCAGCTCCCGTCCGGGTCCGCGTCGGGCTCGGTCAGGCCGAGGTCGAAGACCACGCCGCGCTCGCCCTCGCGCACCAGCCCGATCGGCCAGGCCCGCTCGCCGGAGCGCGCCAGCGCGCCCGAGACCGCGGCGACCGCGTCGCGCGCGACCACCGCGACCATGCCGATCCCCATGTTGAAGACACGGAACATCTCCTCGAGCTCGACGTCGCCGCGGTCCTGCAGGATGCGGAACGGCTCCGGAACCTCCCAGCTGCCGACACGGATCTCCGCGCACAACCCTTCCGGCAGGACCCGCGGGACGTTGTCCGCCAACCCTCCGCCGGTCACGTGGGCGAGCGCGTGGAGGCCCGGATGTTCGAGCAGCGGAGCGAGCGCCGCGAGGTAGGAGCGGTGCGGCCGCAGCAGCCATTCGCCGACCCGGATCTTCTCCTGCCGGGCGCCGGGCAGCTTGTCGCTCAGCTTCAACCCCATCCGTTCGAAGAGGACGTGGCGGGCGAGCGTGTAGCCGTTGGTGTGCAGCCCCGCCGAGGGCAGGCCGAGCAGCACGTCGCCCGCGGTGACCCGCGAACCGTCGAGGATTCGGCCCCGATCCACGACGCCGACGACGAACCCGACCAGCTCGTAGTCCCCCGGGGCGTAGAAGCCGGGCATCTCCGCGGTCTCGCCGCCGAGCAGCGCGACGCCGTTGTCACGACAACCGTCGGCCACTCCGCGGACGAGATCGACCATCTCGCGCGGCTCGAGCTTGCCCGCTCCGACGTAGTCGAGGAAGAACAGCGGCCGCGCGCCCTGGACCAGGATGTCGTTGACGCAGTGGTTGACCAGGTCGCGGCCGACGGTGGTGAAGTCGCCGGCCTGGCGCGCCACGGCGAGCTTGGTGCCCACCCCGTCGGCCGAGGCGACGAGGACGGGCTCCTCGAGTCCGGCGAGATCGGGCCGGAAGAGACCCCCGAACAAGCCCCAGCTCCGAGATCACGCCGGGGGTGAAGGTCGTGCGCGCGAGCTTCTTGACCTCGGCGAGCGCCCGCTCCTGGGCGTCGATGTCGACCCCCGCCGCGGCGTAAGCGCCCGCTCGTCTCCCGTTTCCCGCGCCTCTTCATCCGCGCGGATGCTATGTGCCGGCGCCCGGCCTTTCAACCGCCGCTCCGCAGCGCGACTTGCTCGCGCGGCCACGGTCCGTTAGAAAGGAGGCCGGATGACCCGGATCGTCTGGCGGCCACCGGCCGACGCGGCTCGCCGCTTCCGGGTCGGGCGGCTGCTCGAGCGAGCGCAGGCGCCCGACCAGGACGCTCTGGTCGCGCGCGCCGCGGCCGAGCCCGAGTGGTTCTGGCCGCTGGTCGTCGACGACCTCGGGATCGAGTTCGACCACCCCTTCGAGAAGGTCCTCGACGGCTCGCGCGGGCCGGAGTGGACCGACTGGTTCGTCGGCGGCCGCCTGAATCTGACCGCGGCCTGCCTGACCCGCCGCGCCCGCGCTCCCGGTGCCGATCGGACCGCGCTGGTGGCGGAGCGCGAGGACGGCACGATCCGCAGCCTCAGCTTCCGCGAGCTGGCCGCCGAGGTGGACCGCTGCGCGGCGGCGCTGGCCGGCGCCGGCGTCGGGACCGGCGACCGCGTCGCGGCGTTCATGCCCACTTCGGCCGAGGTCGCCGTCCAGCTCTTCGCCACCCTCCAGATCGGCGCCATCTTCGTGCCCGTCTTCTCGGGGTTCGGGGCGGCGGCGCTGGCGGAGCGGCTGAACGACTCCGGGGCCAAGCTCCTGTTCACCGCCGACGTGAGCTTCCGCCGCGGCGAGGAGATCCCGGTGCTGCCGGTGGCACGAGACGCGGTCGCGACCGCGGCGGGCGTCGGAACCGTCGTGGTCCTGGAGCGCGCGGCGCCGGCCGGAAGGCGCCCGGGCGAGATCTCCTGGGAGGCGTTCCTCGCCGGCGCGGCGACCGCGGCGCCGCCGGTCGCGGTCGATTCCGCGCACCCCGCGCTGCTGCTCTATACCTCGGGCACGACCGGGCGCCCCAAGGGCACGGTCCACGGCCACGCCGGCACGCTCGTCAACATCGCCAAGGAGCACGGGTACGCCTTCGACGTGCGCGACGACGACGTCTTCTTCTGGCTCACCGACATCGGCTGGATGATGGGACCGTGGCTGCTCATCGGCGGCCTCTACCACGGCGCTACCGTGGTGCTCTACGAAGGCGCCGTCGACCACCCCGACGCCTCGCGCCTGTGGGAGATGTGCACCCGCCACCGGGTCTCGATCCTGGGCGTCTCGCCCACCGCGGTGCGCATGCTGCGGCGGGCCGGGGCGGACCCCGCGCGCCACCGCCTCGACCGGCTGCGCCTGCTCGGCTCGACCGGAGAGCCGTGGGACGAGGCCTCCTGGCTCTGGTTCTTCGAGCGCGCGGGCGGCGGCCGCCTGCCGCTGATCAACATCTCGGGGGGCACCGACCTGGTCGGCTGCTGGCTCTCGCCGACGCCGCTGACTCCGCTGAAAGCGTGCAGCCTCGGTGGGCCCGGGCTGGGCATGTCGGTGGACGTCTGGGACGAGCACGGCCGCAGCCTGCGCGGCGAGGTCGGGTACCTGGTGGCGACCCGGCCGGCGCCGTCGATGACGCGCGGGCTGTGGAACGACGCGGAACGCTACCTCGAGGCGTACTGGTCGAAGTGGCCCGGGATCTGGAACCACGGCGATTGGGCGCTGGTCGACGCCGACGGCCACTGGTTCCTCCGCGGACGCGCCGACGACACCTTGAAGGTCGCCGGCAAGCGCCTGGGTCCGGCCGAGGTCGAGGGTGCCCTGATCGCCACCGGAAAGGTCAGCGAGGCGGCCGCGGTCGGCATTCCCGACGAGCTCAAGGGCGAGGCGATCGCGGCCTACGTCGTCCTGCGCCCCGGCGTCGAGCCCGACGAAGCGTTGCGCGCCGAGCTCGCGCGCGCGGTGGCCGAGCGGCTGGGCAAGGTCGCGCGTCCACGCGAGATCCGCTTCGCGCGCGACCTGCCCAAGACGCGCAGCGCCAAGATCCTGCGCCGGCTGGTGCGTGCGATCCGGCTCGGCGAGCAGCACCTGGGCGACCTCTCGACGCTGGCCAATCCGGACGCCATCGGCGCCGTGCGCGACGCGCTGTGAAGCCCGTCCGGTCGCCCCCCGCCGGGGGGCGGGGCGCCGGCCCGCGGCTCCGCGGTAGCCTTGTTCGGTGCGAACCATCATCGAGCCGTTCCGGATCAAGTCGGTCGAGCCGATCCGCATGTCCACGCCGGCCGAGCGCGAGGCGCTGCTCGCGAAGGCCGGCTACAACCTCTTCCGGCTGCCTTCCGACCACATCGTCATCGACCTTCTGACGGACAGCGGCACCGGGGCGATGAGCGCCCAGCAGTGGGCCGCCCTGATGCAGGGCGACGAGTCCTACGCCGGCAGCCCGAGCTTTCGCCGCTTCGAAGCCGCGGTGCGCGACATCTTCGGCTTCCGGCACGTCATCCCGACCCACCAGGGACGCGCCGCCGAGCGGATCCTGGCGGCGACGGTGCTCGCTCCCGGCGACGTCGTGCCCAACAACACGCACTTCGACACCACCCGTGCCAACATCGAGGCGGTCGGCGCGCGCGCCCTCGATCTGCCGTGCGCCGAGAGCCGGGACCTGGCGTCGAACCATCCGTTCAAGGGCAACATCGACCTCGAGGCGCTCGAGCGCCTGCTGGACGACCCGCCGGGACGGATCCCCCTCGTCTTCGTGACCGTGACCAACAACGGCGGCGGCGGGCAGCCGGTGTCGATGGCCAACCTCGAGGCGGTCTCCGAGATCTGCCACCGGCGCGGCGTGCCCTTCTACCTCGACGCCTGCCGCTTCGCCGAGAACGCCTACTTCATCCGTGAGCGCGAGCCCGGCTGGGCCGGCGTCGAGCTCATCGACATCGCCCGCGCGATGTTCCGGCTGGCCGACGGGTGCACGATGAGCGCCAAGAAGGACGGCATGGTCAACATCGGCGGCTTCCTGTGCAGCAACGACGATTCCGTCGCCCGCCACGAGGAGGAGCTGCTGATCCTCACCGAGGGCTTCCCGACCTACGGTGGCTTGGCCGGACGCGACCTGGAGGCGATCGCGGTCGGCCTCTACGAGGCTCTCGACCCGTCGTACCAGCAGTACCGCCACGCTTCGGTGCAATACCTGGGCGAGCACATCGCCGCTGCCGGCGTCCCGATCCTGCAGCCGCCCGGGGGCCACGCGATCTACATCGACGCCGCCGGCTTCCTCTCCCACCTGCCGCGCGAGCAGTATCCCGGCCAGGCGCTCTCGGTCGAGCTCTACCGGTCGGCGGGCATCCGCAGCGTCGAGATCGGCTCGGTGATGTTCGGACGCCGGGATCCGGCCAGCGGCGAGGAGACGTTCGCCGACCGCGAGCTCGTCCGGCTCGCGATCCCGCGCCGCGTCTACACCCAGAGCCACATCGACTACGTCGTCGAGTCACTGGCGGAGCTCGCCGCCCGCCGGGACACGATTCCGGGCGTCCGGATCGTCGCGCAACCGGAGGCCCTGCGCCACTTCACGGCGGTCTTCGAGCCGGTCCCGCTCGCGGTGCCCGCGGGCCGCGGGCGATGACGGCGGGCGGCGCGCCGCCGATCCCCCCTTCGCCGTCGCGCTGGGAGCCGGCCCAGGCGCGCCGCTCCCGGACGCTGCACCCGGATCCCCGCCTGGGACTGCGCGTCTACTCCTCGCGCCTGCTCGGCGCCGATCCCGGCCTCGTGCTCGCCGGTGGCGGCAACACCTCGGTCAAGTCCGTCCACCGCGGCTTCGACGGCGCGTCGCGCGACGTCCTGTGGATCAAGGGCAGCGGCGCCGACCTGGCGACGATCGACGCCGCGGGGTTCGCTCCGGTCGACCTCGCGGGCGCCCGGAGCCTGCCTGCGCTCACCGCGCTGCGGGACGCCGACGTCATGCGCGAGCTGCGGCGGCTGCGGCTGGATCCCGACGCGCCGGTGCCCTCGGTCGAGACGCTCCTGCACGCCGTGCTGCCGTTCCGCTACGTCGATCACACCCACGCCGACGCCGCCCTCGCCGTGCTGCTCTCGCGCGACGGGCGCCGGCGCGCCGAGGACCTCTGGGGCGAGGACCACCTGTTGATTCCCTACGTCCGGCCCGGCCTCGGCCTGGCGCAGCGCGTCGAGGCCGCCTGGCACGCCGCCGGGCGCGCCGGCCGCCGGCCGGTCGGGCTGGTGCTGCTCCACCACGGTCTGGTCAGCTTCTCGGACGACGCCCGCGAGAGCTACGAGCGCATGCTCGCGGCCGTCGCGCGGGCGCGCCGGAGCCTGGCGCCTCGGGTCGCGGGAGCGCGCGGCGGCGCGCGCGGAGGGCAGCCGGGGCCCTGGTCGAACCTGGAGCTGGCCGGCCTCCGCCAGGCGGTCTCGGAGCTCGCCGGCCGGCCGCTCGTCGCCGTGCTCGACGCTTCCGACGACGCGCGGCGGGTCGCCTCCGATCCCGGGCTCGGGCGCGACCTCGAGCGCGGTCCGCTGACCCCCGACCATGTCCTGCGCACGCGGCGCCGGCCGCTGCGCGTGGCCTCGCCCGCAGCGCTCGCCGGCGCCCTCGATCGCTTCGCGCGCCGACAGCGCAGCGCGTTCGAGCGGTTGCGCAAGGGTCGCGACCTCGAGGCGCTCGACGCCGCCCCGCGCGTGGCGCTGCTCGCGGACGGCGGCGTGGTGGGATTCGGCGAATCGACGCCCGCCGCGCGCGCCGCGCTCGAGATCGCCCGCCACACCCAGGCGGCCGTCGAGGCCGCGGCGGCGCTCGGCGGCTATCGTCCGCTCTCCGAGGCCCATCTGTTCGAGTTCGAGCACTGGGGGCCCGAGCGGGCCAAGCTCGTCGAGCCGACCCGACGCGGACCGCTGGCCGGTCGCGTCGCGCTGGTCACCGGCTCCCGGCGCGGCATCGGCCGCGCTGCGGTCGAGGCGCTCCTGGCCGCGGGCGCCGCCGTCGTCGGGCTCGATCTCGTCGCCGCCGACCTGCGGCATCCCGAGTTCGTCGGGCTCACCGGCGATGCGACCGACGCGCGGGTCCTGCGGCGCGCGCTCGACACCGCCGTCCGCTCGTTCGGCGGCCTCGACATCCTGGTCTCCAACGTCGGGGTCTTCGTCGCCGGAGCGCGCCTGGCCGAGTTGGCGCCGGAGGACTGGCGGCGCGCCTTCGACCTCAACACCGACTCCCACTTCCGCCTGCTCTCGGCCGCCGCGCCGCTGCTCGAGCGCGCTCCCGGCGGCGGCGCGGTGGTGGTCGTGGGTTCGCGCAACGTCCCCGCCCCCGGTCCCGGGGCCGCCGCCTACTCGGCGTCCAAGGCCGCGCTCACCCAGCTCGCCCGCGTCGCTGCGCTCGAGCTCGCGCCCGCCGGGGTCCGGGTCAACGTGCTCCACCCGGACGCGGTCTTCGACACCGACCTGTGGACGCCCGAGATGCTGGCCGGACGCGCCGCGCGCTACGGCCTGACGGTCGAGCAGTACAAGCGCCGCAACCTGCTCGGGCGCGAAGTCCGGGCGGCCGACGTCGGCGCTCTGATCGCGGCGCTCGCGGGCGACCTGTTCCGGGTCACCACCGGGGCCCAGATCCCGGTCGACGGGGGCAGCGACCGCGTGATCTAGCGGCGCGAGCCGGGTCAGGCGAGCTCGGCGAGCGCTTCGGCCGCCGCCGCGAGCCCGGTTTCGAGCTCCTCGTCGGGGACGGCGAAGGAGACCCGCAGATAGCCCTCCTGCATGAACGCCGCGCCGGCCGCGGTGACCACGCCGGCGCGCTCGACGAGCCAGGCCGCCAGCTCCTCCGACCCGCTCAGGACACGGCCGTCCGGCGTCTTGCGTCCGAAGCAACCGCGCACGTCCCAGAACGAGTAGAAGGTGGCCGGCGTGGGCCAGACCTCGACCCCGGGGAGCCTCGGCGCCCAGCCGGCGATGCGGTCGCGCTTGGCCTGGAGCTCCTCGCGCAGGCCGCTGCCGTAGGGCGTCTCGAGCGCCGCCAGCGCCGCGCACTGGACCGGCGTCGAGGGTCCCGACGTGTAGTGGCTCTGGAGGTTGACCATGGCACGCGCCAGGTCGGGCGGCGCCACCGTCCAGCCGATCCGGAGGCCTCCGGAGCGGCGGAAATTCTTCGACAGGCCGTCGATCTGGACCAGCCACGGCTTGGTCTCTTCGTCGACGCGGGGCTCCGGGAACGACGCGCCGTCGAAGACGATGCGCCAGTAGAGGCGATCGAGCACGAAGTAGACCCGACGCTCGACACACACCGCGAGCAGGTCCTCGACCTCCGCCGCCGAGTAGAGCTGGCCGGTCGGATTGCACGGGTTGTTGAGCAGGAAGAGCTTGGCGTCCGGGCGCAGGTCGAGATTGCGCCGCAGGTCGTCGCCCGAGACCTTGAGCCGGCTGTCGCTGCGGGTCGGCAGGACGAGGACCGGAAAGGCGTAGGCGGCGACGGCCAGGGGCTGGTAGCTCACCCAGGGCGCGGCGTCGAACAGGACGCAGTCGGAGGGATTGCAGGCGGCGAGGAAGACGTTGAACAGGCTCTGCTTGGCGCCCGCGGTGATGACGACCTGGGAGGGATCGTAGTCGCTCTCGAGATCGAGCCAGCGCAGCACGTCCGCGCGCAGCTCGGGAATCCCCGCCGGGTCGGCGTACATCGTCCGTCCCTCGCGGAAGGCCCGCTCGCCGGCGTCGCGGACGGCCTCCGGCAGCACGCCCTTGGTCTCGCCGAGGCCGAAATCGTAGACGGGAAGCCCGCGCGCACGCCGTTGCTCGACCAGTCCCTTGAGCGCCAGCGTGAGCGAGGGCCGGAACTTGCCGAGCTTCGCCGAGACCCTCGAGCCCTCTTCCATGACGAGTTCCGGTCTCCTACACCACGGCCCGGAGCTTGAGCTCCTCGCGCTCGTGGGGCTCGCGGTGGCGAACTCCGTCGAAGAAATAGTGACGCTCGTCGAACGCCGGCTGCAACTGGTCGAACCAGGTGGCGCCGGCGTCGAAGCGGGCGAAGAACGGCCGCCGCACCCACATCGGGTTGCGCGCCTGCAGGAAGTCGAGCAGGAAGACCTTCTCGTCGCCGATGCTCTGGACGCCGAGCACCCGCACCTTGCCCGGGGTGGCCGACATCGACGGGCCGCGCACCGTGCGCGCCAGGCCGGAGACCTTCTGGTAGGCGTCCCGGAAGATCTGGTAGGCCCGCGCGAGCGGGACCTCGAAGTAGCCCTTGGGCCCGGTATCGCGCTCGACGAACATGTAGTACGGGATCATGCCCAGACGAACCCCGGTCCGCCACATTTTCGACCAAGTCGCGGAATCGTCGTTGACCCGCCGGATCAGGGGCGCTTGCATGCGCACCTCGACTCCGGTCGCCCGGATACGGCGCACGGCTTCGCGCACCAGCGGCGTGCTCACCTCGCGCGGATGGCTGAAGTGCGCCATCAGGGCCACGTGCCGCCCGGCGGCCACGATCGACTCGAAGTAGCGCAGCAGCTCGTCCGCGTCGGCGTCGGTGACGAAGCGCGCGGGCCAGTAGGCCAGCGACTTCGAGCCCAGGCGGATCGACTGGACGTGCTCGAGCCCGGGCGCGAGCAGCGGATCGAGGTACTTCTTCAGCGTCGCCGTGGACATGATCAGCGGGTCGCCGCCGGTGACCAGCACGTCGGTGACCTCCGGATGGCGGCCGAGGTAGGCCACCAGATCGTCGGTCTCGCGGGCCTGGAACTTGAGGTCCGGCATGCCGACGAACTGCGCCCAGCGGAAGCAGTAGGTGCAGTAGGCGTGGCAGGTCTGTCCCTGGGCGGGGAAGAAGAGCACGGTCTCGCGGTACTTGTGCTGCAGCCCGCTCAGGGGCCGGCCGTCGAGGCGCGGCACGTTGTGCGTCAGCTGCCCCGCCGGATGGGGATTGAGGCGCATCCGGATCGCGTCGGCCGCGGCGCGCAGCTCCGCCGCCTGAGCGCGCGACGAAACCAGGTTCGCGATCCGGCGGAAGTCCGTCGGATCGAGCATCCCCAGCTGCGGGAAGGTGAGCTGAAAGATCGGATCGTCGGGAATGTCCTCCCAGTCCACCAGACCGAGAACGTAGGAGTTGGTGCGGAAGGGCAGGACCCGGCTGACGACCTCGACGCCCTCCCGGATGCCCGGCGCCAGGTGGCTCCACTCCGGTCGCGAGCGGATCTGACGCAGCCCGATCGCGTGGTAGCGCTCGCCGGGCTCGGCGCTGGGGATCTGCGGCCTCGCCTTGCTCGTCGTCGTCACCGTCACCGTCATCGGGCGGTCTCCTTTCCGGGTTGGACCCGGTCCGGAGACACCGACACCGCCGAAGCCGTCTCGGACGCCTTCCGACCGGGAGGGTCCAGTACAGGGGCCGGGCCGCGGGCGAAGCGGAACAGATGAATCGCCGCGGGCAGGAGAAACGAGCGGGCTCGCGACCCTGGCCGCGCCCGCGCACGTCGCGCGGGCAAAGACGCTAGAAACGCGGGATCAAGGTACCAGATCGGCCGCCGCGGACGCAACCACCGCGCGGGCGCGCGTCGCGCCCTACCAGTGGGTTCCGGCGGTGAGCAGGGCCTCGGCGGCGCCGACGTCGAGCGGCCGCGAGAACCAGAAGCCCTGCCCGAGCGGGCATCCGAGCTTGCGCAGGCGGGCCAACTGCTCCTTCGTCTCGACTCCCTCGGCGACGACACCGATACCGAGGTGGCTGGCCAGCGAGAGGATGGTCTCGACGATCACCCGCGAGTCGTTGACCTCGATGTCGCGCACGAACGAGCGGTCGATCTTGAGCGAGTCGTAGCGGAAGCGCTGCAGGTAGCTCAGCGACGAGTAGCCGGTGCCGAAGTCGTCGATCGACAGCTGCACCCCCATCTCGCGCAGCATGCGCAGTCGCCGCATCACCGCCTCGCCGTGGTCGAGCACGACGCTCTCCGTGACCTCGAGGCGCAGGCTCTCCGGCGCCAGGCGCGCGCCTTCGAGGATGCGCAGCACCTGCTCGACCGCGCCGTCCTGCGCGAACAGCTTCCCCGAGACGTTGACGCACATGAAGTAGGGCGGGTCGGCAGGGAAGCGTTCCTGCCAGTCGCGCGCCTGCCGGCACGCCTCGCGCAGCACGAACCAGCCCAGCGGCACGATCAGCCCGCTCTCCTCGGCCAGGGCGATGAAGTGCGCGGGAGCCACGAGGCCCCGTTCCGGGTGGCGCCACCGGGTGAGGGCCTCGAAGCCGACGATGCCACCGGTGGCCAGCGAGACGATCGGCTGGTAGTGCATGACGAAGTCGCCCGCCGCGATCGCCCGGCGCAGCTCGGTCTCGAGCTTGAGCAGCTGCACCGCGGCGGTGTGGAGCTCCAGGTCGAAGACCTCGTAGTGGCCGCGCCCCGCCGCCTTGGCCCGGTACATCGCCAGGTCGGCGTCGCGCAGCAGGCCCTCGGCGCTCGCGTTGTCGTCCTGGGCCAGGGCGATGCCGATGCTGGCGCTGGTGAAGACCTCCTGGTCGTCGATCACGAACGGCGCGCCGAGCTCCTCCTCGATCCGTGCCGCGATGTGGGCCGCGGCGGTGCTGTCGCGCACCGACCCGGCGAGCACCGCGAACTCGTCGCCGCCCAGCCTGGCGACGGTGTCGCTCGGCCGCATCAGCTTCTCCAGCCGTCGCGCGGTCGCGATCAGGAGACGGTCCCCGACGCCGTGACCGAGGCTGTCGTTGACGTTCTTGAAGCGGTCCAGGTCGAGGAAGAGCACGGCGTAGCCGGGATCGTGTCCACGCCGTCGCGTCGCGAGCGCGACCGTCAGCCGGTCCACGAACAGGCTCCGATTGGCCAGGCCGGTCAGGCCGTCGTGAAAGGCGTCGTGGAGCAGCTGCTGCTCGGCCTGCTTGCGCGCCGAGACGTCGGTCATCGAGCCCGCCATGCGTACGACACATCCGTCGCCATCGCGCACCGCCACTCCGCGCGTCATCACCCAGAGCTGGCGTCCGCTGCGGTGCCGCATCCGGTGCTCGAGCTCGAAGTGCGGTTCCCGGCTCGCAGCATGAGCCTCGAGGGCAGCGACCAGGGTGTCGCGATCCTGCGCGTCCACGTGCGCGAACCAGTCCTCCGGACGGTCGCCCAGCTCGCCCCGCTCGTAGCCCAGCATCTGCTTCCAGCGCGGCGACAGGTAGACCGCTCCCGTCACGCGGTCCCAGTCCCACAGTCCGTCGTTGGCGCCCTCGACCGCGAGCGCGTAGCGCTCCTCGCTCGCCCGCAGCGCGTGCTCGATGCGGTAGCGCTCGATCGCGTAGCGGATCGCGCGCGAGAGGAGGCGCGCGTCGACCTGGTGCTTGACCAGGTAGTCCTGGGCGCCCTCGGCGACGGCGTGCACCGCCATCGCGTCGTCGTCCAGGCTGGTCAGGACGATCACCGGCACCCCGGAGTGGGCATCGCGCACGGCGCGGAACGACTCCAGACCGACGCTGTCGGGCAGCGAGAAGTCGAGCAGGACCAGGTCGACGCCGCCCGCGGCCAGCCGCTCGATGCCCGCGTGCAACCTCTCCCTCACCTCCACCCGGCAGCGCGGATCGCCGCTGCTCTCGAGCAGCGTGCGGATCATCCGCGCGTCGCCCGGGTCGTCCTCGATCATCAGCACCGTCAGCGCTCGGCCGGACGCCATCGGTCAACCCCCTCCCCGGGATCCGGCCGCAGCCGGTGGATGCTTCGGCAACGTGACGTGGAACGTGGCTCCTTCGGACGGCTTCGACTCGACCCAGATCCGCCCGCCGTGGCGGGCGACGATCCGGCGACAGATCGCCAGGCCGATCCCGCTGCCCGGGATCTCCGATTCGGTGTGCAGGCGCTGGAAGATGACGAAGATCCGCTCCGCGTCCTTGGGATCGATTCCGATGCCGTTGTCGCGGAATCGCAAATGCCAGGTCTCGCCTTCGTCGTCGGCGGCGACGGTCAACCGCGGCGCCGCCTTGCCGCGGAACTTGAGGCCGTTCTCGATCAGGTTCTGGAACAGCTGCTCGATCTGCGACTCGTCGCCGCGTACCGTCGGCAGATCCTCGTGCTCGACCTCCGCATCGGCCGCGCCGAGGTCCGGCGCGAGACGCTCCAGGACGCGCTCGAGCAGGGCCTCGAGATCCACCGCGGCGAAGGCCTCGCCGCGGCTCTCGATGCGGGCGCAGCGCAGGACGGCGTCGACCATCCCCTCCAGCCGTCCGGCGCTCTGCCGGGCCTGCTCGAGCACCGAGCGGGCGTCGCGGCCGAGACGGGTTCCGGACTCCTCCTCGAGCAGGTCGAGGAAGCGCGCGATCTGGGTCAGCGGCTTGCGCAGGTCGTGGGAGACGACGTAGGCCATCTCGTCGAGCTCGGAGTTCGACCGCGCCAGCGCCGCCGAGCGCTCGGACAACGCCTCGTCGGCCGCCCGCGACGAGGTGCGGTCCTCGACCATCCCCTGCAGCTGCGCTTCGCCGTCCCCGACCGGGGCGACGCGCCAAGCGCTGATGCGCACCCAGATCGCGTCGCCGTCGGCGCGGCGCAGCCGCGCCTCGACCGGGTTCACCCCCACCCCCGGGGCCAGACCGGCCCGGAAGGCCTCGGCCTCCGCGCGCGCCACGAAGAGTCCCGCGAGCGGACGCTGGACGCACTCCTCGGGGCGCGCATAGCCGAGGATGGCGGCCAGCGCCGGGTTGACGTCGAGCAGCGTGCCCTCCTCCGAGGCGACGAAGACGCCGACGGGCAGGGCGTCGAGCAGCCGGCGGTGCGGGGCGTCGCGATTCTCCTCGTCGCTGCGCCGGCGCACGTGGTAGAGCGCCGAGCGGATCACGCGCGGCAGGCCCGCGAGGCCGGTGCTCGTCTTGGGCACCAGGCCGTCCGGCGAGAGGTGGAGGATCTCGGAGGCGACCTTCTCGATCGGCAGGCCGGTGACGACGATCACCGGGCAACCCGGATGCAGGTCGCGGATCAGCCGCAGAACGTCCTTCGACTTGATCCAGGACAGCTCGTGCTCGGTGAGGACGACGCCGAACCGCCCCGTCGTGACGGCGCGCGCCAGCGCCGCCGCCTCCGAGACCTCTTCGACCTCGACCTCGCCGAAGGCACCGGTCAGCACGAGCGAGAGCAGCTCGCGGTCGTCCGCGGACTCGTCGATCAGCAGTACGGGCGGCAGCAGGCTCATCGGCATCCGAGGCGGAAGACGGCGCTGCCGTCGGGCGGATGCCCACCCGACGCGCCGACGTTCCGGGGGCGCAGTGGACCTCGCAGAGTTTGTGGAGATTATCACAACCCGTTGTACCCGGGTCGGCTCCAAACGCCATCCCTAGTGGGTTCGGGCCCTTGCGGGGCCTTTCCAGGGGCGCGCCGTAGGGGGCGCGCGTCAGGCCGGGGCCTCGCCGCTCCTGGACGGCCGCGCGCGACGGCCGAGCGCCGGCACCAGGATCAGCGCCACGCCGTAGAGCACGAGGCTGAAGACCAACGTCGCCGCGCGCCCGACCCGCAGGTCCTCGGCCAGGAGCTTGAGGCCACCCAGACCGAGCACCACGACGGCGAGACGGCCGAGCTCGCGCGCCTCCGGGAACCGGCCCGCGGCGGCCGCCAGCAGCAACGCGGCGACCACCAGCACCGCCGTGCGGACCACGGCGAGCCGCCCGGGATCGGCCCCGGGCCCCGGCGCACCGGCCAGCGGAAGGGCGAGCCGGGCGACCACCCAGCCGCCGCAGCCGACCAGCGCCACCAAGAGCGCCGTCGCGCGCGCGGCGGCCGCCACGGCCGAGGAGGCCCGGGCGGTGCGCGCGCCGGCGTAGAGCAGCGCCGCGGTCACCGCGACGAGGACGAGGACGACCTGCGCCGTCGCATCCATCTCGTGCCACGCGCCGAGCGCCGCGGCGGCGAGCGCGCTCGCTGCCGCGGCGAGCAGTCCCGAGGCGACGGCTGCCGCCAGGGTCAGCAGAGCGGCGTGGATGCGGAACACCGGGCGGCCCCCCGGAACCGTCAGGGCGGCGACGGCCACGGCAGCCAGCGCCCAGACCGCCGGGAACGCCGCCCCGGGCAGCAGGACGCGCACGGCCTCGGCCGCCAGGAAGGTCGCCAGGGTCGTGAAGTACGCCACCGCCGGGCCGTGCCCCGAGAGCGTCTCCTGGCGCCGGGCCAGCACGCTGTGCAGCACGCCCCCGGCGACGAGCGCCGCGACCGCCGTGGCCGTGCGCACCGCCGGCTCGGCCAGCCACAGAGCGCCCTCGAACCCCAGCACCGTCACGAGAACCGTCTGGGTGACGGCGAACGAGGTCACGAAGCGGCCCTGGATCAGCAGTCGCAGCACGAAGGCGCCGAGATAGACCACGACCAGTCCGAGCTGCGCCAGGACCACGGCGTCGAGCGCCAGCCAGGCGGGAGGATGCTCGGGCACGATCCGGAGCAGGCCCAGGAGGAACACGACCAAGTCGAGGCCGACCGCCACGAGCCAGCGCTGTCCGCGCCAGCCCCGCCCGTAGGCGAGCAGCAACGAGGCGAGCGCGAGCGCGAGCAGAAAGCAGACGAAAGGCAGCACCGCCCGGGCGCGGAACAGCAGCGCGACGCCCGTGGCCAGCGCCGCGATCTCGGTGATCCACGCGATGGTGCGGAAGGCGCGCCGCCAAGCCACCGCGAGGCCCAGCGCGGTGGCGACGCCGAGCACGGCCGCGGCCGGCAGCGGCGCCAGCAGGCCGAACCGGGTCGTCGCCTCCGCGACCAGCGGGAAGACGATCAGCGCCGAAGCGAGCGCGTGGAAAGCTCCGCTCAGGTGGCGATCGCTGGCCGCTGCGCGGTCGGCGAGCACGAGCCAGACCAGGGCGTAGAGGATGCCGAGGGAGATGCCGACTCCGGCCGTCAGCGTCCTCGACTCGGTCAGCGCGCGGATGACGAAGGCGCCGCCCAGCACCAGGAAGGTGCGCCCGGCGAGTGCCGGAACGCCGCGCAACCGCTCCGGCGAGAGGGTCGCGTCCGCCGTCGCGACGGGCTCGGAGGCGCCGGGTGCGACGTCGCCCGGAGCCGAAGCCGCCGACGGACTCTGCTCGCGCCCGGCTTCGAGCCCGCGAACCCGGACGGAGAGCGACTCCACCGCCCGTTCGAGCTCGAGCATCCTCCGCTCCAGGCCCTCCTTCTCGTCCACGGCACCACCTCGCGGCCTCGAACCGCCGCCGTCGGTCGTCCGTCAGCTCCGGAAAGTCCGAATCCAACCTAGCAGGCCGGGGCGCAAGGGCACCGGCCCGCACGGGTGGCCGGTCCCCGCGTCGCCGGGTTGGCGGGCGCAAGCGCCGGTCAGGCCGCGGGGAGCGAGACGGAGAAGACGGCGCCGCCGCCCGATCGGTTGGCGGCCTCGACCCGGCCGCCGTGCGCCTCGGCCACCGCGCGCACGATCGCCAGTCCCAGTCCGGCGTGGCCGGGTTCGCAGTCGCGGCGCTCCGGACGCCAGGTGAAGAAGCGATCGAAGACGCGGTCGAGGTGCTCGTTCGGCAAGCCGGGACCACGGTCCGCGACGCGGACGTGGACCAGCGCGCCCGCGCGCTCGAGCGTCACCTCGACCTCGCCGTCCGGCGGCGAGAAGCCGGCGGCATTGTCGAGCAGGTTCTCGAGCAGCGCGGCGAAGCGCTCCGGGGCGCCGTGGACGGTCACCGGCTCCGGCGGCCGCTCGAGCACGAAGCGGACGCCGTCGACGCCGCGCACGCGGAAGGCCTCGACCAGTTGCTCGGCCAGAGCGCCGAGGTCGACGGGCCGGCTCTCGCCGCCCGGCTCCGGGGCGTCGAGGTGGACGATGTCGCGCACTCCGGCGAGCAATCTCTCCATGCGCGCCACTTCCTGCTCGACGACGGCGAGGAAACGACGGCGTTCGTCGGGATCCCCCGTCGCAGCGAGCATCTCGGTGGCGCCGCGGATCGAGGCCAGGGGGTTCTTGAACTCGTGCGAGAGGTCCGCGGCGAATCCCTCGGTCGCCGCCTGCCTCGCTTCGAGCCTGCGCGTGAGCTCTTCGAGCGAGCGCGCCAGCTCCCCGATCTCGTCGGCGCGCGCCGAGCCCCGGAAACGGCCGCGCAGCCGGCCGCGACCGTCGACCAGCGCCCGCGCCTCGGCGGCGAGCGCGCGCAGCGGGCGCGCGATCGTCCCGGCGAGGAACACCGAGAGCAGGACCGCGCCCGCCACCGAGGCCAGGAAAACCTCGAACAGGCGCAGGCGGACCTCGTAGAGCTCGGCGAGGATGCGTACCGTGGACTGCGAGACGAGAACGGCGCCGGCGACTTCGCCGGCGACGCGGATCGGAATCGCGCTGTACAGGATCACCGCGCGCTCGGGCGCCGGCGAGAATCGCGTCGCGGCGCCGTAGCGCCCGGCCAGCGCGGCGCGGACCTCCGGCCCGTCCAGCCGCTGCGCCGTGGCGTAGTACTCGCCGGGCTCCGCCTCGTCGATCGCCGGCGGTTCGGTCAACCGGCTCCAGAGCTCGAACGGCAGGGCCCCGAGCCAGTAGAGCGGACTCTCGCGCGCGCCGGCCGGCGCTTCCCCGCGCGCCGGCGCCTCGCCCTTGCGCCGCGGTCCGAGCACGCTCGAGTCCGCCAGCAGACGGCCTTCCCCGTCGACCACGCGCAGCCGCGAGTCGCTGCGCCGGCCGAGCTCGGCCAGCAGGCGCCGGGCGCTCGCCGCCGAGACCTCGCCGCCGCTCGCCAGCGCCGAGGCGGCCAGCCGCCCCTGCTGCACCATCGCGCGCTCCTGCGATTCGAGCAGCTGCCGCTCGTAGGGGCCGAACAGCACGAAGCCGGCGACCGGCAGGAAGACGAGCAGCAGGTTGAACGCGAGCAGCCGCGCCACCAGCCGCGCCCCGCGCCGCCGCCGCGCCTCCGGCGGCGTGCGCGGGTCAGGGCTCGCGGAGCCGGTAGCCGAGTCCGTAGACGGTCTCGATGACATCGCAGTTCGGGTCGGCGGCGGCGAGCTTCTGGCGCAGGCGCTTGATATGGCTGTCGATGGTGCGGTCCGAGACGTAGGCGTCGTGCGGGTAGCCCTGCTCCATCAACTGCGGACGGGTCTTGACGTGGCCCGGGTGCCGCGCCAGGGCCAGCAGCATCATGAACTCGGTGACGGTCAGCGCCAGCGCCCGCTCGCCGAGCCGCGCCGTGTAGCGCGCCAGATCGAGACTCAGGCGGCCGACCACCAGCGGCGTCTCGTCGGCCGCCATCGGGTCGGCCAGCCGCGCCGCGCGCCGGAAGAGGACGCGCACACGGGCCACGAGCTCGCGCATCGAGAACGGCTTGCACAGGTAGTCGTCGGCGCCCAACTCGAGGCCGAGCACGCGGTCGAGCTCCTCGTCGCGCGACGACAGGAAGAGGATCGGCAGCGTCTCGGAACGCTGGCGCAGACGGCGGCACAGGTCGAGGCCGTCCATGCGCGGCATCAGGATGTCGAGCACCACGAGCCCCGGCAGCCGGTGCTCGAAGGCGCTCCAGGCCACCGCGCCGTCGGCGAAGGTCTCGACCAGGAAACCCTCCTTGCGCAGCGCGAATCCGACCGTCTCCCGGATGTTGGCCTCGTCGTCCACGACCGCCACCAGTCCGCTGCCCGCCGGTTTCGACATATCGCGCGATTCTCTCGCCGGCCGGCGCGCCGCTGTCAAGCGATCCGGGGCCGGGCGCCCACGATTCCACGATTTCGCCACATTCACCGGCCGGATCTCCTCGCGGCGACCACCCGGCCCGCCCGCCGACACGCTCGAATGCCCGCGAGGTGACGAGGCGGAGCGGGCGGCGGCCCGCAGAAAGGAGCGACACGATGTGGCCCGGTAGAAGGGAGGAGAAGCGGAGGATCCGGCGCGCGCTGATCGCGGCCCTGGCTTCGCTGGCGGCGGGGATCGCTCTCGGGCAACCATTGCAGGATTCCGGAGCCGACGGCTCGGCCGCCCGGCTGGAGCGCCCCGGCGACCTGGGCGGCGCCGGGCTGGTCGTACGCGGAGCCGGCGCGGGGCCCGACGAGGTCGGCGGCTGGCAACCCGCTCCCACGGTCGCGACCACGATCGCGATCACCGTCACCGGCATCGTGGCGCGGGCACGGGTCGACCAGAGTTTCGACAATCCGTCCGACCAGCTCGTCGAGGCGGTCTACGTCTTCCCGCTGCCCGAAGGGGCCGCGATCGACCGGCTCGAGCTCGAGGCCGGCGGCCGGCGCATCGTCGGCCGCGTGCGCGAGCGCCAAGAGGCGCGGCGGGCCTACGAGGCCGCCAAGCAGCAGGGCCGGCGCGCCTCCCTGCTCGAGCAAGCGCGCCCCGACCTGTTCACGGTCGCGGTGGCCGGGGTCGCTCCCCACGAGCGGGTCACGGTGCATCTCGAGTACCAGGATCTGGTGCGCTACGACCTCGGGGTCTTCCGCCTTCGCTTCCCGCTGGTCGCCGCGCCGCGCTACACGCCGCCCGCCGCCGCGCCGGCGATGGCGACGTCCGGCTTCGCGATCCTCCGCACCCCCGCCGGAGCTCCCGCGGTCGCCCTCGATCCGCCTCCGCCCGCCGCGCCGATCGTCGTCCCGGCTTCGGCCGCCGCGGCGAGGGCGTTGCGGCCGGTCCGCCTGACGGTCGACCTGCGCGCCGGCATCCCTCTGGCCGCGGTCGAGAGCCCGACCCACTCGCTCACCGTCCACCGGGTCGAGAAGGGCCTGTGGCGGGCCGAGCTCGCCGACGGCCAGGTCGCCGCCGATCGCGACTTCGAGCTGGTCTGGCATCCACGGCGGGAGGCGGCCCCTACCCTGGCGCGCTTCGAGCAGGACGTCGGCGGCGAGCGTTACGCCGCGCTGCTCTTCCTGCCGCCGGCGCCGGAGGCTTCCGCCGTCCCGATCCCGCGCGATCTGGTCGTCGTGCTCGACACCTCGGGCTCGATGGGCGGCGCCTCGATCGAGCAGGCCAAGCGCGCGGTGCGCGCCGCGCTCTCGCGCCTCGGCCCGGCCGACCGCTTCGACGTCATCCGCTTCGCCGACGCCGCCGAGGCGCTCTTCCCGGCCAGCGTCGAGGCCGGCCCGCGCTCGCTCGGCCAAGCCTACGCCTGGGTGGACGGGCTCGCGGCGAACGGCGGCACGAACATGCTGCCGGCACTCCGGATGGCGCTCGACGACCCGCCCGACCCGACGGTCGTGCGTCAGGTGCTCTTCGTGACCGACGGTTGCGTCGGCAACGAGGAGGAGCTCTTCTCGTACCTCGAGCAGCACCTCGGCCGCAGTCGGCTGTTCACCGTCGGCATCGGCTCGGCGCCCAACTCCTGGTTCATGACCCGCGCCGCCGAGCTGGGCCGCGGCACGCACACGTTCATCGGCAGCGTCGCCGAGGTCGAGGACAAGATGGCCGGGCTGTTCGCCAAGCTCGAGCGCCCCGTGCTCGCCGACCTCGACGTCGTCTGGGACGACCCTTCGGCGGAGAGCTACCCGCAACTGCCCCCCGACCTCTACGTCGGCGAGCCGCTGCTGCTGGTCGCCCGGCTGGAGCGGCCGGACGCGGCGGTCCAGATTACGGGGCGGCGCACGGACGCGCCCTTCGAGGAGACCCTCGCACCGACGACGCCGCGCCCGGCTTCCGGGTTGGCGCGCCTGTGGGCGCGGCGCAAGATCGACGCGCTCGAGGCGGCGATGCGCGCCCCCGGCGCGGACCGGGACGCGCTGCGCGGCCAGATCGTGGACTTGGCGCTGGCCCACGGGCTGGCCAGCCGGTACACCAGCTTCGTCGCGGTCGAGGAGCGCCCCTCGGTGGCGCCGGGCACGCCCCAGGCCACCCGCGAGGTGGCGAACCTGCTGCCCGCGGGCTGGAACGGCGCCGAGCTGCCGCAGGGCGGCACCCGCGCTCCGCTCGAGCTGGCCGCGGCATTCCTGCTCGCGCTCGCCGGTTTCGTCCTGCGCCGGGCGGGGTCCGCGCCGTGACCTCGAAGCTCGGCGCCGTGCTCCTGGCCGCCGCGGTGGCGCTGGGCGGCGACGGCCTCTGGCTCCACGCCAAGGCCGTCCTCGCCCAGGCGCTTCTGGCCCACGCCTGGAGCGCCGCCGAGGCGGGCGACGCCCGGCCGCGTCCCTGGCCGTGGGCCGACACCTGGCCGGTGGCCCGGCTCGAGGTGCCGCGGCTGGGGATCGAGGAGATCGTGCTGGCGGGCGCCTCGGGGCGGGTCCTCGCCTTCGCCCCCGGCCACGTGGACGGCACGCCGCTGCCGGGGGAGCCCGGCAACGCGATCCTCGCCGGCCACCGAGACACCACCTTTCGCTTCCTCGAGCGGCTGCGACCGGGCGACCGGATCCGCACCCGGCTGCCCGACGGCCGCGAGACGCTCTTCACGGTGGACTCGACCCGCGTCCAGGACGCCGCCGACCCCTGGGCCTTCGACGGCCCCGGAGGGCGACGACCGTGCTGACGCTGGCCACCTGCTGGCCGTTCGACTCCCCCGTCCCGGGCGGCCGCCTGCGCTTCGTCGTGCGCGCCGTGGAGGCCGACCCGAAGCGCTGAGAGCGCCACCCGCCGCACCGCTGTGCGCTTCCACGCCGGCACGCGGTCCCCCAGGATCGAAGGCATCGAGACCGAACGATCCTGGAGAACCGCCATGACACGACCCGTCCCTCGCACCGACCCCGATCCTCCCGTCCGCAGCGCCGCCGCGGCGCTGCTGGTCGCCGCGCTCCTGACCGGCTGCGCCGGCGTGCTCGGTGGCACCCGTCCCTTCGTGTTGCCGCTCGAAGCGCCCGCCGGCAGCGTCCCGCGCGCCGCCGTCTCCCTGGCCGGCTTCGAGGTCGCCCCGGGCGCCAACGAGGTCAAGGCGACCGGCACCTTTCCGCTCGGCGCCTTCGGCGAAGACGACCGGCGCGTCGTCGAGCGCTCCTTTCGCGACACGCTGGCGCGGGCGAGCTGGCCCGAAGCGCCGCCGCCCGTCCGTGACTGGAAGCTCCACGTCCTGCTGCGCCGGCACCTGGTCGCCCACAGCACCAGCTCGGGCGGGGTCCTCGCCTGCGTCGGCTGGGCGCTGGTCTCGGGAGACGGCCGCGTCGTCTTCAGCGAGCAGTTCTACGCCTCGGTCGCCGGCGCCGGCTCCGGGCGGCGCAACGGCGAGAAGGTCCCGGACAACCTGGGTCGGGTCAAGGACGCTCTCCACCGAGCGATCGTGGAGCGGATCGTCGCGACCAGCGTGCGGCTGGCGTCGGAGCCCGACGGCGCGCCGCGACCGCCCGCCGTCGCGCACACCTACGAGACGATCCAGGAGGCCGCGCAACCCCTGCCCACCCGTCTGACCACGATCATGGGGATCCCGCCCATCGCCCATCGCCGGGTCGACTGGACCCTGATCGACCCGCAGCCCCCCATCGACTGGGCCCGGCGGCTCCGGCGCTGATCCGCGCACGCCTGTGCGCTTCCGGCGGCGCGAAGTCCGCCCTAGCGTGTCGTCGAACTGGAACGACCCGCTCCGGAGGACCGCGTGGAGAACCGAACCCTCTTCCCGATAGCCCGCACGCTTCGCGGACTCCGCATCGCGACGCTGCTGCTCGCCGGCGCGGGCGCCCTCGCGGCGCAAGAGCCCGGCTTCGACTGGGCGGCGCGGATCGGCGGCGCGGGCGCCGGGGACGTCGCCTGGGCCGCCGCCACCGATGCCGCCGGCAACGTCTACGTCGCCGGCAGCTTCGGGGGCACCGTGGACTTCGACCCCGGCGCGGGAGTCCACGAGCTGACCGCGACCGTCGCCGATCCCTTCCTGGCCAGCTACGACGCCGACGGCAACTTCCGCTGGGCCGACGCCTTCGTGGGGACCAACCTGAGCGACGAGGCCCGGGCGGTCGCGGTCGCCGGCGACGCGGTGATCGTCTGCGGCACCCACTCGAGCACGCTCGACATGGACCCGGGGCCGGGCTCGTTCCCGCTCGTCAACTCCAACCCCTCCACCTCGAACTTCTTCTGCGGCCGCTACTCCGCGGCCGACGGCGCGTTGGTCTGGGCGTTCTCGATCGGCGGCGCGGCGATCGAGCAGGCCTCGCGCGTCGCGCTCGCTCCCGGCGGCGATCTCGTCGTGGTCGGGATCTTCCAGAACACGGTCGATTTCGATCCCGGTCCGGGGAGCGCGGAGCTCACCGCCACGGTGGGCGCCGACGCCTTCTTCGCCCGCTACACCGCCGACGGGGATCTGGTCTGGGCGGAGTCCCTCCGCCAGCTCGCGACCGGCGGCTCGGGCTCCGACGAGATCGGAGGGATCGCGATCGATCCCTCGAACGGCTCGATCTACCTGGTCGGCACGCTCAGCGGCACGATGGACTTCGACCCCGGACCGGGCGAGCTCCTGCTGACCGCCTCCGGTACCGATCCCTTCCTCGCGCGCTACGACTCGGCAGGGGGCGTCCTGTGGGCCGAAGCGCTCCTCGGCTCCACCAACTCGAACCGGGCCACCGCCGCGGCGATCGGCGCCGCCGGCGAGCTCTACGTCGCCGGATTCGTCACCGGCGAGACCGATTTCGATCCCGATCCGGTCGCCACCGCGCTGCTCACCGGCCCCGGCGGCGCCGACCCCTTCCTGGCCCGCTACGAAGCGGACGGCACCTACGCCTGGGCCGGGGTGATCGGCAGCACCGGCACCGACTCCGTCGCGGACCTGCGTCGCTCGGCCGCCGGCGTGCTCACTCTTCTGGGCGAGTACGGCGCCGAGTTCGACGCCGATCCCGGTCCGGGGACGTTCCCGCTGCCGGCGCCGATGGCCAACGTCAACGGCTTCCTGGCGCGCTACGACGCCTCCGGCGCCCTGCTCGCGGCCGGCGCCCTGCGCGAGCTCACCGGAGGCAGCAACACCGGCATCCACCCGCGCGCCCTCGACCTCGGTCCCGACCCCGGCGCGATCGCGGTCGGCTCGTTCACCTTCGAGGGCGACTTCGATCCGGGCCCGGGAGTCTTCCCGCTGACCTCCGCCGGGCTCGCCGACGCCTTCTTCCTGCGCGCCGACCCGACCCTGATCTTCGCCGACGGCTTCGAGTCCGGCGACCTCGCGCCCTGGAGCTCGGCCGTCCCCTGACCTGGAGACCTCGATCATGACTCCGATTCCTCGTGGCCTTTCCGCCCTCGCCCTCTCGGCAGCGATCGCAGGGGCCTCAGCTGCCCGCGCCGACATCTTCTGCGTCGAGACCGCGAGCCAGCTCGAGGGCGCCCTGATCGCCGCCGGACTCAACCACCAGGACGACGAGATCCGCATCCGCCCGGGCACGTACGTCGCGCCCCAGCCGGTCGGCTTCGACTACTCGCCGGGACTCGATGACGAGAACCGGGGGCTCGTGATCTCGGGAGGCTGGTCGCAGGGTTGCTCT
The DNA here is from genome assembly GCA_963781755.1 of uncultured Acidobacteriota bacterium. Lineage (GTDB taxonomy): Bacteria > Acidobacteriota > Thermoanaerobaculia > Multivoradales > JAGPDF01 > JACTMI01. Next base: position 131,001 of record CAWAGZ010000002.1, read on the forward strand.
CGACTATCGGGCCACGCGACGGAGACGGTGCTCCAGGGCAGCGCCGACCTCCGTGCCTTGCTGCTCTTCGCCGGCTCCCAGCCGGAGCTCTTCACGATCCGGCTCCTCACCATCACCGGCGCGACCAACGTCCCTGGCGTGGTGGTGATCTTCAGTGACACGGCCGCCGGATCGGGAGTGACGATCGACCGGGTCATCTTCCGGGACAACCAGTACACCGCTCTCTTCGTGTCGATGATCTGGACGCCGGTTCGCCTCACCGGCTGTCTCTTCCACCACAACGACATCGCCACCTCGTCGGGCGCCGCCGCGGTGATCCAGGCGACCCACAACGACGTGGAAGTCTTCAACAACACCTTCACCGACAACACGGTCTCGGGCCTGGGTGTCGTGGCAGGGCTGCGCCTGGAGAGCAGCGACCCGCAGAACATGTACCTCGTCAACAACATCTTCTGGGGCAACGAGAACGTGGACGTGCTGGTTCCCGACAACACGCATCTCTTCTCGTACAACGACTACGGCGTCGCCGTGGGCGGCTTCCTGGGCTCGCAGAACCTGCAGGTCGACCCTCTCTTCCAGGACCCGGGCAGCGAGGACTACCGTCTCCGCTCCAATTCTCCCCTGATCGACGCCGGCGACGACTCTGGATCCGGGTATCCAATACATCGACCTGCTGCGCACGCCGCGCCCGCGGGGGGCGAGCTGGGAGATCGGCGCCCTACGAGTTCTGGCCGCCGATCTTCGCCGATGGCTTCGAGAACGGGACCACGGGGCGTTGGAGCTCGACCGTTCCCTGACCTGGAGGCCCCGACATGACCACCACCCTTCGTCGCCGACTTCCTGTTCCCGCCCTTCTCCTCCTGGCCTGGACCACCTCCCACGTGGCCCGCGCCGCGACCTTCTGCGTCGAGACCCGGGACCAGCTCGAGGGCGCCCTGATCGCGGCCGGGCTGAACCAGGAGAGCGACGAGATCCGGGTCCGTCCCGGCGTCTACCTGGCGCCGCAGCCCAACGGCTTCGACTACCTCCCGACCGGCAACGCGATCCACTACTCCGTCACCCTCACGGGCGGTTGGTCGGCCTCGTGCACCCGGGCCACCCACGACGCCCGGCTCACCGTGCTGTTCGGGAACCTGAACGGTCCGGTGCTGCGCTTCCGCACCCCGGAGGGGACGATGCGGGTGCGCGACCTGACCCTGCAGGGCGGCTTCGTCGCCAGCGGCGTCCACGGCGCCGGCCTCCACATCGACCACACCAGCGGCTTCGGCCCGGCCGTGGAGATCGAGCGGGTGATCTTCCGCGACAACCAGGGCTACGCCGCGCTCTACGTCCAGACCAAGGGTGCGATGCTGCTCACCGGCAGCCTGTTCCACTCCAACCTGATCGACGGCACCGGCAGCGGCGCGGCCAACCTGATCAGCGAGAGCGTCAACGACCCCCGGATCACCAACAACACCTTCGCCGGCAACACGACCACGGGCTCGTCGCCGATCGGTGGGCTGCGATTGGACAACTCCGCGGCGGCCGACCCCGGCGCCAACGTCACCAACAACATCTTCTGGGGCAACGACCACTTCGACTTCCTGGTGATCGGGCACGCCGAGCCCTTCCAGTACAACGACCTGGGCAACGGCTCGGGCAGCTACACCGGGGCGAACAACACCTTCGTCGATCCGCTCTTCCTCGATCCGGCCGAGGACGACTACCGGCTGCGCTTCGACTCTCCGATGATCGACAGCGGCTCGAACACCGCCGCCTCGCTGCCCGACCTCGATCTGCTGGGCGTGGCACGGCCGCAGAACGGCACCTACGACCGGGGCGCCTACGAGTACCGCCCCCCGATCTTCTCGGGCGACTTCGAGAGCGGCGACGCCTCGGCCTGGAGCGTGGTCCAGCCCTGACGCCCCGCGTTGCTAGGCTGGGCGGGTGATCCGCCGAGCGTCGGTCGTGGCGCTGGCCCTGGTCGCCGCGGCGGCCGCGGCCGAGCGGCTGCCGGTGCGCGCCTGGGGCGCCGCCGACGGCCTGGGGCACGACCACGTCCGCTGCGCGCTGCGCGACTCTCAGGGCTTCCTCTGGTTCGGTACGGCGCTCGGCGTCAGCCGCTTCGACGGCGAGCGCTTCCGGCGCTTCGGCGTCGCCGACGGCCTGCCCGGCGCCCGGGTCCACGCGCTGGCGCAGACCGCCGACGGCAGCCTCTGGGCGGCGACCGAGCGCGGCCTGGCGCGGTTGGCTCCGGCGCCGGTGGCCACGGCGCCGCGCTTCGAAAGCGTCCCGCTTCCCGACCGGCCGGAGGCGGTCGGCGTGCGCGCTCTGCTCGTGGACTCCGACGGCTCGCTGCTGGCCGGAACCGAGCGGGGGCTGGTGCGGGTGCGCTGGACCGGCACCGGCGAGATCGAGGCGGAGGCGGTCGAGCCCTGCGACGGCGTCCGGTTCGACGTCCGCGCCCTGACCCGCGACGCGCGCGGCAAGCTCTGGATCGGCGGCGCCGACGGACGGTTGGTGGGCGGATCCGGAGACGGTTGCCGGAGCCTCGAGCTGGCGGCTCCCGGCCAGTGGATCCGCGCCCTGGCGGTCGACCGGAGAGGCCGGCTCTGGATCGGGTCCGACGCCGGCCTCGCGCGACTCGACGATCCCGGCGCGGCGGGACCGGTCCGGCGCATCGGCCCGGCCGAAGGGGTCGCCGCGAACCGCGTGCGCTCGCTCCACGAGGATCCGGACGGAGTGCTCTGGATCGGAGCCGTCGGTGGCCTCTACCGCGGCGACGGCGAGCGCTTCGAGCGCTACACCGTCGCCGACGGCCTGCCCGACGAGACGGTCAACGGCTTCGCGCGCGATCGCAACGGCCGGCTCTGGCTGGCCACGGACAGCGCCGGCGCGGTGCGGCTGCTCGAGGACGGCTTCGTCAGTTACGACCGCGCCGACGGGCTCGGCCACCCTTCGGTCTCGAACCTGTTCGAGGACCGCGACGGAGCGCTGGTCGTCGGCGGCGAGGTCGGCGGGTGGATCTCGCGGCGCGCCGGCAGCCGCTTCGAGGGACTGCAGCCGAAGCTGCCGGCGGCGCTCGCGGCGCGGGTCGCGGGCTCGGTCACCTGGGCGCTCGAGGACCACGCCGGCGAATGGTGGCTGGCCACCGTCGGCGGGCTCGTCCGCTACGCGCGGCCGGCGCGCTTCGGCGACCTCGCCCGCACCGCGCCGCTCGCGGTGTGGGGAACCGGCCGCGGCCTGCCCGCCGACTGGTGCTATCGCCTGTTCGAGACCGGCTCGGGGGAGCTCTGGGTCGCCACCGACCGCGGCGACGACGGTGACACCCTGGCGCGCATCGCCGCCGACCGCCGTGGCGTCGAGCGCTTCGGTCCGGCCTCCGGCCTGCCCGGCCGTGGCGGCGCCTCGAGCTTCGCCGAGTCGCCGGACGGCGGCCTCTGGGTGGGCTGGAGCGACGGCTCGCTGCTGCGCTTCGAGGGTGGCCGATTCCGCCGGGTCGGCGGCCCCGACGGCTACCCGGTCCAGGACCTGCTGTCCGGCCCCGACGGTCTCTGGCTGGCCACGGGCGGCGCCGGCCTGGGCCGGCTGGGGCCGGACGGAGTGGACGGAGCGCGCAGCGGCGGCCCGGTCCCGGCCGGACCGCCGGAGCTCGCCCACGCCGATATCCGGGCCCTCGCCCGGGGTGCCGACGGCATTCTCTGGATCGCCACCACGGAGGGGGTCTTCCGCTGGCGCACCGGCGACGAGCGCGCCCGCCGTTTCACCGGCGCCGAGGGGCTGGCCGGCCTCGAGGCGACCGCCGTCCACGTCGACCGGAGCGGAGCGGTCTGGGTCGGCACCTACAACGGGCTGTCGCGCAGGAGCGGCGAGACGCGGCGCTCGGCGCCGCCGCCGACCCCGCTGTGGATCCGCTCGCTCGAGATCGACGGCGCGGTGGTGCCGGTGTCGCCGCTCGGCCAGGACCGACTGGGACCGCTGAGCCTCGGCGCCGGCCGTCACCGGCTGCGCATCGGCCTGCTCGGCCTGGCTTTCGGCCCGGGCGAGTCGCTGCGCGTGCGCTACCGGCTGGTCGGCCTCGACTCGACCTGGAGCGCCCCGGCGGAAGCCACCTCGCTGACCTTCGGCGGGATCGGCGCCGGCCGCTACCGGTTCGAGGCGGTGGCGGCGGGCGCCGGCTCCGCGGCGCGCCCCGCGGTCATCGAATGGCTCGTCCCGCCGCCCCTCTGGCAGCGCGGCTGGTTCCTCGGCCTGATCGCGCTGGCGGTCGCCGCGGCCGGAGTCGGCGGCCACCGTCTGCGGGTGGCGCGCCTGCTCGAGGTCGAGCGCGTCCGCAGCCGCATCGCGGGCGACCTGCACGACGATCTCTCGGCCAACCTGACCCGGATCTCCATCCTCTCCGAGGTCGCCCGGCGCGGCCTTCCCGGCGACGGCGCCGAGCGCGTCGCGCCGCTGCTGACCGAGATCGGCGAGGGCGCCCGCGACCTGCTCGACTCGACCCGCGACCTGGTCTGGGCGATCGACCCGCGCGAGGAGACGCTGGCCGCGCTCGTCGCGCGCCTGCGCTCCTTCCTCGCGGGCCTGCTCGACGCCACCGAAGTGGCGTGGCGGCTGACCACGAGCGGCGAGCCGGCCGCGGTCCATCTCGGACCCGAGGCGCGCCGCCATCTCCTGCTGCTGCTCAAGGAGGCGGTCCACAACGCGATCCGGCACGGCCGGCCGGGGCGTCTCGAAGTGCGCCTCGACGCCGGCCCGGAGGGGCTGCACGCGACGATCGAGGACGACGGTCGCGGCTTCGACGCGGACGCGTTGCTCAGCTCGGGCGGGCTCGGGCGGGGCCTGCGCGGCATGGAGCAACGGGCGCGCGCCCTGGGCGGCCGCCTGCGGGTCGAATCCCGGCCCGGAGTGGGTACCTGTGTCCGGCTGGAAGCCGCGCTGCCGGTGAGGCGCACGGATGTGCGCTCCTTCTCGCGCCGCCGATCGGAGAGACTGGGACGATGAATCCGGAACCCTCCGCGGCGCGGCCCCTGGCCGTCGCCATCGTCGAGGACGACCGCGGCACGCGCGAGGGTCTGGCGATGCTCGCCGGCGGCACGCCGGGCTACCTCTGCGTCGGCAGTTGGGGTTCGGTCGAGGAGGCGCTGCATGCCGCCGTGGCCTCGCCGCCGCTGGTCATCCTGCTCGACATCGACCTGCCGGGCGTGCCCGGATCGGAGGGGGTCGCGAAGCTGCGCGAGCGCTTCCCGGAAGCGACCGTGATCATGCTCACCGTCTACGACGGCGAAGACCAGGTCTTTCTCTCGATCCTGAACGGCGCCAGCGGTTACCTGCTCAAGAGCACGCCTCCGGCGCGGCTGCTCGAAGCGATCGGCGAGGCCGCCGCCGGCGGCGCGCCGATGACGCCGATCGTCGCCCAACGGGTGCTCGGAATGCTGCGCGGCGGCTCGCCGCCGCCGGCGCGCTCGAGAGTGGAGCTCACGGCGCCGCAACGACGGCTGCTCGAGCTGCTCGCCGACGGCCACGGCTATCGCGCGGCGGCGGCCGAGATGGGGATCAGCACCAACACCGTCCGCAATCACGTCCGCGCGGTCTACGACAAGCTCCACGTGCACTCGAAGAACGAGGCCGTCGCCCGCGCCCTGCGCGCCGGCCTGATTTGAGACGGCGTCGGGCGGCGCGGCCCAGGTGTGACTGCTCAATAGGTTGTTCACCCGGACTGCTGTGGCAGGCTGGCTTTGTCGAGAAGTCGGCCGACCACGGAGGCAGCCCGGATGAACCTGCATAGAAGAGCAAAGACTGGCCCTGAAAGTCGAGCGTTGCTGGCACGTCGGGTCTTGGAGGAGGCCTGGTCCATGGACCAGGCCTCGCGCGCGGCGGGGGTCAGCCGCCAGACCGCTCGCAAGTGGGTGAACCGCTTTGCCACAGAAGGGGAAGCGGGGCTGCAGGACCGCTCCTCGAGGCCCCGGCGCTCGCCCCGGCGGTTGGCCGCGGACCGTGCGCAGCTGCTCGTGGAGCTGCGGCGCAAACACCACTTGACCGCCCAGGCCCTGGCCGAGCTGACCGGGATCTCGCGGGCGACGGTGGGCCGGGTGCTGCGTCGGCACGGGCTTTCGCGGGCCCGGGACCTGGAGCCCAAGCCCGTGGTGCGGCGCTACGAGCGGGCGGCTCCGAGCGAGCTGATCCACCTCGACATCAAGAAGCTGGGCCGGATCCAAGGTGTGGGTCATCGCATCCACGGCGACGTGAGCATCCGTAGCCGGGGCATCGGCTAGGAGTTCGTTTACGCTGCCATCGACGACTTCAGCCGTCTGACCTATCTGGAGATCTTGCCCGACGAACGCGGAGCCACGGTGGCGGGCCTTCTGCGCCGGGCCCTGGCCCGGCACCGGGAGCGCGGCATCCAGGCCCGCTGCATCCTCAACGACAATGCCTCGGGCTAGATCTCCAGGGTCTTCGCCCGGCTGTGCACCGGGGAGAAACTTCGCCACCTGCGCACCAAGCTCTACACGCCCCGCACCAGCGGCAAGGCCGAGGGCGGCGTGCCTCGGGTTCCGCGGGGCGGCCTCGGAGGCTCGCGGACTTCTCGGCAGAGCCCGCCTGGAACGGCGGTCCGGGTGAAGAAACTGCGGTGGCCGCCGGCGACCTGTCCTAAACCGAGCGGCGACGCTGTTGTGGTAGCTGGTACCCGTCGAGTCGTCTGACCCTGCTTCCGGCGAGAGCACGCAGGAAACCTGTGAAGCCCACGTCGGTCCTTGATGAAGGTCACAGCCTGGAGGTGAACCGTGTCACTGGACACCCGTCCTTCTCCTCATCGGGAAAGATCTGCCAAGCCAGGGCCTGACATCCATCCGGGCAGGAGCCTGCGCTTCACCTGGCTCGCACTCGCAATCGCCTCGTCGGTGGCTCTTCCGGCGTTGGCGGACGACGCAGGGTGCGTCTGGAAGACGACCGACATCATCGACACGCGGATCGACATCGGCGCTCAGCAGGCGCTCTTCCACATGATGAGCTCCGGCCCGCCCGACAGCAAGATCGCGTCGGCGATGATCGGGGCGGTCAAGGACGGAACGCTCGCGGGCATCCTGCTGCCCCCGCGCCAAGCCGTGGCGAAGAGGTCCGCCCGCATGGCGCCGCCGCGCGGCTATTGGGAGCTGTTGGACGGTCACAGCTCCGTCTGTCTACTCGAGCCCGAAGGCGAGCCACCGATGCTCGTATACCGCGAAGGAATGGAGCGCGACGCGATCGTGGACGCTCTCGAGGATGCGTGGCCGCAGTGTGGATTGTCCACGCCGGATCCGCCGTGCGGCTACAGCGTCGACGCCTGGAAGCCGGACAGCGAATGCGACAGCGACCAAGCTTGCGTGGACAAGGGGCTGGGCTGGAAGTGCCTGGATCACCGTTGCGTCGACTGCGAGACCAGCGCCGAGTGCCAGGCCGACGACCGTGGCAACGTCTGTACCGCCGACCATCGCTGCGTCTACTCGTTCGAGGGCGGGGACATCGGACCCGACGGAGGCTCGAAGGAGCCCGACTGCTGGTACGACGCCAACTGTCGCGAAGGGTGGACCTGCACCAATGGGCGTTGCATCCCACCCGACGCCCCTGAGCATCGATGCTACGAGCGAGCGCAGGCCGAGTATCGACAGGAAGACAAGAAGTGCGAGGACGACGAGGCACCGCGCTTGGTCGAGTGCGCGGCCGAGAACTGGTCCGATCCGGTACCGCTCGCCAAGTGCCTGCACGACTCCTACGACGAGAAGACCGAGTGCAAGAAGGGCGCCTTCCGAAAGTTCGAAGAAGAGAAGAAGGATTGCTATGGCTCTTCGTAGATCACTTTGCGTCGATTGTCTCTGGCTGGCGAGCGCGGCTCCGGCCTTGCGAGCCCAGAACTTCAGTGGGCTCCTGGGCGAGGAGCTGCGTCTCTCGAGTGACCTCGAGTCCGGGCTGACGTCGCTCTTCACCGGCGCTCTCACCGGCAGCCAGGGTCGCATCGAGCGCGTCGTGGTCACCGACGACCGGGAGCAGCTCCTGGTCGTGCGGGTCAGCTACCGCGAACTCGCCGGGCGTCGTCTGGTCGGCGCGCCGCAGGCGGAGCACGGTCACGGTCAACCCGAGTTGAATCGCGCGAGCGCCGATCTCGAGATGGCGACGGTGAATAGGGCGGCCGGACGATCTCGTCCGGTCGTCGGAGCGGGAGCGCTGGCGTCGCTTTCTTCGACGAGATTTCAAGTACTCGAGCCCCCAAAGGAGAGAGATGATGGACGGAACAAGGTGGATGAAGTCGCATCGGCGGATCCTTGGATTTGCGGCTGTGGTCGCGCTCGGGACCGCGGTCGCGGCTCGCGCGGACGAGATCTCGTGCGAACCGCCCGCGGTAGCCGACGTGGACTCCGACGGCAGCGCCTACTGCGCACAGCCGAACGTCAGCTGCTACGAGGACGCGGCACCGGCCTATGCGGGCAACGGTGAGTGGATCTGCCCGTCGGTCGAGGAGGTGATGGCGGCGAAGCGCTACGAGGAAGGGCCTCAGATCAGCTGCCCCGAAGGAGCCGTGTTCTGGGACGCGGAAAGCGGAGAGTGGGCCTGCGAGGATCTCACCGAGTGCGACATCTGCAAGCGGTGCTTCTCCTACGTCCAACTGGCGAAAGAGCGGTGCATCGACAAGTCCCGCCGCGTGGCGCGGGCGAAGTGCGACGGCACGTACGGTTCCACTTGGCGGGGCGAACGCGTCGACGCCGACGGCCGCACTTGCGAGACGAAGACCTTCCAGGACGAGACGACCGGAAAGATCCACAAGCTGGAAACGAACTGCACCGGGCCGGCGATCGACGACTGCGTGAAAGGCTGGGAGGAAAGCCATCCGGGCGAGGCCACCGGCTCCAGCAGTACCTCCTCGGTCTCCTACAAGGTGGGGGCCAAGGGCGGCGGCAAGCTCTTCGGCATCGGCGTCGAGGTCTCCGGCGAACGCGGGACGCAGGACACGGAGGGCAAGACCTTCACGGTGAGCTGGGGCGGCGGCAAGGGGTACCTGAACGCCTGCAACGAAGGCGCGGACCAGGTCGCAGCGCTGTGCTCGGACTGCACCGAGGCCTGCAGCAACGACGAGTGATCTCGTCGGCCGAGCGCCCGTCGGACTAGGGCAGCTCGGCGCGGCTCGAGTGGCGCCGGCTGGCGCCCTCGGCCGCATGCGATCCGGGAGCGGGCAGGTCGAGCTCGAGGCCGGCGTGGGCGAGCTTGCGCTCGAGCGCCGCGAGCGGGCCGCCGCGGAACTTCTTCCAGCGCGCCTCGGTCGGATCCAGGCGTCTGCCGGCGTCGGCCAGGACCTGGCGCTGCGGGTCGGTGGGCGCGGCGTCGGCCGACTCGAGGTCGGTGGCGAGCGCCGCGAGCTCGCCGGCGATCGCGCGCCCCGAATCGCCGCGGCCGCCGCGCGCGGTCTCCAGCTCCTTGCGCACGCTGGCGATCTCGCTCGCGAGGCCCACGGCCTTGGGATCCGCGGCGAGCGCTTCGAGGCGCGCGTCCACCGCCGCGGTCTCGCTCGCCACCGGGACCGCGCGAGCGAGCGCGGCGGCGACTCCGCGCTGGAAGTCGGACAGCGCGATCAAGTCGGCTGTCGAGGTCAGAACGCGTGGGTCCATCACCACCGCGAGCGGTCGGGTGAGCTTCTTGCCGCCGGCCGTCAGCCGGACCTCGTAGCGGCCCGGCAGGACGAAGGCCCCTTGGGGATTGAGCGGCGTCGGCCGTCCCGGGATCGCCGCGATCGAGTACTCCCCCTCGAAGACCGGCGGCGCCGGTTGGCGCAGGTTCCAGACCACGCGATGGTGCCCGGGCGTGGCCGGCAGCGGCCGCGCCTCGCCCAGGTAGAAGTCCGAGAAGTAGGGCTCCTCGGCGCTGCGCTGCGGCGGCGGACCGGTGCTCGTCTCGTGGTGAACGAGCTGGCCGGCGGAATCGACGACGTCGAGCGTCACCGGACCGGCGAAGCCGGCCGGCAGCACGTAGTCGATCACCGCGCCGACCGGCGGGTTCTCGCCCCGCGGCTCCTCCGGCGGCAGCGGGGTGTCCTTGTTCTGGTCGGCGCGCAGGCGGAACGCCACCGGCGGCGGCGAGAGGAAGGCGCCGGCCGACAGGGCGTCCGCGCTCAGGTGGCGCAGCGGCTCGATCGCGTCGAGCACCCAGATTCCGCGCCCTTCGGTGACCGCCACCAGGTCTCCCGCGTGCACCACCATGTCGTTGACCCCGGTCGTCGGCAGCCCGGCGTCGAGGCTCTGCCAGGTGTCGCCGTCGTCGAAGGAGAGGTAGGCGCCGCGGTCGGTGCCGGCGTACAGCAGGCCGGCGCGGATCGGGTCCTGGCGAACCACGCCGAGCCACTCGTCGGCGGGCAGGCCGTGTCCGATCTCGGTCCAGGTCGCGCCGCCGTCGTGGGTGCGCCAGGCGAGCGGTCGCCGGTCGTCGAGCCGGTGGCGGTCGCCGGCGACGTAGGCGGTCTTGGGGTCGCTGGGCGACGGATCGATGGTGTCGATCTTGGTCCAGTCGGCGACGCCGGGCGGCGTCACGTCCCGCCAGGTCGCGCCGCCGTCCGCCGTCACCTGCACCCGTCCCGTGTCCGCGCCGACCCAGATCAGGCCGTCGGCCGCGGCCGAAGGCGCGACGGTGAAGATCGTCCCCCAGCCGCAGGGGACCGTGCGCTCGATCGGCACGTCGCCCTCGCACCCCTTCTCGCCCGCCACCGCTCCCGTCAGGTCGGGGCTGATCGTGTCCCAGCTGTGACCGCCGTCGAGCGAGCGGAAGAGGACCTGGGCGCCGACGAAGATCGCGTGCGGCGGGCGCGGCGAGATGGCGAGCGGCGTGACCCAGGTGTAGCGGTAGCGGGTCGTTCCCGGACGGGTCGCGTACATCGACACCGGCCACGGCGCGACGTTCTGGACCTGCCCCGTGCGCGCGTTCCACTTCGAGATGCGCCCGCCCAGGCCGGCGCCGTAGACGACGTCGGGATCGCTGGGATCGGGAACGTCGCCGTCGCGCTCGTCGCCGCCGACCGGATTCCAGTCGCGGAAGGTGATCTGGCCGTAGTCGCCGCGCGAGGCGATGCCCACCGTCCCGCTGTCCTGCTGGCCGCTGTAGATCCGGTACGGGAAGCGGTCGTCCACCGCGACGCGGTAGAACTGCCCGGTGGGTTGGTTGTACCAGCTGCTCCAGGTCGCGCCGGCGTCGAGCGAGACCGCGGCGCCCTGGTCGGAGCCGAGGATCCTGCGCTGCGAGTCGAGCGGGTCGATCCACAGATCGTGGTAGTCGTCGCCGCCGGGCGATCCCTTGACCACGACGAAGGTCTTGCCGCCGTCGCTCGAGCGCCGCATCCCCCGCCCCATGGCGTAGAGCACGTCGGCGTCGCGCGGGTCGACGGTGAGGCCCGCGGTGTAGGAGCTCGCCAGGTCGGGCTCGTCGTTGGCCAGACTCCAGGTCGCGCCGCCGTCCTCGGAGCGGTAGAGGCCGCCCCCTTTCGGGGCGTCGATCGCGGCCCAGACGAGGCGCGCGTCGTGGCCCGGCGCGACCGCGAGCTCGATGCGGCCCAGCGGCTCCGCGGGCAGTCCCGCGCCGCCCACCGGCTGCCACGTCCGGCCCGCGTCGGTCGACTTCCAGATGCCGCTGCCGGGGCCGGCCGGCGGCTGGAAGTAGTCCAGCCACGGGTGGCGACGCACCTGCCAGAGCGAGGCGTAGAGGACGTCGGGCAGCGCCGGGTCGCCGGCGATGTCGGCCGCGCCGGTGTCGGGGTCGCGGTAGAGGACCTTCTGCCACGTCGCGCCGCCGTCCTCGGTGCGGAAGATGCCGCGCTCGGGGTTGGGTCCGAAGACGTGCCCCAGCGCGGCGACCAGCGCCACGCGCGCGTCGCGCGGATCGACCCAGAGGTCGCCGATGTGACGCGTCTCGGTCAGGCCGACGTGGCTCCAGGTCTCGCCGCCGTCGGTCGAGCGGTAGACGCCGTCGCCGGCGACGATGTCCCAACGCTGCTGGATCTGGCCGGTGCCGACCCAGATCACCGACGGGTCCGACGGGGCGACCGCCAGGGCGCCGACCGACGCGCTCCCCTGGTGGTCGAACAGCGATCGCCAAGTGACGCCGGCGTTGTCGGTGCGCCAGACGCCGCCGTCGGCGGCGCCGAAGTAGAAGCGCGCCGGGTTGCCCGGGACTCCCGCCACCGCAGTCGCCCAGCCGCCCCGGAAGGGACCCACCAGGCGCCAGTGGAGATCCGACCAGGCCGACTCCGGAATCCCCGCCGCCCGGGCCGGCCCGGAACCGGCGAGCCCGCCTCCGAGCGCGGCGAGCGCGGCGAGCGCCACGAGTCGTGCGCACCGGCTGACGAGACGGGTGGCGGGACGGGGACGGAGAGCGGCCTGAGCGGAGCGACGGCGGGTCGGCATCGGGTTCCTCCTGACGCCGGCCATCTTAGCCGCCCGGGCTCACCCGGGTTCGGATCGGGACCCCCGCCCCTCCCACGTTCGGGAGGGTGAGGCGAGGGAAGAGGCGGGGGTCCCAGGTGCCGTCGACGGAGCCGGGCCCGAAAACGACTTCGGCCCGGGCGGGCCTCAGGTCCCGGACGCCGCGGCGGCACCCTGCCGGAACGCCTGCTCGTTGAGCTGAATCAAACCGCTCTTGCGAGCCAGGGCCTCCCGGATGGCGGTCAGATAGGTCGCCTCGGGGAACAGGCCGCTCGCGGCCTGCATCGCCCCGAGGGCGACCACGTTCTTGATCATCGTCTTGCCCAGCCCGGTCGCCAGATCGGCGAAGGGCACGCCCACCGCGCGGGTGCCGGGCGCGAGCTCGGGCACTTCGTGGGCCACCGAGGAGTCGTAGACCACCAAGCCTCCCGGCACCACCGCCGGCCCGAACTTGGCGAGGCTCGGCGCGTTGAAGGCGACCAGGATGTCCGGTGCCGGCGCCGACGGGGAAACGACGCTCTCCGCGGCGATGCGTACGTCCGCGTAGGAGGTCCCGCCGCGCGACTCCGGGCCGTAGCTCGGAATGTGGGTGGCGTCGAACCCTTCGTGGATCGCCGCGTGGGTGACCAGCATCGCGGCGGTCTGCGCGCCGTCGCCGCCGGCGCCGGCGAACTTGATCGCCACGCCGCCGCCGAAGCCGCCGAGGCTGTTCTCGGCGAAGCGCGGCGGCGCTTCGACCTCGGCGCCCACGACGTCGACCAGCAGCTCGCCGTCGAAGAGCGGCTCCGGCAACGCCGGTTGCGGCGCCCGCTCTTCGTCCTTGAGCACGCCGAGCGGGAAGTACTTCGTCATGTTGTCCTTCACCCACGCCTGCGCCTGCTCGGGGGTCAGTCCCAGGTGCGTCGGGCACTCGGAGAGCACCTCCACGAAGGAGAACCCGCGGTTCTCGACCTGGAGCCGGAGCGCTTTGGTGATCGCCTTCTTGGCCCGGTTCTGCTGCTTGGAGTCGAACAGGGCCACGCGCTCCACGTAAACCGGACCGTCCAGGCCGGCAATCAGCTCGGCCATGCGCAGCGGCTGGCCGGTGATCGCTCCGCGGCCGCCCGGAGAGGTCGCCGTGACCTGGCCGGGCAGCGTCGTCGGCGCCATCTGCCCGCCGGTCATGCCGTAGATGGCGTTGTTGATGAAGAGGATCGAGATCGGCAGGCCGAGCTGCGCGGCGGAGACGATCTCGGCCAGCCCGATCGACGCCAGGTCGCCGTCACCCTGGTAGCTGATGACGATCGACTTCGGGTTGGCCAGCTTGTGCGCGATCGCCACCGCCGGCGCCCGGCCGTGGGCGGCCTGGGTGTTGCCGACGTCGAAGTAGTAGTAGAGGAAGACCGCGCATCCGACCGGCGACACCGCGACGGTGCGGTCCTGGATGCCGAGCTCGTCGATCGCCTCGGCGAGGTACTTGTGCGCCAGTCCGTGGCCGCACCCGGGACAGTAGTGGGTGGCGTGGCCCTTCAGGCCCTCGCCGTGGGCGTGGCGCTCGAATCGATCGTAGAAGACGCCGCTCATGACCGGACTCCCTGGTCATTCGGATGGTGGTTGCCTGGTTTGGGTTCTTCTCCTCGGTGGGGCGTCCGGGCGTCGAGCACCCGGCGCACGATCTCGTCGATCCCCGGGACCACGCCGCCGTAACGCTGGACGGAGTCGATCGGGATGCCCTGTCCGGCCTCGGCGTGGCTCATCGCCAGCCGCATCTCGTCCTCGAGCTGGCCCGGGCTGGATTCGACGACCACGATCCGGCGCGTGTGTCCGAGCAGCGGCTCCAGCGCCCGGATCGGGAACGGCCAGAGGGTGATCGGACGGAACAGGCCCGCCGCGATCCCCTGCTCGCGCAGCTTCTCGACCGCGCCCTTGGCCGTCCGCGCCGGCGTATTGCAAGCCACCAGCAGGACCTCCGCGTCGTCCGTGCGCCAGCACTCGGCGCGCTGCTCGTTGGCCTCCATCGCCGCGTACTTCTCGAGCAGGTGGACGTTGTGCGCCTCGAGGTCGGTCTCGGCGAGGAAGATCGAGCAGATCAGGTTGCGCCGGTGCTCGCGATCGCCCCACACCGCCCAGGCCGGCAGGCCGGGCTCGACGAAGTAGGGCGGCAGCGAGACCTTGCCGGTCATCTGGCCCAGGTAGCCGTCGGCCAGCAGCACGACCGGATTGCGGTAGCGGAACGCCAGCTCGAAGGAGAGCATCGTCAGGTCGAGCATCTCCTGCGGCGACGAGGCCGCGAGCACGACGGCGTGGGTGTGCCCGTGACCCAGCCCGCGGCAGGCGAGCTTGATGTCGGACTGCTCGGGCGCGATGTTGCCGAGGCCGGGACCGCCGCGCATGGCGTTGACGATCACCGCCGGCACCTCGGCGCCGATCATGTAGGAGATCCCCTCGAGCATGAGGCTGAATCCGGGCGACGAGGTGAAGGTCATGCCCCGCAGGCCGGCGCCGCCGCAGCCGTAGAGGTGGTTGATCGTCGCCACCTCGCTGACCGCCTGGAGGAAGATCCCGCCCACCTTCGGCAGCAGCCGCGCCATCAGCTCGGACCCTTCGGTCGAGGGCGTGATCGGGTAGCCGTAGAAGTGGCGGCAACCCGCCAGCAGGGCGCCGACCGCCGCGGCGTGGTTGCCCTTGAGCGCCATCGGCTGGCGCTCCGGCAGCGGCCGGTACTCGTCCGGGATGGCGACCGCCGCCGGCAGATCCTCGGCGGTCTCGGGCAGCGGCGGCCGGACGCCGTCCGGCTCCGGCAGCCGCAGCCCGTAGGGCTCCGGGCAGGCCGTCAGGCACAGGCCACAGCCGTTGCAGGCCTCGAGATCCAGCACCACCGGAATCAGCCCGGTCTGCGGATCCACCTGGTCGTCGAATGCGATGCAGTGCTTGGGGCAGGCACCGATGCAGCGCCCGCATCCCTTGCACAGCTCGGAAAGAAGAAACGGCTGCGGGCGAGGGACACCCGGAGCCGTCGAAGGCCGGATCGCCTGGGACATCGTGACACCCTCCTCGGTTCCAGAGTGCGCCCCGGAGCCGGGGGGCGCACCACCCCGGCGGGTGACCGCACGGCGCCCCCGGGGCGGGGCGCGGCGGATTCCGCTGCGGGCGAAGGGGCGCCGCGATCAGTCTTCGTCGTCGGGAACCGGGAACAGCTCCGCCTGGCGGCGGTCCTCGCCCGCGATCGGAACCGCGTACTCGCCGGTCCAGCAGGCCGTGCAGTAGCTGCCGCGCGGGCCGGAGACCGCGGAAAGCAGCCCGTCGCGCGACAGGTAGGCGAGCGAGTCCGCCTCGACGAAGCCGCGGATCTCCTCGAGCGAATGAGTGGCCGCGATCAACTCGCCGCGGCGCGGGGTGTCGATGCCGTAGTAGCACGGCCACGCGGTGGGCGGCGAGGAGATCCGCAGGTGGATCTCGGCCGCGCCCGCCTCGCGCATCATGCGCACGATCTTGCGCGACGTCGTTCCGCGCACGATCGAGTCGTCGATCAGCACGATCCGCCGGCCGCGGATGATGTCGCGCACCGGGTTGAGCTTGACCTTGACGCCGAAGTTCCGGATCGACTGCTTGGGCTCGATGAAGGTGCGTCCGACGTAGTGGTTGCGGGTCATCCCGAGCTCGAACGGCAGGCCCGACTCCCGGCTGTATCCGAGCGCCGCGAACAGGCCCGAGTCGGGCACCGGCACCACGATGTCGGCGGCGGCCGGCGCCTCGCGCGCCAACTGCTCGCCCAGACGTCGGCGCACTTCCGCGACCGAATCGCCGAACACGACGCTGTCCGGGCGCGCGAAGTAGACGTGCTCGAAGGCGCAGCGCTGGGGCGTCCCCGCGAGCGGGACGTGGAAGCTCTCGAGGTCCGACCCGCGGGCGACCATCACCTCGCCCAGCTCCAGCTCGCGCTCGAAGCGGGCGCCCAGCAGGTCGAAGGCGCAGGACTCCGAGGCGAAGCAGGTCGCGCCGTCGAGGCGCGCCATCGCCAGCGGCCGGAAGCCGTGGGGGTCGCGCGCCGCGATCAGGCAGCCGTCCGTGATCATCAGCAGGGAGTACGCGCCTTCGACCTCGGCCAGCGCCACCAGCAGGGACTCCACCACGTCCTCGCGCGGATTGCGCGCCATCAGGTGGAGGATGACCTCCGTGTCGCTCGTGGTCTGGAAGATCGAGCCCTCCGCCTCGAGCCGCTGCCGGATCGCCACCGCGTTGGTCAGGTTGCCGTTGTGGACGACGCCGATCGGCCCCATCGAGGTGCGCACCACGATCGGCTGCGCATTGGCGATCACCGACGACCCGGACGTCGAGTAGCGGGTGTGGCCGAGCGCCCGGCGGCCGGGGAGCCGCTCCAGGACCTTGGCCGGGAAGACGTCGGCGACGTGGCCCATGCCGCGCTCGAGCCAGACCCGCGTGCCGTCCCACGAGACCAGCCCGGTGGACTCCTGGCCCCGGTGCTGGAGCGCGTAGAGCCCCAGGTAGACGTGGTTGGCCGCGTCCTCCTGCCCCTCGATGCCGAAGATGCCGCACATGATCGCGCTCCGCCGACCCTATCGCTCCCGGCGCCCGGACCTGCGGTGCCGGCTCCTCACAGGTCGAGCGCCCGCGGCAGCGCCGTCGACCAGATCTCGCCGAGGCGCGCGACCTCGAGATCGAAGCCACCACCGTCCGCCTCGACGACCAGACGATCGCCGCCCGACTCGCCGACCTCGAGCGCCGGCACGCCGTGGCGCCCGGCCGCCTCGAGGAAGCGGTCCACCTGGCCCGGGAGGATCGCCACGATCGCCCGCGCCTGGGTCTCCGAGAAGAGGTCGCGCGGCGCCAGCGGCACCTTCAGCCGGGCGCCGGTCCCGGCGCCGATGACGGCCTCGGCGAGCGCCACGGCCAGGCCCCCCTCGGCGAAGTCGTGCGCCGTGCGCACGATCCCCCACGGGATCGTCTCGCGCAGCAGCGCTCCGAGCCGCGCCTCGGCGTCGAGGTCCACCGCCGGCGGACGCCCCTGCTCGACGTCGTGGAGCAGGCGAAGATAGGCCGAGCCGCCGAACTCCGAGCGGTCGCTTCCGAGCAGGATGAGCCGGCGGCCGGGGCGGCGGAAGTGCGCGGCCGGGGTGTCGCCGAGGTCGGGCACGACGCCGACCATGGCCACCGTCGGCGTCGGGTGGATCGAGCGACCGTCGGTCTCGTTGTAGAACGACACGTTGCCCGAGACGACCGGGACGCCGAGCGCCCGGCAGGCCTCGGTCATGCCGCGCACGCAGTCGCGGAACTCGGCCATGATCGCCGGGTTCTCCGGATTGCCGAAGTTCAGGCAGTCGGTCAGCCCGACCGGCTCGGCGCCGACGCAGGCGAGGTTGCGCGCCGCCTCGGCGACCGCCTGACGGCCGCCGCTCAGGGGGTCCAGCCAGCAGTAGACCGGGTTGACGTCCGAGGTCAGCGCCAGCCCGTTGGGCGTGCCCTTGAGCAGGATGACGCCGGCGTCGCCGCCCGGTCCCCAGACCGTGTTCGTGCGCACCGTGTGGTCGTACTGGCGCCAGATCCACTCCTTGCTCGCCAGCTCCGGCGTCGCCAGCAGGCGCTCGAGCGCCCCGCCCGGATCGTCGGGCTCGGGCACCTCGGGCGGACGCTGCCGGCGCGCGAGGTCGGCGTCGACCTCGCACGGCCGGTGGTAGACGGGCGCGTCGTCGGTCAGCGGCCGGATCGGCAGCGCCGCTTCGAGCTTGCCGCGGTGGCGGATCTCGGCCCGGCCGTCGCCGGTGAGCTCGCCGATGCGCGACACCTCGAGGCCCCAGCGGCGGAACACGCGCGCCACCTCCTCCTCCTTGCCGCGGCGGGCGACGATCACCATCCGCTCCTGGGATTCCGAGAGCATCATCTCGTAGGAGGAGAGGCCCGGCTCGCGCAACGGCACCCGGTCGAGGTCGAGACGGAAGCCGACCCCGCCGCGCGCCGCCATCTCGAACGTCGAGCTGGTCAGGCCGGCGGCGCCCATGTCCTGGATCGCGACGATCGCCTGCGTGCGCATCGCCTCCAGGCAGGCCTCGATCAGGACCTTCTCGGTGAACGGGTCGCCCACCTGCACGGTCGGCTTCTTCTTCTCGCTCTCGGCGTCGAAGGAGTCCGAGGCCATGGTGGCGCCGTGGATGCCGTCGCGCCCGGTGCGCGAGCCGGCGTAGAGGATCGGGTTGCCCACGCCCTCGGCCTTGGCCCGGAAGATGCGCTCGCGGCGCGCGATGCCGAGGGCGAAAGCGTTGACCAGGATGTTGCCGTCGTAGCAGGCGTGGAAGCCGGTCTCGCCGC
Source organism: uncultured Acidobacteriota bacterium (assembly GCA_963781755.1). Taxonomy (GTDB): domain Bacteria; phylum Acidobacteriota; class Thermoanaerobaculia; order Multivoradales; family JAGPDF01; genus JACTMI01. The sequence goes on from CAWAGZ010000002.1 coordinate 149,714, forward strand.
CGACCGTCGGGATCCCGACGCAATTGCCGTAGTCGCCGATGCCGCGCACCACGCCGTCGACCAGGGAGCGCATCCGCGGCGCGTCGAGGCGGCCGAAGCGCAGGGCGTCGAGCATCGCGACCGGCCGCGCGCCCATGGTGAAGACGTCGCGCAGGATGCCGCCGACCCCGGTCGCCGCGCCCTGGTAGGGCTCGATGTAGCTGGGGTGGTTGTGGCTCTCCATCTTGAACACCGCGACCCAGCCGTGGCCGATGTCCACGATCCCGGCGTTCTCGCCCGGTCCCTGGAGGACGTGCGGCCCGGTGGTCGGGAACTCCTTGAGGTAGACCTTGGACGACTTGTACGAGCAGTGCTCCGACCACAGCGCCGACGTGATGCCCAGCTCGGTCCGGGTCGGCGCGCGGCCGAGCAGCCCCTGGAGGCGCCCGTACTCCTCCTCCGTCAGGCCCATCTCGCGGCCCAGCGCGAGGTCCACCGGCGGCTCGGCCGCCGCCCCTTTCGCGGTCATCGCGCGGCCCCCGCGGCGCGCCGGCCGCCGCCGGCCGCGCGGCCGACCGCGGCGTGGACCAGGCCTTCGAACAGCGCCAGGCCGTCGCGGTTGCCCAGGACCTCCTCGGTGCAGCGCTCGGGGTGGGGCATCAGGCCGAGCACGTTGCCCGCGGAGTTGGTGACGCCGGCCACCGCACGCGCCGAGCCGTTGGGGTTCCACGCGTCGTCGAGCTCGCCCTCCGGCGAAACGTAGCGGAAGACCACCTGGCGCTCGCTCTCGAGCCGGTCGAGCTCGGCCGGGAAGTGCTCGAAGTTGCCCTCGCCGTGGGCGATCGGCATGCGCACGACCTGCCCCTGGCGGTATCCCGACGTGAACGGCAGGTCATCGCGCTCGACCCGCAGGTGGACGTCGCGGCACTCGAAGCGCAGCCGCCGGTTGCGGCGCAGCGCGCCGGGCAGCAGGTGCGACTCGGTCAGGACCTGGAAGCCGTTGCAGATGCCCAACACCAGCCCGCCGCGCTCGGCGTGCTCGCGCACCGCGCCCATGACCGGCGAGAGCGCGGCCATCGCGCCGCCGCGCAGGTAGTCGCCGTAGGACCAGCCGCCCGGCAGGACCACCAGGTCGCAGCCCTTGAGCTGGGTGTCCTCGTGCCAGAGGAAGAGCACGTCCTGGTCGAGGACGTGCTTGAGCACGTGGTAGACGTCGTGGTCGCAGTTCGAGCCCGGGAAGACGACGACGCCGCATCTCATCCGGCGTCCCCTCCGACCACCTCGATGCGGTATTCCTCGACCACGGTGTTGGCGAGCAGCTTCTCGCACATCGCGGCGAGCTTCTCGCCAGCGGCCTGGGCGTCGTCGACGCCGAGGTCGATCTCGAAGGACTTTCCCGCGCGCACTTCCTTGACCTCGGGGAAGCCGATGCGCGCCAGCGCGCCCTGGATCGCCTTGCCCTGAGGGTCGAGGATCTCGCGCCGCGGGTAGACCGTCACGCGTGCCTTCACGGATTCACCTCCAGCCACGGAGTGGGCTCGAACTGGTCGGCGACGACGACCCCCGCCCCGGAGCCGGAGCGGTCGAGCACGTCGCCGACGGTCGCGGCGGCGAGCGCCGCGGTGTTGTTGATGCGCGAGAGGTGGTAGAGCACCACCCAGCGCAGCCGGTCGCCGAGCAGCTCGGGCAGCCCGTCGCCGGCGTCGGCGTTGGACAGGTGCCCGTGGCGGCCGGCGACTCGCTGCTTGAGCGACCACGGATAGGGGCCGCTGCGCAGCAGCTCGAGGTCGTGGTTGGTCTCGAGCACGAGCAGGTCGAGGTCGCGCAAGCGGCCCCAGGCCAGACGACTGCAGCAGCCGAGGTCCGCGACCAGCCCGAAGCGGTGGCCGACTCCGTCCTCGAGGACGTAGCCGACCGGCTCGCGCGCGTCGTGGGGGATCTGGAACGGCTCGACCTCGAAGCCGCCGATCTCGGCCTTGCGCCCGGACTCGAGGATCTCGACCCGGGCGACGACGTCCGGCGGCAGCTCGCAGCCGGCGAGCGTCCCACGCGTCGCCCAGACCCGCGTCCCGTTGCGCGAGGCGAAGCGGGCGACGCCGCGGACGTGGTCCTCGTGCTCGTGGGTCAGCAGGACGTCGGTGAGGGACTTGGGGTCGAAGCCGACCCGCTTCATGCGCCGTTCGAGCTCGCGGCAGGAGAACCCGGCGTCGACGAGCACCCGCGCCGCGCCCGACTCCACCACGACCGCGTTGCCGCCGCTGCCCGAGCCGAGAACGACCACGCGCAGCGGCGGCGCATCCGACTGCGGATCCTCGAACGGGAGGGGCGCCTGCACGGCGAGGCCGAGTCTACCGCAGGCCGGGCGGCCGGCCGCCGGTCTCCGCCGGACCGAATCGGCGCTCCGGCGGGCGGCGCCTACGAGCCGCCGGCGCGGATGGTGAGGAGCTGGCCGGGGTGGAGCAAGGAGCTGCGGAGGCCGTTGTCGGCGCGGATCCGGTTGACGGTGGTGCCGTAGCGGGCGGCGATCGACCACAGGCTGTCGCCCGGGCGCACCCGATGCTGGATCGAGCTGCCGGCGGCCATCCGCTTGCGCGAGGAGGAGGAGGAGGAGGACGACGACGACGAGGACCCGCCCCGGCCGTCCGGCACCTCCAGGCGTTGGCCGACCGACAGGCGGTTGGCGCTCCTCAGGTGGTTGACCAACATCAGCTCGCGCACGCTCGTGTGGTAGCGCCCGGCGATCGCCGACAGGGTCTCGCCCGAGCGCACCCGGTGGATGCCGAAGGAGACCGCGGGCGGCTGCCACTGGGGCAGGGTCTCGAGGCTGGCGAGCACCGTCGGCCCGGCGCCCGGCGGAACCTTCAATGGATAGGCCCCGTCCGGGCTGGCGTTGCGCCGCAGCTCCGGGTTGAGCTGGGTGAGGGTGCCGGAAGCGAGCCCCAGCGCCTGGTCGAGCGCCTCGAGCTTCGTCGGACGCGCGACCTCGACCGTCTCGAAGGCCACGGCAGGATCCGGGTCGGGCAGGTCGAAGCCGTACTTGCCCGGATCGCCCAGGATCGCCAGCACCGCGAGGAAGCGCGGCACGTAGCGGCGGGTCTCGCCCGGCAGCCGGGCGTAGAGGTCCCAGAACTGGTCGAAGTAGCCGACCGTCTGATGATGGAGCTGGGCGAGCACGGCGCGCTCGCCGCAGTTGTAGGCCGCCAGCGCCGTCAGCCAGTCGCCGAACAGGTTGTGCAGCGCCGTCAGGTAGGCGAGCGCCGCCTTGGTCGACTTCTCCGGGTCCATGCGCTCGTCGATCCAGGCCGAGCGGTCGAGCCCGTAGCGGTAGCCGGTCGAGGCGATGAACTGCCACAGGCCCAGGGCGCGGGCGCGCGAGAAGGCGCGCTCCTTGAAGCCGCTCTCGACCAGCGGCAGCCAGGAGAGCTGCTCGGGCAGCCCGGCCTCCTGGAGCTGGGCGAGGATCATCGGCCGGTAGAGGCCGGAGCGGCGGTAGGCGGTGAGGAAGAAGTCGCGCTCCGGTCCCTGGAAGCTCCGGATCTCGCGCTCGACGTCGTCGTTGACGACCTCGGGGATCGAGCGGTCGGGGTCGCCCACCGCGGTCTGCCGCGAGGCGTAGATCTCGACGATCCGGCGCGAGATCAGGTTGCGCAGGTCCTCCTTCTCCTGGCCCAGGACCGCGTCGTCGCCGGGGTCCACCCGGGCCATCCGCTCGTAGGCGTGGTCGAGGTCGGAGAAGGCGTCGTCGAACGCCCCGCGCTGCCAGGACTCCTCGGCGGCGCGGTAGGACTCCATCGCCTCGTGGAGCAGGTCCTCGGCGTCCTCGGGCGTCGCCTCCGGATCGGGCGCGGCGGCGTCGGCGTCGACGTCTTCGCCCGGCTCGAGCTCGCGCGCCCCGGGTTCGTCGAGCGCGGCGCCGGCGTCGGGCGCGGACGGAGCGGTCGCTGCGCTCGCCGTCGCGGCTTCTTCGTCGGCGGCGGGGGGGGCGGCGGCCACGGCCGCGGCGTCCGCTGCAGTCGTCGCGGCGGGCTTCACGGCCGGGTGGGCGCTGCAGCCGAGAGCGGCCAGCAGCGCGCCCCCCGCCGCGACGAGCTTCCAGTTCGTCCGATGCGCCATCCAGCTACCCTCCCTGCGGTCCCTCGTTCGCTCTGCGGCTCCGCCCGCGATCCTTCGTCGCCGCGCGTCCCCTCGGCGCGCGGCCCCGCAGGCCCGAAGCTGCCATTGTAAACACGAACCGGGCAACGGAAAGGCGAGGCCGCGGAGATCCGGCTCCGAGGCGCAGCGCCTACAATCCCGGCCATGCCCCGCCATTCCGTCGTGCCGTCACCGGACGCCGCGGTTCCCGCCGCCGAGCTGCTCGCGGTCTGGCGCCGGCACAACGCCATCCAGCTCGCGCTCGTCGCGGGCATCCCGACGAAGGGCTTCGCCGCGGTGCCGCTCGCCTCGCGCGGACGCACGGTCGCCGCCCAGCTCGTCCACTGCTATCGCGTGCGGCTGGCCTGGATCCGCTACTTCGAGACCGGCAAGCGCCCGGGCAAGGGCGACGGCGAGACGATCGCCAAGCCCACCCGCGCGGCCTTGAAGAAGGCGTTCACGACGTCCGGCAAGGCGGTCGAGGCGCACCTGACGAAGTCCCTCGCTGGCGAGGCGAAGATCCGCACGCACGGCCGGAGCCCCCTACGCTGGCTCGCCTACCTGATCTCCCACGAGTCCCACCACCGCGGCTCGATCGCCCTGGCCCTGAAGCAGAACGGCGTGCGCCTGCCGGAGCAGATCGCCATGAACGTCCTCTGGGGCACCTGGATCTGGGGCAAGTAGAGAAGTTCGCCCGGGCGCGACGGGGCCCCTCCGCCTCTTCGCCCGTCCATGGAGATCCCCCGACCCGCCAAGGCCCATGTCGTGCCAGTTGCGATAGAAAACCGTCATGCCCTTCCGTCCCGGCAGGATCCTCGCCACCGCCCTTGCCGCCCTGCTCGTCCCAGCGACGCTCCTCGCCGCCGAGAGGCCCGAGCCGATGCGCTCGCTGCCGCGCCGGGTCCTGATGGTCTCGATCGACGGCCTCGCGCCGAGCGCCTACCTCGACCCCGACGCCCACGGCCTGAAGGTCCCGAACCTGAGGCGGCTCGCCGCCGAAGGCGCCTACGCCCACGCCGTGACCGGCGTCCTGCCGACGATGACCTACCCGTCGCACACGACGCTGATCACCGGCGCCCCGCCGCGCGTCCACGGCATCCTGACCAACACCGTGTTCGACCCGATGGGCACGGCGAGCCAAGCCTGGCACTGGTTCTACGAGGAGATCCGCGTGCCGACGCTGCTCGACGCCGCGAAGCGCGCCGGTCTGACGGTCGGCGCGGTCTCCTGGCCGGTCACGGTGGGAGCGCCGATCGACGCCAACTTCCCGGAGATCTGGCGCAGCGGCTCGACGAACCCGTACGACTTGCACCTCCAGGCGGCGCTCTCGACCCCCGGCTTGGTCGCCGCGGTCGAGGAGGAGCTCGGCCACCCGCTCGCCTGGCCGCTGACCGACGTCGACCGCACGGACGTCGCGCTCCACATCCTGCGCACGCTGCGCCCGGAGCTGATGCTGGTCCACCTGATCGAATACGACCACTGGCAGCACGAGGACGGCCCCGGCTCCCCCGCCGCCAACGCCGCCCTCGAGCGCGACGACGCCCAGCTCGGCCGCCTGCTCGCCGCCTTGAAGGACCTGAACCTCGACGCCGCCACCCTGGTCGTCGTCGTCTCCGACCACGGCTTCCTCCCGACGACGACCTCGCTCCACCCCAACGTCCGCCTGGTCGAAGCCGGCCTGATCACCCTGAAGGAGAACGAGGATTCCGGCGGCCACGACACCCCGCCGTGCACGCCACGGGTCGCCTCCTGGCGCGCGATCTTCCAGACCCAGGACGGCACCGCCCTGCTCCACCTCGCCAACCCCGCCGACGCCGAGACCCTCGCCAAGGTCCGCTCCCTCTTCGTCCCCGACCTGGCCGACCCGGACACCGGCATCGCCGGCATCCTGGAGCCGAAGGAGATCGAAGCCGAAGGCGGCGACCCGCAGGTCACCCCCCTCGTCCTCGACGCCAAGCCCGGCTACCGCTTCGACTCAGACCTCACCGGCGACTGGACCGGCCCAGCGATGAGCAAGGGCACCCACGGCTACTCCCCCACCCACCCCGAGCTCGCCGCGGCGCTGATCCTGGCCGGGCCGGGGCTCGAGGAGCGCGGGGACCTGGGGACGGTGCCGATGACGTCGATCGCACCGAGGGTGGCGAGCTGGCTCCGGATCGAACTCGAGGGGCGCGTGCACTAGCCAGGTGCGTCCTCTCCACCGCGGCCCCAAGATCGGTCCCCGGTCGATCCTCTACTTCTTCGCAGCGGTATCGCTAGCCTTGGTCGCCGACGACTTGCTGTCGCCGGAGCTCGAATCGGACTTGAACAGGCTCAGCGAGTCGAGGCTGAAAGAGAAGGATACGTAGTTCCCCCGCACGAAGTGTTTCCGGAGCCTGATGTCGTCGGCGCCCGACACCGTGGTCACGCCTGCCACTTGACCGTTGAGCTCATCGAGCTCCTGCCACGTCCATCCGTAGGAGAACTTGACGGATTTCCAAGCTCGATGCCGACGCCAGAATCGCCGCCGGATGATCCTTGTCGAGCGCTCGCTCCGATCTCCAGCAATGGCCGAACTCTCGACTTCGAGACCACCGCGACCAGCCGGTGAGGAACCGCCACGATCCAAAGAGAGCGAGCTTCCCGCTCAGGGACTCTTCGTCCGTCTTCTCACGAGCTTCCTCTTCATCTCCGGATCCGTGGGATCCGCTACCGCTCCGAATTTCGGATTCCGGAGATTGACCTTCAGGATTCCGACGCCGAAGCCCAACGAGCCTCGGCGTACGGCGATCGAACTTGAAAGCTTGGGCGAAATGTCTGCATGGTCAGAGCGCGATGCGGTCCGCAATCCACGGTTGACTTCTCAGACGTGATCGGCTGAGTCTGTCTCTTCTCCCAGTCTGCGGTCCGCCGCACGGACCAGAGAAACCGTGGTTAGAGCGTCCTCGCAGGGGCTTGCCGATTTGGCACTGGCGCTGCAAGTGGCTCTCTTCACTGTTAGCTCGATGTTGGCGAGAGTCTTGATCACACTCGCCTCGGTAACCAGAACCGCATTGGCGGCCTTTAGAACTTCGCCAGAAGATCTGGTCACTAGCGCCTCGAGGGAATCGATCTTCGGAGCACCGCACCTGTGGTCGCTGCAGCTTCCGCTTCGAGATCTTCGCTCGCACTTCTCAGTTTCGCAAACTGCGTCCTGAGGAACTCGAGGTTGCACTTGCGAATTGCCGCGGGCTCTATTTCACTGCCGGGCGCACTCCCACCGCAGGAACATTCACCCAGAATCGGTTCCTCCGGCTCGCTCACCTGCGCGTATCCAAGTTCTACGGACTGTGCTCGGTCGACTAGAGAGTTCTCAATCTTCGCGATCTGATCCAGGGTGTGCGCCAGCTCTGTGTACGCGTTTCTGAGGCGGCCTAAAGCTGACTCTGATTCCGAAGGAAGTCCCGCGACAGCGGCACCATTCCCATCGTTGGTAAGCTTTTGCACCGATTCTGCCTGCGGCCTCTCGCCGGCGACATAGAGGTGATCCGAATCAGCCTTCCGAGAAGACCAAGGAGTTCCTGTGCACTTGCGAGCGAGTCTTCTACCTCGCTGTCAACCGGCCGTATCCGGCTCTGAAAGCCAGGGTGTTTGTGTTGACGACGTCAACGCAGATTCTTGCGTCTCTAGGGAGCTGGATCGTCAGGACACCTTCAGCCATCGACCAAGGAAACGGGCGCTGTCCCTTCCCGATCGCGCAGTCCGCATGATCTGGCACGGATCGCGAGGATCCAACCAGCAATCCTTCTTGTGATCGAAGGAGATCTTGGTGCAAGGCCCGCTTCGCGGATACTCGCGACATGCCGAGGCGGCCTCCGGGGCGACGACAATTGCGAGCGCCGGAACAACCAGAATGGCTCGCATGGCGCACCACTTCATAGTTCTTCTCCCTTCGAGACAGTTCAAATTGAATGATCGTGGACCTGTGCCGCCATGTAGCCAACGTGTCTGAACTTGAGACCTGTCGCATGCGGGCTGCGCCCGACCTGCTGGCACAAGCTCGCTAGCACCCTGAACAACCGATCGGCAGACACAGCGGCTGTGCGCGGATGCTCCTGCTTGTCTTGCAGGGGCCGCAATTCCCAGTACAGCCATCTGAGGCTAGGTGCGTCCACAGGATGGGGGGATCCGCGATCGACTTGCCAATGGTGCCAGGAGTCATGCCAAGAGGTGACGCCCAAGCTCGCACGGGAGCCCCCGAGGTTCCCGTAGCCAAGAGGCCATCGTACATTCGGAAGTGCAGGACCTCGCCGTTCGGTACCGGCGTTTCGGGAATCCACGCCGGGAGGTTCGCGACGAGTAGGTCTACGGGCCTTTCTCCCGTGGGCTGGAATTGAAGGAGCGGATCTCGACCCGACGAGCTGCGGATGCCAATCGCACTCCCCTCCGAAGTGCTCACTTCAAGTACGACGCTGTCCGCGACCGCGCGGCGGACGCAAGCGAGGGCGGGAGACGGAGGCGAAGGGTAAAGGGAGAGCCTGGCTAAGTCACCGGAATCGCGATCCCAGATCGAGAATCCCCACGTCTTCAAGAGTGACGCTTCGCCGTTCGGATCCAGTCCGCCGACGCGAACGAGAGCCGGAACCGCTGCTCCCGAGTTGTCGAATCCTTCTCGGACCCGCCGAAAAGTGCTTCCAATGCCTGCACTTCGAAGGTCCAGTAGCCACGAAGCGCTAGCTCCAATTCTCCAACGTCGGCTTGTTTGTCCGTTCCCAACGGACGTGCATGTCGGGGTTGTCATGGCCCCTAAGTGGAGCGAACGGGCGAATCAGGCCAGCGCCAGGAAGCGAGATCTCCAAGGCGCTCGCGGGCGAGATTCTCAAGATGCCTATGCTCGGGTCCTTGCAGAAGCCTTCATCCGAGGCCGGTAACACGCCGCCAGGGCGCATGTTCGACGGGTCCCAAGCGAGAACGGGAACGTGCGCCATCCGATCAGGCTGAGCAGGAGTTTGAGGCGCAGCCAGGTCCATCCCCAGGCCCGTTCTCTCGGGAAAGACCGCCATGAGTCCCATCACGAAGAGCCTGATCGTCGGCATATCTCGTCTCCTGGTTCAGTTGGCACCGATCGAAACCAACGGTGTACCCGGCCCCAAGGTCCAGAATTGAAGCGACAGGCTGAGCCTGTCTGCCTCTTCTCGGAAACCACGTGCGAGTCCCTCTTCTCGTTCCGGAGCCACTTCGACAGACTGATTCGTGACCTCCCTGCCCATTGCTCCAGCGAGAAGGAACTCGCGGGACCAGGTGCGAAGTTCCTCATCGGTGAGATCGGAAAGCGTCGCCACCACGACTTCGGCCCCAGCATCGAGAAAGGCGCGAGCCAGACCGGTCCCACCTCCCGACCAACGGGCACGACCTCCAGCGGTCGAGCAGCCAGCGAGAATTACCAGGCGCACCGTTGAGAGGTCCTTAGAGGAGATCTGCAGTGTCGATAGCAGCCCAGTCGGGGAGTTGGCAGTCGGCGAGGCGACGAGGGCGACTCCGCCGTGCCTCTCGTCCCGCTCGATCGCGTGCATGGCGAAGTGGGCGATTCGGCTGCCGGGGAGGGCTCGGAGGATTGACTCGGGATCGGCCCGACTGCCGGTGAGCGCGATTGTCGGAAGTCCGAGCTGGCGAACCGATTCGACTTCCGCTTCCGCATCAGGGAGCTCGGCAAGCGACGGAAAGAGACTGCGATCAAAGGCTGGAGAGGCCACGACGAGGGCGTGATCGGCCTTCCGCTCGCGAGTGGAGCGGAGCTGGGGGCTCGCCAAGGCGCTCGCGGCCATTCGCACAGCGGGGAAGGGCGCGCTCTGGACACGCGGCTCCAGCAGGCGGAGGCACAGCCATGGGATCGACCAAAGGTCGCCGTCCGCGATCACGATCCACTCGGACCTTCCGACGAGAAGCCGCCGTGACTTGCCGAAGAGCTCCTTCGCCAGAACTTGGCCAACTCGTCCGGCGGACTGGGCGTCTCCCTTCGAGGCGGCGGCGCGGAAGTCCTGCGATCTGTGAATCGAACGTAGGAAGTGCTCCGGCGAGGCGTCGGAATCGGTGGCTGTCGTGGGTCACGACCCAAACGAGCAGATCGTCTCCGGCGACCAGGAAGTCGACCAGCGCCGTGCCTGGCGGCAGGAGCGCCGCCCAGTCCGAGCCCTTCGCGAACTCTCCTTGGAGGCACCGTGCGTGTCGCAGGGCGCTGCAGCGGGCCCTCTCGAGGGTCGCCAATCCGCTGAGTGGGCGCCCAAGGTCGAGCGCTTGCAGGCTCGTCAATTCGACGACGGCGTCCCAGCGTAGGTCCAGGGCGTCGCGTCGCTCGGCCGCGGGGACGTGCGAGATCAGATCCGACAGGTCGGCGTCGGCTCGCTCCAAGAGCGACCGCGCCGCCTCGGTGTGGCCGAGTCGACGCTCGGCGCGCGCTTCGAGCAGCCGGGCATTAGCGAGCTGCGTCGGCGTCGCCGCCGTCGCCAGATCGGAGAGAACACTCTTCGAGTGGGAGACCGACGCCAGGGCATCCTGGTCCACTTGCGCCTCGGCGAGGGCCAACTGTCGATCCGCTTCGAGTCGACCCCGCTCCGCGGGCTCTGAAATCCGATCGATCAGCGCCTCGATCTCGTCGAGGTCTCGCAACGCGCCGTCGCGGTCGCCGAGCGTCAATCGCAGCTTGGCCAGCTCGGTTCCGGCGAACACCGCCGGGAGGAGGTCGTCCGACCGCCGCGCGACCTCGGAGGCCGCCTCGATCAACACCTTCGCCGCCCAGGGGTCTCCCAGGGCCTCGCTGTCGAGTCCGGCGCCGTGAAGAGCCAGGAACCGGGGGCGCGGGTCCGTCCTCAGGCTCGTCTCACGGAGCACCTCGAGGCTCGCATCCCAGGCGCGTCGCTCGTTGCCGAGCTGCGCCCAGGTGTCCTGAAGTCGAATCGCGATCTGTTCGCGGTTCGAGCTCTCGCCGAGACGCTCGTAGATTGCCGCCGCCCTCTCGAGGTGCTCCAACGCGCCTCCGAGATCCCGCTCCGTGCTCGCCGTCACCCCGAGCGTCCACTCCGCCTTGGCCTCGGCCGAGGGACTCTCGATGGCTCGGGCTTCCTCCAGCGCGACCTCCGCCAGCTCACGAGTTCGACGCGCGTCGAGACGCTGGTAGCCGCAAGCGGCCAAGCCGAGTCGCGCCAGAACGGTGGCCGAGCTCTTCGCTCGCTCGAACCCGGCCAGGCTCTCGCGAAAGGCCAACTCGGCTTCCGTCACTTCGAACTGGCGATAGGCCCGGCGCCCATGCTCCAGCGCGAGCCATGCCCGTGCCGCGGCGCTGCGGCGATCGTCGCTCCCCGACTCGAGTTCCTGGGCCACGCGATACAGAAGGGAATCCTTCCTGGACGCCACCAGAGCTCGACCCAGCTTCGAGGCTGAATCAAGCAGGTCCTCACTCTCGGCGCGCCGCGCCTCCCAGGCCCTGGCCCACTCCGGGAGCAAGCCAATCCTCCGACCACTCTCGAAGTTGCTGCGGGTCCACTTGGAGCTCGGCCGATCAGGCCGAGCGTCCGAGAGCGCCAGGATCGTCTCGATCGACGGCTTCGAAGCCCCGGATCCGGGGTGAACGAGCTCGGCGTCGATCCGCCTCAGAGCGATCACCGACGCCGTCGGCGGCCGCTGCGGCGGGGAATCTCGACGCCTCCATCTCGAGAGACTTGCGGGCCGCTCTCTGGCAGGTGTAGGCGTTCCAGCGCCAAGGCTCGATTCCAGAGCGCTCTCGGTCCGTCGGCGCCCAGCTTCATCGCCCTTTCTGCCGCGTCCAGCGCCGCAACGAGGTCCCGCGGGTCCTGGCGGCGCTCCGCTCTCACCAACAGAGCGGCGGACAGATCCGAAAGCAGCGTGGCGTCCTCCGGCTTGACGAGCGGCTGCCGACTCGAGTACCTCGACTGCGCGATCGGCCGCATCGACGTCTTCCGACCAGATCAGGGCCCAGATCGCCTTCGCGCGAGCGGTATCTGCGGAGTTCCCCGGGACCAGTTCGCTGCAGGTCCGGCACGAGCCGCCGGAGGCGTCTGAAAGGCCTCGCTTCCGGGAGCGGGCGGAGGAGAGCAGATCGGGAAGCTCGATCCGTCGATCGGTGCGGGCGTCGGGCCCGCAGGGAGCGTTGGGTCGGTCGAACGCGAATCGGGGCGCGAAGCGTCGATACCCGCCGAGCGCCTCCTGGACGCGTCTTGCCGCCGACGGCGGCGGGGTCTCCGCCGCGCGGCCGGCAGCCTGCCGCCGAGAGCGGCCGAGCTCAGAATCCCGACGACCAGGAGCCGGACCGAAAGCTCACCTCGGCTCCCGGACTTCCAGTTCCGCCCGACGTCCTCCAGCTCTCGGTCTCGCACCTCGCCCATGACGAGAGGGTGAGACGGACGCACGGCCGCGGATTCCGGCTGTCCCCGACTAGAATCGCGAGCCGACGCCCGTGCGATGGATGCCGAAGCGCTCTTCCTCGAGAACCTCCCGCTGGTCGAACGAGGTGATCGGTTCGATCTGTCAACGGTACGCCTTTCCGACCGAGGAGGCCGAAGAGTTTGCCTCCTGGGCCAAGCTGCGGCTGATCGACGACGACTACGCGGTGTTGCGGAAGTTCCGCGGCGAAAGCCTGCTCTCGACGTTCCTGGTCACCGTCGTGCACAACCTCTTCCGCGACTTCCGGAACCACCGTTGGGGAAAATGGCGCCCTTCCGCCCAGGCCCGACGGCTGGGCGTCTCGGCGGTGCAACTGGAGACGCTGCTGTACCGCGACGGTCATGACCTGGCCGCGGCCCAGAGGATCCTGCGCGAGCGCTTCGCCTGCCCGCTCGAGGCAAAGGCGATCGAGGCCCTGGCCGCTCGACTGCCCACGCGGATTCGCCGGAAGTTCGAAGGGGAGGACCGGCTCGCGTATCTCCCGGCCACCTCACCGGCCTCGAACGCCGAGGACGAGGTGCAACGGCGCGAGCTGGCTGCGCTCGCCGAAACGGCGCTGGCGGACGCTCTACGCCGGCTCGAACCCCGGGAGCGACTGCTCCTGAAGCTGAGGTTCGAGGACGGTCTGACGGTGGCCGAGATCGGCAAGGGCCTCGGCGTCCCCGCCAAGCCGCTGTATTCCCGGATCCAGCGATCGCTGGGAACCCTTCGGAGGGCGCTCGAGGAGCGGGGCCTCGACCGCAGCCAGATCGAGCGGATCATCGGTTGGGCCGGCCTCGACCTCACGCTGGATCTCGGCTCGGGACTGGAATCTGCGCCCGCGCGTCCGTCCCATCCCAAGGAGGAGTCCGTTTGAGCGCGGAGAGCCCTCAGGACCTTGGCCGCTGCCCCGACTTGGAGCGGCTCGCCGCGTTCGTCGACGGCCGGCTGGCCACGCCCGAGCGCACTCAGGTCGAACTTCATCTGGCCGACTGCGACGCCTGCCGCGAGCTGCTCGCCGACACGCTGAGATTCCAAGCCGAGCAAACGCCCGCGGAAACCTCGGGATCGGTTCGCAGCGCTCCGCCTCGGGCGCGACAAGTCGCGGCCTGGCTGGCGGCCGCCTCGCTCGCGGTCGCGGCCGGATTGGCGGTCTGGATGGCTCAGCGAGGCACCCTCTCGCGCGGCGACCTGTCGAGCGTGGAGTTGGCGGCGTTGGCGAGCGATCCCCGTCGGATGGCCGATCTGGGCGACACCTGGACTCGGAACGAGTGGTCGGTCTCGCGCGGATCGTCGCCCTCGATCTCGGCGCGGGCCGCTTCGTTCCGGCTCGGAGTCCGGAGCGTCGATCTCGAGCTCGCCGCACGAAGCGAAGACCCCGAAACGGTGCACGGCCTCGCCCTCGAGATGGCCGGCCTCTGCTCGTCGATCCCCTTCGCCGACCCCGTCCGGCTCACCTACCTGAAGTTGGCGGAGCGATCGGCGTCCCAGGCTTCCAAGAGCGGGATCCCCGGCGCAGTTCTCGAAGCCAATTCCCTGGCTCGGTCGAGCAACGACGAGGCTCTCTTCGAGCTCGGTCGCTGGGCCGAGACGGGGCGACTGGTCCGGCGTTCCGCCGTCGAAGGCGAGCCCGTTCCGGCCTTCCGCGCGCCGCTTCCTCGGCGCGTTCCGCAGGATCTCGAAAGGGCGTCCGAGAGCGCGGCCCGAGAGCGCACCGAAGCGGCGTTCTCGCACCTTGTGCTGGAGGGCGGCGAGCTCGAGTAGCGGACCGGATTCGGGTGGAGGCACGGACCTCGGGCGCTCAGCCGGTGCCTCCAGCGCGCACAGCGCCTCTCTCACGACTTCGGTGAAGTCGAGTTCTCTCGTTGCCACGCGACGCCCCCCTCGCTTCGCGCCGGTCGCCCGCCCTCGAACAGGGCCCCGGAGCCTCTCCAGACGCTTTCAAAGGAGGGGACGAACGAGATAGCAAGACCGAACAGGTCGACCTCGGGTGACCCGAAGCCTCGCGAGGGCGAGGGACCCTCCAAGGAACCCGAGGCGCCCCTACGGGATCACGCCCGCCGTCCTGAGCGCCGCCTCGAACTTGCTGAGCGACCTTGATCGCGCCGTCGTGGTCGGGGTGGATCTCGTCCTGCCAGTGGCCCTGGAGGAGGTTGCGGGTCTCGACGCGGATCAGGCGGCCGGCGCCGCGGGGTTCGGCGGCGACCTGGTCGACCGCGGTGGCGAAGGCGTCGATCAGGAGGTGGATCACGTCCGGCCAGAGCGCCTTCGGGATGCCGTGGGCGTCGAGGGCGGGCTCGATCCAGGGGCCCGAGACCTTGAACGGGCCGACGTAGACCGCGCCCTTCTTCGACGGCACCACGTAGTCGTACGAGTTGACGAACACCTTCGAAGGCTGGCCGGCGTCGCCCATCAGGTCGAGCAGCTCGCGGTAGCAGTCCTGGATCTGGCGCAGGCGGCGCTCGAAGCGGGAGTACGAGATCAGGTCGGGCGCCTGGGCGCCGGGCACGTAGTCGCGCAGCAGCGGCGGCAGGTCGGCGCCGATGATGTCGTTGCCGCCGGCCGAGAAGAGCAGCGCGTCGAGCTTCCAGCGCCCGAAGTACTCGCGCAGCTTCGCGCGCTGGGGACCCGAGAGGATGTTCAGGATCTCGTCGCCCGCCTTCTCGAGCCGCAACAGGCACCAGGGGCGCTGGTAGATCGGGTTGCCCTGGTCCTGCGGGTCGTCCAGCCGCCCGACCACGTCGGCGTAGGAGAACCAGGAGTCGCCCTCGCTCACCACCACCGGCCAGTCCGGGTGCTCCCGGATCGAGCGGTCGAAGTCCCCGAGGTAACCGCGTCGGTACGGTGTCGGCATCTCAGCTCTCCTCCGGGCGCCCGGATCGGCGCCTCTCCCGCCGGCGGCTCACGGCACCCCCGGCGGCGGCACAGCGCCGTAGGCGGCCACCAGCCTCGCCACCGCCGCCCCTGGCGCGGTCGCATCCCAGTCGCGCTCGACGCGCGCGCGGTCGCGGCTGGAAAGGAACCAGCTCAGCGGCGGGTCGCGGGTGACGAAGCGCGGGTCCGGCGCCGGCGGCGCGACCGTCACCACCTCGATGCGGTCGCCGTAGCGCTTCTCGAGCAGATCCAGCTCTTCGGAGCGGCGCACCCGCTGGCTCCCGGTGCGCACGCGAGCCAGGGCGAGCACCGGGCCGAAAGCCGAGAGCGTCCAGCCGCCGCGTCGTGCGGCCGTCGCCTCGGCCGGCTGCGGAAACGGATCGATCTGGAGCCAGACGATCCGGACCGGCGCCGCGACAGGTATCCGCGTCGGTACGGTTGTGGCATCTCAGGCCCCCTCGCCTTCGGGACGGGAAGCGCCGCTCTCGCGGGGGTTCCAATCGAACACCAGGCTCTTCAGCAGCTCCTGCTCGGGCTTCTGGGGCCCAGGAACGAGCTCGCCGAAGAGCCGGCTGCCGACGAACTGGCCGAGCCTGCGGTAACTCTCCCACTGCGCCTCGTCGAAGAACTGATCGGCCGTCGACTCGTGGGGGAATTCGCTGTGCTTGGCGTGATACTCGCGCACGTCGACCGGCTCGCCGCCGCACAGCGCGGTCTTGACGTAGAGGAGCCGGCCGGGCATCGAGTCCTCGGCGTAGAGGACGTCGGCGATCGCCGCGCACGCCCTCGAGTCCTGCTCGCGCTCGCGCCGCCGCAACTGGTCGAGCGTTCCGAGCGGCGGCCTGAAGTCTCCCGGAATCCCTTCCCGCGCGAGCCGCTGGTCGTCCCAGAAGAGGATCTCGGTCCCGAAGTCGATCCGCGCCTTGCGCACCAGGTTGGCGAGGCCTTCCAGCTCGTAGTCGGGATCGGCTTCGGCGTCGACGATCAGGATCCGCGGCAGCTGCCTCCGGATCAGCTCGTACCCGCCCATGTTCTCGAAATGGCCGCCGTCCGACAGGTACCAGCGCGGCGCGGCCGTGCCCGGGAAGCGGGCCAGGAGCTCACTCGTCAGATAGGACTGGACCGGGAAGAGCCAGAAGGCGAGAGCCTCGAGCTTCGACTGCTGCGGCGACGAGGGGTTGTCCGGCCGCCACCAGTAGCCGAGACGGACGTTGGCGAATCCCAGCAGGAAACTGAGGCCCGCGCTGGTGCGATAGCCGAGCCCGGTCGAGAACGCCGCCCCCGAGATGCCGACCCACTGACCCACCGACAGTCCTTCGAGGCGCGGGCACGGGCCGCGGAACACCTTCCAGCTCCCCTCCTCCAGGACCCTTCGCGGCCGCTCCGGGTCCGCCCAGTCGAACATCAAGTGGTGCCCATTGCCGACGTGGATCCCGCAGGGCCCCAACGCCATGGCGGTCCCCTTGCGATCCTGCTGCTCCACCTGGCTGCGGCCAGAGACCGTCTCGTTGATCGTGACGTTGACCAGGTGGAGCGGCGCTCCGCGTTCGGACACCTTGCGCCCCCAGTACTCCGCGGTCCCGGGGTCGTCGCCGCGCAGCACGTCGGAGATCGAGCATCCGGGCGCCCGCTCCGGATTCGACGCCCCCAGGTACGCCCGGGTGAGACGCGCCGCATACAGAGCGTGTTGCGAGGAGCGGTTCAGGAACGGCATCGTCCTGCCGAAGAGCCACGACAGGACCAGGAGCCCGGCGAACGCCTCCCAGGGCGGCGCGGCGGCGCTGCCGGGCCCGGTCGGGTGGGCGGCCAGAGCGGCCAGGGCAGGCGGCACCTCGGCCGGGCGGCCGAAGCCCCAGACGAACCCGAGAGCGAGACAGTCGATGAGCACCGAAAGGGCGAGCGACAGGAGCAGCGCACCCGCGCCGGCGAGCAGCGACATCGGCAGCCGGACCTTCGCGCTCTCCCCGGTGCCCTTCTCTCCGAGCGTGGCCGCGAGCTTCTGCGCGGCGGCGACGAGGGCGAGCAGCGCCGCGCCCACCGCGCCCGAGATCAGGGGCAGTCCGCCGGCGATCCGCAGGTAAGCGGTCCGTGCCAGCGAATCGACGACCGCGACCAGGCCGATGCCACCGGTCAGGAGGAGCGCCCACTTCAGGAGCCGCGACACGCGGTTCCTCTGCACCCGCGACCGCCACTCGTTCTCCCTCTCGGAGTCCTTCCCCGGCGGGACTCCGTCCGGCCCCCGCGCGGAGTCGGGCGCCGGTCCGGCATCGAACCTCCCGGTACTCCACGACAGTGCCGCCCACGTGGCGAGCGTCAGGAGACCCGGGAGCACCGCGAACAGGCCGAGGCTGGCGCGCAACGGAGTGCCGTCCCAACTCGGCAGTCCGTCCCGCATCAGCCAGCCGCCGGCCAGGAGCACCGCCGCGACGCCGAAGACCGGGTGGATCGCACCCTGCTTGCCCACGAGCCAGTACGCCCAGCCCGCGGGCAGCGCGAGCAGAAGGAGCGCGAGCAGCGCGGGCACCCACCACGGGCTCCACCAGACGCTCGCCGAGTCGAGCAGCCCGACCGCCTCGAAACGGGCGAGTCCCGAGCCGAAGGTCAGCGCCTGCAATCCCGCGAAGAGAGTCAGGACGAAGCTGAGCAGGACGATCTGCACGGCCACCCAGTTACGCAGCAGGACCGCGCCGGCCAACAGGAGGTCTCCCGATCCGTTGGGCGCCAGGTATCTGCCGTTCTCCCTCAGGTTGCCCAGGATCTCGGGCTTCTCCTCGCCGGTCAGGACGGACTCGGCACGCGCAGCCGAATCGATTCCGCCGCGGGTGAACAGACCGCTGAAGAACGAGCCGAAGTAGCCTCCGCCGGAGACTGTCGACAGCAGGTCGAATCGCCGGACGAGACCGACCCTGGCCAGGGCCTGGAAGAAGCCGAGGCAGAAGGTGGCGCTGCGGATCCCGCCACCCGACAGGCCGACCCCGACCCAGGGAGCCTCGGGGCGAACGCCGGCGGATTTCCGTCGCGACTCGACCCGTTGCCGCTCGGCGCCCTCGAGCGCGCTCGGGTATCGGCCTGCCTCGGTCGGAGTCGCTGCGGAGGTCGCGTCACGTCGCATGTCGGGACTCCATCGTCGGCCCGGGCGATCGGCGCCGCCCGACTTCCCTCCCTCGGCTTCGAGAGAGCCCGCCCCGGGGCTCACGGAACGAACGTCCCCACTGTACCGAACAGCCCGGTGGTTGCGGGACGAGCTCCGGCCTCCGCCGGGCCCGCTGCCACCTCGGCGGCGGCGGGGTTCGGTCCGGGCGTCGCCACCCGCCGCCGCAGCGCCTCCGAGCCGCCCAGGCCGGCGTCCTCGCTGACCACCCAGCGGCAGCGGCGGCAGACCTCGACGCCGCGCTCGCGGAACCATCGGCAGCCCGGGCGCAGGGCACACGGCGGCACCTCGTCGACGGTCTCGGGCGGCGGCGGCGGTCCGAGCTGGACCAGCCGCTCCCCGAGCGAGCACTGGCTGCCGGTGAAGTGCCGGCAGCCCGACTCGGCGCAGCGGGCGCCGAGCCGGAACACGGCGCCCGGCGGCACCGCGCCGAGCAGCGCGACCTCGCGCCCGGTCAGCGGCACCGGGTCCGCGAGGTAGCGCACCTCGGGGGGGCGCTCCGGCCCCCCCGAGCGGTCGACGACGCCGAAGATCGTGGCTCCGGGAGTGTCCGGACGGGCGCTCGGGCAGAGCAGACCCGCATTCCCGGAGCGCCGGCTCAACCCAGGCCTCCGCCGACGTTGCCGGCATTGGGCAGGCGCAGCGCCTCGGACGGATCCAGGATCAAGCCGATCCAGATCTTGGGCGGTACCTTGAGGCGCCCCTGCGAGAGCTCGGCACGCACCGCGGCGAGCGCCGACTGGGTGGACAGGTGCAGGAAGTCCTCCAAACTGATCGATGCGACTTTGCGGGTGGCCATCTGCGTTCCTCCGGGTCGTGGAGCGCGGGCGGCGGCGGCCGTCGAGCCTTCGACGCCGGGGCTCTCCGGCCGGGACGTCCGGCTCCGGGTCTGTTCGCTGTTACCCGGGAAGACGAACGGAGCACGGCGCGCCGAACAGGTCGCGTTGACGACACGAGGGGGTGGGACTACGATCCCGACACTTTCGGTACCCAGGGGGGCTTCACGGGTGGGCCTCGAGCGGCGACACCGGTACGAGCGGGGCGAGCAGGCGGCCCCGGCCTCCAGAGCGGAGCAGTGGCTGGGGCTCCTGCTGCCGATGCTCGTGCGCTGGACCCACCGGCGCCTGCCGGCGCGCGCCCGGCGACGGATGGACTCCGGCGACCTCATCCAGGAGGCGCTGATGGGCGCGCTCCAGCATCTTCCGGAGCTCGAAGGCCACGGTCCGGACGCCTTGCGCGCCTACGTCCAGCAGTCGATCCGCAACCGGATCCGCGACGAGATCCGGCGCTGCGACAAGGTCGAGGTCGCCGGCGGCGACGGCGCCGAGGCAGCCGACGAGACTTCGTCGCCGCTCGACCGGGCGATCTCGAACCAGGACCGGGAGCGCTACCGCGCCGCCCTGTCCCGGCTCTCGGCGAGCGACCGCGAGCTGGTCGTCGGCCGCCTCGAGCGCGGGCTGCACCTACGACCAGCTGGCCGCCGCATCGGGAAAGGCCTCGCCCGACGCCGCCCGCGTCGCCACCCGGCGCGCGGTGGACAAGCTGGCCCAGGTGCTCGACGAGCACGGCTAGCGCCCCAAGCCCGGCTTCCCGCAGGCAGCCAGCAGGTCGCCGATCGCCGGAACGCCGGGCGCCAAGCTGGGGCGCGACAGAAGCTTCCGGTGATGGGAGAGACGGGGACCCGGCCCACGCGCTCGGTCCCGAGGCACCGGCTCGACAGAGCGCCCTTCCCTTCAACAGCACGCTTTTCCTGCCTGGATCGTGGTGCAGCGGAACCGGCCGGAAGGCCGGCGCGCGCCCGGTAGCCGGCTCCAGAAGCCGTCCCGCTTCCCGGTCTAGTCGCCTTCTTGCCTTCTAGAGGGTGTAGATCTTGCCCTGCTCGAGGAAGCCGATGTTGCCGTTGCCCAGGGCCTTCACCTCGGCGTGGATCTTGTCCAGGCAGGGGGGCTTCAGGTGGTGGAGCAGGATCGGGACCTCGACCTCGAGCTGCCCGAGCTCCTTGGCCAGCGTCTGCGGCGTCAGGTGCCCGGAGACGTCCGCGATCGGCTGCAGGGCGTTGTCGAAGCTGACGTCCACCCACAGGCCCTTGAGCCTCTCGGCGTCGTTGGCGACCTCCCAGAGACGCTTCGTCGGACCGGTGTCCGACGACCAGAGCAGCGCCGAGTCGCCGTCCTCGATCAGGTAGCCGAAGGTCGGCACGGGGTGGTCGACGAGGAACGGGGTGAAGCGCAGGCCGCCGATCTCGACCGGAGTCTCCGGCGCCAGCTCGTGGAACCGCAATGCCGGCAGCAGGTGGTTGGGCAGCCGCGTGAAGTCCGGCCAGACGTCGTTGTTGAACAGGTTCTTCCGGATCGCGTAGATGGTCGGTGCCGAGGCGTAGATGTCCACCGCCTCGCGCAACCTGCCGAACACGTTCTCGATGAAGAAGGGCAGGGAGTTCGTGTGATCCATGTGGGAATGGGTCAGCACGATCGACTGCACCTGCTGCTGCCGCTCCACCGACAGCACCTGGGACAGCGATCCCGCGTCCAGCGCCAGAGCGTCGTTGAACAGCAGGCAAGTCATCCTGCAGTTGGCGCTCTCGCCTCCGTAACTTCCGACGATCTCGACTTTCATCGATTACCAGCGATTGTACTCACGGTCCAGACGGGCCGACAAGGAATCCGCCAACTTCGACCCCTCCTCCACCGTGAACCGGCCGTCGGCGTAGAGGCTGTCGAAGGCGGCGGCGACCCGGGGGCACAGATGGGTCCCCTGGACCCGGCGGATCTCCTGGGCCGCCACCTCGGAGACCAGCGCCCGCCGGTAGGGCCGGCTGGTGGTCATGGCGTCGAAGGTGTCGGCGACCGCCACGATCCGGGCCAGGTCCGGGATCCGCTCGTCGGTCAGCCCGTCCGGGTAGCCGTGGCCGTCGAGCCGCTCGTGGTGGCTGCGCACGATCGGCACCAGCGGCTTCAGGCTGGCGATGCGCGACACGATGGCGACGCCGTCCACCGTGTGGCGGCGCATGATCTCCGCCTCGGCCGGGTCGAGCGGCCCGGGCTTGAGCAGCACGCCGTCGGGAACGCCGATCTTGCCGATGTCGTGGACGGTCGCGCCGAGGCGCAGGATCTCGAGCTGCGAGTCGTCCAGGCCGAGCTCCCGGCCGAGCAGCAGCGAGTAGGCGACCACCCGGTGGAGATGGCCTCCCGTGTACGGGTCCCGGCGCTCGACGGCGTCGGCGAACGCGGTCACCGTCTCGACGAAGGTGCGCTGGATGCGGGCGTAGAGCCGGGCGTTCTCGAGCGCGTGGGCGACCGGTCCGGCGAACAGCCGCATCCGGCGCAGGTCGTCGTCGCTGAAGCCCTCGCGGTCGCCCGGATTGAGCAGCTGGAGGACGCCGATCACGCGTCCGCGCGTCACCAGCGGCACGGCCAGGATGGCGTGGGTGTCGAAGTCGCGGCTGGCGTCGCCGATCCAGCGCGGGTCGGAGGTGACGTCGCGGATGACCTCCGGCTTGCCGGTGGCCGCGACGCTGCCCACGATCCCCTCGCCGAGCTGGATCCGCATGCCCTGGATCTCGGGCGCGGCGCGGCCGCGGACGACGCGGAAGAAGAGCTCCCCCGCGGCTTCGTCCAACTCCCAGATCGAGCTGGTCTCCGCCGCGCAGAACTTCTCGGCCTGCTCGAGGGCGACGGTCAGGACGGTGCGCAGGTCGAGGGTCTCGGCCAAGGCCAGCCCGAGCTCGAGCAGGGTCTCCTGCTCGGCGAGCCGGCGTTCGAGCTCGGCCGCGTCCATGGCGGTCAAGAATGCCACGATTCGCGGCCGGCTGTCTCCGGGGGTCGCCGGGGGGCCCCGCGGGCGGGGCAGGCTAGAAGCGGGCGCCGATCCAGAACGAGCTGTGCAGCCCTCCGCGCAGGCTGTCGCGGAAGTCCCAGTCCTGGGCGAAATCCCAGTTCAGGTCGAGGCCCAGGAACCTCACCGTCAGGCCCCAGCCGTAGGAGGAGCGCGCGTCCTGGAGCCGGTGGTCGTCCCCGTTCCAGAACCGGAAGCCCTGCCCCAGGGAGTCGAACCAGGCGCCGCCGACGTCGACGAAGACCCGACCCCGGATGCCGCGGAAGTCGAACACCGGCGAGATCAGCGCGTCGAGCAGCGGGAAGCGGTACTCCAGGTTGAGGGAGAAGGCCCGGTCGCCGACCACGGTGCGGAAGTCGTAGCCGCGGATCGTGTCGAATCCGCCGAGGAAGAAGTAGCTCGGGAAGTTGCCCTTGCTGACGCCGAGAAACAGCCGGGCGGCCAGGTCGCTGCGCGCGCTGAGCTGGAGGTAGCGGCGGAAGTCGACCTGCGACACCCAGGTCAGCGTCCCGCCCCGCTTCGTGTCGTAGCCGTACTGGGTCGAGACCTGGAAGCGGCCGCCGTCGATCGGACCCCAGCGCGTCTGGACCGTCGAGTCGCCGGTGAACGAAGCGGTCGCGATGGGCACGAAGTCGTCGCTCTGGCCGGTGAAGTTGTATGGACTCTCGCCGGGGTCGATCGGTCCCTGCTTCCGGGTCAGGAAGGTGTAGCTGCGCGACAGCGCACCGCCGCCGATGTCGAAGCGGTGGTAGGTGTCGAAGGGGTAGCTCCAGAAGGCGATCAGCGCGGTCGTGCGGTCGACCTGCTGGCGGTTGACGAACTCGCCGTCGCGGATCGGGTCCTGGATCACGTAGTAGTCGCGCGTGTCGAACAGGTGCACGCCCCAGTTCGAGCGGTGCGACAGGTCGATGTACTGGATGTCGAAATCCGAGAAAGTGTCGACCGTGTTGAGCAGGACCTGGACGCGACGGTTGCCCAGGTAGTCCGAGAACGAGAGGTAGGCCTGGCCGATGAACAGCTGGTTGGAGGTCACGCCGACGCCGCCGCCGCCGTCCTCGAGGAAGAGCTTGAAGCCCTGGTACTTCGACTCGTTGCCCTTGTCCAGCGTGACCTGGATGTCGGGCTGGAACTGCGGTCGCGGCTCCTCCTCGGGCGGCTTCTCGGCCAGCGCCGGTTGCTGCGGCTGGCCGATCGGATTCTCGAGGTCGTTGACGTAGAGGTCGAAGTCGCCCTTCCAGAAGCCGGTGTAGACGACCCGGTCGCGCCCGTCCTCGCCGCGCAGCACGGTCGGCATCAGGCAGCCGGTGACCGCGTTGGTGTACTGGAAGACCTCGCCGGTGACCAGGTCCAGCCCCCAGATGTTGAAGGCGCCCGTGCGGTCGGAGGTGAAGTAGAGCCGGGAGCCGTCCGAGGAGAAGGTCGCGTCCTGGTCGCTCCACTCCCCCCGTGTCAGCCGCTCGCGCTGCGTCGGGTCGCCCAGGTCGAGGCGGAAGAGCTGGGCATGGTCCGCGCCCACCGTCGAGGAGTAGACGATCGAGCCGCCGTCGGGCGAGTACACCGGCGCCCCGTCGTAGGCGGCGTCGTCGGTCAGGTTGGTGACCTCGCCGCTCGCCAGATCGAGTTGGAAGATGTCGAACTGTCCGGCGAGGTTGCCGGAAAAGACGATCTTCGAGCCGTCGGGGCTGAAGGCCGGCGAGTCCTGCTGCTCGACCTTCATGTCGATCATCCGCTCGAGCCGGTGGTGGATGACGTCGAAGATGGCCAGGCTGCGACCGCGCTCGCGCTTGACGAACACCGCCAGGTGGTTGCCGTCCGGCGAGAAGCCCAGGTCGCGCCCCATGCGCGCCTTGGAGCTGACGTACTGCGAGACGATGTACTGGTAGTTCTCGGGGAAGCCCTTGGTCAGGTTGGCGATCGCGCGCCGCTTGCGGGCGTCGTAGAGGACGATGTCGACGTCGCCGTGGGTGACGGCGAGGGCCGCCACGAGGTCCCCCGAGGGCGAGGCCTCGGGCGAGATGACCTCGTCGATGTCCTCCTGCTCGTCGCGGAACGGGCGGCCGAAATCGGAGGGCTCGCCGGTCTCGACCAGCTGCGGCAGGTACTTCTTGCGCAGCCAGCGCCGGAACTCGAGGTCGAAATCCTCGGGATCGACCTTGAACGCACGCTGGATCGCGCGGTCCGGGCGCCCCCCGATCGTGTTGCGGAACTCGTAGAGGAAGTCGCGGAAGCCGTCCATGCCCCAGCGCTCCTCGATGTAGTCGAAGGCCGCGTGGCCGAAGCGGTAGGCCATGAAGCCCGAGACGCCGCGCTGCGCGATCGACGGGATGCGGTCGTTGACCACCGCGTCGCGCAGGAACATCTTGTCGGCCGTGCCCTCGTCCTTGGCCATGTAGGAGGCCATGCCCTCCATGAACCACTGCGGGGCGTTGACCGAGGCGATGCCGCGGCCGAGACGGTCCTCGTACAGGATGCTGTACTGGAAGACGTGGGTCAGCTCGTGGCTGATCAGCTGGAACAACTCGGCGTCGGGGAGGTCGACGGGCAGCACCATGCGGTTGCGCGCCGGACTGGCGAAGGCGCCGATCCCCTCGGGGATGAAGTTGAGGATGATGTTGTTCTGCTCGAACGCCGAGTGGGTGGCGAAGAAGATCAGCGGGATCGGCTTCTCGATCTGGTGGTCGAAGGTGCGGGAGAGCCGGTCGTAGGCGCTCTCGGCGAACGAGACGACCCGCTGCAGCAGCGGCTCCTCGGCGCTGTAGAAGTAGACGTCGAAGTGCGGCGAATGGTAGATCTTCCAGTCGAACTGCCGGTACTGGATCTTGTTCTTGCCGAAGACGTTCTGGTACTGAGCGGCCCCGGGCAGGGCCAGGCTCAGGGCCAGGACACCGGCGGCCGCGACCACCAGCGCGGTTCTCCGCCGCGCGGCCTCCCGGTCGCGGTGCGGATTGCGGGCCAGAGCGGAACGGAGCACCGGTGCCTCCCTTCGCGGTCAGTCGGTGAGCAGGACCCGGGTCGCCTCCACCGTCTTCTGGGTGAAGACGTTGAGGATCCGATCCTCGAGCGAGATCAGGTTCTGGAACATGCCCTGGAGGGGGTCCGCACGCTCCCCCTCGAACTGCTTGAAGTCCTTGAAGTTGTCCGAGTAGAGCCGTTGCCCCGTCTTGCCGTCGAACACCATCAGGACGATGTCGTACTCGAAACCGGTGTTCTCGACCAGGACCTGGCGGTAGTAGGTGCGGCCGTCGAACGGCGAGACGTACTCCTCGGTCCGGTAGCCGCTCTTGTCCTGGATGTCGAAGTCGAGGCTCCCCGCGACCAGCAGGTCGGCCTGGGTGCGCTCACCCATCGCGCGCCAGAAATCGACGTTGCGCGAGAGCAGGTCGAGGTCGTAGGACGGAAAATCGACCGGCCCGGTCTCGATGATCTTGAGCGAGGTCTCGCGCCGCAGCACCTTGAGCAGATAGCGCTGGAACTCGCGTTGGACGTCGATCGACGTGCCCCGGAGACGCTCGACCGTCTCGCTGCCCTCGCGCCCGACCACGATGAAGGGCATGGCGGCGAGCGTCCGGCGCCCGGCGAGATCGATCCGCGCCCGAACCGGCAGCTTCAGCTTGACCTCGACGTCGGCCCGCGCCGGCGGCGCGAGCGACGCCCAGGCACCGGCGAGCGCGAGCGTCGCCACCGCGGCCCGGATCCCCCGCGCCGCGCTCATCGACCACCTCGCGCGGCGCCCGGAGGCGGCGTCGGGGGTGGCTCGGCCGGGGTCTTGCCCGCCGGGGCCGGGGGCGACGCCGGCGGTCCGACCTGCGGCACCGGCTCGCCGCCACCGGGACGGCGCGCCTGGAAGCTCTGGTAGAACTCGAGGAAGCGCGTGTAGTTCTGGCGCACGCGCCGGTTGTTCGGCGCCTCGTCCAGCGCCTTCTTGTACGTGGCCAGGGCGTCGTCGAAGCGACCGACCGCCTCGTAGGAAACCGCCAGGTCGTTGAGCACCCTCTGGTCGCCGGGATCGAGTCGGTGGGCCTGCTCGAAACGGAAGAGCGCCTCGCTCCAGAGTCCGCGCTGGGCCATCTTGACCCCGAAGTCGACCTGCGCTCCGACCGTGTCGGTGGCGCGCGAGCTCGCGCAACCGGCCGCCAGCGATGCGATCAGGGCTGCGGCGAGCGGCGCGACGATCGTGCGGGCTGGAGCGGGACCCCTCATGTCACCCCCGGATCAGCCGTCGCGTGGCGGCGGAAGGATCTCCGCCGTCGTCGAAAGGTCGGCAGTATACACATACGTATTCGCGCTGTCGGAAGGTTGTCTGCAAGGACGGGGCCGGGGGTTCGCGTCTCTGAAATGGCGTGTCCGACCCCGAGCAGCGCCGTCTCAGGATCGCCCTGGCCGCGGCCGCGAGCGTCTCCCTGCCCGCGGCCTGCCGCCTCGGCGCCGAGCTCGAGCGCTGGGCGGGAGGAGGCCCGGATCGGCCGGCGGCGTCCGCGCTCGGGGTGCCGGGCGCCGCGCTGCGCGCCGCGCTCGAGCTGCGCGGCCGAGCTCGGGAGATCGCCCACCGGGTCGAAAGCGAGGCCGCCGAGCACGGCGCGCGCGTGGTCACCCGCGCCGACCCCGGATACCCGGACGCGTTCGGCGATCTGGATCTCCCGCCTCCGGCGGTGTGGATCGCGGGCGCGCCGGAGGCGGCGTTCGAGGGCCCCGGCGTGGCCATCGTCGGCGCCCGCCGGGCCAGCCCCTACGGACTCGAGATGGCCTCCTGGCTCGCCCGGGGAGCCGCCGTCGGCGGGGCCCGCGTGATCTCGGGCTTCGCCGTCGGCGTCGACGCCGCCGCCCACCGCGGCGCCCTGGAGGCCGACGGACGCACCGTCGCGGTTCTCGGATGCGGGCTCGGCGTCGACTACCCCCGCGGGCATCGCGGGCTGGGCAAGGCGATCCGACGCCGGGGGGCGCTGATCACCGAGTTCCCCCCGGGGCGCGAGCCGCGCGCCTGGCAGTTCCCGGTGCGCAACCGTCTGATCGCGGCGCTCGCCCGCGCCGCGGTCGTCGTCGAGGCGGCGCCGCACTCGGGCTCGCTGGTCACCGCGCGGCTGGCGATGGAGCTCGGGCGCGATCTGCTCGCGGTGCCCGGCCGGGTCACCGACGAGCTCGCCCTGGGCCCCAACGCACTGATCTCCGACGGCGCGACGCCGGCGCTCACGCCGCGCGACCTGCTCGACGCGGTCGGTCTCCCCGCCGACTCGCGGGGAGCGACACCCGAACGTCCCGACGCCGCCGCGGCGTCCGGGCGCGAATCCTCCGCCGCGGAGCCTCCCCCCGGTCTCGCCGCCCCGGCGCGTGTTCTCTGGGAGGCCGCCGGCTCCGGGCCCGCCAGCGCGGAGGCCCTCGCCGCGCGCGCCGGAATGCCGGTCGAGCGCGCGCTCGCCGCGCTGCTCGAGCTCGAGATCACGGGGCACCTCCGCCGGTCGGCCGATGCCCGGTACGTGCGCTCCTGAGAAGAAAGGGTTCTCGGGGGTTGACGCACCGGGTATGGTAAGTTCCGCGCCCTTCCGGGGGGCCCCGATCCCCGTCCCGCAGGAATACCGGGCTCCCCGCGACCGTTGGATCCGACCCGTGGCAAAGAACCTGATCATCGTCGAGAGCCCCGCCAAGACCCGTACGCTCAAGAAGTTCCTGGGCCGGGGCTGGGCGGTGGAGGCCTCGGTCGGACACATCCGCGACCTGCCCAAGAAGGACATGGGGCTGGGCGAGAACTACGAGCCCACCTACGCCGTGCTGGCCTCCAAGAGGGAGGTCGTGCGCCGGCTCAAGGAGGCCGCGCGCAAGGCCGACACGATCTACCTCGCCCCCGACCCCGACCGCGAGGGGGAGGCCATCGCCTGGCACGTCGCCGAGGTCCTCGGCCGGGAAGCGCACGTGCTGCACCGCGTGACCTTCAACGAGATCACCAAGAAGGCGGTCCTCGCCGCCCTCGAGCATCCCGGCGTCATCGACCTGCGGCTGGTCGACGCTCAGCAGGCGCGCCGGGTCCTCGACCGGCTCATGGGCTTCAAGCTCTCGCCGCTGCTCTGGGACAAGCTCCGGCGGGGTCTGTCGGCGGGGCGCGTCCAGTCGGTCGCGCTCAAGATGGTCTGCGACCGGCAGGCCGAGATCGACGCCTTCGTCCCGGTCGAGTACTGGGTGATGGGCGCGCGCCTGGCCGCCGCGGCGCCGCCCGAGTTCCTCGCCCGCCTGCATCAGATCGACGGCAAGAAGGCCGAGGTCGGCAGCGGCGAGCAGGCCACCGCGATCGCGGCCGATCTCGAAGCCGGGGAGTTCCGGGTCGCCGCGGTCGAGCGCAAGGAGTCGCGCCAGAACCCGTCCCCTCCGTTCATCACCAGCCGTCTGCAGCAGGAGGCGGCGAGGCGGTTCGGATTCTCGGTGAAGCGCACGATGGGCCTGGCCCAGGGCCTCTACGAGGGGCGCGCGATCGGCGATCGCGGCCAGCTCGGACTGATCACCTACATGCGTACCGATTCGACGCGCATCGCGGAGGAAGCGCTGGCCGGCGTGCGCGAGGTGATCACGGCCACCTACGGCGCCGACAAGCTCCCCGAGGAGCCCCGCCGCTACCGCTCCAAGAAGGGCGCGCAGGACGCCCACGAGGCGATCCGGCCGACCTACTTCGACCTGCCGCCGGACGCCGTCGCCTCTTACCTCAAGCCCGACGAGCTGAAGCTCTACCGTCTGATCTGGGACCGCTTCGTCGCCAGCCAGATGCTGCCGGCCGTCTTCGACGTCACCCGCGCGGACGTCGCCAGCGGCCGCTACCTGCTGCGCGCGTCGGGCAAGGTGCTCAAGAGCCCCGGGTTCCTGGCCGTCTACCAGGAGGTCGTCGATCGGCTCGAGGCCAACGGCGACGACGAGGAGGGCGGAGGCCAGCTGCCGCAGCTCGCCGAGGGCGACCTGCTGAAGCTCGCCGCGCTCGAGAAGGAGCAGAAATTCACCCAGCCGCCGGCCGCCTACAGCGAGGCGACGCTGGTCAAGGCGCTCGAGGAGAACGGCATCGGACGGCCGTCGACCTACGCCGCCATCCTCTCGACCATCACCGAGCGCGACTACGTGATCCGGGCCGAGGGGCGACTGCGCCCCACGCCGCTCGGGAAGATGGTCAACCAGCTCCTGCAGCAGGGCTTCGCCGACGTCCTCAACGAGGGCTACACCGCCGAGCTCGAGCAGGAGCTCGACAAGATCGAAGAGGGCGAGATGCCCTGGAAGCAGGCGGTGGTCGAGTTCGACACCAAGTTCGAGAAGGACCTCGCGACCGCCGCGCGCGAGCTGCCCAACGTCAAGGTCGACGGCCTGCCCTTGGGCGAGGAGTGCCCGAAGTGCGGCTCCGAGCTGGTGCTGCGCTTCGGCCGCTACGGCGCGTTCGTGGGCTGCAGCGCCTACCGCAAGGACCCGCCCTGCGACTACACGCGCGACCTCGAGCCCGCCGCCGAGGGGGAAGGGCCGGCGGCCGACGCCGAGATCGAGCCGTGCGAGAAGTGCGGCCGCCCGATGCAGCTCCGGCGCAGCCGGTACGGCGCGTTCTACGGCTGCACCGGCTACCCCGAGTGCAAGAACATCCGCAAGATCGGACCGCGCGCCGAGCCGCCGAAGGACACCGGCGTGACCTGTCCGGAGTGCAAGCAGGGCACGATCCAGGAGAAGAAGTCGCGCCGCGGCAAGGTGTTCTTCTCGTGCAGCCGCTACCCGGACTGCAAGTTCGCGCTGTGGAACCGCCCCGTCGACCAGCCCTGCCCGAAGTGCGGCTATCCCCTGTTGACCGAGAAGACGACCAAGCGGAAGGGCACCCGGTGGCTGTGCCCGAACGAGGGCTGCGACCACGAGCAGGAGCCGCCCGAGGCCGCGACGTCGGTCTCCGCCTGAGGCGGGCAAAGCGATCTCGTGCCCCCACCCCGCGGGGCGAGCCCCCCGGCCTCGAGACCCTGGTACGCTGACGCAAACCCCGACACGGCCGGCCAGGCGAGACCGGGCCGGCCGCGTGTGAGGGTTTCCGGAATCCGGAAAGGAGGCTTGCGAAATGCGAAAGCTGTTGCTGCGGTCCGCGTTGAGCGTCCTCGCCCTGACAGCCGCCACGGCGCTCTTCGCGGTGACCGCCAAGGACGCGCCCGAGAAGATCACCATCCAGGACTGCCAGAACAAGAAGCCCGCGGTGGTCTTCCCGCACGCGGCCCACTTCGAGGTGACGGAGTGCAAGACCTGTCACCACACCCAGCCCGAGCTCAAGATGGGCGCGACGATCGAGGTCCAGGCGTGCCGGACCTGCCACGTCACCCCCGAGAAGGCCGACACGCCGACCTGCTCGCAGATGTCGATGACGAAGAATCCGTTCCACATGGTCTGCATCACCTGCCACAAGGAGCAGGTGGCCAAGAACGCGGCCTCCAAGGCGCCGACCAAGTGCGACGGCTGCCACGTCAAGTCCTGAGCGCCAAGTCCTGAGCGCCCGGGTCTGAACCCCGGTCGCCCGGCACCGACGGCGACGCGCTGCCCACCGCGGGCGCGTCGCCGCTTCCTTTTTCCGGCGGCCTCCGTGGCCGGGCGTCCGTGCGTGGGAGAATCGCGACGATGGACCGGGGCCCCGTTCACATCGTCGGCGGCGGGCTGGCGGGCAGCGAGTGCGCCTTCCAGCTCGCCAGCCGCGGCGTCGCCGTCGTCCTGCACGAGATGCGCCCCGGGCGGCCGACCCCCGCCCACCAGTCCGACCGCTTCGCCGAGCTCGTGTGCTCGAACTCCCTGCGCAGCGACGACCCGGAGCACGCCGCCGGCCTGCTCAAGCGCGAGATGGAGGCCTTCGGCTCGGTCGTCCTCGCCGCGGCGCGCGCCCACGCGGTCCCCGCGGGCAGCGCGCTGGCGGTGGACCGCGACGGCTTCGCCGCCGAGGTGACCTCGAGGCTGAGCGCGGTCGCGGGGCTGGAGATCCGCCGCGAGGAGGTCACCGAGCTGCCCGCGGGCGACGTGGTGGTCGCCACCGGGCCGTTGACCTCCCCGGAGCTGTCGCGGCGGCTCGGCGACCTGCTGGGCACCGAGGACCTCTACTTCTACGACGCGATCGCGCCGATCGTCGACGGCGAGTCGCTCGACCACGCACCGCTGTTCTGGGCCTCGCGCTACGGCAAGGGGGAGGGCGACGATTACCTCAACGTCCCGCTCGACCGGCCCGCCTACGAAGAGTTCCACCGCGCCCTGACCGCCGCCGACGTCCTGCCGCTGCACGACTTCGAGCGCGCCCTGTTCTTCGAGGGCTGCCTGCCGATCGAGGAGCTGGCGCGGCGCGGCGTCGACACCCTGCGCTACGGCCCGATGAAGCCGGTCGGCCTGACCGGTCCCGACGGCCGGCGCCCCTGGGCCGTCGTCCAGCTGCGCTCGGAGACGCTCGAGCGCCGGCACTTCAACCTGGTCGGCTTCCAGTCGCGCATGAAGTGGCCCGACCAGCAGCGGGTCCTGCGCACGCTGCCCGGCTTCGGTGGCGCCGAGTTCGTCCGCCTCGGGCAGATCCACCGCAACACCTTCATCAACGCGCCGCGGAGCCTCGACGAGCGCTACCGCGTGCGGCGCGAGCCGCGGGTGCGCCTGGCCGGCCAGATCACCGGGGTCGAGGGCTACCTCGAGTCGGCCGCCACCGGCCTCGCCGTCGCCCTCGACCTCGTCCTCGAGCGCCGCGGGGAGGCAGCGCCCGAGCCGGCCCCGCCGGAGACCGCCCTGGGCGCCCTGGTGCGCCACCTCACCGCCTCGGACCCCGACCATTTCCAGCCCGCCAACGTCCACTACGGGCTGTTCCCCCGGCTCGAGCCCGAGCCGCCGCGCAAGCAGCGGCGAGCGGCCTACGCCGCCCGCGCCCGGGCGGCGCTCGAGGCGTGGAAGGGGCGATGCGGGCTCTGATCGACCGCTTCCTCGAGCACCTCGCGGACGAGCGCGGCCTGTCCGCGCACACCGTGACCGCGTACCGCGCCGACCTCGGCCGCTTCCTGGAGTTCCTGGCGCGCGAGTTCCTGGACCGGCCGGCCGCCGCCCTGACCCCCGCCGACGTCGATGCGCTGGCGGTGCGCTCCTTCCTCGCCGCGCTCGACCGCGACGGGCTCGGCCGCCGCAGCCAGGGGCGGGCACTGGCCGCCCTGCGGACCTTCTTCCGCTGGGCGTGCCGGGTCGGCGAGGCCGCCGCCAATCCGGCGGCGCGGGTGCGCACGCCGAAGGCGCCGCGCACGCTGCCCGGCCACCTGCGCCCGGGCGAGATCGAGAATCTGCTCGACGCGCCGAGCGGCGACGAGCCCGCCGCGGCGCGCGACCGCGCGATCCTCGAGCTGCTCTACGCCTCGGGCCTGCGCGTCTCCGAGCTGGTGTCGCTGGACTGGTCCGACCTCGACCTCAAGGAGCGCGTCCTGCGCGTCGTGGGCAAGGGCAACAAGGAGCGCATGGTCCCCTTCGGGCGGCCGGCGCAGCAGGCGCTGCAGGATCTTGGCGGGAGCGCTGGCCCGAGGTCCGGCGTCCGGGCCTCGACGCGGACGAGCCGGTCTTCCTCAACGCCCGGGGCGGCCGCCTGGGCGATCGCTCGGTGCGCCGCATCCTGGATCACTGGGTCGAGGTCGCCGCCACCGCGCACGGCGTCCACCCGCACACCCTGCGCCACACCTTCGCCACCCACCTGCTCGAGGGCGGCGCCGACCTGCGCGCGATCCAGGAGCTGCTCGGCCACGCCTCGCTCGCGACGACCCAGCGCTACACCCACGTCGACGTCGAGAGACTGCTCTCGGTCTACCGCGAAACGCATCCGCGCGCGCGGTCCGGCGCCGGGCGGAGCCGGAGGCAGGAGCCCCCGTCCGGCGCCGGGGAGGAGCCGTGAGCTTCGACGTCGCGCTCGCGGTCGACTCGGACCACCTCGACCTCGACCCCGACGACCGGCCCCTGGCCGCGGCGCTCGTCGAGCGTGGCCTCCGGGTCGCCGTAGCGGCGTGGGACGACGGCGCCTTCGACTGGTCCGCGGCGCGTCTCGTCCTGCTGCGCAATCCGTGGGACTACTTCCACCGTCCGGATTCGTTCCTGGCTTGGGCCGGCCGCGTCGCCGGCGTCACCCGATTGTGGAACCCGCTCGCCGCCGTGCGCTGGAACCTCCACAAGGGCTACCTCGTGGAGCTCGCCCGGCGCGGCGCCCCCGTGGTGCCGACGGTCCTGCTCGAGCGGCGCGCTCCGGCCGGCGACCGGGCGGCTCCGGCGACGCGGTCCGACAGCGGAGACGTCCGGCTCGAAGCCCTTTTCGCCGAGCGCGGCTGGGACCGCGCCGTGCTCAAGCCCGCCATCTCGGCCGATTCCTGGGAGACCCGGGCCGTCGGCGCAGACGACCCGGCCGGCGGCCAGGAGCTGCTCGACCGCCTGCGCGCCGACCGCGACGTCCTGGTCCAGCCCTTCCTCGGCTCGGTCGAGACGAGCGGCGAGCGCTGCCTGGTCTTTCTCGACGGCGCGTTCTCGCACGCCGTGCGCAAGAACGCGCTGACCCGGGGCGGACGCTGGACGGGCGAGCCGGAGGGGCGACCGGTCGAGGCCGCGCCCGAAGAGCTCGCCGTCGCGCGCTCGGTGCTGGCCGCCGCCGGCTTCGACGACCTGCTCTACGCCCGCGTCGACCTGGTCCGGGACGACACCGGCCGGCCGCTGCTGCTCGAGCTGGAGCTGATCGAGCCGACCCTCTTCCTCGCCGACCACCCGGCCGGGCTCGAGCGCCTGCTGGTGGCCCTGGAGCGGCGCCTGGCCGCTCCTCCCCCCGGCCGTCGCGAAGCGGAGTAACCTAGGTGCAGCCGTCCGCTGGAACAGAACCACGGGAGACCCTTCGGAGCCTCCCGACCGAGGATCGAAGATGAGCGATCGACCGGCACCCGGGCCCGGCGCGGCCGCGAGTCACGAGAGCCCCTACCGCGCGGCTTTCGAGCATGCGCCCGAAGCCATCCTCGTGCTCCAGGACGAGCACCTCGTGCTGCTCAACGAAGCGGCTTCCCGGATCAGCGGGTACTCCCACGAAGAGCTCATGGGCCGGCCGTTCCACGCCTTCGTCCACCCCGACGACGTCGGTGCCGTGGCCGAGCTCTACGCCCGCCGGCTGGCCGGCGACACGGCCGAGCGCATCTTCGTCTTCCGCATCCGTGACCGCGTGGGCGCCATCCGCTGGCTGGAGGTCCATTCGATGCCCACGCTGTGGGCGGGCCGGCCGGCCGTGCTCGCCTTCCTCGCCGAGGTCACCGAGCGCGAGCTCGGCCGGGCCGAGTCCGAGCGCCGGGAGCGGATGCTCGAACGGATCTCCGAAGTCTCGCCCAACTTCATCTTCATCTACGACTACGAGATCGGTCGCGACGTCTACATCAACCGGTCGGTGCCGGCCGCTCTCGGCTACTCGAGGGAGGAGGAGGAGGCACTCCAGCCCTACCCCTTCGCCAAGCTCTGCCATCCGGCGGACCTCGGGCGCGCGATGGCGCGCGACGAGCGCTGGGGCGAGATCGCGGAGGGCTCGGTCGACCGGGTCGAGTTCCGGCTGCGCGCGGCCTCCGGGGAGTGGCGCTGGTTTCGCAGCCTGAACACCCCGTTCCGGCGCGACGCTGCGGGCCGCATCGTCCAGATCCTCGGGGTCTCCGAGGACATCACCGACCGCAAGCGCGCGGACGAGGCGCTGCGCCGGAGCGAGAAGCTCGCCAGCTTGGCGGTGCTCGCCGGCGGGCTGGCTCACGACTTCGGCAACCTCCTGACTCCGGTGCTCGGGCGGGCGGAGCTGGTCCTCGCGCGGCTCGACGAGGACTCGCCGCTGCGCGCCCACGTCACCGCGATCCGAACTTCGGCCGAGCTCGCCGCCGACCTCGTCGAGCAGCTCCGGATCTTCTCCGGCCAGCGTCCGGTCGAGACCCGCTCCGTCGACCTCAACCGGCTGGTCGGCGAGGTGGTCGAGGTCCTGCGCCCGGTCACTCCGCGCGGGGTGGCGGTCCACTTCACCCTCGACCCGCGCCTGCCGCCGGCGCTGAGCGACCCCAGCCAGCTGCGCCAGGTGGTGCTCAACCTGTTGACCAACGCCTTCGAGGCGCTGGGCGAGCGGGGCGGCCGGGTCGACGTTCGGACCCGCCCGAGCCACCTCGAGATCTCCGACCTGGCGGACCTCGACCTGGCGGAAGGCGTCGCCCCCGGACCGGCGGTCGTGCTCGAGGTCGAGGACGACGGCTGCGGCATGGACGCCGCCACCCGCGCGCGCCTCTGGGAGCCGTTCTTCACCACCAAGCCGCGGGGACGCGGGCTCGGCCTGCCCTCGGTGCTCGGGATCCTGCGCCGGCACGGCGCCGGGCTGGAGGTCGACACCCGCCCCGGCCGCGGCACCCGCTTCGCCGTCTTCCTGCCCGTTGCCGAGGGGCAGGAGCTCCCCCTGGCGGCCAACGATCACGGCCGCCGCTGAAGCGGCGCGCGACGTCGCGCCGACGATTCCCTTGGTAGACTCGCCGCCCATGCGCCGCCGCGAGCCCGACGATCCCTTCGACCCTCCGCGAAGCCGCTCGACGACGGTCCTGCTCGTGCGCCGCGACGGCCGCGTCGTGATGGCGTCGGACGGCCAGGTGACGGTCGGCAACACGGTGGTCAAGGCCGGCGCCTCGAAGGTCAAGCGGGCCGGCAAGGGGCGGGTGCTGGTCGGTTTCGCCGGCGGCGCCGCCGACGGTCTCGCGCTGTTCACCCGCTTCGAGGGCAAGCTCGAGGAGTTCAACCAGAACCTCGAGCGGGCGGCGATCGAGCTGGCCAAGGACTGGCGCACCGACCGCGCGCTGCGCCAGCTCGACGCCGTCATGCTGGTCGCGGACTCCTCGCGCAGCTTCCTCGTCTCCGGCCAAGGCGACCTGCTCCAGCCGGACGACGACGGCCTGCTGGCGATCGGATCGGGCGGCAACTTCGCGCTCGCCGCGGCCCGCGCCCTGCTCGCGCACACCGCGCTGTCCGCCCACGAGATCGCGACGGAGGCGATGAAGATCGCCGCCGAGCTGTGCATCTACACCAACGACCGGTTGACGATCGAGGAGCTGTAGCGCCCGTGTCCGCGGCCGCCGAGACCCGGCCCTCCCTCGAGTCGCTGACTCCGCGCCAGATCGTCGGCGAGCTCGACAAGCACGTCGTCGGCCAGGGCGCCGCCAAGCGGGCGCTCGCCATCGCCCTGCGCAACCGTTGGCGCCGGCAGCAGCTCGAGACCGCGGTGGCCGACGAGATCGTTCCCAAGAACATCCTGATGATCGGCCCGACCGGCGTCGGCAAGACCGAGCTCGCCCGGCGCCTGGCCAAGCTCGCCCGCGCTCCCTTCCTCAAGGTCGAAGCGTCGAAGTTCACCGAGGTCGGCTACGTCGGCCGCGACTGCGAGTCGATGATCCGCGACCTCGTGGAGGCCGCGGTCGGAATGGTGCGCGAGGAGCTGCGCGAGGCGGTCGCCGCCACCGCGAAACAGCGCGCCGAGGACCAGCTGCTCGGTTTGCTGGTGCCGCAGGCGCCCGGGTTCGGCCCGGCCAGCACCCACGGCGCCGAGGAGATGACGGCGACGCGCGAGAAGATGCGCGAGAAGCTGCGCTCGGGCGCCCTCGAGACCCGCGAGGTCGAGGTCGAGGTCGAGGAGAGCGCGGCCTCGAGCCTGGAGATGATCACGCCCCAGGGTGTCGAGGAGGTCGGCTTCAACCTCAAGGACATGATGCCCGGCCTGTTCTCGCGCCGGCGACGCCACAAGATGACCATCGCCGACGCTCGCGAGGTGCTCGAAGCCGAGGAAGCCGAGAAGCTGATCGACCGGCAGCAGGTCTCGCGCGAGGCGCGGCGCAGGGTCGAGGAGACCGGGCTGATCTTCCTCGACGAGATCGACAAGGTCGCCGGCCGCGAGCGCGGCCAGGGACCCGACGTCTCGCGCGAGGGCGTCCAGCGCGACCTGCTGCCGATCGTCGAGGGCACGACGGTGGCGACCAAGCACGGACCGGTGCGCACCGACCACATCCTGTTCATCGCCGCCGGCGCCTTCCACGTCTCCCGGCCATCCGACCTGATCCCGGAGCTCCAGGGCCGGTTCCCGATCCGGGTCGAGCTCGAGCCGCTCTCCGAGGAGGACCTCGCGCGCATCCTGACCGAGCCCGAGAACGCCCTGACGCGCCAGTACACGGCGCTGCTCGGCGCCGAGGGCGTCCGGGTCTCGTTCAGCGCCGACGCGGTCACCGAGATCGCCCGCCTGGCCGCCGAGGTCAATCGCGCCACCGAGAACATCGGCGCGCGCCGGCTCGCCACGCTGCTCGAACGGCTGCTCGAGGAGGTTTCGTTCAACGCCCCCGAGATGGACGGCGTCGAGGTCGCCGTCGACGCCGCCTACGTGCGCCGGGCGCTGAGCGACCTCGCCTCCGATCAGGACCTCTCCCGCTATGTGCTCTGAGCCGTCCACCGCGGGCCGGCGGACGGCGGCGGGACGCCGGGTCGCGCTGGCGACGCTCGTCGGGCTGGGCGCCCTGGCGCTCGCCGGCTGCGGCAAGAAGGGCGACCCGATGCCGCCGCCCAAGACCATCCCGCAGGCCGTCACCGATCTCGCCCTGCGCCAGCGGGGCGACCGGGTGCTGCTCGAGTTCACCCATCCGAAGGCCACGGTGGCCGGGCTCTCCTTCGCCGGCCTCGAACGGGTGACGCTCTACGAGCTCGACCGGCCGGTGCCCGCCGCGCCTGCGCCGGCGACGACACCGGCCGGATCGTCCTCTCCGGCCGAGGCGCCCGCGGCGACCGGCGCTCCGGCGACGGCTCCGGCACCGGCCGGGACACCCGCTCCCGCGGCGGCGCCCGCGGCCGAGACGACGACTCCTGCCCCGGCGACGACTCCGCCACCGGCCGAGACGCCCGCTCCGGCGACGACGCCCGCGGCCGGGACGGCGACTCCCGCCCCGGCGGCGACTCCGGCACCGGCCGAGACGCCCGCTCCGGCGACGACGCCCGCGGCCGGGACGACGGCTCCCGCCCCGGCGACGAGCCCTTCCCAGGCCGCGGGAGAGGTTGCGGCCCCGGGCGCTCCGGCGGCGAAGCCGGCGACGCCCCCGTCGCCGGCGATCACGGTCGTCCCGGCCCAGCTCGCCGGCGCCAAGCCGGCGCTCGACCTGGCCGGCGCCGACCTCGCCGCCGCGATCGTCGGCGACCGGATCCGGCTCGATGTGGCGCTGCCCGCGCCGGCTCCCGAGCCGCCCGTCGCCCGCGCCTACGCCGTGCGCACGAAAGCCGCCGGCGGCGGCCTGTCCGACTGGTCGAACGTCGCGATCCTGGTCCCCGGGACGCCGCCGCCCGCGCCGGCCGAGATCACCGCCGAAGCCAAGAAGGAGGGCATCGATCTCTCCTGGCAAGCGGTCCCGGCGGCGAAGGCGGGTTACTCGATCCTGCGCCGGGGGGCGGACCGCACGCGACTGGGGTCCGCCGCTCGCCACGGTGGACGCCGGCGTCACCGAATGGCTCGACCGCTCGGCCCGCTACGGCAACCGCTACGTCTACACCGTCCTGGCGCTCGCCGCCCGCGCGCCCGACGTCGAGAGCGCGCCGCAGGCGGAACGCGAGGTCGACTACCAGGATCGCTTCCCGCCGGCCACGCCGCGCGGGCTGCGTGCGCTCGCGCTGCCCGGCGAGGTGCGCCTGCTCTGGGAGGCGAGCCCGGATCCCGACCTGGCCGGCTACCGGCTGGAGCGTGCCGGCGCTGAAGGCGCCTTTGCGCCGGTGCAGCCGGACCTGATCACCGGCCTCGAGTTCACCGACGGCGGTCGGCCGGCGGATACGGTCTTCCGCTACCGTGTCGTCGCGGTGGATCACACCGGCAACGCCTCGCCGCCCAGTCGCGCGGTCGAGGTGCGGCTGCCGTGACCGAGGCCTACAAGGTCTCCGGGGGCGGCAACGACTTCCTCGCCCTGATCGAGCCCGGGCGCCCGCCCGACCCGCAGCAGATCGTCGCCTGGTGCGCCCGCGGGCTCTCGCTCGGGGCCGACGGCGTCTTCGTCCTGCGCCGCGCCGAGGACGGCGTCGCCATGGACTACTGGAACGCCGACGGCCGGCCCGCGGATCTCTGCATCAACGGCACCCGCTGCGCGGCCCGGCTCGCCTTCACGCTCGGCTGGGCGCGCGGCGAGGTGACGATCGTCACCGGCGCCGGGCCGCTGCGCGCGGCTCCGGCGGGACCGGCGGAGATCGCGCTCGAGCTCGCGGCTCCCGAGCACCTGCCGCGGCGGCTCTCGGTCGAGCTGGCCTCGGGGCCGGTCGAGGGCTGGGCGGTCACGGTCGGCGTGCCGCACTTCGTGATCCCCTGGCCGAGCACGCTCGCCGACTGTCCGGTCGGCCGGCTGGGCCCGGCGCTGCGCCGCCACGAAAGCTTCGGCGCCGCCGGGACGAACGTGGACTTCGTCCGCTTCCCCACCCGCAACCGCCTCGAGATCCGCAGCTTCGAGCGCGGCGTCGAAGCCGAGACGCTGGCCTGCGGCACGGGCGTGCTGGCCGCGGTCGCCACCGGCCTCCAGCTGGGCCTGGCGAAGCTGCCGGTGCGCGCTCTCACCCTCGGCGGCTTCGAGCTCGAGGTGGGCGGCACGACGCTCGACGCCGCGCCCCGCCGCTGGACGCTCGCCGGCGACGCCCGCGTCCTCGGCCGCATCGAGCTCACCCCCGAAGCCGCCCAGCCCGCCCCGCCCCCGCCGCACTGGTCGGACTGAGCAGCGCCCGCGCCTCGCGCGCGATCGGGGCGTGGGAATCTTCGCCCCGCGCCCGCCGTTTCTCAGTCTTGCGGCGATCACCACCGATTCCCGACCCATCCTTCCGGAAGGAGCTCCGATGCACATCGGCATTCTCGGTACCGGCGACGTCGGCCACGCCCTGGGGCGCGGCTTCCTGGACCTCGGACACGAGGTCCGCATGGGCGCCCGCGCGGCGGGCAACGAGAAGGCGGCGGCCTTCGCCGCCGAAGGGGGCGACGCGGCCTCGGCCGGGACCTTCGCCGACGCGGCCGGGTTCGGCGAGATCGTGGTGCTGGCGACGCTCGGCACGGCGACCGAGGCGATCGTCGGCGGTCTCGCCGACCGGCTCGCGGGCAAGATCGTCTGGGACGCCACGAATCCCCTCGACTTCTCGGCCGGCATGCCGCCACAGCTCGCCATCTCCGGGCGCGACTCGCTCGGCGAGCGGGTCCAGAAGCTCGCGCCGGAGGCGCGCGTGGTCAAGGTCTTCAACACGGTCGGCCACGCGCTGATGTTCCGGCCCCAGCTCGAAGGCGGACCGCCCACGATGTTCGTCGCCGGAGACGACGAGACCGCCAAGCAGCGGACCGCGGGGCTGCTCGCGGAGTTCGGCTGGGAGACCGCCGACACCGGGCCGATCACTTCGTCGCGCTACCTCGAGGCGATGTGCGTGGCCTGGGTGATCACGGCATCCAAGACCGGCAACTGGCGCCAGGCGTTCAAGCTGCTGGCCTGACGGAGTGACAAGATCGGCGGCGCCTCACGTCGGATCTCCGATGGACGCCGCCCTCGCCCTCCCCGCCCCCTGCTCGCGGCCCGGGTCGAACCGGACCGGACCACCTGGCAGAGACCTTCGCCGCCGCGGCGGCGGGTGACGACGAGGCGCTCGCCGCGCTCTACGACGCCACGGCGCGCGAGCTCTACGGCTTCGCGCTCTGGCGCACCGGCCGGCCCGAGGTCGCCGAGGACGCGGTCCAGGAGGTCTTCTGCAGGATCGCCGGAGGGGCCGTCCGAGCCACCCGCGTCCGCGACGTCCGGGCCTGGTTGCTCGCCGCGGTGCGCCACGCCGCGATCGACCTGCTGCGGCGCTCGTCGCGCGAGGACCGTCTGCCCGAGAAACCTCGATTCGTCGCGGTCGAGAATCCCGAACGCTCCGCCGAGGCCGCGCGGATCTCGAGCGCCCTGGAGGGCCTGCCGCCCAAGCTGCGCGAAGCGCTCTTCCTGCGCCACTTCGCCGGCCTGACCTTCGCCGAGATCGGGCGCGTCGCGGGCGTTCCGACCTTCACCGCCGCCAGCCGCTGCCGGCTCGGCCTCGCCCGGCTGCGGCGAATCCTGGGGATCGCGCCGTGACTGTTCGTCGGAAAGACTTTCCCATGAAGGGTCTGGTTCCGGTTGCGCCGCCAGCCTCGCTGCGGGCACGTGTCCTGGCCGCGGCGAGCGCCGCCGCGCGCGAAGGCGCCGGTCGCGGCCACTGGATCGATCGCGCCTGGGAGAGCGCCTTCGTGCGCTGGGGCTGGGCGGTGGTGCTCCTGCTGACGCTTTTCGGCCAGCTCGCGGTGGACCGGGCCGCCCAGCGCGCCGAGCTCGCCAACCGCCGCGTCTTCGGCCCGCCGCCGGCGGCGCGGGTGTTGCCCGCCCTCGACCCGGCTGCTGGCCGCCTGCGGATGGGGAGCCTGCGATGAGCCGCCTGCGCCGCTGGCTGCGTGGCCTCTACCTCGCCTGCGTCTGGACCCTGGCAGTCCTCGCCGTCGCCTGGCTCGGCGCCCGCCTCTGGGCCCTCCACGTCGTCCGCACCGCGGTCCCCGACTTCGAAGCCAAGCACGGCTCCCTCGACCGCAAGCAATGGGACCGCGAAGATGCCCCCGCCGTCCGAGAACGCCGGCCCCTACCTGCGCGCCGCGATCCTGATCTATTCGACCACTCGGGCCCGGAGTGGAAACGCTGGCAGATGGCGATGGGAAGAGCGCACGGCGAACCAGCTGGCGACGATCGTCCCGGAGGACCTGGAAGCCATCATCGAGCGCAACCGGGACGCTCTCGAGCTGCTACCGGAAGGCAGCGACCATGCCTCGCTGCGTCCTGGCTGAGAGCCTCGGTCCCCCCGCTCCGGAGTCTTTCCCCAACTGGCTGGGTCCTCCTCGACCTGGCCAGGGTCGAGCGCGAGCTCGCGCGCTCCGATCTGGACCGCGGCGACGAGGCGGCGGCCGCCGCCAAGATGATCGAGACTCGCCCGCGATCTCCGCCTGCCTCGCGAGCCAACACCCACTCGTCGTCCATCTGCTCGGGTCCTCGCTCGAACGGATGGTCCTTCGTGATCTCCACTCGGCGATGGTCGGGGGACGTTTCGACGGCGAGCTGGATCCGTTCTGGCGAGCTTACGGCGAGCGAAC
The DNA here is from genome assembly GCA_963781755.1 of uncultured Acidobacteriota bacterium. Classification (GTDB taxonomy): domain Bacteria; phylum Acidobacteriota; class Thermoanaerobaculia; order Multivoradales; family JAGPDF01; genus JACTMI01. The sequence continues at coordinate 192,217 of CAWAGZ010000002.1, forward strand.
CTGCCCTCGAGCAACGACCTCGTACGATGGGAGGCGGCGACCTTCCAGCCGAACGCCTGGCGCCACGGAGATCCCCGCTCGCGGGGAGCCGGACCGTCCTGGAATCCCTTCGTCGTCGATGGCTTCATGCGGCTGCGATGAGCGTCCGGGCACTCGGCGCCACGCTGGATCGTCTCGAGGATCCCACACCGCCGCCAGAGTGGAATCCCGCCTGGTTCTTCCCCTGGCAGATGGATCGCTACATGCGCAAGCATCGATCCGCAGCTACTGGATCTACGACCGCACCGAGAAGGCGCAGGACGGCAGTACGGGCGCTGGCACGCGCGGCGCTCGCGGTCCGCGCAGGCGGGCGTCGCGACCGGTCCTATCCGGAGTCTCTGGAATCGATCGATCCGAGCTCTCGTTCAGACCGACACCCCTGGTGTCGGAGTCCGATTCGATACGAGCGACGACCCGACGGCTCGGTACGAGCTCGCCCTGCGCTCGACGGAGCGCAAGTGGCGCGAGCTCGACGCGCTGATCCGAGGACCCGGCTCAGTCGGGCTATCCGCGGCACTTTCGACTTCGTCTGGACGCTGCCGCCGTTGGCGGGTTCACACGGGAAAGCCGTGCCGGTCGAATAGGATCGTGGGAGGGAGGTCTCCGGCCATGTCCTCGATCCTCGATCTGCTCGGCTCGAAGCTGGGCTCCGGCGAGATGAAGCAGCTCGCGGCGCAGATCGGCGCGCCGCACCAGCAGACCGCCTCGGCGGTCGAGGCCGCGTTGCCGATGCTGTTGGGGGCGCTGCAGCGCAATGCCTCGACGTCCGCGGGGGCCTCGTCGCTCGCCTCGGCGCTCGACCGCAACCACGACGGCTCCGTGCTCGACGACGTCGCCGGGTTCTTCGGCCAGGCGGCGACCGGCTCGGACCTCAAGAGCCTCGACCACATCTTCGGCGGCAGGAAGGCGCCGGTCGCCGACGCCGTCTCCCGTGCCAGCGGCCTCGGCGCCGGCCAGGTCACGCAGCTCCTGGCGCAGCTCGCGCCGCTGGTGCTCGGGGCGCTCGGCAGGATGCGCCAGAAGCAGGGGGTCGACGCCGGTGGCCTCGGCGACTTGCTGGGCGGGGCGATGAGCCAGCTCCACGCCTCGAACTCGGGGCTCGGCGGGCTGCTCGGCGGACTGCTCGATGCCGACGGCGACGGCTCGGTCGCCGACGACCTGCTCCAGAAGGGTCTCGGGGCGTCGGCGGTGAGTTGGGCGGCCTGCTCGGAGGAGCGGCGGCGGCAGTAGCGCGCGCGCCTTCGTCGCGGCGGGCCTCTGCTAGGCTTCGCCGCCCATGGCGACGCGGTTTCCCGAGGTCGAAGAGCAGCTCGCGCTGCTCCAGCGCGGAGCGGTCGACCTCGTCTCCGAAGAGGACCTGAAGCGGAAGCTCGAGCGGTCGCGCAAGACCGGCCGGCCGCTGGCGGTCAAGGCGGGGTTCGACCCCTCCGCGCCGGATCTCCACCTCGGCCACACCGTCCTGCTGCGCAAGATGGGCCACTTCCAGCGGCTCGGGCACCGCGTCGTCTTCCTGATCGGCGACTTCACCGGCATGATCGGCGACCCGACCGGCAAGAAGACCACCCGGCCGCAGCTCACCCGCGCGGAGCTCACCGCCAACGCCGAGACCTACGCCCGGCAGGTCGTAAAGATCCTCGACCGCGAGCGCACCGATGGTGCGCTACAACAGCGAGTGGCTGGCGCCGATGGGCGCCGAGGGGCTGATCCGGCTGGCCGGCCGCTGGACGCTCGCGCGCATGATGGAGCGCGACGACTTCCGCACCCGGTTCGAGAGCCACCAGCCGATCTCGATCCACGAGCTGCTCTACCCGCTGGTCCAGGCCAAGGACTCGATCGAGATGGCCAAGCGCGCCGACGTCGGTTGCGACGTCGAGCTGGGCGGGCACGACCAGATCTTCAATCTCCTGGTCGGCCGCGACCTGATGCGCGAGGAGGGCCAGGAGCCGCAGGTCTGCCTCACCGTGCCGCTGCTGGTCGGCCTCGACGGCCACGAGAAGATGTCCAAGTCGCTGGGCAACGCGATCGCCGTCGACGACCCGCCGCGCGAAATGTACGGCAAGACGATGTCGATCCCCGACGCCCTGATGTGGGACTGGCTGCTGCTGTTGACCGACGCCGACGAGGCCACGATCCAGTCGGATCGGAAGGCCGTCGCCAAGGGTGCCAAGCACCCCAAGAAGGTCAAGCAGGATCTCGCCCGCGCGCTCGTCACCCAGTTCCACGGCGAAGCCGCGGCCGCGGAGGCCGAAACGGAGTTCGAGCGCGTCTTCGCCGCCGGCGGCACGCCCGACGAGGTGCCCGAGCTCCGCTTCCAGGCCGGCCCGACCCTCGCCGAGCTCCTCCACCAGGCGGAGCTGGCGCCGTCGAAGAACGAGGCCCGCCGGCTGATCGACCAGGGCGCGGTGTCGATCGACTCCGAGCGCGCGAGCGATCCCCGCACCGCGCTGGCAGCGCGGAAGGAGCCCTACCTCGTCAAGGTCGGCAAGCGCCGCTTCGCCCGCATCCGCGTCACCTGAAGAGACGGCGGTCGCCACCGCTCCCCGGCGTCCGGGTCGCTTTCTTCTCCTGCTGGCGCTGGTCACGCTCGTCGCGGGGGGGCTGCGTGGCTCCCGACCTGAACGACTGGGAAACCCTACGAGCACTACATCGACGAGGGGAATCTCCTCTGCGTGCTTCCGGCGATGCTGCGCGGCGAGCGAGTCCTGCCGGTGGACTACCGGTACCCCTCGCTGCCCCGTCGTCTCATGCTCGGTGCCGCCCACCTCTGTCTGAGCTGGAAGTGGATCGCCGGGGGCGCGGCCGACCGGACCGCGGTGGCCGAGCCCGCGGTCACCTTCTACGCCAACTACGACCCACCCGCGATCCTGCTCGCGTCCCGGTGGGTGGCCTTCCTCGCGAGCCTCGGCCTCGTCGTGCTCCTCGCCTTCCTGGTGAGGACGGTGGCCGGAGAAGGCGCCGGCCTCGCGGCGGCTTGGCTCGCCGCCTGGTGCCCGGCCCTGGTCGTCCGGAGCGGGAGCGCCACGGTCGATCCGCTGGCCGCCCTGTTCGCGCTGGCGGCACTCTGGGCGGTCGAGCGCGCGGTCCGCAGCCCGGATCGTCGTGGCGCCTGGAGCCTCCTCGCGGGCGCGGCGTGTGGCTGCGCTCTGACCTCGAAATACCCCGCAGCCATCGTCGCTGTCCCGGCGTTGTACCGGCTGCTCGCCGACCGGCCGTCGCCGCGCCGGGCCGCGCGAGCCGTGATCCGCTTCGCTCTCGGGGCGCTGGCGGCGGTGGCGGTGACGATGCCCGAGACGTGGCTCGACACCCGGCGGGTGCTCCACGCCGTGCTCGGACAGGAGTCGATCTACTCCCATCAGGCGTCGCGCGCCGGCTACTGGAGTCAGCTCGTGACCCGGGCCGAATGGGACCTGCCCTACCACGGCCCGGAGCTCGGCTGGGTCCTCGGCCTGCTCGTCGTCGCGGGGGCCCTGCTCTGCGTCGGTACGCGGCGGTTGCGCGCCCCGGGCCTCGCCTGGAGCTCGTTCGTGCTCCTCCTCGCGAGCTTCTACTCCACGTTCGAGTTCCAGGCGTTCCGCAATCTCCTGCCGGCGGTCCCCGCCGCGCTGGCGCTCGCCGGGGCGGGCGGGGCCGCGCTGCCGCGGCGATTCCGCGCGTCGGGCTGGACCCCCGCCGTGGTCGTCGTCCTGCCGGTGCTCCTGTTCGGGCCGCCGCTCCTTGCGCACGCGCGGGTTCGAGCGCGCCTCGTGGACAGCCGGGTCGAGGCGGTGGACTGGCTCCGTTCGCACCTCCGCGCCGAAGACGGAATCTGGGTCGATCCCGGCGCCGGGATCCTGCGCAGCGAGCTCGCCCGCCTGCCGGTCCGCGCGGTCTCGACGGCGTCGCCGTCCCGCGTCCGCCGCGCCCTCGAGCGTAGGAGGTTCCGCTACGCTGTCGTGCCGCAGAGGACGAGCCGGAGCTCGGCCCGGCGCGGGCCCTTCGGCGCTGCCGCGGGCGCCGGCTACCGCCTCGTCGCGCAGTTCGGCGAGCGGCCCGGCGCCGCGTCACCCGAGGTCTACCGCGGGAATCGCCCGCGGGTGCTCGTCTTGGAAACCGCCCGCGGGGGCGGCAGCGTTACCCTGGAGCCCGGCTTAGTCTGGCCTCGCCGGCGATCCCCGCCGGCGAGTCGACAGGGGAGGACGCCATGAGAGCCCTGGTCGCCCGCGACGTGATGAACCCCAACGTCATCTCGGTCCGCGACGATTTGACGGTCGCCGAGCTGGCCGAGTTCCTGGTCGATTCCGAGATCTCCGGCGCGCCGGTCGAGGACGCCGAGGGGCGTCTCGTGGGAGTGGTCTCGCTGACCGACGTCGCCTCCGCGCTGACCGGCAACGACCAGGTCGCGACCCGCCGCCACCCCGGCTACTACCTGCGCGGCTGGGAGGAGAAGTTCAATCCGGAAGAGCTCGCCGGCCTGCGGGTCGCCGAGTCGGACCTGACCGCCGGCGAGATCATGACCCCGTCGATCTTCGCGGTCGAGGACGAGACCCCCGTCTCCGCGGTGGCCGAGAAGATGATCCGCTCCCACGTCCACCGCCTGCTGGTCACCCGCGAGCACAAGGTCGTCGGCATCCTGACCAGCTCCGACCTGCTCGGGCTGCTGGTCGACGAGGCCGAGGGCGACAAGCGCTGACTCCGGGCCGGCGACGCTCCTCCGGTCGTCGCTTCCGGACGCGGTTCGGCGCTCCGGGTCGCCCGCGGTAGGCTCCACCGGCAGCCGCACCCCGGAAAGAGATCGCACACCCGCGTCATGCCCTCCACCCGCCGCAGCTTCCTCCGCCTGACCCTCCTGGTCGGGGCGGGCGTCGCGCTCGAGTTCGGATGCCGCAACGAGCCCGAAGGCCGGCCGGACCAGGAATCTGCGCCGGCGGCGAAACGCCCGGGCCTCCAGGCCAACGTCTGGATCGAGGTGCGCGACGACGGCACGGTCGCCTTCCAGTTGTCGAAGTCCGAGATGGGCCAGGGGATCCGGACCGCCCTCGCCATGCTCGTCGCCGAGGAGCTCGACGTCGAGCTCGCCGCCGTCGAGCCCGTCCCGGCGACCACCACCGGCTTCTTCACCCAGCCTTCGATCCTCAACACCGAGAGCTCGGCCAGCCTGTTGTGGACCTGGGTCCCCCTGCGCCACGCCGCCGCCAAGGCCCGGGCCCTGCTGGTCTCGGCCGCCGCGACGACCTGGGGTGTCGCTCCCGCCGACTGCCGAACCGAGGGCGGCGCCGTGCATCACTCCGCGACGGGCCGGCGTCTGGCGTACTCCGAGCTGCTGGCCACCGCAGCCGAGCTCGCTCCCCCCGCACAGGTCGCGCTCAAGAAGCCCGGCGACTTCCGCTTGATCGGACATCCCACGCCGCAGCTCGGCGCGGCGGAGATCGCCACCGGCGCAATGCGCTTCAGTTGGGACATCCGCCTGCCGGACCAGGTCTTCGCCGCGGTCCGGCGCTCGCCGGTGCTCGGTGGAAGCGTCGTCCGTTTCGACGACGCGGCGGCGAGGGCGCTGCCCGGCGTTCGATCCGTGCTGCCCGTCCGAACCGGAGTCGCGGTGGTCGCCGACACCACCTGGCAGGCGCTCCGCGCCCGGAACGCGCTCGCCGTGGAGCTCGACGAGGAAGCGGGCCGCGGCGTCGACAGCGCGGCCATCGGACGCGAGCTCGACGCCGCGCTCGACGGTCCTGCAGAGGTGGCGCGCGCCGACGGCGACGTCGTGGGGCGTCTCCGGCGATCCGCTCGCCGCGTGGAAGCCACCTACGCAACCCCCTTCCAGGTCCACGCTCCGATGGAGACGCCGAACGCCGTGGCCTGGATCCGCGACGGCTCCTGCGAGATCTGGTGCGGCACCCAGCATCCACACGATCTGCAGGTCCGCGCCGCCCGCATGCTCCGCGTGCGCCCGTCCCGGATCGTCGTCCACCCGGAGCGGATGGGCGGCGCCTTCGGACGCAAGGAATTGACCGACTTCGGTCTGGAGGCCGTGGAGATCGCCCGCAAGCTCGGCGACGGACGGCCGGTGCAGGTGGTCTGGAGCCGCGGCGACGACGTCCGCAACGGCTGGTTCCAACCCGCTTCGCGTCACCGGCTGGTCGCCGGCCTCGACCGCGGAAGGATCACCGCCTGGGACCACCGGGTGGCCTCGCCGTCGATCTTCAGGCAGTGGTATCACCGCAAGCCGGGCGTTCCGATCGATCCGACTTCCGAGACCCTCGGGGCGTGGGACATGCCCTACGACGTTCCGGCCGTCCGCGTCGACTACGCCGAGATTCCCGCCGCCATGCGGCTGTGCTACTGGCGTGGGATCGAGATCTACTTCAACGTCTTCGCGGTCGAGAGCTTCCTCGACGAGATCGCCCACGAGCTCGGACGCGATCCGATCGAGGCCCGGCGGGCGGCACTCGGCACCGGTCGGGTCCTGATCCATCGCAAGGGACGTCAGGTCGAGATCGACCGCCTCCGCCGGACGCTCGACGCCGTCGCCGAACGATCGGCCTGGGGCTCGCCGATGGGCGCGGGGCGGGGACGCGGCGTCGCCTGCACGCTGTTCGACGGGCGCACCGCCTGCGCGATGGTGGCCGAAGTCACCGTGGCCGACGGCTCGTTCACCGTCGATCGGATCGTCTGCGCGATCGATTGCGGTCTCGTGGTCAATCCCCTCGGGCTCGCCTCGAATGCGGAGGGCGCGGTCGCCTGGGGGCTCTCGGCCCTGTATTCGGAGATCACGTTCGAGAACGGGGGCGCGCAGCAGACCAACTTCACCGACTTCCCGATCCTGCGGCTCTCCCAGATGCCGGAGGTCGAGATCCACACCCTGCCGAGCGCCGATCCGCCGTCGGGGACGGGCGAGATTCCCGTGCCGTTGGTCGCTCCCGCCGTGGCCAACGCCCTCTTCGCGGCGACCGGACGCCGGCTCCGGCGGCTGCCGTTCCGGGACGGAGACCTGGCATGAGCGCAGCTCCCGCCTCCGAGTTCAGGCTCGTGGTCAACGGCGAGGAACGCCGGGTCGAAGCCGAGCCCGAGACTCCCCTGCTGTGGATCCTGCGCGATCACCTCGGCCTGCTCGGGACGCGCTACGGCTGCGGCATCGGCGTGTGCGGCTGCTGCACCGTCCTCGAGGGCGACCAGACGGTGCGCACCTGCCGGCTGCCGATCGAGGCCGCGGCGGGACGGAGCTTCGTCACGATCGAGGGGCTCTCGCCCGGAGGCGACCACCCGGTCCAGCGAGCCTGGGTCGAGGAGGACGTGGCGCAGTGCGGCTACTGTCAGTCCGGCATGATCCTCGCGGCCGCGGCCCTGCTCGCCCGCAAGCCCCGGCCGACCGCGGCGGAGATCGACGCCGAGCTCTCGTCGATCCTCTGCCGCTGCGGAACCTACGTGCGGGTCCGCAAGGCCGTCCGCCGGGCGGCGGACGCGAAATAGGCCGAGCCACCCGACGTCCGCACCTTGCGGCGGTCCGACGAGTTCCGTATCCTGCTCGCTGATCGCGAGGGGTGTCCGGCGGGAGCGTGTCGCGCCGGGCTGAGATCACACCCTTGGAACCTGACCCGGTTCAGACCGGCGGAGGAACCGCGATGACCGAAACAGCCACCAATTCCCACGGCGTCCCGCTGCCGCGCCAGGCCTGGATCGCGCGCCGGACGGGCGACGCCGCACCGACCCAACTCTTCTACGCCCGGGCGGGCGTGGTGACCGAGGAGATGGAATACGTCGCCGCGCGCGAGCACGTCGACCCCGAGCTCGTGCGATCGGAAGTCGCCTGCGGCCGGGCCATCATTCCGGCCAACATCCGGCACCCCGAGCTCGAGCCGATGGTCGTCGGCAAACGCTTCGCCACCAAGATCAACGCCAACATCGGCAACTCCGCCGTCACTTCCTCGATCCCCGAGGAGGTCGAGAAGCTCACCTGGGCGGTGAAGTGGGGCGCCGACACGGTGATGGACCTGTCCACCGGCAAGCAGATCCACGAGACCCGCGAGGCGATCCTGCGCCACTCGACGGTGCCGATCGGCACCGTGCCGATCTACCAGGCGCTCGAGAAGGTGGGAGGCAAGGCCGAGGAGCTCTCGATCGACGTCTTCCTGGAGACCCTGCGCGAGCAGTGCGAGCAGGGCGTCGACTACTTCACGATCCACGCCGGGGTCCGCCTCCAGTACATTCCGCTCACCGCCCGGCGCGTGACCGGGATCGTTTCGCGCGGCGGCTCGATCCTGGCCAAGTGGTGCCTGGCCCACCACCGGGAGAACTTCCTCTACACCCACTTCGAGGAGATCTGCGAGTTGATGCGGCGCTACGACGTCGCCTTCTCGCTCGGCGACGGTTTGCGGCCGGGTTCGATCGCGGACGCCAACGACGAGGCGCAGTTCGCCGAGCTGGACACCCTGGGGGAGCTGACCGACGTGGCGTGGAAGCACGATTGCCAGGTGATGATCGAGGGGCCCGGCCACATCCCGATGCACTTGATCCAGGAGAACGTCGATCGCCAGCAGAGGATCTGCAAGGAAGCGCCGTTCTACACCCTCGGCCCGCTGGTCACCGACATCGCCCCCGGCTACGACCACATCACCTCGGCGATCGGCGCCGCGATGATCGCCTGGTACGGTACCGCGCTGCTCTGCTACGTGACGCCCAAGGAGCACCTCGGCCTGCCCGACCGGGACGACGTCAAGCAGGGAGTCATCGCCTACAAGATCGCGGCCCACGCCGCCGACCTGGCCAAGGGACTGCCCGGCGCCCAGCTGCGCGACGACGAGCTGTCGAAGGCGCGCTTCGAGTTCCGCTGGGAGGACCAGTTCAACCTCTCGCTCGATCCGGAGACCGCGCGCGCCTTCCACGACGAGACGCTGCCGCAGGAGGGCGCGAAGACCGCGCATTTCTGCTCGATGTGCGGCCCCCACTTCTGCTCGATGGAGCTGACCCAGCAGCTGCGCGAGTACGCCGAGCAGAAGGGCCTGACCACCGAGGAGGCGATCCGCTCCGGTCTCGACGAGAAGGCGACCGAGTTCCGGGATCGCGAACAGGAGCGCCTGGTCCGGATCGGATCGATCCGCGACCGCTGACTGGCGCGCCTAGTACCAGACGACGAGGTCGAAGCGGCCCGAGGAGTCGGCGGCGCCGCGCACCATGGTCCCGCTGTTGAACTCGATGGCGATCGAGCCGTCGCGTCCGACCGCGATCAGTCCGCCGTCCCCCGGCTTCAGAGTTCCGAACACCAGTTCGCGGGCCGCCTGATCCGGGGTCCGTCCGGCCAGCTCGACGAGCGAGGCCAGCTCGCGCGCGATGCCGTGCCGTATGAACTGCTCCCCGCGACCCGAGCACGACACGGCGACATTGCGGTCCGCCCAGGTGGCGGCTCCGATCAACGGCACGGCACCCACCCGCCCGGAGAGCTGCCCGGAGATCCCGCCGGTCGAGGTGGCCGCCGCCAGGTGGCCGGCGCGGTCCAGAGCCACCGCGCCCACGGTTCCGTGCTCGCTGCGGGCCTCCGCGCGCCGCCGGCTCGGGGACCCGTCCCGCATGGGCGAGTCCCGGTACCAGTCTTCGCTGACACGCTCCACAGACAACTCGTCGGCGAAGCTCTCGGCCCCCGAATCCGCGAGCAGGACGAACGGTGTCCTCTCCATCACCAACCGCGCGAGAGAAACGGGGTGGCGAACCGTCGCCACTCCGGCGACCGCGCCGCACGCCAGGCTTCGCACCGTCCATGACCGCCGCATCCAGGTGATGCGCACCGCTCGCGTCCGCGACCGCTCCCTTGCCGGCGTTGAAGAACCCGGAGTCCTCCAGACGCCGCACCACGCCCTCGACGGCATCGAGCGCCGGAGCTCCCGATTCGAGTCGGCCCGCCCCCTCGGAGAGCGCCGAGCGCAACGAGTCCTCCAGTGCCGCCCGTCTGTCCGCCTCCAAGACCCCGGAGGGGCGCCCGACTCCGCCGTGGATCGCGAGCGCCCAACGCCCGGGCTCGCCCGTTACGGGGGTCCGATCCCGGCAGGCTCCCAGCAGGGCGACCAGCGCGAGGCCTGTCGCGACTCGGCGCTGCAGAGCTACTTCCAGATCGCGACCTCGAAGCGGCCCGACGAGTCGGCGGCCCCGCGCAGCATGCCGTCGGTGTTGAACTCGAGCGCGATCGAGCCGTCGTGGCCGACCGCGATCAGGCCGCCGTCTCCGGGCTTCAGGGTCTCGAAGATCAGCTTGCGGGCCGCCTGGTCCGTCGTCATTCCAGCGTAAGTGACCAGCGCGGCCATCTCGCGCGCGATGCCGTGGCGGATGAACTCCTCGCCGGTCCCGGTGCACGAGACCCCCACCGAACGGTCGTCGGCGTAGGTCCCGGCGCCGATGATCGGGCTGTCGCCGATCCGCCCCCAGCGCTTGCCGGTCAGCCCGCCGGTCGAGGTTGCCGCCGCCAGGTGGCCTTCGCGGTCGAGCGCCACCGCCCCGACCGTGCCGTGCTCCTTCGCCTCGTCGGCGTGGCGCTTCTGCCAGGCATGGAACTGCTCCAGCCGCTCCGGGGTCGAGAACCAGTCGTTGGGCTCGCGCTCGACCTTCATCTCGTCGGCGAAGCGCTCGGCGCCGGGTCCGGCGAGCAGCACGTGCGGCGTCTTCTCCATCACCAGCCGCGCCAAGGTGATCGGGTGGCGGACCGTGGTCACGCCCGCGACCGCGCCGCAGGCGAGATCCGACCCGTCCATGATCGAGGCGTCCAGCTCGTGGCCGCCGTCGGCGTTGAACACCGCGCCCTTGCCGGCGTTGAACAGGGGGTCGTCCTCGAAGCGCCGGAGGATCGCCTCGACGACGTCGAGCGCGCGGTCGCCGCGCGCGAGCCGCTCCTTGCCCAGCTCGAGCGCTCCCTTGAGCGCGTCGAGGTAGGCCTGCTTGCGTGCCTCCGGCATGTCGCGCGGCGGTGTCCCGGCGCCGCCGTGGATCGCCAGCGCCCAGGCCGGCTGTGCCGGCGGCGCCGGGGCCTGGGCGGCGGCCAGGGGCAGCGCCAGGCCGGCCCCGAAAACGAGCAGGAGTCGAAGTACGAGTCGTCGGTGCATGGCGCCTCCGCGGGTCTGGATCGGTGACCCAGAGTATCCCCCGGGGCGCTCTCCGGGGAGGGGCGCCCGCCGGGAGGGACTAGAATCGCCCCGCCATGCGCCCCTCGATCTCTCCCCGCGGCCGCGCCATGCCGGCGTCGCCGATCCGCAAGCTGATGCCGCTCGCCGACGAGGCGAAGCGGCGCGGGACCCACATCTTCCACCTCAACATCGGCCAGCCCGACCTCGAGACGCCGCCCGCATTGCGCTCGAAGCTCGCCGCGGTCGATCGCGTCATCGCCTACACCCCCTCCGGGGGCACGCCGGAGTACCTCGCGGCGCTCCAGGGCTACTACGCCGGGCTCGGGCTGGACCTGCCGGTGTCGCAGATCCTGGCCACGACGGCCGGCAGCGAGGCCATCCTCTTCGCCGTCTTCGCCACCACCTCGGACGGCGACGAGGCGCTGGTGTGCGAGCCGTACTACACGAACTACAACTCCTACGCCACGATGGCGGGCGTGCGCCTGGTGCCGCTCACGACCCGCGCCGAGGACGGCTTCCACCTGCCCCCCCGGGAGGCGTGGGAGCGCGCGCTGACGCCGCGCACCCGGCTCGTCCTGCTGTGCAACCCCAACAACCCGACCGGCACCGTGCTGCGTCGCGACGAGCTCGAGATGGTGGCGGAGTTCTGCCGCGACCACGGCCTGTTCCTGATCTCCGACGAGGTCTACCGCGAGTTCGTCTACGACGGCAAGACGGCGATCTCGGCGCTCTCGCTGCCCGGCTTCGAGGACCAGGTCATCCTGGTCGATTCGCTGTCCAAGCGCTTCAGCGCCTGCGGCATCCGGCTGGGCTGCCTGGCCACGCGCAACGCCGAAGTCCATCAGGCCTGCCTGCGCATGGCCCAGGGGCGGCTCTCGCCCCCGGGTCTGGCCCAACTCATGGCGACCGGGATCCCGGAGATCGGCCCCGAGTACTACGCCTCGATCCGCGAGGAGTACCAGGCGAGGCGCGACGTCCTGTTCGCCGAGATGCGCAAGATCCCCGGGGTCTTCCTGCGCAAGCCCGAAGGCGCCTTCTACTTCGTCGCGCGGCTGCCGGTCGACGACGCCGAGGAGTTCGCGCGCTTCCTGCTGTCGGACTTCTCGCACGACGGCACGACCGTCATGGTCGCTCCCGCCGCCGGCTTCTACGCCACGCCCGGCCTCGGCCGCGACGAGGTCCGGATCGCCTACGTGCTGCGGCGCGAGGACCTCCTGCGCGCGGTCGTCGCCTTCGCCGCCGGTCTGGAGGCCTACCGCAAGGCCCGCGGGCTGGACCGTGGCGGGCCGGGGGCGGAGCGGGACGTCGAGGCGGCGATGCGGTTCCAGCGGCCGTTGGTCTGAGGCCGGGTGCGCGGGCCCGGTAACTTTCGCCGCGCGCGCTCGTAGTCAGAGGACGAAGGCGCGGCGATCGGTCGCTCCGCCTCCGCTCCTGGGTCCGGGCGCCGCGCGTGCGGCGCCCGGTTTTTCTTCACCTTCCGTCCGGAGCGGCCGCGCCGGCGCTCCCGATCGCGGTCGAAGCCGACACGGTCTGCCGCCTCAGACCAGGGCGAAGCCCGCGACGAACGCCGCCGCGAACGCCGCCAGGCCGATCAGGACGACCCGGCGGAATGCCCGAACTCCCAGAATCGCGGCGGCCGCCGCCTTGAAAGCCGTGTTGGCGAGCATGCCGACGAGCAGCGCCCGCGCCGCGATCGAGATCGCGGTCCCCGACCCCGCCAACCGGCTCATCGAGAAGGTCAGCGCGTCGAGATCGGTCAACCCCAGCAGCGCCGCGGTGCCCAGGACGCCGCTCGAGCCGAAGCGCTCCCGCACGGCGGCCAGGATCCACAGAACGATCGCGAACAACACGGTCATCTGGATCGCCGAGCCGAGCCGCAACGGGTTGTTCGGCAGCAGCTCGTGCCCGGCGCGTCCGGCCGCCCGCGGCCGCAGCGCCAGCGCCGCGATCACCGCACCCAGCACCAGCGCCGGCAGGACCGCCGGGAGCAGGGCCAGGGCGACGTCCAGATTCAGCACGGCGGCGAGCACCACGACCCGCAGCGGCAGGATGACCGACGCCGCCAGCGCGCCGTAGCCCAGGGCCTCCGCCAGCTCGGTCCGGGAGCGGCTCTCGCGTGCGAAGTTGAGCGTCACGACGGTCGAGGAGACCACTCCTCCGAGCAGTCCCGCCACGCCGTAGCCGCGCGCGGGCCCGATCAGGCGCAGGGCGAGGTAGCCGACGAAGGACAAGCCGGTGAAGAGCAGGACGAGGAGCCAGAGCTGGCGCGGCTGGAGTCCGCCGAACGGCCCGTAGCTCTCGGTCGGCAGCAACGGCAGCACGACCAGGGCGAGCACGGCGAAACGGGCCGCCGCCTCGAGCTCGGCGGACTGGATCCGCGCCACCGCCGCGTGCATCCGGCCCTTCTCGACCAGAACCAGGGCGGTGCCCGCGAACACGGCGCTGGCGACTGCCAGGCGCCCCTCGCCCGCGAGCGCCCCGGCCGCCAACACGATCAGGCCGGCGACTTCGGTGGTGGCGTCCACCGGTCCTCGCCACGCCGACACCAGGTAGGCGACCGCGACCAGCAGCACCCCGCCCGCGAGCACCATCAGACCCGCCCGCGGGTCGTTGGCCCCCGCCACCGGCGCGAGGCCGCCCAGCAGTCCGAGCAGGAGGAAAGTGCGGACGCCGCCGAAGCGCGACGGCCCGGCGCCCTCACGATCGGGCGGTTGGCGGGCCGACCACTCGCGCTCGAAGCCGACCGCGAGCCCTCCCAGCGCCGCCACCGCCAGCCGGATCAGGGTCTCCTGGTTCTCCATCCACCCCTCTGCGCCCGCTGCCGGTCCCGGCCGCGGGCGAGCTCGAGCGCGGCCAGGCCCGCCAGCGCCAGCGCGGCCGCCAACGCGTTGAAACCGACGTCGCGCAGATCGTAGCGCCGATTCGGAAGCACCGCCTGAATCAGCTCGTCGAGCCAGCCCGCGGCGACCGCCAGGAGCCAGGCGCCGGCCGCCGCCACCGCGCGTGGCCGGGCGACTCCGTGACCCGGGCGGGCGAAGCGCGCCGCCAGGGCAGCGCGCAGGATCAGCGCCAAGCCACCGTACTCCGCCAGGTGGAAGCGCTCCTGGACGATCCCCATGCGCGACATCTGAAGGGCGTAGACGGCGCCGACCGCGACCAGCGCGAGCCACTCGAGCCGGCCGGCGCGGCGGCGGACGAGGGCGAGAACGACCAGCGCGGCCAGGGTGGCGAAGCTCGCCGCCAGGCTCGCGCGCAGCAGGTCGTGCGCGCGCAGGAAGTCCATCACGAACTGGATCGGATAGAGCGAGAGGTAGAGCAGGACCAGGTAGGCCGCCGCCGCGCGCCACCAGAACCGCTCGGGCGTCGGGCCCCGCCCTCCGTCCTCTCCCGCGGCGCGTCCCTCCGGCACTCGCCGGAGACTACCAGCGCGCCGCGCGCCCGGGCACCGGCTTCAGGCCGGGGTGCCGCCGCGCGAGAGCAGGAGCTTGACCAGCTCGACCTGGCGGGTGGTGCCGACCTGCTCGTACAGGTTGCGCAGGCAGGCGGCGATGGCGGGCTGCGGAACGTCGAGCGTCGCGGCGATCGCCGGGATGTCGCGGCCGTGCAGGAGCAGGGAGACGGTCTGCGTCTCCTCGTAGCTCAGGTGGAACCGGCGGGCCAGGACCGCGGCCGGATTCTCGTCGGCGAGACGCGGGTCGAAGACCAGCGCCACCGCCACCGCTTCCGGGTCGCCGTCGGAGAAGCGCGGCGAGGCGACGATCAGGAACTCCAGCGGGCTCTCCGGCTCGGGTCGCGACAGCAGGATCGTCTCGGTCGCCACGCCGCGCTTGTCGAACCGCGACGCGCGCGCCAGCAGCTCCGCCAGGGAGCGTTGCAGGGACGCGGTCGTCGCCCGGACGACCCCCCGCGCCACCGACAGCTCGGTCTGCTCGGCCAGCCGCCGCCGGGCGGCGGCGTTGGCCTGGAGGACGCGGCCCGAGGCGTCGAGCAACAGGATCCCGGTGGCTTGGCGCTCGAGCAGCTGCGCGGTCCAGGACTGGTGGCGCTGGCTGGCCGCCAGCGCGTCGGTCAACCGCCAGGCGCGGGCGATCAGCGGCGACGCGAGCTCGAGCAGCTCCACGGCGGGCGGTTCGGGATTCGCCCGGTCGAGCAGCAACCGCAGCCCGGTGTCCTGGGACAGGACGACCTCGTGGTGCTCGGCCGGCGGCACGATCAGCCGCTCCTCGCGGGCCTCGAGGCGCCGGCCCGCCATCCGGCGCACGGCCGCCGGATCGAGGTCACTGGTGGCGAGGATGACCCGTCGGGTCGCCTCGGCCCGAACCAGCAGGATGCGCTCGCAGCCGACCTCCGCGGCGAGCTGCGAGAGCGCGGGTGGCCAGAAGGCCGGCTCGAGAACTGCGTCGAACAGATCGGCGGCGATCGCGGCGAGGATCTCCTCACGCGCGCCGGTACGCGAGTAGGCCATCTCCCGGTCCGTGCTTGCACCAATCGCGCCAGCGACCGGGCTTGCGGTCGGGGCGCGCCGGCGTCGCCGGGCTCCGGCCGCGCCGCGGGTCGGGGCCGGCAGGGACCGGTCCGGGGCCGCGGGGACGCCGAAATTCGGCCCCCGCGGGTGCCGGAAAGTGTCAACCCCGGTCGGTCAGTCCATCTGCTTGCGCAGCACCGTGGGAATGTCGAAGTCGTCCACGCTCGACCAGTTCGGGCCGAAGCCGCCCGGATCGTCGCCTCGCGTCCCCTGGGCCAGGACCTTGCGGTAGAACGGCACCCGTTCCCTGCCGCCCTTCTCGGCCGCCTCGCCGGTCGGCGGCGGCGCCGCGGCGACCCCACGGGGCGCCGGTCCGGCCGCGCCCGGGCGGGCCACGACGGCGGGCTGCTCCGGGTGCGCTTCGCCGGCGTAGCGGAATCCGGTCGCGATCACGGTGACCTTCATCTCCTCCTCGAGCGCCTCGTCGAGCACCATGCCGGCGATGATGTTGGCGTCGGCGTCGACGGCGCTCTGGATGATGCGGGCCGCCTCGGCGACCTCGTGAAGCGTCAGGTCGCGACCGCCAGAGATGTTGATCAGCACCCCCTTCGCGCCCTCGATCGAGGTCTCCTCGAGCAACGGCGAGCTGATCGCGCGCTGCGCCGCCTCGAGCGCCCGGTTCTCCCCCTTGGCGATCCCGGTGCCCATCAGCGCCATGCCCATTCCGCTCATGATCGCCCGGACGTCGGCGAAGTCCACGTTGACCTCTCCGGGGACGGTGATCAGGTCCGAGATGCCCTGGACGGCCTGGCGCAGGACGTCGTCGGCGATGCGGAACGCCTCGGCCAGCGGAGTGCCCCGCTCGACGAAGTTCAGCAGCCGCTCGTTGGGGATCGTGATCAGCGTGTCCACGGAGCCGCGCAGCTCTTCGATCCCGTTCTCCGCCACCTGCAGCCGGCGCCGGCCCTCGAAGCCGAAGGGCTTGGTGACCACCGCCACCGTCAGCGCGCCGATCTCGGAGGCGAGTGACGCCAGGATCGGGAGCGCCCCGGTGCCGGTGCCTCCGCCCATGCCGGCGGTGAGGAAGATCATGTCGGCGCCGTCCATCATCTCGAGGATCCGTTCGGTGTCCTCGAGCGCCGCCTTGCGCCCGACCTCCGGGTCGGCGCCGGCACCCAGCCCGCGGGTGATCTGCTCGCCGAGCTGGAGCTTCGTCTGGGCCTTGCACTTCGACAGCGCCTGCAGGTCGGTGTTGGCCGCGACGAACTCGATGCCGCGCAGGTTCGAAGCGATCATCCGGTTCACCGCGTTGCCGCCACCGCCGCCGACGCCGATCACCTTGATCGTGGCCGGCACCGCCTCGGCCCCGGGAACGGCGCTCTCGCGCCGCTTCCGGCTCTTCACGTCCTGTTCGTCGAAAAGAATCATGGTCGTCTCCCTCGAGTGCCTTGGATTGCCCGTCAGAGCAGGTCGGAGAACACGCTCCGCAGACTGCCGACGAAGTTCTTCATCCGGAAACCGCGCCGCGCCGGTCGCGCGGGATTCGATTCGGCCGCCGACGCCCAACGCAGCATCCCCGCCGACGCCGCCCAGCCGGGCGATGCCAGCACGTCCACCAGGCCGCCCAGGCCGTGGGCGACTCCGTAGCGGACGCTGGCGTTGAAGATCTGGCCGGCGAGCTCGAGCAGGCCGTCGAGCTGCGCGCCGCCGCCCGTCAGCACGACACCGCCGCGCAACTGGTCGTCCCAACCGGAGCGTACGAGGTCCTCGCGGACCAGCGAGAAGAGCTCCTCGGCGCGCGGCTGGAGGATCTCGCAGATCTCGCGCCGCGGCACCACGCGGGAGGCTCCGCCCGCCACCGCCGGAACCGAGATGCCCTCCTCGTCCTGGATCATCGAGAGCAGGCAGCAGCCCTCCTTGAGCTTGATGCGCTCGGCTTCCGCGTAGGGCGTGCGCAGCACCATCGCCAGGTCGTTGGTGAAGTGGCCGGCGCCGACCGGCAGCACGGCCGAGTGGCGCGCTTCGCCGTCCTCGAACAGAGCGACGCCGGTGGTCCCCGAGCCGACGTCGAGCAGCAGGACTCCGAGGTCCTTCTCGTCCGGGGTGAGCACCGCCTCCGACGTCGCCAGAGGCTCGAACACCATCTCGGCCACCTCGATCCCGGCGCGATTGACGCAGGTCAGGAGCGTGCGCGACCGGGCGGTCTGGCCGGTCACCAGGTGGACCTGAACCTCGAGCCGGCTGCCCAGCATGCCGAGCGGATCGGAGATCCCGCCCTGCTCGTCGACGACGAACTCCTGCGGCACGGCGTGCAGGATCTCGCGGTCGGACGGCAGCGCGGCCGACTGCGCCGCTTCCAGCGCGCGCTCGATGTCGGTGCGCGTGATCTCGCGGTCCTTGCGCGCGACCGACACCATGCCGCGGGCGTTGACCGACCGCACGTCGGCACCGGCGATGCCGACCCACGCGCGCGAGATCTCCACCCCGGCCATCACCTCGGCTTCCTCGGTGGCTCCCTTGAGCGCTTCGACGGTCGCTTCGAGGTTGACGATGTTGCCTCGCCGCGTCCCGCGATTGGGCGCCTGACCACGGCCCGCGATCTCGAGCCCGCCACGACCGTCGCGCTTGCCGATCAGCACGGCGACCTTCGACGAGCCGACGTCGATTCCCACCACGTACTCTTCAGGCTTGGCCATCCCTAGGACCTCTCTACGACAGGTTGAAAGACGATTCGACGTTCCGATCGAAGATCGACGAATGCAAGATGCGGATACCGCCGTTCGAGCTCGGGCAACAGCGTCGCGAGCTCCGGCAGCCGATCGGCGAGCGTGCCCCTGCGCGCCAGGACGGGGAAGGGCAGGGCGCCGACGAACAGCCGGTAGTCGTCGCCCCCCAGGACCTCGACCTCCGAGAGCGTCGTTCCCCAGGCGGGCGCCTCGGCAGTGAGCTCGTCCGCGATGTCGAAAGCGCCGGCGAGATCGACGTCCGACGCGGTTCCGATGCTGATCAGGAGCAGGTCCGAAGGACCCTTGCCCGGCTCGAGCGGCGCGATGGTGCGTCCGGCCCGGTCGACGTAGACGAGGCCGCCGGGCGTCCGGAGAAGACCCGCGGGACGACGCTCGACGACCTCGATGCGGAGCCGGTCGGGCAGCTGCTTCTCGACGCTCACCGAGGCCAGCCAAGGGTGGCTGCCCAGTCGGCGCTCGACGTCACCCAGAGACAGGCGGAACAGGTTCTCTCCCCGCAGCGACCCGAGCGCCGAGCGGATCCACCCGGCATCGACGTAGCGGTTGCCCGCGACGTCCACGTGGCTGAGCGCGAACGACGGCGACGACAGCCCCCACGCCACCAGCGCGGCCGGCGTCGCGACCAGGGTCAAAGCCTGCACGAAGGGGCGCCCGAGGGTCGCCCACACGCTGCGGCGCCGGACGCGCACCGCGGCGGCCGGGCGCCGGAAGGGCAGGACCTTGGCTTCGAGCGGCATCAGATCGCGGGGGTTCACGTCTCGCCCTCCGCGACCAGCCGCTGGGCCAGACGGTAGATGTCCCCGGCGCCGAGCGTCAGCACGACGTCGCCCTCGTCCACGTCGGCGAGCAGCGCCACCGCGTCGTTCCAGTCGGGGCAGTACTCGACCCGGCCGTGGCCCTGCTCGCGCGCGGCGCGCGCCACCAGCTCGCCGGTCACGCCCTCGATCGGAGCTTCGCGCGAGGCGTAGACCTCGGTCACGACGACGTGATCGGCGCCGAGCAGCGCGCGCCCGAAGTCGGACGCCAGGTCGCGTGTCCGCGAGTACAGGTGGGGCTGGAAGACCGCGTGCAGGGCCCGGCGGGGGAACACCTGCCGAGCCGCCGCCAGGGTGGCCGCGACCTCGGTCGGGTGGTGGGCATAGTCGTCGACGACGTCGGCGCGGCGGAAGGTCCCGAGCCGTTCGAAGCGCCGGTGCACGCCGCCGAAGCCCGCCAGCGCCCGGGTGATCGCGGGCGCTGGAATGCCGAGCGCGAGGCCGACGCCGATCGCCGCCAGCGAGTTGCGGACGTTGTGCAGTCCGGGCAGCGGAATCTCGAATCGCGCCAGCTCCCCGGCGCCGCGCTGGACGACGAGGAACCGGCTGCCCGCCGGGGCCGTTTCGATCTCGGTCGCGGTCAGGTCCCACGCGCCGTCGAGCCCGTAGGTGATCACCCGGCGGTCGGCCAGCCGGGGCAGCAGGTCGCGGACGTTGGGGTCGTCCGCGCAGGCGATGACCTGGCCGAAGAACGGCACCCTGGCGGCGAAGACGCCGAAGGCGTCGCGGATCTCGTCCAGGTCGGCGTAGGTGTCGAGATGATCGCGGTCGATCGACGTGATGACCGCCAGGATCGGCGCCAGGGACAGGAAGCTGCGGTCGAACTCGTCGGCCTCGACCACCATGTAGTCGCTGCGCCCCAGGCGGGCGCCGGTGCCGGTGACCCGCAGCCGGCCGCCGACGATCACGGTCGGATCCAGGCCGGCCTCGGTCATGATCGCCCCGACCAGCGACGTCGTCGTCGTCTTGCCGTGGGTTCCGGCCACCGCGACGCCGTACTTGAGCCGCATCAGCTCGGCGAGCATCTCGGCGCGACGCACGACGGTGACGCCCCGCTCGCGAGCGGCGCACACCTCCGGATTGTCCGCCGCCACCGCCGAGGACACGACGACCAGGTCCACTCCCCCGAGGTGGTCCGCCGAATGGCCCAGAGCGACCGGCACGCCCAGGCTCTCGAGCCGTTGCGTGGCTTCGCTCTCCACCCGGTCGCAGCCCGAGACCCGGAGGTCGTACTGCGCCAGCACCTCGGCGATGCCGCTCATCCCGGCGCCGCCGACGCCCACGAAGTGCGCGTGCCTCAGACCGGCGAAGCGATGGAACATCATCGTCATCGCCCGCCTCCGGCGAGCTCCACGGCCCGCTCGGCGATCGCCGCGGCGGCGCCGGGGTGCGCCAAGGTGCGCGCCCGGGCACCCCGCGCGGCCAGCGCCGGGCCGTCGGCGAGCAGGGCGGCGAGCCGTTCGCCGAGCGCCTCCGGCGTCGCCGACTCCTCGTCGATGCTCTCGGCGGCACCGGCCGCCTCGAGCGCCCGGGCATTGTCGCGCTGGTGTCCGCCGGCCAGCGCCAGGGGCAGCAGGAGCGAAGGCCGTCCGGCGGCGCAGACCTCCGCCAGGGTGATCGCGCCCGCGCGCGAGACGACGAGGCTCGCGCGCGCCAGCTCCCCGGCGACGTCGTCGACGAAGGGCGCCAGGTCGAAGCGGTCGGCAGCGACGCCGCTCGTCGCCCACGCCGAACGCGCCTCCGCCTCCAGTCGCCGCCCGCACTGGTGCAGCACGCGCAGGCCCGGAACCCGCTCGAGGGCGCGGGCGACGGCTCCGGGCAGGAGCCGGTTCAGGCTCCGCGAGCCTTGACTCCCGCCGAGCGCCAGCAGGCGCGGCGGTGCGTCCGCGGCGAGCGGCGCGATCCCGAAGAACTCGGCACGCACCGGCACGCCGGCCACCACGCTCGGGCAGCGCAGCTCCTCGCCCGCCGCCGCGAACGCGACCGCGGCCGCCGAGGCGAAGCGCGACAGCCAGCGGTTCGCCGCCCCCGGGCGCGCGTTCGGCTCGACCAGGAGCACGGGCAGTCCGGCCCAGGCGGCGCCGAGCACCGCGGGAGCCGAGGCGTAGCCGCCGGTCCCGACGACCACGTCGACGCCGCGGGCGCGCAGTCCACGGCGCGCCGCGACCGCCGACCGCGCCAGCGTCGCCAGCGCTCCGAGCCGTGCCAACGGCCGCCGGCCCACCACCGGGCGCGCGGCCAGGGGCACGAACTCCAGCCCGCGCGCCTCGACCAGGGCGCGCTCCATCCCGCGCGGATCGCCGGCGAAGCTCACGCGCCACCCCCTGCGTTCGAGCTCCGCGGCGATCGCGAGCGCGGGAAAGACGTGTCCCCCCGAGCCGCCGCCGGCGAGCAGAGCGTGAGATCGCGAAGGCGCGCGCGCAATTCCGTCCTCACCCATGTTGCGAGACGTTGAGCAGGACGCCGCAGGCGACCAGCGAGGCCACCATCGACGATCCGCCGTAGGAGAGGAAGGGCAGCGGAATGCCCTTGGTCGGCACCAGCGCGATGGCGACCGAGACGTTGAGGAAGGCCTGCAGCGCGAGCAGGGCCGCGAAGCCGAAAGCGAGGTAGCGGCCGAACGGATCGGGGGCGCGCAGGCCGGCGCGCACGCCCCGCCAGAGCAGCGCCGCGAACAGGCCGATCACGGCTACGGCGCCGATCATGCCCAGCTCCTCGGCGACGATGGCGAAGATGAAATCCGAGTGCGGATAGGGCAGGAAGTAGAGCTTCTGGACGCTCTCCCCCGGACCGAGGCCCAGAACGCCGCCGGAGCCGACCGCGATCAGCGACTGCATCGCCTGGAACCCGGACCCCAGCGGGTCGCGCTCGGGGTCGAGGAAGGCGAACAGGCGCGCGCGGCGGTAGGGCACCGAGATGACCAGGAGCCAGACCAGCGGCAGCGAGAGCGCGACCGCGCCGATCAGGAAGCGCCAGGAGAGCCCGGCCAGGAACAGCAGCGTCGCGGCGGTCGCCACCAGGAGAACGGCGGTGCCGAGGTCCGGCTGGAGCACGATCAGCCCGCACAGCAGACCGGTCGCCGCCACCGCCGGGAGCAGGAGCTCGCGCGAGTTGACGCAGTCGAGCTTGCGGTCGATCTGGTAGGCCAGGAACGGGATCAGCGCGAGCTTGGCGAGCTCCGAGGGCTGAATCGAGACGCCGGCGAAGAACAGCCAGCGGCGGGTCGAGTTCAGCTCGGGACCGAACAGCACGGCGACGAGCAGGGCGACGACGGCGAGCAGCAGGGGGTAGACCACCCGGGGCTCGCGCAGCCAACGGTAGTCGAGGTGCATGACCACCGCCATGGCCGCGAAACCCACCGCCGCGGCGATCAGCTGCTTGACCAGGAAGGGATTGACGGCGTAGCCCTTGGCGCGCGCCATCGGCGCGCTGGCCGAGTACACCATCACCAGCCCCAGCCCGACCAGGAGCACGACGACCGTGAAGAGCACGCGGTCAAACGCGAGCTTCTTGGCCATGGGCCCCTCCTCGGCCGACGACGCCGGGAAGCGCCGCGACCAGGCGCTGGAACGTGCGGCCACGGTCGCGGTAGTCGCGGAACTGGTCGAAGCTGGCGCAGGCCGGCGAGAGCACCACGGCCTCGCCCGGCCGCGCGCGTTGCGCCGCCTCCTCGACCGCCGCTTCGAGCGTGCCGGAGCGCGAGAGCCCGGCGGCGCCCGAAAGCGCGCGCTCGAGCGCGGCCGCCGACTCGCCGATCAAGTAGACGTGCCGGGCCTTGCGCTCGACGATCGGGCGCAGGAAGGCGAAGTCCGCGCCCTTGTTGCGCCCGCCCAGGACGAGATGCACGCTGTCGTCGTCGAAGCCTTCGAGCGAGCGGGCGGTCGCCGCGACGTTGGTGCCCTTCGAATCGTCGTAGAAGACGACCCCGGCCCGCTCGCCGCAGCGCTCGAGCCGGTGCGGCAACCCGGCAAAGCCGCGCAGGGAGGCGGGGAAGGACGTCGGTGCGACGCCCGCCGCGACCGCCAGGAGCGCAGCGGCCATCGCGTTCTCGAGATTGTGCGGTCCGGGCAGCGAGACGTCCTCGGCGGCGAACAGCTCGCGCGCTCCGTCGTCGGGGCGCCGTTCGACCACGCGCCCATCGGACAGGTCGCAGCCGTCCGCGACCGCTCCCCGGCGCGAGAACGAGCGGCGCCGCGACCGCGTCTCGGTCGCCGCCACCTCCGACTCGTCGGCGTTGAGCACCGCGACGTCGTCGGCGCCCTGGCGCGCGAAGATCCGGCGCTTGGCGGCCAGGTACCCGGCGAGGTCGCCGTGGCGGTCGAGGTGGTCGGGCGACAGGTTGAGCAGCGCCGCGGCGCGCGGCCGGAAGCGGTCCACGGTCTCGAGCTGGAAGCTCGAGAGCTCGACCACGAAGGTCCTCCCGGGCGGACCGTCGACCACCGCCGCCAGCGGCACGCCGATGTTGCCGCACACCTCCACGGCCCTGCCCGCGCCGGCCAGCAGCGCCCCGGTCATCGCCGTCGTGGTGGACTTGCCGTTGCTCCCGGTGACGGCGAGGACCGGACCGTCGAGGTAGGCGAAGGCGAGCTCCACCTCGGCGACCACGGGGACACGGCGCCGCCGCGCCGACTCGAGCAACGGGTGGCCGAGCGCGACCCCCGGGCTGACCACGACGGCGTCGAACCCGGGTCCGAGCTCCGTCTCGTCGCATCCCGGACGCAGATCCACCCCGGGACGGCCGGCGAGGTCCCGGAGCTCGAGCTCCGTCGCCGCGCGCCGGTCCGACGCGACCACTTCGACGCCGCGCGCCGCGAGCAGAGCGGCCGCGGCGACTCCCGACATCCCCAGGCCGAGGACGTAGGCGCGCCGGAGGCGCACGGGGTCGAATCCTCCGCTCATCGCAGCTTCAGGGTCGAGAGCGCAACCAGGGCGAAGACGATGGAGAGGATCCAGAAGCGGACGATGATCTTCGGCTCGGCCCAGCCCGAGAGCTCGAAATGGTGGTGCAGCGGGGCCATGCGGAAGATGCGCCGACCGCGCAGCTTGAACGAACCGACCTGCAGGATCACCGACAGCGCTTCGAGGACGAACAGGCCGCCCACGATTCCGAGCAGGATCTCCTGCTTGGCCATCACCGCCACGATGCCGATGCCGCCCCCCAGGGCCAGCGATCCGACGTCGCCCATGATCACCTCGGCGGGATGGGCGTTGAACCAGAGGAAGCCGAGCGACGCCCCGACCAGCGCACCGCAGTAGATCGTGACCTCGCCGACGCCGGAGACGAACGGAACCTGGAGGTAGCCCGCGACGACGCGGTTGCCGGCGACGTAGCACAGCACCGCGTAGGTCGCCGCGGCCACGCCGGTGGCGCCGATCGCCAGGCCGTCCAGGCCGTCGGTCAGGTTGACGGCGTTCGACGCGCCCACCAGGACGAAGACGACGAAGGGCACGTAGAGGATCCCCAGGTTGAGGACGAGCTGCTTGAAGAAGGGAAAGGCGAGCGTCGGCGAGAACGGTTGCGCGCCCGGAAGCACGGGCAGCAGGGCTCCGGCGACGGCGCCGACGCCGACCTGGAGCAGGAATTTCGCGCGCGCGGTCAGTCCGAGGCTGCGCCGCTTGCGGACCTTGCGCAGGTCGTCCAGGAACCCGATCGCTCCGAAGGCCACCGTGACCGCCACCGCCACCCAGACGAAGGCATTGGTCAGGTTCGACCACAGCAGCGTCGGGACCAGCCAGGCGACCAGGATGAGGATGCCGCCCATGGTCGGCGTCCCGGCCTTGACCTGGTGGCTCTGCGGACCGACGTCGCGGATGTTCTGGCCGATCGACAACCGGCGCAGCGTGGCGATGAAGCGGGGCCCGAGCAGGAGCGAGAGCAGCAGCGCCGTGACCACCGCCGCCGCGGTGCGGAACGTGATGTAGCGGACGACGTTGAACAGAGCGAACTCGTCGCGCAGCGGAAGCAGGAGGTGGTAGAGCACGGTCAGCCCCCGGCCTCGGCGCCGCGTTCGTCTCCCAGCGCCCGCTCCAGCTCCCGACGGTCCGAGAACGGGATGCTCGTGGTTCCGATGATCTGCTCGCGCTCGTGGCCCTTGCCGGCGACGAGCAGCGCGTGCCCCCCCTGGCGGGCCACCGCCACGGCGCGGCGAATCGCCTCGCGCCGGTCGGGCACCACGCGGTAGGCGTGGTTCCCCGACGCCCGCAGTCCCTCTTCGACCGCCGCGATGATCGCCAGCGGGTCCTCGGTACGCGGGTTGTCGGAGGTCACGATCGGAAGCTCGGCGAGGCGGCCCGCGACCCGGCCCATCAGCGGGCGCTTGCCGGAATCCCGGTCGCCGCCGCAGCCGAAGACGACCACGATCTTGCGTCCCGAGAGCTCGCGCAGGGAACGGATCGCAGCGTCCAGCGCGGCGTGGGTGTGGGCGTAGTCGACGATCACCGGGAACGGCTGTCCGAGGTCGACGGGCTCCATGCGCCCGGCGATCGGCCGGGTCGCCGCGATACCGGACGCGATCGCATCGAGCGGGAGACCGAGCGCCTCGGCCGCCGCCGCGGCCGCGACCAGGTTGTCGAGGTTGAGCCGGCCGAGCAGCGGCGAGTCGAACGCCAGCCGGCCGCGCGGCGTCGTGATCGTGCCCCGGATGCCGGCGATATCGAGCTCCACGCGGCTCGCCGCCACCTGCCCGCCCTCGCCCCAGGAAACCGCCTCCGGCAGCTCCTCGATCAGCCGTCGTCCGAAGGGATCGCCCGCGGGAGCGGCAGCGCGCCCGCCCGGCTTGAGCTGGTCGAACAGCCGCCGCTTCGCCGTGAAGTAGTCCTCCAGGTCGGCGTGGAAGTCGAGGTGGTCGCGGGTCAGGTTGGTGAACACCGCGACGTCGAACCCGACGCCCGCGACGCGCCCCTGGGACAGCGCGTGCGAGGAGACCTCCATCGCGACCGCGCGCGCGTCCAGTCGGCGCATCGTCGCCAGGAGGCGGAACAGGTCCGAGGCCTCCGGCGTCGTGCGCTCCGCCTCCGGCGCGTCGAGTCCCGGGAAGCGGTAGCCGAGCGTCCCGATGCGCCCCGCGGCCGAGCCCGCGGCGTCGAGCATGGCCGCGACCAGCTCGACCGTCGTCGACTTGCCGTTGGTCCCGGTGACGCCGACCATCACGAGGTCGCGATCGGGACGGCCGTACACCGGCGCCGAGAGCGGACCGAGCAGCGACCGCGGCGACCGCGCGACGAGCCAGGGGACGTCCGCCGTCGCCGCCGCCTCCGGCCGCGGGCGGTCGCTCAGGACCGCCACGGCGCCGCGCGCCACCGCGTCGGCCGCGAAGGCCGAGCCGTCGTGGCGCTGGCCGGACCAGGTCACGAACAGGTCACCGGGATTCACCCGGCGCGAGTCGTGCCGAACGCCGGAGACCTCGGGGTCCGACCCGAGGTCTCCGGAGACGGCCGCGAGGCCGCGAACGAGGTCGGACAGCTTCATCCCCCGGTCCCCGTATCCAGCTCGAGCTCGACCGGCGTACCCGGCGGCGGCATGGGCGCGCCCGGCGAGGGCGCCTGCCGCACCACCACCCCCCGTCCGTGAAGCACCGGCCGGAGATCCAGCGCGGCGACCGCCGCCACCGCCTGGCGCGCGGTGCGACCCGCGAGATCGGGAAACGTCCCGGGCGAGGGATCCGGCGCCGGAGCCGGATCCGCGGCTTCGATCGCCGCGGTGCGCACCGGCGCCGTCTCCTCGGGGTCGGCCTCGAAGGGCCAGCGCTGCGGCGTCTCGCGCTCCGGCTCGACGTCGAGGTAGAGCAGCACCTTGCGCACGATGGCGCGGAACACCGGCGCCGCCGCCGCGCCACCGTGGTAGTTGCCGTGCGGGTCGTCGAGCACGACGAGAGCGGCCACCGCCGGATGGCCGATCGGCGCGAAGCCGACGAAGCTGGCGACGAACTCGTCCGGGAGGTAGCCGCGTCCGGGCAGCGCCTTCTGCGCGGTCCCCGTCTTGCCCGCCACGGGATAGCCGGGGATCGCGGCCTCCTGGCCGGTCCCACCCTCCCCGGTCACCCCGGAGAGCAGCCCGGTGAGCGTCGCCACGGTCCGGGCGGAGATCGGCCGTCCCCGCTCGACCGGGTCGGGATGGACGTCGCGGGCGTCTGCGCCCGAGCCGATCCGGCGCACCACGTACGGTTCGAGCAAACGGCCGCCGTCGGCCACCGCGGCGAATGCCGAGGCCAGCTGCAGCGGCGTCACCGAGATGCCCTGGCCGAAGGCGATGTAGGCCTTGGCGATCCCCGGCCAACGCTCGACCGGCATCAGCAGTCCCGGGCTCTCGCCCGGCAGGTCGATGCCGGTCGGCCGCCCGAAGCCGAAGGCCCGGATGGTGTCGTAGAAATCCCGGTTGGAGACCCGGAGCGCCGTCTTGATCGCGCCGACGTTGGACGACTTGGCGATCACGTCG
Organism: uncultured Acidobacteriota bacterium; assembly: GCA_963781755.1. Classification (GTDB taxonomy): domain Bacteria; phylum Acidobacteriota; class Thermoanaerobaculia; order Multivoradales; family JAGPDF01; genus JACTMI01. Next base: position 219,795 of record CAWAGZ010000002.1, read on the forward strand.
CGGAAGCTGATCAGCCCGAACCGCTTGTGGTCCGAGATGTGGACCCCGGCCAGCGTGATGCCCCCCATCTCACAGTCGATCCGGTCGTCGGGGCTGATCAGGCCCTGCTCGAGGGCGGACGCGGCGGTGACCATCTTGAAGGTCGAGCCGGGCTCGTAGGCGTCCGCGATGGCGCGGTCGCGGCGGGCCGCGTCGCTGGCGTCCCGGAAGTCGTTGGGATCGAAGGTCGGGTACGAGGCCAGGGCCAGGACGGCGCCGGTCGCGGGATCCAGCAGCACCACGCTGCCGCTGCGCGCCCGGAGACTCTCGACGGCCTTGGCGAGCTCCTCCTCGGCGATCGACTGGATCGCGGCGTCGAGGGTCAAATGCAAGTCCGCGCCGGGCTCCGGAGCGTCCGACGGCATGCCCGGCGGCAACGCCGTCCCCTGCCGGGCGTCGCGCAGCACGGTGCGCCGACCCGGCTTGCCCGCCACCACCCGGTCGTACCCGGCCTCGAGACCCGCGAGACCCTGGTTGTCGGTCCCGACGTAGCCCAGGACCTGGGCGGCCGTGCGCCGCAGGGGGTAGTACCGCTTGCTCTCCTCGAGGAAGTAGACGCCGTCGAGGTCGAGCTTGCGCACCGCCTGGACCTGCGGCGGGTCGAGCTTGCGCGCCACCCAGACGAACTCCCGGTCGGCCGTGAGCTGACGCCGGAGCCGCTCGCGGTCCAGCCCCAGCGTCGCCGCCAGACGCGTCGCCGCGTCGTCCACGTCGTCGAGCTCGCGCGGCACTGCGAACGCCGACTCGACCTCGACCGACACCGCGATCTCGCGCCCCCGCGCGTCGTAGATCGTGCCCCGGGGCGGGTCCAGCTCGATCACCCGTTGCTGCTGGCGCTCGGCGCGGCGCGCGAATTCGTCGTGGCGCAGGACCTGGAGATCCCACAGCCGCCACCCGATCGCGCCCAACCAGAGCGCGAAGAAGAACAGGACGAGGACGAGGCGGCTCCTCACTGGAGCTCCTCGACGAACAGCACCTGGTCCACGGTCGGCTCGGTCAGGCCGAGCTGCTCCTTGGCGCGCTCGGCGATCCGCTCCGGGCTCGACAGGTAGGCCGCCTCGAGACGCAGCTGCCGCTCGGTCTGCGTCAGCTGGTGGGTCTCGCGCTCCAGCGACTCGATGCGATAGGCCACGCGCAGGGTCTCGAGCTGGAGCCAGGTGTAGCCGGCGAGTCCCAGGCCGAGCGGCATCACCGTCGCGACGACCCACGCCAGCTCGCGCAGGCGGCGGCGGTCGCGCTCGCGCACGAGGTACGCGTTGACGACCGGGCGACGGACGGTGTACGTCGACGGCAAGCGGTCACAGCCTCCGGGCCGCGCGCAGCCGCGCCGAGCGCGAGCGCGGGTTGGCGTCGACCTCCTCGGCAGTCGGCCGCACCGGCTTGCGGGTCAGGACCTCGAGCACCCGCGTCTCGGAGAGCGTGCGGCCGGTAATCGGATCGACCTCGCCACGGGCGGCGTCGCGCAACCGGTTCTTGACGATCCGGTCCTCCAGGCTGTGGTACGAGATGACCACGAGCCGGCCGTCGCGGTCGATCAGGTCCGCGGCCTGATCCAGCATCTCGCCGACCGCCGCCAGCTCCTCGTTGACCGCGATTCGCAGCGCCTGGAACGCACGCGTGGCGGGATCGGTTCTCGACTCGGGGCGGTTCCGGCGTTTGGCGCGGCGGACGATCGAGGCCAGCGCAACCGTGGTGTCGATCGGGTGCTCCTCCCGCGCCGACACGATTCCACGCGCGATCCGCTTCGCCTCGGGCTCTTCACCGTACTGCCGCAGGATGTCGGTCAATTCCGCCTCCGTCGAGAGATTCACCAGGTCCGCCGCGCTCGGTCCGCTCGTGCCCATGCGCATGTCGAGCGGTCCGTCGCGCTGAAAGGAGAAGCCGCGCTCGCCCTCGTCGAGCTGCAGCGAGGAGACGCCGAGATCGGCGAGCAGGCCGGCCACCGGCCGCCCGGCGCCGAGCCAGCGCTCGAGGTCGCGGAAGTTGCCTTCGACGCCCTCGAACCGCCCGCCGAACCGGGCCAGGCGCTCGCGCGCGATGGCCAACGCGCGCGGATCGCGGTCGATGCCCAGCACGCGCGTCGAGGCGTTGGCCTCGAGGATGCCCTCCGCGTGACCACCGAGGCCGAGCGTCGCGTCGACGAACAGACCACCGCGCGCGACGTCGAGCCAGGCGATCGACTCGGCGAGAAGAACCGGGAGATGACGCGCATCCAACGCTCTCCCGCCTCAGATGCCGCGCTCGGCGAGCGCGCGGAAGTCGTCGTCGGTGAAGGGACGGTCGGCGAGCCGGGTCTCGAAGCGCTCGCGGTTCCAGACTTCGAGGTGGTCGATCTGGGCCGAGACGATGACTTCGCCGGCCATCGCCGCGCGGTCGCGCAGGATCGCCGGCATCAGCAACCGCCCCTGTCCGTCGAGACGGAGCTGGGCGCCGAAGTAGCTGACCCGCTCGAGGAACCGTTGCCGGACCGGATCGGCGCCGGGCATCTCGGCGAGCTTGCTCTCGATCTCCTCCCAGACCGGCAGGGGGTAGATCAGCGCCTTCTCGCCGGTGACGGACGTGACGAAGAACTCGGGGCCGTAACGCTCCTCGAGCGTGCGGCGGAAATCGGTCGGGACTTTCAGCCGCCCCTTGTCGTCAATGGTCGCGGTGGTGCTGCCACGCAACATCGGTCTCGCCCCGTCGAACCTCGGGTTCGAATGGCGCGAGTGTAGTCGGGAAACCCACTTTTGTCCATTTCTTCCCACCACCTCGCACGGCGCGCCCCCGACGGCGCGACCGCACCGTTCGACTTACGCCGTGGTTGCGCTCCGGGTTCCGCTCTCAGCCGCCGCCGCCCGGGGGCGGAGGCGTCGGCTCGGAGGCCGGTGCGGTCGAATCGGAGGCCGGTGGGTTGGACTCGGAAGCCGCCGGGTTGGAGTCGGGAGGCGGTGGCGTCGAATCGGTCGCCGGCGGAGTCGGCTCGGCGACGGGGGCGGGTGCGACCGCCCGCGGCGCAGGGGCGGGCGCCGCCTCCGAAGCGCCGCGCAGCAGCGCCCGCACCGGATCCGTCTGGTCGCCGCTCGACACGGTGCGGTATCCGACCGCGTCCTCCGGCAGGTTCTCGACGATGTAGGCGGACGAGGCCTGTTGGTCGAGGAACTCGCGCAGCCGCGCGTCGAACCGATCCTGGGCGAGCTGGTTGCGGATCTGGTCCTGGACCTCGTCGAGCGGGCGCTCCCCCGCCGGAGTGACCTCGAGAACGTGCAGCACGTGCCAGCCGCCGCGCGCCGCCACCGGGTCGCTCACCCCGCCCGCGTCGAGCTTCCAGGCCGCGCTCTCGAGCTCCGGTGCCAAGGTCCCCGGCTCCACCGAGTCGTGCTGCAAGACATCGGTCACGGCAGCGCCCGCCTGCTCCGCCTCCACCGCCGCGGTGAGCGTCGCGCCGGCGCGCACGCGCGCCACGATGTCGTTCGCCAGGGCCTCGCGGGCGTCGGCTCCGAGCGAGGAGTCGTCGCGCACCACGACCTCCTCGATTCGCCGCCGCTCCGGGCGCTTGAACTCCTCGGCGTGCTCGTGCCAGTAGCGGGCCACCGCCTCGTCGTCGACCTGCGCCTTGGACTGGACCTCCTGCTCGAAGACCTGGTTGAAGAGGATGTTCTTGGCCATCCGCTTGCGGTACTCCTCGAGCGTGAGGCCCGACTGCGCCAGCGCCTGCTGGAAGTCGGCGTCGGTGTCGAAGCCGAAGCGACTCTTCGAGTTGTCGATCGCGCGGTCGATCTGGGCCGGGGTCGCCTGAAGATGGAGCTGGTGGGCGCGCGAGAGCACCAGCATCTCCTCGAACATCTCCTTCATCGTCGCGCGCCCGGCGTCGGCGACCATCTTGCGCCGGTCCTCGACGGACAGGTCGGAAGCCTGGGCGATCTGGCCGATGCGCTCCTCCTTGCGCGCTTCGTAGTCGGCCAGCGTCGCGATCTGGTCGTTGACGCGCAGGATGATCCGGTCCAGGACCTCGGCCCGCGCCGACGGCGCGGCCACGACGGGGACGACAGCCAGGATCAGGAGCAGGGCGAAACGGTCAGCTCTTCTTCTCATAGGGCCTCGAGACCGGGAAGGCGCCGCGGTAGCTGAACGGCAGGTTGCGGTCGTACACCTCGACAGCATAGCGGCTCCGCGCCTCGGCGACGAGCCGCGCCATCGCGACGTCGGCCCGCTCTCCCCGCATCCGGGCGACGACCGTGTCGCGCACGTCGTCGAGCGACGGCTGGTCGGCGGCGAGGTGCCGCAGCACCTTGAAGACGTGGAATCCGTAGTCGGTGGCGATGACGTCGGAGACTCCCCCTTCGGGCAGCTGAAAGACGACGTCGGCGAAAGCCGGCGGCAGGTCCTCGCGGGCGAAGATCCCGCTCTGGCCGCCCCGCGACGCCGCGGGGTCGGCCGACACCTCGCGCGCAACCGATGCGAAATCCGCGCCGGCCTGGATCTCGCGCCGGGCCTTCTCGGCCGCCTCCCGGCTCTCGGTCAGGATCTGGGCCAGCTCCACGCGCTCGGGACGCGCCAGCGCGGCGCGATGGGCGTCGTACCAGGCCTGGACCTCCGCGGCCGTGGGTTCGGCGCGCGGCACCGCGGCCAGCAGCGCATCCGCCGCCCGCGCCGCGGGGGCGCCCGACCCGGCCAGCCCGCGGTCCGCGGCGAGCCGGCCGAGCAGGCGCTCGGTGAGGAATTGATCCAGCAGCTGCGACAGCGCCTCGCTGGTCAGCGCCTCCCCGCCCTCGCCCAGGTTGCGCCTGAGGTAGGCCTCGAAGTCCGAGTGCCGGACGTCGGCGCCGGCGATCCGGGCCACGACGTCGGGGCCGGGCAGCGGCTCCTTCGGCGCGCAGGAAACGGCGCCGAGCAGAGCCGGCAGCAGGACCGCGAGCACGGCGCCCGGGTGCCGCCGCGCCCGCCCCCGCACCGGGTTTCCGGCCGGGCGCGCCGCCCTCACGCCGCCAACTCCCCGAGCGTCGCGCGGGCCAGCGCGACGACGGTCTCGCCCCGCCCCAGCTCGAGCGTGAGGATGCCCGACGGGCTGAAGGTGGCGCCGGGCCGGGTCGAGACGAAGCGGATCAGGCGATCGACGTCGACGCGGGCGTCGCGACGCAGCCGGATCGTGAGCCGGCCGCCGGCGGCCGAGATCGCCTGCACCCGCAGCCGCTCGGCCTCGCGCTTGAGCTCCGCGACGTCGAGCAGGATGTCGACCGCGGCCGGCGGCCGTCCGAAGCGGTCGGTCAGCTCGGCGACGAGCTCCTCGCGCGGGACGTCCGCCGCGGCGAGCTTGCGGTAGATCTCCATGCGCAGATTCTCGTCCGAGATGTAGCTGCGCGGAATCGACATCGGCACCGGCAGGTCGAGCGCGGTCGAAGGGCCCTCCTCCACCGCTTCCCCCCGCAGCTCGCGCACGGTGTCCTCGAGCATCTTCAGGTAGGTCTCGATCCCGACGTCGGCGATGTGCCCGCTCTGCTCGGCCCCGAGCAGGTTGCCGGCGCCGCGGATCTCGAGGTCCCGCGCGGCGATGCGGAAGCCGGCTCCCAGCTCGGTGAACTCGCGCAGGGCCTCCAGGCGCTTGCGCGCGTCGCCGGCCAGCGCCTGGTCGCCGGCGACCAGCAGGTAGCAGTAGCCGAGCTCGCGGCTGCGGCCGACCCGACCGCGCAGTTGGTAGAGCTGCGACAGGCCGAAGCGGTCCGCGCGGTGGACCAGCATCGTGTTCACGGTCGGAATGTCGATTCCGTTCTCGATGATCGTCGAGGCGAGCAGCAGGTCGTACTGGCGCGCGGTGAAGGCGTGCATGCGGCGGTAGAGCTCGCGCTCGTCGAGCTGTCCGTGTCCGACCACCACGCGCAGACCGGGAACCAGCTCGCGCAAGCGCGCCGCGAACTCGTCGATCGAGTCGACGCGGTTGTAGACGTAGTAGACCTGGCCGCCGCGGCCGAGCTCGAACTCGATCGCCTCCCGGACCAGCTCGTCGGAGTAGGGCAACACGGTGGTCTCGATCGCCATCCGGTCCTTCGGCGGCGTCTCGATCACCGAGATGTCGCGCAGCCCGCCGAGCGAGAGCTGGAGCGTCCGCGGCAGCGGCGTGGCCGACATCGCGAGCACGTGCACGTCCCGCTTGAGCTGCTTGAGCCGCTCCTTCTGGGCAACGCCGAAGCGCTGCTCCTCGTCGACCACGACCAGCCCCAGGCGCTGGAAGACGACGTCCTTGGACAGCACCCGGTGGGTGCCGATCAGGATGTCGACGCGGCCCCCGGCGACTCGGGCGAGGAGCTCCTCCAGGTCCTTGCCGGTGCGCAGCCGCGACAGCCGCTCGATGGTCACCGGGAACCCCCGGAACCGCTCCTCGAAGCGTTCGAGGTGCTGGTCGGCGAGGATGGTCGTCGGCGCCAGGACCGCGACCTGGTAGCCGGAGTCCACGGCCCGGAACGCCGCCCGCATCGCCACCTCCGTCTTGCCGAAGCCGACGTCGCCGCACAGCAGGCGGTCCATCGGCTTCGTCTGGCCGAGGTCTTCGAGGATGGTGGCGATCGCCTCGGTCTGGTCCGGCGTCTCGTCGTACGGGAACGCGGCGGCGAACTGCCGCTCGAGGTCGGTGTCTCCGGCCAGGATCGGCGCCCGCGCCAGGCGCCGCTCCGCGTAGAGCCGCAGCAGCTCCTCGGTCATGTCGCGCAACGCCCGGCGCACCCGTTCGCGGGCGCGGCTCCAGGAGGCGCCCCCGAGCTGGTCGAGGCGCGGCGAGATGCCTTCGATGCCGCTGTAGCGCTGGATCAGGTGCAGGCGGTCGATCGGGACCAGCAACCGCCTGCCCGACGCGTAGGCCAGCTCGAGGACCTCGTTCTCCGCCGCGGGAGCCGGGGCGGCGTCGCGCAGGATCGGCGGCAGGTTGGGGTCGGGTCCGCCCTCGGCGACCGTGGACAGGCCCACGAACTGGCCGATCCCGTGGTCGGTGTGGACGACGTAGTCGCCGACCTTGAGGTCGCGCAGCCCGGACAGGAAGGGACCGAAGCGGGGCCGGCGCCGACGGGCCGAGGCCGCGGCCCGGGCCAGAAGCTGCGCCTCGCCCCAGATCGACACTCCGGCGCCGGGCAGCCGGAAGCCGCGCTCGAGCTCGCCGGCGACCAGCTCGACGCCCGCCGGTCCCACCGCGAGGTCGCGTCCTTCGAGCAGCTCCGAGAGCGCGGCGAAGCGCTCGGGGAGGGCGACCAACAGCGCCCGCTCGCCGCGCCGGCGCGCCGCCTCGATCTCGCGCGGGAAGCGCGGCAGCTGGCCGTGGAACGGGTCGGTCGCCGCGGCTGCGAAGTCGATCGCGCCGGCGCCGGCCAGCGGCTCGATCGTCAGCGCCGGGCCGGCCAGCAGCTCCCGCACCGCCGTCGCCGGGTGCTCCAGCAGCTCGGGCGCGACGGCGAAACGGCCGTGCTCGCGCCGGGTCTCGTGCTCGAGGTGCAGCCGCTCCTCGTGGCGGTCCACCTCGGCCGCCACGGCGTCCGGGTCGACCACGACCCGGAGCGCGCCCGGGAGGATCTCGTCGAGCCGGAAGGTGCGCGCCTCGGCGAGCGGCAGGAAGTTCTCCCAGCCCGGGAATCCCCGACCCTCCTCGAGCGCCGCGAGGTGGCTCGAGGCTTCGAAGTCGAGGTCTTCGCCGAGCGCCTCGCGCAGCACTTCCGCCAACCGGCGGGCGGAATCGTCCCCGGCCCGGAACAGCTCGAGCGGCCGCGCCACGACCGCTTCGACCGTCTCGCCCGAGCGCTGCGACTCGGCGTCGAAGCGGCGCAGGCTCTCCAGCTCCGATCCCAGCAGGTCGAGTCGCAGCGGCTCCGCCTCGCCCGGCGGCCAGAGGTCGAAGACTCCCCCGCGCACGGCGAAGTCGCCGACCTCCGTGACCAGGTCGGTGCGCCGGTATCCCAGTCCGGCCAGCCGCCGCGCGAGCTCGTCGGTGGCCACCTCGGCGCCCCGCTCGAGCACCACGCGGTCGATCCGGTCCGGGTCGGGCAGACGGCGGAACAGAGCGCGCGGGGTCGTCACCAGCGCCGCGAGGTCGCCCGCGCGGGCGCGGTCGAGGGCGACCAGCTCCTCGGCCCGCACCTGGAGCGAGGCGTCGGCCTCCTGGTACGGCGACAGCGAGGGCGCCGGGAAGGAGACCCCGGAGTCGCCCACGCCGACCAACCGCAGCGCCTCCAGCCAGAGCCGGGCGTCCGACTCGTGGGGGACGACGACGAGCGCGGGCCGCTCCAGCGCCTCGGCCAGCAGGTCGGCGACCCACGCCGCGGCCGCGACCGGAAGGTGGGTCGCCCGGGCGCCGCCCGCGCGCGCGGCGTCGACCAGGGCCCGCATCGCGGGGCTGGCCGCGAGAGGTAGCGAAAGAGCGTCGAACGGCGGCGGCCGGCGCATCCGGCGGAGTCTAGAGGTTCCCGGACGCTTCCGCGTCCAGCCTGGCCGGCTCGAAACGGTCCGCGGCGCGCACCGCGAGCCAGGCCAGGAGCATCCCGGCGTAGCCGTCCACCGCGTAGTGCCATCCCGTCGCCAGCGAGGCGAGGAAGGTCAGGGCGGTGGCCCCGCGCAGGGGAACGAACAGGCGCCGTTCGTAGCGGCGGGCCCAGAGCGCGAAGTACCAGTGGGCGCCGACGTGCAGCGAGGGAAAGGCCGCGACGCCGAGGTACGGGTTGAACTGCCGCAGGACGCTCGAGCGTCCGGCGACCATCCGAGCGTAGTTGGCGGCCAACGCCGCCTGGGTACCCACCGCGTAGGGAATGTCGTTGCGGATGGAGGCGAAGACCGCCGGGTAGGCGTAGCAGGGCCCCAGCGCGGGCAGCGCCACGTAGAGCCAGGAGCCCGCGATCGAGAGCAACGCGCAGCCGAAGACGAAGCCGCGCCGCCGCGCCACGTCCGGTTGGGCGGCCGCCCAGGCCCAGGCCGCGAAGATCGTGACGATCCAGAACGAGTACCAGAGATCGAGCACGTGCAGCACCGGCGGCGAGGAGAACAGGGTGGCCGCGAAGACGTTGGGCGAGAAACCGAGGTGCAGCCAACGATCGACCTGCCACAGCTCGGCATCCCAGACCCGCTCCCGGAGCAGCGGCACGCAGACCTTGAGCCACGTGTAGGCGAAGGTGACCAGCATGAACGCAGCGCAGACGCGGATCCAGCCGAGCAGCGATCGGACGCGGAAGAAGGCTTCGAGGTAACCGAGGACCGATCGCCGGAGCGCCAGCGTGGCCAGGACGTTCAGAGCCAATCCCCAGATGAGGATCTTGGGCAGCGCGGAGACCATGGAGGGCAGCATCAGCTCGAGAGCGCGCCATCCCATCCGTGCTCCACGCCAGCGCAATACGACGACCACCAGGAGCGCCGCCGCGACGACCACGATCTCGAGCGTCCACGCGCGAGGGAACCGGGCAAGAGACCGTCTCGAGATCATGGTGGCCTTCGGACCGCGATCCGGCTACTCCAGCTCGACCAGCGGATCGCCGCCCTCGACCGCCTGACCCTCGACGACGTGGACGCGACGGACCACGGCGGCCCGGTCGGACTGGATCTCGTTCTGCATCTTCATCGCCTCGAGGACGACCAGCGGCCGCCCCGGCTCCACGGTGTCCCCCTCGGCGACGGCCACCGCCACGATCCTGCCCGGCATGTACGCCGCGAGCACGAACCGCCCCGTTCCGGCGCCTTCCTCGTGCGCCTTCTCGGCCAGGTGCGCGAGCGGATCCACCAGCTCGACCGCCGAGGTGCGGCCCCGCCAGGCCACCGACCAGCCGCGGTCCCCGGAACGGAACACCAGCGCCTCGTGGCTCTCGCCGTCGACCAGCAGACTCTTGAGGAAGGATCCGATGGCGCGGGCGTCGACGTCGTAGTCCCGCTCCCCGACGCGAACCCGGTAGCGGCCCGGCTCCCGGCGCTCGACCAGCACCCGCTCGGTGCGGCCCGAGGTCCTCGCGATCAGCTCCATCGCGACTCCCGCCGGGACTCCCGCCGCGCGGCCGCGCGCCACCGCTTGCGGTGTCCCACCACCCCCGGCGGTCCCGACGCCGCGACCCGTTGCGCGCGCTCGAAGTGGGCGATCGCCGCGGCGACGATCGGCAGGTCGGAGTCGGCGTCGCGCTCGACCGGCGCGAGCTCGCCGGTCGCCAGCTTGCGGTCGAGCCAGTGGATGTCGAAGCGGGCGTCGCGGAACTCCTCGTCCGCGAGCAGGGACTCGAACAGCGCCACGTTGGTGCGGATCCCCTCGATGCGCAGCTCGCCCAGCGCCCGGCCCAGCCGGCGCAGCGCCTCGGCGCGGTCGCGCCCCCAGACGATCAGCTTGCCGATCATCGGGTCGTAGTAGATGGAGATCTCGCTGCCGCCGTAGACGCCGACGTCGCAGCGCACCCCCGGACCCTGGGGCAACCGGAGCCAGGCGATGCGGCCGGGCGAAGGCGCGAAGTTGCGGAAGGGATCCTCGGCGTAGAGCCGGACCTCGACGGCGTGGCCGACCGGCCCGACGTCGTCGAACTCCGGCCCCAGCGGTTGGCCCTGCGCCACGGCGAGCTGCGCGGCGACGAGGTCGAGCCCGGTCACCAGCTCGGTGACCGGATGCTCGACCTGGAGCCGGGTGTTCATCTCCAGGAAGTAGAAGTGGCCCTCGGCGTCGAGCAGGAACTCGCAGGTCCCCGCGTTGGCGTAGCCGACCGCCGCCGCGGCTGCCACCGCGGCCGCCCCCATGCGCCGGCGCAGCTCCGGCGAGACCACCGTCGACGGCGCCTCCTCGACCACCTTCTGATGCCGGCGTTGCAGCGAGCACTCGCGCTCGCCGAGCGAGACGACCCTCCCCGACAGGTCGCCGAGGACCTGGATCTCGACGTGGCGGGGACGCTCGACGAAGCGCTCCAGGAACACCGCGTCGTCACCGAACGAGGCGCCGGCTTCGGCGCGGGCGAGCCGGTACATCTCGCCGAGATCGGCCTCGGAACGGACGATCCTCATGCCCTTCCCGCCGCCGCCCGCGGACGCCTTGAGCATGACCGGGTAGCCGATGCCGGCCGCGCAGGCGCGGGCGGCGTCGAGATCCTCGAGCGGCCCGTCCGATCCGGGGACCACCGGCACGCCTGCCGCGATCATCCGGCGGCGGGCCTCGACCTTCGAGCCCATGCCGGCGATCGCCTCGGGCGAGGGACCGACGAAGACCACGCCGCGCTCACGGCACCGGGCCGAGAACTCGGCGCGCTCCGAGAGAAAGCCGTAGCCGGGATGGATCGCGTCGGCGCCGATCTCGACCGCGAGGTCCACGATCGCGTCCAGGCGCAGGTAGCTCTCGGCGGAGGGCGCCGGGCCGATCCGGTGGGCCTCGTCGGCGAGCAGGACCGGCAGCGACTCGCGATCGGCGTCCGAGTAGACGACGGCGGACCGGATCCCGAGCTCGCGCAGCGCGCGCAGGACGCGCACCGCGATCTCCCCGCGATTCGCGATCAGTACCTTCCGGAAAGGCTTCAAGCGCTGGATGGGCCCTTTCGGCGGGATGCTAGCAAAGGCGGCTCGAGCCGGTAGGATGGCTCCCCACCCGGAATCCGACGGTCGCGGAGGTCACGGCTTGGACAGCGCGGGCAATCGAATCGTCCGGTCGTCGTGGCGAGTCGTCGATCGGGCCGCGGTGACCCTGCTCTGGCTGGGCGCGCTCTCGCTCGTCTTCTCGCTCTGGCTGTTCGCCGGCCGCAACTTCAACACGTTTCCCCCCGCGACGGCGGAGAAGATGATCCACGGTGGCGCGAACCGGCCCTACAGCTCCCGCGTGCTGGTGCCGTGGACGGTCCGGAGCCTGCTCGCGCCCTGGCCGTCGGGAGCCGTGGAGAACGCCTCGGACGCCCTGGCGGACTCGCCGGCGGCGACCGCGCTCCTCGGCTACTTCGACTCCCCGCCCCGGTACGCGCTCGAGCTGCTGCTCGTGCTGGCGCTCGACGCGCTCTCGCTGCTCGGCTTCGCGCTCGTGCTGCGCCGGCTCTTCGGCCGCCTCTACTCGGGTTCGCTCTGGGTGTCACGGACGGCGCCGGTGGCCGGGCTGCTGCTGCTGCCGCTGTTCTTCGCCCGCGGCGCCCACTATCTCTACGACTTTCCGGCGCTGTTCTTCTTCACCGCCGCGCTCTACTGCATCCGGGCCGAGAAGCACGCCTTGCTCTTCCTCGTGCTGGCGCTGGGGACGCTCAACAAGGAGACGATGGCGATCGCGCTCGTCGCCTACTACCTCGTCCACCGGGACCGTCCGACCGGCACCGGCTGGCCCCGGCGCCTCGCGCTCCAGGCGACCGTCGTGTCCTGGCGCGGCTGGCCGCGGTCGCCCTGTCCTCGCCGGCAGGAGCACCGGGGCCCGCAAACGGCTACCTGCGCAACTACCTGGTCGCCAACGCCGTCGAGCTCCTCCGCGATCCGTTCCTGCTCAGCTTCACCCGGACCGCCGCCCTGCTCTTCCTCGGCCTGCTGATCTTCGGGCGCTGGTCGAGCCGGCCGAGCTTCCTGCGTCGGGTGACCCCCGTCGCGCTGGTCTTCTTCGCTCTCTACCTCGTGGGCAGCCAGTGGGGCGAGATCCGCTCGCTCTACGAGGTCTTCCCGATCCTCTTCCTGCTCGGCTGGGCGTCGGTGGTCGAGCGGCTCGGCCTCGACCTCCGGGATCGGGACCTGGTGACCTCTCCTCCGGTCGAGACGGCCGCACGGCCGTATCCCTGGCAGTGGGCGCTCGCCGCGGCCGTCGGCCTCGGAACCGCGTTCGTGGCGATCGTCGCCGCGGCGCGGGTCGTCTAGGCGACCGGCGGCGGCGGCGCGGTTTCGCCCGGCGTGTCGCGCTGCGCCACCAGCGCGGTCGCGATCAGACCGGCGACGCCGAGCAGGGCGCCCAGCAGCGCCAGGTGCAACGGCGTCCGCGGGATCCACAGCCGCACCCGGTGCCGTCCGGGCGGCACCGCCACCGCGAGACGGGTCATCTGCGCGATCACCGGTCGCGCCGGGCCGGCATCGATCGTCGCGCGCCAGATCGGCAGATAGGCCCGACGCAGGATCAGGTAGCCGCCCGCGGGCGAGTCGACCTCGACCTCGACGCGCTCGCGCGTCTCGACCCGATCCAGGATCGTCCCCGTCGGGGCGTGGCGGGGCGGCCCGGAGCCCGCGACCACGGCGGTGGTCCGGGGATCGAAGCCCGGCGCCAAGATCGCATCGAAGCCTGCGTTCATGTTCGGGGCGAAGACGACGTCGCCCGCGAGCTCGGCTTCCGGGAGCGGAGCCGGGATGCGGTAGACGCGCATCGTCCGCCCCCAACCCGGCACCGCAGCCACGAGCGACGCACCGCCCGCGTCCTCGGGACCCAACGGCCGGTGCAGCAGCAGCTCGTCCACCCCGGTGGCGCGCAGCACGGCGATCCGGCGGGTGTCGTCGAACCGCTTGATCCCCGAGGCCACCGCGTAGACGACGAACTCGTCGAGACCCTCGGGCGCGAAGTTGAACTCGTAGCGACGCCCCCCGGCCATGCCCGCGAAGCCGTAGAGCTCGTCGTGGGCCCTCCGCTCGAGCCAGAAGTAGCGGTCGTCGGGCATCGCGCCGGGCTCCGACCGCGCGTAGCCCGGCCCGAACAGGTCGTTGACTCCGCCCTGGACGACCACGGCCGAGCGGTCGACCTCGGCGGCGAGCGCCGGCATGCGCCGGTAGTAGCCGGCGTCGTCGGTGGGCAGCAAGGGCGCCAGGAAGAACGCCTGCGACCCGGCGAAGGTCACCAGGAGCCCGTAGACCGCCGCGACCGGATGCCTCCGCGCCGCCCACGCCGCGGCCAGGGTCGCGACGAGCGTCGCCACGCCGATCATCGCCAGGCCCGCCCAGCGCAGGTGCTCGGCGTCGTAGGTCGCCGCGTCGAGCGCTGGCGACCACAGCGACCGAGCCCAGGCTCCAGCCCGCCCACCGCCCGCTCCGAAGCCCAGCCAGAGAAGGATCATCGGCAGCGCCAGCAAGCCGGCACAGCGTGCCAGGTTCCGCTTCCCCTCTCCCCGCAACAAGCGTTGTGCCCCGGTGCCGGCGGCGAGCGCAAGCCCGAGCGCCGGCCAGAGAAAGAACTTCTCCGGATAGCGGAACAGCGATCCGCCGGGCAGCGACTCGAAGGCACCGGCCAGCAGCCTCCCGCCCGAGAATGCGAGCCCTGCGCCGGCGAGCGCGAGGATCCACCCGGCCGCGCGATCGCGGCCGCGCGGTCGGCCCGCCGCGCCGGCCAGAGCGAGGGCCACGAGCCCCGGGGAGAGCGAGAAGTAGAGCGGCGGGTGCCCGCCGAACATCGCCTCGCCCCAGAAGCCGTTGCGGTCGGGACGACCGAAGAAGGTCGGAAGGAGCAGGTCGATCACGGTCTTCGGATCGCGTGCGGCGCGCGCCGCGCCCGAGTAGCCCCAGAAGCCGCGCAACGACTCCGGCAGCACCTGGAGGGTCGCGACCCACTGCGGCGCGGCGATCAGCGAACCGAGCGCCAGCGCCAGCGCCAGCCGGCCGAGCGGCAGCCTGCGGCCGTGCCGCGCACCGGCAACGGTCAGGCCGGCGGTCAGGCCCAGACCGGCCAGGATCGGCTCGCCACCCAGCAGCGCCAGCCCCCAGAGCGCCGCCAGGGCCACCGTCGCCCGCCGGCGCGTCCGCTCCTCGCCCAGCTCGAGCAGCGCCGCGACCAGCGCCGGTGCCAACGCCACCACGGCGACGGCGTTGTACAGGTTGAGCTGCGAGAAGAAGAAGCCCGAGAGCGAGTAGACCGCCGCGGCGACCGCCGCGCCCTCGCGACCCAGACCCCACGCGCGCCCGAGCCACCAGGCCGCGGCGAGCGCCAGCCAACCAGTGCAGGACGAAGTGGAAGTTGAGCTGCCAGAGCGTGGATCCGGCGAGCAGCAGGAGGTTGTCCGGATAGAAGGCGAGCACGTTGGGGTTGCCCGCGAGCGGCTGGCCGCCGGCGCGGAGCGGATCGATGAGCGGCAGGTCAGCGTGCCGCAGAGCCTCTCCCAGGTAGACACGCAGCGCGAGATGGCTGTTGAGGACGTCGCGCAGGACCAGGGTCCGCCCACCGCCGACCAACGGCGCCGAGAACAGCGCCACCACGACCGCTGTCGGCGCCAACCAGAGCAGTGCCCGTTTCAAGGCTTTCTCCCGAGCGCGACCGCGACGGCTCCGAGCGCCGCGAGCAGCGCGACCACGCCCGCCGTCGTCTCCGGCCAGGACGAGATCGCCAGCGTGATCCGGTGCCGACCGGCCGGCACCTCGACTCCGGTCAGCACGACGTCCGTCGGCTGGGTCGCCAGCGGCGTGCCGTCCTCGAGGCGCGCTTTCCAGATCGGATGCCAGGCGGTCTGGATCACGACCAGCCCGCCGTGCGAGTCGACGTCGACGACCCAACGGTCCGGCTCGCGCTCGACCAGCCGGACCTGGCCGCCCGGGTGGAATTCGACCGCGCGGCTGACGACGGCGGTTCCGGGCGGGACCTGCCCGTGGGCGACGGCGAGGAACCCGAGCGCCGGGTTGGGAGCCAGCGCGACGCGCTCGGGCCACGCCACCGCGGGTGCCGGATCCGGCACCCGCAGCAGCTCCGTGGGCACCCCGAACTGCTCCTCGCTCGCCACGCGCTCGAGGCCGGAGACCGGCTGGGTGCCGAACCGGATCACCCAGCCGACGCCCAGGCGCGACAGCCAGGGCACGCGCTCGGGCCAACGCGCGAGCTGGATGTTGCGGTAGAGGAAGACGTGCAGCGGCGTCGTCATCCCCTCGAGGTCCGGCGCCAGCGGATAGGAGAACCCGCGCGGCACGCCGAACGCGGGTTCGACCTGGAACCAGGCCACTCGCGACAGGCCGGCCGGGTTCGAGACCGCCTGCGGATAGGGGAGCCGGCGTTCCCAGTCGGGCAGCAGCGAGGGCACCGGCACGAGCGCGCGCGGAGGTCCCATGCGCGCGGCGTAGGGCGGCTCCGGACGATAGGGCGCGGCCGCGTCGGTGACCACCATCGGCGCCAACTGGAGCAGGCAGGCGAGCTCGGCGATGACCACCCAGGCCGGGCGACCGCGGGCGACCCCCCAAGCGGCGAGGCCGAGAAGGAGCCCGCCGGCGAGCAGCGCGACGATCCAGACCCCGGCAGGGGTCTCGACGATTCTGCGCGAGCCGGCCGCCGCGAAGTGCTCGCGCAGGAACTCGACGAAGCGCGGCCAGCCGATCCGCAGCGCCGCGCCCGTGGCCAGCAGCGCGACCGCCGACCCGGCGAAGACGCGCGCGACCCGGCCGTTCCCGCGCGCCGCGTCCAGCCCCCACCCGGCGAGCAAGCGCGACCGCCAACGAGTACAGGAGCAGCAACTTCTGCGGATAGCGGAACAGGCCGCCGCCGAGCGCGGCGGTCAGCTCCGGGAACTCGCCGCCGGCCCAGGCCAGCAGGAGCGCCGCGCCGGCCAGGACGGCCCAGCGCGCGCGGCGCCGGAGCGCGGCGCCGGCCAGCATCGTCGCCACCACGCCGCAGTACAGCGAATAGACGTACGGAATCTCCGGAGTCACCCGCTTCGACCAGAACCCGAAACGGCCGAGGTCGGAGGGCCACCCCCACGGCAGCGGTACGACGAGCTCGAGCAGCCGGAAGGGGGAGAGAGCGTACCCACCGACCTCGCCGGCGCCGAGTCCGTGGGAGGTGCGGAAGCTGAAGGACAGGACGCGCGCGGTGGCGACGATCTGCGGCGCCGCGACGAGCAGCCCGAGGCCGCCGACTCCGAGCGCCGTCGCCAACCCGGCACGCCAGCGGTGCCGCTGCTGCGCCACCAGCGCCATCGGCACCGTCACCAGGGCCGCCGAGACCGGCTCGCCGGCGAGCAACATCAGGCCGCAGGCCACGCCCCCCAGCGCCATGCCGCGGCGTCCGCCGCGCGCCACTCCCCAGAGCACCCAGGGCGCCCAGGCGCAGACGCCGAGCAGGTTGTAGAAGGTCAACATGGAGAGGAAGAAGCCGGACGCGGCCCAGACCAGCGCCGTCATCAGCGCGCCCTCCTCGCTCTGCCCCAGCTCGGCGCCGAGCTTGCGCGCGCCGAGGAAGCCGAGCAGCCAGTGCAGCGCGAAGTGGAGCTGGAACGCGGCGCCGAAGGGCAGCAGCAGGTAGAAGAGGTTGTCCGGATAGAACGGGACCGTGTTGGGGTTGCCGCGGAACGGCTGGCCCAGGCCCCAGGTCGGATTGATCGCGGGGATCCGGCCGTGCGCCAGCTCGGTGGCGCCGAAGAACTTGAAGTGACGGTGCGTCGTCAGCACGTCGCGCAGCACCAGCATCCGCTCGCCGTCGAGCCAGGGCCAGACGATCCACGCCCAGATCAGCACCAGCGCGAAGAGCAGAAGATGCGTAGAACGGATCCGCCCGCGCGCCGCGTCGAGCCATCCGGCGACGCCCCGCCGCTCTCCGCCGCGGATCTCGTCGCTCATCGCGGGCCTCCGGCGGGACCGCCGCCGGCGCCGACGGCGTAGAGCCGCCACGGACCGGCCGCCACCCGCTCCTCGAGGCTCGGGAAGCGCGCGGTCAACTCGTCGCGCGTCCCGGCGCCGGCCAGCACCAGCAGCCAGTCGAAGTGATCGAGGTCGGAGCGCGACACCCGGTACGGCTCCTTGTACAGCCAGCGGTTCCAACCCCGCACCGCCGGAAGGTCCCGGAAGACGACGAGCGAGCTCGACGCCTCGGCGAAGCTGTAGCCGATCTCCGCGCCCCGCTCGACCTGGGCGTATGCCGCCAGTTGGAAGAACCGCGGCCCGCGCAGCTCCGGCACCCGGCGGACGAAGTCGAGCTCGAGCAACCGCTGCCCGGCGCCGATCGGCTCGAGCAGGCGCTCGAAGCCGGGCATCCAACGGCGCTCGAAGCCGAGCCAGCGGACGCACGTGGCGAGCGAGAAGGAGGTCAGCAGCAGGAGCACGAACGCCGAGCGGAGCCAGGGCCGGACGGCGGGCGGCGGCACCGCCAGCACCAGCAGGACCGCGGAGACCCAACCCCAGCGGGGACCGAACAGCGCCGTCGCGCCGAGCGCTTCCGGGAGGAGCGCCGCGGCGGCGAGGCCGATCAGACCGGCGCCGAGCAGCGGCCGGTCGATCCCGGTACCGGCACGCCGCGCGGTCCACGCCCCGGCGACCAGCCAGAGCGCGAGGGCGGTCCACGCCGCCGGCTCGAGCCAGCCCGCGACGCCGCCGAACACGGTCATCACCAGGTAGGACGGCGACGCCAGCCGGGTGGCGAGCGGCAGACCGTACTCGACCGCCGAATCCCAGCCGCCGCGCGCCAGGCTCGGGTACCAGAGGGCGGCGACGAGAGCCACGGGAGCCGTCCCCGCGGCGCGCGCCCACCACTCCC
Source organism: uncultured Acidobacteriota bacterium (assembly GCA_963781755.1). Lineage (GTDB taxonomy): Bacteria > Acidobacteriota > Thermoanaerobaculia > Multivoradales > JAGPDF01 > JACTMI01. The sequence goes on from CAWAGZ010000002.1 coordinate 238,174, forward strand.
GCGCCCGCGCGCGGCGCAACACCAGCGCGACCGGCAGAACCGCGAGCCCCGCGGCCAGCCAGAGCGCGTGACAGAGGTAGAGCAGCAGCGCTCCGATCAGGCTGCGTGCCGCGAGGCGGCCGAACCGGTCCGACGCCGGCGGGTCGGTGAGCTCGGGCAGCCAGAAGGCGAGCGCCAGGATGCCGAGCAGGAAGTGGAAGAAGCCGCCGTAGAGGGTGCTGTTCCAGAGCAGCAGCGTCGCCAGCGCGGCCTGGACCGGCGCGCTCCGCCGGCGCCGGGCCAGGAGGAAGAGGCCCGCGATCCACGCCAGCGCGATCAGCAGCAGGGCCAGCCGGGCTCCCCACGCGTCGCCGCCCAGCCACTGCCCGGCGGCGAGCAGCGGATAGGCGACCTTGTCCGGCGCCCACCACTGGATGCGGTAGGGGCCCGAAGGATCGGACAGCGCGCGTCCGGCGAGGCCGATCTGGGCCAGCTGCTGCGGCAGGTCGAGGATCGGCGGGTAGCGCACGGCGAGGATCGGCAGCGCCGCGAGCCCGGACGAGATCGCCAGCCACGGGACCCAGCCGCGCGCCGGCATTGCCGTCCCGGGCCCGGACTCACCGCCCTCGCGGACTAGAATGCCTCGCATGCTCCTCGCCCTGGCGCGCTCCCTGCGCCCCGCGCAGTGGGTGAAGAATCTCTTCGTCCTCGCGCCCGTCGTCTTCGCCCACCGGCTCGAGGAACCGGCGCCGCTGGTGCACGCGCTCGCTGGCGCTGGCGCTGTTCTGCGCCGCCTCGAGCGCGATCTACCTGGCCAACGACCTCCACGACCGCGAGCAGGATCGGCTCCACCCGCTCAAGCGCCAGCGACCGATCGCCTCCGGGGCGCTGCCGGCGTCCGTCGCCGCGACCGCCGCCGTCGTCCTGGGCGGCGGCGCGCTGACCGGCTCGTTCCTGCTCGGCCGTCCTTTCAGCCTCGCGCTGGGCGCCTATCTGGCCCTCAATCTGCTCTACTCCGCGGCGCTCAAACATATCGTCATCCTCGACGTCATGTCGATCGCGGCGGGCTTCGTCCTGCGCGTTCTCGGCGGCGCCGCGGCGATCGGCGTCGCGGTGTCGAGCTGGCTGGTGCTGTGCGGGACGTTCCTGGCCCTGTTCCTCGCCTTCTCCAAGCGCCGGCACGAGTTGATGCTGCTGGCCGGCGAAGCCGCGAGCCAGAGGCGCGTTCTTTCCGACTACAGCACGGTCTTCCTGGACCAGATGATCAACGTCGTGACCGCGTCGACGGTGGTCTGCTACGCGCTCTACGCGGTCGCGCCCGAGACCGCCGCGCGCCTCGGCACCGGCCGCCTGATCTGGACCCTGCCGATGGTGCTGTTCGGGATCTTCCGCTTCCTCTTCCTGCTCTACCAGCGGGTCGGCGAGCGCAATCCCACCGAGGCGATCCTGCGCGACCCCCCGTTCGTCACCAACATGGTGCTGTGGGCCGCCACCGTCGTGGCGCTGATCTACGGCGGCTGAGCCTTGTCCGGCCCCGCTCGCGTCGCTCGCGTCGCGCGCACCCTGGCGCTGCGCGTCTGGCCGGAGGAGTGGACGGCTCTCGGCTACCTCGCGGCGATCGTGACGCTGTTCGCGGCCCGCGGACTGCCGTTCACCGTCGGCCCTCTGCTCGTCGCCTACGGCATCTTCCTGGGCACCGTCGCGGCGCTGGCGCTCCTGCCCTGGGCGGCACTCGCGTGGCGGCGCCGGCGGCGCGGCGAGCTGGAGACCGCCCGCGCGCTCTCCGACCTCGGCCGCCTGGCGCGCGCGCTGGTCGCGCTGTGGGTCGTGCTCGTCGCCTACACCAATCTCAAGTCGCGCCTCTTCGTGCTCCACCCGACGCTCTACGACCGAGAGCTGGCACGGGCCGACGCCTGGGTGCACTTCGGTGGCGGCGACTTCCTGGGCTGGGTGCTCTCGACCACCCACCGGCCGCTCTGGATGGCGGTCCTCGACATGGTCTATTTCTACGCCTGGCTGCCGCTGGCGCTGCCTTTCGCCGTCTCCTTCGCGCGCGCCGGCGGCGGCGCTGCGCGGCGGGTGCTCGCAGCGCTCGGGCTCGTCTACGTCTCCGGCAGCCTCGTCTACCTGGCGATCCCCTCGGTCGGTCCCGCTTTCTTCGAGCGCGCGCGCTTCGCCCACCTCGCCGGCCTGTTCGGCTGGACGACCCAGGGGTCGATGCTCCAGGCGCTCGAGCAGGTCGCCGCCTATCCGGACTCGCCGGCGATTCCGTTCTACGGCCTCGCCGCCTTCCCCAGCCTGCACCTGGCGTCGACGGCGCTGGGCCTCGCCGCGGCGTGGCGCTGGTGCCGCCCACTGCTCTGGCTGCTCGTGCCGTGGAACCTGCTGATCGCGTGGGCCACCGTGGCGTGGGGGTGGCACTACGCGATCGACATCTGGGCCGGAATGCTCCTGGCCTGGGGCGCCTGGGCGCTCTCCGGCCGACTGCTCCGCGGCGGCCGGAACCGGCCCGCCTCGGCACCTCCGGCCAGCGACTCCTGACCCGAAGGTGGTATCTCCCGCTGCGCGCCGGAGCTCATTCCCGGACGTTGGCGACATCGACGACCCGGTAATGACCGGTCCAGAGGTCGCCGCGGCGGACCGGCGGCGGGATCAGGGGCAGCGAGACCGGCAAAGGCAGGTCCGCGAGCTGCCGGACCGCCCGGTCGGAGGGCTGGATGGGACGGAGGCGGTCCTCGCTCGGATCCGCAGCCATCTCGTAGATCCAGACCGGTCGCTGCGGGTACTCGGCTTCGACCGCGTCGACGAGCTCGGGCTGGTACTCCTCGAAGTGAACCGGGCCCCGGGCCAGGAACCAGTCGGCACGCCAACGGTGCGTCCCGACCAGGAGATCCTGGGCGGTCGTCTGGTGCGGGTGCGTCGCCAGGATCTCGCCCCGATAGGCGACCAGGACCAGGGCCTCGCCGCGCTTCCAGCCCTCCTCCAGGCGGACGAATCGATCGTCCACTCCCCAGTAGCGGTGCAGCTCGGGCAACGCGCCGGCGAGCCGCGACGCCATCGGCAGGAGGAGCAGGAGCCCGAGCCACGGGCCGAAGCCGACGCTTCTGAGGGCTCTTGCCGCGGCGAGCGCGGCGAGGATCACGATGGGAGCCAGGGCCACGTGCCAAAAGCGCGCGCCGAAGCAGGCTCCGTCGTACCAGTAGAGGCCGTAACCGAGAACGCTCGCAGCGACCAGCGCCCAGGTCGCGAGCGCCGGACGCCGGAGCTCGCGCCAGGCGAAGGCGGCAAGCGCCAACAGCAACGTCCACGGCGTCCCCAACCAGAGGCGACCTGCGAGCATGGCATTCACTGCCGCGTTGCGCACTGCCTTTCGCGGCGTGTAGCCGTACGATCCCCAGGTCCGGAAGCAGCCGCGATCGGGACCGAAGCCGAGGGCGTTGCAGCCCGGCGCGAATCGCCAGGCGTTGCCCGGCAGTGGCGGCGGCGCCGTTTCGTAGTAGCGCGTTTGGGCGAAGGTCAGCGGATCGCCCGTGAGCGCGAGGTTTTGCGCCGCGGCCACGCCGCCGCCGAGTGCGAGCATCGAACTACACGCCAGCATCGCCGCACGGCGAGGCCTCAGGGCGAGGGCGACGGACAGGAGCACGAGAGCGACCAGGACCGCGTCCCACGGCCGGACCAGCGCGAGCGCCGCCAGCGGCGCGCCGAGCGCGAAGCCGCGACCGGCTCCGAACGCCTCCCCTTTCGGCGGCAGCGAGTGCAACGCGAGCAGCACGAGCAGCGCGCAGAGGGTGTGGGACATGCGCGACGCGCCGAGCAGCACCGCCTGCGGCGAGAGCGCGAGAAGTGGCGCGGCGAGAAACGCCCCCGCACGGCCGCCCCAGCGCAGCGCGAGTGAGCCGCCGATCGCCACCACCAGCCCGGCGAGCAGCGGATCGATCAACCACGGAGCGCCGGCGAGAACCCCGAGCGCGAGCACCGCAGGCCAGCCGTTGGGGAAGATGCCGGCCCGACCGCGCTCCGTGTCGAGCAGAAAGTCGTAGACGCGCGTCGCCCGCGGCTCGGGCACGGCGCTCCACAGCGTCCCGTGCGCCAGGTTCCGCGCCTGGAGCGTGTAGACGACCTCGTCCTGCACGTGCGGGATCCCGGCCAGCGGTCCGAGCGCCAGCGCAGCGGCCAGCGCGCACGCGATGGCGCTCCAGCCGCCCACCCAGAAGCGGAGCGACCGGCTCCAGGAGTACTCCGGACTCGCCGCGGTACGGGGCGCGTCCGGGCTCATCGGGGCTGCCCCCGCGGTGCCACGTCCTCCGGCGAGGGTCCTCGCCGCACGGACAGCAGCCACCAGAAGCCGTCCCCGGCGGCTACCGAGAGCGCGGGCAGGCGCGCGATCAGTCGGTCCCGGGTTTCCGGGTCGGCGTGCAGGAGCACGTCATCGAAGTACCGCAGGTCGTGCCCCGTGAGCGCCAGCGGGTAGTTGTCGAGCCGCGGCGTCCACGGAATCGCGCGCGGCAGGCGGCGGTAGACGACCGGCGAGGTCGGCAGATCGGCGAACGACGACGCCAGGACCGCGTCGCGCTCGATCTCGGCGTAGCCGCCCATCTGGAAGAAGGGCAGGGTGAAGAAGCGCGGCGTGATGCGCAGGAAGTCGAGCGTCAGCAGGTGCGAGCCCGCCGGCAGGCTCGCCAGCGCGGCGCCGAAGCCGCGCATCTCCTGGCGGTCGAAGCCGCGCCAGGCGGCGCCCAGCACCGCGCTCCAGCTGACCACCACCGCCAGGGCGAAGCCGGCCGCGAGCCGGGGCCGGACCCGGGCGCGCGGCAGCGCAAGCAGCGCCAGGATCGCCGCCAGCGGCGCCCAACGCTGTGCGAAGTAGACGGTGTTTCCGACACCCTCCGGGAACAGCCATGCGACAGCGGCCATGCAGGCGGCGAAGCGCAGCAGCGGCGCCGAAGCCGCGGGCCACTCCCGCCCCCGGGCACCGGCGACACAGAGCAGCGCCCAGAGCACGAGCGCGGCGAGCAGGAGCGGCTCTTCGGGCCCCTGCACCGCTCCCAGCAGGTAGAGACGCCAGACCCGGGGCTCGACGAGCCGCTGCCCCGGGCCGAAGATCCAGTGCAGATGGGACTTCCATCCCGCCGCCGCGAGACCGCGGTACCAGAGCGCGCAGGCCGCGAAGGCGGGCGCCAGTCCCGCCAGGCGGAGCGCGAGACCACGCCAGTCCGGGCGCCGGCCGAGCGCCGCGACCAGGGTCAGGCCGATCGCTCCCGCGAGCAGCAGGGCGTGCGAGAAGTAGAGCAGCCAACCGAACCCGAAGGCCCACAGGAGCGCACGGCGCCCTTCGCCACGGGCCACCGGACGGCGCAGCTCGTCGATCCAGAGAAAGAAGGGCAGCGATCCGACGACGAAGTTCAACAAGCCGACGTGCAACGGGCGGCCGAGGACGAAGACGGCGGCCAACGCCGCGTGCTCGACCGGCGCACCGACCCGGCGCGCGAGCAGAAACACCGCGCCGACGCCGAGCGCGATGCCGAGCGCCAATCCCAGGCGCGGTCCCCAGACCGCGCCGCCGAGCCACCAGCCGACCGCGACCGGCAGGTAGCCGATCTTGTCCGGGGCGAGCCACTGGATCGCGAAGCCGTCGGCCCCGGCGAGGCAGCGGTCGAACAGGCGCACCTGAGAGGTGAGCTGGGCCAGGTCCAACACCGGCGGATAGCGCACCAGGAACGCCGGCCATGCGAACAGGCCCGCCACGAAGGCGAACCAGGCCGCCCAGCGCCGCGCGGTCGCCGGCGGTCCGGCTTCCCCTGCCGGAGCCTCGCGAGGCGGTGCGGCCGACGCTCCCGGCTCCAAATCAGTACCCCCGGACGCGATCGAAGGCGACGCGGTAGAGCGCCCAGCTTCCGCGACCGGCCACCTTCTCGAGCGCCGGGAACTTGCGCGGCACGTTGGGCTGGAGCGCCTCCGGGGAGGTGGATCAGCACGTAGTCGAAGAAGCGCAGGTCGCGCTCCTGGACGTGATCCGGCTTGAACCTCCAGATGCGCGGGTCCACGGACGCTTGCGCAGACGATTCGCGGTAGACGACCAGCGAGCTGTGCAGCTGCGCGAAGGAGAAGCCCAGCTCGACGTCGCGATCGAGCTGGGCGTAGGCGGCGAGCTGGAAATAGGGCGGGCCCCAGAAACGCGGGCTGTACAGGTAGTAGTCGAGAGAGAGCAGCCGCGAATGGTCGGGCACGGCGGCGAGCGCTTCCGGGAATCCACGCAGCTCCTCCTGCTCGTAATGACGCCAGATGTTGAAAGTTGCCGCCGCGAGACCGCGCGACTACGACCAGGGAGAAGGCGGCCTTCAGCGGCCGGGCGAGACTTCGGAGCCGGCACCGCGAGCAGCAGGCAGACGCCGGCCCAGGGCAGCCAGCGCGGGCGAGAAGCTGGGTCTCGACCGACGATGTCAGGGAGCAGGAGACCGGCGACGAGGAAGGTCCCGGCCGCGACGAGCAACAGCCGGTGCGTGCCCGAGCAGAGCTCTCGTGCCGCGCGCCAACGAGCGCCGCCACGACCCAGAGGCGACCGCGAGCAGGACCACCGGTTCGGTCGGACCGACGACGCCGCCGAGCAGCTGCCCGGTCCAGCTGGATGGCTCGAGCAGGCGCCTCCAGGGCGCGACGACGTAGACGTAGGTGAGCGGCTTGTCCGGGTTCGCGGTCGCGAGCAGCCAGACCGCGGTCACCATGCCACCCACGGCGCGAGCCCGGCGAGGCGCCAGCCGAGCGCCCGCGATACGTCCCGGGTGCCAGACGCCGCTCTGCCGAGCGCTCTCATGCAGGGAGACACCAGCGTCAGGCCGAGGACCGGCGGCGAGCCAGAGAGCGTGGCAGAGGTAGAGCAGGAACCCACCGACGAGAGCCGCGTGAAGAGCTTCCAGCCGGGACCGTCGAGCGCCCGCTCCGAGCCGAGCTCGCGCAGCCACCACCACAGGGCCAGACCGCCGACGACGAAGTTCAGGAAGCCGACGTAGAACGGCGTCGCGAGAACGAAGACGCTGGCCAGCACCGATCCGGCGAGCGGCCGGCGGAAGGTCGCGCCCAGCAGGTGGATCGCCGCGAGCATCGCGAGCAGGCAGAAGCACGATGCCCAGGCGCGGTCCCCAGGTCGCTCCACCCAGCCGGTCGGCGAGCGCGAGCAGCGGGTAGGAGAGCTTGTTCGGCGCCAACCACTGGATCTCGTAGGTGTCCTGGAGCGGATCGAGGGCCTGGGCGAAGAGCCGGATCTGGTCCATCTGCTGCGCGACGTCGAGGACCGGAGGCCAGCGCACGAGCAGGACCGGGAGGGAGAAGACGACCGAGACGGAGCCGAAGGCGGCGAGCCGCTCCGCGGGTGACGGCGGCCAGGCGACCCGGCGCTGCGGCTGCCCCGCTTCACTGCACGTACCCAGTGCTCGCAAGTTGGCGGTCAAGCTCGTCGTCCGGCCCGGATCGCCGCCCGTTCGCGGCGCGGCAGTGCGCCGAGCCTCGCGGCCAGACCGCGCAGCCTGCTCCGCCTCGGTTCGGGCCCGCCGAGGTCAAGAGACTCGCCGGGAGCGGCGTCTTCGCGGCGGTGCCCTGCCGCCGACCAGACCGCCCGCGCGGACTCGGCCTGGACCGCGACCTCCGGCGCTTTCCGACCCGGCCGCCGGTCAGCTCGGCCTAGTAGACGTCCGGCTCGCTGAAGCTGATCGCGACGCGCTCGGGACGCGTCGCGGTCAGCGGCTTCGTCCAGCGGCTCGCCGGCGGCCGGCGAGACCCGCGGCGGCGAGCAGGGTCGGGAAGAGGTCCTGGCTCTGGACCAGCGATCCGTCGCGGCTGCCGGGCGGGAATCCGGCGCCGCGCACCACGGCAAAGACATCGACGTCCTCCGGGTCGACCGTACGACCGTGGTCGAGCAGATGGTGCTCTCCGAGGAACTCGCCGTGGTCCGAGGTGACGACGAGGAAGGATTCCGATCGATCCAGCCATCCGTGCGAGCGCAGGGAGTCGAGGACCTCGCCGAGCTCGACGTCGGAATGGTGGACGGCCCAGGCGTAGGCGATCCCCTCGGACCTCCGCACCGAAGCGTCCTCCTCCTAGCTCGGCATCAGTTTGCCGCGCACGTAGTCAGCGAACAGCGAGTCGGCCATGCCCGCGAACAGGTTGATGTCCTGTCGCGTGGCCGGCAACCACGACAGACCCTCGGGCACGCGCGGATACGGGCCGTGCGCCGCGATGAGGTTGACGACAAGGAACAGCGGCCGACCGGGGTCCGACCACCGCTTCAGCGATATCGTTCGAGTCGCCCGATCACCTCGTCCCGCTCGTCGGATGAGGAACTGCTCCGCGACCCAGACTTCCGAAAATCCGCGGGTCAGCCCCGTCGAGGGGTGCAGCACCGGGTTGGCGGAGAGCAGCGCCGTGCTCCAGCCGGCATCGCGGAACAGCTCGGCCAGCGTGGGGATCGAGTCGGCAACCCCGAGACGGTGAGCACCTCGGTGCCCGGGATCGTGCGGCCGTCGAGGGTCGAAGATCCGCGCCGTGCTCGATCGGGAGGAGGCCGGTGAAGATCGAGGCGTGCACCGGGAGGGTCCAACTCCCGGGAGCGACCATGTTGCAGAAGGTCGTCGCTTCCCGCGCCAGCGCGGCGAGGTTGGGAGTCGTCGGCAGAGTCGAACCGCACGGAGTCACGAAATCCCGGCGCACCGTGTCCATCACCACGAGCGCGACGAGGCGGCCGTGGCGAGGGGCCGGGCCGCCGCCGCAGCTGGCGGCGAGGACCGCGAGCACGAGCGGCAGCCTGCGGAGCCATCGGGGATTCACCATCGGCGCACTCCGGGTGTCCGGCCTGCGACGCAACGGGTCCCGATTCTAGTCGCAGGAGCGGTATCGCGAAGCCGGAGCCGGGCATCGGCGTCCTCACCAGAGCGACTCGATCCGTCCGGAAAGTCCAGGAACGAGCTCGGCGAACTGCGTGTCCGTGAACCAGCTCGGCGTGCACGGCGGCAGGAAGGAGACGAGAACGGAAGGGTCGAGCACACAGTCCTCTGGCCGGCTTTCGACCCGCAGTCGGCGCAGCGCCGCAACCTCCGGGACGCGCGGCGCGGCCCGAGCTGTCAATGGTCGTAGACGCCCACAAAGAGATGCGGGGACCGCCGCATGAAGGGGAACCACTCCGGCAACCCGTCATCCACCGGCAGGAGCAGGGCAGGTCCCGTTGCCTCGAGTCGAATTTCGTGATTCCCGACGTCGAGATGCGCCTCATGCGTCTGGGATCCGCCGTCGACCGTGAAGGCCGCCCCGATCGGTTGCCCCATGGGATCAAAGACTCGGTACCGGCCCGGCCACCTGCAGATGAAGAGCGTCGGTTCGCCGCCGCGCGCGATCTCGACACCGCTCAGGAGCAGGGCCGGTCCGATTCGGACTAGGCGTGCCGCGTGACAGCGCGGAGTTCGGCCACAGCGGCTGAAACCGATAGTTCAGGATCCAGAGCTTGGGCGAAGCTGCGAGCAGCTGGCGGAAGACTCCCGAATGACCCGCCGCGAGATCCTGGCGCAAGCGGATGTCCGGGGCCGATCCCACCACCATTCGGGAAACGTGAGAGCCGACCGCGGGGCCGGCAGCAAGCCGACCCAGGCGAAATACCTCTCCGCCGGAGCAAGCATCGACTCGGCGCGCCGTACGAGCGCGAGCTGCTCCCGGTTCGTGTGGACCAGAACGTAGCGGAGATTGCGACCGACGGAAAGGACGAACAGCGCCGTCAAGACAGCACTTAGACCAAGGCGCCGGGCTCTTCGTCCTCCGCCCGCCCACTCGACAGCGCGACCGGTCCAAATCGCCGAAAAGGGAACCGCGAGCAGAAAGACGTACGGCCATGGTTGATTGTGCGCAAAGACCAACACCAACAGCGTCGAAGTCGCCACTAGAGCCCAGCGCTCTCTTGCAAGAGCTACTGACCAACGGCGAGCGGACGCGATCATTCCCGCCAGCACAACCACCCATGGCACCAGGTTCCGCGCCAACACTTGGAGCTCGAAGTGACGGATCCCGGGGTAAGCCTGGTAGTCCACGAACGCGAGTTGGCGAGGCGTCAGAAAGACGCGTACCACTACGTTCGCGAAACCCTGGCCTCCGAGCGCAACGGCGTAGATCAGAAGAACCGCCCCCCAGCCTGCCAGGAGCCGCAAGCACAATCCCACCCGCCGCGCCACGTTTCTCGCTCGCCGGTGAGACGAGTCGCAAGGAGGAATGCCGCGAGAACGTATACCGCCTTCTGCGTGCAGATGAATGCTCCCCCTGCCGCGATCCCGTCCACCAGGAGCGACGGCTGGACGGTCCACGTCCCATCGCGAGCACGAGTCCCAAAGCGGCGAACAGTGCCTGTAGCAGATCGGCGCGAATCCGGAATCCGCGCTCGGAGAACGTCGTAAGGTCACGAGACACCCAACGACGAGCAGGACCATGGTTCGATCCGCGTACAGACGGCGAGCGGTCATTGCGCCGAGCACCGCGATCATGACGCCCGCCAGCAGCCCGAGGACCCTGGCGCCGATCAATTGGCTGGCGGAATCCTGGAAGAACAGGCGGGGCAGCGCGAAGTAGACCGCCGCGAGAACCGTCTTGATGGGATCGACCGCGGTATAGAGGCCCTCTCGAAAGTCGTTGAACTGAGACAGGAACTGCATCTCGTCCATGACGAAGCGAACGCGCAGGCTGGCGAGAACGAAGAGCGACAACTTGACTGCCACGTACGCGAAAAGGACGGCTTGCAGAGCCCTCTCTCCGCGCGCGGCCTCTTGCTGCGGGAGTCCGGAACCGTGATTCGACATCTCGGGAGCCGATTCTAGTCGCGGGGACGAGGTTCCGGTCGAAGCCGGTGCTAGCATGGCGCGCCCTGGCGCCGAAGTCCGCGGCTCGGGGACACCGATGAAGACGCTCGATCGCCTGCTCCAGGCCGCTCGGATCCGGAAGGCCAAGCGCTGGATCCGTCCCCGAGGACGCGTCCTGGACGTCGGCTGTTTCGACGCTTCTCTGTTCGAGGCACTCTCCGATCGTCTCGGGCGTGGTGTCGGACTCGATCCGCTCCTCGACCAGACGATTCACGGAAAGCGCTGGGAGCTCCGCCGCGGGAGTTTCCCAGCGCCACACGATTTAGAAGACGAATTCGACGCCATCACCGTTCTCGCGGTGCTGGAGCACGTTCCCGACGCCGACCTGGGGGACTTCGCCCTTGAGTGCGCTCGCCTGCTGGCTCCGGGCGGCCACCTGATTCTCACCGTCCCCGAGCCCGCCGTCGATCGAGTGATTGGCATCCTGATTGCGTTGAGGCTCCTCGACGGAATGTCGCCTGAGCAGCACCACGGATTCGTCCCCGCGCGGACTCGCGCGGTCTTCGAAGCCGCCGGATTACGGCTCATCCACCATCGCCGCTTCCAACTCGGGCTCAACCACCTGTTCGTGTTCGACCAGCCCTCGGAGGGCTAGAGCTCGGGAGCATCCCGGCGCGGTATCACCATCAAGCTGATCACGAAAGACCCGAAGACTGTCTGAGCTCCGACGATCATCGCGACCATTCCGAGCATGAAGCCACGCACTGCGAGAAGCGGACCGCCTCCTGAGGCCAACCACCCCGCCACGATTTCGAGCTCCACCGCAGCGCCGAACAACAGCAAGATCACGCCGACCAACAATCCCCTCTCGAGAGTAAAGAACTTACTCAGTCGGCGTAACCAGCGCCGCGGAGGAGCGAAGCCGGCCGACATCGAGAAAGTCTTGGCTAGAACGTCGAACAAGACCAGGTTGTAGCCGAGGACGAAGGCGAGCGCTCCGAACAGGAGAGGATGGTAGTCCCACGTCCTGCCGAAGGCTGCGCGGGGCCCGCCCGCCAGGGCGAGCATGAGCAGCCCGCCGATCAGCATCAGGAGCACGCCGGGAAGCTGGAAGAGGTACGACGGCGAGTACAGCAGCATGAACCGAACATGGCGCCAAGCGTCGCGAAGTCCCACCAGTTTCGACTCTCCGATGCGCGGCCGATACGTGATCGGAATCTCACGCACTCTGAGGCGCTGACGGAGGGCGCTAACGACCATCTCGGAAGCGAATTCCATCCCAGTCGTTTGGAGTGCCATTTGGTCCCAGGCCTCCCGGGTGAAGGCGCGCATGCCGCAATGGGAGTCTGAGATCGGGGTCTGGAAGAGGAGCTTGAGGATCCCGGAGAGAATCGGGTTGCCGATCCAGCGGTGCGACCAAGACATCGCGCCCGGCAGGATCTTCCCTTTGAGCCGCGAGCCGATCACGAGATCCGCCTCACCCGCGAGCAGCGGAGCGACAAAGCGCGGCAGGTCGAGAAAGTCGTAGGTGTCGTCCGCATCGCCCATGACGAGGATGCCAGCCCTGGCCGCGGCAATGGCGCACTGTAAGCCGAGCCGTATCCGCGGCGCGGCTCGTGCACGACCCGAGCGCCCGCTGCGGCAGCGACCTCTGGCGACCCGTCGGTCGAGCCATTGTCGCCGACCACCACTTCGCCCGCGACACCCATTTCGGCGAGCGCGCGGTGAGCCTTCTCAACGCACACACCAAGGCCGTCGCGTTCGCGAGGCAAGGCATCGCCACGGAGATGAGGGGGACCTCGCCCCTTGGAATCTCTTCCGCTTGAGCCATCTCTTCCACCTCCGTCGCAATCCGTATTCTAGTGGGCGCCACTCCCTGTTTCGCCTCCCGGAGGGTGTCCGGCGCCTTGGAGCGGTCGTGGGTTCGCTCGACTGGAGCCCGCCGTCGGCTAGCATGCCGACCCGTGCCCGATCGCGCGGCTCCGGACCCCGGACGGGGAACCTCCACCCTGGCGCTCCTGCCCGGCGTCCTCTGGGGTCTGACCCTGTTCGTCGCCTTCGACTTCGTCATCACGCCACGGCCCGAGACCGCCGCTCAGGTAGCGATCCTCCTCTTCCTCGCCCTGTTCGTCGGCGCCGTGTCACTCCGGCCTGTTCGCCACGGCCGCCGGTCCTGAGCGCCGGCGCGTCGCGGAGCGTGGCGCTCGGCCGCCTGCTCGACGGCCTGATCGCGGCGGCGTTCGGAGGCGCCTACGGTTGGCTCGGCCTCTCCCTGGTCAAGTTCTCGACCACCCACTCCCATCTGCGCGCCGAGGACATCTGGTTCCTCGCGACGTCGTGGCGCCAGGTCGGCGGCGAGGGAACCGCGACCGAGAAACGAATCCTCCTGTTCTCGATTCTGCTGCCGCTCGCGATCGCCGCGGCGCTGTTCGCCCTGCTGCGCGTCGCGCGACGACGCGGACCGAGGTTCGGCGTGACGCCGGCGCTGGTGCTGCTGGCCGCCGGACTGGCCGGGCTCGCCGCCACGACCTGGCGCTATCCGGTCGGCCGCTGGGCGGCCGGCACCCTGCTGCCGGACACCAGCTTCGCGGTGCGCGCCTGGGAGCGGGCGACGGCGCCCGATCCGGCGGCCGGCTGGAAGCCGGACCCGGCCACCGAGTCGCGGATCGTCCCCTGGGAGCCGACCGCCGCTCCGCAGCGCTGGAACGTCCTGGTGGTCATGCTCGAGTCGGTCTCCTGGAAGCGGCTGCTCGGTCCGGACGCCCGCCTCGGCTCGACGCCGCGCCTGACCGAGTTCGCGCACGAAGCGATCGACTTCGAGCACGCCTACGCGCTGTCCACCCACTCCGACTACGCGCAGACCTCGATCCTGGCCTCGCTCTTCCCGCGCCGGGGCAACGGCCACGACTACTTCCTCGACCTCGACTATCCGCGGGCGCTGCCCTGGGACGTGCTCGGCCCGCTCGGCTGGCGCTCGATCGTGGACTCGACCCAGAACGAGTCGTGGGGCAACATGATCGCGTTCCTGCGCACGCCGCGCCTCGGCACCCTGCGCCACGCGCCCGACTACCCCGACGCTCCGCACCGCGGCTCGGGCAGCCAGACCAAGATCTTCGAGCAGGCGATCGTCGACGACTTCCTGCGCTGGACCGCCGGGCAGCCGGACCGTCCGTTCGTCGCCTACCTGAACTTCCAGGCCACCCACTATCCCTACGTCTGGCCGCCGACCTTCGATCCTCCGTTCGGACCTGCCCCGATCGACTTCGGGACCACCTTCCTGAGCTACCCGACGGCGAAGATCCCGGTCATGCTCGATCGCTTCCACAACGCCCTGGCCTACGTCGACCTCAACTTCGGCCGCCTGATCGACGGGCTGCGTGCCCAGGGGCTCTGGGACCACACCGCGCTGCTCTTGGTCGCCGACCACGGCGAGGCCTTCTACGAGCACGGCCTGCCCACCCACGGCACGACCCTGCTCGAGGAGCAGGTCCGGATCCCGATGCTGCTGCGCCTGCCCGGCGCCGCGCCGCGCACGATCGCGCAGCCGGTCTCGGCGCTCGACGCCCTGCCGACGATCTATCGCGCCCTCGGCCTGCCCCGCCACGGCGCGCTGCAGGGGCACGACGACGTCCTGGATCCCGGCTACTCGGCCGCCGGCCGGCCGCTCTTCTTCACCATCCAGGGCATGACCCACGAGGACGGCCTGCTGTCGGGGGCGTGGAAGCTGATCGTCAACCACGACCGCCGCGAGTCGGCGCTGTTCGATCTCGACCGCGACCCCGGAGAGCGCGTCAACCTCGTCGTCGCCGAGCCCGAGCGCCTGCGCTCGCTCGAAGCGACCCTCGACCGCTTCCTCGCCCGTCAGCTCGGCTACTACCGGGCCCGCGCCTGGAGGTCGGGCTGGTACGCGCCCCGGCTCCCCTGAGCGACGCGCCACGGCGGCGCCCAGACCCGCAGGTCGGGCAGATCCGCGGCCAAGGACCAACCCGACTCCCGCGCCCAGCCGTCCTCGGGTGGCCACTCCGCGTGCCAGGCACGCCAGCGCGAGACGATCAGCAGGTCGGGGCGCGCGCGGGCGACCGCGCGCAGCCAGAAGTCGCGGTCGAAGGCGCGCCGCGGGTCACCGTCGCGGTACTCGTAGGAGGCGACCGGCCCGGGATGCACCGGCACCGCGATCACCCGGCGCTCGAGGCGGCGGCCGGTGAACAGATCGAGGAACTCGTTGTGGCTCGACGTCGCCCAGGCGACGGTCACCGCCCCGGGTCGCACCCGCTCGGCCGCGAGCGCGGCCTCGGCGAAGGGGCGGTAGACCGCCGCCGGATCGAGCCAGCGACGCTCGCGCCCCGCCTCGCGGAAGGCCCAGGCCGCGAACAGTCCGAGCGCGGCCGTAGCCAACGCCGCGGCCCCGGCGGCGATCCGCCACCGGCCGCCCGCGGCGCGGGGCGCGAGGCCGATCAGCGCCGCCGCCGCGGCGAGCGGCAGCGCCACCCAGATTCCTGCCCGCGCCAGCGCCGACCAACCCGCCCACAAACCCGCCATCCAGGACTGGACGAGGACGCCCAGCGCACCCGCCGCGACCAGCCACCTCTCGGCGCCCGATCGCCGCGACAGCCAGGCGAACGCCAGGGCGAACGCCACGGCCGCCGCCGGGACCGCGAAGCGCACCTCGGAGCGGAACAGTCCGGCGTTGTCCCAGAAAGGCAGCCGCAGATAGGTGCCGACGAGCACCACGAGGGTCGCGGGCACGAGCAGCGGAACCAGCGCGGCGACCGCGCCCGACTCGCGCGCCGCCGCGCGGGCCCGGGGCAGCGCCGCGGCCGCCGCGACCAGCGCCACGGGGAGCGCCACGAGCGCCAGCGGCCCGAGCGACATCTGCGGCGCCCGCGCCGGGGGCAGGGCGAAGAGCGCGTCCCCGGCCAGATCGCTGCCCAGCAGATCGCGCCAGCGGTCGAGCAGCGACGTGGCGCGCCACACCAGCCCCGCGCGCTCCAGGTGCGGCAGCCCGAGCCAGGGAGTCGGGTAGAACGGGTTGCCGACGAGCAGGGCGTTTCGCAGGTACCAGGCCCCCCCGACCACGGCGCTCGCCGCCGCGAACAGGCCGGCGGCCGCGCCCAGGCCGCGGACGCTCCTGCGCCGCGACCAGCGCACCACGCCGCGGCGAGCGCCGCGGCGACCAGCGCGGCCGCGGGCAAGGCCGTGTACTTGGTTCCCACCGCGAGCCCGGCGGCCAGGCCGCCGAGCAGCGCCAGGGCGCGGGCCTCGCCGGGCTCGGCCAGCGCGCGGCGGGCGAACAGCAGCGCGGCGACGAGACCGGCGTCGAGCACCGGCTCGACGTAGGACGAGCCCGCGCGCGACGCCAGCGCGGGCAGCGTCGCGGCGAGCGCGCCGGCGGCGGCCGCAACGCCGGCTCCGGCGCCCTCCCGCCGCGCCAGGGCAGCCACGGCGAGCCCGAAGATCGCCGTCCAGGCCACCATCGTCGCAGCCACGAGGAGGTCCGAGCGCACGAACGCCATCGTGAAGGCGTGCATCGCCTCGCCGTCGGCCGGGTAGAGCGCGGACTGGTCGTGCGGCTGGCCGAAGGGCACCGGCTCGAACGAGCCCTGCTGCAGGAAGCGCGTCGGGTAGAACAGGTGGTAGGTCAACCCGTCCCACGAAGTCGGAACGCTCAGCAGTCCGTGCGCGAGCGCGGGTACCAGGGCCAGCGCCGCCAGAGCCAGGAGGAGCCGCGCCGCCGCGCTGCCGCGGGCGGGCGCGGCGGGCTCCGGCCGGCGCCGCGAGCGCGCCAGGGCGAAGGCGCCCGCCGCGATCGCCGCCACGCCGAACGCCAGAACCGTCGGACGCAGCGCGCCGGCGAATCCCAGCGCCTGGACCAGCACGACCTCCAGCGCGCCGGCGACGACGGCGACCGCGACCCAGCGCTCGAGCGTCGGCAGGGGCGGACCGAAGGCGCCGACCAGCCGGCGGGCGGCGTCGACCAACGCCAGCAGCGCAGCGAGCTGCACGACGAGCAGCGCGAAGTCGCCCGGACCGGGGGCGCCGGTCAAGGCCCGCCCTCCGGAGCTTCCGCGCCCGGCGGTCGTTGTCGCCGCTCGAGCAGGGCGAGATTGCGTCGCGCCGCCTCGTGTCCCGGGTCGAGCTCGAGCGCGCGCTCGAGCTCGGCGCGAGCGCCGGCCAGGTCGCCGACGGCCAGCCGCGCGGCGCCGAGGTTGGCGTGGGCGTCGTCGGAGTCCGGCTCGAGCGCGACCGCCCGTTCGAGCAGCGGCAGCGCCCGCGCCAGATCGCCGCGCCGCGCGGCGAGCGTTCCCAGGTTCATCGCCGCCAGGAAGTCTTCCGGCGCCGCCGCCAGCGCACGCTCGTAGTGGCTTTCGGCGCCGGTCACGTCGCCCGCCTCCTGCGCCATGCGCCCGAGGTTGAACTCGACCAGCTCCGTGCGCGGGCGGTAGCCCGCGAGGTGCGGCGCCGCCCACACCGCCGCCAGCCCGAGCGTGCCCGCCACCGCCTGCAGGCGCCGGCCGCGGCGCAACGCCCGTCCGGTGGCGACGAACGGGATCGCCGCCAGGATCAGCAGACCGGGAACCGCGGGCAGTCGATAGCGGGAGAACAGGAAGAACGCGATCGTGGACAACGCCCAGCCGAGCTCGAACAGCAACACCGGGGCGAGCGCGGCGAGCCTGCGGCGGGCGAGCAGCAGTCCGACGGCGGCGAGCAGCGAGACGGCTCCGAACTCCGCCAGCGGCAGCGCCAGCGCGGGCGAAAGAGACCGGGTCCAGTAGTAGTCGACCGCGTCCGGCCACTCGTACCAGGACAGATAGAGCCCGGCCTTGACCACCTGCAGCCGGAGAAAATCGAGCGGGTGCCGGCGCGCCCACGCCAGCGCGCGGTCGAGCCAGAAACGCGACACCTCACTGCCCGTCAGGCGCCGGCCGGCCGCCGCCTCGGCGATGCGTCGCGGCTCCGCGCGCTCCAGCGCCGGCACCTGCTTGCCCGGAACCAGCGGCCGGTAGGTGCCGTCGGCCTCCGGGTTGTTGCCGATCCAGAAGTTGACCCCGCCCTGCCAGGTCGTCGGCAGCAGACCGCCGCCCAGCGCCGCGTTGCGCGCCGCGACCGGCGCCAACGGCAGCGCCATGCCGAGCAACAGCGCCGCCATGCGCGCGGCCGAGCGCCGGCCTTGGCCACGGCGCGCCGCGAGCGGAAGCAGGAAGGGCGCCAGCAGGAGGGCGTTCTCGCGCAGCAGCGCGAGCACCCCGAGAAGCGCTCCGGCGCCCAGCCAGATCCGCGCT
The DNA here is from genome assembly GCA_963781755.1 of uncultured Acidobacteriota bacterium. Taxonomy (GTDB): domain Bacteria; phylum Acidobacteriota; class Thermoanaerobaculia; order Multivoradales; family JAGPDF01; genus JACTMI01. Next base: position 256,256 of record CAWAGZ010000002.1, read on the forward strand.
CCCTCCCGCTCCCGCGCCACGACCAGCGCCCAGAGCAGGAAGCAGGTCACCGTCACCGCCAGACTCGCCTTGAGCAGTTGGACGTCGTGGAAGAGGAACGGGCCGTAGAGCGCGCCGAGGGCGGCCGCGACGATTCCGTGCGGCGCGCCGAGCGAGCGGTCCGCGGCACGCGCCAGGGCCGCCAGCCCGGCCACCGCGAACGCGATCTGCAGCAGGTAGATCGCGTCGGTCGAGTCTCCGAAGACGCGGTAGCCGACGGCGACGAGATAGGGATAGAGCGGGGCTTGGAAGAACGGCTCGTGGCCGAGCCAGTCACCGGACGCGATCGCGCGCGCCCAGCGGTCGTACTCCTGGCTGTCCATCGCCAGCCGGCCGAAGAACGGTTGGTCGCGCACCGCGGCCCAATGGGCCAGGCGCAGCGCCGCGGCGATCACGAGGACGAGGCCCAGCGCCATGCGTCGGCGCGACCCGGTGACGGCGCGGGCTTGCGTCGGCTCGGTCATTGAAGCGCGCCGGGCGGCCGAATAGGATGCCGGAGCTTGAAGCGGAGACTCACGTTCCTCGTCGTCGTCCTGGTCGCCGTGGCGCTGGCGGCCAGCTTAGCGCTTCGGCGCGCGCACCGGAGCACGAGCGAGGACTGGCGCGCCCAGACCCGCGGCTGGTGGGGCCTGGCGCCGACCGAAGGGGACGCCCGCGCCAGCGAGGAGCTCGCGCGCCAGCTCTCCTTGCCCTACGCGGCCGGAGTCGTACGCGCCACGGCCGGGCGATTCGGCGTCCGCGCCTGGGACCGCGAGCGCGCCCAGCCGGGCTGGAACCTCTACGTCTCCGGGCACGCGCTCGAAGCCGTCCTGATGGCGATGGACGGCCGGATCCTCCACCGCTGGCGGTTGAGCTTCGCCGAGGCCTTCCCGGGGCGGATTCCCACGGGCGACTCGGGCTTCTTCCGCCGCGCCCGCCTGCTCGCGGACGGCCGACTGCTGGCTCTGGTCCAGAGCACCGGACTGATCGAGCTCGACGCCGACTCGAACGTGCTCTGGCGCTACGACGCGCCGCTGTACAACGACATCTGGGTGGACCCCGACGAGCAGCGCATCCTGGTCACCGCCAAGAACGCGGTGTCGCGGCCCGATCTGCGCGCCGGGGGACCGATCCTCGAAGACTCGCTGGTCACCCTGGACGCCTCCGGCCGCGAGATCGCCCGCGCGTCGCTCCTGGGCGCCTTCGAGCGCTCCCAGGAGCGCGACCGGATGTTCCCGCTCGGGCCCACGCCGGACATCTTCCACACCAACGCGATCCAGGTCCTCGGCGGGCCGGGAGCCGCCGCCGCGGGTCCCTTCGCCCGCGGCAACCTCCTGGTCTCCTTCCGCGAGATCAGCACGGTCGTGACCCTGGATCCGCAAGCGCGCGAGGTCCTTTGGGCCCAGCGCGGACCGTGGCGGAATCAGCACGAGCCCTCGCTCGAGCCCGACGGCAAGCTCCTCCTGTTCGACAATCGGGGCGGCCCGGACGGGTCCTCGCGCGTTCTCGTCGTGGATCCCGGCACCGGCGCGATCGTCTCCCAGTGGAACGGCTTTCCGGGCCACGTGCTGCGCTCGGAGCAGGCCGGCGTCGTCCACCGCCTGAGCAACGGCGACCTGCTGGTCGTCGAAACCGAGCGTGGAAACGCCTGGGAGCTCGACTCCCAGGGGCAGGTGGTCTGGGAGTTCGCCAGCCCCCACCGCGCCGGCGCCCGGCACGAGCTGGTGGCCGCGCTGTTCGACGTCGTCCGTCTCGAGCGGCCGACGCCCTTCCTCGAGAGCTTCGGCGCGGCCGGCGCGCCGGGCGCGGCTCAAGCGCCGTAGAAGGCGCGCACCGCCTCGACCGCGCGCTCGACCTCGGCCGTCTCGAGCTCGGCGAACATCGGCAGGCAGAGGACTTCGCCGGCGGCACGCTCGGCGTGCGGTAGCTCCGGCGGCTCGGGGCGGAGGTCCGCCAGCGCCGGTTGCAGGTGGAGCGGCGAAGGGTAGTGGATCGACGCGCCGACGCCGCGCTCGGCGAGGAAAGCGGCGAGCTCGTCGCGGCGCGACGTCGCCACGGTGAGCTGGTGGTAGACGCACTCGTCGTCCGGGTGGTCGGCCGGGAACCGGAGGTCGCCGACGCCGGACAGACCGTCGCGGTAGACCACCGCCAGCTCGCGGCGGCGGGCGTTGTCCGCGTCGAGCGTGCGCAGGCGCAGGTTGAGCACCGCCGCCTGCAGCGAGTCGAGCCGGCTGTTCGTCCCCACCGCGACGTGGTGGTAGCGCGAGGTCTGGCCGTGGTTGGCGAGGCGCCGCACCTTCTCCAGCCGCTCCGCGTCCCGGCCCGAGACCGCGCCCCCGTCGCCGAAGGCGCCCAGGTTCTTGGTCGGATAGAAGCTCCAGGCGGCGAGCTCGCCCAGCGTGCCGACGCGCCGGCCGCGGAACTTCGCGCCGTGCGCCTGAGCCGCGTCCTCGATCCACCACAGCCCGTGACGCCGACAGAGCTCGTCCAGCCCGTCGGCGTCGCACGGCCGGCCGTAGAGGTGGACGCCGACGACGCCCACCGTGCGCGGACCGACGCTCGCCGCGGCCGCCTCGACGTCGAGGTTGTAGGTCGCCGGATCGACGTCCACGAACACCGGCGTGCCGCCGGCCAGGACGACCGACTCGGCGGTGGCGAAGAACGAGAAGGCGGGCACCAGGACCTCGTCGGCCGGCGACAGGTCCATCGCCCGCAACGCGACGGTGAGCGCGTCGGTCCCGTTGCCCACCGCGACGACGCCGGCCGCGCCCAGCAGGTCGCGGAACGAGGCCTCGAACTCCCGGACCTCCGGCCCGAGGACGAACGCGTTGGCGTCGAGGATGCCGCGCCAGCGCAGCTCGAGCTCGCGCTCGATCCGGCGACGGGCACGGGACAGGTCGAGATAGGGGACGGAGGTCATGGCTTCGCGCTCGCGGGTTTGCGGGTCCAGGGGGTGGCGTAGACGACCAGCTCGTCGCCCGCCATCGCGACGTTGTCCGGGATCTTAATGCGGTGGAGCACCGGGAAGCTCGCGGGTTCGGCCTCGAGCAGAGGGAACCACTCCGGGTAGACCACCACGTAGTCGGGGCGCTTCTGCTCGAGCCAGAGGCGCAGGGCGTTGGGCCAGGGCAGGCCCTGCTCGCGCCGGGCGCGGTCGAGGAACGCCTTGCGGTCCGGCGAGACGATCCCCGCCAGGTCCACGATCGGGTTGGGCAGCCGGTACTTGATCAGCCCGATGTCGCACACCGCGAGCAGGGCGTCGGCGGGCAGGTGCTCGCCGATCCAGCGCGCGGCGGCGCCGTCGGTGTCCTCGACGTTGGCCCGCGCCCGCAGGTAGAGGGCACCGGTGCGCAGCGTCCCGACCAGGGGCGGCAGCAGCAGCGCGGCCAGCAGCGCCGCTCCCAGGGGCAGCCGCACCCGGCCGAGGGAGACGCTGCGCAGGCGCCGGAAGGAGACGCCTTCCAGGGCGAGCATCCCGAGCAGGACGAGCGGCGGCAGGAGCGGGAAGAAGTAGCGTCCGAAGTTGCCCACCAGCAGCTCCTCGCCCGAGGAGAGCATCGCCGCCGCGACCGGCAGACCGAAGGCCCAGAGCGGCAGCAGCAGGCCGCGGTCGCGCGGCCCACCCAGCCGGCGCAGAGCCACCGCCGCGCCGCCCGCCGCCAGCAGCGCGGGCAGCGGCTGCGAGGGGAACAGGATGCCGAAGATCGTGCGCAGGAAGCGCAGCTCCGGGACGAACCGCGGCGGACCCGAGCTCTTCGCGCCGAGCGTCGTCGGCAGCGGCGATCCCGACATCCAGGCGTAGGCCGCGCCGATCGGTACCAGCACCAGCGCCGCCAGCAGGAGGCCCAGCGCCACCCGGCGCAGGCGGTCCGCGGCGATGCGCAGGCCGTCGCCGGAGGTCGCCTCGAGCGCGCCGTCGAGCGCCGCCAGCGCGATCAGCAGCAATCCCTCCGGGCGCGCCAGCGCGGCCAGCGCGAACCACAGGAAGGAGAGCGGCGGGCGGCGCGCCTCGTCGCGCTCCTCGAGATGGCGCAGGATCCCCGCCAGCGACAGGAGGGTGAACAGATTGACCTCCATGCCGGAGATCGACGACCAGACCAGCCAGTCGGACAGAGCGATCAGGACGGCCGCCAGAGTGGCCCGGGCCGGCGACAGGCCGAGGCGGCGGGCGAGCCGGAAGCCGACGTCGACGCTGGCGACCTGGGCGGCGATTCCGGCCAGCTTCGCCCACAGCGTCACCGGCCCGGGCAGCGCGAACAACGCCGCCAGCACGGCCGTCCACAGCGGTGCCGTGGAACCTGCGACGAAGCGACCGGCGTCGTAGACGAGACCGTCGCCGTGCGCGAGGTGGCGGGCGAACTCGAAGTGGATCCAGCTGTCGTCGAGCGGGAAGCCGGCGACGTCACCGAAGACGTAGCCCTCGGCGGCGAGCAGAACCAGCGGCGGCAGGAGCGCGAAGACCGCCAGCGCCAGGCGCCGGCGTCGCGTCGTCCCTCCCGCCTCCGAGCTCGCTTCGGTCACCGTCCAGCCGTCCCCGATCCGGAATCGCTCGCGTCAGACTACCGCAGGGCCGGCGCTCTCCGGATGGTAGATTCGCGCCTTCGATGGCGACGCCTCCGCCGACGAACCTGGCCCGCGCCGTGCGCAGAAGCGCGCGCGTCGCGCTGTGGACCAGCTTGGCGGGAACGGCGATCGCCGCGTTCTTCCTCTTCCGCTACGCGCGTCCGCTGCCGGTCGCCGGAATGGCGCGGATCGAGCGCGAGCAGAACCTGTGGAGCGGGGTCGACTTCGCCGACCGTCCCGAGGTCGAGCTGCTCCAGCAGCTCGTGCGCATCGATACCAGCGAGCCGGATCCCGACGAGGTCCGGGCGGCGGAGTTCATCGCCGCACGGCTGGGCGCCGCCGGAGTCGTCGCCCACATCGAGCGCGTCGGCGGCCGGCGCGCCAACGTCTGGGCCTTCGTCGAGGGCGACGACCCGAAGGCGGTCGTCCTGCACGGACACCTCGACGTCGAGCCCCTGCTCGAGCAAGGCGCCTGGCGCCATCCGCCGCTCTCCGCCGCGATCGACGGCCCGTGGATCTACGGCCGCGGCATGTACGACATGAAGAGCCTGACCGCGGCCGAGCTGCTGGCGGTGCTCGACGTCGCCCGCTCCGGACGCCGGCCGCGCCGCTCCCTGCTCTTCCTCGCGACCTCGAGCGAGGAGGCCGGCAGCGACGTCGGCACGCGTTGGATCCTCGCCCAGCACCCGGAGCTGGTCGCCCGGATGGGGCTCGTCCTGGACGAGGGCGGCGTCGTCGAGGCGGTCAACCCCACCCAGGTCAAGTACTGGGGGATCGAGTTCGCCCAGAAGCGTTTCGCGCAGCTGGCGTTCTGCTCGAGCTTCGAGCTCGACCTCGAGAAGCTGCGCGACCTCCTCGTCGCGACCGGCAAGGCACCCCCGATACCCGACGTCGATCCCCGCGTACGCGCCTTCCTCGCGGCCTACGGACCGACCCGCGACCTGGGGCTCTACCGCGAGCTGCTCGCCGATCCCGACCGCCTGCCGCGCGAGAGCGATCGCTTCGCGAAGCTGAGCCCCTTCCTGCAGTCGCTCTTCCGCAACGAAGTGGTTCCCTTCCGGCTCGACCCGGCCGAGGGGGGCGGGTGGCGCCTCATGGTCTCCGTCCACCTGCTCCCGGACAGCGACCTCGAGCCCGTCCTCAGCGACCGGCTGCCGGCGTGGAAGACGCTGGGGGTGGTCTCGACGCCCCCCGACGAGCGCGGGGCGCGGACCGGCTCGCCGATCGACTCGGCCGACTTCCGGACCCTCGAGGCTACGATCCGGGCCGCCGAGCCCGGCGTCGTGGTGGGGCCCTACTTCCTGCCCTGGACCGCGACCGACTCGCGCTACTTCCGGCAGCTCGGAATCCCCGCCTACGGCGTGTCTCCGTTCGCCGTCATGGCTTCGGAGACGACCGGCATCGCCAAGCCCAACGAGCGCATGCAGCTGCCCGCCTACGTCCGCGGCGTGGAGCTCTACCGGCGGATCGTGCACGCCCTGGTCGACTGACAACCTGCGACAGATTCAACTGACAGACAGTGTCAACCTGCACGGAGCGACCGTTGCTAAACGTTGCAAACAGGAGCTCTCTCCGATGGCATCGAAGCTGCTTCATACCTTTCTCGGAAAACCCTACGGAATCGACCGTGGGACCGGAAACCCAGTAGGCGAAGGAGGAGCAATGTTGAAGAAACTCCGGAATCGCCAGCGGGGCTTCACGCTGATCGAGCTTCTGATCGTGGTCGCGATTATCGGCATCATCGCCGCCATCCTGATCCCGAACTTGATCGACGCCCTGCAGAAGGCGAAGCAGAAGAGGACCATGGCCGACGCGCGCAACGTCGGCACCGCGTTCCTGTCGTGGGTCACCGACCAGGCGTCGGCGGCTGCGGCCGGCGGCGGCAACACGACGCAGTGGTCGGGCTCCGGCTACACCCCGAAGGGCCACGCGTGGCTGGCGACCACGCTTCACCCGTCGACCACCTTCTTCTACATGAACGAGGTGCCGGCTCTGGACGGCTGGAAGCACAGCTACCTCATCGGCTACGGCGGCGATCCGCTGGCCTCGCAGGTCATCGCGATCGGTTCCGGCGGCCGCGACGGCGGCGCCGGCAACGCGTTGACGTCGTTCGGCACGCTGACGATCGGGCCCTTCACGCCCACCGACTACGACCAGGACATCATCTGGGCGGACGGATTCTTCGTCCGCTGGCCAGGCGGCCAGCAGACGAGCTGATTCCGGTCCCGTCGGGATTTCCGGGAAGCGCCGCGGCTCGCCGCGGCGCTTTTCTTTTGCCCCGAACCGCTAGACTCGGCGCCGCCATGTCGCGCCGTCTCCTGGGTTCGGTCCTGGCCGCGGGCCTCCTGCTCCCGGCCGTGGCCGATCCGGCCCCCGCCGCGCAGCTCTCGCGCGAGGCCGCTTGGCTCGCCGACTATCTGCGCATCGACACCACGAACCCGCCGGGCAACGAGGCGCGCGCCGCCGAGTTCCTGGCCGGGATCCTGCGCTCGCACGGCGTGGCGACCGAGCGGGTGGCGACGCCTTCGGGACGCACGAGCCTCCTCGCCCGGCTGCCCGCGACGGATCCGGACGCCCCCAACATCGTCCTGCTCCACCACCTCGACGTCGTCCCGGCAGGAGCGGACTGGACGATGCCGCCCTTCGGCGGCGAGGTTCGGGACGGCGCGCTGTGGGGCCGCGGCGCCATCGACTGCAAGGGCCTGGGAATCGCCGAGCTGGCGGCTTTCCTCGACGCCGCGAAGATGCCGCATCGCAGGCGGGGGCTGATCCTGCTGGCGGTCGCCGACGAGGAGGCGGGCGGCGGCGACGGCACCGCCTTCCTGCTCGCGCACCACCCCGAGTTGCTCGGCCGGGTGGCGGCCGTGATCGGCGAGGGCGGCGTCAACCGCACCGTCCTCGGCCGGACGCTGTTCTGGGGCGTCGAGGTCGCCCAGAAGCGCGCGCTGTGGCTCGACGTCACGGCGCACGGCCGCGCGGGTCACGCCTCCAGCCTCAATCCGGACAGCGCCGCCCACCGCCTGATCCGCGGCCTGGCGCGCGCCCTCGAGGCGCCGATGGCGTGGAAGGTCACGCCGGCGGCGCGCCGGTTCTTCGACGCCCTGGGCCGCTTCGACCCCCAGTCGCGGGCGGTCGCCCGCGACCTCGACGCGATCGCCGCCTCGGGGGCGCCGACCGGCTCGATCCTGCCCGGCATGGCCGGCCTCTTCCTCGACACCCTGCAGGTCACCCGCCTCGAGGCGTCGGACCGCATCAACGTCGTCGCCGGAGAGGCCCGCGCCACGATCGACGCCCGCCTGCTGCCGGACACCGACGAGACGGCCTACCTCGCCGCGCTGCGCCAACGGCTGGGACCCGACCTCGAAGTCTCGGTCCGGCTCTCCTCGCCGCCTTCGGAGCCCTCGCCGGCCTCGGGAGAGATCTGGAACGAGCTCGCCGCCGCGCTCTCCGACGGCGCGCCCGTGGTCCCGGTCTTCATCGCCGGGATCACCGACTCGCGTTACTTCCGCGAACGGGACATCCCCGCCTACGGGATCTCCCCGTTCGAGCTCGAGAACCCGCTCGTGCGCACCGTCCACGGCCCCGACGAGCGGATCCCGCTCGACGTCTTCGACGCCGGCGTCGCGCGGATGATCGGCATCGCAAGGGCGCTGGTCGCGCCTCCCGCGTCCGGTGCGGCAGCCGCCGCGAGGCCCCCCGGATGAGTCGGGCGACGCGCGGCCACGGTCTGCTCGAACCCCTCCTCGCTCGCCTTCGGGCACGACGAGCGGAAGCGCTGGTCCCCTCCCGGCTGCGCGGCGGACGCGTGCTCGACATCGGTTGCGGCTCGAGTCCCTACTTTCTGTCGCACACCTACTTCGCCGAAAAGCACGCCGTCGACCAGCTGCCGCCCGCGGACGGCCACCCCGGCATCCGATTCCACCAGCTGGACCTCAATCGCCGCCCCGAGTTGCCGTTCGACGACGGCTTCTTCTCCGTGGTCACCATGCTCGCCGTCGCCGAACACCTCGACCCTCAGGCGCTCGAGCAGCTCTGCGGCGAGAGCCGCCGCGTGCTGGCTCCGGGCGGGCGCCTGATCCTGACCACTCCCGCGGCCCACGCGGACGGGCTGCTGCGCTTCATGGCACGGGTCGGTCTGGTCAGCCGGGAAGAGATCGAGGAGCACCAGTTCGCCTACACGCCGGCGCTGCTCGGCTGGTATTTCGGTCGCGCCGGCTTCGAGATGACGAGGGTCCGGGTCGGCGGGTTCGAGCTCGGCCTCAACCTATGGGCCACGGCCGACCGTTGAGTCCCCTGCCCCAGTCGCCTCCCGAGATGCCTCGCAGCCGGCTCCACGGGCTCCTTGCCCTGACGGCCGTGATCGCCTTTCTCGGCGTGCTCGGGGCTCCGCTCACCGACCCCCACCGCGTCCTCGCCACCCGCGATCTGCCGCAGTTCCACCTGCCGCTGCGCGCGACGATGGCCCGTCTGGCGGCCGAGGGACTGCCCGAGTGGAACCCGTGGATCGGACCGGGCCAGCCCGTCCTCTCCGATCCCAGCTACTCGGCCTTCTACCCGCCGACTTGGCTGGCCGCGATCGTCTCCCCCGCCTGGTCGATGTCGCTCGAGGCGCTCCTCCACCTCGGGCTCGCCGCCGGGGGCGCCTTCCTGCTCGCCCGCCGGCTCGGCGCCCGACGCGCGACCGCGGCCTTCGCTGCCGTCGCCTGGAGCGGCAGCGGGGTGCTGCTGTCCATGGTCGACGCCTACACGTTGCTCGGTGGCGGCGCTTGGCTGCCCTGGGTCCTCGTCGCGACCGACGCCCTGGTCCGCGCCCGCGACTTGCGATTCGCGGATCCGCCCTGGGCTCGCCCTGGCCGCGGCCTTCGCGATGATCCTGCTCAACGGCGAGCCGGTGACGCTGCTCTGCGCCGGGCTCGCCGCCTGTTGTCTCGCCCTCGCTCAGGCACCGGCGTCGGCCGCTCCGCGGCGTCTCGGCGGGGTCGCCGCCGCCGCGCTGCTCGCGGCCGCCATCGCCGCGGTGCAGCTGGTTCCCGCCCTCCACCGGCTCGGCGAGTCGGTGCGCAGCTCGGGGCTCGACTGGAAGCTCGCATCGGGGTGGTCGTTGCCTCCTGCGCGCGGCCTCGAGCTGGTCGAGCCCGCAGTCTTCGGCGATCCTCTGCGCTCCAGCGGTGGGCTGAACTTCGGCTGGGGGATCCACGACCGCGACTTTCCGTACGTGATCTCCATCTACCCCGGGCTGCTGGTTCTGGTGCTCGGCACGACCGGACTCCTCCGCGGCCGGATCCCGGCGCGCTTCGCGTGGGCGACGATGATCGCGGTAGGGCTCGTGCTCGCCCTCGGCCGCCACACACCGGTCTACGGCTTCCTGTTCCGCCACGTGCCGCCGTTCTCGTCGCTGCGCTTCCCGGAGAAGTTCGTGCTCCTGGCCGGCGCCGGCCTGGTCTTCGCCGCCGTCGTCGAGCTCGAACGGCTGCTGGTCGAGCGCGAGCGCGGGAACCGGGGAGCGGCGGACCTGCCCATCGTGCTCGCGGCGCTCGTCGCGTTGGCGACCGGAGCGGCGGCGCTCTTCGTGCGCGCCGCCCCCGCGACGATCGACGACTTCGCTGCCGCGCACTCGGGCCTGCCGCCCCTTCCGCGCAGCCTCGAGCTGGCGCGCGCCTTCTTCCGCCACGAGTCCGTGCTCGCGTTCGGCTTCGCGCTCGCCACCTTGGCAGCGCTCCTCCTGCTGCGGGCGCGTCGGCCGACGTCGACCGCCGTGGTCTCGGCGCTCGCGCTCGTCGTCGCCGTCGACTTGACGGTTCATCATCGACCGCTCATCCAGACGCTGCCGGCGAGCGCCTACGATCCTCCGCCGCTCGCCCGGCAGCTGCTCGCCGCGAATCGCACGCGGATCTGGTCTTCCGCCAACCTCGACACACGGCCGGAGCTGATCCTGCGCGGGAGCGACCCGCGTCTGGGAGACCTCCTGGCACACATCGCGCGCCTCGACCCCTGGATCGGCACCCGATGGGGGCTGACCTACGTCCTGGCGACCGACTATTCGCTGACCTTCACGGAGCCGCTGCGGCGCGCCGTCGAGACCGCACGCGAGCTCTTCCGCGCCGCCGACTGGGACCGGCTCTATCGCCTGCTCGGCGCCTGGGGCGTCGAGCAGGCGGTGCTGCGCAAGGGTCCGGCCGAGCTCGCCGAGGAGGCGCGCAGTGGCCGCCAGCCGATCGAGCCGGCGCGTCTCGCGCCCAGCCCCTTCGCCCTCCCCGTGGCGCGCTTCGCTCCGGCCGCCGAGGCCTTCCCCGACGCTCGCTCCGCGCTCGCCGCGGCGCTCGCCGACGAGGCGCGCTTCGCGCGCAAGGAGTACGTCGTGGCGCCGCGCGGAGCGCTCCCCGCGACGCTCGACGCCGACGCGCGGGTCACGCGCTTCGACGACCGGGGGCGCGAGGTCGACCTGGCGGTCGAGACCCACGGTCCGGCGCTGCTCGTCGTCGCGACGACCTGGGACCGGTTCTGGAGCGCGCGGGCCGACGGCGTCCGGGTGCCGGTGCTCGAGACCGCCGCCGGCTACCAGGCGATGCCTCTGCCCGCCGGCGCCCGCGAGGTGCAGTCTCGTCTACCGCGATCCGTGGGTGCGCGTGGGAGCGGCCACGACCGCGGCGACGTTGCTGGCGATCTTCGTCGTCGTCCGGCGCCGGAAGGTCCCGGACGCGGCGTAGAATCGCCTCCGCGTGCCCCCGCTCTGGTTCCTCGTCCTCGCCTCCGGCCTCGTCGGCCTGGTGGTCGGCAGCTATCTCAACGTCCTGGTCCACCGCCTGCCCCTCGGCGTCTCGACGGTCACGCCGCCTTCGCGTTGCCCCGCGTGCGGCGCGCGCATCCGCCCCTACGACAACCTGCCGGTGGTCTCGTGGCTGATTCTGCGCGGGCGCTGCCGTGACTGCGGCGCCGCGATCTCGCCCCGCTACCCTCTCGTCGAGGCGCTCACCGGTGGGCTGTTCGCCGCCGCCACGGCGCGCTTCGGCTTCGGCTTCGAGGCGCTCGCGGCGGCGGTTCTCGCCGCCCTCCTGGTGGCGCTGGCGGCGATCGACCTCGGCCACCTCCTGCTGCCGGACAAGCTGACGCTGACCGGCCTCGGGCTCGGCCTGGCCGGACAGGCGCTGCTCCCGGCCGGCTCGCTGGCGCGCGGCGTCGCCGGCGCGCTCGTCGGCGCCGGCATCCTGCTCGCCCTGTCCGGCGCCTGGGAGCTGTTGCGCGGAGTCGAGGGCATGGGCCTGGGCGACGTCAAGATGCTGGCGATGGTCGGAGCCTTCCTCGGCGTGTCCGGCGTGCTCGTCACCCTGATCATCGCGACTTTCACCGGCTCGGTGGCAGGCATCGCGATGATGTTGCGCGGACGCGGCGGTCTGCAGGCGCAACTTCCCTTCGGTTTCTTCCTCGCCGCCGGCGGCCTGGTCGCGCGGTTCGCCGGCGACGCCCTGGTCCACTCCTACCTGGGACTGCTGCGGTGAGCGCCGCCTCTGCGGGACCGCGACCGCGCGGCGGATTGCGCCGCGAGACGCCGCTTCTGCTGGCGGGAGCCCTGGCCGTGTTCGTCGCGCTGGAGGGCTTCACGCTGCTCGGCTACCGCGGCGCCATCGACCGCTTCGCCAGCGACCGCCGGGCGGAGGCCGAGTCGATCGCCGGCCGCATCGCCCGCGAGGCCCAGCGCCGCGGCCACGCCCGCATCGAGGATCTGGCGCCGCTGGCGCCCCCCGGGGCCGGCCTCGCCCTGTTCGACGCCGAAGGCAACGTGCTCGACGCCATCGGCTTCGCGCAACCGCCGACCCTGGCGGTGACCGGCCTGAAGCCGGAGGCACTGTCCGGCGCGGCCGCGGTCGGACCGCTGTCCGGCGAGGAGGCGCGGATCATCGCCCTGGCGCCGTTCGCGTTCGGCGGCGCGCGGCGCTACGTCCGCCTCGACCTCGCTGCGCCGGCGCTGGCCGAGGAGCGCCGCGGCCTGGCCTGGCTCACCCCGGCCGTGCTCGGACTCTCCGTCGGCGCCGCCCTCGTCGTCCTGCTCTTCGTGCGCGCGCTCTCGCGACCCTACGAGGCGCTGCTCGCACGCGCCCGGGAGGCCGGGGCGCCGGTCGACAGCGGCGACGAGCTCGCCGGGCTGGTCGCGACCTTCGACCGCGCGCTGGCGGCCCTCGCTCCGCAGCGCAGCGGTCTGGACGGCCTGCGCGACGCGCTCGGCTCGGACTTGGACGGCGGCTTCCTCCTGCTCGACCGCGAGGGAGTGCTGCTGGCCGCCACACCCGCCGCGGCCGAGCTGCTGGCGCTGCCGGCTCTCGAGGCCGGCGCGCCGGTGGCGCGCGCGCTGGCCGGTCGCCCGGAGCTGGCGGCGTTGCTGGAGCGCACCGTGCGCGGCGGCGAGCCGCTGCCGCGCGGCGCAGCTCGGATCGAGCGCGACGACCGCAGCCAGCGCGAGACGACACTCGGCGTCACCGCCGAGCCGCTGCGCGGGGAGGGCGGACGGCCGCGCGGCTGGCTGGTGGTGGTCGCGGACCTGACGGAGATCGAGCGCCACGCCGCCCGCGAGCGCCTGGCCGAAGGGCTGGCACAGCTCGGCGAGCTCTCGGCCGGGGTCGCCCACGAGCTGCGCAACAGCCTCGCCACGCTCTCCGGCTGGGTCGCGCTGGCGCGCCGGTCGGACCTGCCCGAGGGCGCGGCCGAGGCGCTCGCCGAGATCGCGCGCGAGACCGAGCAGATCTCCCGCGTGGTCGCCGACTTCCTCGCCTTCGCAAGGCCCGGCACCCGCAGGCTGGACACGCTCGACCTGGCGGCCGTGGTCGAGCGCGCGGCCTCCGATCCCCGCCTCGAGGATCCCGGCGTCAAGGTCCGGATCGAGGCGACGGCACCGTTCACCGGCGACGCCGGGCTGCTCGAGCGCGCGCTGCGCAACCTGCTGCTCAACGCCGTCGAGGCGCAGCGCGCCGCCGGCCGCTCCGGGCCGGTCCTGCTCGCGCTCGGCGCGCGCGGGGAGGAGTGGGAGATCGCCGTCGAGGACCGCGGACCGGGGCTGCCCGAGGAGGTCCGCGCCCACCTGTTCGAGCCCTTCACCTCGGGGCGCGCCGGAGGCGCCGGCCTGGGCCTGGCGCTGGCCCGCCGCATCGTGGTCCTGCACGGCGGCTCGCTGAGCCTGGACGACCGCGAAGGGGGCGGAACCCGGGCCCGCATGCTCCTCCCGTGTGTCCGAATCGTTACCGATGGAAACGATCCGGCGCTGGGCAAGGCCCCGGCGCGGGATCGGATCGGATCCTAGAAGCTTCGATCCCGCAATGACTTGCGACGCCCGATCGGGCGCCGCCGCGCGGTGGCACCGCAATTGCGACTTCGCCTGTCAGACCACCCGGTCCTGAACGGCCCCCGCCCGTCGCGGGGGTGCGACCGACGGAGAGCCGAATGAACGAACGCACCGCGCCGCTCATCCGCACCCGGAACCGCCAAGCCGGCTTCTCGCTGCTCGAGACGCTGGTCGCCGCGGCACTTCTCCTGTTCATCATCATCGGCATCCTGCCGCTGTTCCAGCGCTCCCAGCTGAACCTGGTCCAGGGCAACGACGCCTCGAACGTCGCCAACGCGACCATCGACCTCGGCGAGCGCATGCTGTCGCTGCCGTTCAACTGCCAGGCCACCAACATCGATGCCGGATCGACCCAGAAAGTGACCACCGACTTCTGGCTCGCGGGCCGCCGCCAGGGCAACCTCGAGTACGGCGACCGCTGGGTCACCGACATGACTCCCTATCCCAGCGACAAGGCCCTCTACACGCGGACCGTCACCCTCGAACAGTTCCAGGTCAAGGACCTGATCGACAACGGCGTCCTCGACACGCCGCTCGACGGTGGCGTGTCCGACGGGTCCGACGGGACGGTCCAGTTCAAGCGCTACACCATGGACGTCGTCAACACCCGAACCGCCCTCGCGGGTCCGGCGACCACGTACCACGTCATCACCATCCAGTCCTTCTGACCGGGAGACGCGATGCCGACGGAAACCCAACGAACGCGGGGCGAGGGCGGCTTCTCGCTGCTCGAGCTGCTCCTGGCGATGCTCATCGCGATCGAGGTGCTGGTCGCCGGCGGCATGGCCTTCGACCTCCACAACCGGATGGCCGTGATCCAGACCCAGCTGACCGACCTCCAGCAATCGCTGCGCATCTCGCAGTACGACATCGCCCGGCTGGTGCGCATGGCCGGGCGCGGCGGCCTGCCCCCGGACATCCACCCGGAGGCGGTGTTCGATCCCGGCGCCACGATTCCGGCGCTCGGCGGCCAGGCGATCGAAGTGCGCGACAACGTCACCGACGCCACCGACCGCAACATCGCGCGCGGCGACGCGGACTCGCCCAAGGCCCTGGATGGCACCGACATCCTGACCGTCCGCGGCTGCTTCGCGAACAGCGTCTACCAGCTTCAGCCCAACGCTTTCGTCGCCGTCGACTCGGACAACGACCAGGTCGCCGACGGCAGCGTCACCTTCACGATCAACGATCAGAGCGTCGCCGGGATCCACCAACCGCTCGACACGCTGATCGAGCAGCTCGGGGTCGCCAACAGCACGCCCACGATGATCTTCGTCAGCCCGGTGAGCCGCCAGACCTACGGCGTCGGCCGGGTGACCAGCTTCTCGCCCACCAGCGGCAACCCCAACCAGGTACAGATCACGGTGAGCCTCGACACCAACTCGCCGCTCAATCCCTCAGATTCTCCGCAACGCGCCGTTCAACGACGTCGTCCGCGGCGTCCCGCCCAACATGACGGCCGCCCTGACCTGCCTGCTCGAGGAGTACCGCTTCTACATCCGCGAGGAGCACGAGATCCCGGGCAACACGGCGACGCTGCTGCGGCCCCGGTTGACGCGGGCCCGCTTCGAGCCGGGCACCGAGAACCCCTACGCCAACGACCCGGCCAACTTCTCCCTCGATCTGGCCGACGGCGTCTTCGACCTCCAAGTCGCGCTCGGCTTCGACAGCGACTACCCGGCCACCGATCCGAGCACCCCAGGCTCCTTCGACGACGACACGAACTTCGACGGCGTCGACGACACGATCTTCGAGGCCGCGGCGGGCTCGAGCGCCCGCGCCCAGGACGACTGGCTGTACAACTGGCCCGGCGACGATCCGAACGACATCCAGTACCGGACGCACGGATTCACCGGAAGGTCCGGCAACAAGGAACGTAACCCTCTACTTCGTGCGCATCACCACCATCGCGCGCACGCAACGCCCGGATCCCAGCTACCAGGCCCCCGACTTCGACGCCACCGTCGGCACCGACCTGGTCGAGGACCACGACTACGACCTGGCGCCGGCGAACCTGCTCAAGACCCAGGACGCCCGCAAGTACCGCCGCCGCATGCTGACCACGATCGTCTCCATGAGGAACAAGTGATGCGCGCCCCGATGGATCCCCTCGCTCCCGCTCCGCGCCCCGGCGAGCGCGGCAGCGCCTACCTCTTCGCGCTGCTCGTGCTCGTCCTGCTCACCATCATCGGCCTTTCGCTCGCCCTGGTCACCCAGACCGAGGTCCAGATCGGCGCCGCCGAGAAGAGCGCCACCCGCGTCCTCTACGCCGGGGACACGGGCGTGCGCATCCAGCTCGCGGCCGCCAAGACGATCAACAACGCGCCGGAGGCGCGCTACGTGCTCGACACCAAGACCGTCGGCGGCTCGACGCTGGACAGTACGGTCGACGTGGCGCCCTTCATGCCGATGTACCTCGGGCCCTGCGCCCTGTGCACGGTCAATGCGGGGAACGAGAACACCAAATACGCCGTCAACTTCGTGACCAACGGCCAGGGTCGCCGGCTCTCGTCCTCCGGCGACCCCCAGGCCACCAAGTTGATCAGTTACATGTTCTTCACCCAGCCGTCGGAAGAGCCGCCCGTCAACGAGGCGCTGCGGACCTTCGATCCGGACGCCCTGGTCGACAACCCGGCCAATCCGGGCCTCGACGTCATCCGCTACTGAGACCGCCCCGACCGGAGGAAGCCATGTCCCCCCTCGCCCGTACGCTCCGTTTCAGCCTCGTCGCCCTCGCGGCGCTCGCATTCGCCGCCTCGGCCTCCGCCGATGACCGTCAGCTCCTCCGCGAGGGCAGCGGCCACCCCTACGTCATGGTCCTGCTCGACACCTCGGGCTCGATGAACTGGGCGCCGCCCTGCACGCAGGCGCAGTACGACACCTTCATCGACGACGACGGCGATTCCGGCGGCGTCTGCCCCAGCACGCCACCTCAGACCCCGTGCGTGCGCACCTGCGACTTCGTCTGCCCGACGGGCGACTGTCCGGTGCCCCGCGACGGCGACGACCCGGCCTCGAAGCTGCGCCAGGCCAAGGAGGCGCTCTACGACGTGCTCAAGGGCGTCACCGACATCAACTTCGGCTTCGCCAGCTTCAACCAGGACTCCGTCTACGTCCAGTACAAGCAGTGGCTCTATCAGGTCGACGCGACCCAGCCGAGCGGCTTCATCACGCTCTCCAGCACGGCGACGTTTCCCTCCGCCGGGTCCCAGGAGGTATTCGGCCAGAGCTTCGGCTGCAGCCGGGGCGGGGGCGACGGCAACATCGGCTGCGCCTCGACGAACAACAACCCGGCCGACACCAACGACCTCTGGGAGATGACCAAGATCCGGCGCTGGCCCAAGCTGGACGACAACCTGGGGCTCGATTCCTTCTACTACATCCGCGATTCCGGCGGCACCTATCGCGTCCGCGTCACCAACCCGGTCGGGAGCACCCAGAACCTGGGCGACGCCACGATGTCGCTGCGCTTCCGCGTCTACCGCTGCAACAACCCGTCGAACGGCTGCAACGCCACCAGCGAGTACACCGCGCTGGCGAACGGCGACAAGACCATTCAATACAGCCGGGTCGGCGACTTCGTGAAGTGGGACTACGGCGTCCAGCGCAACCCCGACCAAGGGGGCTACGACGGCGTCCAGTACTCCTCGACCTCGAACACCTGCAACGGCTGGGATCCGAACACCGACTCCAACAACGACGACTACAACGGCTACAGCCTGCGCTTCCCGACCGGCGGCACGCTGACTTTCGATCCGCCGGGAACGACGAACGACTGGCGCTTCCAGACCGGCGACGTGCTGCCGCTGGACTGGAACAACAGCAACAAGACGGCGATCCTGAACCGGCTCGCGCCGCGTCTGAACGGCGGCGTTCCGTCGACCGACCCAGAGGCCTTCGCGGTCGCGACCTACCTCAACGACCACCGGACCGGCGGCAACAACTACCTGCGGCTGAAGACCGCGAGCCAGGTCCCGCTCCTGCCCAGCGGATCGACGCCGCTGGGGGCGATGCTCACCGACATGCGGGTCTGGTTCCACGGCTGCAACTCGACCAACTGCGGCGGCGGGGCCATCGGCTGGAAGGACTTCGCCGCCCAGCATGACCCCGACTGGGAGTGCCGCGCCAAGTACATCCTGCTGCTGACCGACGGCGACGAGACGTGCGGCGGCAATCCCGGAAACGTCGCCGGGGCACTCCACAACCAGGACGACATCCGCACCTTCGTCATCGGCTACGGCCTCACCGGCGGCAACGGCAATACCCTGCTCGACATCGCCCAGCAGGGAGGGACCGGCGCCCCGATCTTCCCGCAGAACAAGCACGACCTGATCGTCCAGCTCAACAACCTGTTCAGCCAGATCCACGAGGAGACGGTGGCCTTCGCCTCCGCCGCGGTGCCGACCGTGCAGGCCGACATCGCCGACAAGGTCTACCTGTCGAGCTTCACCCCGCTGAACCAGGAGGCGGTCTGGCCCGGACGTCTGGACTCCTTCCTGAAGCCCCTGCCGCTGGATGCCAACGGCTTGCCGGACCGCTCCGTGCGCTGCCAGCTCGGCTCGGTCGAGGCGGAGTGCTTCGCCTGGGACGCCGCCGATTCGCAGCCCGCCTGGGACGGAGAGACCGGTTACAGCCCCGAGGGCATGCTCAACCAGGCGCCGCTCTCCGGCGACATGGTCCGCTTCGACAGCACGACGCTCAAGATCGGCAACGGCGACGACCAGCGCCGGGTCTTCTTCGGGGTGCCCGACAGCACGACCGCGGGCAAGCGGCAGTGGTTCCGCTATCCGGCCGACGCGACCGAGCAGCTCGAGTTCGAGTACGCCTGGAACCTGACGACGCCCGATCCAGCTCCGCCGGCCAATCTCAACACCATCGCCGGGATCGTCGAATTCACCCTGAAGCAGAAGCAGGGCGCGATCGACGTCAACAACACGCCGACGAATCCCGACGACGACGCCCACATCCAGTACGTGATGGGCGACATCTTCCACTCCAACCCAGTGGTGCTCAACGCGCCGGCAAGCTTCGACTACTACACCAAGGACCTGTACTGGAACACGCCTCTGTGCGGCGCCGACCTGCCGACGACCCAGCTTCGCGGACCGCAGATCTCCTACGACTGGTTCTCGAACAAGAACCTCTGCCGTCGGGTCATGCTCTTCGTCGGTTCGGACGACGGCCAGCTCCACGCCTTCGACGGCGGCATCTTCCGCGGCAGCGAGTGCAAGCTGGCTCTGCCGCAGACTCTGCGTAACCGCGATGCGACGCTCGCCGACGACGACGGCGTCGACGGAAAGTACGACTTCGGCACCGGGCGCGAGATCTTCTCCTTCATCCCCTCGGCCCAGATGCCCTTGATCAAGGAGCTCTCGCAGATCAGCGAGCTGACCGACCAGTACGGCATCGACGGCACGGCTCGGGTCGGAGACGTCTTCATCGACCCCGTGCTCGACTCGAGCGGCGATCCTTCCTGTCAGGATCGCGAGTGGCGCAGCGTGCTTCTCGGCACCTACCGCCAGGGCGGCCCGGGGCTCTTCGCTCTCGACGTCACCCAGCCGGACACGATCGACACCGCGACCAACATGCCGACTCCGCGCGGCGGCGCCGCGACCGGCTACGTCCCGTCCTGCATCGACGGCGGCGCCGGGTGCGGTTCGCTGCCGTTCCCGTCGCTGCTCTGGGAGTTCAAGGACATCTCGGACGAGGACGGCGTCGGCGGCGCCGACGAGGGGCAGAGCTGGAGCCGGCCGATCCTGGCCCGGATCCAGGTCTGCGACGGCGCCTGCGACCAGGCCGACGAACCCGAGGACCGCTACGTCGCGATCTTCGGCGGCGGCCTGCCGGTCAATCCGGTCAACTCGAACGCCGACGAGACCGGAAACTGGATCTACATGGTCGACGTCGAGACCGGCCGGATCATCTACAAGCGCGGCGGCGACGGGGTCATCTCCGGCGCCGTCCCGGCCGACATCACGGGCGTCGACGCCAACGCCGACGGCTTCGTCGACACCCTCTACTTCGGCACGACTGCCGGCTATCTCTACAAGGTCGAGCTCGGCGACGGACCCTTCGAGCTCGGAGTGGACGGACGGATCCAGGATCCGACCGGAGACGCCGGCCGCTTCGACCCGTTCCAGGTCTTCACCACCGGCGGACGGCCGATCTACCTCGAGACGAGCGCGGTCTTCGTGCCCAAGCTGCGCGCCAACGCCCTGCTGTTCGGCACCGGGAACCGCTCGAATCTCTGGGACTTCGACGGCACGACCGGGCGCTTCTACGCCATCGTCGACACCGGGTGGCACGACGCCAACCGCGACGGCGTGCTCGACCCTCTCGGCTGCGGCACCTGCACGCAGCCGCTGTCGGAGGCGAGCCTGGTCGCCATCGATCCGGACTCGGCCTTCGACCTCAACAATCCGGGACCGAGCTACTTGTTCGGGGACACCGACCCGGGCAAGCTCCCCGGCTGGTACTTCCCGCTCGCCGCCGACGAGAAGCTGATCACCGAGCCGTTCTCGCTCTCCGGCATCACCTTCTTCACCATCTACGACCCGGTGAACACCGAAGCCGACGGCGCCTGCGCCTTCGGCGGCGAGAGCAAGCTGTTCACCGTCAACACGGTCAACGCCACCGGCTACGCAGTCGCCGCCGGGACGACGGACTACACCCGCTACGTCACCGCGCCCAAGTTCACCACCCAGCCGTTCACCGAGCAGAGCGCAACCGGCAACCAGGGAGGGAGCGGCGGAAACAACGCCGACCAGTGGACCGACGAGCTGCGGCAGATCAACAAGGAGCTCAAGGGCCTGTTCCCGTCGGACTGCCGGTTCGCCAACTACACCCTTGACATCAAGACCATCCGGTCGGACACTGGTATCGTCTTCATCGCACCCGTGCCGATCTGCATCGAGGGCCACAACTGGAAGGAGTACTGATGGCGAACCGCTACCGCTCTTCCCTCCCCGTTCTGGTCGTTCTGGCCGTCGGCGCGGCGCTCGCCGCGTCGGCGGTCCCGGCACGGGCCGACTGGCTGGTCACCAAGGACGGGGCCCGGCTGGAGACCAAGGGTCCCTGGAAGGTCGAGGGGCGCCGCATCGTCTTCACCTCGCCCAACGGGATGCTCTCCGCGATGCGCGCCGACGACGTCGACCTCGACCAGTCGGCGGCGGTCACCGCGCAGGCCGCCGAAGCCGCCAAGAGGCCTGCCCAGCCCGCCCAGCCGGAGCCGAAGAAGGCGCCGATCCTGACGCTGACCGAGAAGGACATCCCGCCCTCGCCCTCCGCCGGCGCGGACGACGAGGACGAGAGCACCGGCGATCAGGCCAAGAAGGACGAGGCGTCGAGCTCCGACCTCGAGGTCATCTCCTGGGACAAGACGCCAGACCGACGACGGCAGCGGCGTCGAGGTGTTCGGCACGATCCGCAACAACGGCGCGAACAACATCACGTCGCCTTCGATCATGATCGCGATCTACGACACCGCGGGCGGACTGCTGGCCACCAACGAGGGCTCGATCAACTCCGGGATGATCGCGCCCGGCAAGACGGCGAACTTCCGGGTCACCTTCCCCGGCATCCCCGACTTCACCGCGGCCAAGTTCGACGTCCAGGGCCGGGGCTTCAAGACCAACACCCAAGGGCAGGACCAGGGTGACCAGGGCGCGGACCAGGGGTCCGAGACCACCGTGCCCCAGTACGGCGCGGCGCCACCGCCCTCGAGCTGAGCCCGACCGCGGCGCGCGGAGCAACCTCCGGGCCGGTCCCACGGGGCCGGCCCGTTCCGCGTCCGGGTGCCGCGGTCGCCGGTCAGCGCGACCGGTACTCGGGAAAGCCCCCGAGATCGAAATCGCGGATCCGCCGCAGCAGGGTGCGGTAGGAGATCCCGAGCGCCGCGGCTGCCCGCTTGCGGTCCCCTCCCGCCGCCTCGAGAGCCGAGCGCACCCGGGACTCCTCGTTGTCGGCGGCCTCGGCTCCCGGCGTCAGCAGCGCCGCGACCTCGGCCGCGCCCACCCGCGCTCCGGGGTGGAGGATCACCGCGCGCTCGATCACGTTGGCGAGCTGACGCACGTTGCCCGGCCAGGGCGCGGCGGCGAGCCTCTCCATCGCCTCCTCGGCGAGCTCGGGAACGGCCAAGCCGTGGCGTTCCGCCACCTTGGTGGCGAGATGACGCGCCAGCAGGGGGACGTCGCCCGGCCGCTCGGCGAGCGACGGCAGCGAGATCGGGAAGATCTCGAGCCGGAACAGCAGGTCGGAGCGGAATTCTCCGGCTCCGACCATCGCCTCGAGGTCGCGGTTCGTCGCCGCCACGACGCGCGCGTCCGACGTCAGCGTCTCGTCGCCTCCGACCCGTTCGAAGCTGCGGTCGTCGAGGACCCTGAGCACCTTCGCCTGGACCGTCAACGGCAGCTCGCCGATCTCGTCGAGGAACAGCGTGCCGCCGCGCGCGAGCTCGAAGCGGCCCGACCGGCGCCGACCGGCGCCGGTGAAGGCGCCCTTCTCGTGGCCGAACAGCTCGGTTTCGACCAGGCTCTCGGGGATCGCCGCGCAGTTGACCGCCACGAACGGCCCCGCGGCGCGGGGCGACAGCGCGTGCACCGTGCGCGCGAACAGCTCCTTGCCGGTGCCGCTGGCGCCGGTCAACAGGACCGTCGATTGGGTCGGTGCGACGCGCTCGACCAGACGCAGGACGGCGCGCAGGCGGGGGTGCACGCCGACGATCTCCGGGGCTCCCGCCGCCTGGTAGACGGCCGGTCCCTCGGCGGGGCGCGTGAGCGAGCGGACCAGGGCGAACAGCGCGTCGAGGTCCACCGGCTTCTCGAGGAAGTCCACCGCTCCCGCCTTCATCGCCTGGACCGCGGCCGTGACGGTCCCGAACGCGGTCAGCACCACGACCGGCAGATCCGCGCGCCGGCGCCGGGCCTCGGCCAGGACCTCGAGGCCGCTGCCGGAGGGGAGCTTGAGATCGGTCAGGACCAGGTCCAACGTCTCGGCCGCCGCCAGACGTTCCACGGCCTCGGGGACGTCCGCGGCCAGCGCCGCCTCGTGGCCTTCCCCCTCGAGCGCCCGCGCCAGCATCCGGCGCAGCGATTCGCGGTCCTCGACCACCAGCAGCCGGGCCAGGGTGACCTCCCCTCAGGCGTCCGCGGACGCCGTGCGGACGGCCGCGATGAGCGTCGCGTCGTCCTCGGGGTCGACCGTGCGCAGGTCCAGGACGAGGAGCCCGTCGCGCACGTAGCCGACGACCGGCGGCGAGCCGGCGCGCAGCCGGCCGGCCAGGTCGCCGGCCGCCGGCAGGGCGAGCGCCTCGCCCGCGATCGGCTCGTCCGGGGCCGAACCGCCGCCGAGGAAGGCTTCCGCCGCGACGATCGCGGCGCCGGGCAGGGCGGACGCCGCGCGCTCCAGCCGGGCGCGGTGGGCGGCCGGATCGGGCCACAGGCCGTCGAGCGGGAAGCCTCCGTCCGCCAGCCGACGACGCAGCACCAACTCGAGCGCCGCGGCCGGCAGGCGCCCGAGGCGCAGCGCACGGTAGAGCGGGTGCCGGCGGCAGACCGCCAGCAGGTCCTCACGGCCCGCCAGCAGCCCCGCCTGGGGCCCGCCGAGGAGCTTGTCGCCGCTACCGCAGACGAGGTCCGCACCCACCGCGAGCAACTCGCGGAACGACGGATGGCGGGCCAGCTGGGGCTCCGGACGGGGAGCGAGCAGGCCGCTGCCCTCGTCGACCGCGAGCGGCACCCCGGCGGCGCGGGCGAGCTCCGCCAGCTCGCTGACGGTGACCTCGGCGGTGAACCCGCGGACCCGGAAGTTGCTCGGCAGCACCTTGAGCAGCATCGCGGTGTCCGGGCCCGTCGCCCTCTGGTAGTCCTCGCGGTGCGTGCGGTTCGTCGTGCCGACCTCGACCAGACGGGCTCCGGCCGCCTCCAGGATCTCCGGGATCCGGAAGCTGCCCCCGATCTCGACCAGCTCGCCGCGCGAGACGACCACTTCGCGACCGCGCGCCAGCGCCGCCAGGGCCAGCGTCAGCGCCCCCGCGTTGTTGTTGACGGCCAGCGCGGACTCGGCGCCGGTGGCCGCCACGAGCAACGCCGTCAGCCGCCTCAGGCGGTCGCCGCGCCGCCCCGATCCGCGGTCCAGCTCGAGGTCGCAACCGGCGTCGGCGAGCGCGGGCAGCGCCGCCGCGACCTCGCGCGGCAGCGGCGCCCGGCCCAGGTTCGTGTGCAGAAAGACGCCGGTGGCGTTGAGCACGCGGGCCAGCGGCGCGCCCAGCTCGGACTCCAGCGCCCGGGCGATCCGCGCCGGCAACCGGTCCAGCTCGCGCGCCAGCGGCGCGCCGGCTCGCACCTCGGCGCGCAGCCGGTCCAGCTCGCGCCGCGCCTGGACGCGGAGGCACTCGCGCCCGTAAACTCGCTCCAATGCGACCAATCTGGGATCGGCGAGGAGGCGGTCGACCGCCGGCAGGCGGCGGCGCGGGTCGTCGGACGGCTCGGGTGCCATGAGGCTCGCGCGCATTCTACCCGGCCGAGCCCGTCGCGTCGGGGCTCGCGGCGACCGCGATCGATCCGGCCGCGCCGGGGAGAGCCGGCCGTGATCCCGCCCGACGCCGGCGGCGAGGCCGCCGCAACGCCCGGCTTCGAGCCACGGCTGGCCCGTCTGGGCGACCTGGTCGAGAAGTTCCGGATCGAGGCCGAACGCTACTTCAACGGCGCCGCCCCGATCCCGCCCGAGGAGCTCCGGAACCGGATCCAGCGCGCGCTGCGCGACCTGCGCACGGTGGCGCTCAAGTCGGCCGTGGACCAGTTCCGGCTGTCCGGCCTCGAGGCGCGGTTCAACGTCCTGTCCGAGAACTTCGGCCGCCGCCTGCGCGACCGCGAAGAGGGCCGCGGGCCGGTCCGTCCGCGCGAGACGGGCGACACCGACAAGCAGTACGATCCCGAAGAGGGCATCGTTCTCGGCGGCAAGCCGGAGCCGGCGGCCGTCGACGCCCTGTTCGCCGGCCTGGCGAAGAACGGAGCCGCCGCCAATCTCGACCTCGACGCCTTCCGCGGCTACCTCGCCCGCCAGGTCGAGGAGATCCGCGCCCGGACCGGGGCGGAGAAGGTCCAGTTCCGTCTCACCCGCGAACAAGGCAAGATCAAGCTCAAGGCCAAGCCGATCGGTTCCTCCGAGGCCGAGGGCTGAGAGCCGAGTCCGGAAAGGAGCGTCGGAGTTGCGCGCATCCCGCATCGCAGGAGTCTCTCTCGCCGCCGCATTCGCGGCGTTCGCCCTGATCGCGGCGCAGACCGCGCCGCAGCACCTCGACCGGGCCCTGGCCGCCCAGCGGCAACTCGCCGCCGACCACCCCGACGATCCCGCCGTGCTCAACGATCTCGGCAACCTGCTCGCGCTCGCGGGCGACACCCGCGGCGCCGGCCAGGCGTACGAGAAGGCCGTCGCGCTGGCGCCCGACGATCCGGGACCGCACTTCAACTACGGTCTGCTGCTCGCCGAGTCGGGCCAGCGCCGCGCGGCGTTCCGGCAGTTCCGCAAGGTGGTGAAGCTCGAGCCGCGGCATGCCTGGGCCTACTACGAGCTGGGCACGATCTACGACGCCTGGGGCTTCGAGAATCGCGCCCGTCGCTCCTTCGCGCGCGCTTTCACGCTCGACCGGCGCCTGGCCGACGCGCGTTACAACTCCTCGGTGCTCGACAACCGCCAGGCGACGGCCGCGATGCTCATGGCCTGGAAGCCGGGCACGTCCGCCCTCGCTGCCGCGCCGCGCGACTACGTCGACTCGGCGCGGATCGCGGGCCTGATGATCGACGTCCCGAAGGTGAAGCCGGCGGCGCCGGAGGACCAGGAGGCCGAAGGCGAGAGCGGATCCGGCGCGGACGGATCCCAGGGCGGCGGGTTCGCCCACCTGGCGAAGCCGGCGGCCGCCCCGGCCGACGGCGGACGCCGGGAGACGGCCGGCGCTCCGCGCGGGGGCGCGCCGGTGGAGCCCGACCTTGAGAGCGCGGACTCCACGCCGAAGGTGCTGACCCCGTCCGACCTGCGACCGGTCGGGGTGAACCAGGTCGCATCGCCGACGGGCGCCGCCCGCGGCGGCCGGGCCCGCAGCTTCACCCCCCCGACCGTGCGCGGCCGGCCCGGCTCGAATCCGCCGCGCCCCGGCTTCGTGCCCCGCCCGGGATCGACCGGCCAGCTCGAGCACCGCCTGCTGCCGCCCGGTCCCGACGCGATGCCGGCCATCGGCTGAGACCGCGGGCGCGGCCGCCGGCCGATCGTCAGGACTCGACGCCTGCGAGCTCGAGCGCGCCGGCGACCAGCAGCGAGGGCGAGCCGAACATCCCGTCGCCGGCGACGAAGCTGCGGTCGCGCGCCGCCGCGCGCACGCCGCCGAGCCACTCACCCAGCGTGCCGGCCAGGTGGCACGGTCCGAGGCCGCCGGCGGCGCGCCCGCCTTCCAGGACGAAACCCGAGACGCGCACCGTGAATCTCCCGGAGGACGGCTCGACGGCCACCCCGCCCTCGGCGTCGATCAGGTAGACGTCGGCCTCGGGCAACAGGTCGCGCACCGAGACGGCCGGGTCGCCGGCCAGGTAGAGGTGCGTCGGCGCGCGCCGGGGCAGGTCGCGGTAGCTCGCGCGGCGGGCGCACCCCGTCGCCTGCTCGGGGCGCTCGGCCTCCCACCAGGCGAGCAGCGGCCGAACGAACCGGCCCCCCTCGACCAGCACGACCTCGCCGCAGGGGAACCCTTCGCCGTCCGCCGCCGCGGCCAGCAGGCCACCGCTCAGGGCGCCGTCGTCGACGATCCGGACCCGCTCCGAGCCGAGCGCCGGGCGGCCGCCGGCGAGCGCGGCGACGCGCGAGGGCGCGTCGCGGCCGACCAGGTCCGGCGCCAGCGCTTCGACCAGCCGGGCCGCCAGGGGCGGCGCCAGCAGCATCGTCCGGGGGCGGGTCCGGGTCCGCCCGTCGAGCGCCGCCAGCCGATCGGCCAGGCGCCGCGCCTGGGCGAGCGGGTTCACCTCGCTCGCCTCGAGCGTCCAGCTCTCGGCGCTCACCCGGCGTCCCCGGTGCTCGGCCGTGAGGCGCAACGTGGCCGCGCGCGCCAGGGTCCGGGCCGTGACCCCCCGGCTCGACGCCAGCGCCGATTCGCTCGTCCCCTCCTCGAAGCGCGCACCGGCGAGCCGGGCGCCCGGAAGCTCGCGCGCCAGCTCGCGGCCGATCGCCTCGACCAGGGCCCGCGCCTCGGACTCGCCCGCGAGCGGCGCGCGCAGTCCGGGCGGCGGCGTGAAGCGCGGCCCGGGCCGCGGCTCGGGCAGGGCGAGAGGGTGCGCGCCGGCCGCGATCGCCGGCAGCTCGCGCGGCAGCCCGCCGGTGCCGCAGACGAAACCGGAGCGCTGGGCGTCGCCCCAGCGGACCGCCCATCCGGCCTCGACCGCCGTCGAGGAAAGCTCGCCGTCGGGGGCGACCTCGAAGCGCCGGCTCCGGCCGCGCTTCTCGAAGGCCTCCAGCTGCTCGCCGCCGTGGCGCGACCGGCTCGCGACGAGCTCGGCCGCCCGCCGGCCGAGCTCGTCGCCGGAGCGGTCCGGGAGACCCGCGCCGCTCACGCCCGCACCTCGAGCCCGGTCACCACCACCGCCGGCGCCGTGGCCCACACCGCCCGGCGCTCCCCCCGCTTGGCGCACCAGCCGGCGCCGGCGGCCTCGACGTCGCGGCCGACCGCGGAGATGCCGGAGAGCAGGTCGGCGACACGGCCGCGGATCTGGAACCGGCCGACCGGATCGCCGGCCGCTCCGTTGCGGATGCGGCGGCCCGCGGGCGCTTCGAGGAGGAACTCGCCGCTGGCCGGGTCGAGGCGGCCGCTGGCGATCTCGCCCACCCACAGCCCGTCCTCGGCGGCCGCGAGCAGCTCCGGCCCCGAGGCCGCGCCGGGCAGCAGCTCGAGATGATGGGTCCGGGGCCGCGGCGGCGCGTGACGGCCGGAACGGAAGCCCGACCCGGGCAGCAGCTCCGGCCAGCGGCGGCAGGCGGCGGTGTCGGCGATCGGCTGCTCGACCCGGCCGGCCCGCAGCAGCCAGCGGCGGGCCACCGCGACGCCTTCGTCGTCGGTCGCGCGGTCGACGCCCTCGGGGGCGGCGGAGGGATCGTCGAGCACGTCGAGGCCGGGGGCGCCGAAGTCGAGCCCGCTCGCCGCCTGCGGCTGCCCCGACTCGGCCAGCAGATCGGCTTCGAAGGCGTGGGCGACCGCTTCGTGGAGCGCCACGGCGCAGGCGCCGGGCGCGAGCAGGAGAGGGATCCGGCCGGGGGCGGGCGGGGCCGCCTCCCGGGCGCGGAAGCGGGCCATCAGCCGGGTCGCGAACTCCGCCGCTTCGGCGTCGCCCAGCGCCACCGCGAGGGCGCCGCAGCGGCCCCAGGGCAGCTCGGCCTCGACGCTGAAGAAGGCCTCGCGCTCCTCCGGCGCCACCATGCGCGGGCCGACCACCCGCATGTCCCGCCGCTGCCAGCGCACCGTCACGCGGAGCGGGAAGGCGGCCAGCCGGCGGCGCAGCTCGCGTTCCAGCCGGCCCGGAAACTCGCGCAGGGTCGTCTCCGGGACCTCGACCTCCGCGGCGGCGATCACCAGCTCGGGCTCCGGCGCCGCCGACGGCCAGACCCGCGCCACCTGGCGCAGGGCCTCGACCAGGGCGTCGCCGTCGAGCCCGTCGCGCGACGCCAGCCAGCTGCGCCGGCCGCGCACGAGGCGCGCCGCGAGCCCCTCCTCGCGGCGCACCCGGAATCCCGCCGGGGTCCCCTCCGGCGCCAGCTCGGCCTCGACGCGGCGCTCGAAGTAGACCTCCGCGGCGTCGTCGGTCTCGCTCGCGACCAGGGCGAGGGCGCGCGCGACGGCCGCCGGGTCGAGGCCGGGGAACGACATCGGGTCAGCCCGGTGGAGGCGCCGGCGCGCCGGCCGCGGGCACGACCTCGACCGAGATCCGGGCGATGCCGGCGAACGGCGCGACGCCCACTCCGAGACGCCGCGCCCCGCGCACCCAGAGCCCGTCGCCGCCGCGCTCGAAGCCGGCCGCGGCGAGCTTCGACTCGTAGTCGGCCAGGGCTCGGTCGGGGGCGCGCTGGACCTCGAGCGTGACGCTCGCGCCGCCGTGCGGGCCGCGGCCGAAGTCCACCAGGCTGGACGGCGAAGGCAGCGGCAGGTCGCGAGGAAAGCCCTCCGGGAGCCTGCCGGCGATGCCGCCTGCCGGTTCGGCGCGGCGCTTCTCGACCGCTTCGTTGTCGAGCGAGGCGTGCGCGTCGGGCGCCTCGGAGACGTCGACCGTCGGCATCGGCGCCGGAGCGCTCTTCTGCGGCTCTCCGCCGCCGCACCCGAGCACGAGCGCCGCCGCGATCGCGACACCGGCCGCTGCCACGCCGGGTCTCAAGTCGCGGCCCCCCCTTCGCGGTGCGGGCGGTAGAGCATCACCTGGACCCGCTCCAACGTCACCATGCCGTCCTCGATCCAGGGCTCGAGCTCCTCGAGGAACGCCTCGATCTTCTCGCGCGCGTCGACGATCTCGACGACGATCGGCAGATCCTCGGACAGACGCAGGATCGAGGCGCGGTGGATGTGGGACTTGGCCCCGAAGCCCTCGACGCCGCGCAGCACGGTGGCGCCCGCCAGGCCGATCTCGCGCGCGCGCTGGACGATCGCCTCGTAGAGCGGAACGCCCTCGCGCCGGTTCGATTCTCCCAGGTAGATGCGCAGCAGCAGGCGATCGCCCTCGAGCTTCACGGCGTCCTCCTCTTCCTCACAGCAGGCGCGCGAGCGACATCCCCAGCCAGACTCCGGCCAGGCCGAAGGCGACGCTCACGCCGACGTTGGCGACGGCCAGGGCCAGGTTCCCGTCGCGCAGCAGGGCGAGGGTCTCGAAGCCGAAGCTCGAGAAGGTCGTGAACCCGCCGAGCAGGCCGATCAACAGGAGGCTGCGCACCTCGGGCGCGACCAGGATGCGATCCTGGAAGAGCACGCCGAAGATCCCGATCAGCAGGCAGCCCAGGACGTTGACCGCGAGCGTTCCGAACGGGAACACGGCGGTCCAGCCGTGACCGGCCGAGGACCGGTCCTGGACCCAACCCTGGATCAGGTACCGAGCTACGGAGCCGAACGCTCCGCCGACGGCCACCGCCGCGATCAGGCGCACCGCCGGCGAGTCTACGCGAACGCGGCCAGCATTCCGGCCAGATCGGTCAGGCGGGCGAGGTCGCCGGCCCCGTCGCGAACCAGCCAGAGCGCGTGGAGGCCCACGGCCCGCGCGCCCTCGACGTCGTCGAGCGCGCTGTCGCCGACGTGCAGCACCCGCTCGGCGGGCATCCCGAGGCCGGCGAGCGCGGTCTCGAAGATCTTCCGGTGCGGCTTCTCGACGCCGACGACGGCCGAGGCGTGGATCGCCTCGAAGTAGCTCGCGAGGCCGAGGCCGGCGAGCACGCGGGCCAGCCGCTCGTCCCAGTTGGAGATCACCGCCAGGCGCAGCCCCGCGGCGCGCAGCTCCTCGAGCGCGGGCACGACGTCGTCGTAGACCCGGTAGGGCCCCGCCTCGGCGAAGAGCTCGAAGAGCTCGGCCGCGGCGAAGCGCGACGGCGTTCCCACTCCGGCGAGCTCGCACAGGCGCACCAGGAAGCGCCACCAGAAGCCGCGCGAGCCGCCGGGAGCCGAAGCGAAGCGGTCGCGCGACGGATCGGCGAGGCACGAGAGCTCCTGCCAGACGACGGCGATGAAGCGCCCGGTCTCGGCCGGCGACGAGATCGATGCCGTGGCGCGCCAGCACCCGCGAGTAGTCGCCGCCGAGGTCGCGCGGCTCGAACAGGGTACGGGTGGCGTCCAGGGTGACGGCTTCGATCATCGCCGGCGGTCGAGGTCGTAGAGGTAGAGCGCGGCGAGGACGAGCGCGTGGCGGATCTCGCCGGACGCGACGAGGTCGGGCAGCCGCTCGACCGGGACGCTCGAGACCTCGATCTCCTCCCAGCCGTCGCCGGTCGCCTCGCCGACGCGCTCGAGCCGCGCCGCCTGCGAAGGTCACAGCAGCGGTTGGCGAGGAAGGCGGGGTTGGGATCGACCGAAGCCGAGCGGCGCGGATCGTACCCGCGCCCGGTAGCCGGTCTCCTCGAACAGCTCGCGCGCGGCCGCGGCGGCGGGATCCTCGCCCGGATCGACCATGCCGCCGGGGAT
Organism: uncultured Acidobacteriota bacterium; assembly: GCA_963781755.1. GTDB lineage: Bacteria > Acidobacteriota > Thermoanaerobaculia > Multivoradales > JAGPDF01 > JACTMI01. Next base: position 287,350 of record CAWAGZ010000002.1, read on the forward strand.
CTCGAGGGTCGTGCGCGCCGAGGCCGAAGCGCCACTGGCGGACGAGCAGCACGCGGCCGTCGTCGAGCACGGGCACAACGTTGACCCAGGTCGGGGCGTCGAGGATCAGCGCCTCGCGCGGTCGGAGTCTTCGGGGTTGCCGTGGAGCTCGCGGCGCAGCTCGAAGAGGCGGTGGCGGAAGAGGGTCTCGCTCTGCTCTGCGGCTGCCAGGCGCGCACGGCGCGAGGATAGCGCGCGTGCACGACTCCGCTTCACTCGGGCACCCGGCTTCCGGGCTAAGCTCGCGGCCGTGAATCCGACCGCGCGCCTGTTCGCGGCGGCCGCCTGCTTCGCGCTCTGGCTGGCGCGCCCTGCTGCTCGGCTACGCGCTGGGCGGCGCGATCCACCTGGTCGCGCTGGCGGGCCTGCTCCTGGTGCCGTGGCGCGCCGGCCGCGACGCGCCGCCTTCCCCGCCCCATCCGACGGAGGAACCATGAAGCCCCTGAAGCTCCTCGGCCTGGCCCTGATCGTCGCCGGCGTCCTCGCCTTGGTCTACCACGGCTTCAGCTACACCAAGGAGAGCCACGAAGCCAAGCTCGGCCCGGTGAAGTTCTCCCTCAAGGAAAAGGACCACTTCGAGATCCCCACCTGGGCCGGCGTCGCCGCCATCGCCCTCGGCGCGGGCCTGATCCTGGTGCCCGGCAAGCGCTGAGGTCGCACCGGAATGATCCAGGCCCCGGCCAACCGGCCTCCGGGCTTCACCCAGAAGGCGCGGATTCTCGCCCGCCTCGCCGCCTGCGCGATGTTGACCGTCGCGTTCGGCGGCATGGTGTTCATCGCCTACGGGCTGTTCATTCGCGGATGGTCGGATCGCGAGGTGGGGAACGGAGTCGCGATCGCAACGGCGGTCGGAGCGTTCTTCCTTCTCGGCCTGATCGTGCTCGTCAGCATGCTCTACGAGAAGCGCCGACCACAGGAGCCCCTCAAGTCCAAGGTCAAGTACAGCCTGCGCTGGGGCGGCCAGGCCGGACTGCTCTGGGCGGTGTTTCTGCTCACCGCGACCGAGAAGGGGAAGGGGAATCCACCATGAAGAACTGGGCGTTCGGCTTCGCGATTCTGTCCCTGGCGGTGGCCACGGCGGGTCCCGCACTCGCGGAGTGCCAGCCGACGCACCTCGAGCTTTCCGAGCATTTCGATCATCTGCGGAGCGGTCATGCGGAGACCGGTTTCTCGGCGGCACTGATCGGCTGCCGAGACGACCTCGAAGGGCTCTCACCGAGCGAGATCGAGCGTGTCTCCAAGGAGTTGGCGGCCCGCGCGACGAAATTCGGCACGGCGCTCATGGCGTCTCTCGCTGTCCGCAGCGAGCGAACCCGGCTGGTCCGGGGTCTCAACCAAGCGCTCGGTCGGGATGCCATCTCCGACATCTTCGTCTTCGACTTCTCGATGACCGAGTACCGCCAGAAGGAGCGCGGGCCCTGACGATCCGTCGCGTCGGCATGGCGCCGAGGGGGCGCCAACTTCAAGGATTGCGGAGGGTCGCGCGGTGCGCAGCGCGGCGGGTTTCGGGAGCTGGTTTGACTTCAGAGGTAGGAATTCTTACCATGTTGGTATGAAATCGACGGTAACCGTCAGCGAGAAAGGGCAGGTCACCATCCCCAAGAAGCTGCGCGCCAAGCTCGGCCTGGCACCCGGAACCAAGCTGGCCTTCGAGGAGCGAGAGGGTGAGTTGGTGGCGGTGCGGGCGGCCCAGGAGGACCCGATCGGCAAGCTGGTGGGGCTCGGGGTGCGGCGCGGTGTCGACGTCGACCGCTGGCTCGAGGCGGCGCGAGGCCCCGGATGGTCGACGGAGCTCGACCGCGGGTGATCACGGCTCTCGACTCGTCGGTCCTGCTCGACGTCCTGCTCGAGGATCCCACCCACCGCGACGGCTCGCTCGCCGCCCTCCGGTTGCGCACACCGCGGGAGCGCTCGTCGTGGGGGGGCTGTCCAGTCGTCTGGAGCGAAGTCCGCGCCGCCCTGCGCGAGCCGCGGCGCATCGCCGAGTATCTCGGCGCGGCCGGCATCCACTTCGATCCCTTCGACGAAGCGTGCTCCGATCTCGCGGGCGACCTCTGGCGGGCGTATCGGCGGTCTGGCGGTCAGCGGCACCATCTGATCCCCGACTTCCTCATCGGTGCCCACGCCAGGCTACGCGCCGACCGCCTGCTCGCGCGCGACCGCGGCTTCTTCCGACGTCGCTTCTCCGGCCTCGAGGTCCTGGATCCCACGAGGCCATGAACCGAGCCCCCTCCGGACTCTGCCGTCACCTCGGGTCACGCCACAGCGCGCGGAGACGGGCGGAGGTGCGCAGCGCGGCGGCGACGAAGACGGCGACGGCGAAGGCGAGGACCGCGGCCAGGAGCCAGGGGTAGTGGCGTTGGTAGCGGGCGAGCAGGAGGGTCGCGCCGCCCGCCAGTGCGGCCGCCGTCACCAGCAGGGGCAGGTCCGAGGCGCGCCTTCGCGACGCCCGGTGCCCGTCCCGCTCGTCGAGGTCGAGGTTCATCCCTGGCGCCAGGCTTCGATCGGGTTGGCGAGGACGCCGACGCCGGAGACTTCGACCTCGAGGCGGTCGCCGTCGGCGAGCGGGCCGACGCCGGCGGGGGTGCCGGTCATGACGATGTCGCCGGGCTCGAGCGTCATCATGCGCGAGGCGTAGACCAGCAGGTCCACGATCCCCCAGATCATCTGGCGGACGTGGCCGCGCTGGCGCTCCTCGCCGTTGACCCGGGTGACCACCTCGAGATCGTCGAGATCGGGTGCCACGAGCACCGCGGGGCCGAGCGGGCAGAAGCGTGTCGAACGACTTGGCGCGGGCGAAGGTCGGGTCGCGGCGCTGCAGGTCGCGCGCCGTCACGTCGCAGCCGGCGGTCACGCCCAGCACCGCGCGCGCGGCGTCCTCGGGCGAGGCGCGGGTGAGCCGGGCGCCGAGCACGACCACGATCTCCCCCTCGTACTCGACCCGCTCGCTCTCGGGCGGGATCACGACCGGCGCGCCGGGACCGATCAACGAGCCCGGAGACTTCAGGAACAGCACCGGCTCCTTGGGCACCGGGTTGTCGAGCTCCTTGGCGTGCTCGACGTAGTTGCGCCCGATGCCGACGATCTTGCCCGGCTCGACCGGCGCGCGCAGGCTCTCGCGCGAGAGATCGATCTCGCGGCCGAAGCGCCACTGCGACACCGGCGTCGCGAGCGGGTCCGAATAGAGCACGCGCATCTCGCCCGGGCTTTCGCCGGCGGCGTGAAAACCCTCGGGTCCGTAGCGGCAGAAGAGCATCGGGGGATTCTACGGCGCGTCGTCCCGCCCGCCGGGCGGAGCGGCCGGGGAGGGGCTCCGGAGACCCAGCCGCTCGCGCGCCCGCGCCGAGAGCGGCGTCACGACCAGCGAGCCGGTGAGGTCGTTGACGTCGACGTAGACCTCCGTGCCGTAGACGCGGGTCAGGTGCGGGTAGGTCAGCACCTCGGCGGTGGGCCCGGCGGCGGCGATCCGGCCGCCGGTCAGCAGCGCCACCCGGTCGCAGTACTCGGCGGCGAGGTTCAGGTCGTGGAGCACGGCGAGCAGCGCGCGGCCCTCGCGCACCAGCTCGCGCAGCAGGTCGAACAGCTCCACCTGGTAGCGCAGGTCGAGGAAGCTCGTCGGCTCGTCGAGCAGGATCACCGGTGTCGCCTGGGCCAGCGCGCGGGCGACGACGACGCGCTGGCGCTCGCCCGCCGAGAGCTCGGCCAGCGGCCGCTCGGCGAGCGCCCCGGCACCCACGCGCTCGAGCGCGCTTTGCGCCAGCTCGAGGTCGTGCCCGGATTCGAACGCCAGGCCCGACAGGTGCGGATGGCGGCCGAGCAGAACCGTCTCGAGCGCCGTGAAGGGGACGTCGGTAGCCCCCTCCTGGGGCACCACCGCCAGCTTCCGCGCCACCTCGCGACGGCTCAGGTCCGCCAGCTCGCGCCCTGCCAGAAGGATCGAGCCGGCGTAGGGTCCGAGCACGCCCGAGAGCACCTTGACCAGCGTCGACTTGCCCGCGCCGTTGGGTCCCAGCAGGCCGACCAGCTCGCCGGGCGCCAGCTCGAGGTCCACGCCGGCGATCGCGTGCCCGTCCCGGTAGGCGTAGCCGACGCCGGCCGCGGCGAGCGCCGGCGCCGCGGCAGGTTCCGGCTCCCTCCGCTCAGCCACCGCGACCCCCCGGCCGGCGGCGCAGGACGACCAGGAAGAACGGCCCGCCGACCAGCGCCGTGATCGCGCCCACGGGCAGCTCGCGCGGCGCCAGGGCGACCCGGGCGACGAGGTCCGCGATCACCAGGAAGGCGGCGCCGCTGAGCGTCGCGAGCGGCACCAGGAGGCGGTGGTCGGGTCCGGTCAGCCGGCGCACGAAGTGGGGCACCACCAGGCCGACGAAGCCGATCAATCCCGCCCAGGACACCGCGAGCGCGGTCAGCAGCGCGCCGACGACGAAGACCTGGCGCTGGAGCGATTCGACGTCCACGCCGACCTGGAGCGCCGCCTCCTCGCCCAGCGCCAGCGCGTTGAGCGAGCGGGCGCGCGCGAACAGGAGCACCATCGCGACCGCCGTCGCCCCGGCCACCGCCGCGAGCTCCCCGGCGCCGAGCGCCGGCACGCGGCCCATCAGGTAGAAGACCAGCGCGTGGAGCTCCTCGCGCGACGACACCGCCTGGACCAGCACGATGACCGCCGCCGAGGTCGCGTTGAAGACCGCGCCGGTCAGCAGAAGCGTGAGCACGTCGAGGCGACCCGCCACCGTCGCCAGGCGTTCCAGCCCGACCAGGGCCGCGAGCGCGCCGACGAAGGCCGCCGCGGGCACGCCGATCGCCGGCAGGCCGGCGACCAGGGCGAGCACGCCGCCCAGGCTGGCGCCGCCCGACACCCCGAGCACGTACGGGTCGGCCAGCGGATTGCGCAGCAGCGCCTGGAAGGCCACCCCGGCCAGAGCCAGCGCCGCGCCCAGCGCCGCGGCCGCGGCCACGCGCGGCAGCCGCACGTCGAGCAGGATGGTGCGCTCGGCGTCGCCGCCGGAGGCGAGCGCCCCGAGACCCGCTCCCGAGGCGCCGAACCAGGCCCCCGCCGCCAGCGCCGCCGCGAGCACCAGGGCGGCGATCGCCACCGACGCCGCCAGTCGCCGGGCGTTCAGGGGTCGCACGCGTCTCTGCCGCGCCGCGCTCATCGGCCACCGTCCTGCGGGCGGACCGGCGCCGTCAGCGGCCCGAAGTCCACCGGCTGCGGCGCGCCGAAGATCTCCGGGTGGATCAGGCGGCCGACCAGCTCGGCCATCTCCGGCAGGCGCGGACCGGGGATCGAGAGCTGCGAGGGGTCGAGGTGATAGACGCGTCCGGCGGCCACGGCGGGCAGGAAGGGCCAGCGTCCCCACTCCCCGGCGACCGCGCCGCGCAGCGCCCCCGGCCGGTTGTCCGAGCTGTCCACGATCACCTCGGGCCGGCGCGCCAGGACCGACTCGAGCGAGACCAGGGCCCAGGCCGAACCGGCGTCGGCGGCGACGTTGGTGCCTCCCGCCAGACGCACCAACTCGTCGAGGTGCGAGCCCGGGCCGGCGACGAAGAGCGGCTCGCGGCCGACCACGACCAGGACGCTGCGGCGCGGCACGCCGGCGACGCGCGCGGCGACCGCGTCGAGCCGCGCCCGGATCGAGCCCACCAGCTCGCGGGCGCGCGCTTCGCGGCCGACCAGGCGGCCCAGTTGCGCGATGCCGGCGAGCGTCCCGGCGAAGGTCGAGGTGTCGATCTCGATCACCCGGATGCCCAAGCGCTCGAGCTCGTCGCGCTCGCCACGGCCGGCGACCGAAGACGTCGTCACCAGCGCGTCGACCTGCAGCGCGAGCAGGCGCTCGGTGCTCGGGGCGTCGTAGGAGCCGAGCTTGGGCAGCGCCGCGAGCCGCGGCGGCCAAGTCACCCAGTCGCCGACCGCGACGACGCGGTCGGCCGCGCCGAGCAGCTCCAGGGTCTCGGCGGCGGCCGGCGCGAGGACTCCGAGCCGGCGCGCCGACCCGGCCGGCGGCGGCGCCCGGTCGGGCCGCGCGCACGCGGCGACGACGAGCGCCAGCGCCGCGACGAGCCCGAGCGCCCGCCGGCGCGCGCCCCCCGTCACCGGCGTTCGCCCGTCAGCGACAGGCCGGCGACCCAGCGCCGACCCGGCGCCGGGAAGCCGAACGCTTCCTGGTAGTCGCGGCCGAGCGCGTTCTCGAGCCGGGCGTAGGAGGCGACGCGGGGGCTCCAGGACCAGGAGGCGACCAGATCGGTCACGACGTAGCCGGCCAGCGCGACGTCGCCCACGTCGCGGCGCGGACCGACCCAGCGCAGGCTCGCCCCGGCGCCGGCGCGCCGGCCGGTCCAATCGGCGACCAGCTCACCGCTGCCCTCGGGCCGCCGCGGTAGGCGCGCCCCGGTGACGCGATCCTCGGCGTCGAGCCAGGTCGCGCCGGCACGCGCATGCCACGCGCCCCGCCGCAGCTCCATCTCGCCCTCGACGCCGCGCGTGCGCGCCCGGCCGATGTTGAACGGCAGGCCACGGACGAGGTCGAACTGAATCAGGTTGTCGAGCTCGTTGTCGAAGCCGACCAGGCTCGCCGTCAACGCTCCACGGCCGCCCTCGACGCCCAGCTCCCAACTCCGCCCGCGCTCGGGCTCGAGCGCGGGATTGCCGAAGCCGGGGAAGTAGAGGTCGCCGAGCGACGGCGCGCGGAACGATTCGCCGTAGCTGGCGCGCAGCCGGGCGCCGCCTCCGGACCCTCCGGACCCTCCGAGCGCCACCACCGCGCCCGCCTTGAGGCTGGTGGCGCCGCCGAAGGCCGAGTGGTCGTCGCGGCGCACGCCGAAATCCAGCCGCAGCCGGCCGGGAACCCAGGAGCCCTGAGCGAAGACCGCCCGCGTGGTCTGGCGGGCATCGTCGAGACCCGCGCCGAAGGCGCTCGTCGTGGCCGCCGACTCGCGCCGCTCGTCCACCCCGAGGGCGAGCCAGCCGCGGCCCCCGAGGTCGCGCCGGACGGTGGCCCGGAGCTGGTCGCGCCGGGCGTCGTCGGTGCTGGCCGCGAACGGATCGCCCGGATCCGAGATCGTGAGGTGGGTGTCGAAACGGGCGGCCTCGGCCTCGAGGCGCCACCCGCCGCCGCTCCAGTTGGCCGGCAACGCCCAGAGGCGCGAGCGGGAACGCTGCCGGCGCCGCAGCGCCGGATTCCCCGCATAGTCGTAGGGCAGCCCCACCGTGGCGTCGGCGGCGTCGGCGAGCACGCCGACCTTCCAGGCCGCTCCCGCCGCGGGCTCCGACAGGTCGAGCCGAACGCGGCCGCCGTCGGAGTCGAAGAAGTCGTTGTCCAGGACGCCGTCGCCGCGGCGCGAGTGGCCCGCGACCTCGAGGCTCCAACGATCGAAAGGCGCGGCCGCCGAGGCGCCGGCGCGGCGGTAGGCGTCCGAGCCGCCCTCCAGACGCAGCGCCGCGCGCGCACGATCGGCGCCGCGGGTGATCACCTGGACGACGCCGCCTACCGCGCCGGAACCCCAGAGCGCCGAGAAGGGGCCGCGCACGACCTCGACGCGTTCGACGCCGTCGGTCGCGAGCGTGCTCCAGTCGAAGGCGCCGAGCACGGGATCGTTGAGCTCGACGCCGTCGAGCAGCACCAAGGTCTGGCTCGAGCTCGTCCCGCGCGAGAAGAGGCTGGCGAGCTTGCCGGGCGAGCCCGACTGGGTGACCGAGAGGCCCGGCAGCTCGCGCAGCAGGTCGAGCACCAGGTGGGCCTGGCGGGCCTCGATCTCGCGGCGGTCGACGACGTCCACGGTGGCGGCGAGATCGTCGCGGGCCTCGGGCTCGACGCTCGCGGTGACGACGAGGGTCGAGGAGAAGGAGGGCGGGGTGGTAGTGGCCTGGGCGGCGAGCGGGCTCCATCCCCCGAGGAGCCCGGCCGCGGCGAGGGCGGCGAGTCGAATGCGCATCGTGCACTCCCAAGAAACGCGACGCCCCGTCTCCCGGTGGAGCGGGAGGCGGGGCGGGTTTCCGGGCCGGAGCGCACGGAGGCCGACTCGCGCCCCGCACCCCGGGGGACGGATTCGTCGGACGGCAAGCGGCAGGTCTCCTGGCTTCCGGATCGTCCTACTCGCGGGGCCTTCCCGTGCGCCGCACCCTCGTTCGAGGATGGCGCGCGCACAGTGGCGTCTCCCGGTTTCGTCCCCGGTGACAGTGGCGGGGGCCGCGCCGGCTTCTCACCGGCTTCCCTTTCGAAGGCTCGACTCCTCTCGGGGCCGAGCCACCGCTCCGTCTGGATTGTCAAAGGGACCGCGCCGCCCCGTTGGCGCGCGCGGCCGTCGTGTCCCTACTTCTCCGGCGGCGCTACCGTGCCGGCGGCGGGGTTGTTCGGCTGCACGTTCGGCGGCGACGGGCTGGGCGTGTTGTCGCCGGAGTTGACCGGGTACCCGAGCCACTGCGCGGGCAACCCCTGGGTCTCGCCGGGCTCCACGAACTGGTTGTAGGTCACGTTGGGCTGCTGCTCGGCGCCCGGCTGCGCCGCGGGCGGCGCGCCGCCCGCGCCCTCCTCGCCCTCTTCCGGGGGCGCGGCGGAGTCGTTGGGAGCCCAGCCCAGCGACATCGTCGTGTTGTCGATCATCTTGCCGTAGCCCTTGGCCTCGAAGTCGCTCTCGACCTTGTCGACCTGGTCCTTGGGCAGGGCCACCGTGTTGCCCCACTCGTCGAGGAAGACGATCATCGTCTTGTCCCAGCTCGCGTCCTCGGGCTGGTAGCGGCTCTCGAACGTGCTGCCGTTCTTGAGCGTCACGGTGTAGATCGCGGCCGACAGCGGCGCCACCGCCAGCAGCCCGGCCACCAACCCAACCAAGGTCCGAACCGTTCTCAGCGATCTCGACATCGCACGACCTCCCAACGAAGTTCCGGGAGTATAGCACGGGTCGGAGAAACCCTTTACCGGGAGCAGTTGCGGAACACTCCACAAGGTTCCCCAGGGAGCGACGGCGGTCCCCGCCCCGGCTTCGCGGCCGGGTGCCGCGGCGCGGGGTGGAAGGAGGGATTGAATCCGGGCTCCAAGACGAGTAATGTCGGTCCAGATCAGCCTCTGTCGATGTAGCCGTGACCCGAACCGGCGGCCGGTCCGGGTCGAGCCCGCAGTGCATAGGAGTCGACCATGAGTAGAGCATTCGCCGCCCCTGCCGTCCGCATCCCCCTCTTGCTGTTGTTCGCGGTGGCCTTCCTGGCCGCCGGCGTCGCCAGCGCAGCCGTGGATCCCGGCACCCACTACAACCCGGTCAAGCGCGCCCAAGAGGTCGCCGAGTTCACCGCCCGGTTCCCCCAATCGTGCGCCCTGCTCGACAATTCGAAGGCCGTGTCCATGATGGACGCGTTGATGCTCAAGCTGGCCGTGCTGTGCGGCCGCGAGGATCTGCTCGGCGGCGTCGCCCAGGAGGAGAACCAGTCCTTCGATCCCGACGCCCTCGGCACCGACGTGCGGGCCAACGACCCCGGCACCGACTCGGGCTCGTCGCGCACCCAGAGCGAGACCTCGGTCGGGTACAACGAGACCTCGGGCATGCTGTGCGCCGGCTACAACGACTCCTTCCACGGCGTCACCCAGGGCCAGGGCTACACCGGCTTCTCGAGCTCGAGCGACGGCGGCGTGACCTGGGTGGACCACGGCGCGCTCGGCTCGCGCAGCTTCGGCGACCCGGGCGTCGTGTGGCGCAAGATGGACGGCAAGTTCTACTTCGTCGCCCTCGACTCTTCGGGCCTCGGCTTCTGGCGCTCCGACGACGACTGCCAGACCTTCACCTTCGTCAGCAACCCGCACGTCAGCGGCAGCGACGACAAGGAGCTGATGGCGATCGACAACAACGTGTCGAGCCCGAACTACGGCAACATCTACGTCGCCTGGACCGACTTCACCGACGCCCGGATCAAGGTCGTGACCTCGACCAACGGCGGCACCTCCTGGTCCTCTCCGGCGATCCTCTCGGCGGCCGGCGTGGACGTCCAGGGCGCCTGGCCGGCGATCGCCCCCAACGGCGACGTCTTCGTCGACTACGTGCGCTGGAACCCGTACCCGAACGGTCCGATCGACGTCGAGGTCGCCCGTTCGACCAACGGCGGCACCAGCTTCTCGCTGGTCACCGACCCGATGACCGGTCAGGCCAACCCGCAAGACGCCACCGCGACCGGCAACTGCGGCCGGCCGGCGTTGAACGGCAACATCCGCTACCTGCCCTCGCCGCAGATCGCGGTCGGACCCGACGGCGCGCTGCACGTCGTCTACAGCTACGACCCGGACGGCACGGGCACCGGTGACGTCATCAACGTCTACTACCGGCGCTCGACCGACAACGGCGCGACCTGGGGAACCGAAGTCCAGCTCAACGACGACGCGACGACGAACGACCAGTTCTTCGCCACGCTCTCGGTCGGCGCCACCAACGTCGTCTCGACCTCCTGGTACGACCGCCGCGACGACGCCGGCAACCTGCGCTTCAAGCGTTTCGAACGCATGTCCTTCAACGGCGGCGTGACCTTCGGAGCCAGCCAGCAGATCTCCGACACCGACTCGCCCGTCGTGCTGGATCCCAACCTCGCCACCTGCTACCACGGCGACTACGACACCCAGATCCAGACGCCCTCGGCGGCGGTCGAGGTCTGGTCCGACGACCGCGGCACGGAAGGGGGCGGCAACAACCCCGACGTGTGGACCGACACGACGGCGATCTCCAACGACTTCCTGGTCATCCCGACGCCCGCCACCCAGACGATCTGCGCCGGGTCCGACGCGACGGTCGACATCGACGTGCCCTCCTTCAGCGGCTTCACCGATCCGGTGGATCTGACCGTCTCGGGCAACCCGGGCGGCACGACGGCTGGCTTCTCGGTCACTCCGGTGACCCCGCCGGGCTCGAGCGTCCTGACCATCGGCAACACCGGCGCCGTGGCTTCGGGCTCCTACCCGATGACCATCACCGGCACCTCCGGCGCCATCACCCACGACGGCAGCTCGACGCTCGTCGTCCAGAGCGGAGCGCCGGCCGCGGCCGACGCTCGTTTCGCCCGCCGACAGCGCGACCGGCGTCTCGATCCATCCGACGCTGGTCTGGGACGCCGCTGCCGGGGCCGACGACTACCTGGTCGAAGTCGACGACAACAGCGACTTCTCGAGCCCCGAGTTCTCGACCACGACGACCGACACGTCGGTCACCGTCAGCCCGGGCCTCGCCCTCGAAGAGCCAGTTCTTCTGGCGGGTGACGGCGCAGGACACCTGCGGCGGCACCGCCTCCTCGGTGTTCCATGTTCCGCACCGGCATCGCCTACTGCTCCGATCCGGCTCTGCCGATCGTGGACAACACGACGGTCAGCGACACGATGACGATCGCCGATGTCGGCCAGCTCTCGGGCCTGGCGCTGTCGGTCAACGCCAACCACACCTGGGTCGGCGACCTGACCTTCACTCTCACCCACGTCGACACCGGCACTTCCGTCGAGGTCATCAACCGGGTGACGAACGGCGGCGGCAGCTGCTCGCAGAACAACATCGACACGACACTGAACGATGCTGCTGCGAACCCAGTGGAAGCTCAGTGCTCCTCGACGCCTCCGGCGGCCATCTACGGCAACTTCTCCCCCGAGAACGCCCTCAGCGCATTCGGGGGCGAGGATCTGTCCGGCGACTGGACGCTGTCGGTCAGCGACGGAGCTGGCGGAGACACCGGCACGTTGAACGAGTGGTGCGTGCTGCCTTCGCGCACCGGTCCCCAGATCACGCTGGACAAGACGGTCGGCACGGTCCCGGCGACGTGCGCGACGACCGATTCGATCCTGGTTCCCTCGGGCACCACGGTCTACTACTGCTACCACGTGGTCAACGTCGGCGACGAGACGTTCTACTACCAGAACCTGGAGGACAGCGACCTCGGCGACCCTGCTGCAGAACGCGCCGATGACGCTCGATCCGGGCGACTCGACGGACTACATCGTGTCGCACGTGGCCAACGCGACGGTGACCAACACCGCCACCTGGACGGCTGCCGAGAACGCACCCGGCTACACCGCGGACGACACCATCCCGTACAACTTCGAGGACATCTCCGGCACCGGGACGAACATCCCGCTCGGTGACGACGAAGTCAGCGGCGCGATCCCGATCGGCTTCACCTTCAACTACTACGGCCTCGACTACACGGACATCTACGTCAGCTCGAACGGCTTCCTGACCGTGCTCTCGGGTCAGTCGAACGGTTGCTGCTCCGGCCAGCACTACCCCACGGCCGGTAACCCGGACGGCGTGATCGGCGGCTTCTGGACCGACCTCAATCCGTCTGCTGGCGGAACGATCGAGTACCAGCTCATGGGTACGGCCCCGAACCGCTACCTGATCATCCAGATCACCAACATCCCGCATTTCTCGAACAGTGTGCCGGTGACCTTCCAGTACAAGCTCTTCGAGACGTCGGACAATATCGAAGTCCACTACCAGTCGGCCGACGGCGACGGCTCGCATGTGCAGTCCGCCGGCGTCGAGAACGAGGACGGCTCGCTCGGTACCGAGTACTTCTTCGGCACGGGCAGCATCCCGGCCTCGACCGCGGTCCGCTACACGGTGAACACCGTCGTCACGGCCTCGGACACCGACTCGGCGACGGTCACGCTCAACGATCCGGACATCGCGGTCTCGCCGTCCAGTCTGTCGAGCACCCTGCCGCCGGACCAGACCGACACGCAGGACCTCACGATCCAGAACAACGGCATCGCGGACCTGAACTGGACGATCGAGGAAGCCGCTCCGCTCGCCCATCCGCCGGTTCAGGGCGACCGGGCCGACGACCGCGAAGGTCCAAGCCGCGCCAGCTCCGATGGGTCACGGCAGCTCGATCCGCGCCGTGATGGGCAAGGCCATCGAGACACCCCACCACTCCGGTCGGGTGATCGCCAAGCCGGCTCCGCTCGCCAACGCGCCTCGCGGCAGCGGGGCCTACCTCAACCAGGGTCCCAACCAGGTCAACGGCCTGTTCGCCGACTCGGACTGCGCGCTGTGCGGTACCGGGCAGCAGTCGATCGCCGAGAACTTCACCCTGACGGGGTCCGCCCTCATCGGCCAACTCACGTTCTGGGGCGGCTACTTCCCCAGCCGACACCCCGCTCGCCACCGACGCGATCCGGGTCATCATCCACTCCGATTCGGGAGGCCAGCCGGGTGCAGTGGTCTACGACGAGAGCAACGTCGCCTCGACGAAGAGCCAGACCGGCACGGTCCTGTTCGGTGTCCACGAGTACCTGTACCACCTCACGCTGGGCGCCCGGTGAACCTCGCCGCGGGCACCTACTGGATCGAGATGTTCAACGACACCACCGGAAACTCGGACCAGTTCTTCTGGGAGACCGGGAATCTCGACGGCACCCACGGCGTCGCGGGTTCGGCTTCGCCTTCACGTCGACGCCCGCCACAGCCTGGAACCTCGACCCGGCGACCGACCTGTCGCTGCTGATCGACGGACCGGCGTCGCCCTGCTACACGCCCTCCGACCTGCCTTGGGTCAGCGAGGACGTGACGTCGGGCACCACCACGCCGGGCAACTCCGACGTGGTCCAAGTGACGTTCGATTCGACCGGACTGACGGCCGGCACCTACTCCGGCGTCATCTGCGTCGAGAGCAACGACCCCGACTCTCCGCTGGTGGAGGTCCCGGTCACGCTCACCGTCCCCGCCGACCTGCCGTTCGACGACGGCTTCGAGACGGGGGATACGTCGCGCTGGAGCCAGGTCCAGCCGTGATTCAGCCATGACCTGATCGCCCGGCAACCGGGCAGTCATCTGGCGGCCGGCCCCTCCCGGGGCCGGCCGTTTTTCTTTGGCGGCGACGGACCGAGGCTCGCCGGGGTGCGGCGGCCCCATCGCAGGAAGATCACTCGCCCCCCCCGGACCGATGCCGTGGCCCGGCGGCGCTTCGGGGTCCCGGACGCCGGCTCGTCCGGCGCAGAGATCCGGCCCGGGGGACGGGACCAGGGGTCCTGGGTGGGTGTCGTCGATTTCACAGCCGGTCCGAGAGACGGCGACCTAGCCTCCGCCGCACTTCTTCAGGCGCTCTTCTGTAGACCGTGCGACCCGCCGACGGGTCGTTTCATGGACCGTCTCATTGAGCCAGATCGGAGAACGTCATGAAGTCCAGAAGACTCTGGGCCGTCGTGGTGTGCGTCTTGTTGGGTGCCGGCCGCAGCCTCGCGCAGGGACACTGCGCGACCGAGCCGCCTCCCGAAGGGCTGGTGGAGCGGTGCCACAGCAAGGTCTTCTACTTCCCCTCGGGCGTGTCCGACAGCCTGCGGCGTGCGGTCTTCGAAGTCGGCCTGATCGAGTGGATGCAGACGTGCGTCATCTCCGATCGCGCCCCGGGGCTCGTGTACGGCGCCCGGGACAGCGTGGACCACGTGTTCGAGCTGATCAAGGACCTGCCGCCGCTCCATCCCGTGACGATCGTCCCCGAGTACACGCCGCTCACCTACACCGACGAGGACGGACGCACCTGCTACGGCGTCCAGAGCGTCTCCTTCACGGTGCCCGCGGCGGCGGGCACCGTGGAGCCGGGGGAGCCCGACATCGTCGCCGGCCCGACCTCCGACCTCATCAAGGAAGCCGCGGCCGCGGCGATCAAGGCCCTCCGGGACCCGTCGGTCGGCGGCAGCGCGTCTCTCAGCCGATTCCTGAGCGTCCTGGCCGCCCTCGAGAGCGAGGGCAAGGACTTCGACGACACCTGGTACAACGTGCAGCCCTACCCGATGGGGCTCGACTTCGCCCACTCGATCCCCCCGCCTGCTTCAGCGACTTCGAGGCGGGCGGTGGCTACGTCTGCCGCCCGGACGACGAAGCTCTGAAGGCTTGCGAGCGGCACCTGGCCGACGACGTCGCGGATGCCTACGACTTCGGCCACACCCCGACCGATCGCTTCGTGGAGATCCTCCTGTCCAAGGCCGAGGACATCCAGCGCGGGATCGACTACGTCGCCCAGGTCCACGGCTCGACGGGCGGCGACATCGTGGCCTGCTCCTCGATCCTGGAAGTCTTCGCTCCCCGGATGAACGCTGCAGCCGGCACCGACTCCGTCTACGGCCGCGGCGGGTACTGAGGGTGGCCGGGCACGGCTCCTCCGGGCAGTCCATGGCGATCCTCCGCCGTCGGGAGCCAGCGCCTGGCGCCTCGCCCGACGAATGTCCGGTCCCGGGAGCCGATCCTGTAGTGGAGGACATGCGCTCCTCTCGAGAGCACGATCCGCCGCTCGCGGGCGTGCGACCCCTCGCTGCCTGTCTCCTCGCCTGCGCGCTCCACGCGGCGGCGGCCGGAGCCCGGGCGCCGGACGGGCTCCAGGGCCAGGAGCTGAGGCCGGCCGGCGACCTCGAGAGCGGCGTGCAGACGCTCGTAACCGGCCTGCTCGGTGGATCTACCGGCGCGATCGAGAAAGTCGTGGTGACCGACGACCGAGCCGGGCGGCTGGCGGTCGCCGTTACCTACCGGGGACTGGCGGGCCATCGGCTGGTCGGCGACCTGCGCGACCGCAACCACCACGATCAGACCGAGCTCGGAGAGCCCGCGGTCGCGCTCGGCGACGCGGACGGAGTCGCCGAGCTGGTCTTCGCGCCCGGACCCGCCGCCCCTCCGGGGGCGCGCTTCGAGACCGCCTTCCTGCGCCTGCGCGCGCTGCGTTCCGACCTCCCGGTGGCCGACGTCGATCGCGCTTTCCGGCTGTCGAAGAGCTGGGAGACGCCGGCCGATCCCGGCCAAGTCGTGGTGCGGGTGACGCCTCGCCCCGAGGGCTCGGCGGCGCAGCTTCGCGAACAGGCGCCTCCGGCCCCGCCAGCCCCGGCGCGACCACCCGCGACCCCACTCGCGACCGCCGCGGGCAGCCGCCGCCCGGCTCTCGTTACCCGCCAGCTGCACACGACGGCAGCGGCGACCGCGGGCACGCGCCCGGCGAGCCGCACGGCCGCCCAGCAGCTGGTGTCGCAGAAGACCGCGCCCGTCGTGCGGGCGCTCCCTGCCAGCAGCCGGATGCTTCAGCTCAGCCGGTTCGAATTCGGGCTCGGGAACGGGATCACCGACAAGAGCGGCCGCGGGCCCGGCGGCGCGACCTTCGATCTGCTCGAGGGCCTGCGCACCGACGTCGGTCTCTCGCGCGACGCCCTGATGCGAATCTCGACGCGAGTCTTCCAGGATCAGAATCCGGCCTCCGGCATCTTCTACTTCCTGCCCCAGGCCTACACCGTCGAGTGGACTCCCGAGGACGGCTACGGCCTGCGCATGCTCTACGGCGCGGCGACGGAAGCGGGCGCGGCGGGCGACGTGATGATGGCGGCGCGCCTCGACGCCGGCGTCGACACCGGCGAGATCGCGCTGGCCGCCTCCCTCCTGCGCGCCTACCAGGCGCGACATCCGGAGGTGAAGTTCACCGAGCTGCGGCCGCTGCCCATCGACAAGGCGCCCGAGCTCTCGCTGGCCGGGGACCTGCAGCATCAGTACGAGATTCCCGCCGACAAGGTGGCGATCGACGCCATCTCCGACGTTCTCGGCGAGGTCGACGTCTCCTGGGTGACCGACACGGTCACCAAGGAGAACCTCCAGCTGGCGCTGGTCGAGGACGTCGGGCTCAACGGCAACTTGACCTTCGCGCCGGCGGGGGGCGGACTCGGACCGCAGGCGATCCCGGTGCGCATCCGGCTCGCCGACGCTCTCACTCTGGGGACGATCCCGTGGCTGCGCGGACAACCCTGGCGCAACGACCGGCCCTATCCGGTGCGGCTGCGTTACCTCCACGCCCTGCTGATCGAGAACCAGGTACCCGTCGTCTACTCCTGGAACCTCGACGGCGCCACCGTGCCGCCGCTGGCGAGCGCCGAGATCGAGCCTTCGGTCGTGCCGTCGTGGCTCGACGGACGCGCAGCCAGGATGTGGATCGAGTACACGCCGGTCGAGGCGTGCGAGCCCTGCGACCAGCAGGTCATCGCCGCCATCACCGGCGGGGTCACCTCCCTCGGCGCCTCGCAGATCACTTTCCACACCATCACGCCGCTGGCCGACCTCGGCGCCTACGAGATCGCCGTCACCGTGCGGTCGCGCTACTTCGACCCGCGCACGCGCCAGATGCAGACCAAGCCGGCGCTGCCGCTCAACGCCGACAACCAGGACTTCACGCTCGGACCGATCTACCTGGTCAATCGCCAGCCGGGAGAGTCGGTGCCCGGCGACCCGCTCTTCGAGTACCAGCTCGAGGTCGCGATGCCCGACGGCTCCAGCCACCGGGCGACGAGCTGGGTGGCAGCGGACGACCTGCGCGTCCTGATCGGCCGGTTGCAGGCCGAGCAGGCGCTCGGTCCGCCGCCCCACGACCCGCAGGAGAGTCCGCCGTGAGGCGCCTCGCCATCTCGCTGGCCGGGCTCCTGACGGCGACTGCCGCCGCGGCGACGCCCGATTTCCGCGCCGCGCGTGACGTGGGGGGGCTCACCGTCTACCCCGACGATCGGCGTTCGACTCTCTTCTACTACGGACCCGGCGACCTGTCCGTGGCGCACGATGCCGACGGCCGGCCCGACCTGCATCTCCTCGAGACGAGGTACATCGGTACCGCCGCCGACGGCGACCGCGGGAGGACCGTCTTCCGCAGCCTGCTGAGCGTCCGAGTCGCCCAGGTGGGGCGCGATCCACTCGAGCTCGAGGCGGCCCGCCGCGTCCTCGGCGCCAACGCCGAGCTCCGCCCGGTACCGATCCAGAAGCTCGAGGCTGCCTTCGTCTACGCACCGCTCGACGACACCGGAGCGCCCGCGGCAAGCGGGGAGGACGCGACGCCTCTTCCCGCCGGGCATTTCGAGAGCGTCGATGCCGAAGCGGCGGCCAGCTATTGGTCGGAGCGAACCTACGTCCTGTCGCTCGGTGCGGACGACGCGCAACTGTTCTGGGACGCGCTGCAGCACGGCCGCGTCGCGCTCAGTTTCGGCTACGCGTTCTTCGCCGTCGGCGCGACCGCCTCGTCCACGACGCTGGAGATCTCCGGCCCCGCGACACTCGGTGACGAGCTCCGGCAACGAATCGCGGAGGCCCTGAAGTCGGGCGGCCCGCCGCCCCCCGATTCCGTCTCTCGGCCGGCGGCGACGCTGCTGCGGGCGGGCGCGACCGCGATCACCCTGGACGCGGATCGGTGGCCGGACCTGCTGCGCCGGATCGACCTCAACGAAAGCCTGCCGCCGGGCTACGCCGCGCTCGACGTCTACTGCTACGACTTCAACAACGCGCTGCGTCCCGATCTCTACGAAAAGCGGGTCGACGTCGAGGCCGAGGGAGTCACCGGCGCGAAGATCTCGTTACCGACCTCGTTCCAGGCCGCGCACCCCGACCTCTACGCGCGCAGTCTGCGCTTTCCTGTGGCCGTGCGCCTGGATCGCCCGTACCGGTTCCGCGTCACCGAGATCGGTTTCGACGGTGCCGCGCGCAGCGGGCCGTGGACGGCGGCCGGCTCCTGGAACCACGTACTCGACGTCACCAGCGCGCCGCCGACGCCCGCTTCCGCCCCGACTGCGGAGGAGCCGTGATCGCCCATCGCCCGAACGTCCGTTCCTGCTTCATCGCCGGTTTCCTGCTCGCCGCCCTGCCGGCGGCGGCGCTGGTCAACTACGACCAGGGTCAGCGCACGATCCACGGCGTACAGCTCCTCCAGGACTACAACGACCCCAAGGCCTACTACTACGTGCCGCAGTATCCGCGCCTCGCCACCAAGGACGACGGCAGCCTGGAGATCCTGTGCCTGAAATACGTCGACTCCGCCGGCGGCACCAGCGGCGGCCTCCTGCACGCGCTGGTGGAGTTCTCCCTCCCCGCCGACGTGGTCGCGGACCTCGAGGTCGAGCTCAAGAAGCAGGTGGCCGGCGCACGCATCGTCGGTCCGGTGCCGCTCACCCAGGCCGTGCAGGACGGCGAGGATGGAATGGGTTCCTTCGAAGTCGTTTCGGCGATCCTCGGCGACCGCGGCGAAGGTGGATTCACACGCCAGCTCATCACCTCCGGCAAGGCGCCGCTGACGCCCGGATCGAAGGCCGTGGTCGCGGCTCTCCTGAACCAGAAGGGCGCCACCCTCCTCTGGGACTCGCTCACCGGTCCGACCTCGGACGTCTCGGTGGCCATCCACGCCAGCTACGAGGCCGCGGTCCAGGGCTACAACGCGCGCGTCAGCGCCGAGATGTCGACGGTCTACACCCACTTCAGCCGCGTCGCCAACTACCAGAAGGAGTACACCAAGCGCGAGCTGCGCAAGATCATCGACGACCTCCAGCGCGACGGGACGCTCAAGGTCGAGGTCCTGGACCGCACGCAGGGCCTGGGTATCAAGGCGGGCGACATGGACGGCATCCTGCAGGTGGTGACCGACAAGCTCACCGAGCTGATGTTCGATCACACCAACGGCTGGGCCGCCGATCCCCAACGCGAGACCGCAGTCGAGGCCAACCAGATCCAGGGCCGCCAGGACCGCGGGTGGTTCGCCCGCACGTTCCTCGGCGCCGATGACACCAAGTACTACACGGACGATCAGTACGTCCTCAAGGACCGCAAGGACATCCGGCAGAACTCCTTCTCGCTCATCCTGTCGAAGAGCTCGACGATCAAGGTCCCGGTCGATACCGCCGGCAACCTCGGCGGCCTCTACCAGGCACTCAAGCAGGACGACCGCTACTTCCGGATCGTCAACCTGGACGACCCCGCGTTCGAGTTCCGGACCGTCCACTTCCAGGTCGACGGCGGCTACCTCGATTCCTTCTCCGACACGGTCAACTTCGTCGCGGTCAACGTGCGCAAGAGCTACGGCGACCGCCCGGCGTTCACCCGCTCGATTCAGTTCACGGGTGCCGACATCAAGGCCGGCAAGACCATCCAGGAAGTGGCGTTCCCGCGTCTCGGCGACACCGCCAAGAACTGGACCGACTACGAGTACCAGGTGCGCTGGAGCGTACGCGACCGGCCCACGCTCGCGGTGCCGGCGCGGGAGGACCAGTGGATCCGATCGAGCGACGCCGCGGTCTCCCTCGTCCCCCCCTTCGAGCGGCGCGTGGTCGAGCTCGACGCCGACCGCAGCCTGTTCACCGAGCGCGGCCTCTCCAACGCAGTGGTCGAGTTCGCGACGGTGCTCGCGGGAAAGCCGCGCATCGCCAGCCGGGCCGTGCTGCGGGCGGCCGACGCAGAGTCGGTCAGCCGGGTCTCCATCTACGGCGACCGCGGTGAGCCCGTGGCCATCCGGGTGTCCTGGAATGCACCGGACCGCAAGGTCGTGGGACCTCTCGAACCGCTCGACTCCGACTACGTCTACCTCACACCCCCGGTCCGGCCCGCCGCGCCGCCCGAGGGCGGCGGCGGACAGTGAGCTTCCGCCGAAGGGGGCTGCTTCCCCTGGGGCTCGCGCTGGTCGCGCTGTCGGTCCGCGCGGCCGCCGCCCAGCAGATCTCGATCGATCACGGCGTACGAGTCGCGGGTCTGTGGTGCTTCCCGCTCGCTGCCGACTCCGAGCAGTGGGTCTACCTTCCGGCCGCGGCGAGGTTGGCCACCGACGACGCCGGCAGGCCGCTGTTCTCCTTCGTCCGCTACGTCGCCAACGAGCCGGCGCACGACGCCGGCGCCGCGACCATCACCAAAGCTCGCGGCGGCGGCGTCCTCCACTTCCTGGTGACCCTCGAGACGCCGGGGACTGCGATCGCCGCAGCCCAAGAGCTCCTGCGCCGCGATCACAAGGACGACCGCATCGTCCTGCGCGGCCCCGTCGTCTTCAAGGAGGGCCAATACGCGCTCGTGTCCTCGATCCTCACCGCCGATGGCGGCACGGCACGGCGCGTGATGGCCTCCGGCCGGGCGCCCGTCCTGGAGGGCAACCGTCTCGCCTTCTCCTTCGACCTCGAACCCGAGCAGTCCACGCTCCTGCTCGAGAGCCTCCAGATGGCGACGCCCGACGTCTCGATCGTCTTCGACATGACCTTCACCGGCCTGACCGACGCCTACCAGGCGCACCTCACCGTCGACTGGTCCGAGGTGCGCAAGAGCGAAGCCTTCTCTGCGGGAGCCTCGATCTACTGGGTCAGCGCGGACGTCGAGAAGCTGTTCGACGAGCTCCGGCGCCAGAACGCGATCCAGCTCACCTCCGCGGGAGACGACTCCGCGATGGAGGGGCTGCTGACCACCGTCTACACCAAGCTGCTCGAACTCCTGTTCAAGCCGGTACAGATCGAAAGCGTGCCCGAGGACCAGCGCGGCGGCCTCGAGAGCGCTCTCGGGGCGCTGATCGACGCCAAGTCGGGCCCGCTCAGCGGCCGCAAGACCACTGGCTTCGGCGCTTACGCCGGGTATCAGGTCAAGGACATCCAGAGCAGCGGTACCACGGTTCTCGACTTCAACCACCGCGCCTCCGTCGATCGCCATTCGTTCATCACCTTCAACATCGGAGATCTCTACCGTCGCTACGGCAATCAGACCGAGTACTTCCGGGCGGTCAATCTCGACGATCCGACCTTCCAGCAGCGCGAGGTGCACGTCGGCGTCGACG
Organism: uncultured Acidobacteriota bacterium; assembly: GCA_963781755.1. Lineage (GTDB taxonomy): Bacteria > Acidobacteriota > Thermoanaerobaculia > Multivoradales > JAGPDF01 > JACTMI01. The sequence continues at coordinate 308,924 of CAWAGZ010000002.1, forward strand.
GTGCTCTGCTGCCCGAATTCGACAGCTTCATCAACAACGTCACCGTGACCTTGCGCAAGGTCCACGAGGACGGCGAGCAGACGCTGCGCGAGCTGGTGCTCGACCGCGCGGCCATCGAGAAGAGCGCTGGCGACCTCCGCCTGGTCTACGGCTGGAGCGGCGACCGCGATCGCCTGGCCTGGCTCGGCTACGAGGTCCGCACGCGCTGGAGCTTCAAGGGCGGCGGCTCCTATCAGACCGACTGGCATGCCGCCGACGCGCCCATGATCGACCTCTACGCACCCTACGAGAGGCGTCGGGTCCAGCTCTCGGGCGATCCCGCCCGGCTGGTCGCGCAGGGCGTGCGCGCCGTCGTGGTGCAGGTCGAGTATCCCTTCTTCGGCGCCCCGCGTCGGCAGCAACTGGTGGTCCGCGCCGGTGACAGCCTCGATGACCAGTCCCTCGAGATCACCCTGCCGCGCGACCTCTTCGAGTATGACTACTCGATCGCCTGGCAGCTCGCGGCCGGCGAGCGCCGAACACGAAGTGGCCGCGACGGCAGCGGCCTGATCTTCATCGACGAAGTTCCCGCGCCGGCCGATCCGGCGGCGCCGGCTGATCCGCATTCCGCAGGAGGAGGCAGACGATGAGCTCCCGTACCCCGATGTCGCGTCCGCGCCGCGCGGCGCTTGCGTCCGTGCTGGCGTTGGCGTCTCTTCTCGGCGCCGCCGGTGCTCGAGCGGTCATCCTCGACGATGACAACCAGGTCGCCATCACCCTGAGCGACGGCACGACGGTCGTCCTCTACGGCGAGGCCAACACGTCGCTCAACGGTCCGCCCAGCGGGCCGCCTCCCAATGTCCAGGAGATGGCCGAGAAGGCGCTCGGCAGTCCGGACAGCCCGCTCTCCGAGCGATCGCAGCCCGGGGCCGCCCCGGCCTCCGGACAACCCGCCGGCGCTTCGGCCTCGAAGCTCCTGGCGGGCAAGATCACCGCCTTGAGTCGGCTTCCGGTGCAGCGCTATGTCAAGTCCACCAAGTTCTACTACCTGCCGCCGGGCCTCCACCTCTCGAAGCGACCCGACGGCACGCCCGAGTTCCTCTTCCTCAAGTTCACCACCGAGGCCAGCGAAGCCCAGGGCGGGGTGAGCGGGGCGCTGATGCACTTCCTCGTCGAGTGGGGACTGACGCCCGAGCAGGAGACGGAGCTCAAGAGCAAGCTCAAGGCGAAGGTGCCGAACTCGCAGTTCATGGGTGCCGTGCCGATGGAGACGGAGGGCGAGACCGGCAGCTTCGAGATCGTCTCGGCCACGCTCTCCGACCAGACCATGGCCCCGAGCGTCGTGACCACAGGCAAGGCGCCGCTCGTGCCGGGCGGCAAGGCTGCGGTCGCGGCGCGCCTGAGCGCCAACGGCGCCCAGCTCCTGGCCGCCACCTTCGAGAAGGCGCGGTCGATCACCGACGTCTCGCTGGCGGTCAACCTCGCCTACACCACCCTCACGCCCGCCGCCAAGGGCAGCATCACGTTCAACTGGCAGAAGCTCGAGGCGGAGCGCGACAAGCTCCAGGCCGAGTACAAGAAGGAGTATGCGCGCACCGACAACGACACCGACTGCTTCCTCTTCTTCTGCTTCAGCGACGACGAGAACCAGTACAACTACACCTACGACCAGCTCCAGGAGCAGTACAAGTTCCTGGAGGAGAAGCAGATCATCCACCTCGAGTGGCTCGAGACCCGCAACGACGAGAAGCTGAACAAGATCCGCGAGGCCTTCTTCGACTACTTCGTCCAGAGCATGGCGAACCCGGTGGACGTCTCGGAAGCAGCGCCGCCGCCGGCGGGAGACAGCAGCGACGCCGGCGCGCCGGTAGCTCCCGAGATCCCGGAGAACGCCGCCAGCTACAAGTACGACCGCCAGGCGGTGAAGGCCGCGTTCAAGCGGAAGATCAGCTACTTCGACCTCAACGTCCGGCTTCCCGTCCGCCACCCGCTCCAGGTCGTGGGCAACCTCGGCAGCTGGTACGACGCGGTCGCCGACAACGCCAAGTGCGTCGCCTCGGTCAACCTCAACGATCCCTTCTTCCAGCACCGGGACATCCACTTCATCCTCGATCTCGACGCCAAGGAGATGTTCGACGAGGCGGTCAACTACGTCACCGTCAACGTGCGTAAGAAGCGCACCTCCGGGAATCCGTTCGAGGACCACGTCACGATCGACGCCAAGTACCTGCAGGAGAAGGGCATCAACGCGACCGTGACCTATGCGCGCGGCGAGGACAAGAACCCGGACGTCTACGAGTACCAGTCGCAGTGGAGCCTGCGCGGCGGCGTCCTCTATCCCCCGAACCCGCCCTGGCAGCGTGGCCGCTGGGAAGGAGTGACCCTCGCTCCTCCTCTGGTGCCGCGCACGATCGAGGTCGAAGGCGGTCTCGAGGACATGGCCGCCAACCAGATCACCCGCATCACCGTGCAGATCCACTACCCGAAGTTCGGGCAGGAGGTCGAGGAGAACATCGCTGTCTCGCCGGTCCAGGGCCAGGCGCTGGTGTCCAAGAAGATCTTCATGGACCGCGACGCCAAGGGCTACGCCTACCGCCTGATCGTCAACCACAAGACCGAGGGCAAGCTGGTGCTGCCGTGGAGCGCCCGGATCGGCGACGATTACATCTACGCCACGATCCCGGACGACCTCCTGGCCGAAGGTTCGAGCCTCAAGCAGGAGGCGAAGGACGCTGCCAAGGATCTCGTCAACAGCGCCAAGGAGCACGTCCTCGATCGATTCAAGGAGCTCATCGCCGGAGGGGGCTCGTGAGCCCCTGCGGGTTCCGGCGCCTGCTGCTCGGCGCGACTCTGCTGATCGCGGGCTCCTGGCCCATGGCGGCCCAATCGGCGGCCCAACCGGCGCCCGGGGATCCGCGCGCGGCGGCGCGCATCCTCCTCGACGAGCCGGTGCGGGCCGGGACCGTGACCTTCTTTCCCGAGCCTCGACGACCCCAAGCTCTTCTACTACGTCTCCGACCACCCGCGGCTGGGCACCGACGCGAACGGACGGCCGCAGTTCTCCTTCCTGCGCTGGGTCGAGAATGTCCGCACCGGCGCCGGGGAAGCGGAAGCGCGCGAGGGTATCGGTGGCGGCATCGTGCACGCCGTGGTCGCCCTCGAGGTGACGCCCGACGACCTGCGCGACGCCCAGCGCGACCTGCAGCGCCAGAGGCCGGGGGCGAGGGTCGCCGGATACGTGCCGTGGAGCAGCGGCAACTTCGCGCTGGTGTCCTCCTTCACCGACCCCCAGACCGGCCTGGTCTCGAGCAGCGTCGTCGCCATCGGCAAGGCCCCCCTTCTCGACGGCGAAAAGGCGGCCATCTCGATCCTGCTGACCAAGAAGGGGGCGGAGGTCCTCTGGGAGTCGTTCCAGACCCCCACACCCGACATCAGCTTCACCTTCGAAATGGTGCTCGCCGGCTACCACTCGCCGCTCAGCGCGAAGGTCGAGGCGAATTGGGACCAGATCTACTCTCACGAAGCGTTCGACGCCGGCTTCGCCTCGACCTATCTCTCGGCCGAGATCAACGCCGCGTTCGACGACCTGCGCCGCTCCGGGGCCATCAAGATCATCCAGGTCGGAGAGGACGCGCAGTTGGACAGGATGGTCGAGGCGACTTACACCAGCCTGACCAACCTGATGTTCTCCAAGGTCGACAGCTTGGACCCCTCGACGCTCGCCAAGGCCGTGCCGAAGGACAGCCTGATGGACAAGGCCAAGAACAAGCTCAAGGACGAGAGGGACGCGGCGGATACCCGCAACGACAATATCCGCACTCGCAACGCCGCCATCCGCGCGCGCAACGCGGCGCGCGACAAGGCGAAGAAGGAGCTCGAGATCGCCGACGCCGCCAAGACCGAGGCCACCGCCAAGGCCGAGGAGGCTCAGGCCAAGGCCGACGCCAAGCGGAAGGACGCCGACGCGGCCCGGACCCTGGCGGACGATCTCAAGGCGCAGTGGGAAACGGCCAAGAAGGCCACCCCCTTGCCCAGGCCGACGCCCAAGCCGCCGGCCCCTTCGCCCCAGCCGACACCCAAGCCGCCGGCCCCTTCGCCCCAGCCGACGCCCAAGCCGCCGGCCCCTTCGGCCCAGCCGACGCCCGAGCCGGCGCTGCCGACGACTCCGGGCGGCGCCCAGCCGTGCGGGGACGCCGCGGCCTGCGAGCGCGCCTACAACGATGCCAACAAGAACGCCGACGCCCTCGACAAGGAGGCGAAGGCGCTGCAGACCGAGGCCGACGGCCTCAAGAAGCAGAGTGGCGGCGCGCGCGACGCCGAGCGCGAGCGCCTGGCCGCCGAACCGCACGAACAGGAGGAGGAGCTCGATTCATCTCCCAGCTTCGCCGTCCTCGCCACCTACGAGCTGCGCAAGGTGCACCAGAGCGGCACGTTCGTCCTCGATCTCAACAAGTACCTCACCGGCTCGCTCGTCACGCGCTTCGCCGAAAACATCGGCGACCTGCGCCAGCTGTTGAAGGACGGCGAGCACTTCCGCCAGGTCAATCTCGACGACGACCTCTACAAGCAACGCGAGATCGTCGCGATGGTCGACGGTTTCGACGCCAAGGACTTCGGCCAGTGGATCAATTTCGTCTCCGTCCAACTGCGCAAGAAGCACGCGGGCGGCGCCGAGACCACCGACGAGGTCCGCATCGATCGCAAGAATTTCGACAGCACGGGCAATGCCTTCAAGCTGCTCTACGGCTGGGACGGGGACACCGACCGGCGCCAGTGGCTCGACTACGAGTATCGCGCCACCTGGAGCTTCTTCGGCGGCAAGGAGGTCGAGCTGCCCTGGCAGAAGGCGAACGCGGGCGCCATCGCCCTGGCGCCGCCCTTCGAGCGCCGCACGGTGACGCTCGAGGCAGACCCGGCGCGCATTCAGGCTGCCGGCGTGCGTTCGATCACGACCAGGATCTTCTATTCCCTCGGTGGCGCCGAGCAGGTCCGGCAGGTGACGCTCAGCGTCGACAAGCAACAGCTCTCGGGAGAGCTCGAAGTCCTCCTGCCCGCGGGCGTGCTGGAGTACGACTACGAGATCACCTGGCGGCTTCCCGGCAACAAGACGGTTTCATCGGGCCGCCAGACGACGAGCGAGGGAGTGCTCTTCGTCGACGAGGTCCCGTCGAGTTGAATCCAGACCACGACCGCATCCAGGTCCAGACCAGAAGAAGGAGAGATCCGATGCATCGCAAGCCGAGATGGACGACCCACATCGCCACCGCTGCGCTCCTGCTCTGCTCGGGCGCGGCCGTTGCCGGCGCCCAGGACGAGCCGACCGACGAGGAGAAGGCGATCAACTACCGCGCCGACCTGGAGACGATCAACGACTACGCCGTAGCGGTCTTCGAGTTCCGGCACCGGTTGCACGAGACCTACACGGCGGCGATCGCCAACGTCGAGACCACCCTGCAGCAGGAATCGGCGGAGGCCGCGACCCCCGATCTGATGGGCGCCGCGATGAAGAGCGGTCTGAAGTCGCTCGAGAAGGCGGCGATCGGGGCGATCAAGGAGACGGTCCACGTCGACGTCGGGCCCGCGGTCGAGATGTTCCACGCCCTCGACGAGGAGATCGATCGCGCCCAGGCCGCGGGCGTCAGCTACGGCGCGGGTGCCTGGCTGCGGGGCCTGCGCACCGCCGTCGACCAGTGGTACTCGAACAGCCCGACGATCGACCAGATGAAGCACGATCTCGAGGCGGAGTACAACGCTCAGGACGGCGAGGGCGGCCGCGGCGGATGGATCGGCGAGTACCAGATCGCCCTCGAGGGCATGCGCGCCGTGGTCGGTCCCGACGCCCAGGCGCTACCCTCGATCAACCAGGTGACGCTGGCGATGTACGAGGGCTACCTGTGGGACGCCTACACCCACTGCAACGGCGATCCGGACTCCTCGGAAGGACGCCCGGTCCAGGGCCTGATCCGGATCCTGTTCGACAGTGACGGCGCGCTCGAGTCGGTCAAGGTCGTCGCACCGCTGGGCGACCGGATCCAATCGGGAATCGAGGAGGTCCTGGACGGCCGCCCCGTGCTCGGCCTCGACGTCTACAAGCAGGTCTGCTTCTACGGCCAGGGCCCCGCCGGCGGTTACTCCTACGACTGCGCCTGCCTGGCCAAGGACAACTCCACGGCGGGCCACATGCTGATGCCCGACAACGAGGTCAAGTTCCAGGGCACCGAGTGGCGCCGGCAGGTCGAGGGCTTCCAGTAGGAGGTGCCCCGGACAGCCGACCAGCGGCCGGTCCCTCCGGGGGGCCGGCCGCTTCACCTCGCGGGGCCGGCAACCCCGACCCCGGCCGGGGGCGTAGGATCGGGCCGGACTCCACCGAAGGGAGGGACGGCTGCCATGCGACGGTGCTTCCTCGCGCTGACTCTCGGCGTCGCGCTCGCCGGCGCGCCCCTCGCGGCGCAGAATCTGCTGGTCAATCCCGACTTCGACGCCGACGCCAGCGGTTGGATGCTGGACTGCGGCAGCAGTCTGACCTGGATCCCGGACGACGAGGCCGGCTGCCCGGGCTCGGGCGCGGTGCACGTGACCAGCGGCCCCTGCAACGGGGTGTTCGATACCGCAAGCATCGCCCAGTGCCTCCCCGTCGCGGAGGGGATCGTCCTGTCGGTCACCGGGCGCGTCCGGGCCTCCTTCGGCTTCGTCCTGGGGCTGCTCTCGAGCTACTCGACGACGGACTGCTCGGGCGCCCCGACGATGGCGACGCAGTCGCAAGCGACACCCGTCACCGGCGACTGGCAGACGATCGTCTTCGACGACTTCACGGTCCAAACCGGCACGGCTTCGATCCTGCTCGCCTTCAAGACCAATGACGTGACCCCGGTGAGCGCCGACTTCGACGCTGGCTACGCCGGCGAGCAGCCCCTCGTCTTCCACGACAACTTCGAAGCCGACTCGGCGAGCGCCCCACCGTCCTGCCGCTGGAGCTCGATCACGCCGTAGCCGCACGTCCGGATCCGCTGCGGAGAGGATCCCTGGCGCCGTGGCGAACGCTGTCGGGGCTCGGTGATCCACGGCGCGCCGCGCGCCGCCTCGGCTTGACTCGACTGGAGCAGACCCTCAGACTCCATCCCGGTGACGGAAGACGCGGGGCGGATGCGGGCCTGCGCAGCGTGGCTGCTGGTCGCTTTCTGGGGCGCTTCGGCAAACGCCCAGACGACCCTGCTTTCCGACGGCTTTGAACCCGGATCACCCTCGTCGTGGAGCGCGGCTGTGGGGTGGTCGTGCCCGGACGGGGACGCTCCGGTGGCGGGCAACCCCCTGATCGAGGAGGCTGGAGATCCGGGATGCCCCGCCGGAATGGCCCGGGTCGACACCTTCTGCGTCGACCGCTTCGAGTCCTCGCTCGCCGAGATCCTGCCGGGCAACGAGCTCGCCTCCTGGTCGCCCTACCTCGCACCCGGCCCGACGACGAGCGTGCGCGCTCTCTCGGTGCGCTACGCAACTCCGCAGGGATACGTCGACCAGACGACCGCGAGCAACGCTTGCCAGAACTCGGGCAAGCGTCTCTGCACCGACGCTGAGTGGCTGCGCGCCTGCCAGGGACCTTCCGGCTGGACCTATCCCTGGGGCGACGACGCCCAGCCGGGACGCTGCAACGACTCTCGGGCCGTCCACCCGCTGGTCGAGTACTACGGCACCACCGATCCCTGGATCTGGCAGCACCTCGACCAGCCATGCCTGAACCAGCTCCCGGCGAGCCTCGGGCGCGCAGGCGTTCGCGCCGGCTGCGTCAGCGCCGAGGGGCCCTACGACATGATGGGCAACCTCCTCGAGTGGACCGCCGATCCCAGCGGGACCCTGCGCGGTGGCGACTACGTCGACACCGTGCTCAACGGCCCCGGCTGCCTCTACTCGACGACCGCCCACGACGTGAGCTACAGCGCCTTCGACACCGGCTTCCGCTGCTGCGCGGACGCCTTCTAGCGCCGCAATCGAAACCACAGCCGCGCCCGGAAAGCCGAGACCTCCCCGTTCGCCTTGGGGTGTCGCCGAAGAAACTGGGAATGGTGCGCCCGACAGGATTCGAACCTGTGACCTACAGCTC
>CAWAGZ010000003.1:0-792482 GCA_963781755.1 uncultured Acidobacteriota bacterium
GCACCCACCTCAGCGCTCGCCGGACGGTCTTCTCATCGACCCCGAGCTCCGCAGCGATCCTCGCGATCCTGATCCCCAGGTTTCTGAGCTGCGCCGCACGGGACGCGATCTGCTGGTAGACGGGTGGCGGGCAGGTCTCGAGCAGAGACAGCTTGAAGGGAATCTCCCCCGCGGTTCGGATCCTTTGCGAACGTGTCCACCATTCATTACCGCTTCCCACTCCGGCCGGCTCGGGCCTGCCACCGCCGGAGCGCTGCTAGGATCGCGCCCTCTTGTCCCAGGGCCGGTCCTCCGTTCGCATCCTCCTGGCGGCCGCTCTCGCACTCGCGGTCGTTGCCACCCTCGGCGTGACGCTCTGGCGGCGTTCGAGCCGCGCCGCGCCGCCGCCCCCCCTGGCCACCAACGTCGTCGTCCTGCTCGCCGACACGCTGCGCGCCGACCACCTCTCGCTCTACGGCTACCCGCGCGCGACCTCGCCCCTCCTCGACGCTCGGGCCGGCCGCGCCGGCGTCGTCTTCGATTCCGCGCGGGCGCAGGCGCCCTGCACGTTCCCTTCGGTCAACTCGATCCTGACCTCGGTGTCCCCCGGCTTGTTCTTCGCCGAGATGCGCCGTTTCGACTCGATGGCGATCCCGGCCCGGGTTCCGACCCTGGCGCAGGTCCTCGCCGACGCCGGCTTCGACACCGCGGCGGTGTCCGCCAGCCCGATCGTGCGCGCCACGCCGAGCCGGGAGAACCCCGGCGCCGGCTTCGACGCCGGCTTCCACCGCTTCGACGAGTCGTGCCTGTGGAAGGACGGCTTCGCGCTCAGCAGCCGGGCGGCGGAGATCCTGCCGCAGCTGCACGAGCCCTTCTTCCTCTACGTCCACTACATGGATCCCCACGATCCGTACGCCTCCCGGCCGCGCGCCGACGGCCGACCGCGATTCGCCGAGCCGCCACCGCCGGGGCCGGTCCCCGACTTCCTGCTCGCCGGCGATCCCGATCCGATTGCGCGCCGCATCTACCGGGAGCATCGCGATCCCGGGATCACGCCGGAGCAGCTCGACTACCTGATCGCGCGCTACGACGACGACGTCTATTTCTGGGACTGGAGCGTGGCCCAGCTCCTCCACGTCCTCGAGCAGTCGGGGCGCGCCTCGCGCACCGTCGTCGCGGTCGTCGCCGACCACGGCGAGGAGTTCCTCGAGCACGGCGACATCAAGCACTGCCGGTCGCTCTACGAGGCCGAGGTGCACGTGCCGCTGGTGTTCTTCGTCCCCGGCCTGGCGCCGCGACGCGTCGTCCGGCCGGTGAGCAATCTCGACGTCATGCCGACGCTGCTCGATCTCGTCGGCGTCGCGCCGCGCGGTCTCCATCTGGAAGGGCGCAGCCTGAGACCCCTGCTGACCGGTCGCGGGGATCTCCCGCCGGCGCTCCAGTTCGCCGCCTGGGGCGCCGAGCAGAGCGCGTCGGACGGACGCTACAAGCTGATCCGGGATGCCAAGTCGCGCAGCCTCCGGCTCTTCGACCTGCTGCGCGATCCCGGCGAGCGCACCGATCTGGCCGACGCCCGGCCGGAGGTCGTGGACCGCCTGCGCCGCGCTCTGTTCGAGTGGTACCGGCTCCACCATGCCGGCGCCCGGGAAGGGGCCGACGAGACCGCGCGCCGACTCCGGGCGCTCGGCTACCTGCAGTAAGCCCCCGCCGGGGCGAGCGCCGTGCGGGTCGCCGGGGATCGGCGCGTCAGACGACCTCCCACTTGCGCGCCAGGCGCCGGGCGAGCGCGAACAGCGCCACGGTCCAGAGCAGCAGGACCAGCACCTCGGGCCAGAGCGCGGCGAGCGGCTCCTCGCGCCAGAAGACCTTGAGGAAGCCCTTCGAGAGCCCAGGCGTTGAACGCGACCAGGCTCAGCTTCTGGATGAACGCCGGCATCAGGAAGCGCGGGAACATCGACCCGCCGAGCGCCGAGATCGAGAGGATGACGAGGTTCGACATCGCGACCAGCTGCTTGCGCGTCCGGCACATCGCCGCCAGCACCAGGCCGAACGCCGAGCAGGCGAGAGCGGTGGGCACCGAGATGACCAGGAAACCCACCACGTGGCCCGGCAGCTCGAGACCGAACAGCGCCCAGCCCCAGACGAACATCACGACGAGCTGCGCCAGGCCGAGGGTCGTCAGATAGGCCAGCTTGCCCGCGAGCAGGCGGGTCATCGAGATGCGCGTCGAGAGCAGCCGGTCGAGGGTTCCGCTCTCGCGCTCCTCGATCAGCGCGCCCCCCGCTCCCGCGGCCGTGAACAGGAGGAACATCACGCCCAGTCCGGCGGCGTAGAAAGCGACCATCGGGTGGCGCTTGCCGGCGCCCAGCAGGTCCTGGACCTCGACCTGGATCGGCATTTCCGCGCCGCTCGCCGACGTCCCGGCCGGCGCCGACGCCGGCCGCTCGCGCACCCGCGCCAGCAGGTCGTCCAGGCGCGCTCGCTGCTCCGGCGTCAGGCCTCCGGCGACCCGGTCCAGCGAGTCGATCCCGCCCGCGAGGAAGAGATCGCCCAGGCCGGTGAAGGCGACCTTCTGGAGCAGGCCCTCGACCAGCCGCGGCGCGATCGGGTCGGAGGTGTCCGCCAGCAGGATCAGCTTCGGCCGGTCGCTCTCGTCGCCCGGACCGAAGTGGACCCGCGCGGCGCCGAATCCGGCGGGAACCACCAGCGCCACCGGCGCCTCCCCCTCGCGCACGAGCTCCTCGGCGTGGACGCGGTCGTAAGCGGGTACCGACGGCTCGCCGGCCGAAGTCGGCGGGGCGCGCCGGACGTCGAGGGCGGCCTCGGCGTCGAGGGCCTCGAGCAACCGTCCGGAGCGTGCGCTGTGATCCTCGTCGACCACCAGCACGCGCACCTTCGAGGTGCCGCCGTCGCCCTTGCCACCGAAGATCAGCGCGAAGATGGTGAAGAAGACGATCGGCACCGCGAAGGAGAGCGCGAGCGCCGCCCGGTCGCGCCGGAGCATCGTCCACGAAGCGCGCATCACGGAGAAGATCACTCGCGCAGCTCCCTTCCGGTGAGGTGCAGGAAGACGCTCTCGAGCGTCGGGCTGTCGAGGCGCAGATCGCGGACGCCCACGCCGGCACGCTCGAAGGCGGTCAGCAGCCGGGCGATGGCGGCCGCGGGCTCGGCGCTCGTCAAACGCAACTCGCGGCCCTCGGTCACCGCGCCCGGGAACTCGGCGGTCAGGCCGGGCGGGATCTCGCGGTCGGCGTCGATCCGGATCTCCTTGCCCGCGCCCACCGTCGAGCGCACCAGCTCGTCCTGGCTGCCCGCGGCGATCACCCGGCCGTGGTCGATCACCGCCACGCGGTCGCACAACCGCTCGGCCTCTTCCATGTAGTGGGTCGTGTAGAGCACCGAGGCTCCGCCCCGGCGCAGCTCCGCGATCATGTCGTAGATGCTCTCGCGCGATTGCGGGTCGACACCCACCGTGGGCTCGTCGAGCAGCACGACGCGCGGGTCGTGGAGGATCCCGATGGCGAGATTCAGACGCCGCTTCATGCCCCCGGAGAACTCGTCCACGGCGTCGTCGGCACGGTCCTCGAGGTTGGCGAACTCGAGCCCGCGCCCGACCGCGCGCTCGAGACCGGCGCCCGCCAGGCCGAGATAGCGGCCGAAGACCGCGAGATTCTGGCGTGCGGTCAGGACCGGATAGAGCGCGATCTCCTGGGGGACGTAGCCGAGGGTGTCGCGCCCGCCGGACTCGTCGGCGGGGCGACCGAACAGCCGGATCTCCCCCGCGTCCGGCCGCACCCGTCCCATCAGCGCCCGCACCAGCGTCGACTTGCCGGCGCCGTTGGGCCCGAGCAGCCCGAGGACCTCTCCGTCGAGGGTCAGATCGATTCCGGCCAGCGCCTGGAGGGCGCCGAACCGTTTGGTCAAGCCGTGGATCTCCACCGCGTTCATTGCCGGCATCATACGTGGCACCGCTGCGCCGGGTTGGGCCGTCTCGGTGGACGGTGGCCTCGCGCCGGTGAGTCGCGCCGTCAGCGCCGGGGCGCGTCCTCGGCCGGCTCGACGGCGCGCAGCCGGCCGTCGGGGCCGCGCTCGACCTCCGGCGCGAACACCCCCAGTCGCTCGCGCTGCCACCAGTCGCCGGTTTCCCGTCGCGTCGCCCGGTCGGTGAACCAGTAGCGCCAGAGCACGACGCGCACCCGCCGCGGCGGCGCGCCGCCGAACGGATCGGCGGCGAACAGCGCCAGCACCTCCGGGCTGCCCTCGACCAGCCGCGCCTCGGTCGCGACCACCCACGGGTTGGCGCGCCAGTCGTCGAGCGAAGCGAACCAGAGGTTCCACTCGAAGCGCGGCTGATACGGCGCGTAGATGCCGGGCGCCGCCGCCGGGTCCTGGGGCTTGAAGCGGAAGCGATACGCGACCCACGTCGCGCCGTCGCGGCTGCCCTGGAACTCCAGCTCGTAGCGCGCGCGGGTCATCACCGCGAACAGGCCGTAGGCGTCGGCGACGCGGAAGGGCGCCAGCCAGCGCGCCGGCGCGCCGAGCGCCGCGACGGCGGCGGCCGGAGCACCGGTCGCCGGCAGGAAGGCGCCCAGGCTCGCGGCCACGAGCAGCGCGGTCGCGGCGGCGAGCAGGCCGCGCGCCGCGCGCCGTCTCCCGGTGCCCGGCGGCTCCGCCGCCGGGGAGCTCGCGGGCGCTGCGACCGCGGGCGGACGCGGTCCCAGGCGCTCCGCCAGGATCGCCCCCAGACCGGCGGGTAGCCGCCGCGCCAACGCGGCCAGCGCGCGATCGTCGAGCAGCAGGAAGCCGAGCGCGAGCACCAGGTAGTTCAGGAAGGCGTAGTTGGCGGTCAGGATGATGCCGATCTGGAGCGCGGTGACGAGGCCGAAGCAGACGAGGCGGAAGCGGCGCGGCAGCCAGACCATCCACACCAGCGCGAGCTCGGTGGCCAGGGTGAAGCCGGCACAGAAGGCGTGCCAGCCGTGCGGCGCCTGCTCGGCCCACCAGCCGATCCAGGTCGGCAGCGGACCGTTCTCGTAGTAGTGGTCCATCGCCGTCAGGTGGCGCCACTGGGGATCGCCGCTCGCCAGCTTGACCACGCCGGACTCGAAGTAGATCCGGAACCACTCCCAGCGCAGCAGGAAGAGCGCCGCCGGCGTCGGCGGCCGCCCGCTTCCGAGACCGGGACGCCGGCCGCCGGGGACCAGGAAGAGGGCCACCAGCCCGGCTTCGAGCAGCATGCCGTCCGACTGGTAGGAGGCGAAGACCTGGAGCACCGAGATCGCCGACAGGAACGCCAGCTCGCACACGGCGAGCGCGGCGCGCGGCCAGAGGTTGGCGGTCAGCAGCAGCGCGGCGACCATGCCGACCGCGGTCGCGGTCAGGAGCACGCCGTCGCCGTGGCCGAGCCAGAACAGGGTCGGCACCCGCCACCAGCGCTCGAGCGCGGGCAGCGCTCGCGCCACCGCGTCGAGATACTCGCCCGCGGGCAGGATGCCGCGCCTGCCCACCAGCCCCCGGATCTGGAACGCCAGAGAGAGGAAAGCCGAGAGGAAGATCAGGCCGAGCGCGCGCAGGAAGAGCCAGCGCGGCCCGAGCGCCCCGGCTTCGGGGGTGCCCTCGGGTCCGAACCAGCTCGTGGGTCGCATCGCTTGGGGTCGGGAGCTGCCGCCGCCCGGGGATCCGCCGGCCCCGAGATCCGGCTCCGGCGCTCGCGCGACGGCGATCGGGCGAGCGCGCGCGATCCGGAGAAAGCTATCCGGCGGCGCGGATCACGCGCACGCGGCGGATGCGCGTGGTCTTGACGCCGTTGCCGAACTCGAGGAACAGGCCGGGGGCGGCCACGAGCTGACTCAGCAGCGCGGTGCCGCCGGTGGTGCAGCCGTTGACCCGCACGCGGGCCGGCGACTCGCCCTGGCGCTCGAACCAGCCGCCGGCGACCAGAAAGGTTCCGTCCTCGCAGCTCTCGATGGAGTAGATCGAGTTGCGCGTCGCGACGATGACGCGGTCACCCGGCGCGAGCTCCCGCCGCCGCGCTCCGGGCAGGCGGTCCGCGGCGCGCGCCAGGCGGTCGAGGTCGTGGCCCGGGGGGGGCGGCGGGCGGTGCACGCCACTCGGTTCGTCAGCCACGATCCTGGATCTCCACGTCGTCGGGCCCCTTGCCTCGACCCCGGATCCTCTCAGATTCCACCGCGCCGGAGTGCGGAATGCGAGACAGGCCCCCCGGCCCGGCCGGCTGGGCTCAGGGCCCGGCCAGCGCGCGGGCGATCGACGCGGTGAAGGGCGGCCGCAGCACGCCGACCTCGGTGACGATGGCGGCGATCAGCTCCGCGGGCGTGACGTCGAAGGCGGGGTTGCGCGCCCGTGTCCCGATGGGCGCCACGCGGGTGCCGAACACCGAGGTCACCTCCTCCTCGGAGCGCTCCTCGATCGGGATGCCGTCGCCGTCGGGCGTGCGCGGGTCGATCGTCGAGCGCGGCGCCGCGACGTAGAACGGGACGCCGTGGCGCGCGCACAGGACCGCGACCGTGTAGGTCCCGATCTTGTTCGCGGTGTCGCCGTTGGCCGCGATCCGGTCGGCGCCGACCACCGCGGCGTCGACCTCCCCGCGCGCGATCAGCGAGCCGGCCGCGACGTCCGGGATGAGCCGGAACGGGATCCCGAGCTGGTTGAGCTCCCAGGCGGTCAGCCGTGCGCCCTGGAGCAGCGGGCGGGTCTCGTCGCTGTAGACCATGCCGATCCGGCCGCGCTCGAACGCCGCGCGGATCACGCCCAGGGCGGTGCCGTAGCCGGCGGTGGCCAGGCCGCCGGCGTTGCAGTGGGTCAGGACCCGCGCCGCGGGCTCGAGCAGCTCGGCGCCGTGGGCACCGATGGCGCGGCAGGTGGCCAGGTCGGCGCGCCGGATCTCCTCGGCGCGCTCGAGCAGCGCCGCGCCGAGCTCGGCGCCCCGCCACGCCGGTCGCGTCGCGAGCACCGCGCGCCCCTGCTCGAGCGCCCAGCGCAAGTTGACCGCCGTCGGACGGGTTGCCAGGAGCAGCTCGTAGGCGCTCTCGAAGCGCCGTCTCGGGTCGGGCTCCGGATCTTCGGAGTCGAGCAGCGCCAGCGCCAAGCCGAAGGCGGCCGCCACCCCGATCGCCGGTGCGCCGCGCACCGCCAGCCGGCGGATGGCGTCGGCGACCTCGGCGACCCGGTCGAGCTCGAGCCAGCGCTCCTCGAGCGGCAACCGCGTCTGGTCGAGCAGCGCCAAGCGGCCGTCGCGCCAGGCGATCGGCTCGAAGTCGGGGACCGCGGGCATGCCGCGGATCCTAACCTCTCCGGCGCCGCCCGGCGGCGGCACCGCCCGCCCTTGCTAGACTGTCGCGGTCGCCGCGCCGCCGGCGCATCTCCCAGGGAAGGCTCGACGAGGAAGGAGCCAGACACGTGAAGGGCGAGTGGAAGGGTCGTGGCTTCGCCACCCGCGCGATCCACGCGGGACAGCATCCCGATCCCGCGACGGGCGCGGTCTCGGTCCCCATCTACGCGACCTCGACCTACGTCCAGGACGAGCTCGGACGCCACAAGGGCTACGAGTACGCGCGCGTGCAGAACCCCACCCGCACCGCGCTCGAGGTGAACGTCGCGGCGCTCGAGGGCGGGGCCACGGGCCACGCCTTCGCCTCCGGGATGAGCGCCATCGCGACCCTGATGACGATGGTCGGCAGCGGCGATCACGTCGTCTTCTCGCGCAACGTCTATGGCGGCACCTACCGGTTCGTGACCCAGGTGCTCGACCGCTACCGGGTCGAGGCGAGCTGGGTCGATTCGACCGATCTCGCCAACGTGAGCGCAGCGCTGCGGCCGACGACGCGGATGATCTACGTCGAGACGCCCACCAACCCGATGATGGAGATCACCGACATCGCGGGCGCCGCCGCGATCGCCCACGGCCACGGCGCGATCCTCGCGGTCGACAACACCTTCCTCTCGCCGTACTTCCAGAGGCCGCTCGAGCTCGGCGCCGACGTCGTCGTCCACTCGACGACGAAGTTCCTCAACGGCCACTCGGATTCGATCGGCGGCGTGCTGGTGGCGCGTGACCCGCGACACTCGGAGTGGTTCGCGTTCGTCCAGAAGTCGGAGGGCGCCATCCTCTCCCCCTTCGACTCGTTCCTCGTGCTGCGCGGCATCAAGACGCTCGCCCTGCGCATGGAGCGCCACGAGACCAACGGCCGCGCGCTCGCCGGCCTGCTGGCGGGCCACCCCAAGGTCTCGAAGGTGTTCTACCCGGGACTGGCCGACCACCCCAACCACGACGTCCACAAGCGCCAGTCGAGCGGCTTCGGGGCGCTGATCACCTTCGACGTCGGCAGCTACGCGGCGGCCAAGGCGTTCCTCGACCACGTCGAGGTCATGGCCCTGGCCGAGAGCCTCGGTGGGGTCGAGACCCTGACCTGCCATCCGGCTTCGATGACCCACGCCTCGGTCCCCCCCGAGAAGCGAGCCGAGCTCGGTATCACCGACGGCCTCGTCCGCGTCTCGGCCGGCGTCGAGGACCTCGACGACCTGCTCGCCGACTGCGAGCAGGCCCTCGCCGCGATCTGATCCCCGGCAGCAGGTGCCAGCCTCTTGTTCCTCGTGGGCGGGCTTCCGGCCGGCCGGCGTTCCGGACGAAGATCCGTGGCGGAGATCCCGGTGTCGCAGGTGGCCCAGGAGACAGGAATCGGTGCTTCCCGATGATCTCGAGTGGGAAGCCTGCGCCTGAATCCAGACGGCAGTCTCTTCTGGGTGGACCGTAACCTCTTGTGTCGACTCGTGGTGGCGACCTGGCGAGGCGTCGCTTCCAACCCGCCCGGCCGCGCAGAACATCGGCGCGTCTCTTCGCGCTCCGGTGGACCAGAAGACTCGAAGAGTCGCCGGATCGTTCGACCGGGTGGAGTCTTTGGGCGTCGGATCCTGGACTTTCGGCTCTCGAGTGGACTGATTCTCCAGATGGCACGACGCTGCGCGACCCGGATCCGTCCCCCATCGAGAGTGCTCGCCGTCGAAGCGTGGAGCTTCGATCAGAGTGGGCAGCAGCGGCTGTCTTGGGGGCCGATCGAGCTTTCTGGTGGAGTCGGGGGCCGAGGAGGTCCCCTCCCCGGCGCGCTCGGTGGTCGGGTCAGCCCTTCGCCCGTGCCTGCGCGACGACGGCGCCGGTCAGGCTGCGGGTGCTCTCGAGCTGCAGGCGGGTGGCGTCGCGCTGCTCGGCCTTGACCTGCTTGAGGCCCTGCTGGACGAAGCCGAAGACCACGAACCAGCCGACGAAGCCGAGCGCCAGGTGCTTGATCCAGAACGGCGACGGGATCGGCGAGTTCCACAGGATGTGGAGGACGACCGGGATCAGGAAGGCGCCCAGGAAGGAGGGCTCCAGGAGCATGCCCGGCGCGAACCGCCTCGCCCCCTTGGCGCGCCACAGCGCGCCGGCGGCGATCGCCGTCCAGGCGACGTGACCGAAGGGCGAGAGCAGGGCGCGGGTCAGGATGAGGCCGGTCGTGGCGTCGATCGAACCGGTGGCGAGCAGAGCGTCCCAGAACGCGTATCCGGCGCTCTCGAAGGCGGCGAAGCCGGCGCCCACCGCGGCGCCCACGAGCAGTCCGTTGAGGATGTACCGGTAACGGGCGCCGCGCACGATCAGAATGACGGCGGCGAGCTTGCCCACCTCCTCGACGATGCCCGCGCTCATCGGCCCCAACCAGCCCAGGTTCGAGATGCGGAAGCCGACCAGGGAGAGGAACAGCGAGACCACGCCGCCGAGGCAGAACAGGGTCAGCACCTGGCGGAAGGAGACGTTCCTGGGCGTGTTGAGCTCGAAGAAGAGGATCACGACCGAGAACGGGACCGCCAGCGACCCCATCATGATCAGCCCGGGCAGCAGGCGGGGATTGCCGAACTGCTGCACCGCGACGAAGAAGCCGGCGTAGATCACTCCCAGGAAACCGAGGATGCGCAGGAAGAGCCAGGGCTTGGGCCACCCCGTGGGCACCTCCTCGATCGCCGGCGTGGTGCTCGCGGTGCCGACCAGGAAGTAGGCGTCCATCTCCTCGGCCGTTCGGTGGGTGAAAACCTCCGAGAACATCTCGCGCAGGCTGAAGCCCTCGAGCTTCTCGACTCGAGCCAGGCGGTTGAGCCGTTCGCCCAGCGCCTGCACCAGGTCGCCGACCCGCACCGTGCGCGCTCCCGACTGCCAGAGCGTGCCGCCCCAGACGAAGCGCTGGCCGGGCTCGAGCAGGGCCTCGGTGACACCCTGTCCGTCGAGCTCGACCGGCGGGCCGGCGGCGACGCGCAGGCGCACGCGCCCCTCGACGAGCCCGACCCGCAGGTCGCCGTCGCCGCAACCGACCAGGCCCGCGGCGGGCCCCAGCGCCGCTTCGGCCGGACCGATCCAGAACGCCTTGCCGGCGTCCGTCCCCTGGATCGCCCGCAGCTGCAGGGCGACTCCGGCCGCGGACGGCGCGGCCGGTGCCGGCGCGGAGACCGGCGCGGTCGCGGCGGATTGCGCCGGCGGCGAGGGGGGGAGGGCAGGACGGAGGGTGGAGCCGACGCCAGGGCGCGCTCGGCGGGGATCCACTCGGTCCACCCCGCCTGGGCGACCGGGGTGGTCTTCGCCAGCTCGCCGCGTTGGACTCGGCCGGCGAGCTCGTCGGCGCTCACCGGTCCGCGCGGTTCCTGTCCGTCGAGGTAGTACCAGAGCACGGGTTCCACGGGCGCTTTCCGATCGTCGGGCGGTCTCGGGATCGCCGCGAGCGTACTCGTCCCCGTGCCGGGCGGGCAAGCGCCCGGGCGGATCAGTAGTTGGTTTCGTCGAGCGGGACGAGCGAGTCTTCGATCTCGTCGTCGGGATCGCAGGGGGCCTGCGTCTTGTCGAGCGAGGTGGCGATCCAGCCGAGGAAGTTGGGCTCGCCCTTGGCGACCTTGAAGGCGAGGATCTCCGGCAGCTCGTAGCTGTGGAGCTCGCGGATCGCGCGCTCGATCGCCGGATACTCCGCGTCCTCGCTCTTGACGACGAGCAGGAACTCGCTGTCGCGGCAGACCTTTCCCTGCCAGCGGTAGATCGAGCGGACTCCGGGGACGATGTTGACGCAGGCGGCGTGGCGTCGGCAGACGAGCTCGCGCGCGATGAGGATCGCCTGCTCCTCGGTACCGACGGTGGTGACGACGACCAGCGCGCCCACGACCCGTCAGGCTAATCCAGCGCCCGCGACGAGTCAAACGGAGCGGCTCAGGGCCGCCACACCTCCCCCTCCGGGTCGTATTCGAGCAGGCGCGCCCGCGCCGTCGCGCTCGCCACCCTGACGACCGTCAGGTGCCGGGTTCCGTCCGTGATGTAGATCGAGCCTGGGGTCGATCCGGACAGCGGCCCGAACGAAGCGATGTCGGAGCGGTTGAATCGGATCGGGTCGTCGAGGCGGTCCAGGCGGCGGCGCGAATCGCCGGGATCGCGCGGCGCCGGCCCGGGCGGAAAGCCGAAGCGCACCCGACGGCCGAAGTGGGCGAGTCGGAGCACCGGCGTGACGCGCGGGTCGACCCCGGAGTCGATGTCTTCGGTCAACACGCCGTCGCCATCCCCGTCGCGGTAGACGCCCCAGGTCACCGCGCCCGATTCCGCGATCCGGAACTTCACCCCGACGTGGGCGGCGTGGGCGATGGCGTAGGCGCGAGCCAGGCGCAGCGCCGAGGCGACCTCCCCGGCGGCGAGGCGGACCTCGAGGCCGCTCAGGGCGGAGAGCACGGGTGGCGTCGCGATCCCCGCGAACACCGTCAGCACGGCGAGGACGACGAGCATCTCGACGAGCTGGAAGCCGGCCTCGGCGCAGCGCATGGCGGCTTTCCCGCTCAGCCGTCCGAAGCGGCCGAGCTCACCGGCTTCTTCGCGGACCGGGCGGGTCGCGACGACGGCACGTCGTGGTCGAGCGTCGTGGGACCCGAGACGGCGACGTAGGGACGCAGGCGCTCGAACGACTTCTCGCCGATGCCGCGCACCAGCAGGAGGTCCTCGGGCGCCTGGAAAGCGCCGTTCTTCTCGCGGTGCTCGACGATGCGCGCGGCGAGGGAGGGCCCGACGCCGGGCAGGCGCTCGAGCTCGGCGGCCGCCGCGGTGTTGACGTTGACGACGCCGTCGGACGACGGCTTCGACGCCGTGGCGGCGAGCGCCGGCGCGACGGCGAAGACGAGCGCGACGGCTGCGAGTGCGGCGACGATTCGGTTCGAAAAGGTACGCATGATTCTCCTCCTCGGGAGAGTTGGGTTCAGAGGTTGCGAAGGAAAGCTCGGAGCTCCGGGTCCCGCCCGTGGGGTGCCCGGGGGGCGGGCGGTCGCGCGGCCGGGACCCGGTCGTCTCCGGTTCTGACGGGGCCGTTTCTCGGTTCGGATCGCGGTCTTGGGGCGCCTCCTCTCTCCAGGGTTTCCGGTTCTCGACCGGCTCGCCCCGTCCTGGAACAATCTCCGCGCCAACCTGGACCATCGCAGGAAACCATTGAGCCATCAGTGGGTTGCCGTCGCTCGCCCGGCCGCGGCGGGGGTCCCGGCGACAAGCGATCGGGCGCGGCGCCCACGAGCGAGCCGCGAGCGCACCGTGCCCGGCGCATCGCCACGGGGTTTCGCGCCGATGTCCAGCGGAGTTACCGTCCGCCGTTTCCCCTGCGCCGTCGGCCCGGTCCCCGCACCGTCGGCCCCGGCGGGTCGATTCGATAGAGTGACCGGCTCATGCCCGACGAAGACGCCCAGCGCTCCACCTTCCGCGAGTACCTCGAGGCCCTGCTCATCGCCGGCCTCTTCCTCGGCTTCACCAACACCTTCCTGATCAAGACGTTCTTCATCCCCAGCGGGTCGATGGAGGACACCCTGCTGGTCGGTGACCACCTGTTCGTCAACCGCTACATCTTCGGCGAGGCGCCGACCGCCCTCGAGCGGGCGGTTCTGCCCGAACGCAGCCCGCGGCGCGGGGACATCGTCGTCTTCCGTTCCCCGGAGCGGCCGACGATCGACCTCGTCAAGCGGCTGGTCGGTCTCCCGGGCGACACGCTGCGCGTCGTCGACAAGCAGCTCTACGTCAACGGCGAGAAGGTGGACGACGCCGACTACGTCGTGCACAAGGATCCGCACGTCTATCCGAACGTCCCCTATCTCGAGGACGGCAAGCGCCTGCGCGACAACTTCGGCCCCTTCACGGTGCCCCAGGGCACCTACTTCTGCATGGGCGACAACCGCGACCTGTCCTACGACTCCCGCTACTGGGGAACGGTGCCGGAGAAGTACCTCAAGGGCCGTGCCTTCCTGATCTACTGGTCGTACGGGGGCCACACCTCGGACGGCACGTGGCGGGGTTGGCGCGACAAGCTGGTGGACCTGGCGCGCACCGTCGTCGGGTTCCTGGGTCGCACCCGGTGGTCGCGGACCTTCCATCTGCCCCGCTGAGCTTCCCGGCGCGCCTGCGCGGCGGGTTGGGCGCCGTCCTGGCCGCCGTCCTGTTCGCGCTGTTCGCGCGCGGCTTCGTGCTCGAGATCCGGCGCGTCGCCAGCGGCTCGATGGAGCCGACGCTCGCCGTCGGCGACCAAGTCCTCGTCGACCGCATGATCTACGCGTCCGGATGGCCCTGGGGCCTCGGCCACCTGCTGCCGGTGCGCGAGGTCGCGACGGGCGACGTCGTGCTCTTCCGCTCTCCCGAGGACGGCAGGACGGCGATGATCAAGCGCTGCGTCGGCCGGCCCGGCGATTCGGTTCCCGCGGGCGTGGTGCCGCGCTCCTCGCTCTACCTGGTCGGTGACCGGCGCGGCAATTCCCACGACTCGCGGGATTTCGGACCCGTCGACCGCGCCACGGTCACCGGCCGCGTGATCCTGATCCTGGCATCCAGGGCTCCGGGCGGCGGCTTGCGCGGGTCGCGCACCCTGACCCCGGTGCGGTAGAATTTCACCTTACTCGCAAGGCGGGAGGAGCTTCATGACCCGGAGTCGCGGACAGGCTGGCGATGGAAAGCTGGGATGCATCGTCTGGACACTGCTGGTGCTCGCCGCCGCTCTCGTCGCTTGGCGCGTGGTCCCGGTCAAGATCGCCTCGTCGGAGCTCTACGACTTCATGGTCGAGCAGGCGAAGTGGGCCGGCAGCACGTCGCCCGACGCGATCGAGAAGCGCATTCTCAGCAAGGCCGTGGAGCTCAACCTCCCGGTCGACCCGAAGAAGGTCTCGGCGGTGCGCTACGGCGACAACATCCGGATGCGGGCCCAGTTCACCGTCCCGCTCGAGTTCCCCGGCTACACCTACAACTGGGATTTCGACCTGCAGGTCGATCGACCGATCTACATCTTCTAGCCTGCAGTTCTCGCCAGGGTTCGTCGCGAGGGGCCGGAGATGCCTGCAGCTGCAAGGCGCGCGACCGAGGGCCCCGCAGGCGGACCCGGTCGGTCCGTCGAAGAGCCCGACCGAGCGCAACGCCGCAGACGCGGGCAGATCCGGACCCGCAGCAGAAGGCTGGTGAGAACCGCAGGCTAGCCGGCGAGCTCGGCGGCGAGAGCCGCCAGGGCCGCCTCGGGGTGCTCGGCGCGGGTCAGCGGCCGCCCGACCACCAGCAGGTCCGCGCCGGCGGCGATCGCCTCGGCCGGAGTCGCCGTGCGCTTCTGGTCGGCCCGGCTCTCGCCGGCCGCGCGGATACCCGGCGTGACGAGCAGGAAGGGACGCGGCAGCTCGGGGCGCAGCGTCGCCAGCTCGCGCGCCGAGCACACGACGCCTGCGCACCCCGCCGCGCGCGCCAATCGGGCCCAGGCCAGGGCACGCGACGAGGCCGTGCCGGGCAGGGCGAGCCGCTCGAGCTCGGCGGCGTCGAGCGACGTCAGCACGGTGACCGCGAGGATTCCGACCTGCCCGCCGGCCGCGTCCACCGCGGCTTCGAGCATCGTGGCTCCCCCTCCCGCGTGCACGGTCAGGTAGTCGACGCCCAGCTCGCGCGCGGCGGCGACGGCGCCCGCCACCGTGTTCGGGATGTCGTGGAGCTTGAGGTCGAGGAAGACGCGGGCGCCCGAGTCGCGCGCCTCGGCCACCGCCTCGGGACCGAAGCGCACGAAGGCTTCGAGGCCGACCTTGAGCACCCCGACCCGCCCACCGAAACATTCGATCCAACGTCGGAAGGTCGCGCGCTCGGCGGTGTCGAGCGCCACGGCGACCCGGTCGAGACGTCCCGCCGGCGCCGCGTTCACTTGCCGGCCCCCGGGCGCGGCTCGTCGCTCCAGGGCCGCACGGCACCGACCAGCTCGGAGACGTCGGCGACCCCGAGCTGCCCGAGGCGGGCGGCGAGACCCTCGACCAGCCGCTCCGCGGTGCGCGGATCGCGGAACAGGGCGGTGCCGACCTGGACCGCCGAGGCTCCCGCGAGCAGGAACTCGACGACGTCGTCGACGGTCTCGATCCCGCCGACGCCCAGGACGGGCAGACCCACGCGGCGGGCGACGTCGAAGACGATGCGCACGGCGATCGGCCGGATCGCGGGCCCCGAGAGCCCGCCGCGGTCGGTGTGGAGCCGCGGCCGCCGGGTCCAGGGGTCGATCGACATCCCGAGCACCGTGTTGATCGCCGACAGGATGTCGGCGCCCCCCGCGCGCGCCGCTTCGGCGAGCGCCACCGGCGCGCCCGAGTTGGGCGAGAGCTTGACCGCGATCGGCTTGCCCGTGGCGCGGCGCACGCTCGCCACCAGCCGTTCGAGCACCTCCGGGTCATGGCCGAACTCGATGCCCCCCTTCTTGACGTTCGGGCACGAGACGTTGAGCTCGACCGCGGCGACGCCGGGGAAGGGATCCACGCGCTCGGCCAGCCGCGGATAGTCGTCGAGCTCGTAGCCGAACAGGTTGACGACGACCTTGGCCGGGTAGCGCTCGAGACCCGGCAGGACGTCGGCCAGGAAGCGCTCGATGCCGATGTTCTGGAGACCGATCGAGTTGAGCATCCCGCCGCGGGTCTCGCCGATGCGCGGCGGCGGATTGCCGGGCAGCGGCTCGAGCGAGAGTCCCTTGGTGACGATGCCGCCCAGTTGCTCGAGCGCCGCCAGGTGCGCGAACTCGAGACCGTAGCCGAACGTCCCGGACGCCGTGAGGATCGGATTCGGCAGCTCGAGCGGTCCCAGCCGGACCGCGAGCCGCGGCGCAGCGCTCACCAGCGCACCTCGTCGAGCGCGAAGACCGGTCCGTCCTTGCAGCACAGCGCCCAGCGTCCCGACACGTGCGCCACCGCGCAACCGAGACAGGCGCCGAAGCCGCAGCCCATCTCGGTCTCGAGCGCCGCCTCGCCCGCCAGCCCGCGCGAGCCCGCCAGCTCGGCGAGCGCCGCGAGCATCGGCATCGGCCCGCAGCCGTAGATCTTCCCGGGCGCGCCGGCGGCGTCGAGGTGCGCCGCCAGCGCCTCGGTGACGCGGCCGCGGAAGCCCAGCGAGCCGTCCTCCGTCGCGACGTGGAGCGTGCCGCCCGAGGCGGAAGCGGCCCGCGCGAAGTCCTCGCGCCGGGCCAGGTCGGCCGCGGACCGGCCGCCGTAGAAGAAGTCGAAGGTGACGCCGCGCTCGAGCAGCCGGCGGGCAAGCAGGAGCAGCGGCGCCGACCCGACTCCGCCCGCGACCAGCGCGACCCGGGCGCCGCCCGGGCCCCCGCCGGGCAGGGTGAACGGCCGTCCGAGGGGACCGAGGACCGCCCGGCGCGCGTCGCTGGCGAGAGCGGCCATCGCCGCCGTGCCGCGCCCGACCACCTTGGCGAGCAACTCGATCACGACGCCGCCCCGGCGCTTGCTAACATCCGCGACCGAGAACGCCCGCCGGAGGTAGGGTTCGAGCCCCGGAGTGGTCTGGAGCATGACGAACTGCCCCGCCGCCACTTCGGCGAACTCCGCGGGCACCTCCAGGACGAGCGTGAAGTAGGGGAGCGGATGCGGCACCACTTCGACGACCCGGGCCTCCGCATCGCGCGCGCTGATCATCCGGGCCGGGGACTCTAACAGACCGTCGTGACTCCGCGCCCGCTCCTCGACGTCCGCCGGTGGTGGTCGCGCGCGACCGGGAGCGCGCTCGTCGGCCGGTGGCTGCCGCCGCTCGCGCCGGCGTTGCTCGCGGGCGCGCATCTGACCGGGCTCCTGTTCTTCCTCAACCCGCGGGTTCCGATCTCGGTCGGCGCGCTGGCCCGCGGCACCGTGGTCTACGGCGCGATGTTCGCCCTGCCGTCGATCGCGGCGCACCTGTGGATCGCGCGCAGGCGGCGGCTGTCGGTTCTGCGCCTGCTGCCGTGGAGCACGACGCTGATCGTCGTCGTCGGCGCGCTCGGCGACTGGGTGCACGCCTCCGTCTACTCGTACTTCCTGCCCCGCGGCATCGACGTCCAGCTGATCAAGACGGCGCTGTGGCTGACCCTGGGCGGCGTGCTCGTCTTCTACACCGCGCTGCTGCACACGATCCACCACCGGCCTTACGGGACCCGCAGCCGGATGCTGGTCGTGCTCGTCGCCCTCGGGACCGTGTACGCGATGTTCGACCGGCGCACCAGTTTCCGGCCGCCCGAGCCCCGGCCTCCGCGCTTGGTGGCCATCGAACCGGAGGCCGCGCCCCACGTCGTGGTGGTCGCGCTCTCCGCGGCGACGCTCGATTCCCTGCTGCCGCTGGCCGAGCAGGGCAAGCTGCCGACCTTCGCGGCGATGTTCGACAACGGCGCGGCGGCGCGGCTGGGCGCGTTCGGTCCGGTCAGCCCGCCGGCGCTGTGGGCGAGCTGGGCGACCGGCAAGCTCCCCTTCGAGCACGGCGTCACGGGCGCGCGCGTCCACTCGAGCGGCGTGTTGGGACTGGCGGCGCCCCTGCGGCTGCTGCCGCTGGCGATCGGCCTCGACCTCTGGGGCCTGCCGGGCGGGCACGGGCGCGACCTCGGGCTGGCGGACCGCTCGGCGTTGCCGGTGTGGGAGATCCTCGCCCGCGCCGGACGCCGCACGCTGGTCGGAGGTTTCGGCGGTCCGCTGGCCGGGGGCTCCGAGCAGCTCGCGCCCCTGCCCGGTCCGGTGCCACCGTCGAGCGCCGAGGAGGCGCTGTGGGAGAGCGACTGGGTCGCTCTCGCGCGCGGCCTCGCCACCGACCGGCGTTGGACGGCGGCGCTGCGTGCGCGGCTCGAGGGACCCGATCCGCCGGTGGCGAGCTTCCTGCGTCTCGAGGGTCTGGAGACCGCTTCGCTCGAGGCGTACGGCGGCTTCGTGCGCGCGGAGTTCGAGGGTTCGCGCAGCGGCGCCGCGCGGCGCGCGGCCGACGCCTACGCCGCCTATCTCGCCGGCCTGGACGTCGAGCTGGGTGCGCTGTGGGACGCGATCCCGCCGCCGCGTCTGCTCGTCGTCAGCTCCGCCTACGGCGTCGCGTCGCCCTCCGGGCTGGCGCGCGTCTGGCGCGAGATGGCCGCCCAACACCGCGCCAACGGAACCCTGTCCGGGCCGCCGGACGGCGTGCTGCTGATGCGCGGAGAGAACCTGCGTCTGGGCGTCCACCTGCCCGACGCCAAGATCCTCGACCTGGCGCCGACCCTGCTCTACGCCCTCGACCTGCCGATCGCACGCGACCTCGACGGACGCGTGCTCACCGAAGCGTTCGACCCGGCGCTGCTGCAGCAGCGCGCGCTGGCGTTCGTCCCCAGCTACGAGGCGTTGCCGCCGCTGCCGGCGGCCACAGCGACCGGGAGCGACGGGAGCGACGGGAGCGACGGCAGCGGGGGCGCTAACCGCGCGCCGTGAGCCGGTCGTAGAGGCGCATCAGCTCCTCTTCGGAGTGGAAGTGGATGCGGATCGTCCCGCCGGCGCCGCGGCGCTCGATCTCGACCCGGGTCTGGAGGCGCTGGGTCAGCCGCTCGGCGGCCGCGGCGGCGTTGGGCTCCGGCGGCGCCTTGGCGTGCTTCTTCTTCGGCCCGGCTGCGAGCGCCTCGATCGCGCGCGCGGAAAGGCCCTGCCGCGCCGCGCGCGCGGCCAGGCGTTCGATCGCCTCCGAGTCCTCCAGGGCGAGCAGGGCGCGGGCCTGACCCGCCGACAGCCGCCCCCCGCGCAGCAGCGCCAGGGCGCCGGCGGGGAGCTTGAGCAGGCGCAGCGTGTTGCTGACCGTGGCGCGGGTCTTGCCGACCCGCTCGGCGACCGCTTCGTGGGAGAGAGCGAAGTCCTCGACCAGCGTGCGGTAGGCGTCGGCTTCCTCGGCGGGGTTGAGGTCGGTGCGCTGGAGGTTCTCGACCAGCGCGAGCTCGAGCAGCTCGCGGTCGGCCTCGACCGCGCGCACCACCACCGGCACGCGATCGAGCCCCGCGCGCTGCGCCGCGCGCCACCGTCGCTCTCCGGCGATGATCGTGTAACTATCTGAGGACAAAGGACTTACAACGATAGGCTGGAGCATTCCTTGGGCTCGGATCGAGGCTGCGAGCTCTTCGATCCCCGCGTCCTCGAACTGGCTGCGCGGTTGCATCCGGTTGGGTTGCAGCTGCCCGACCGGGAGCGTGCGCACGGCCTCGGCGGCGGGCTCCTCCTTGGGCAGCAGCGCGGCCAGGCCGCGGCCGAGTCCCCGTCTCTTCTCGCTCATCGCTCTCTCCCGATCAGCTCTCGCGCCAGCGCCAGGTACGCCTCCGCGCCGCGGCTCTTGATGTCGTACTGGAGGATCGGCTGGCCGTAGCTGGGGGCCTCGGCGAGCCGCACGTTGCGCGGCACGACGGTCTCGAAGACCGTCTCGCCGAAGTGCCCGCGGACCTCCGCCTCGACGTCGCGCGTCAGGTTCATCCGGTCGTCGTACATGGTCAGGACGATCCCCCGGATCGCCAGCCGCGGCCGGAAGGCTCCGGCGACCCGCCGCACGGTGGCGACCAGCTCGGTCAGCCCTTCGAGCGCGAAGTACTCGCACTGGAGCGGTACCAGCACGGCCTCGGCCGCGACCAGCGCGAGCACGGTGAGGTGGCCGAGCGACGGCGGGCAGTCGAGGAAGACCTCGTCGTAGTCGCTGACCGCACCCGCGAGCTTCTCGGCGAGGAGCTCCTGCCAGCCGTCGAGGCCGACGAACTCGACCTCCACGCCGACCAGGTCGCGGTCGGCGGCCAGCAGGTCGAGGTTGGGGAAGCGGCTGGGCCGAATCGCGGCAGAGGCTTCGGCAGCTCCGGTCAGGACTTGGTAGAGGTGGGGGGGCTCGGCTTCGGCTCCCAGGCCGCGGGTGGCGTTGCCCTGGGGGTCGCAATCGACCACGAGCACCCGCCGCTCGAGGGCCGCCAGCGCCGCGGCGAGGTTGATCGCCGTGGTCGTCTTGCCGACCCCTCCCTTCTGGTTCGCGACGGCGTAGATCGCGGTCATCGCACCCCTCGCAGCCGATATTCGCGCAACAGTCGCTCCCGGCTCTCCGGCAGGCGCAGCTCGCGCCGAGGCTCGAAGAGATCCGGTATCGCGGGGGGGGACGCGCCGGTCCAGAGGAGCAGGGCGGCCCCCGGAGCGAGCCGCCCGGCGAGCGCCGACCAGACCGCCGATTCCAGGCGCAGCGCCCGCGCCGTGACGACGGCGACGCCGTTCGGCAGCTCGGAGAGGGCGCTCGTAGAAACTCTAGCACCCAGGATCCCGACCCTCAATCCGCTGCGGCGGGCCACCGCGGCGAGAAAGGCCCGCCGCCGCTCCCGCGGCTCGACCAGGACGACCTCGAGGTCGGTCCGCGCCGCGGCGAGGACGAGACCGGGAAAGCCGGCCCCCGAACCGAGGTCGAGCAGCGTGGCTGCGGCCGGCCGGGACGCTCCGGGCCCGGCGGTCTCCGGGAGCCAAGGCAGCGCCGCGAGGGATTCGGCGAAGTGGCGCTCGACCGCCCGCTCGGCGCTCCCGGGGCCGATCAGGTCGACGCGGGGCGCCCAGCGGCGCAGCTCCTCGTAGTGGTCGAAGAGCCGCCGGAGGAGCGTCGGCGTGAGCTCGGCGTCGAGCAGCGCCGCGCGCAGTCGCTCGGCAAGCTCGTTCTCGGAGATGCGGGGAAGCTCGGTCAAGGGGGGTGGATCCTAACCTGGCGGCGCGGCCCGGATCGCTGCGTCGACGCGGCGACCGGTGCGCCCGGACCGGCGACGTTTCACGCGAAACTTGACGGTGAAACAACTCCCCCGCTAGGGTTCCCCCGCGGGCGCGCCTGTCCGCTGGACACCGTGGGGAGGAGGACAGGGACCATGACCACCGTCGAGACCGATTTCGAGCAGGGGCTGCTCGTCGGACTGCTGATCGGAGAGGGGCACTTCGGCGGCGACGGCCGCCAGCCGCAGGTCACCCTGCGCATGCACACCGACCACGAGGCGCTGTTTCGCTGGTTGACCGACCGCTTCCCGGGCGGGCGGCTCTACGGTCCCTACCACCACGGCGGCCGCTCCTACTTCCAGTGGATGGCGCGCGGCCGGTTCCTGCGCGAGGTGCTCGTTCCGCTGCTCGACGCGCGCCTGCGACCGGCGCTCGACGGCAAGAGCTGGAAGCGCTACCAGGCGATGAAGCAGCGCTATCTCGCCGCCCGCTCCGCGCCCCCGCCGGATCAGCCGGCGGGCGGCTCGGACGTGGCGTAGACCCGGATTCTCCGCTGCGCGCCCGAGCCGACGCTCTCGGTGGCCACGTCGGCCCGGCCGGCCAGCTCGAGGTGGACGATCCGCCGCTCGCCGGGATCGAGCGGCTCGATCAGGATCTCTCCGCCCGAGGCGAGCGCCTCCTCGGCGGCCTCGCGCGCGCGCGCGCGAAGCTCTTCCTCGCGCCGAGCGCGCAGTCCCGCGCCCTCGACGCGCGCGCGCACCAGGCGGCCGCTCAGTCCGTAGCCGGCGCGCGGCAGGAGGTGCTCGACGTCATCGAGCAGCGCGGTGCCGAGCTCGCGCAGCCGCGGCAGATCGTCGCCCTCGAGCTCGACCTCCAGCCGGTCCGCGCCCGCGCGCACCCGCGCCTCGAGATCGAGACCCGTCAGGCGCAGCAGTCGCGCCGCGCCCTCGGCCGCCGCCAGAACCGCCTCCTCGTTCGGCTCGTGCCAGGTCTCCGGCTTCCGCGGCGCCCGCTCACCGTCGTCGCGGCGCGCCCGGCGCGGTGCCGCGCGCCCGCGCGGAGCCTCGCTCGCCGGCGGCCGCGAACCGCGCTCGCCGCGCCGAGACGCCGGCGCCGAGCTGGGGGCCGCGTCCGGCGCGGCGGGCCGGGTCCCCGCGGCGGCAGCGGCGGCGGCGGGAGCGACGTCGCCGGGTGCCCGGCGCGGGGCCGCCGGATCGACCTCGATGACCACCGCGCGGCGGACCTTGATGAACCCGTGGCGCTTGTCGCGCACCTGGTAGGCCAGGGCCTCGGGATCGACCCCGAAGTACTGCGCGGCGGACGCCACCGCCTGCGCCAGCGAGCGGCCCGAGAAGAACCGTCGCGTCTGCTCCTCGGTCATGGCTTCCTCCTGCCCTTGCCCGTCGCCGGTGCCACCACCTCACCGCCTTCGGGATGGTGGTCCTTGAACGAGTTGTAGAGCATCTGCTGACCGATCGACCACAGATTGTTGGTCAACCAGTAGAGCACGAGGCCCGAGGCGAAGCCCAGCGAGAAGACGGTGAAGACCACCGGCAGCGCCTGCATCAGGCGGCGTTGGACGGCGTCGGGCGGCGAAGGCGTCATCTTCTGCTGGACGATCTGCGACACGCCCATGACGATGGGCAGGATGTAGTAGGGGTCCGGCGCCGAGAGGTCGTGGATCCAGCCCAGCCAGGGCGCGTGCCAGAGCTCGACCGCCGTGGCCAGCAGGGTGTAGAAGGCGTAGAAGATCGGCAGCTGGACCAGCATCGGCAGGCAGCCCCCGGCGGGGTTGACGCCCTCCGACCGGTAGAGCGCCATGATCTCCTCGTTCATCTGTCGCTGCGCGTCGGCGTTGAACCGCCCCTTCTTGTCGCGCAGCTTGCCGCGCCACTTCTCGCGCACCGCTTGCATGCGCGGGTTGAGCCGCTGCATCTTGCGCATCGACTTGAAGGCGGTGATCGACAGCGGCAGCAGCAGCAGCTTGATCACCGACGTCAGCAGCACGATCGACCAGCCGTAGTTGGACAACACGTGGGCGTGGATCCACTGCAGGCCGCGCAGCAGCGGCAGCGCGAGGAAGCCGCGCCAGCCCCAGTTCATCGTGCGCTCGAGGCCCGGCCAGCCCAGCGCCGTCAGCCGGTCGTACTGCTTCGGTCCCCAGTACGAGGTGCCGGTCAGCTTGCCGTCCGTCGCGGCGAGCACCACCCGCACGTCGTGCGGCAGCTTCTTCTCCTCGGCGGACAGGTCGCGCTCGGTGGGCAGCGGCACCGAGCCGAAGCTCTTCGGGTCCTTTCCCGGCACCAGCAGCATCGGCTCGACGCGCGCGCCCGCGCTCCCCTCGCCGGGGACGAACACCGACAGGAAGTAGGTGTCCTCGAGCCCCACCCAGTCGAGCGCGGCCCCGGGCAGCGGTACGACCTCCTTGCTGCTGCGCGCGTCGGCCTGCGAGACCTCGCCGCCCGAGCTCCACACCGCGGCGCGCCGCGCGAAGCGGCTGTCGAGCTCGCTTGCGGTCTGGGCGAGCAACCCCGGCCCGGCGAGCACACCGAAGCCCGGCGCGCCGGCGACCTCGATGGTGAACTCGATCCGACCGTCGGCCAGCACGCGGAACCGCTTCTGCGCCGCGCCCTCCGCGCCGCGGTAGCGGAAGACGAGCTCGGTGGCCTCGCCGGCCCGCCCCGGGTCGTGGCGCTCGACCTCGAACAGGGCTCCGTCGAGCGCCAGCGGCGCTCCCGTGGCGTCGAGCAGGCCGAAGGGATACGGACCCTCGGGCCGCGGACGGACCAGCTCGAGCGGGTCGCCGCCCGCGGCCGTGCGGTTGCGCACCACGAGCGAGACCAACTGCGCGCCGCGGTTGGTGAACTCCGCGCGCAGCGTCTCGTTGTCGACCACGACGTGGCTCTCGGCGGGCGCCGCCGTGGCTTCGGTCGGAACGTCGAGCGGCTCGGCGGGCGCTGGCGGGGCGGCTGCCGCCGCCGGCGGCGGCGTTGCGGCGGGCGGCGCGGTCGGGGTGCCCGGGGTCGCCGGCGGCGTCTCCGCGGGCGCGGCCGCGCCCGGCGCCGGAGCGGCGGAGGCGGAGGCCTGCGGCGCCGCCGGTTGCGGCTTCGGGTGCGGTGGCGGGAAGAGGAACTGCCAGAGCAGCAGCACCCCCATCGAGAGCACGGCGGCGATCAGAAGGCGTCGATTGTCCAAGGCTTCCAGGTCTCCGTCGCGGGTCGTCCGGCAGGTCGGGTGGGCTCGGCGGCTACGGCAGGTCGATCCCGCCCAGACCGAACGGCTGGCAACGGGCCAGCCGCCCGAGCGCGCGCAGGCCCCCGGCGAGGGCACCGTAGCGCAGCACCGAGAGCCGAGCGTACTCCGAGCAGGTGGGGGAGAAGCGGCACGCGTCGGGCAGCAGGGGCGAGATCCGCCGCTTGTAGAGGTCGATCAGGGCGATCAGCAACCGGCTCATCGCGGCCGCTCCCGGACCAGCCCGGCCAGCAGCCGGTCGAGCTCGGCGCGAAAATCGGCGAACCGCCCCGCGGCGGCGCCGGGCTTGAAATGGACCACGAGATCGACCGCCGGCAGCGCGGCGCGGCGCGGGCTGCGCCGGTAGCACTCGCGCGCCCAGCGCTTGAGGCGGTGGCGCGCGACCGCTTTGCCGACCTTGCGGCCGACGGTCACGCCCAGCCGCGGGCCGCCGACGTCGTTGGCGCGGAAGTGCAGGGTTGCCAGGGCGCCCTGTCGGCGCGCGCCCTGACGGTAACAACGCTGATAGTCGGCAGCGCGGCGCAGGGTATGGCGCCGCGGCAGACGCTCTCCCGGGGAGTTCGGGGCCGCCGGCACGGCCCTCAGACGGTGAGGCGCTTGCGCCCCTTGCGGCGGCGCCGCGCGAGGACCTTGCGACCGTTCTTCGTGCTCATGCGCTCACGGAAGCCGTGGGTCTTCTTGCGCCGGCGATTGTTGGGCTGGAACGTACGCTTCACGGGGACCGCCTTCCTTCGGAGTGACTGGGCGCCCTGGTGGACGCTCGGGTGGACGCTCTCGGGGTCGCTCTCGCGGCCGCTCGGTCTCGAGCGTTGCCGGTCCGGTCTCCCGGCCCGACACCGCGGAACGCGACATTCTAGCCGCAGCCGCCGGCCGCGGTCAAAAAGGCGAATCTGGCGGAGAGGGTGGGATTCGAACCCACGGTACCCTTGCAGGTACAACGGTTTTCGAGACCGCCCCGATCGACCACTCCGGCACCTCTCCGGGTCGAAAAGCACTGCCTGACGGCGAGGCGTCTGGCGGAGAGGGTGGGATTCGAACCCACGATACGGTTACCCGTATACACGCTCTCCAGGCGTGCCCCTTCAGCCACTCGGGCACCTCTCCGTCGTCTGCACCGACGTCCTACCGCTTTCAAGGTCCTGCCGTCCCGCGTTACCGCCCGTCGCGCGCCCCCTCGCGCAGCTCGGCGAAGAAGGCCCGCAGCAGGGCGGCGCCGGCGCCCGAGCGCACGCCCGAGACGACCTCGGGCCGGTGGTTCAGCCGCGGGTCGCGGACCAGATCGCCCAGCGAGCCGCAGAATCCGGCCTTCGGATCCGCCGCCCCGTAAACCAACCGCGCCACCCGGGCGAGCACGATCGCCCCCGCGCACATCGCGCACGGCTCGAGCGTGACGAAGATCGTGGCACCCTCCAGCCGCCAGCTCCCCTGCGCGCGCGCCGCGGCGCGCAGAGCGAGGATCTCGGCGTGAGCCAGGGGATCCTGGTCGGTCTCGCGCCGGTTGTGCGCGCGGGCGAGCAGGTTCCCGTCGCCCGCCACCACCACCGCGCCGACCGGGACCTCGCCGAGCGCGGCGGCGGCACGGGCCTCTCCGAGCGCCGCGTCCATCCAGCGCTCGTCCTGGGCCACGGTCGGGCGCTCGCCGCTCAAACCGGGGGATTCTAGACCACCCGGACCCCGCCGCGCACCCGCCCTCCGGCGCGCGCCTTTACACGCTCTGCCGCGCCACGTACGATGGCCCCCGGCGCGGACCGCGAGGCGAAGGGTTCGGGTCCTGTGCACCGGACGGCTCCGAATCTCGTCAGGCCCGGAAGGGAGCAGCGATCAGGTCCCCGTTCCGGGTGCCGCAGGGGTGCCGGAGCCCTTCGCCGCGCCGGTCCGCGCTCGAACTTTCATGGCCTACCAGGTGCTCGCCCGCAAGTGGCGGCCGCAGGACTTCGCGTCGCTGATCGGCCAGCAACCCGTGGTGACCGCGCTCACCAACGCGTTGCGCGAGGGGAGGATCGCCCAGGCCTACCTGTTCTCGGGCATCCGCGGCGTCGGCAAGACCACCGCCGCCCGCATCTTCGCCAAGGCGCTCAACTGCGAGCGCGGCCCGGAGGCGGGGCCGTGCAACCAGTGCCCGACCTGCCGCGAGATCTCGGCCGGCGCCGACCTCGACGTGCTCGAGATCGACGCCGCGACCTACTCGAAGGTCGAACAGGTGCGCGAGCTGGCCGAGAGCCTCAAGTACGGTCCCACCCGGGACCGCTACAAGGTCGTCGTCCTCGACGAGGTGCACCGCCTCTCGCGGCAGGCCTTCGACGCCCTGCTCAAGATCGTCGAGGAGCCGCCGCCGCGGCTGGTCTTCGTCTTCGCCACGACCGAGGTCGACGCCGTGCCCGCGACCATCCTGTCGCGCTGCCAGGAGTACCACTTCCGGCGCGTCCCGGCGACCGAGGTGGCCGCTCACCTGGCCGAGATCTGCGCCGCGGAGGAGATCGAGGCCTCGCAGCGCGCGCTGCGGCTGCTCGCCCGCGCCGGCGAAGGCAGCGTCCGCGACTCGGTCGCGCTGCTCGATCAGCTCGCCACCTTCGGCGGCAACCGGATCGAGGAGACCGAAGCCGCACGCCTGATGGGGGGCCTCGACGTCACCCTGTTCGGCCGTCTGCTCGAGGCGATGATCGCCGGCGACGCGCCCGCGGTCGCGGCGCTCGCCGGCGAGGTCGAAGCCGCGGGTTGGGACCCGCGCCAGGTCTACGCCCACTACCTCGCCTTCGTGCGCGACGCGCTGCATCTCGCCCTGGGCGGCGACCCGGCCACCCTCGACCTGCCCGAGGAGGAGACGACCGCGCTCGCCGCTCGGGCGCGCGACACCGGCTACGAGAACCTGCTGCGCCTGCTTCATCAGCTGCTCGGCAGCGAGCTCGCCGTGCGCCGCAGCGACGCCGGGGCGCTGGCGCTCGAGCTGGCCTGGCTGCGCGCCGCGGAGCTGCCCAAGCTGACCGCGATCGAGCAGCTCCTGGCCGGAGCGGAGCCGCCCCCGCCGGGGCCCGCCCGGGCGGCTGCACCGCTGCGGAGCGCGGCGCGGCGCGTGCCCCCTCCCGCCCCGGCGGCCGCACCGCCGGATCCTCCGGCGGCGCCGGCGCGAGCCGCGGATCCGCCCCCGCCGGTGGCCCGGCGCGTCGCCCCTGCGACCGCGCCGGCCGCGCCGGGCATCCAGCGCTTCCAGGACGAGCTGTCCGCGCGCCGGCCGACGCTCGCCGCGCAGCTGACCCGCGCCGAGTGCGCGTGGGCCGACGGCGAGCTCGCGATCCGGCTGCCCGCCGGCGATCCTTTGGCCGCCGCCCAGCTCGCCCGGCCGACGAACCGCGAGCTGCTCGACGCGGCCGTGGTCGCCGCGTTCGGCGCCGGCGCACGTTGGCGCTTGCTCGAGGCGCCCGCGGCGCCGCCCACCGCGGCCGAGCGCGACGCCGCGGCCGAGCTCGAGCAGACCGACCGCGAGGAGCGCGAGCGGGCCGCCGAGGAGCCGCGCGTGCAGGCGGTGCTCGACATCTTCGGCGGCAGCGTCGGAGGTGTCTCCGCCGCGCTCGCCGCCGAAGCCTCCGGGGTCGCATCCGAGGCCCCTGCCGACGACACCGGGAACCCCGACCCGGATCCGATGAGGGAACGCGGATGAACATCCAGAAGCTGATGCGGCAAGCGCAGCAGATGCAGGAACGGGTGCAGCGCGAGATGGCCGAGCTGACCGTCGAGGCCGCCGCCGGCGGCGGCATGGTCACGGTGCGCATGAACGGCCACAAGCAGCTGCTCGCGGTCACCATCGACCGCGAGGTGGTGGACCCGGAGGACCCGGGGATGCTCGGCGACCTGGTCGTCGCGGCGGTCAACGAAGCCTCGCGCAGGGTCGACGAGACGCTGCAGTCGAAGCTCGGGGCAGCCGCCGGCGCCCTGCCGGGGATGGGCTGAAGCAGCCGCCGTGGCCGGCCCGCTGCAACGCCTGATCGCCGAGCTCGCGCGGCTGCCCGGCATCGGGCCGCGCACGGCGGCGCGGCTGGCGCACCATCTGCTCAAGGTGTCCGACGAGCAGGCGCGCGAGCTCGCCGCCGCGATCGTCGAGGTCAAGGAGAAGCTCTTCCACTGCACGACGTGCAACGCCATCACGGCCGAGGACCCGTGCGACATCTGCGCCGATCCCCGCCGCGACCGCAGCCGGATCTGCGTCGTCGAGGAGCCGTTCAACATCCCGCCCCTCGAGCGCACCGGCGAGTACCGCGGCCTCTACCACGTCCTGCTCGGAGCGCTGTCGCCACAGCGCGGGGTGGGGCCCGAGGAGCTCGCCGTCGAGGGTCTGTTCGCCCGCCTCGAGGGCGTCGAGGAGGTCGTTCTGGCGACCAATCCCAACGTCGAGGGCGAGGCCACCGCGCTCTACCTCGCCCGCCGCCTGGCCGGCCGGGTGCCGCGGGTGACCCGCCTCGCCTTCGGCATGCCGGTGGGCGGCGACATCGAGTACACCGACGAGGTGACCCTGGGCCGGTCGCTCGCCGGGCGGCGCGAGATCCAATGAGCTCCGCAAGCGCTTCCGACCGGCTGCCGGACGTGCGTGTCCCGCCGCCGGGACCCCGGAGCCGCGAGCTCTCGAATCTGCTCGCCGCGGTCGAGGCACCGGGCATCAACACTCTCGGCGCCGACGACGCGCCGGCGCTGGTCTGGAGCGAGGCGAGCGGTGCCAACGTCGTCGACGTCGACGGCAACCGCTACGTCGACCTGACCGCCGGCTTCGGCGTCGCCGCCGTCGGGCACCGCCACCCCGCCGTCGTCGCCGCGGTCACCGCCCAGGCCGGCCGACTCCTGCACGCTCTGGGCGACGTCGCCGCCCATCCCACGCGCGTCGAGCTGGCGCGCCGCCTGGCCGCCCTCGCGCCGGTCGACGACGCGCGCGTGCACTTCGCCGTCTCCGGAGCCGACGCGGTCGAGATCGCGCTCAAGACCGCGCTCGCCGCCACCGGCCGCCCCGGCGTGCTCGCCTTCGACCCCGCCTACCACGGCGTCACCCTGGGCGCGCTCGCCGCCACCTCGCGGCCGGCCTTCCGCGCTCCCTTCGCCGCCCACCTCCACGGCCACGTCGTGCGCCTGCCCTTCGCCTGCCCTCCGGCGCGCGTCGCCGCCGCGCTCGCCGGCGCGGCGATCGGCGCCGTCCTGGTCGAGCCCGTGGTCGGCCGCGAGGGGGTGCTCGTGCCGCCGTCCGGCTGGCTCGCCGCGGTCGCCGCGGCGGCGCGTGGAAACGGCGCCCTGCTCGTCGCCGACGAGATCTTCACCGGCTTCGGGCGCACCGGCTTCCGCTTCGCCGTGGACGCCGATCGGGTGCGCCCCGATCTGCTCTGCTGCGGCAAGGCCCTGGGCGGCGGCCTGCCGATCGCCGCCACGGTCGGGCGCCGGGACACGATGGAGGTCTGGCGCACCCGCGGCGAGGCGCTCCACACCGGCACCTTCGTCGCCCATCCGCTGGCCTGCGCCGCGGCGCTGGCCAGCCTCGAGGTGCTCGAGAGCGAGAACCTCGCCGCACGCGCCCGGCGCCTGGGCGTCAGCCGGTGCGCGCCGCTGGCGCGGCGGCTCGCCGCGGCAGCGAGCGCCGGCGCCGTCACCGACGTGCGCGGCCGCGGTCTGCTCTGGGGCGTCGAGCTGGCGGACTCCGGGCTCGCCGGTCGACTGGTGGCCGCGTGCCGCGAGCGCGGGGTGCTGCTGCTCGCCGGCGGCCCCGAGGGGCGCGTGGTCGAGATCGTGCCGCCGCTGACCATCGCCGAGCCCGTGCTCGTCGCGGCGCTCGACGTCGTCGTCGCGGCGCTCGCCGACGTCGTCGCGCCGGGGGTCGCCCCGGAGTGACGCCGCGCGCGCGCAAGATCGCCTTCATCGGCTCCCACGGCGTGGGCAAGACGACGCTGTGCTACGGCTTGGCGGCGCGGCTCAAGCGGCGCGACGTCGCGCTCGAGATCGTCCACGAGGTGGCGCGCCGCTCGCCACTGCCGATCAACCGCGACACCACCGTCTCGGCGCAGCGTTGGATCCTGCTCACCCAGATCGCCGAGGAGCTCGTCGCCGCCGAGCGTCAGAGCGTGGTCCTGTGCGACCGCAGCGTGCTCGACAACTACGTCTACCTGCTGCTCGCGGCGGGTCCCGATCCGGTTGTCGCTCCGCTGGTCGAACGCTGGCTGCCGACCTACGACCTGCTGGTCCACGTCCCGATCCTCGAGCGCCCGTCGGCCGACGGCGTGCGCGCCGCCGACCCCGCCTTCCAGGCCGCGGTCGAGGAGGTGCTCGGCCGCGAGATCGAGCGCCGCGGCCTGACCGTGCTCGACCTCGACCCCGGGGATTCCGACGGCTGGCTGGACGCGGTCGAGCCGGCCTGCCGCGCCCTCGTCGCGCCCGACCAGCTCGAGCTGCTCTAGCCGCGATCGCGGCGCGGCGCCCGCCGCGATCCCGGGCCCACCGGCACCGCCGGCGCCAGCGGGCCGACGGGCGGGTCCCCGGCGTAGACGACGCGCTCGA
This sequence comes from uncultured Acidobacteriota bacterium, assembly GCA_963781755.1. Lineage (GTDB taxonomy): Bacteria > Acidobacteriota > Thermoanaerobaculia > Multivoradales > JAGPDF01 > JACTMI01. The sequence continues at coordinate 30,763 of CAWAGZ010000003.1, forward strand.
GGAACAGGCCCGACGGCGGTGCCGTGTGCTCGGCGGGATGGAAGGCCGCCTCCCCGGGGCCGCCATCGATCAGCGCCGCCAGCTCCCGGGCGCCGAGCGCACCCGCGCCCACCTCGACCAGCGCCCCGACCAGCCGCCGCACCATCTTCCACAGGAAGTGCGAGGCGACCACGCGCACCAGCACGAGGTCGCCCGCCTCGGCGACCTCCACGGCCCCGACGACCACGCGCGTCGAGGTCTGCGCCTGGGGCTTCTCGCAGAAGGCGGCGAAGTCGTGGCCGCCGACGACGAGCTGGGCGGCCCCCGCCATCGCCGCCGCGTCGAGCGGCCGGCGCACCCACCAGACGAAGCGCTTGGCCAGGGCCGTGCGGCGACGCGAGACCTGGTAGAGATAGCTGCGCAGCTCGGCGTCGTGGCGGGCGTGGAAGCGCACGGGGGCCGGTTCGACGCGCTGCAGGTGGATGTCCGCCGGCAGCCGCTCGGCGACCGCCGCGGCCAGTCCGGCCAGATCCGTCAACCGCTGCCGGGTGCGCAGATGGGCGACCTGCTCGAGCGCGTGCACGCCGGCGTCGGTGCGCCCCGCGCCGCCGAGCTCGAAGCGCTCGCCGACCGCGGCCTCGAGCGCCCGCCGCAGCTCGCCCGCCACCGTCCGCACGTCGCGCTGCTCCTGCCAGCCCCGGTAGCGGGTCCCCTCGTACTCCAGGGTCAGTCGGTAGGTAGGCATTCTCGGGGTTCCGGCCGCAGGAGATCTTGCCACGGCCCGGGAGCGGGGAATTCGGGCTACACTCTCCTCGCCGTGGCGGTCGACGCCGAGCGCCTCTCGCGCGCACCCCTGTTCTCGCACTTCCAGCGCCGCCAACTCGAGGAGCTGGCTTCGCTGGTCGAGGTGCGCGTCGCCACGCCGGACTCCTTCGTCCTGCGCCAGGGCGACACCTCGGCCGAGGCGTTCCTGATCGATCGCGGCGGGGTACGCATCCAGCGCACGACGCCCTACGGCAACTATGCCCTCGCCGTGCTGGCACCCGGCGACCTGTTCGGCGAGGCCAGCTTCATCGACGCTTCGGCGCGCTCCGGCGACGCCTGGACGGCGTCCGAGTGCGAGTTGCTGTCGTTCGTTCCCAGCGTGCTCACGCCCGCCCTCGACGACGACCCGAAGCTGGCGACCGCCTTCTTCTGGACCTGCTGGCGGAGTCTCTCGAACAAGCTGCGCAAGACCAACGAGAAGCTGACGCGATTCTTCGCCCACCCGCCGGTGCCGGCGCGCCGCGGCGCGATCGCCGATCCCATGCCCACGGGCGAGTTCCGCGTCGACCTGCGCACCAAGCGCGACCTGTTCTCCGAGCAGACCCTCTCGGGTCTCGAGATCAACTTGTTGTCGACCCTGTCCAAGGAGCGCAAGCTGCGCTCCGGCGAGGTCCTGTTCCACGAAGGCGACCCGGGCGACGCGATGTACATCGTGCTCCAGGGCCGCGTGCGGATCTCGAAGCACATCCCGGGCGCGGGCGAGGAGGCCCTGGCGATCCTCGAGCGCGGCGACTACTTCGGCGAGATGGCGCTGATCGACCGCCAGCCCCGCTCGGCCGAAGCCAAGGCCCACAGCGGCGAGGCCGTCGTGCTGTCGATCCCCAAGATGGTCGTCGAGCAGCTGCTCGACATGCACAAGGTCAGCTCGGTTCGGCTGCTGCGCATCCTGTGCAGCCTGGTCGCCCAGCGCCTGCGCGAGATCGACGACAAGCTGGTCGGCTGGTTCATCCTCTCCGGCGGCGACCTGCCCGAAGTTCACTGAGCGCGAGCAGCTTGCGCGTCGCGCCGGTCAACGCCAGCCGCTCCGCTTCGCCGGGCGCGAACCGGCCGGCGACGACCCCCTCGGCGACCTCCCCCGGCGTCCACTCGGCCCGGCGCGCCTCGAGCTCGACGGCGCGGAAGGTGATGCCGTGGCGCAAGCGGGCCAGCGGCCGGCCCAGCTTCCAGCACCCGCCGTAGCGCCGCGCGAGCGCGGCCTCGGCCGCGCCGCGGCTGGCCGCCGTCACCGTCGGCGCCTCCCACAGACCGGGCAGCACGCCTTCGTGCTCGCCGCGGCGCACGAGCAGGAGCCGGCCGTCGGCGTCCTCGAGCAGGGCCGCGACCTGGCGCACCCGGCGCGTCGCCGTCCGGCGTCGCGGCCGCGGGTAGCGCTCGGGCTGGCCGGCGGCCCGCGCCGCGCAGCCGCGCGCCAGCGGGCACTCGGAGCAGCGCGGCGAGCGCGGCGAGCAGAGCGTCGCCCCGAGCTCCATCAGCGCCTGGTTCGAGTCCCCCGGCCGGGCGGGGTCGAGCAGCTCCCCGGCCGCCTCGAGCAATCGCCGCCGCACCGGCGCGCGGCCGGGATCGTCCCCTTCGGCGAGCCGCCGCGCCAGGACCCGCACGGCGTTGCCGTCGAGCACCGGAACCGGCTCGTCGAAGGCGATCGAGGCGACCGCGGCCGCGGTGTAGGGACCGATCCCGGGCAGGGCCGCCAGCTCGGCGGCGCTCGCCGGGATGCCGCCGCCGGCCGCGACCACGGCGCGCGCGCCCTCCTGCAGCCGCCGTGCGCGGCCGTAGTAGCCGAGGCCCGACCACGCCGCGAGCACCTCCTCGACGGACGCCGCGGCCAGAGCCTCGGGGGTCGGGAAGCGGGCGAGGAACGGCTCGAAGTAGGCCCGGACGGTCTCGACCCGGGTCTGCTGGAGCATCGTCTCGGAGACCCAGACCGCCCACGGATCCCGCCGTCCGCGCCAGGGCAGGTCGCGGCGGGCGCGGTCGTACCAGGCGAGCAGGCGGGCGCGGGGGGACAAGGCCGGCCAGTCTAGCGGCCGGAGGGGGCCGGCGGCGTGGGGTCGCGGGCGGGAGGGCGGGCGCAAGGAACGGTCAACCTGACCGGGGATTGCCATTTCGGCGCTCCGGGATCCGGACCCCGTAAAAAGCCGACGGCCCCGGGGCTTGCGCCTCGGGGCCGTCAAGATGAACTGTCGGAGGGGGTTCCAGTCGGGAAAGGTTCAGGTGGCTCTACCCCTGTGTTTAGGGGGGTTTGGAGAGAGTCTTGGAGGGGTTGGGATCAGCATCGATCCCGAAAAACGGGTGGGAAGTCGTTCGGCTAGAGGAACCGTCCCTCGGGCAGTGTGTCAATCAACGTTGCTCGTGTCTGTAGCAACCGGCGTGCCACCCGGTTCATTCCCACGCCGCGGTGGCGACGCGCTATCTTAGGACGGGTTCCGGAGCTCGCCGTGCGCCGTCCTCTGATCATCCTCCTCCTGCTCGCTCTCGCGGGCGTCCTGATCGCCGGCGGCGGCCTGCTGCTCGCCCGCCGCGGCAGCGGCGGCGGACCGCTGGTCGGCGGCGACCGCGTCCTCACCCTCGAGCTCGACGGCACCCTCGCCGACTACGCCTCCGACGTGCCCTTCCGCCTCCCGGGCGGGGCCGCCGAGACCACCCTCGCGGCGATCTGGCGCGGCCTCGTCGCGGCGCGCGCCGACGACGGCGTCAAGGGCCTGGCGGTGCGCATCGGCGACCTCGACTGCGGCCTGGCCAAGGCCGAGGAGCTGCGCCGCCAGCTCGCCGAGACCGCGGCGGCCGGCAAGTTCGTCGCCTGCTATCTGGACACCGCCGGCGAGGGCTCCAACGGCACCCTCGAGTACTTCGTCGCCTCGGCCTGCACGACGCTCTCGCTCGCGCCCGCCGGCGAGCTCAACCTGCTCGGTCTGTGGTCCGACGGCCTCTTCCTGCGCGGCGCCCTCGACAAGCTCGGCGTCGAGCCCTCCTACCTGACCGCCGGCAAGTTCAAGAGCGCCGCCGAGATCTACACCGAGCGCGCGCACTCGGCGCCGGCGCGCGAGGCGCTCGACGCCGTGCTCGACGGCTACTTCCGCCAGCTCGTCGACGGCATCGCCGCCTCGCGCCACCTCGAGCCCGCGGCGGTCTCGGCGCTGGTCGACCGAGCGCCGCTCGCGGCCGACGACGCGCTCGCCGCGCACCTGGTCGACGCCCTCGAGTACCCCGACCAGTTCGAGACCCGACTGCGCGGCCTCGGCGGCGCCGACGCCCCGCGCGAGCCCCTCGTCGACTATGCCGCGCGCCACCGGAGCGAGTCCTACTTCGGCCACCACGTCGTCGTCCTGTTCGTCGCCGGGACGATCGTGCGCGGCGCCGGCGGCGTCGACGCCTGGAGCGGCGCGAGCTACATCGGCTCGCGCTCGCTCTCCGACGAGCTGCGCCGTCTGACCGACGACGACGATGTCGCGGCCGTGGTCCTGCGCATCGACAGCCCCGGCGGTTCCGCGCTCGCCTCCGACCTCATCCTGCGCCGCGTCGAGCTGCTCGCCGAGCGCAAGCCGGTCGTCGTCTCGATGTCCGATCTCGCCGCCTCCGGCGGCTACTACATCGCCGCGCGCGCCTCGCGCATCGTCGCCGAAGCCGGAACCCTGACCGGCTCGATCGGCGTCGTCACCGGCAAGCTCGCAACCGCCCGCTTTCAGCAGGACAAGCTCGGCATCACCCACGACGTCCTGGCGCGCGGCGCCCACGCCGGCATCTACTCGCCTCTGGCGCCCTTCGACGACGCCCAGCGCGCCCTGGTCGCGGCGCGCGTCGAGGACGTCTACGGCCGCTTCGTCGCCGCCGTCGCTGCCGGCCGAGCGCTGCCGGTCGAGCGCGTCCGCGAGCTCGCCCAGGGGCGCGTCTGGACCGGCGAGGACGCCCGGGCGCGCGGCCTGGTCGACGAGCTCGGCGGTCTCGACGCCGCCGTCGCCGCCGCCCGCTCGGCGGCCGGCCTCGCCGCGGACGCCGGCAGCGTCGAGCTGCGGCCGCGGCCGCGCACCTTCTTCGACTGGTTGGCCCCGGCCCGGCCCTCGCCCTTCGCCGCCGAGCTCCTCCGCCTGGCGCGCGCCGCGGCGGCGACCCGCGCCCCGCTCGAGCTCGAGCTGCCGCCCGAGGTCGCGCGCCTGGCGCGGCCGTTCTAGACTTCCTGGCTCCGCCGTGACCGCCGCCCGCCCGACCTGGACCCTGCTCGCCGAACGCCTGCGCGGCGCGCTCGCCCCCGAGGAGTTCGCGACCTGGATCGCGCCCTTGAAGCTCAAGACCGAGAGCGCGGGCTCGCTGGTGCTCGCCGCTCCCAACGCGCGCTTCGTCCACACGGTCGAGGAGAACTACCGCGCCGCGATCGACCGCGAGGCGGCGACGGTGCGCGACGAATTCTTCCAGGTCTACATCACCGCCGACGAGCTCGACGAGGCGCCGGCGCCGATCGAGCTCGATCCGGCGGTGCGGCTGAATCCCAAGTACACCTTCGACACCTTCGTCGTCGGCGCCTCGAACCAGTTCGCGCACGCCGCGGCCCGCGCGGTCGCCGAGAGCCCCGCCCACAGCTACAACCCGCTCTTTCTCTACGGCGGCGTCGGTCTGGGCAAGACGCACCTGCTGCACGCGATCGGACGGCGGATCCTCGACCGCCACCCCGAGCTCCGGCTGCAGTACCTGACCGCCGAGCAGTTCGTCAACCAGTTGATCAACTCGATCCGCTTCAAGTCCACCCACAGCTTCCGCGAGCGTCACCGCTCGATCGACGTCCTGCTGGTCGACGACATCCAGTTCCTGGCCAACAAGGAGCGCACGCAGGAGGAGTTCTTCCACACCTTCAACACGCTCTATACGAGCCAGAAGCAGATCATCCTCACCTCCGACTCCTCGCCGCGCAACATCCCGTCGATCGAGGAGCGGCTGCGCTCGCGCTTCGAGTGGGGTCTGATCGCGGACATCCAGGCTCCGGACCTCGAGACCAAGGTCGCCATCCTGCGCCGCAAGGCCGACCTCGACGCGGTCGATCTGCCCGACGACGTCGCGCTGTTCATCGCCAACCAGGTCAAGTCCAACGTGCGCGAGCTCGAGGGACTGCTCAACCGCGTCGTGGCCTTCGCTTCGCTGACCGGCAAGCCGCTTTCGCTCGATCTCGCGCGCGAGACGCTGCGCGACATCCTGCCCGAGGAGGGCCGGCGTCCGTCGGCGGCCGAGATCATCAAGTTCGTCGCCCGCCACTACGGCCTCAAGGTCGGCGAGATCAAGTCGAAGTCGAACTCCAAGCAGATCGCCTTCCCGCGCCAGGTCGCGATGTACCTGTGCAAGGAGCTGACCGACCTGTCCTACCCGGAGATCGGCCGTCAGTTCAACGACAAACACCATTCGACGGTGATGTACTCGGTCGACAAGATCCGCCAACTGCGCGGCAGCGATGCCGAGCTGGCGCGGGCGATCGAGTCGATGACCAAACACCTGAGCTGACGCCGCACCCTCTCGCGCGGGCTGTGGAGGAGCTGCGGAGGAGCTGCGGAGAACCGGCGGACGGACGGGTCCCCGGGCGGGATTTCCGCTTGCCGTCCGCTGCCCTTCCGGAGCCCTTTTCCGCAGACTGAGGAGAGCCGTGGGACTCCACCGGCCGGGCTCTGCTCGGTTTTCCGCCCGCTCCACAGGGATCGACGACTGGAGACTACGATGTGTTATTTTCTTTCTCCCTAGAAGCTTCCGTCGACGACGATGCGAGCGACGAGGACCCGAGCATGGAAATCCGTCTGAAGCGTGAGGAGCTGCTCTCCGAGCTGGTTCCGATGCAGGGGATCGTCGAACGCCGAACGACGATTCCGGTGCTGTCGCACCTGCTACTGACGGCGCGCGACGGGCGCTTGCACGTGGCCGCCACCGACCTGGACGTCTCGCTGACCTCGTCGCTGCCGGCGGAGATCGCCGGCGAGGGCGCCCTGGCGGTGCAGGCACGCAAGTTCCTCGAGATCGTGCGCGCGCTGGTCGCCGAGGAGATCGTGCTCTCGCTCGAGGACGAGCGCGCGCTGCGCATCGTCGGCGGTCGCTCGCGGTTCCGCATCCACGGTCTGCCGGCGGCGGACTTCCCGACCCTGCCGCAGGTGGAAGGCAAGGCGGCGCTCGAGCTGCCGCTGGCCGCATTCCGGCGCATGGTCGGCAAGGTGCTGTTCGCGGTCTCGGCGGAGGAGTCGCGCTTCCAGCTGTCCGGAGCGCTGCTCAAGCTCAAGGGAAAACGCGCCGAGATGATCGCCACCGACGGCCACCGCTTGGCGATGATCGACAGCGCGCTGCCCAAGGGCGCCGGCGAGGACTCCGTGCTGGTGCCGCGCAAGGCGCTCCAGGAGTTGCTGCGGCTGGAGGGCGAGGGGACGCTGGAGTTCCGCCGCGGCGAGCATCACCTGGCCTTCCGCAGCGGCGTGCGGGAGATGATCTGCCGCATCCTCGAGGGCACCTTCCCCGACTACGAGCGCGTGATCGCGCGCAACAACGACAAGCGCGTGGTGTGCGAGCGCAAGGCCCTGGCGGACGCGGTCCAGCGCGTGGCGCTGGTCACCGGCGACCGCAACCGCGGCGTCCGTCTGGAGTTCGCGCCGGGCGAGATCACCGTCGCCGCCGCCAACCCGGATCTCGGCGAGGCCAACGAGACGCTGGGCTGCGAGTACACCGGCGCGGCGATCAAGATCGGCCTCAACCCGGACTACCTGGCGCAGTTCCTGGCGGCGGTCGAGACCGAGAAAGTGCTGCTCGAGCTCAAGGACGAGAACAGCCAGTGCGTCGGCCAGCCGGTCGCCGCCGACGGCGCGACCGAGGGCGGCGGCAAGGACGCGGGAGACCGCTACCTGTGCGTCATCATGCCGATGCGGATCTGACGATCCGCCCCGCGTGACGTCCGCCGGCGCCCCCCGTCTCGTCCGCCTGCGGCTGCGCGACTTCCGCAACTTCGAACGTCTCGACTGGCGCCCAGCGGGTCCGCGGACCCTGGTCGTGGGACCCAACGGCGCGGGCAAGACCAGCCTGCTCGAGGCGGTCTACCTCGCCGCGACGACGCGCAGCTTCCGGGCGCCGCGCCTGGCCGCGTGCGCCCGGCACGGCACCGCCGCCTTCTCGGTCGTGGCCGAGGTCGGCGAGCGACCGCGGCGCGAGCTGACGATGAGCTGGGCGGACGGCGTGCGGACGCGCGGCCTGGACGGGCGCGAGGCGCCGCTGGCCGAGCACCTGGCCGTGCTCCCGGTCCTGGCCTGGAATCCCGCCGACGGCGAGCTGGTGAGCGGCGCGCCGGCGGCGCGGCGGCGCTTCCTCGACCGCGGACTGGTCCACCTGCGCCCGGCTCTGCTCGAAGACTTCGGACGCTACCGGCGCGCTCTGGCCGGCAAGCGTGCGCTGCTGGCGCGCGGCGACCGGCGCGGCCTGGGGGCGTGGAACGAGCTCCTCGCGCGCCACGGCGCCGAGATCGCGACGGCGCGCGCGGCGCTGACGGCGGAGGTCGAGCGCGAGGTCGCGGACCTGGTCGAGCGTCACCTGCCCGGCCTGCCGCCGATCGCCCTGCGCTACCGACCGTCCGAGCCGTCGGCGCTCGACGGCGTCGCGGCGCTCGCCGCGGCGCTCGAGCAGGCGGCGGCGGCGGAGATCGGGCGGCGGCAGCCACTGGTCGGCCCACACCGCGACGAGCTCGAGCTCGCCTGGAACGGAGCCACGGCGCGGCAGGCCGCCTCGGCGGGGGAGGCGAAGCTGCTGGGCCTGTTGCTCACCGCGGCCCTGGCGCGACGGTTGGCGGCGTCCGGGCGCGAGCCCCTGCTGCTCGTCGACGACGCCGACGCCGAGCTCGACCCGGCCCGTCTGCGCGCCGCGGCGGCCGCCCTGGCCGAGTTCCCGGCGCTGCTGCTGACCTCCAGCCGGCCGGCCGTCTGGGAGGGGGTGGAAGGGCTCGTCCGGGTGGCGCTCGGGGGTCCGGAGGAGGGTTCCCGAGGGGGGGCCGGAGCGGGTTCGTAAACCCGCCGGAAACGCAACCCCAAGTCCTTTCTTTTCAGCGCCTTAGAACTTGCCGGCCGGGGCCGCCCTGTGATAGGTTTTCAGGTCTGCGGACGCCCGGTCCGGCAGCCGGCCGCGAGGCCGGGGAGAGCGCAGCGAGACGAGGCGAGACTTGGCCACGAAAGACCCCACCTACACCGCGGAAGACATCAAGGTCCTCAAAGGGCTCGAGGCGGTTCGCAAGCGCCCGGGCATGTACATCGGAGACACCGACGACGGCTCGGGTCTCCACCACATGGTCTTCGAGCTGGTCGACAACTCGATCGACGAGGCGCAGGCCGGCTACTGCTCGACCGTCCAGGTCACGATCCACTCGGACAACTCGGTGACCGTCGAGGACGACGGGCGCGGCATCCCCGTCGATCTGCACAAGGGCGAGGGGCGCTCGGCGGCCGAGGTCATCCTCACCGAGCTGCACTCGGGCGGCAAGTTCGACCACAACGTCTACAAGGTGTCCGGAGGCCTGCACGGCGTCGGCCTGTCGGTGGTCAACGCGCTGTCGTCGCTGCTCGAGCTCGAGATCAAGCGCGAGGGCGAGGTCTGGTTCCAGACCTACCACCGCGGCAAGCCCGAGGGGCAGGTCCAGGTCATCGGCAAGTCGAAGAAGAGCGGCACCAAGATCCGCTTCGTCCCCGACCCGGAGATCTTCACCCACACCGAGTTCAGCTACGACACGCTGGCCCAGCGGCTGCGCGAGCAGGCGTTCCTCAACCGCGGCATCCAGGTGACGCTCGCCGACGAGCGCACCGACAAGCACGTCGAGTTCGAGTACGCCGGCGGCATCGCGAGCTTCGTCGAGCACCTGAACCGCAACAAGAACCCGCTCCACCCCAAGCCGATCCACTTCGAGGACACCGCGATGCGCGGCGGCGTCGAGGAGCGCTGCGAGGTCGCCCTGCAGTGGAACGACGGCTACGCCGAGCAGCTCTTCTCGTTCACCAACACGATCAACAACCGCGACGGGGGCACCCACCTCGAGGGCTTCAAGGCGGCGCTGACCCGCACGATCAACGCCTACGCGCAGAACTCCGGCCTGGCCAAGCAGCTCAAGGAGACCTCGCTGACCGGCGACGACGTCCGCGAGGGCCTGACCGGCATCGTCTCGATCCGCATCCACGACCCGAAGTTCTCCTCGCAGACCAAGGACAAGCTGGTCTCCTCGGAGGTCAAGGGCTGGGTGCAGCAGGTGATCAACGAGAAGCTCTCGGCGTTCTTCGAAGAGCACCCGCCGGTGGCCAAGAAGGTGATCGAGAAGTGCGTCGAGGCGGCGCGTGCCCGCGAGGCGGCGCGCAAGGCGCGCGAGCTGACGCGCCGCAAAGGCGCGCTCGACGCTTCTTCGCTGCCCGGCAAGCTCGCCGACTGCTCGGAGCGCAATCCGGAGTTCGCCGAGCTGTTCCTGGTCGAGGGCGATTCGGCCGGCGGCACCGCCAAGCAGGGGCGCGACCGGAAGTTCCAGGCCATCCTGCCCTTGAAGGGCAAGATCCTGAACGTCGAGAAGGCGCGCTTCGACAAGATGCTCTCGTCGGAGGAGATCAAGACGATCATCACGGCGCTCGGCACCGGGATCGGCAAGGACGACTTCGACGTCGCCAGGCTGCGCTACCACAAGCTGATCATCATGTGCGACGCGGACGTGGACGGCTCGCACATCCGCACCCTGATCCTGACCTTCTTCTTCCGCCAGATGCAGGAGCTGATCCGGCGCGGCTACCTCTACATCGCGCAGCCGCCGCTCTACAAGGTGGCCGAAGGCAAGAAGGAGAGCTACCTCAAGGACGACCGCGAGTACCGCGCGTTCCTGGTCGCCCGGATCCAGGACTCCTGGGAGGTGGCGGTGGACGGCGGGCGGGCGATTCGGGCCGCGCGCCTGGCGACCTGGGTCGAGAGGGTCGAGCAGTTGCGCGAGAACCTGGCCAAGCTGGTCGCCCGCGGCTTCCCGCAGGACGCCCTGCGCGCGGCGCTGCTGGGCGGCCTGACCGACAAGAAGGCGCTCTCGGACACGAAGCGCGTCGAGGAGGTCGCCCACGTGCTCGAGGCGATCGGCTTCCGCAACGTGGCGGTGGCGGGGGACGCCGAGCACGGCACCGGGGTGATCACGTTCACCTCGCGCCGCGACGGGGTCGAACGCCAGGTGCAGATCGACTGGAACCTGCTGACCTCGGTCGAGTACCGCGCCCTGGCGACCAACTCCGCCGGCCTCGAGGCGCTCGCCGCCAAGCACTTCGCCCTGCGCCGGGCCGAGAACGGCGCCGGAGCGGAGGGCGAGGCCGCGGAGGCCGCCGCGCCGGCGGCGTCGAAGAAGTCGCGCGCGAAGGTCGAGCCGGTCGAGGCGGAGAGCCTCGACGAGGCGATGGAGACGCTCTACGGCGGCGCCAAGAAGGGTTTGACGATCCAGCGCTACAAGGGCCTGGGCGAGATGAACGCCGAGCAGCTCTGGGAGACGACCCTCGACCCCCAGCGCCGGCGCCTGCTCCAGGTCAAGATCGAGGACGACGTCGAAGCCGACTCGATCTTCACCATCCTGATGGGCGACCTCGTCGAACCCCGCCGCGAGTTCATCGAACAAAACGCCCTGAACGTCCGCAACCTGGACGTGTGATCCGGCAGGAGATGGCCGGACGAACGCGAGAGACATGAGCGACGAGAACACGATTCTGCCGTTCGAGCGGCCGGTGGCGGTCGACATCGAAGAGGAGATGAAGCGGTCGTACCTCGATTACGCGATGAGCGTGATCGTGGGCCGGGCGCTGCCCGACGTGCGCGACGGGTTGAAGCCGGTGCACCGCCGGGTGCTCTACGGGATGTGGGAGTCGGGCAACACGTCGGGGAAGCCGTACAAGAAGTCGGCGCGCATCGTCGGCGACGTCATGGGCAAGTACCACCCCCACGGCGACTCGGCGATCTACGACACCGTCGTGCGCATGGCCCAGGACTTCTCGCTGCGCTACTGCCTGGTCGACGGCCAGGGCAACTTCGGCTCGATCGACGGCGACAACCCGGCGGCGATGCGCTACACCGAGGTGCGGCTGACCAAGCTCGCCGAGGAGATGTTGAAGGACGACATCGGCAAGGAGACCGTCGACTTCGTCCCCAACTACGACGGCCAGGAGAGCGAGCCGGCCGTGCTGCCGGCCAAGGTCCCCAACCTGCTGGTCAACGGCAGCGGCGGCATCGCCGTCGGCATGGCGACCAACATCCCGCCCCACAACCTGGGCGAGGTGTGCGACGCCCTGAACCTCCTGATCGAGGACCCGGAAACCGACCTCGCCAAGCTGATGACCGCGATCCCGGGGCCCGACTTCCCGACCGCCGGCTTCATCCACGGCCTCGAGGGGATCCGGCAGGCCTACGCCACCGGGCGCGGCATGATCCAGATGCGCGCCCGCGCCGCGGTCGAGACCCAGCGCCGGGGCGAGAAGCAGTCGATCGTCGTCACCGAGATCCCCTACCAGGTCAACAAGCGGCGCCTGATCGAGAAGATCGCCGACCTGGTGCACGAGAAGAAGGTCGAAGGGATCTCGGACATCCGCGACGAGAGCGACCGCGAGGGGATCCGGCTCGTGCTCGAGGTCAAGCGCGGCGAGGTGCCGGAGATCATCCTCAACCAGCTCTACAAGCTGACCCCGATGCAGTCGACCTTCGGCATCATCCTGCTCGCGATCGTCGACAACCAGCCCAAGGTCCTGACCCTGCGCGAGATGCTGCGGTTGTTCCTGGACCATCGCAAGACCGTGGTCATCCGGCGCACCCGCTACGACCTGCGCCGCGCCGAGGCGCGGGCGCACATCGTCGAGGGTCTGCTCAAGGCGATCGACATGCTCGACGAGGTGATCACCACCATCCGCCAGAGCCCGACACCGCCCGAGGCGCGCGAGCGCCTGATGGCCAACTTCGGCTTCACCCAGATCCAGGCCGACGCGATCCTGGACATGCGCCTGCAGCGGCTGACCGGACTCGAGCGCCAGAAGCTGGTGGACGAGTACCAGGAGCTGCTGCAGGTGATCGACCGGCTGCGCGCGATCCTGGGCTCCGACTCGCTCGTGCTCGAGGAGATCCGCAGGGAGCTGGCCGAGCTCAAGGAGCGCTTCGGCGACGCGCGGCGCACCGAGATCGTCCCCGAGACCCACGAGATCCGGATCGAGGACCTGATCGCCGACGAGGAGATGGTCATCACGGTCTCCTCCTCGGGCTACGTCAAGCGCTCGCCGCTGGCGCTCTACCGGTCGCAGAACCGGGGCGGCAAGGGGCGCACGGGCATGGCGACCAAGGAGGGCGACTTCGTCGAGCACCTCTTCGTCGCCACGGCGCACGCCTACCTGCTGGTGTTCACGGAGTCGGGGCGGGTGCACTGGATCAAGGTCCACGAGATCCCGCAGGCGGGACCCGCGGCCAAGGGCAAGGCGATCGTCAACCTGTTGCAGCTCTCGGGCGAGGAGCGCCTCGCGGCGACGGTGGCGGTGCGCGAGTTCGCCGAGGACCGCTACCTCGTCTTCGCCACCGAGAAGGGGACGATCAAGAAGACCGCCCTCGCCGAGTACGGCAACCCGCGCGCCGGGGGCATCATCGGGATCAACATCGAGCCCGGCGACCGGCTGCTCGACGTCGTCGTCACCGACGGCACGAAGCACCTCTTCCTCGCCACTGCGGGCGGCATGTCGATCCGCTTCGCCGAGACCGAGGCGCGGGCGATGGGGCGCGCGACGACCGGGGTGCGGGGCATCCGGCTGCGCAAGGGGGACCGCGTCGTGGCGATGGCGGTGCTCGAGGAGAGCGGGGCGATCCTGACCGCCTCGGAGCGCGGCGTGGGCAAGCGCACGCCGGTCGACGACTACCGGCCGCAGGCGCGCGGCGGGCTGGGAATCATCAACCTCAAGGTCGCCGCCAAGACCGGCAAGGTCATCGGCGTGCGCTTGGTGGTGCCCGGCGACCAGGTGCTCCTGATCACCCAGGAGGGCATGATCATCCGCACCGGCGTCGACGGGATCCGCGAGATCGGGCGCTCGACCCAGGGGGTCAAGCTGATCGACCTCGACGGCGAGGACCGGCTGGTCGCGCTCGCCAAGGTCGTCGAGCGCGAGGACGAGAGCCCGGACGACGAGGACGGCCCCCAGGGCGTCATCAACTAGGCCATCGGTGCTCGCGGCGAACCGGCGCTGGCTGCTCTGGGCGGCGACCGGGACGGCCACGAGCCCCGTGATCGGGACGCGGGATGGCGGGACGGGCGGGACGCGGGGCGACGCCCGGCGCGCTCAGAAGCGCAGGACGAGCGCCGCGGTCAGGTCCGTCGACGCGCCGGTGCCCTGGTCGAGGGTCAAGCGGTCGTTTCCACTGCGGGAGGTGTCGTAGACCAGGAGCCGGCCGTCGAGCCGCAGGGCGGCGTGGCGGGAGAAGGTCCAGTCCACGCTGCCACCGACGAAGCCGCCAGTGTCACGGCTGCTGGCGTGGCGTCGATCGCACGGCAACGGTCCGCCGACGCAGAGGGGATTGGGCTCGGCGACGTCGTTCGTCTGGTAGTGGGCTCCGAACTCGACGTACGGGCGCCAGCTCGAGGAGTTGGGGAAGGCGTAGGCGAAGCCGTGATCGTAGGTGTTGGAGTCGAGGTCGCGACCGTGCGAGCCACCGCTCGAGACGATGACGCGCAGCTCGGTTCGCCAGCGCGCGGATTGCCACCAGCCGAGGCCGAGCCCGAAGCCGGAATCGAGCTCGACTCCGCGGGCGTCGCTGTACGAGCCACCGGGATCGGCGACGAGCGAGAGCTCGAAGGGACGCTCGGCCGCGGCGAGAGGCGTGCCGGCGAGGACGACGAGTGAGAGCGCGGCGGGGGCGAACAGACGCTGAGTGCGCCTGCCGACCTCCTTTCTCCAATCGATGCCCGATCCGCGCGGCTCTCCGCGCGAGCGGGGAAGCGCGCATCCGCTGGAGCAAGCCTCGTGCCGGGCCCTTTCCCGCCCCATCGGGTCGCGCCGCGGCCCCTCCGCCGGGGCGGCCCGAGGGCGCGCGTCGCTGTGGTAGCTTGGCTGAGCGCTCCGGCGCGAACGCAGCTCGGACCCGTCGGAAGCGACGGGTAGCGCGCCGCCCGAGCCGGCTGTCACCGCAGGAAGAGGGCTTGAACTGAGCTCCAACGATCGCATCGGCTAGAACACGTCGCGCCCGCCGGGCGCGTCCGGAGGGATCATGGGTAGTTTCGTCGTAGCGCTCACCATCTTCGTACTCGCCGTCTTCATCGGCTTCGAGGTCATCACCAAGGTGCCGCCGACGCTGCACACCCCGCTGATGTCGGGGTCGAACGCGATCTCCGGCATCACGATCATCGGGTCTCTGATCCTGGCCGGGCAGGAGAACGTCCCGGAGCTGGTCCACGTGCTCGCCGGAGTGGCGGTCGCCTTCGCGACGATCAACGTCGTCGGCGGCTTCCTGGTCACCCACCGCATGCTCGGCATGTTCCGGAAGAAGAGCTGAGGAGGCCGACGTGAGCGCACAGGACCTGCGGGACCTCGTCTACCTGCTCGCCGCCGTCCTCTTCATCTTCGACCTGAAGTGGATGGCCCATCCGCGCACCGCGGTGCGCGGCAACTTCGTCGGCGCGCTGGGCATGGCGATCGCCATCGTCGCGACCGTCGTCGGCCAGCCGATGACCTGGAAGTACATCCTGATCGGCGCCGCGGTCGGCACGCTCGCCGGCGGGTTGATGGCGGCCAAGGTCAAGATGACCTCGATGCCCGAGATGGTCGGGCTGCTCAACGGCTTCGGCGGTGGCGCCTCGATCCTGGTCGCCGGCGCGGCGCTGCTGTCGGCGGCGCACGCCCTGGAGACCGGCCAGGGCTTCGGCATGCAGGAGAAGATCGCCACCGTCGCCTCGGCGCTGATCGGCTCGGTGACCTTCTTCGGCAGCTACGTGGCCTTCGGCAAGCTGGCCGAGTTCCTGGCCGTCAAGTGGAAGCTCAAGGGCTGGCAGAAGGCGATCAAGTACGGCTTCTCGGCGGCGACCGCCGCGGGCGGCGTCTACTACGCCTGGGCGGTCGGCTTCGCCGGCGCCGCCGAGGGTGCCGAGCCGAGCTCGCACGTGCGGCTCCTGGTGGTTCTGACCGCCGCGGCATTCGTCCTCGTGGGCCTGCTGCTGCTGCTCAAGCGCGACCGCTTCGCGGGGATGAACGCGCTGAAGTGGATCGTCGCCCTGGTCAGCGTCGGCCTCGGCGTGGTGCTGGTGCTCCAGCCCCAGGACATGGCGCTGTACTGGCTGCTGGCCGCGGTCGCGGGCGTGCTGGGCGTGCTGCTCACCCTGTCGATCGGCGGCGCGGACATGCCGGTGGCGATCGCCCTGCTCAATTCCTACTCCGGTCTGGCGGGAGCGGCGACCGGGTTCGTGATCAACAACTCGGTGCTGATCGTCGCCGGATCGCTGGTCGGCGCCTCGGGCATCGTCCTGACTCAGATCATGTGCAAGGCGATGAACCGGTCGATGGTCAACGTGCTGTTCGGCAAGATGGGTCCGACTTCGGAGACGCCCGACGCCGACGAGGTCTACAAGACCGTGAAGGCGACCTCCCCGGAGGAGATCGCGATGATGCTCGACGGCGCCCAGCGCGTGGTCATCGTCCCGGGCTACGGCATGGCGGTGGCCCAGGCGCAGCACAGCGTGCGGCAACTCGAGACGCTGCTCGAGGAGAAGGGCACCGACGTCGAGTTCGCCATCCACCCGGTCGCCGGGCGCATGCCGGGACACATGAACGTGCTGCTGGCCGAGGCCAACGTCCCGTACGAGAAGCTGCGCGAGATGGACGACATCAACGCCGAGATGGACCAGGTGGACGTCGCCATCGTGCTCGGC
The DNA here is from genome assembly GCA_963781755.1 of uncultured Acidobacteriota bacterium. Taxonomy (GTDB): domain Bacteria; phylum Acidobacteriota; class Thermoanaerobaculia; order Multivoradales; family JAGPDF01; genus JACTMI01. The sequence continues at coordinate 47,438 of CAWAGZ010000003.1, forward strand.
GCCAACGACGTGGTCAACCCGGTGGCCGAGACCGATCCGAAGAGTCCGATCGCGGGCATGCCGATCATCCAGGTCTACAAGGCGCACACCGTGATCGTGATCAAGCGCAGCCTGTCGCCCGGCTTCGCCGGGATCCCGAACCCGCTGTTCGCGGCCGACAACGCGCTGATGTTCTTCTCCGACGGCAAGAAGGCGGTGCAGGACATCATCAACGCGGTCAAGGAGGGTTGACCCGCATTCCCGGACGCGCGCTGTCCTTCTACGCGCTCGCCTGGGTCTTCTACCTGATCCTGGCGGTCGCCGGCCTGGCCGGCTGGGCGGTTCAGCGGGACGCGCTCGGGCTGGACGCCTTCGTCGAGCCGGGCACGTGGTGGATCGACCTCGCCCTGGGCGTCGCCTTCGGCGCCGCCATGCTGGTGGCCTGGGAGGCGCTGCGCCGCCTGGCGCCCAGCGCGCGCCAGGTCGAGGCGGAGATCCGGCGCCTGCTGGGGCCGATCTCGGCGTCCGAGGCGATCTCCCTGGCGGTGATGTCGGCGCTGGCCGAGGAGGTGGCGTTCCGCGGCGCCCTGCAGGCCTGGCTCGGTTGGGTACCGGCGGCGGTTCTGTTCGGCCTCGCCCACCTCGGCCCGGGTCGGCCGTTCCGCTGGTGGACCCTGTGGGCGCTGGGCGGCGGGCTGGCGCTCGGCCTCCTGGTCGCCGAGCGCGGCGCAATCGGCGGAGCGATCGTGGCGCACCTGCTGGTCAACGGCGTCCAGCTGCTGCGATTGCGCCGCGGCGCGGCGGCGCCGGCCGCGGCCCCGTCGGACGCCGGTCCACCCCCCTGATTCAGTTCGTCGTCGACGACCACTCGCTGGTGTCTCCGCCCTCGAAGTCGGAGCGGAAGATCGCGAGATCGGCGTCCCACAGGTCGAACTTCGCCGCGATGGTCAGGTCGCCGAGGAAGAGGACGCCGAGCGAGTCGTCGGCCCAGGCCAGCGGCGTGGTGGCGTTGCCGCCGCTGGGCGGCGGGTCGTGGACCGGAGCCGAGGGCGCCGGGCCGGCCGTGGGCGCGACCCAGAGCTCGTCCTTCGTCGCGTCGCGCAGGTCGGCCAGGAAGGCGACCGAGGAACCGTCGGGGGCGAGCTCGAACGCGCTGACGTTCTCGCCGCTGCCGGCGGCCGGATGGAGCCGTGCGCTCGAGTTGCCCGGACCCGCGATCGGCACCGTCCAGAGCTCGCGCCGGCCGTCCACCCCGACGTCGCCGGCGTAGACGACCCGGCTCGAGGTGGCGTCGATGACGAAGGCCTCGACGTCGCCGGCGGCGGGAGTCGAGCTCGGGTTCAGGCGCACCGCGCTGCCGGCGCCGCCGCTGGTCGAGGCCGACCAGAGCTCGGTCTTGCCCGCGGTGGCGAAGTCGCCGCGGAAGACGATGCGCTGGCCGTTGGGGGAGATGGCGAGATCGGACCCGGCGGAGGCGGTGGCGACCGCCGTGCCGCTCAGCCGCACCGGCTGGCTGCCGCCCGTGAGGGGAACCCGGTAGACGTCGAAGCGTTCGTCGACCAGCTGGTCGCCGCGGAAGACGACCTGCGGCGAGGAGCCCGGGCCGATGACGAAGCCGGTGACGTCGCCGTTGGCCTGCGGCGTGGAGCTCGAGATGCGCACCGCCGAGCCCGAGGCGTCCGCCGCGACGCTCCACAGCTCCTCGACCTGGCTCGTGAACAGATCGCCGCGCAGGACGACGCGGTTCGTCCCCGGCGCGACGGCGAAGGCCGCGACGCCGCCGCCGGCGGTGGGCGGCGGGTTGAGCACGTGAGCTCCGGTGGCCGGCCCCCCCGCCAGCACCGTCCAGAGATTGATCGTGCCCGGGGTCTGGAAGTCGCCGGCGAAGATCGCGCGGCTGCCGTCGGCCGTGGTGCGGAACTCCAGCCCGGGCGAGTAGAAGATGCCCAGCGCGCCGGCGCTCGGCACCGGACTGACGCGCACGCCCACCGAGGAGCAGGTGATCGGCGCGCTCCACAGCTCGTCGACGCCGTTGTTGCGCAGCAGGCCGGCGAACAGAACGTGCTGCGAGTCGGCCGCGAGGGTGAACGCTTCGACGTCGTTGCCGGCGGTCTGCGGATTCGGGCTGCACTGGCGGCGCTGGCTGCCGGGGCCAGCCGGCGGCACGCTCCACAGCTCGTACTGGTTGTCGGTGCGGACATCGCCCAGGTAGACGACGCGCGAGCCGTCGGGCGCGACGGCGAACGAGACGACCTGGCCGCCCGACGGCAACGACTGGTCGAGCTGGGTGGGCGGGCTCGAGCCGTCGATCGGCGCCGACCAGAGGTCGAACCTCCCGGCGGCGTTCTGGTCGGCGAGGAAGACCACGCGCGAGGAATCCGGGGTGATGGCGAAGTCGGTCACCGCGCGCCCGGAGGCGAGCGCGGCCGAGAGCCGCACCGGCACGCTGCCGGCCCAACGCCGGACCGACCAGAGCTCGAAAGCGCCGTCGACTTCGGCGTCCTCAACGTAGACGGCCCACTTGCCGTCCGGCGAGAAGCGGGGCGCGGGCACGCCGACGACGTCGCTGGCGGCGAGCGCCGCGGCGCTGACGCGGTGAACGGTCGGCGCGGCGGTCGCCGGCGCCGGAAAGAGGACGAAGAGGGCGGCCGCGACGACGGCGAGGCCCGCCGAGAGGCGCGTTCGGGAGACGGAGACGGCTGAGCTCATGGGGACCTCCCGCGCAGAGTGCGCGATCCTCGGGGATTGTAGCCGTCGGCGCTGTCAGGGGCTGTCAGTTCGACGCGGAGCGGAGCCGATCGGAGGCCGGAGGCTCTGCTAGACTGCGCTTTCCCCGCGCGAGCGGGCCCCGAGAAGGCGACTCCCATGACCCACTCCACCGACGATGTCTTTGCCCGGATCGACCGCGACAAGGGCGAGTACCTGGCCGAGCTCAAGGAGTTCCTCAAGATCCCCTCGATCTCGACCGATCCCGACTACCGGGCCGAAGTCTCCCGCTGCTGCGACTGGCTGATCGCGCGCTTCCGGGACGCCGGCCTCGCCACCGAGAAGATCTCCACCGCAGGCCACCCCCTGGTCTACGCCGAGTGGACCGGCGCCGGCGCGAAGCGCCCGACCGTGCTGTTCTACGGCCACTACGACGTCCAGCCGCCCGACCCGCTCGACGAGTGGCGCCATCCGCCGTTCGAGCCGACCGAGGAGGGCGACCAGCTGGTCGCGCGCGGCGCCACCGACGACAAGGGACAGGCCTACGCCCAGGTCAAGGCGGTGGCCGCGATGCTCGCCGAGCGCGGCGCGCTGCCGGTCAACGTCAAGTTCATCGTCGAGGGCGAGGAGGAGTGCGGCGGCGCGGCGATCGAGAAGTTCGTCCGCGAGGACCGCGGCGGCAAGCTCGCGGCCGACGTCGTGGTCGTCTCCGACACGGCGATGTGGGCGCCCGGGGTGCCGGCGATCACGTACGGGCTCAAAGGGCTGGCCTACTTCGAGATCCGCGTCCAGGGCCCGAACCGGGACCTGCACTCCGGCGTCTACGGCGGCGGCGTCGCCAATCCGGCCAACGCCCTGGCCGAGATCGTCGCCTCGCTCCACGACTCGCGCACCGGACGGGTGCTCGTGCCCGGCTTCTACGACGACGTCGTCCCGCTGGCGGACTGGGAGCGCAAGGAGTTCGCGGCGCTCGGCCTCGACGAGGCCGAGCAGAAGCGCGACCTCGACGTCGACGCGCTCGCCGGCGAGGAGGGTTACAGCTACGTCGAGCGCACCTGGGCGCGGCCGACCTGCGACGTCAACGGGCTGTGGAGCGGCTATCAGGGCAAGGGCGCGAAGACGGTGCTCCCGGCCTCGGCCGGGTGCAAGGTCTCCTTCCGGCTGGTCGCCGGCCAGAAGCCGGCCAAGATCGCCGAGCTCGTGCGCGCCCACGTCGCACGGGTGGCTCCGCCCGGCGTCCGGGTGACGGTCGAGACCGTGCACGGCGCCGAACCGGTGACCGTGGACGCCACGGGCGCTTACGCGCAAGCCGCGCTCGAAGGCCTCGAGGAGGTCTGGGGGGCGCGCGCGCTGCGCATCCGGACCGGCGGCTCGATCCCGATCGTCGGCACCTTCGCCGACGTTCTCGAGGTGCCGGTCCTGCTGGTCGGGTTCGGGCTCGAGGAGGACCGCCTGCACTCGCCCAACGAGAAGTTCGACATCCCGAACTTCTACGGCGGCATCCGCTCGGTCGCGCGTCTCCTCGATCGCTTCGCGGAGCTCGGTTCGTGAGCGCCAAGACGACGGCGAAGACCGCCGCGCGCGGCGCGACCCAGGAGAAGAGCGACGTCGAGCGCGAGCTGAAGTTCGCCCAGGTGGACCTCGACACGCTGCGTCAGCGCCTGGTCGAGCTCGAGGCCGAGCGGGTCGGGCCGACCGTGTTCGAGGAGAACTGGCTGCTCGACCGCGACCGCGAGCTCGAGCGCCGGGGCGCGATCCTGCGCGTGCGGGTCGAGGAGGGGCGTGGCGCCCTGCTCACCTTCAAGGGCCCGGCGAGCTTCGAGGGGACGGTCAAGGTCCGCACCGAGCTCGAGATCCGCTTCGAGACGTCGGACAAGGTCCTGGCGCTGTTCGCCGCGCTCGGCTACGGCATCGTGCGCCGCTACCAGAAGATGCGCGAGGAGTGGCGGCTGGGCGCGGAGATCATCTGCCTCGACCACACGCCGATCGGCGATTTCGTCGAGTTCGAGGGCGAGAAGGCCGAGGCGGTCGCCAAGCGCTGCGGCTTCGACGGCACGCAGGCGGTGCGCAAGTCCTACCTGATGCTCTACGCCGACTACGCCGCGGCCAACCCTGACGCGCCGCGCGACATGGTCTTCGCCGACGCCGAGTAGCGACGGATGGAGCGGCCGCGGCTGCGCGCTCTCGTGCTGGCCGCCGGCCGCGGCGAGCGGCTGCGGCCGCTGACCGACGAGCTGCCCAAGCCGCTGCTGCCGGTGGCCGGGCGGCCGGTGGCGCGGTGGGCGCTCGCGGCGCTGCGCGACTCCGGCTGCGAGTCGGCGGCGATCAACCTCCACCACCGCGGCGAGGCGATTCGCGAGGCCTTCGGCGACTTCTTCCGCGGCATGCCTCTGGTCTACTCGCGCGAGAGCGAGCTGCTGGGGACCGGCGGCGCGCTCGCGCCGCTGGCCGACTTCCTGACCGCGGCCGGCCAGGTCATTCTGATCAACGGCGACTCGCTCTGCCGCTGGCCGTTGGATGGCCTCCTGGCGGCGCACCGGCGCGGCGGCGCGGCGGCGACGCTGCTGGTCCACCGCCGGGTCGACCCGCGCGTTTTCGGCGGCGGCGTGGCGATCGAGCGCGGTGCGATCGTGGCGTTCCGCCCGGCGGCGCTGGCCTGGCAGATGGCCCCGACCAGGCGAGTCTTCGCCGGCGCGGCGGTGCTCGAGCCGGAGCTCTTGGCTCGGTTGCCGGCAGGGCCGTCGGACATCGTGGCCGGGCTCTACGAGCCGCTGCTGGCGGCGGGAGAGCGGATCGCGGCGGTCGCCACCGCGCGCGCTTGGCACGACCTGGGCACGCCGCGCCGCTATCTCGACGGCGTGCTCGACGTCGCGCGTACCGGCTTGCGGCCGCAGGCGAACCGGCTGGCGGCCGGCGCCGAGGTGGCGCGCGGCGCTCGGCTGCGCGCGAGCGTGGTCGAAGCCGGGGCGCGGATCGCGGCGGGCGCTCGGGTCGAGCGCTCGCTGTTGCTCGCGGGTGCGCGCGTCGAGGAGGGTGCCGACCTGAGGGAGGTGGTGCTCGGCCCCGGAGTCCGGGTGCCGGCGGGCGAGGTGGTCCGCCGCGAGTTGTGGACGCGCGGAGCCGCGGACGACGCGCCCACGCGGACGCCCTTCGCCGGCTGAGCGATCAGCGCGGCTTGGCGCGATCCGCCAGGACCCGCCCCTCGGGATCGACGGCGACGCCGGTGCCGGCGGGAACCTCGAACAGAGCGCGGCCGTCCGGCATGTCGATCCGGCGCCTGTCGGTGCCGACGGTGACCGGAAGGGGCAGCTCGAAGGCGGGATCGTCCCAGGCGAGCGAGATCAGCTCGCGCCCCGGACCGGCCGAGGCCCGGGTGAGCGTCCAGCGCGGCAGCGCGGCGCGGTGGAGATAGCGCTCCCAGAACCACGGGATCTCGCGCCCCGAGGTCTCGGCGACGACCCGCTCGAAGTCGGCGCTCGAGACCAGGCCGTAGGCGAAGCGCGGGTCGGTGGCGAACCGCTTCAACGCCGCGAAGAAGGCGTCGTCGCCGACCAGCCAGCGCAGCGTGTGCAGGACCCAGGCGCCCTTGGCGTAGAGGTCGCCGTTGTAGGCCCCGGCCGAGGTCACGTCCGCGCCGGGGACGATCGGCGCCCGGTTGCGCATCGCGTGGCGGGTGCGCGCCATGTAGGCGAGGTACCTGGCGTCGCCCAGCGTCTCGTCGACGTAGAGCGCCTCGGCGTAGGTGGCGAAACCCTCGTGGAGCCAGTAGTCGGCCCAGTTGCGCGCCGTGATCTCGTTGCCCCACCACTCGTGCGCGATCTCGTGCAGCAGGAGGTCGTCGAAGCCGAAGCGGTTGTCCTCGAACTTGCCGCCGTAGGCGACCAGGCTCTGGTGCTCCATCCCCTTGTAGGGCGCGTCGACGACCCAGCACTTGTCGGCGAAGAACGGGTACTCGCCGAAGCGGTGGCCCAGCGTGGCCAGCATCTTCGGCGCCTGGCGCCACATCGTCTTCGCCGCCTCGAGGTGCTCGGGGATCGACCAGAAGACGATCGTCTCGTCGCGATCGCCGTCGACGCCCCGGTAGTGCTCCTCGACCGGCACGTAGGGCCCGGCGTTGAAGGTGACGTCGTAGTTGTTGATCGGGTAGTGGACCTCCCAGTGCGTGGTCACCGTGCCGTCGGCGTTCGCCGTCTCGCCGACCTTGCGGCCGTTGGACAAGCCCACCAGGCCGGAGGGCAGGGTCAGCGCGATCGACATCCCCTCGTCGGGCTCGTCGGACGGGTGGTCCTTGCACGGCCACCAGTCGTCGCCGCCGTCGCCCTCGGTGGTCACGCCCAGCCAGGGTGCACCCGAAGGCGTCTCGTCCCAGACGAAGCCGTCGAGCCAGGGTGGCCGCGCCGCGACCTTGGGGTGGCCGCGGTAGACGACCGTGACGGCGTGGCGCTCGCCGGTCTTCCACGGCGAAGCCAGGGGAATCGTGATCAGGCCGTGGTCGTGGGTGAAGGCGGCGTCGTTGCCGTCCACGGCGGTGCTCTCGACCGTCAGGTGCCCGTCGAGCTGGAGCTCGACGGCGTCGAGCGGGGCCACGGCCAGCAACGTCGCGAGGTTCTGGCCGGAGATCGTCCGCGTCGCCGGGTCGATGCGCACCGCGAGGTCGTAGCGGCGCACGTCGAAGGCGGCCTGACGCGGACGCAGCGGGCCGCCGGAATCGAGGATCTGGGCGCGGTACCAGAGCCAGGCGCCGACGCCCGCGGCCACCAGCACGACGATCAGCGCGCCGCAGCCGAAGCCGAGGCGCCGGAGCCACTTGCCGGAGGCGGGCATGTCGCCGCCGAGTCTACGCGGGCGCGCTAGTCTCGGCCACGATGAGCCCGAAGCTCCGACCCGGCAACGGCCGCCGAGGAGCCTGGCTGCTGGTGGCGGCGCTGGCTGCGGCGCTGGCGGCGGCACTGGCGTCGGGCTGCCGCGCGCCGGCGCCGCCGGCCCCGCCGCGGGCGCTCGCGCTCGAGCGGCTGGCCGCCGGTCCGGACGAGAGCCTGCGCGGCCTGTCGGTGGTCAACGATCGCGTCGCCTGGACCTGCGGCACCCACGGCACGGTAGGGCGGACGCTCGACGCCGGCGGGCACTGGACCTGGCGGCAGGTCCCCGGCTTCGAGTCGCGCGACCTGCGCGCGGTCACGGCGTTCTCGGCGCGCCGCGCGCTGGTCGTCGCGGTGGGCTCGCCGGGGGTGATCCTGGGGACCGAGGACGGCGGCGCGAGTTGGCGCGAGCGCTACCGGGACGAGCGCCCGCAGATCTTCCTCGACGGCCTCGCCTGCGCCGGCGCGCGGCGCTGCCTGGCCTTCGGCGATCCGATCGACGGCCGCTTCGTGCTCCTGGCGAGCCGCGACGGCGGCCGCACCTGGCGCCGGCTCGACGGGCCGGAGGCGCGCCCGGACGAGGCGGCGTTCGCCGCCAGCGACGGCGCCCTGCGGCTGACGCGCCAGGGACGGGTGGCGATCGGGACGGGCGGCGCCACGGCGCGGGTGCTGAGCTCGCGCGACTTCGGCGCCACCTGGTCCGGGGCGGTCGCGCCGCTGGCGGCGGGCGCGGCCGCGCGCGGCCTGTTCGCGTTGGTCTTCGCCGGCCGGGGGATGGCCGCGGTGGGAGGCGACTACCAGGCCGAGACCGAGCGATCCGGAACCGCCGCCTTCTCGCTCGACGGTGGCCGGACCTGGAGCGCCGCCGAGGAGCTCCCCGGGGGCTACCGCTCCGGCCTCGCGCGGTTGGCGGACGGCACCCTGGTGGCCACCGGTCCGAGCGGCACGGATCTCTCCTCCGACGGCGGCCGCACCTGGCGCCCGCTCTCCGGGCTCGGCTTCCACGTCGTCCGGCGTGCGCGACACGGACGGCTGGTGCTGCTGGCGGGAGCGGCCGGCCGGCTGGCGCGGCTGACCGAGCAGGTCCCCGGCGCCGCGGCACGGCCGCGTGGCCGCGGGCGCCGGCGCTGAGCCGGGCGGTGACCGCGGAGCGCACCGAGGCCGCTGATAGAGTCGCGACGAGCGCCGGCGCGACCGGATTCTCGCGCGCCGGCGTTTCCCCGTTCCGCCCGAACCGATGCCCCGAACCGAGCCCGCCGCGCGCCCGTACCGCCTGATCGTCTTCGATTGGGACGGCACCCTGATGGACTCGATCGGCACCATCGTCGAGTGCACCCTGGCGGCGATCGGCGACGTGCCGGGCGCGCCGACGCCACCCGCCGAGCGGGTCCGCGACTCGATCGGGCTGGGCCTGCTCGAGACCATGACGCGCTTCTTCCCCGGCGGCGACCCGGAGCTGTTCGAGCGCGTGGCGCAGGCCTACCGCGAACGCTGGTGGGCCGAGTTCAAGAATCGCTCGACCCTGATCCCCGGCGCGCGCGAGACGGTCGAGCGGCTCCACGGCCAGGGGTACTTCCTCGGCGTCGCGACCGCCAAGAGCCGCGGCGGCCTCGAGCGCGAGCTCGCGGCTTCGGGGCTGGGCCCGTTCATCGACGCCTCGCGCACGGTCAGCGAGGCGCCGTCCAAGCCCGCGCCGGGCATGCTCACGCAACTGTTCGACGAGCTCGGCGTCGCCGCGGCCGACGCGCTGATGGTCGGCGACACCTCGTGGGATCTCGAGATGGCCGCCAACGCCGGCTGTCCGGCGGTCGCCGTGCTCTCGGGCGCGCAGCGCGAAGAGATGCTTCGCCCGGCCTCGCCGCTCGCCTGCCTGCCCTCGGTCGCCGCCCTGCCCGGCTGGCTCGCCGCGGCGAACGCCGTCGCCGGCTGAGCCTCCGGACTTTTCCGCGCCGGGCGACCTGCTAGGGTGGCCCGAACACGGATCGGAAGCCCAGCGGAGGACGCCGAGATGACCGAGCGATCCGAGACTTCCGCGTCGTCCCACGGCCGGCGCACCACCGGACGGATCGGCCGGAGGATGGCGATCTGTCTGCTCGTCGCGCTGGCGCTGCCCACGCTCGTCGCCGCCCAGCCCGCGGTGCTGATCGTCGGCGACAGCTGGGCGCGGTTGGAGTACGACAACGGATCCCTCGCGACCGTCCTGGCCGCCCACGGCCACCCGGAGATCACCGTCTACGGCGACACCACGACCGAGAACGGCACGACGGCCGCCGACTGGGCGCAGCCGTCGTACCTGCAGCTGCTGACCGACGCGCTCACCGCGCATCCGGAGATCGCGGCGGTGGTGATCTTCGTCGGCGGCAACGACTTCCTCGCCGGCCAGTCGGGCGGCGGCTGGTACGTCGGCATGGACCCGGCTGCCGAACAGGCACTGTTCGACGGCATCGAGCAGGACACGGGCGTGATGATCGACCACCTCCTCACGCTGGAACCCGCGCTCGAGATCGTCCTGTCCTCCTACGACTACCCGAACTTCGTCGAGACCCTGCAGGTGCCGCTCACCCCCTGCGTGCCGTTGTGGCAGGACTTGGGCGAGCCGACGCCGCTCCAGATCAACAGTCACGCCCGGATTCTCGACCAGGGTCGCACGGTGATCGCCGCGAGCCGGCCGCAGGTGACGCCGGTCACGAGCTGGGGGCTGATGCAGTACCTCTACGGCTACCCGTCGATGGGGATCCCGCCCGGGGCGCTGCCGCTGCCCGGCGATCCGAGCCTGCCCAGCCCGCCCGAGTCGCTGCGCTTCGGCATCGACTGCTTCCACCTGGCGCCGGCCGGTTACGCGGCGATCGCCGAGCGGCTCTGGCGCTTCGCGCTCGGGCCGGAGTTCAACGGCATCTTCGCCGACGGCTTCGAGACCGGCGACTTCAGTGCCTGGAGCGCGAGTCCGTGAAGCTCGCGTGGCCGGCCGCCGGGCTCCTCGTCTTGCTCGTCGCATCGGCGGGCGCGCCGGCCAGCGCCGCGGATCCCGGTGCAGTGGAGAGCTCGCCGGAGCTCGATGCCGCCGCGGCGGGGCGCTTCGCGAAGCTCGCCCTGGCCTGCGTCCACCAGGAGTACCCGAACAAGATCGCGCACGTTCTGGCGAGCGACGCCGACGTGGCGCCGCCGCGCGAGCTGACGCCCGCTTTCTACGGCTGCTACGACTGGCACTCCTCGGTGCACGGCCACTGGCTGCTGGCGCGCCTGGCGCGCACCTTCCCCGACGCGCCCTTCGCCGCCGACGCCCGCGCGGCGCTGGCCGCGGACCTGACGCCGGAGAAGATCGCCGGCGAGGTGGCCTACCTCGCGGGCCCGGGCCGGATCTCCTTCGAGCGCCCCTACGGCCTGGCCTGGCTGCTCCAGCTCGCCACCGAGCTGCGCGAGTGGCGCGATCCCGAGGCACGACGCTGGTCCGCGGCGCTGGCGCCGCTCGAGCGCGCGGCGGCGGACCGGCTGCGCGAGTGGCTGCCGAAGCTCGCGAACCCGATCCGGATCGGCGAGCACGACCAGACGGCGTTCGCCTTCGGCCTGGTCCTCGACTGGGCGCGAACCGCCGGCGACGACGCGATGCGCGACCTGCTGGTCGCCCGCATCCGCGAGCTCTACCTCGGCGACCGCGGCTGCCCGATCGGCTACGAGCCTTCGGGCCAGGACTTCCTCTCCCCCTGCCTGGCCGAGGCGGATCTGGTGCGGCGCGTGCTCCCGCCCGCCGACTACGCCGCCTGGCTGGGCGCCTTCCTGCCCGGCATCCCGCTCGACGGCTCGGCCGCGTGGCTTGCGCCCGCGGTGGTCGCCGATCCGTCGGACCCGAAGCTCGCGCACCTCGACGGCCTGAACCTCTCGCGCGCCTGGATGCTCGAGGGGATCGCCTCCGGCCTGCCCGCCGCCGACCCGCGGATCGCCGCGCTCGAGGCCGCCGCCGCCGCGCACCGCCGCGCCGGCCTCGCCGCGGTCACCGGCGAGCACTACGAAGGCGGCCACTGGCTGGGCAGCTTCGCCACCTACCTGGTGACCCACCGCGGGCTCGCCGCGCCGCCCGAAACCCGCTGAGGCGCGACCGGGCCCCGCGGCGGCCAGAACCGGGGCCGCTCCGGCGGGAACTCACCGACGCGCACCGCGGCGCCCGCGGCGAGTCCGGAGGTCCAGACCTAGGGCCGGCGTTTGCGCGCGCCGGCAAGGAGGGGTAGGGTCCGCCCCCGAGCCCTTACGACAGCAGTGGACGAGGAGGTCCCCATGGAATCGAGGACGTATCCGCGCGTCGGCGTCGTCGCCGGCGTCATCCTGGCGCTGGCCGCCACCGCCATCGCCCCCGCGTTCGCCGCGACGAGCGCGCGACCCACCCCGGCCGCCGCGCGCACGATCGCGCTCGACGACCTGGCGTTGCACGCCGCGGACTTCGGCGTCGCCGCGCCCGACGTCGCCGGCGCCGCCGTGACCGACGTCGTGCCCACGCGACACAACGGCATGACCTCGGTCTACCTGCGCCAGCAGGTCAACGGCCTGGACATCGACGGCGCCGAAGCCGGCATCCACATCGATGCCCGCGGCCGCGTTTTCTACCGCACCGGCCACCTGGTCGCCGACGTCGCCGCGCGCGCCGCGGAGACGCCGAGCTTCCCGCTGCTGACCGCGGACGAGGCCGTCCTCGCGGCGGCCGCGAAGCTCGGCCTGGCGAAGGTCGGGAGCCTGACTCCGATCCGCTTCGGCTCCGGCGCCGACCGCGCCGTGACCTTCGTCAACCATCGCCTCTCCGAGGAGCCGATCCCGGTCCGGCTGCGCTACTACCGGACCCCGGACAGCGACCGGCTGACCCTGGCCTGGAACCTGAACCTCAAGGGCCCCGAGACCGCGAACTGGTGGGACGTCTGGGTGGACGCCGGGACCGGCGAGATGGTCGGGCGGGTGAACTGGACCGCCGACGCCACCTACCGCGTCTTCGCCGAGCCCAAGGAGTCGCCCTCCAACGGCGCGCGCACCGACGAGGTCGATCCCTGGGACGTGAGCGCCTCGCCCTTCGGCTGGCACGACACCAACGGAGTCCCGGGCGCCGAGTCGACGCTGACCACCGGCAACAACGTCAACGCCTGCACGGACATCGACGCCAACAATTCCTGCGATCCGGGCAGCCAACCGGACGGAGGCTCGAGCCTGATCTTCCAGCCCGCCCTCGATCTGGCGACGCAGGACCCGTCGCAATATCGTGACGCCGCGGTGGTGAACCTCTTCTACTGGAACAACATCCTGCACGACATCTATTACCAGTACGGGTTCGACGAGCCGGCCGGCAACTTCCAGATGAACAACTACGGCAACGGCGGCAACGGCAACGACCCGGTCAACGCCGACGCCCAGGACGGCTCGGGCACCAACAACGCGAACTTCTCGACGCCGCCCGACGGCAGCCGCGGACGGATGCAGATGTACGTCTGGACCTACCCGATCACCCACGAGGTCGTGGTCAACTCGACCGCCTACGACGCCGCGCCCACGGGCGGCATCGCCGGGGGCTGGGGCGCCGATCCGCCGGATCAGACCGGGGTCACCGGGGCCCTCCACCTCGCCAACGACGGCACCGGGACGACGACCGACGCCTGCGAGCCGCTGGTCGGCACGTACACGAACCAGGTCGTGATCATCGACCGCGGCTCGTGCGAGTTCGGCTTGAAGGGCCTCCACGCCCAGCAAGCCGGGGCGATCGGCGCGATCATCGTCAACAACGCGGGCGACGGCCTGCTGGTGATGGGTGCGGGCGCCAACGGCGGCTCGGTGACGATCGCCATGCTCTTCGTCGGCCAGACCGACGGCACGACGATCAAGGGCCTCGAGCCGATGCCGGCGCAGCTCCACGCCAAGGACCCGGCGGGCCTGCCGCCCAACCGCGACAGCGACCTCGACGCCGGCGTGATGGCGCACGAGTACGGTCACGGCGTGTCGAACCGGTTGACCGGCGGACCGTCGGCCGCCGGCTGCCTGGGCAACGCCGAGGAGGGGGGCGAAGGCTGGAGCGACTGGATGACGCTGTTCATCCACGCCAAGCCGGGCGACACGGCGACGACGAGCCGGCCGGTCGGGACCTATCTGGAGTTCCAGGACCCGGTGACCGGCGCTGGCATCCGCCGCTACCCGTACAACACGGACATGGCGGTCAACCCGCACACCTACGCCGACCTGGCCGCCAGCGGCGAGGTCCACGACATCGGCGAGGTCTGGGCCACGGCTCTGTGGGAGGTGTACTGGAATCTGGTCGACGTCTACGGCTACGACCCGGACATCTACCACGGCACGGGGGGCAACAACCTGGCCTTCCAACTGGTGTTCGACGGCATGAAGCTGCAGCCGTGCTCGCCGGGCTTCGTGGACGGCCGCAACGCCATCCTCGCCGCCGATGAGGCCGGTTACGAGGGCGACGACGAGTGCGAGATCTGGCGCGCTTTCGCCAAGCGCGGCCTGGGCGCCGCCGCCTCGGAGGGCTCGTCGAACGTGACGGGCGACGAGACGCCGGACACCTCACTGCCGCCGCAGTGCGTCAACCAGATCTTCTCCAACAGCTTCGGCCCCCGCTGGAGCGACCGCTGGAGCGCCGTCTCGCAGTAATCGAGCCGTACGCTCGTTAGCCTCACCCGAGGGGACCGTCCGCAAGGGCGGTCCCCTCGTTCGTCTTCGGGGAGTAAGCTGATCGTGCCTCATCGGAGAGTTGGCCGGTCGCGGCGGCACTGCACCGCCGCCGCGTCGCCGCGCGGAGGGATTCCGGATGCCGATGAGCTTTCAGGTCGAAACTGAAGCGGGAGCCGCCCTGGAATCCCTCCTGGATCGACTCGATGCGCTCACCACTCTCGCCAGCGAGTTTGAGTCGGGGGCTCTGCGGATCGCACAGACGGTGGATCCGTACGGGAATACTGTTCTCAACGGTCTCCAGATCCGCCAGCTCTTTCTGCCGGACCTCGAGGTCCTCGGATCGCGGGCATCGGCCGATGAGAGGAGGCTCTTGGTGGAGCTCCGAGGGCTCGCCGAGCGTTGCCTTGAAGAGCCTCATCTGTACCTGAAGTGCTACGGGGATTGACCCGGCCTCCCGTGGAGCGCTGAGGATGGCGAGACAGACGGAAGGCGACGCTCGACCGGCGCGGAGACCAGGTCTCCTGGCGAGGCGCTGGGCGTGGGTCACGGTCGCGGGAGCCCTTTGCGGGTCCTTCGTCTTCACGACCTCCGACCTGTACCGCGGGCTCGGGATCGGGAGGGAGGGCGGCCGGTTCCTCATGAGGCAGGGCGCGAGGACTGCGGAAGTGAACCAGGTGCTCGGTGTCTGGCTCTGGATCGCCAGCCTCGCGCTTCCGATTCTAGTCCTGACCTCGGCCGTCCTGTCGATCGCCGTCCACTTCGTCCATGACACGCTGTCGCCCGCGCGGCTGTTCCCCGGACGCGAGAATGCCGGCTACCGCTGGGCGGTCCGTCTCTCCTTGACAGCGCTGATCGCCACACTCTCGCTTACGCTCAGCCTCTTGATCTTGGCGATGACGAACCGACAATCGGCCGCGCGAAGGGACTCGTGCTCGGTCCCTCCCGCCGCCTAAGTGCCGGCTGAGCTGACTTTTCGGCGTCGGACCATATCGCTCAGGGCGTTCTCAAGGAGTGGCTCGACCAGAAGAAGCTGACGAAAGACCCGTACGACGCTCTCGTGAAGATCTATGATGTCAAGAAGCTACGAGAGGAAGCCGACAAGCTGTCGATTCCATTTGACGCGATTCACTCCAACCATGTTGATCCGAACCACGAGAGGGAGCGATGAGAAGAACGAGAGCATTCCTGCTTTCGGTTCTGCTGGTAGCGATTGGAGTAGGCCTGGATCGTCTATGGATCTTGCTTCAGAGACGAGCCGCCGGCATGAGGTATCTGGCTCTCGCTCAGGAAGTGATGTCGCCTACCGACGAGTGGCGGAAGGATGCAACAGTGGCGAAGTACCTTCCTCGTGCGCTTCGGTCGAGTCGCGACGCCGCGGTTTGGCTGCTCCTTCGTGCCAAGGACGAGTACGAGCCGCTCGGCAGGACGGTCGATACGTTCCTCGGTGGCCTGCTTGTTTTCGAGGACTGCGACACGGCAAGATACTACCTGGAGAGAGCGGCTGGGGACGCCACGGCGAGAAGAGTGTTGGACGACCTTCGAGCTGAGGGGTGTCGACGCGCGTTGGAAACTCGCCTCGAGGCTACGCGAGAGGCGATGAAGAGCGGTTCGATACCGACCAATGAGATGAGCGTCGAGCTGCTGGCGTTGGGAGAACGTCAGCTGGACAGGCTAGGCAAGGCAGAACCTTCGACGATGACCTCGGAGTAGACGTTCGCCGGCCGTGGCGGCAAGCAGGGGACAAGGTGCCAGCCGAATTTCGGACGGCCAGGACAAGGGACAAGGTGCCCAGGACAAGGTGCCAGCCGCCGCCGAAATTCGCGTCAGGATGTACCTTCGAATGAAGGAAGATGACCCGAGGAGAAGGAAGGTCCTGGCGAACTTGCGCGATCTATTGAAGACAGATCCTGGCCGCCCGTGCAGGGCCTACCAATGACGATTGGGAAGCGGATCACCGGAGTGTTTCTAGCCTTCGCGTCCTTGGCGACGGAAGTCGGGTTGATATGGGCGGCGATTGGGGAGGCAAACGGAGGGCATGGGACGTACTTCATCGCGAAGACGTTCTTTCCCTTCACCATGTTGCTTGCCGTACCTTTCTCGAACATCGGATTCGTCGCGACCGCGCTTGCGCTGCTCCAGTTCCCGACTTACGGCTGGATCTTGTGGGTTGGGCTGGAGCGAGGGCGCTTCTGGCGTTTCGTTGGCGTGCTCGTGCTGATCCACCTCGCCGCCGCGTGGCTCGCGCTTCACGTCGGCGGCGAGGTGTTTCCCTCCTGACGGTCGCGCCCGGATCGGGGCAGGTCAGTCCTTGGAGCCTTCGGCTCAAGTAGGTGCCAGCCGAATGGAGTGCCGCGGCTCGAAGGTCGCCGTTTCGATCGGGTTCTCTGATCTTGGAGTTGCTGTGGTTCGCCGCAAGTGCGCGAACGCGAGGGGACCTCTCGCCGACAGGCGCCATTTGCGGGACGCTGGAGCGCGGTGCCCGTCGACAAGCTAGCCGACGCAGATCTTCACTTGAATTGAGGCGAAGATCTCTCGCGACTACCGATTGCAGGGAAGGTGGCTTGGATCGTCAGCCAGTACTGAACGGCAAGGCGGGAGGGAAGGACCCGACCGGAAACCGGGTTTGGAGAACCCCAGCCCGGAAGCTCGCTGCGGCCGCGCGATAGGCAGCGAGGAATGTGGCGTAGGAGCGCCATAGGGAACGGCGAGCGGCAGCACTGGCGGCGTGTGCCAGCGGCGCGGGGCCCCGCTTGATTCGATTCGGTTCGAGGTGAGGGTCCTGACGGAGCAGCGCTTGCCGTCCGAGCGGCTTTCTGGCGCTGGCTTCTGCGTCCATCCGCGCGGCGCTCTCGATGTCCCGAACGAGACTCCGGATCCGTTCGCGGTACTCGCCGGCGTCGCAGTGGCTCCAGGCCGGGATCGGAGTGAGAGAGAGGGTCTCGACCTCGACGAAGGCGCGAGGGTCGACGGGCAAGGATCTCCTCCTCGCCTTGAACTCGAGCGTCCGGTCGCGCCACCGGCCGCGCACGGGTGAGCCATTCACGAGGGCCCGAGCGCAGTGAGCGCCGGGCCAGTCGAGGGGCGAGGCGACCAGGCCTTCCTTGGTGCCGTGGGCCAGCAGGTAGCGCAAGCGAGCGACTTGGGCTTCTTCTTCTGCCGTCACCAGGATGGCCTGGTAGCGCCGGCCCCAGAACTTCTCCCGCCAGCGAATCAGGCGGCCGGCCTCCCGGGCGAGGTTGGAGTTGAGGTAGTTCATGAAGGCGGCGAGCCGCTGCGCGTTCGCGACGGTGAGGAGCAGGTGGAAGTGGTTGGACAGGAAGACGTAGCCGTGAACCTGGACCGGGTAGAGGCGCGCGGCGCGGGCGAGCACGCCGAGGGTGAGCTCGGTGAGGATCGGCGAGGGGCGCAGGAGAAGCCGCCCCTGGACGGTGCGGCAGGTGACCTCGACCAGCGAGCCGGGCGGAACGAAGCGAAGGCGGCGGGACATCCCCAGGAAGGACGCAATCCACCGCCTCCGATCTGGCGGAGAATCGGCTGGCACCTCGACTTGGGCGGCGTCAGTCCTTGTGGTCTTCGCCGTGGTCCTTGGCGGCGGCCGCCGCGGCGGCGGCGTTCTGGGCGGCGGTCCACGGGGGGACGACGCCGTTCGAGCGGGCGTAGGCGATCAGCTGGCCGAGGTGCTCGTGGACGTGGCCGAGGGCGACCAGCAGCAGGCCGCGCTCGGTCATCTTCTGGCCGAAGAACTCGACCGGCTTCTCGAGGTCGGCGTCCGAGAGACCTTCGATCACGTGGTGGACGTGCTCGACCGAGGCGTCGAGCATCGCGCGGAGCTTCGCCGGATCGGGCTCCTTCTCGCTCTCCATCGTCATCCCCTCGGGCATCGGCGCGCCGAGGAAGCTGGTCAGGAAGTAGTTGGCGACCGCGACGTGGCCGACCACCTCGCCGACCGAGCGCACGCCCTCGGCGGGACGCCACCCGTACTTGTCGGCGGGGATGGCGCCGGCGAGCTCGCGGACGTGGTCGATCGTGTAGTCGAAGTTGGCCAGCCAATCGGAGCGCAGGTCGGCGGGCTTGGCGGCGGCGGTTTCTTCGGCGACGGCGGCGGTGGCGGCGGCGAGACAGAGGATCGCCGCCCCGATTCGGAGCGCGGTGCGCATCACGGTTCCCCCTATTGGAATGGAGCCGGAGTCTAGCCCCGCCGGGCGGGGGACCGCTGTGACGCGCTTCGCCCCGCAAGGGGGCCGATTCCTGCCCGCATCAGCCGCGGCGAGCCGGGCCGGGACGCTCGAGAGCGGCGCTCTGCTGCGGGCCCGGGGCGCTCTCGCGGGGTACCTCCGGCGCGAGCAGGCCGAGGTCGGAGAGGACCTCGGCGGCGGCGCGCAGGCCCGACGAGCAGCCCCCCTCCATGTAGCCCTGGAACTCGGCCGAGGTGTGCTCGCCGGCGAAGTGGAGATTGCCCACCCGCTCGCCTTCGGCGCCGGCGATCGTCGTCCACTGACCCGGCCGGTAACAGGCGTAGCTCGCCCGGGTCCACGGGAAGCTCGGCCAGTGGAAGCGCGTCTGCGTCCCGCGCAGCGCCGCGACGCCGGGGAAGACCGTGTCGAGCAGCTCGGCGAAGCGCTTCGCCTGCTCCTCGCCCGTGCCCGAGCCCATCTCGACGCCGCGCCTGCCGCCGGTGTAGCAGACCAGGATGCCGGCGGCACCGGGCTGCATCCGGCTGGCCTCCCAGACGAGCTGGAACGGCAGGTCGGACAGGACGCTCCCGTTCGAGCCGCCGGCGGTGCGCCAGAGGCGCTCGGCGAAGCCGACCATCAGCTTGGCGTTGGTGCCGTAGCCGAGCTCGGCGATCGCCTTCTTCTTGACCTCGGGGAGCTCGATGCGTAGCTCGACCTCGCGTAGCAGGGTGAACGGGAGCGCCAGCACGACCTGGTCGGCCGCGACCTCGCGCGCGCCGGAGCCGGCGCCGAAGGCGAGCCGGTAGCTGCCGTCCGCCGCGGCGCGCAGCGATTCCAGACGGTGGCCGAGCTCGATCCGGTCGCCCAGCTCGTGGGCCAGCCGCGCCGGCACCTGGTCGTTGCCGCCGCGGACGTGGAAGCGCTCGTCGCTGTCGCCGAAGACGCGGAACGGATCGGGCTCGGTGTCGATCAGGGTGAGCAGGTTCCAGGGCGACTGCTCGGCGATCTCGAGGCCGAACTCGGTCGTGTAGGCGACGTCGAGCAGGTCGCGGAACCAACCGCTCGCGCCGGCGCTCTCGAGCCACTCGGCGAGCGACATCCGGTCGATCGCCTCGGCGCCCGCGGGCGTGCGGTAGCCGATGACGTCGCCGGGCAGGTCGGACAGCGCGGCGTCCATCTTCGCCGCCAGCGGCCGGAACGCCTCGACCAGATCGGTCTCGCGGCGGCGCTCGCCGCCGAACCACCAGACGTCGCGGGCCAGCGCCGGGTCGTCGTCGCGGAAGTCGTCGAGGGTCAGCCCGAGCTCACGCGCGAGCGCCCGCAGGTGCACGTGACCGGTGTCGATCAGCTCGCCGCCGAGCTCGCAGACCTGGCCGTCGGGGAACCGGTCGCGCAACGACCACATCCGTCCGCCGGTGCGCTGCTGGGCCTCGTAGACGCGCACCGCGACGCCGGCGCGGCGCAGCCGCCAGGCGCAGGCGAGGCCGGCGATGCCGCCGCCGACGATCGCCACCTCGCGCCCGGTCTCGCCGCGGTCGTCGCCGCCGCGGGCGCAACCCAGCGCCAGGCCGGCCCCGGCCAGGGCCGAGGTCGCGAGCAGGTCGCGGCGAGTCCAGGGGCGCGCGGCGCGGTCCTCGGCCACGACATCGGCGGCGCTGCGGCCGGTGGCGTCGGCCACCCGCGCGAGCTCGAGCGCGCGGGCGAGCGTGCGCAGCAGCGGGGTTCGGCCTCTCGACCGTTGCCTCGGAGGAGCCATCAGTCCGCGCCCTCGCGCTCGAGCCGGGCGAAGACCTCGTCGACCTGGCGCCAGCCGTTGCGCATCAGGAACGACGCGTTGCGCCCGTAGGACTTGGCGCCGATCAGGAAGTAGCCGGGCTCGGGGTGGACGACCAGGCCGGAGGCGCGGTCGCCGTCGTCGGAGACGAGGGCGGCGTCCGGCCGCGCGACCGGAGCGAAGGAGTCGGCGACCCGCAGCGGGCGGTAGATCCCGGCGTCTCCGATCCCACCGGTCAGCGACAGGATGCGGTCGACGTCGATCTGGTGCCGTTCGCCCGTGGTCACCGCGCGCAGCGTGACCAGGATCCGTCCGCCGCGCTCGCCGAGCGCGTCGACGACGTAGCCGCGCAGCGCCCGGACCGCGGGCGACGCCCCTTCCGCCAGCTCGCGGGCGCGGGAGACGAGCCGGTCGCGCTCCGGCAGCGGGTCGTTCTCGATCCCCTTCAGCTCGGCCACCGCGTCGCGGATGATCCAGAAGACGCGCGTGCCCGGGAAGCTCCGGGCGAGCTCGGCCAGATCGCGCACGGCGGTCTGCGCCGAGTGCCCGGCGCCGACCACCAGGACGGTGCGGTCGCTCCAGTCGTTCGTCTCGCTCTCGAAGTCGGGCAGGAAGCGCAGGATGCGGCGGGCCAGGCGGCGCTCGCCGGGCGCCGGGATGCCGCCGTCGCCGAGCGGGTTGGGTTGGCCGAAGCTGCCGGTGGCGTCGAGCACGACGTCGGCGGTGATCACCCGTTCCGTTTCGTCGGCGTCGGCGAGGAGCACCCGGAATCGGCGCCGGGCGCGCTCGGGCGCTTCGAGCGGCTGGTCGGGAGTCACCCCCTCGCGGCCGATCTCGAGCACCCGGTGGCCCAAGCGCAGGTGGGCGCACAGCGCCGGCAGCGTCGCCAGCGGCTCGAGCAGGCGGGCGAGCAGCTGGGCGCCGGTCGGGCACTCGGCGCCGGAGGGGACCTCGAGACCGGCGGCCTCGAGCGCGCGGCGGGCGCGCGGAGAGACGTTCATCGACCAGGGCGTGAACAGGCGCACGTGGGCCCAGCGTCGGACGTTGCCGCCGACCTCGGCCTCCGCCTCGTAGATGGAGAACGGGAACCCACCCTCGGCGGCGGCGAGCGCGGCGTCGAGGCCGGCCGGGCCGGCGCCGAGGATGGCGACGTGGGGGTGCGGCATCGGCTCCTCTCCGCGGGCGGGGCCCGCACCCGGAGCTTACGCCGGGCGCGGCCGCCGCGGATGCGGACCGTTGCGCAGGCCCGCGTCGGGTGCCGGCCGCCGATCGCCGCGGGCTCAGCCGGCAGGCCGGAACGCGCGGTAGGTGATCGAACGGACGCTGCCGGCGATGTCCTCGAGGGTCAGGCCGACCCGGCCGACGAGCTGCTCGGCCTCGTCCGGCGCCGCTTTCGCCAGCGAGCCGGCGTAGTCGACGTCGCGCAGGATCTCGACGCCGGTCAAGCCCGCCGCGGCGAGCCTGCCGAAGTAGTCGGCCCGCATCTCGGCGCCGGCGACGCAACCGACCCAGGCCAGCAGGTCGGCGGCCAGAGCCTCGGGCAGCGGCCGGTCGAGGACGACGTCGGAGACCACCATCCGGCCCCCCGGCCGCAGCACCCGGGCGATCTCGCGGAAGACGGCCGACTTGTCCGGGACCAGGTTGATCACGCAGTTGCTGGTCACGGCGTCCACCGTGGCGTCCTCGAGCGGCAGCGCCTCGAGCCGTCCGGCGTGGAACTCGACGTTGGTGTAGCCGTGGCTCTCGGCGGCGGAGCGCGCCTTGTCGAGCATCTCGGGCGTCATGTCGACGCCGATCGCGCGTCCTTCCGGTCCGACCGCGCGCGCGGCGAGGAAGACGTCGATCCCCGCCCCCGAGCCGAGGTCGAGGACCGTCTCGCCGGGCCGGGGGTCGAGCGCGGCGACCGGCGCGCCGCAGCCGAGGCCGAGGTTGACCCCTTCGGGCAGCGCTTCGAGCTCGGCGCCCGAGTAGCCGATCTCTCCCGCGAGCAAGGTCTCGGCATCGGCGCTCACCGAGCCGCAACCGCACCCGCAACCCGAGACTTGACCGGTCGCGATGCGCCCGTAGCGGTCCTTCACCTGGTCGACGACGGTTTCGGCGGAGATCTCCTTGCGATTCATCTCGTGCTCCTCGCGGGCAGGCAGGACGAGCCCTTCCCGCAGCAGTTCTGATAGAGGAAGCCGACCAGCTCGGCGATCGCCTCGTAGTCGGCGGAGTAGAGGATCGAGCGGCCGCGGCGGCGCGAAGCGACCAACCCGGCGCGCTCCAGGTGCGAAAGATGGAACGAGAGGGTCGGCTTGGCGACCTCCACGGCGGCGGCGATGTCGCCCGCGGCGAGCCCCTCGGGACCGGCCTGGATCAGGCGCCGGAAGACCTCGAGCCGGGTCTCGTGGGCCAGGGCGGTGAGCCGTTCGGTGGCGGCCAAGATTTCCATGATTCGATAACTATCGAACAATGGGGAGCTCCTGTCAAGTCCTCCCGGACCGGGCCCCTCCAGGCTTGCCCGCCCGCCGACCGGGAATCCGAACCGCGCCGCGCCCGCGTAGACCGGGCGGGTGCCGCCGGCGGGCCGGCGCGGCCGATCGGGATAGCCTCGGGGCCGGGAGGGAAAGCCACTTGAGCGACTACTACCAACACGAGCACCTGGCGCGCTTCGGCGACATCCGCGAGGGCTCGAACGAGCTCGGCGACAAGTTCTTCGACTACTACGGCAAGGTCTTCGAGGCCGGGGCGCTGACGGCGCGCGAGAAGGCGCTGATCGCGCTCGCGGTCGCCCACGCCGTCCAATGCCCCTACTGCATCGAGGCTTACACCCAGGAGTCGATGCAGCAGGGCGCCGATCTCGAGCAGATGACCGAGGCGCTCCACGTCGCGGTGGCGATCCGCGGCGGAGCGTCGCTCGTCCACGGCATGCAGATGCTCGAGCAGGCGCGCAAGGCCGGCATGTGATGGACGGAGTGCCGAGTCGCGAGCTTCTCGCCCGGGCCGAGCGCGCCGAGCCGGCGGACGGGGAGATCCCGCTCGCCTCGCCCGCGGCCGGACCGCGGGCGGCGCTGACGCTGCTCTCCCGCGGCTCGCCGCTGGTCGCGACCGACGAGCAGCGCCGTCGCCTGGCGGCGCTGCCGCTGCCCGGCGCCGACGGCCTCCCCGCCGAGTTCGACCGCTCGCTCGCCGGGTGCGGCCGGGGCGCGCTCGAGCCGGCGCGGCTCGAGATCTTCCAGATCAACCTGGGGAAGCTGTGCAACATGACCTGCCGGCACTGCCACGTCGACGCCGGGCCCGACCGCACGGCCGAGAACATGGACCGCGCGACCGTCGACCTCTGCCTGGCCGCGCTCGACCGCACCGGCTGCTCGACGGTCGACGTCACCGGCGGCGCGCCCGAGCTCAACCCGCACTTCGAGTACCTGGTGGACGCCTGCGTCGCGCGCGGCAGGCGGGTGCTCGACCGCTGCAACCTGACCGTCCTGCTGCTGCCGCGCTTCCGGCACCTGCCCGGGTGGCTCGGCGAGCGTGGGGTCGAGATCGTCTGCTCGCTGCCCCACCACCGGATGCGCAACACCGACGCGCAGCGCGGCGAGGGCGCGTTCGACAAGTCGATCGAGGCGCTGCGCCGCCTGAACGCCGCCGGCTACGGCCAGGGCGACCCGGAGCGGGTGCTGACCCTGGTCTCGAACCCGGCCGGGGCCTGGCTCGCCGCCGACCAGTCGGCGCTCGAGCAGGAGTGGCGGGAGTCGCTCGAGCGGCGCTTCGGCGTCGCCTTCGACCGTCTGATCGCGCTCAACAACATGCCCATCGCCCGCTACCTCGAGTGGCTCGAGGAGTCGGGCAACTTCGAGGCCTACCTGCGGCTGCTGGTCGATTCCTTCAACCCGGCGGCGGTCGACGGCCTGATGTGCCGCAACACGATCTCGATTGCCTGGGACGGCCGCGTCTACGACTGCGACTTCAACCAGATGCTCGACCTCGAGGCCGAGCCGGCGGGCGGCCGGATGCACGTCGCCGACTTCGATCCCGAGCGGCTGGCGCGCCGGCGCATCGTCACCGGGCGCCACTGCTACGGCTGCACCGCCGGCGCCGGCAGCTCCTGCGGCGGGGCGACCGCGCCGGGCGCCTGACCGGACGCGGCACGTGACGGCGCCCGATCCCCACTCCGTCGAGGCGCGGCAGGAGCCGCCGCGCGCGACCCGGCTCCCGGCCCGGCTCCCAGCTTGGCTGCGTCCGGCGATCCTGCTCGTGGTGGTGGTCGCGATGCTCGCGGCGGCGCCGGCGCTCGGCCTCGGCGCCCGGCTGGCGGAGCTGCGCGGCTGGATCGCCGGCCTGGGGGCGTGGGGGCCGGTCGTCTACGTCCTGCTCTACGCCCTGGCGACGACCCTGGCCGTTCCGGCGTCGCTGCTGACCGTCGCCGCCGGCGCCCTGTTCGGCTCGGTCGTGGGCGTCGCCGTGGTCATCGTCGGGGCGACGCTGGGCGCCTCCGGCGCCTTCGCCCTGGCGCGCTGGTTCGCGCGCGACGCGGTGGCGCGCTGGCTCGGCGCGAGCCCGCGCTTCCAGCGCCTCGACGCCCTCACCGAGCGCCACGGGGCGATCATCGTCGCGCTCACCCGGCTGGTGCCGATCTTCCCGTTCAACCTGCTCAACTACGGCTTCGGCCTGACCCGGGTGCGCTTCGCCACCTACGTTCTGTGGTCGTTCCTGTGCATGCTGCCGGGCACGGTGCTCTACGTCGTCGGCGCCGACGCGGTGACGCGCGGCCTGGCCGAGGGGCGGGTCCCCTGGACGCTGGTCGCGGTAGTCGCCGCGGTCGTGGCGTTGCTGGCGGTCGTCGTCGCGCGCGCCCGCCGCGCCCTGGCGCGGCGCGAGGCCGAGGCCACGGCGCGGGAGACCGGGACGTGAGCCGCCGCTTCGGCACCGGCTCGCCGCACGACCGCGACCTGCTGGCCGCGGTGCGCCCCGAAGACTGGCAGAACCCCGAGCCCGCGGCGCGCTATCACCTGGTGGTGGTCGGCGCCGGCACCGCGGGGCTGGTCTCCGCCGCGGGCGCGGCCGGGCTGGGCGCCCGCGTCGCGCTGGTCGAGCGCCACCTGATGGGCGGCGACTGCCTGAACGTCGGCTGCGTGCCGTCGAAGGCGCTGCTGGCGAGCGCGGGCGCCGCGGCGGCGGTGCGGCGCGCGGCCGAGCTCGGCGTGGCGGCGGGTGCGCCGGCGGTCGACTTCCCGGCGGTCATGGAGCGGCTGCGGGCGCTGCGCGCCGAGCTGGCGCCGATCGACGGCGCGGAGCGCTTTCGCGACCTCGGCGTGGACGTCTTTCTCGGCACGGCGCGCTTCGTCGCCCGCGACCGGGTCGAGGTCGGCGGCAGGGTGCTCCGCTTCGCGCGCGCGGTGGTCGCCACCGGCGGGCGGCCGGCGGTGCCCGAGGTCCCCGGCCTCGCCGCGGCGGGATACCGCACGAACGAGACGATCTTCGACCTCGAGGCGCTGCCGCGGCGGCTCGCGGTGGTCGGCGGCGGACCGATCGGCTGCGAGCTGGCGCAGGCGTTCGCGCGTCTGGGCTCGCGGGTGACGCTGGTCCAGGGCGCGCCGCGCCTGCTGCCGCGGGACGACCCCGACGCGGCGGCGATCGTGGCGGCGGCTTTGGTCGCCGAGGGGATCGACCTGCGGCTGGGCGCGACCCTGGCTGAGGTTACCGAGGTTACCGAGGTTGCGGAGGTCGCCGCCGGCGGCGGCGCGCGGCGGCTGCGGCTGGCCGACGGCGCCGAGATCGAGGCCGACGAGATCCTGGTCGCGGTCGGGCGGATCCCCAACCTCGAGGAGCTCGGCCTCGAGGCGGCCGGTGTGGCGACGGACCGCGACGGCGTCGTGGTGGACGACCACCTGCGCACGACGAACCGGAGGATCTTCGCCGCCGGCGACGTCGCGCTGCGCTTCCGGTTCACCCACGCCGCCGACGCGGCGGCGCGGATCGTGATCCAGAACGCCCTGTTCGCCGGCCGCCGCCGCTTCTCGGCCGCCGTCGTCCCGTGGTCGACCTACACCGACCCGGAGGTCGCCCACGTCGGCCTCGACGCGGCGGAGGCCGCGGCGCGCGGCGACGCGGTGGCGACGATCACCGTCCCCTTCGACGAGGTGGACCGGGCGCAGCTCGAGGGCGACTCGCGCGGCTTCCTGCGCGTCCACGCCGAGGCGTCGAGCGGACGGGTTCTGGGCGCCACGGTGGTCGGCCGCGAGGCCGGCGACCTCGTCGCCGAGCTCGCCACCGCGATCGCCGGCCGACTCGGTCTGGCCGACCTCGCCGCCGTGATCCACCCTTACCCGACCCGGTCCGAGGCGGCGAGAAAGGCGGGCGACGCCTGGAACCGGCGGCGTCTCACTCCTACGGCGCGGCGCCTGCTCGGCGCCTGGCTGCGCCTGCGCTTCGGCCGCATCCGCTGACGCTGCCGCCCCTCCCTGCGGCGGGACTCCGCCGGGCTCACTCCTCCGCGCGGCCGCCGAGGCGGAAGAAGCCGCGGATGCGGGCGAGCAGCGGCCGGTGGTCCGCCAGCACGTCGCGCCGGCCGCTGTCGCTCCGGTCCTCGATCCGCGCCGCGGTGGCGGCGCTGCGCTCGGCGAGCTGTTTCGAGAGCGTCTCGGCGATCGCCGGATCGCCCTCGAGGATCGGCGCCAGGGCTTCGCGATCGAGAACGAAGACCTCCACCGCTCCCTCGGCGGTGACCGTGGCGCTGCGCGGCGCGCCGGTCAGCAGCGACATCTCGCCGAAGTAGCTCCCCGCCTCGAGCGTCGCCAGCTGGATCGCCGGCGCGCCGGCGCGCGCCCCGGTCTTGCTGACCCCGACCCGGCCGCGCGAGAGCAGGAGCAGCGAGTCGCCCGCGTCGCCCTCGGCGACGAGCTTCTCGCCGGCGTCGAAGTACTGGATCCGGGCGGCCTCGGCCAGCCGGCGCCGGTCCTCCGGGGTGAGCGAGGCGAACAGGTCGGTTCTCTCGAGCAGCTCCTCGGCGCGGCCGGTGCGCCACGCCCGCCGGTCCTCGGCGATGCGCTCCGCGGTCTCGAGCTGCACCGTGCGCAGCGGGAACGGGATCGACCAGCCGTCGCGGTGGAGCTGGTACCAGATGCGCGTCGCGACCGCGTCGTGCTGACGATTGGTCGAGTGGACGCGGGTCGACCAGTAGCGCACCTGGTACTGGACGGCCGAGTCGCCGAAGCCGGTGACCACCGCCAGCGGCGCGGGATCGGCGGCGACGCCGGGGGTGGCCGCCGCGGCGCGCTCGAGCGAGTCCTTGACCAGCCGCGGCGGCGCGCCGTAGGCGACCCCGACCTCCACCGTGAAGCCGACCGGGCGGTCGCCGGAGCCCAGGTTGACGATCTCGGAGGCGACGAGATGGGCGTTGGGCAGCCGGAAGTCCACGCCGAGGTTGTTGCGCAGGTGGGTCGAGCGCCAGGACATCTCGACCACCCGCCGGGCCTGGCCATCGACCACCAGCCAGTCGCCGATGTCGAACGGCTTCTCGGTCTGGAGCGCGAGTCCGGCGAAGACGTTCTTCAGCACGTCCTGGAGGGCGAAGCCGAGGACCGCCGAGACCACCGCCGAGGGCAGCAGGAAGGTCTTGAGGTCGAGGCCGTAGAACCAGGAGCCGCCGATGACGATCGCCGCGACGACCGCGAACCAGGCCCCGATGTCGCGCACCAGCTGCGGCACCGCGGGACGGCCGCGCTCGTCGACCCGGCGCGCGAAGCCGAGCCGGTCGAAGGTGCGATAGGCGAGCTCGAGGGTCAAGACGACGGCGATGAAGCCGGCCGCCTTGAGCAGCGGCTCGTCGAGCCCCCAGGGCAGGAGCGACTCGCCGCGGCCGAGCGACAGGAAGGTCGCCAGCGTGACCGAGAGGATCCAGATCTGCAGGCGCAGCCGCTCGATCAGGCGCGGGAAGTGACGGCGCAGCAGGACGTAGACGAGCTCGAGGCCGACGACGGTGGCGACGGCGGCGGCGAGCGGGCGGAGCCAGAGCGTCGGCATCGGAGGTATCGGGAAAGGAGGGGTTCGGTCGCCGGAAGGGCGCGGGGAGTCTATCTCCGGCGCTATCATGGCCACCCGACAGCGAGCCGAGTCCCCCACTCCCCGACCTCCCGATCCTCCGAGCCCACGAATGCTGCGCTTCCTGGCCCTCGCCCTGCCCATGGCCGTCCTGGTCCTCGCTCTGGTGGCCTTCGGGGCGGCGGCGCTCGGCTACGGGCCCGACCTCGCCCCGCTGGCGGCGCGCGGCGCGGCCCACCCGCCCGGCCTCGACCTGCGGCTGGAGGCGCTGGCCTTCGCCTTCGAGGCGACGGCCCTGGTCGCGCTCTTCCTGCTCGTCGCTCGAAGCGGCGGCCGGCCGATGCTCGACGGCCTGGCGGCGGGGCTGGCGGCGTGGCTCTTCCAGGGACCGGTCGTGGTGCTGACGATCGTCCACCTGACCCGGCTGCCGGCCGAGCCGTTCTGGCAGCAGGCGCGGGTCTGGCTGGTGGCGCTGCCGCTGGCCGGGCTCGCGGTCGGCTGGGTGGCGCGGCGCACCCGGGTGGTCTCCTAGGAGCGGGGCCGGGCGGCCATGCGGATCGCCGCGGTCGGCGCCGCCTTCCCGCGCCACTACTACGACCAGGAGGCTCTGCTCGCGGCGTTCCGCGAGCACTGGGCCGAGCGCTACTTCAACCTCGACCGGCTCGAGCAGCTGCACAAGAACGTCCTGGTCGGCGGCCGCCACCTGGCGCTGCCGCTCGAGCAGTACGCCGGGCTCGACGGCTTCGGCGCC
Organism: uncultured Acidobacteriota bacterium; assembly: GCA_963781755.1. Lineage (GTDB taxonomy): Bacteria > Acidobacteriota > Thermoanaerobaculia > Multivoradales > JAGPDF01 > JACTMI01. Next base: position 76,355 of record CAWAGZ010000003.1, read on the forward strand.
GCCAACGACGCCTGGATCCGGGTCGCGACCGAGGTCGGCGAGGCGGCGCTCCGCGACGCGCTCGAGCGCGCTGGGCTGGGCGTCGAGGATCTCGCGGCGATCTTCTTCGTCTCGGTGACCGGGATCGCGACGCCGTCGATCGACGCCCGGCTGATCAACCGCATGGGCCTGCGGCCGGACCTGAAACGGGTGCCGATCTTCGGCCTGGGGTGCGTCGCCGGCGCGGCGGGGATCGCGCGCGCGGCGGACTACGTCCGCGCCTTCCCGGGCGAGGCCGCGGTGCTGCTCTCGGTCGAGCTCTGCTCGCTGACGCTGCAGCGCCAGGACCTGTCGATCCCGAACCTGATCGCCTCGGGCCTGTTCGGCGACGGCGCGGCGGCGGCGATCGTGGTCGGCGAGCGAGCGCGCCGCGCGACGGCCCGGAGATCGTCGCCACCCGCTCGGTCTTCTACCCCGACTCCGAGCGCGTGATGGGCTGGGACATCTCGCAAGTCGGGCTTCCAGATCGTGCTCTCGGCCGACGTCCCGAAGGTGGTGGAGGACCATCTGCGCCAGGACGTGGACGCCTTCCTCGCCGACCAGGGGCTGACGCGCAAGGAGATCGCCTCGTGGGTCTGCCACCCCGGGGGACCCAAGGTGCTCGAGGCGATGGAGGCCGCGCTCGAGATCCCGCGCAGCGCCCTCGAGCTGACCTGGGAGAGCCTGGCGCGGGTGGGCAACCTCTCCTCGTCCTCGGTCCTGCTGGTGCTCGCCGACACGATGGCGAAGCGCCGTCCGCCGGCCGGGAGCTACGGGATGCTCCTGGCGCTCGGGCCCGGCTTCTGCTCCGAGCTGGTGCTGCTCCGGTGGTGAGCGGCTCGCAGATCTTCTTCCTCGTCCTGCTGGCGCTGGTCGGCGCCGAGCGGATCGTCGAGCTCGCGGTCTCGAAGGTCCACGCGCGCCGGGCGCTCGAGCGCGGCGGAAGCTACGTCGAGCCGGCCGGCGCCTACGCGGCGATGGTCGTCGTCCACGCCCTGTTCCTCCCCGCGGCGGCGGCCGAGGCGATCCTCCTCCGGCGCCCCTTCGTCGCCGCTGTTGGCACTCGTCGCGACCACGGCGGTGGTCGCCGCGCAGGCGCTGCGCTGGTGGGCGGTGGCGACCCTGGGCGAGCGCTGGAACACGCGCCCGATGGTGATCCCGGGCGCGGCCGTGGCGACCGGCGGCCCCTACCGCTACGTCCGCCACCCCAACTACGTCGCGGTCACGATCGAGATGGCCGCGCTGCCGCTGGTCCACACCGCTTGGATCACGGCGCTCGTCTGGAGCGTCGCCAACGCCCTGCTGCTGGCGAGACGCATCCCGCGCGAAGAGGCCGCCCTCGAGCGCGCCGGCGGCTACCGCGACCGGTTGGGCGACAGGAACCGCTTCGTCCCGGGAGGCCGCGGGTGACGAGACCGATGACCCGCGACGAGATCCTGGCCGGCATCGCCGAGGTCGCCCGCGAGCACCTGAAGCTCGATCCCGCGAGGCTCCGCCCCGACCAACGCCTGGTCGAGGACCTCGAGCTCGACTCGATCCGCCTCCTCACCCTGGCGGCCGAAGTCGAGAACCACTTCCGCGTCGCCCTCGACCCCGAAGACGAGGCCGGCATCCGCACCGTCGGAGATCTCGCCGCAGTGCTCGAGCGCAAGCTGGGCTGAGCGGAGAGCGCGACCGGCGAGTCCCGGCCTCAGGGCGTCGTCGCGCTCCAGCGGGATGTGTCGCCGGTCTCGAAGCCGTCGTCGAAGGGCAGCGGCGGAGCGGTCACGAGCGCGAGGTCGACCGCCGCCAGAGCGTCGATGCGGCCGTAGCCGAAAGTGTTGTTGGGAAAGACGTTGGCCGGAACTCCCCCGCAGTTCTGCGAGCTCGTGTTGGGGTGGAAGGCGCTCTGCTCGACGATGCTCTCGATCGTGTCGACGTCGCCTCTCAGCGCGGGGTTGGCGGCGATCACCAGTGCCACCAGACCGGCGACGTGGGGTCCGGCCATCGACGTTCCCGAGAGCGAGCCGTAGGTGTTGCCGCGCAGGCTGGAACGGATCGAGGAGCCGGGCGCCGCGATGTCCGGCTTCATCCGGTTCGAGCCGTCGATCGTCACCGGGCCGCGGCTCGAGAAGCTCGACGGGCTGTCGGTGGACGTCGTCGAGCCGACGGTGAAGGACGCGTCGTAGATCGCAGCCGGCTCGTTGACCGTGGAGCACGACGAGCCGGAGTTGCCGGCGGAGACGACGAAGACGATCCCAGCGGCGCGCACATTTTCGACCGCCGTCTGCAGAATGCCGGGCGTGGTGCAACCCTCCGACGCCGGGCAGCCCCAGGAGTTGTTGACGACGTCGGGGGCCATCGCCGGATCGGGGTTCTGCTCGGCGAGGTCGGTCGGAGCGATCATCCACTGCATGCACTCGATGTAGGTGGTGGGCGAACCGACGCCGTAGTTCATGTTCCGGCAGCCGATCCACTTCGCCCCGGGCGCCATGCCGATCTGGTTCGATCCGCCGTCGTCGCCGACCATCGTACCCATGGTGTGTGTCCCATGGCTGGGGTCGTAGTCGTCGCAGGGGGCGGTCGTGTCGTGACCGCAACTGCCGCCGCCCGAGTGGATGGCGTCGTGCCAGTTGTAGTTGTGGTCGGCCGACGAGCCGTTCCAGCCGCGGTAGTGGGACTGGAGCGCGGGATGGTCCCACTGGTAGCCGGTGTCCTCGCCCGCGACGACGACGCCCTGGCCGGTGTCGCCCAGGGCCCAGACGGCCGGCGCGTTGACCTGGCTGAGGTTCCACTCGATCGTCTCCGGCGACCCGGGCGCGAGGCTCTCTTCCTCGGGCGTAGGCGGTAGGTAGAGCTCCGGGTTGGCGTCGAGCCGGGCGACGTCGGGGCGGGCGGCGAGGCCGGCCGCGAGCGCCGCGTCGCCGCGGGTCCAGATCATGTTGGCGATCCAGAAGGCGCGGTGCGGGGCGCCGGCGCGGTCGAGCGCGGCGAGCACGGGGCCCTGGGTTCGCCGGGCGGTTGCGCTCAGCGTTTCGTAGACGTAGCGGGTCTTGGCGAGCTTGCCCTGGAGGTGGCGCGCGGCCGACAGATCCGCCTGGTCGGCGAGCACGACCAGCATGTCGGCGACGCCGTCGGGCGCGGAAGCCAGCGCCTCGGCAAGCTGCGGCGTGACCTTGGTCGCGACATGGGGCGCGGCGCCTGCGACCGGCGTGCCGAACGGGACGAGCGCGGCGAGCGAGACGACGAGGGCGAGGATCGACTGGACGTGGGCGCGGCGCATGCGACCTCCGGAGTGGGTGGACAGCGGAAAGCGGGACTGATTCTAGCGCGGCGCCGGGGCCGGAACGCGCCGCCAGCACCTTCAGTCGTTTGCCCTTACTGCACGGGGGAAAAGTACCTGTGCGCGGGAGGGCGCTTCCGTGCTCGGAACTTTTCCCCATCCGGGATCCGTCCTTGGTTCGAACGGATAGCGCGGCGCTCGGAGGTCACGCCGACGCCGTGCCCCGACACGGCGCTGAAAGGACAGGGTCTTCTCTTCTAAGGAAGGTTTTCGCTTTCCCGTCTCGGAAGCGCTCCCGGCGGCGCGGCCGGCGTCACGGTGCCGTCGTCGTCCAGGCGGAGGTGTCGCCGGACTCGAAGCCGTCTTCGAAGGGCAGCGGCGGATAGACCGCGAGCACGCCGTCGACCGAGGCGAGGGCGTCGATGCGGCCGGAGCCGAAGGTGTTGTTGGGGAACTCGCTGTCGGGGACACCACCGCAGTTCTGGCCGGTCGGCGCGGGCTGGAACGCGTTCTGACGGATGAAGTCCTCGATCTGATCGACGTTTCCTGCCAGCTCGTGGTGGGCCGAGATCATCAGCGCCACCAGGCCGGCGACGTGCGGGCCGGCCATCGACGTGCCGTTCCAGCCGCCCTGGTAGGCGTTGGTCGGGACGCTCGAGCGGATGTTCATGCCCGGCGCGGCGATGTCGGGCTTCATCCGGTTCGAGCCGTCGGCCGTCACCGGACCGCGGCTCGAGAAGCTGGCCGGCAAGTCGGAGGAGTCGGTCGCGCCGACGCTGAAGGCGGCATCGTAGATCGCTGGCGGCGTGTCGACGGAGGAGCACGCCGAGCCGGAGTTGCCGGCCGAGGCGACGAAGAAGATCCCCGCAGCGCGGGCGCTCTCGACCGCGCTCTGCAGGATGGTGACGTCCGTGCACCCTTCCGAAGCCGGGCAGACCCAGGAGTTGTTGATCACGTCCGGCGCCAACGAAGGGTCGGGATTCTGGTCGGCGAGGTCGGTCGGGGCGATCATCCACTGGATGCACTCGATGTAAGTCGTCGGGGTGCCGTTGCCCTGGTCCATGTTGCGGCAGCCGATCCACTTCGCCCCGGGCGCCATGCCGATCTGATTGGTGTGGGTGTCGTCGTCGCCCACCATCGTACCCATGGTGTGCGTGCCGTGGCTGTAGTCGTCGCAGGGGAAGGGCGAATTAGCGCCGCAGCCGCCGCCGCCCGTGTGGATCGCGTCGTGCCAGTTGTAGTTGTGGTCGGCGGAGGAACCGTTCCAGCCGCGGTAGTGCGACTTCAGCGCCGGGTGGTCCCACTGGTAGCCGGTGTCCTCGCCGGCCACGACCACGCCCTGGCCGGTGTAGCCCAGCGCCCAGACGTCCGGAGCGTGGACCCAGTTGATGTTCCACTCGACCGTGTCCGGCGTCGCCGCGGGCGGCTCGGGCGAGACGATCGGCTGGGCGATGTGAACGGTCGGGTTGGGCTCGAGGCGGGCGACGTCGGGGCGGGCGGCGAGCTGCGCGGCCAGGTCCGCGTTGCCGTGGGTCCAGATCGCGTTGGCGACCCAGAAGGCGCGGTGCGGGGCGCCGGCGCTCTCGAGGGCGGCGATCACCGGGCCCTGGGCGCGCGCGGCCGTCTTGGTCAGCTGCTCGTAGACGTAGCGGGTCTTGGCGAGCTTGGTCGGCAGCCGATGCGCCGCGGAGAGATCCGCCTGGTCGGCGAGCACGATCAGCATGTCGGCGGCGCCGTCGGGCGCGGCGGCCAGCGCCGCCGCGAGCCCGGGGGTGACCTTGACGTTAGGGGCGGGCGTGGCGGCCGCGACGGGCGCGGCGATCGCGACGAGCAGGGCGAGGATCGACGGAACGGGAACGCGACGCATGGAACCTCCGGTCGGAACGGCGGCGGGATGTCGGAGATCATTCTAGCGCGGCCACTCGAGGCGGCCCGTGGCGGGGGCCGAGCCGGTGACAGTCACGCCACATCGGAGATATGGCGTGACTGTCACCTCCGCGCCGTGCCTCGGCTCCCGGCGAAGGACCTCCGCGCCGCGGACCGGCGAGGCGGGGGATTCCTCGAGGGGACACGCTGGCTTGCTGCGTGTCCCCTGGAGACGCCTTCGGTTCGCCCAGCCCGACGCGTGCCCGACGCATGAGATATTGCGCCGCGTGAGCGACCGCGCCGCCGGAGACGCCCCGGAGACGCTCCAGGCCCTGCTCGAGCGGGCGCGCGGGTTCCCCGAGACCGGGCTGCGCCTGGTCGACGGCGCCGAGCGGGAGCGCTTCCTCGCCTGGCCGGAGATCGCCGCGCCGCGCGGCCGCGGTCGCCGGCGGGCTGGCCGCCCTCGGCGTCGCGCCGGGCGAGCGGGTGGCGCTCGTCTACCCGACCTCGGCGGAGTTCTTCGACGCCTTCTTCGGCGTCCTGGCGGCCGGCGCCGTGCCGGTGCCGATGCAACCGCCCGGGCGGCTGGTGCGGATCGACGAGCACCTCGAGCGCACGGCGGCGATGCTCGCGGCGGCCGGCTGCGTCCTGGCGCTCGCCGACGGCCGCACCGTCGCCCGCCTGGCGCCGGCGCTCGAGCGGGCGCGGCCACGGCTCGGCGGCCGCGCCCTCGAGGCGCTGCCCGCGGCGGCGCCGAAGCTCGAGCGCGGCGCCCCGGAGGAGCTGGCGCTGGTCCAGTTCTCCTCGGGGACCACCGCCGACCCGAAGCCGGTCGCGTTGACGCAGAGAGCCGTCCTGGCGCAGATCCGGGCGCTGAACGCGCTGTGGCCCGACCGCGACGGCGTCGTCCACTCCGGCGTCTCCTGGCTGCCGCTCTACCACGACATGGGGCTGATCGGCTGCCTCCTGCCCGCGCTCGAGCGCCCCGGCGTGCTGACCCTGATCGCGCCCGAGCGCTTCGTCGGCCGCCCGGCGCTCTGGCTGCGCGCGATCGCGCGCCACCGGGCGACGCTCTCGGTCGCGCCCAGCTTCGCCTTCGCCCTGGCCGCCGAGCGGATCCGCGACGACGAGCTCGCCGGGTGCGACCTGTCGGGATGGGAGATCGCCCTGTGCGGCGCCGAGACCGTCTCGGCCGAGGCGTTGCGCGGCTTCGCCCGGCGCTTCGGAGCGTTCGGCTTCCGCGCCGAGGCGCTGACGCCGGTCTACGGCCTGGCCGAAGCGGCGCTGGCGGTGACCTTCGCGCCGCTCGGCCGGCCGCTCGCCAGCCGCCGGCTCGACCGCTCGACGCTCGCGCCGGGAGACGAGGTGCAGCCGGATCCCGAGGGCGTCGAGATCGTCTCGCTCGGAGCGCCGCTGCCGGGCTTCGGCGTCGAGATCCGCGACCCCGCGGGGCGGCCGCTCCCCGAGCGCCGCGTCGGTTGCGTCGCGATCCGCGGCCCGTCGTTGATGCGCGGCTACCTCGGGCAGCCGGAGGCGACGGCCGAGGTGCTCGCCGGCGGCTGGCTCGACAGCGGCGACCTCGGCTTCCTCGACGCCGGCGAGCTCTACCTGACCGGGCGCGCCAAGGACGTCCTCGTCGTGCGCGGACAGAACTACTCGCCGCACGACGTCGAGGCGGCCGCCGAGGCGGTCGCCGCGGTGCGCCGCGGCGGCGCGGCGGCGGTCTCCTTCCGGCCGGACGGCGGTGCCACCGACCGGCTGCTGCTCTTCGTCGAGACGCAGGCGGCCGGCGTCGAGCGCGAGTGCCGCGCCGCGGTGCTCGCGGCCACCGGTCTGGCGGTGGACGAGGTCGTGGTGGTGGCGCCCGGGACGCTGCCGCGCACCTCGTCGGGAAAGCTGCGGCGCGGCGAGACGCTGGCGCGCTACCGCGCCGGGAGCCTGCCTGCGGGCGGCGCCGGCGGCCGCCGGGCGGGGCGGGATCAGGCGCGGGACGCGGCGTCACCCGATGATCGGCTCCTCCCGCGTCTGTGTCGTGCTGCCGGCGTACAACGCCGCGGGCACCCTCGAGCGCACGATCGCCGAGATCCCGGAGGGGGTCGACCGAATCGTCCTGGTCGACGACGCCAGCCACGACTCGACCGCCCCGCTCGCCCGGCGGCTCGGGCTCGAGGTGATCGTCCACCCCGCCAACCGCGGCTACGGCGGCAACCAGAAGACCTGCTACCGCGCGGCGCTCGCCGGCCCGGAAGAGATCGTCGTCATGCTCCACCCCGACTACCAGTACTCGCCCAAGCTGGTGACGGCGATGGCGGCGATGCTCGACTCCGGGCACTACGACCTGGTCCTCGCCTCGCGCATCCTCGGCGGCTCGGCGCGCTCGGGCGGGATGCCGTGGTGGCGCTACCTCGCCAACCGCGGCCTGACCGCGCTCGAGAACCTGATGCTGGGCTCCAAGCTCTCGGAGTTCCACAGCGGCTACCGGGCGTTCCGCCGCGAGGTGCTCGAGCGGCTGCCGCTCGAGGAGAACTCCGACGACTTCGTCTTCGACAACCAGATCCTGGTCCAGGCCCTGGCCGTGGGCTTCCGGATCGCCGAGATCTCCTGCCCGACGCGCTACTTCGAGGCGGCCTCCTCGATCGGCTTCGGCCGCTCGGTCGCTTACGGCTTCGGCGTCCTGGCCTGCGCCACCGCCGGCCTGCTCCACCGCGCCGGCCTCCACACCGCGCGCTTCCTGCGCGCCGACGGAAAGCGGCTGGCACCTGCGCCGCACCTGCGCCGCCGCCGACGGCGGCTGAGACCCGGGCCGAACCGCTCCGGCCCCGGGCGGGACTCACTCGACGGAGCGCGCGCCGCCGCCGCGGCTAGACTCGTCCCATGGCGTCCGGTGGCGAGCGGGTGGTGGTCGTCGGAGGTGGGCCGGTGGGGCTCGCCGGGGCGATCGCGCTCCAACTCGAGGGGTTCGAGGTGATCGTGCTCGAAGCGCGGCGGCCGCCGCTCGACAAGGCGTGCGGCGAGGGGTTGATGCCCGCCGGGGTGGCGGCGCTGGCCGGGCTCGGGGTGGACGCGCGGGGGCTCGGACGGAGCTTCCCCGGGATCCGCTACGTCGCCGCCGACGGCCGCGTCGCCGAGGCGGACTTCCCCGCCGGAGCGACGGGGCGCGGCATCCGGCGCACCGATCTCCACGCCGCGTTGCACCGGCGCGCCGAGGAGGTGGGTGTCGAGCTCGAATGGGGGCGGGCGGCGACCGGTCTGTCCGCGGGTGGCGTCGCGACGACGGGCGGCGAGGTCGGCGCCGACTGGATCGTCGGCGCCGACGGGCTGCGCTCCAAGGTCCGCGCCTGGGCCGGCCTCGGCCGGCCGTGGCGCGGCGTCGAGCGCTTCGGCGTGCGCCGGCACCTGGCCCGGGCACCGACGTCCGAGCGCGTCGAGGTGCTCTTCGGCGACCGCGCCGAGGCCTACGTCACGCCGCTCGGAGCGGAGGAGGTCGGGGTCGCGCTGCTCTGGGAGGGTCCGTCGCGAGGCTTCGACGATCTGTTGGCGTCGCGCTTCCCCGCCGCCGTCGCGGCGCGCTTCGCCGGCGCCCCGGCGCTCTCGCGCGACCGCGGCGCGGGACCGTTCCGCCAGCGGACGAGGGCCGTCGTGGCTCTGGACGCTCTGGACGCTCTGGACGCTCCGGACAAGCGGCTGGCACTTCTCGGCGACGCGGCGGGATACGTCGACGCCCTGACCGGCGAGGGGCTGGCGCTGGGCTTGCGCGAGGCGCGGGCGCTGGCTCAGGCCCTGGCGGCGGGTGACCTCGGAGGCTATGCGCGCGAGTCGCGGCGGCTGCGGCGGCTGCCCGAGGCGGTCACCCGGCTGACGCTCGCGGCGGCGCGCCGGCCGGCGCTGGCCGGCCGGATGGTCGCCGCGCTGGGACGCGACACCGCGCTCTTCTCCCGTCTGCTCGGCCTGCTCGGAACCGGCGCGCCCTTCCGCACGGTGGGGATCCCGGGGGCGCTGCGCATCGCCTGGAACTTCGTCGGTGCCTGAGCGCCGGAATCCGAGCGTGCCGCGAGCGGAGGTCCGGCCCTGAGATCGATCGTCGAGCGCGTCGTCGCCCGCCCGCGTCTCTGCCTCGGTCTGTTCGTCGCCGCGGTCGCGATCCTGGCGCCCGGGCTGGCGCGGCTCCGGATGGACAACTCGCCGCCGGTCTGGTTCCTCTCGGGGTCGCCCGAGGTGGCGACCTACCGGACGTTCGTCTCCCGCTTCGGCGCCGACGAGGGCTACCGGATCGCGCTCGAGGGTCCGGGCGTGTGGACGCGGGAGGGACTGGCGTACCTGGCCCGGCTCGAGCGCGAGGCGGGGGCGCTGCCGGGCGTCGTCGAGGTCTCCTCGGTCGTCCGGCATCACGCCGCGCAATTCGACCGCTTCCCGCCGCCCGACCTCGACGCCTTCCGCGCCGAGGTCGCCGGCAACCCTCTGGACCGGGCGATGGGCTGGGTCGCGGCCGGTCCCAACGCCGACCGGCCCGCGCTGTCGCTGCTGGTCGAGACCCGCGCGCTGGCCGCCGAGGAGGTGCCCGGGTTCGAGCGGGAGATCGCACGCGCGACCGCCGACCCGCCGTCCGGGATCCGGATCACGACGCTCGGGACCCGCAGCGTCGAGACCGCTCTCGACCGCTCCGCGCGCGACGTCCTGGCCACCGACTTCCCGCTCCTGGTCCTCTTCGCGGTCGTCCTGCTCGCCGCGACCTTCCGCGACGTCGCCGGCGTGGTCGTGCCGCTCGCCTACGTCGGGCTCTCGGTGGTCGGAGCCCTGGGCGCGCTCGGCTGGGCCGGGGGCAGGCTCAACCTCCTGCTCGCGGTGCTCGCGCCGCTGCTGTTCGTGATCGCTCTGGCGACGGCGATCCACGTCCTGATCCCCTGCCGCGCGCTCGAGGCCGGCGGGCTCGAGACGGAACGGGCGGTGGTCATCGTCTACCGGGAGAAGGGGCGGGCCCTGATCTGGACCGCGCTGACCACCGCCGCGGGCTTCGCCGCGCTCACGCTCTCGCCGGTGCCTCCGGTGCGCGAGCTCGGGGTCTGGGCGGGGGCGGGGTTGCTGATCCAGCTCGCCGCGGTCTTCCTCGCCTACCCCGCGCTGCTCGCCCTGGCGGCGGCGCGCCGGGGCCTGCCCGAGCGCGTCCTGGAGAGGCGGTTGGAGCGGATCGGCGGGCGCTCGGCACGATTCGCGGTGCGGCGCCGGCGCACCGTGCTGGGCGCCGCAGCGCTGCTGGCGCTCGGCGCCACGCTCGGGCTGCCGCGCCTCGAGCGCCAGAGCGACGCACTGGCCTACCTGGCACCCGACCACCCGGTGCGGCGGGCGGCCGACCGCTTCGAAGCGCTCGGCCTCAGCGCCTGGACCGTGGACCTCGAGCTCGAGGCTCCGCGCACCGGACCGCCGTGGAGCACCCCGGAGAGCTCCGGCCGCTTGGCCGAGCTGACCGCGAGCCTGCGGCGGATCCCCGGCGTCCAGGGCGCGGTCGGTGCCGGCGACCTGGTGGACGACGTCGCCGCCGCCTCGCCCTTCGCCGCGCTGGCGGGCTCGCCGGAGGAGCTGCGCGAGGGAGCGTTGGCGATGTTGGCGGGCGACCCGGAGCTGGCGCGGGCGCTCCGACGCTTCGTCACCCCGGACGGCCGCCACGCCCGCGTCACCCTGTTCGTGCGTCACGGCGGCTACGAGCCCGTGGAGCGCCTTGCCGCCGCGGCGGCGGCCGCTGCGCGGAAGTCCCTGCCCGCGGCGACCGGTGTCGTCGTGACCGGCCAGCTGCCCGTGCTGCTCGCGCTCCAGCGCGCCCTGCTCGCGACGCTCGCCCGCTCGCTCGGGGTGATGGTCGCGGTGCTCGTGGTGCTGTTCGCCTTCCTGCTCGGCGATCTCCGCGCGGTTCCCGCCGCCCTGGTCCCGGCCCTGCTGCCGGTGCTGCTGACGTTCGGCGCCATGGGCTGGCTGGGCGTGCCGTTGGACGTCGCGACGGTGATGGTCGCCTCGATCGTGGTCGGCCTGGCGGTCGACGACACGATCCACCTGCTGGCCGGGATCCGGGAGCGCCGGGCCGCGGTCGGCCGGAGCGTCGCGGTGACCGAGCGGCTGGAGAGGACCGCGCCGGCGCTGCTGCTCACCGGCACGATCCTGGTCGCCGGCTTCGCCGTCTGCGCCCGCTCGGGGTTCGCCCCCATCGCCCGCTTCGGAGTGTTCTCGGCGCTCGCCATCGCGCTCGCGGTGGCCGCGGCGTTGCTGTTGGTCCCGGCGCTGTTCGGCGGCGCCCGCGCGGACGACGGATGAGAAGGAGAACGGCCGGCCCCCCGCGACAGGGAACCGGCCGTCGAAGCACCGCCCGGAAAGCGGGCGGATCAGGTCACGGCTGGGCGGCCGACCAGGCGCTGGTGTCGCCGGACTCGAAGCCGTCGTCGAACGGCAGGCCCGGGGTGAGGGTCACCGTGGGCACCAGGCACCAGGTGAGCAAGGTGCCGGTGTCGCCGCCGGCGAAGTCCTGGGCGTGGATCGTCCAGGTACCGTCGAACGCCGCGCCGTCGAAGAAGGAGAGCGGGACGTTCGGCGTCAGGTCGCCGGAGATCGCGGGCGGCGTCGGGTCGCAGGCGTCCTCGACCGCGGAGGTGCCCTCGTCGTCGAGGGTGACGTCGATGTTGTCGCCCGAGCAGCCGAAGCCGGTCCCGGTGTAGCCCGGGCGGTCGAAGATGGCCTGCTGGGCGCCGGAGCCCTGGCGAACGGTGAAGACCAGGTCGCCGACGTAGGTGTGGTCGGCCCGGATGTAGACGTTCAGGTCGGTGACGTACCCGGAGCCGCCCGGCACCGTGATCGAGTCCTCGACGCCCGAGGACGGGCTGTCGGGGATCGGCACGTTGGGCGAGCTGCAGTACTCGAGGGCGGTGTCGAACTCGAAGACGGCGGAGACCGTCGAGCCGCAGGGGTTGTTCGGTCGTCACCCGCCAGTAGTAGTGGGTGTCGGCCGCGAGCGACGTCGAGGGCGTGGCGCTGGTCCCGGTCACCGTGGCCGAGAACTCGGGGCTCGAGAAGTCCGAGTTGTCGTCGACCTCGATCAGGTAGTCGACGGCGTCGGCGACGGCGGTCCAGGTGAAGGTCGGCGCGGTCGCGACGCCGGTGGCGCCGTCGGCCGGAGTGAGCAGCATCGTCGCGCCCGGAGCGGTCGTGAGCACGGTGAGGTCGACCGGGGTCGAGTGGCCGGGGCTGCCCGACGCCGTGCCGTCGATCGCGATCGAGTAGGTGCCGGCGCCGACCGCCGCGGTGTTGGAGATCGTCAGCGTGCTCGATCCGGGCGGCGTCACCGGATTGGTCGAGAAGCCGGCGGTGCTGGCGCCCGGGTTGCCGGAGGCGGCGAGGGTGACGTCGGCCGTGAAGCCGGCGATCGAGCCGACGTTGACCGTGTAGGTGGCGTCGCTGCCGGCGCAGATGGTGCGGCTGGCCGGCGTGGCGCCGAGGGTGAAGTCGGGCGTGCCGCACTCGTTGAAGCGGAAGGCGCCGACGCGCAGCCGCCAGCCGGCGTTGCTGGTGGTCGGCACGTACTCGTTGACCATCCAGAAGGTGCAGTCGTCGGTCGGGTCCACCGTGGTCGAGGTGTAGTCGCCCCAGCGGCTGCCGGAGCTCGTCTGGGACCCGGTGCCGTCGATCACCGAGCCTTCGCCTTGCGGCATCGTCCCCAGCGTGTCGCTGACCAGACGGCCGGTGTACCAGACGCTGGGGAAGGTGGAGGTGCCGTCCGAGGCGCTGTAGCCGAGCGCCATGTTGCCGGACGAGTCCTGCGCGATCGAGCCCATCCAGCGGTGGATCGAGTCGCCCGACCCGGGCACGTAGGTGCCCTCCTGGAAGATCGACGGCGTGCCGTTCGGGTCGCGCAGCTCCCACCAGCGGATGCCGGCGATGCCGGGGACGCCCTCGACCGACTGGTTGGTGACGATCGACTCGTGGTCGCCGAAGTTGCGGTAGGCGGCGCGGTGCAGCGGCCGCTGGCGGTAGGACAGGATGTCGAGCCGGGCGCCCGTGCCCGGCTGCGGAATGCAGGAGCGGCCGCCGCCGCAGGGATCGAAGACGGTGTCGTAAGCCGCGATCGGCACCGTGGCCGCGAGCGTGAAGGACGAGTTGGCCGGAGTCGCGAAATCGGTGTGGAAGTGCCAGACGGTCAGGGCGTCCTGGGGGGCGCCGTACTGTGCCCCGTTGTCCATCGAGCCGACGTAGACCTCGTCGTTGGGCAGCGGCGGCGCGGCGAAGCCGTCGACGTCCACCGGCAGCAGGCCGTCGCCGACGTTGTACGGCGTCCCTCCCGGGGGCACCAGGAAGGAGATCACCGTCGGGTTCGGGTTGCCGGCGACCATCTGCGCCCGGTCGATGGCGTAGGCGCCGACGCCCGCGAACGAGGCCGCGAACTCGCGGGTGCTGATGAAGATGCCGTTGCCCCAGATGCCGTACTTCGGGTAGTCGGGGAAGTTCGTGCCCGTGGTGAACGCCCAACGGAAGTAGCTGCCGGTCGGGTCGGACGAGGTCGAGAGCGCGACGCAGTTGTAGTAGGTCGGTCCGGCGCCGGTGAACTGGGTCAGCAGCCAGCGGTCGTAGACCTGGTCGTAGAGCACCACCGGGTCACCCGCGTTCTCCGCTTCGCAGGCGCCGCCGAAGCCCGACCAGAGCGTGTTGTTGGCCAGCGGTCCGAGCAGCGAGGTGCCCGTCTTGTCGTAGATCTGGAAGTAGACGTTCGTCATCACGACGACATCCGTTGGACCCACGTCGCCGTTGGGGTCCGGAGGCGTGAATCCGGCGATGTTGCTCGTGGCGTCGAAGGAGACGAGAGGCGACGGGATCAGGACCGGGCCGATCCAATCCTGGACCAGGGCGCCGTCGAGGTCCTGCGGTCCGAGGGGACCCTCGAAGTCGGAGTCCGGATCGACCATGAGGGCGCCGGCGCCCGCCGAGATCGGCTTGGGCGTCATCGTGCGCAGGGGTGGCGAGACGTCGAACTTGACGACGCGGAGAACCCCCCGGTAGATGCCCTGGGTCGCGGCCAGGGCCGGGAGGGCGCCGGCCGTGAGCAGAGCGGCCAACACGAGAGCGATTCGCGGGACGGCGTTGCGGGTCATGAGGGGACCTCCTGTGATGGGCGTTTCGACGTCTCACGCCCGGACTCGGCGCCGCGCGCGCGGGGCGTCGTCCAGGAGCCGGTCGGGCCTCGGCCGCCGTGGCCGGAGCCGGTTCAAGGTCGGACGGATCAGACGGATCGTAGCCTACCGGGGGGATCCCGGGTCCGCCCTACCCGCGCGGGCGGTGGCGGCTCCGCGGCTCCGCGGACGGGGCCCCTGCAGGGACAGACGAAACGGCCGGCCCCCCGCGAGGGGAACCGGCCGTCGAAACACCGCCCGGGAAGCGGGCGGATCAGGTCACGGCTGCACCGCCGACCAGGCGCTGGTGTCGCCCGACTCGAAGCCGTCGTTGAACGGCAGACCGCCGCCGCCCCCGGTGACCGTGGGAACGAGGCACCACTGGTTGAGGACGCCGGTGTCCAGGGTGGCACTGTCGGTCACCGAGATCCGCCAGTCGCCGTTGATGCTCTCGCCGACGAAACCAGCGAGCGGATTCTCCGGCGAGAAGGTGCCGTTGATGGTCGGTGTGCCGCCGCCGCACTGGCTCTGGACCGGGGAGCCCGCCGAGTCGTCGAGCAGCGTGTCGATGTCGTCGCCCGAGCAGTTCCCCGAGCCGTTCAGTGGCCGTCGGATGAGCTCGACCGTCGTGCCGGTGTCGACATGGGTCACGGTGAAGGTCAGGTCACCGACGTAGGTGTGGTCGGCGTTGATCGACAACTGCATGCCCTGGACTGTGCCGGAGTCCGGGACCGTCATCGTGTCGCTGACGGTCGTGTTGTCCGGGATCGCCAGGCCGGGCGAGCTGCAGTACTCGAGCGCGGTGTCGAACTCGAACACCCCGGAGACGGTCGAACCGCAGGGATTGTCCGTCGTTACGCGCCAGTAGTAGTGGGTGTCGGCACCGAGCGAGACCGACGGCGTGGCGCTGGTGCCGGTCACGGTGGCGGAGAACTCGGGGCTCGAGAAGTTGGAGTTGTCGTCGACCTCGATCAGGTAGTCGGTCGCGTCGGCGACCGCGGTCCAGGTGAAGGTCGGCGTCGTCGAGACCCCGGTGGCGTTGTCGGCCGGGCTGGTCAGAGTCGTCGCGCCGGGGTCGCCGCTGAAGACGTTCAGGGTCACCGAGGCGTCGTGCACGATGGAGCTGGGAGACGAGGTTCCGGTGACCGTGATCGAGCTGCTCCCGGTCGGCAGCGCACCGGTGTTCGAGATCGTCATGTCGCTCGAGTTGCCGGGCACCACCGGATTGCTCGAGAAGCCCGCCGTGGCCGCGCCGGGCAGGCCCGTCGCCGCCAGGGTCACCGGCTCCGAGAAGCCGTTGAACTGGAGCACGTCGAGGGTGTAGATGGCGTTCGAACCGGCGCAGATCGACCGCGAGGCGGGCGTCGGGCTGACCAGGAAGTCGTTCGAGAGCGCGACCGAGTCGCTCCAGGTGTCGGCGTTGTTGCCGCCGCCCTCGGTGCCGCGGTCGTCGGACCAGATGAGCACCGCCTGCGAGCCGGTCTGCGTCTGGGTGTCGTAGTCGCCGTGGTAGCAGGTCGCCAGACCCCCGTCCAGGACCACCGGCGAATCGGCGTCGGTCACCTCGACGTTGGGCTGCCAAGTGGCGCCGTTGTCGAAGGAGATCGAGCGGTAGTAGCGCAGCCGGAGGTTGCCGGCGTCGTCGCGGCGGTCGTACCAGGAGGCCGAGACGATGCCTCCCGCGCCCACCGACAGCGTCGGCTGGAACTGGTCGCGCGTGGTGGCGTCGTCGTTGAGCTGGATCTGGGACTGCCAGGTCGCGCCGCCGTCGAGCGAGCGGCGGTAGTAGACGTTGACCACGTCCCCGGTGTTGAAGCCGTCCGGGTCGTAGGAGTAGATCTCGTGCACGACGCCGTCGGTCCCGATGGCGATCTGGGGCGAGGGCAGGAGGCGGATCATCCCGTTCAAGGCCGGCCGGCCGCACGAGTTGGTCGCCGAGCTGTCGCGCGGGTTGACCTGGCCGCTCATCGGCGCCGTGACCTGCGCGAAGCTCGAGCCGCCGTTGGTCGACTTGGCCACCTTGGCGTCGATCGGGCCGGAGGAGTACGGATTCCACTGGATGTAGGTGACGTAGACGTCGCCGTTGGGGGCGATCGCCGGCCAGGCGCCCTGGACGTCGTTGCCGGCCTGGGAGGTCAGCGCCGGGCTCGACCAGGTGGTGCCGTTGTCCGAGGTGACGGTGAAGATGTCGCTGCTGGTGAAGTCGGTCCAGGAGACGTAGATGCGACCGTAGTGCGGGCTCGAGACGTTGTTGTCGATCGCCATCAGCTCCTTGTCGTCGCTGCCGCCGACGTGGGGGTTGGCGATGAACGAGAAGGTCTGGCAGTCGTCGTCGGAGCGCCAGATGCCGAGGCCGTTCGAGTCCAGGGCGACGAAGTAGAACTTGCCGTCCATCTTGCGCCATACGACGCCGGGGTCGCCGAAGCTGCGCGAGCCGAGCGCGCCGCGGTCCACCCAGGTCACGCCGCCGTCGGTGGAGCTCGAGAAGCCGGTGTAGCCCTGGCCCTGGACGACGCCGCTGTAGGCGTCGTTGTAGCCGGAGCACAGCGTGCCCGTGGTCTCGTTGTACCCGATCGACGTCTCGCTCTGGGTGCGCGATCCCGTCTCGCCCGTGGGGTCGTTGACCCGCACGTCGGTACCGAGCGCGTCGGCCGGAGACTCGTTGGCGTCCTCGGCGACCTGGCCGAGAAGGTCCGGGCGGTCGCACAGGACGGCCAGCTTGAGCGCCAGGTTGTCCATCATCGCGAACGCCTTCGGGTTGTCGAGCAGGGCGCAGGATTCGGGGTGCTCGGCCGCCCACTGGTGGGCTTGCTCGGCGCGCTTGGCGGCGGCGTCCGTGGCGGCGAATCCGGCCTGGACGCCGAGCAGCAGCAGTCCGGCCAGGGCGAGGACGGTGATACGGGTTCTTCTCATCCGAAGCTCCTCTGTGGGTGTGACGACAGACCCCCCCTCCGTGCGTTCTCGAAGCCGGAGCTTTTCGGGGATCGACTGACGGGTTGCGACGACCGGGGCACTCTACCGCCCGTCCGGCGGGGATGCAAACGAATCGGCGGGGCCGCGGGCGTTCAGCCGCAGAAACGGGCGAGCGATTGGGGATCGTGGACCAGGATGTGGTGGCCGCTGTCGACCGAGAGGTAGCCCTTCTGGCGGAAGTCGACCATGACCTGGTTGACCCGCTCGCGCGAGGCGCCGACGAGCTCGGCGAGGTCGGTCTGGGTCAGCCGCAGCGAGATCCGGGTGCCCTGTTCCGACGGGTCCGCGGCCGCGGCGGACCGCTCCGGAGCCGGCGCGTCGTCGTCGCCGGCTGGCTCCCCGTCGCCCGGCTCGCCGTAGCGCTCGGCGAAGGCCAGGATCTGGCGCGCCAGGCGGCCGGCGACGTCGAGCGAGGAGAGTGACTGGATCTGCTCGTTGGCCATGCGCAGGCGCGAAGAGAGCAGCCGCACCAGGTTCTGGGCGAACTCCGGGACGTTCCTGAGCAGCTCCTGGAAGGTCGAGCGGTCCATCCAGAGGAAGGTGCACTTCTCCATCGTCATGACGTTGGCCGAGCGGCCCGAGGAGTCGACCAGGCTCATCTCGCCGACCGTGTCGCCGGCGCCGAGGAAGGCCAGGATGACCTCGCGGCCGTCCATCTGCTCGATCAGGATCTTGACCGTCCCTTCGAGCAGGACGTAGACCACCTCGCCCGGCTGGTCGGCGGTGATCATGTTGGTCCCGGCCGGGACCGTCTTCTTGCGCAGCATCTCGGCGAGCCGCTTCAGCCGCTCCGCGGGCAGTCCGCGGAAGAGCGGGATCTCGACGAGCGTGCCGGGTTCGACGACGGTGGCCACGAGCGATCTCCTCTCCGGCTCCGGGTGGCGGATGGAACGAGCGGATTCTACCCCGCGCCGTCCGGTCGCGGAAACGGGCCGGGTGACTCCGGGCGTGGCGCTCAGCCCGGGTGCACGCGCACCCGGACGTCGACCGCCCGCGATCCCTCCCGGTCGGTGCCGGTCAGGAAGGGGTTGACGTCCAGCTCGACGATGCGCGGGAACCGACGGGCGAGCAGCGACAGGCGCTCGAGGATCCCGGCGAGCAGCTCGAAATCGGCCGGCGGTTCGCCGCGTACTCCCTCGAGCAGCTTCACCCCGCGAATGCCGTGGACCAGCTCGCGCGCCTCGGTCGGGGCCAGCGGCGGCACCCCGAAGCGCACGTCGCGGAAGACCTCGACGTACTTGCCGCCGAGCCCGAACATCACCAGCGGACCGAATCGTTCGTCGGTCGAGATGCCGAAGATCACCTCGCGCCCCCCGCGCGCCATCTCCTGAACCAGGAAGCCGGTCGGCGGCTGGCCCGCGGCCGCCAGCCGGTCGGTCATCGCGTCGGCCGCGGCGACGACCTCGGACTCGCGACGCAGGTCGAGGGCGACCGCCTCGAGCTCGCTCTTGTGCACCAGGTCGGGGGCGATCGCCTTGAGCACGACCGGGAAGCCGAGCTCGCGCGCGGCCGCCAGGGCGCCGGCGCGGTCGGCGACGCAGCGGTAGCGGGCGACCGGGATCCCGATCGCCTCGAGCAGGGCGAAGGCTTCGGCCGGGTCGAGGTAGCCGTCGGTGCCGGCTCGGTCGAGCAGGGCCTCGATGCGCCCGACGTCGAAGTCGAACTCCGGCGGCCGCTCGTCGGTCGGCCGCTGGCGCCAGGCGGAGTAGCGGACGAGCTGCGCCAGGGCGCGCGCGGCGGGCTCCGGGAAGCGGTAGACCGGCGGCAGGTCGTGCTGGTCCTTCAGGTCCTCGTAGAAGGCCTCGGTCGCCATCATCACGGCGAAGACCGGCTTGTCGACGCCGCGGGCGACGCGGGCGATCTCCTCGAGGATCTCGCGCGGATTGGACAGCAGCGGCGTGACGTTGATCACCAGCGCGGCATCCACCTCGGGGTCGGCGAGCACGGTGGCGAGCGAGCGTCCGTACTCCTCGACGCCGGCCGAGGCGATCATGTCGACGGGATTGCCCACCGCCGCGGTGAAGGGCAGGAACTCGCGCAGCCCGGCGACGGTTCCGGCGCCGAGCTCGGCCATGTTCAGGCCGAGGTTGACGCAGGCGTCGGTGGCCATGATCGCGGGGCCGCCGGCGTTGGAGACGATCGCCACCCGGCGACCGGCCGGCAGCGGGCAGCGGTCGAGCGCGCGCGCGGTGTCGAACAGCTCCTCGATGGTGTCGGCGCGCAGCACGCCGCAGTGCTCGAGGAAGGCCGAGATGGTGACGTCGGCGCCGGCCATCGCCCCGGTGTGGGACGAGGCCGCGCGGGCGCCCTCGGCGGTGCGGCCCGACTTGACCACCAGGATCGGCTTCTTGGCCGAGATCCGCTTGGCGATCTCGGTGAACCGGCGCGGGTTGCCGAACGACTCGAGGTACATGGCGATGACGTGGGTCGCCGGGTCGTCCTCCCAGTACTCGAGCAGGTCGTTGCCGGAGACGTCCGCCTTGTTGCCCATCGAGGCGAACTGGGTGATGCCGACGCCGAGCGACTCGGCGACGTTGAGGATCGCCACCCCGAGGGCGCCCGACTGGCTGACGAAGCCGACCGTGCCGCGCCGGGCGCGGGTGGGCGAGAAGGTGGCGTCGAGCGAGACGCCGGCGTCGGTGTTGATCACGCCCATGCAGTTGGGGCCGATCATGCGCGCGCCGGCGGCGCGCACCTTCTCGCGCAGCTCGAGCTCGGCGGCGCGCCCCTCGGGGCTGACCTCGCCGAAGCCTGCGGTGATCACGACGAAGCCGCCGACGCCGAGGCCGATCCCCTCCTCGATCGCCGGCGCGACCAGCGGCTTGGGGACCACGATCACGGCGAGGTCCACCGGGTCGGGGATCGCCGCGAGCGACGGGTAGCACTTGAGCGAGTGGATCGAGCTCGCCTTGGGGTTGACCGGGAAGATCGTGCCGGTGAACTCGCCGGCGACCAGGTTGTGGACGATCGCCCAGCCGATCGACTCGCGCGAGCGCGAGGCGCCGACCACGGCGACCGAGCGGGGCTGGAAGATCCGGTCGAGCGGGCGACCGGGAGGCGCGGATTCGAATTGGCTCATGGTTCCTTGGAGGGGACGGGCAGGGATCGGTGGGTGACTCGATTCCGGACGCTACCGCAGCGGGCGCTCTGCACCCGCCGCGCCGCGGGGCGGTCCGCGCCGGCCAGTGGCGGCGCTGGCAAGGACGCGCCCGTGGCCGATCGGGCGAGGCTCGCCGGGTCGCGACCGACCGGGCTTGACACCTCGTTACTATGTATAGCAAGGTATATTGCGATGCGGGGGTCTGGCGACGGAGCCGGCGCGGTTCACAGGTGGGAGATCCAGCTGCGCAAGGGGAGCCTCGAGCTGGCGATCCTCGCCAGCCTGGGTCGTCGGGAGCGCCTCTACGGTCTGGAGATCGTGCGCGAGCTGTCCCGGGTCCCGGGTCTCGCGGTTCCCGAAGGCACGGTCTATCCCCTCCTCGCTCGTCTGCGCTCCGAAGGCTGGCTGGAGGCCGAGTGGGTCGAAGCCGACGCCGGCCACCCGCGGAAGTACTACCGACTCACGCCGAC
Organism: uncultured Acidobacteriota bacterium; assembly: GCA_963781755.1. Classification (GTDB taxonomy): domain Bacteria; phylum Acidobacteriota; class Thermoanaerobaculia; order Multivoradales; family JAGPDF01; genus JACTMI01. The sequence goes on from CAWAGZ010000003.1 coordinate 97,184, forward strand.
GGGGCGTCGACACTTGTTCGAGCTGGAACGCAGCTGGAGGAGCTTCGCCGCCGGTCTCGGGCGACTACTCGATCCCCTCGGCCAGGAGCGACCCGAATGAACCCAGGTCGACGACGTCTGGACCTGTACCTGCACGAGCTCGACCGGCGGCTGCGACTGCCGCCGACCGAGCGCGCCGAACTCCTCCGGGAGCTCGAGTGCCACGTTCGCGAGAGTGTCGGCGACGAGCTTCCGGATGCCGCGGTCGAGGTGGCGCTGGACCGGCTCGGAAGACCGGAGCATCTCGTGTCGCTCTACGAGATGGAGGGTCACCTGGAGCGCGCCCGTCGCGACCCGACGCCGTGGCGGCTCCTCGCGGCGACCGCCCGGTGGGCGCGGGCCAGCCTCGTGGGAGTCTGGGCCCTGACCGGCCTGGTCCTCGGAGATCTGATCGCGGCGAGCTTCCTCCTCGCGGCGCTGATCAAGCCGTTCGCGCCCGACCGGTCCGGTCTCTGGCGGCTTCCGGGCGGCGAGGTCTCGCTCCATCTGGGCCTGGTCGCCGCGCCCCGTGGCGAGGAGCTGCTCGGCTGGTGGCTGGTCCCGATCGGCCTGGCGGGCGGTGCGCTGGCTCTCTGGGCGACGACCGGATTCGGACTCTGGTGCGTGCGGCGCTTTCGCCGGAGTTGGCTCGACCGGCCGGACTCCGCCGTGGGGAGACCGTGACCGCGACGCGGAGGATCCCGGCGCTGCCGCCCGGACCGGCAGCGCGCGGACTGAGCGCCGCCGAGCTTCTGTTCGGCGCCGCCGTGGTGATCGGCCACAACGTCTTCCACGTCCTGCCCAACGAGGTGCCGATCCTGGTCGTGATCGGCCTCGTCTCGATGCGGCTGCGCGATGGCGGCTGGGCGGCGATCGGCTTCCGGCGGCCGGAGTCCTGGCGGCGGATCCTCGCGATCGCGATCGCCGCGGCGGCGCTGCGCCTGGCGCTCGCCGAGCTCGTGATCGATCCGCTGACGGCGAGGTTCTGGCCGCCGGCGGTCGCGCCGCAAGGAGCCGACGAGATCGTCGGCAACCTGCCCTACGCGCTCGTCGCCCTGCTCGTCGTCTGGGTGCTCGCGGCGTTCGGCGAGGAGATCGCCTACCGCGGCTACTTGCTCACCCGGGCCGCCGACCTCGGACGGCGCTCGCCGGCTGCCTACCTCGCGGCGGTCGTGGTGACGGCGATCCTGTTCGGCTTCGGCCACTTCTACAAGGGACCGGCCGGCATCGTGGACTCGGGCGTAGCGGGACTCGTCCTCGGCGTCGCCTACCTGGCGGCGGGCCGCAATCTCTGGGCTTCGATCCTCGCGCACGGTTTCATCGACACGGTCGGCATCGTCATGTTGCTGTTCGGCTGGGACCGCTAGGCCTCGTCGTCCGAGCCTCTCACCCGCACCGCAACCGTCAGGTCGGGCCGAGGATCCGCAGGCGCCGGGCCGAGAGGCTCAGGTCGAGAGGCGGGCCGGACGCCGAAGGCGTCGCCGTCGCCCTGGAGCTGGAGCGGATCGGGCGCCAAGACCCGCACCCGCGCCACCCGGCGCACGGAGACGTCGGGCCGCGCGAGGTGGCGGCCGCGCAGCAGGTCGAGGGCGAAGCCGAGCGCGGCGCGCCGGCGCCGGCCCGTGAACAGGAGCAGCTCGAGCTGGCGGTCGTCGGCGCGCGCGCCGGGGACGATCTCGAAGGCTCCCGCGTAGCGGGCGAGGTTGACGACGACGAAGCCCGTGGCCTCGACCGGCTCGCCGTCGGCCTCGAGGCGGAAGGAGGGAAAGCCGTAACGCCGCCATTCGCGGAAGCCGGCCCACAGGACGGCGAGCTTGCCCAGGCGCTGTTTGAGACGCGGATCCACCCGGGCCATGACGGCGGCGTCGAGGCCCCCCGAGACTTGCATCAGGAAGGCTCCCTCGCCGCAGCGTCCGACGTCCATCTCGCGCGCCGCGCCGGCGGCGAGGGCCCGCGCCGCGCCGACCGGGTCGGCGGGCAGCCCCAGGGCGCCGGCGACGACGTTGGTGGTGCCGCCCGGGAGCGGCCCGAGCGCGACCCCGGTACCGGCGAGGATCCCGGCCAGCACCCGCAGCGTGCCGTCGCCGCCGAGCGCGAAAACCGTATCGAACTCGCGGGTGACCGCGTCGCGGGCGAGCTGACGGCAGTGGTCGGGGCCGCGCGTGGGGGTCACCTCGAGCTCGAAGCTCTCGCGCAGCTCGGCCGCGATGCGCTCCAGCCGGCGGGCGGAGCGTCTCCCGCCGCCCGTCCGTGGACCCTGGCCGGCGCGGGGGTTGTAGAGCAGCGCGGCGCGGCGCATCGGTCCCGGCTCCCCCGTCTCGAGCCGCCCCGCTCAGTCGCCGAACAGCGAGCCGCTGCCGCCGGGAGCGCGCGGACCCCGGGAAGCCGGGTAGCCGAGGTGCTCGTAGGCGCGCCGGGTGGCGACGCGGCCGCGCGGGGTGCGCTGGAGGAAGCCCATCTGCAGCAGGTAGGGCTCGTAGAGGTCTTCGAGGGTGCCGGCGTCCTCGCCCACCGCCGCGGCCAGCGCCTGGAGGCCGGCCGGCCCGCCGTCGTAGACCTCGATCAGGGTCGCCAGCAGCCGCCGGTCGAGCTCCTCGAAGCCGTGCTCGTCGACCTCCAGGGCGGCCAGGGCGTGGCGGGCGATGGCGCGGTCGACGGCGCCGCTGCCGGCGACCTGGGCGAAGTCACGCACCCGGCGCAGCAGCCGGTTGGCGATGCGCGGCGTGCCACGGCTGCGGGTGGCGATCTCGGCGCGCCCCGCCTCGTCGGCGGCGACCCCGAGGATGCGCGCCGAGCGCTCCAGGATCCGGGCGAGCTCGGCGGTGGGATAGAAGTCGAGCCGGTGGACGATGCCGAAGCGGGCGCGCAGCGGCGGCGAGATCAGCCCGGCGCGCGTCGTCGCGCCGACCAGGGTGAAGCGCGGCAGCTCGATCTTGACCGTGCGCGCGGCCGGTCCCTGGCCGAGGATCAGGTCGAGCTTGTAGTCCTCGAGGGCGGGGTAGAGGATCTCCTCGACCGCGGGCCCGAGGCGGTGGATCTCGTCGACGAACAGGACCTCGCCCGGCTGCAGGTTGGTCAGGATCGCGGCGAGGTCGCCGGCGCGCTCGAGCACGGGTCCGGCGGTCGAGCGCAGCGGCGCCCCCATCTCGTGCGCCAGGATGTGCGCCAGCGTCGTCTTGCCCAGCCCCGGCGGCCCGAACAGCAGCACGTGGTCGAGCGCCTCGCCGCGCTCCCGCGCGGCGCGGATGAAGACCTTCAGGTTGTCGACGATCTTCTCCTGCCCGACGTACTCCCCGATCTCGCGCGGCCGCAGCGTCTCCTCGACCCGCACCTCCTCGGGCCCCGGCTCCCCCGTCAACAACCGCTCAGCCGCCATTGGCAGGCATTCTAGACCCCGTCGGAGAAGCACGAACGAACGCGGCGACGACTTCGGCGAGGCGTTCGCCCTGGTCCTCCTGGATGTAGTGGCCGGCGTCGGGGGTGCGGAAGATCTCCATGGCGGTGCCGGGTGAGAGCGTACCGCCGCCGCAGCGCATATGCTCGCCGAAATCTCAGGCAGGGAGGGCTGCTCATGAAGAGGTCGCACCCGTCTTCGTCGCGATTCCTCCTGCTCGTCGCCGCGGTTTCGCTGTCGTTCGGCTGCGCCCCGGGGGCGAAGCCGTCAGCTCCCGGCGCCGCGGCCGCGCCGGCGCCGCCGAGCACCGTCCCGGCGAGCTACTTCGACAACTCCGGACACCCGGACGCTCTGGCCGGCGGCTCGCGCCAGATCGAGATCGAGACACCGAAGGGGAAGTTCCACGTCTGGACCAAGCGGGTCGGCAACAACCCGCGGATCAAGGTGCTGCTGCTCCACGGCGGGCCCGCGACGGGGCACGAGTACCTGGAGGCGTTCGACAGCTACTTCCCGGGCGCCGGGATCGAGTACTACTACTACGACCAGCTCGGCTCCTTCCTGAGCGACCAACCGGACGACGACGACCTCTGGACACTTCCCCGCTACGTCGACGAGGTCGAGCAGGTGCGCAGCGCTCTCGGGCTCGACCACGACGACTTCTACCTCTACGGCCACTCCTGGGGCGGCATCCTCGCGCTCGAGTACGCGCTGGCGCACCAGGATCACCTGAAGGGACTGATCGTCTCGAACATGATGGCCAGCATCCCGGCCTACAACGAGTACGCCGCCAAGACGCTGATCCCGGCGATGGACCCGAAGGTCGTCGCCGAGATCCGGCAGCTCGAGGCCGCGGGCAAGTTCGACGACCCGCGCTACATGGAGCTGCTGGTGCCGAGCTTCTACGAGCAGCACTTCCTGCGCATGCCCGCCGAGCAGTGGCCCGATCCGGTGAACCGTGCCTTCGCGCACATCAACCAGAAGATCTACGTTCTGATGCAGGGCCCGAGCGAGCTGGGCGCTTCGGGACGGCTGGCCGACTGGGACCGCACGAAGGACCTGGGCGAGATCCGCGTGCCGACGCTGACCATCGGCGCGCGCTACGGCACGATGGACCCGGAGCACATGAAGTGGATGGCCGGCCAGGTCCAGAAGGGCCGCTACCTTTTCTGCCCCAACGGCAGCCACCTGGCGATGTACGACGACCAGAAGGTCTACATGGACGGCGTGATCCAGTTCCTCGAGGACGTCGACGCCGGGCGGCTCTAGGCCGCGCAATCTCCTGGCGAGCTCCGATGCCCGAGATGCTCGGCCCGATTCAGCCCAAAGGCGACAAAGAAGAGATCGAGACCTACGGTCGGTTCCGCATGCCGTCCGGTCCCAAGCGCCGGTGGCGGAACGGGGCCGTGATCGGTCTCTTCGTGGGTTGGTTGCTGGCCTACCTCGGATGCAAGGTATTCATCGCCGTCCACCGGAAGGAGATCGACGCCAGCGTCTTCGCTTGGCTGGGACTGCGGTCCGAAGTCAGTCAGATTGCCTTTCGGATCGTCTTTCTGGCGGGAGTCCTGGTGCTCTGGGCAGCCGGCCGCCGGCTCCTGAGACGAAACAACAAAGACGGGTCTCGGACCGTCGCTGACAGCGTTCGAACCGGGGTCGGTCGCGAGAAGGCTGGAGGCGGGCTTCAGCGTTGCTGCTCCCGGATCACCGCGCGGCGGACGAGCCAGGCGCCGGCCAGGCAGACGGCGCCGCCGGCGAGCGCCAGGCCGGCGACGTGCTCGCCGCGCACGGCCACCCCCAGGACGAAGGCCACGACCGGGATCAGGTAGATCGTCGCCGAGGCGCGCGTCGCGCCGAGCCTTCCCGCCGCGGTTGCCATGACCACGTTCGCCAGCCCGGTGCCGAGCGCCCCCAGGGCGAGCAGCGAGAGCACCGGGGCGAGCGACCAGCGGGCGTGGAAGAGCGCGGGCGCGCCGATCGGCGCGGTCAGGAGCATCGCCACCGCCAGGGCGCGCCAGACCACCGGCAGGGCGCCGTTCCTCTGCTGCAGCGGCCGCGCGAGGTTGAGCGCGACGCCGTAGGAGACCAGAGCGGCGACGATCATCGCGATGCCCGCGGCGCTGCCGGCGCCGGCGTGGAGCCCCGGCAATGCCATCAGGACCGTCCCCGCGACGCCGACCGCGAGACCCAAGATCACCGCGCGCGACGGCAACCGGCGCGCCAGCAGGCTCGCCACGGCCACCGCGAACAGCGGCGTCGCGCCGTTGAGCATCCCGGTCAGAGCCGAGGAGACGTGCTGCTCGGCGTGCGGGAACATCGCCATCGGGAACGCCAGCCAGACGACGCCGAGCCAGAAGATCCCGAGCCGGTCGGAGCGCGCCACCGGCCGCCGCGCGGCCGGGAAGAACGACAGCGCCAGAAACCCGATGACGAAGCGCACGAAGGTCACGCCGTCCGGGGCGAGCGCCTCGAGCCCCTCGGCGATGAACAGGAACGAGGCGCCCCAGATCAGCCCCGGCACCACGAGCAGCGTCAGGTCGAGCAGCCCCGAGACCGGCAGCGGCGAGGCGGCGTGCGCCTCCTCGATCGCCACCGAAGGGGCGCGCGCCTCGGAAGGAGTCGTCGTCATCGGATCGGGCGGATCGGGCGGACTCAGCCGGCCACTGCGGCGGGTTGGTAGGTGCCCGGGGTCAGCCGCGCCGCGATCGAGAGGCGGTTCCAGGCGTTGATCGTGGCCACGGCGACGGTCAGCTCGGCCACCTCGCGCTCGTCGAGGTGGCGGCGAACCTCCTCGTAGAGGGCGTCCGGGGCGCGCCCGTCGGCGATCCGGGTGACGCCCTCGGTCCAGGCCAGCGCCGCGCGCTCGCGCTCGCTGTAGTAGGGGCACTCGCGCCAGGCCTCGAGCGAGCCCAGCCGCTGCTCGCTGTCGCCGGCGGCGCGCAGGTCCTTCCAGTGCATGTCCAGGCAGTAGGCGCAGCCGTTGATCTGCGAGGCGCGCAACTGGCAGAGCAGCACCAGCTTGCGCTCGAGCGAGGTCGCGGCGACGAAGCGGTCGAGGGCGTCCATCGCCTCGTAGGCGCCCGGGGCGGAGCGTTCGTAGTTGAAGCGTCGGTTCACGGTGCCTCCCTTGCGGAGAATACTTCCGGGGCGTTCGACGGTTCCCGGTCTCCCGGCCGGGCGGCCCCAACCGGCGCGCGGCGCCGCGGTTGGCCCGACGGCACAGAATCTAAGCTCTCGATCGGATCTCTCAAAGATCCAATATTGACAAAGTCTACCGGGCCAATTACGGTCACGGCGGTGGAGGTCCACGTCACGCTGGAAGGGCCCGGAGAGCTCTCGGCCCAGATCTACCGGCAGCTGCTCGAAGCGGTCCTGGACGGTCGTCTGCGGAGCGGCGAGCGCCTGCCGCCGACCCGCGAGCTGGCGCGGCGGCTGGCGGTCTCGCGCAACACGGTCGCGCTGGCCTACGAGCGGCTGACCGCCGAGGGCGTCGTCGCCGCCCGGGTCGGCTCCGGCACCTTCGTCGCCGCGGCTCCCCTCGTCCGCAGCCGCAGGGCGGCTGCCGCGCCGAGCGGGCTCCGGCGGGCGCCCGCGGGCGCCGACCTGCGGCCACGGGCGATCTGGACCGAGCTCGCGGCGCGCCCCGGCCTCTCACCGCTGCCCGCGTCGCAGGCCCCCCCGTACGACTTCCGCGTCGGACTGCCCGACGCCCGGATCTTCCCGTTCACGACCTGGCGGCGGTTGGTCGCCCGCGAGCTGCGCCCGGCGGCGCTGCCGAGCGCCGCCTACGGCGAGCCCGGCGGCCACCCGGGGCTGCGCGCCGCGATCGCGCGCCATTTCGGAGTCTCGCGCTCGCTGCGCGCCGACGCCGGAGACGTGATCGTGACCCAGGGTGCGCAGCAGGCGCTCGACCTGGTGACGCGGGTCCTGGTTGCGCCCGGCGACGTCGTGGCGGTCGAGGAGCCCGGCTACCGCCCGGCGCGGCGGCTGTTCGAGAGCGCCGGCGCGCGGGTGATCGGCGTACCGGTGGACGAGGAGGGGATCGTCGTCGAGCGACTGCCGAGGACGGCGCGTCTGGTCTACGTCACGCCGTCGCACCAGTTCCCGCTCGGGGTGGCGATGTCGATGGCCCGCCGCGTGGCGCTGCTCGAATGGGCGGCGGCGAGGAACGCGGTCGTCCTCGAGGACGACTACGACAGCGAGTTCCGTTTCGGCGGCCGGCCGCTCGAGCCGCTCCAGAGCCTCGACCGCGCCGGCCGCGTGGTCTACGTCGGCTCGTTCTCCAAGGTCCTGCTGCCGGCGCTGCGCCTCGGGTTCCTGGTCGCACCCGCCGCGCTCGGGCCGGCGCTCGCCGCGGCCAAGCGGCTGACCGACTGGCACGGCGAGCTGCCGACCCAGGCCGCGCTCGCGCGCTTCCTCGACGACGGCCACCTGGCGCGCCACCTGCGCCGCGCGTCGCGGACTTACGCCGGACGCCGGGCGCGGATCCTGGAGATCCTGGCGCGCGACTTCCGCGACCGGCTCGCCCCGGTGGCTTCGGCCGCGGGGCTCCACCTGGCCGCCCGGACCGCCCCGGGGATCGACGTCGGCGTCGTCGTCGGGCGGGCGCGTGGACTCGGCGTGGCGGTACGCTCGCTCGCCGAGTTCGCCGCCGAGCCCGGCGATCCCGCGGCGCCGGCCGGCCTGGCGATCGGCTACGGCGCGATCGCGGAGGCAGCGATCCCGTCCGGCCTGGCGCGCCTCGCCGAGGCGTTCCGCCTGCCCGGGCGGACAGGAGGAGGGCGCGGGGCGGCGCCGGCCGCGGAGGGTCGATGAGCGCGACGGGAGCAGCTGAAGCCCCGCTTCTTCGCGACCGGGGAGGCGTTCCGGGAGTGGCTGGAGAAGAACCACCCACGCGGCGCGAGCTCCTGGTCGGGTTCTGGAAGCGCGGCACGGGCAGGCCGAGCCTGACCTGGCCGGAGTCGGTGGACGAGGCGCTCTGCTTCGGCTGGATCGACGGCGTGCGCAGGCGGATCGACGAGGAGAGCTACACGATCCGCTTCACGCCGCGCCAGGCCAAGAGCGCCTGGAGCCGGGTCAACGTCGAGCGCATGGCGGAGCTCGAGCGCGAGGGGCGCGTCGCCCCCGCCGGGCGTGCGGCCTTCGCGCGGCGCTCGGAGGAGCGCTCGGGGACGTACTCCTACGAGCAGCGCGCCGCGGCGAAGCTCGACGCGGATTCCGAGCGCCGCTTCCGCGCCGCCCGCGCGGCCTGGAAGTGGTTCGAGGCGCAGCCGCCCGGCTACCGCAGGACCGCGACCTTCTGGGTGGTGAGCGCCAAGCGCGAGGCGACCCGCCGCCGCCGGCTCGAGCAGCTCGTCGAGTGCTCGGCCGCCGGCCGCGCGATCCCGCCTCTGGAGCGGCTGCGTCCGAGCAAGAAGCCGGCCCGAGGTCGCGGCGGGAAGTGAACACGGGCGGACGCCGCGACGCCCTCGTCCCCGGCACGGGACCCGTGCTAGCTTGGTTGGCCTCCGGTTCTCGTGGACAGACACGCGACCCGGGATCCGTCCCCGGGCAGGAGGCCGCCATGAAGAAGTTCGTGCTGAGGATCCTCGTCGTTCTGCTGCTCGTCGTCGCCGGCGTGCTCGCCTTCGCCGCGACCCGGCCCGACACCTTCCACGTCGAGCGCTCCGCCGTGATCGCTGCGCCGCCGGCGGCGGTCTACCCGCACCTGGCCGACTTCCACGCCTGGAACGAGTGGTCGCCGTGGGCGAAGCTCGACCCGGCGATGACCGAGGAGTTCGGCGGCACCGACGCCACCGTCGGCGCGACCTACTCCTGGTCGGGCAACAGCAAGGTGGGCAAAGGCAAGATGACCCTGACCGGGCTCGAGCCGGACACGCGGGTCGAGATCCGACTCGACTTCCTCGAGCCCTTCGCTTCGACCAGCGACACCACCTTCACCCTCGTTCCGGAGGGCGACGGCACGCGCGTCGTGTGGGAGATGGACGGCCCGATGAACTACCTGTCCAAGGTCATGTGCCTGTTCGTGAGCATGGACAAGATGGTGGGCGGAGACTTCGAGAAGGGACTCGCCGCTCTCGACCGGGTGAGCCGCAGCACGCCGGCCACCGCGCCGGCCGCCGGCTCCGACGCGGGTTGAGCGGCGCCGCGCGGCGCGCCGGGCCGCCCGGCCGGAAGTCCGCCCGCCGTGCGTCCCGAGGTCGCCGTCGGAGGCTCCCCGGAGGTCTAGAATCTCCGCGTCTCTCACCGTCGATCGGAGGTTCAGGGTGGCTGTAGATCGCACCGTTCGAAGCGTGGCGGCGATCGCCGGGATCGCCTGGGCGGTCGCTTTCTTCCTGCCGGCCGCGACCGAGTCGATACGCGGCTACGAGGCGTTCTGGCTGAGCTTCAAGAGCTGGGGCGAGCCGGGGAATTGGGACCTGGAATCGGTGCCGCTGGTGCTCGCCTGGCTCGCCAACCTGGGAATGCTCGCGGCCCTCGCGGTCGTGCTCGGCCGCCCGGGAAAAGGGCTCCGGCTCTGGAGCGCGGCGGCCGGGCTCGGCGTGCTCGCGCTCGGGCCACCGCTGGTTGCCGCCGGCGACCTGCGCGTCGGCTACTACGTCTGGGCCGTCGCGATCCTGGTCGTCACGCTCCTCGCATTGCGGGGCGTGCGACGCCGCTGAGCCGAGCGAGCCGGCGGATCTCGCCGCCGGGCGTGGATCTCAGACCCTGGACAAGCGGCGCAGGGCCAGCGGGAGCAGGGCGTGGAACTCGGCGTCCGGGGCCTCGCGACGGGCGTCGGCGACCGCCTTCTCGGCCTGGCCCGGCTTGTAGCCGAGGTGCACCAGGGCGGTGACCAGGTCGTCGTCCGAGGTCGTGCCCGGGGCGGCCTCGGGCGCGGCCTCGCGGGCCAGCGCCTGGAGCGCGTCGCGCAGCTCGACCACCATCCGCTCCGCGGTCTTCTTGCCCACGCCCGGGATCCGGGTGAGACGGGCCAGGTCGCCGGAGGCGATCGCCTGCAGCAGGTCGTTCGTCGGCAGGCCCGAGAGCACCACCTGGGCCAGCCGCGGTCCGATCCCCGAGACCGTGATCAGACGCTCGAACAGGTCGCGCTCGCGCACGGTGGCGAAGCCGTAGAGGGCGATCTGGTCCTCGCGCACGTGAGTGTGGACGTGGAGCGAGACCTCCGCGCCCGCGCCCGCGCGGTCGAGCTCCGAGAAGGTCGCCAGCGAGACGTGGACCTCGTAGCCGACACCGCCGCAGTCGACGACCACGCGCTCCGGCGCGGCGTCGAGCAATCGTCCGCGCAGACGTCCGATCACGGCAACTCGCCGCCGGTCGGCGAGGGCGCCGCCGGCTCCGCCGCCCGCCCGGCGGGGCGCAGCGCCCGGCGCTGGATCCAGGTCAACGGCCAGTAGAGCGCCATGCCGCCCATGCAGGTGGCGCCGAAGACGTTGAAGTCGAGCGTCGCGGCGAAGGCCGCGAGCGCGACGACCAGGATCCAGACGAACAGCTCACCGAAGACGGCCCGGCCCCATCGGGGCCGGCCGCCGGCGGCGGGCAGGCGGGGCGCGAGCGCGGGCAGGAGCCGGGGCACCGCGGCGGCATAGGCGCGGAATGCCTCGCCTTGTTGCGCCTCCAACTCCGCCTCTTCGCGCCCGATCAGGCGCAGGTGGAACCAGCCGACGCCGAGCAGGATGATCCAGAAGCCGATCCGGCTCGCCGCCAGGGCGAGACCCACGGCCACGATCTGGAGACCGAGGTAGAGCGGGTTGCGGACGTGCCGGAAGGGGCCGTCGGCCACCAGTCGGTCGCGGTGCAGCCGCGTGTCGTGGACGACGTCGGGCGACAGGTAGGCGCTCGCCCAGGTGCGCAGCAGCGCCCCGAGCACGGCCAGCGCCGTGGCCGCGGCGAGCAGTCCCCTCATCCCGGTCGCGACGTCGGCGCCGGGCGCGAGCGCCCGCACGATCGCGGCGGCGCTGTTGTGGTGGTCGACCGCGTAGCTGGCGTAGCCGAGGCCGAAGAAGGCGCCGAGCACCCAGAAACGGAGGCGGAACTCGAGGGCCGTGGCGCGCATCGCGTGCCGACTCTAGCCGAGGGCGCCGCGCAGGTCTTCGATCAGGTCGTCGGGGTGCTCGAGCCCGACCGAGAGCCGGAGCAGGTCGTCCGGGGTCGTCGAGTCCGGTCCCTCCGCCGAAGCGCGGTGCTCGACCAGGCTCTCGACCCCGCCCAGGCTGGTGGCGTTGGCGAACAGCTCGAGCCGGGCGGCGACGGCGAGCGCGGCCGCGCGGCCGCCGGCCACGCGCAGCGAGAGCATGCCGCCGAAGGCCGACATCTGGCGCCGGGCGACGTCGTGGCCGGGATGGTCGGGCAGTCCCGGGTAGAGCACCGCGGCCAGCCGGGGGTGGCCGGCCAGCGCGCGGGCGATCGCCAGGGCGCTCGCCGCGTGCCGCTCGACCCGGCAGGCGAGGCTGCGCAGGCCGCGCAGCACCAGCCAGGAGGCGAACGGCGACGCCACCGCCCCGATCTCGTGGCGCAGGGCCTCGGCGCGCTCGGCCAGCGCGTCGGCGCGGCGGAAGACGAGCGCGCCGCCGAGGACGTCGGAGTGTCCCCCCAGGTACTTCGTGGTCGAGTGCACGACGACGTCGGCGCCGTGTTCGAGCGGGCGTTGGAGCGCCGGCGTGGCGAAGGTGCCGTCCACGACCAGCAGCGCTCCGGCGGCGTGGGCGAAGGAGGCGAGCGCGCCGATGTCGAGGATCTCGAGCGCCGGGTTGGTCGGCGTCTCGATCCAGACCGCCCGGGTCGCCGGCACGAGCGCGGCGCTCGCGGCGTCGGGGTCGGACAGGTCGGCGAACGAGGCGCTGCGCCCCCAGCGCGGCAGGTGCGCGGTGGCGAGCTGGCGCACGCCGTGGTAGAGGTCGCGGTGGAACAACACGTGCGCCCGCTCGGGCAGGGCGTCGAGCAGCGTCGCCGCGGCCGCGGTGCCGGAGGCGAACGCGAGCGCCGCGACTCCCCCCTCGAGCGCCGCCAGCGTGCGCTCGAGCCGGTCCTGGGTCGGGTTGCCCTCGCGGGCGTAGAGCCGCCCGTGGAGCCGCTCGGACTCCGGCCCGTGGGCGAAGGTGGTCGACAGGTGGAGCGGCGGAGCCAGGTCCCCGGTGGCGGGATCGGCGCCGCCGTCGGCGTGGATGGCGAGGGTCTCGAAGCGCATGCCCGCGAGCCTACCCCCCGGCGGGTCGGCGGGCCGCACCGGCGTCCTCCGGCCTCAGCCGTTGGCGGTGGCGATCTTGAACTGTTCGAGCAGCTTCGGGTCGTAGGTGACGCCGATCGCCTTCTTGCGCTCGGTGAGGATCGACGACAGCAGGCGGTCGGCCTCGTCGCGCTGCAGCTGCGCGCGCTCGGCCTCCTTGCCCTGGGCGAAGGCCGCGGCGTCGAACGGGGTCTTCTGGACCAGCTCGAACAGCGCCGCGCCCTGCGGCAGGTCGACCGGGCCGCCGAGCTGACCCGGCGCCAGCGCGAAGGCCGCCTCGGCGATCGGGCGCGCGTTGCCCAGGCCCTGGATCGTGCCGGTGCGGGTGAAATCGCCCGAGTCCTTGACCTCGAGGCCGAGACCGCGGACCGCGTCGTCGAAGGTCGTGCCGGAGGCGACGCGCGCCCGCGTCCGCTCGAGCTCGTCCATCGCCAACCGGTGCTCCTGCTCGTGCTCGACGGCCGCGCGCACCCGCGCCCGGACCTCGTCGAGCTCCGGCGCGTGCGCCGGCCGGGTCTCGCGCAGGCGCAGGATCGCGTAGCCGCGCGCGACCTGGACCGGCGGCGAGACCGCGTTCGCGGCCAGGGCGAACGCCGCGGCGGAGAAATCGGGGTTGCGTCCGATCCCGGGCACGACGTCGTCCCGGCCGAAGGCCGGGGTGGTGACCATCGTCACGACGTCGCCGTCGGCCAGCTTCTGGAAGGCCGCCGCGTCGATCGACGACGAGGCGCCGAGCCCGGTCGCGATCTGCTTGGCGCGGTCGCCGGCCGCCGCCTCGGCGCGCTGGCCGGCCAGAATCGAGCGGATCCGTCCCTCGACCTCCGAGAGCGGCTGGGTTCCGGCGTCGCGGTGGTCGAGGACCTGGATCAGGTGCAGACCGAAGCTCGTGCGCACGGGTCCGACGACCTGCCCCGGCTGGGCGTCGAAGGCGGCCTGCTCGAACTCCTTGATCATGTGCCCGCGTCCGAAGTAGCCGAGGTCGCCGCCCTTGTCCTTGCTCCCGGGGTCCTCGGAGTACTTCCCGGCCAGCTCGGCGAAGTCCTGCCCGGCGGCCAGCCGCTTCCGGATCTCTTCCATCTTGCTCCGGGCCGCGGCGAGGTCCTGGGACTCGTCGATCTTGACCAGGATGTGACGGGCGTGCACCTGCTCGGGGCGCGCGAACTGGTCGGAATGGGACTCGTAGTAGCTCTGGACGTCGGCCGCCGGAACGTCGATCTTGGCGCGCAGCCGGGCGGCGTCGACCAGCAGGTAGTCGACCACCCGCTGGTCGGGCAGCTTGAAATCGTCGCGGTGGGCGTCGAAGTACGCCTGAACCTGCTCGGGCGTCGGGGTCGCCAGCGCCGCGTAGCGCGAGTCGGGGGCGAACACGTAGCGCACCTGGGCGGTCTCGTGCTGGTCGCGCCAGGAGCGCTCCGTCTCGGCGTCGCTGACCGCGACCGTGGAGGCGACCAGGCCGGTCAGCTTGCCGATCACCAGGTCCTCGCGCATCAGCGACTCGAACTCGTGGGCGGAGAAGCCGTTGGCGCGCAGGAACCCCTGGTAGCTGGCCTCGCCGACGAAGTGGCCGCTCGAGTCCTGGAGGCCGGGCAGGGAGAGGATCGCCTGCCGCACCTCGCGGTCCGTGGCCGTCAAGCCGCGCGCGTGGGCCTCGGAAGCCAGCAGCTTGCGGCTGACCAGGCGCTGCAGGGCCTGGGCCGGGAGCTGCAGCTGGTCGGCGACCTGGGGGGTGTAGCGCTCCCCGAACGCCTGCCGGTACTGGTCCTCGAGCCGCCGGTACTCGCGCTGGAAGTCCTTGTAGCTGATCGTCTGGTCACCGACCGTGGCGGCGGCCGAGGTGGCGCCTCGGGCGCCCCCGATCCCGGCGCCGAAATCGACGAAGACGAAGACGATGAAGACGAGGATGACCAGCCAGAGGATCCAGCTGAGGAACTTGAGGTTGTCGCGTAGGACCTTGAGCATCGGTGCTCCGGCTAGATACGGCCCGTCGGGCCGAAACCGCGGAATGGTAACAAGGCGGTCGCGACGACGGCAAGGCGCGGGGCGTCCCCGGCCCCCCGGGGGGACCCTGGGCCGGGCGGAAAACCCAACAGAATCAGGCCCTTCCTGCTAGACTCGCCGGTCGCCGAAAGGAGCGGACGGTGGAGGTCTCCAAGCGCAACGCCCGCAACCGGGGCTGGTACACGGTCTCTGTCGAGACCCTGCGCGTGCTCGGCGGTCTGCTCGTCCTGCTGGTGCTCGCGGGCGGCGGCTGGGCAGGCTACCGGATCTGGTCGTCGCGGGCGCTCGAGCACGAGGCGGGGTTCCTGATCGACGAGGTCAAGGGTCTGCTCGAGCGCGCGGCCAAGGAGCACCCGGCGGGCGCCTTCGGCGAGGAGCTCGAGTCGGCGCGCGGCGGATACGACGGCGCCCGCAGAGCCTTCGAGCAGCACGACTTCCGCATCGCCGTCGACGAAGGCCGGCGCTCGCGGGCGCTGCTGCTGGCGATCCTCGACTCGGGCTCGCGCTCGGCCTCGGGCGAGGCCCAGTTCATCGCCGTCCAGGGGGGAGTGGAGCTGCGCCACGGCGATCAGGGCGATTGGGAACCGGCGCGCTCGCGCGACGTCCTGCGCTCGGGCGACTACGTCAAGACCAGCGGCAACGGCTCGGCCGAGGTCGTCTTCCTCGACGGCACGCTCTACACCGTGCGCCCGGACACGCTGTTCCTGGTCACCCGCCAGCGCGCCGCGATGGGCAACGCCTCGGACCAGACGATCTCGATGGAGTACGGCTGGGTCAACCTCAACACGGCGCAGCGCGGCGGCCGCGTGACGACGCCGAAGGCCGAAGCGCGGGTGGGTCGGGACACCGAGGCGGCGGTCTCCTTCGATCGTTCGACCTCGACCGCGCGCTTCTCGGCCTACCGCGGCGACGTCGAGGTGACCTCGGAGGCGGGCGTCGTGCGCAAGCTCGGGCCCCTCGAGCAGGTGACCCAGGTGGGCGCGCTCCTCTCCGACGCGCACTCGCTGCCCGGTCCGCCCAACCTGCTGGCTCCGGTCACCGGGCTCGAGACCACCCTCGACGGCGACCGCAAGCTCGTCCTCTCCTGGGAACCCGTGGCCGGAGCCGCCCGCTACGCGCTCCAGGTGTCGCGCAACCGCCTGTTCGTCGACAACCTGATCGACGTCGAGTCGCGGACGACCACCCACGCGACCCTGGGGCTGCGCGCCGAGGGGACCTTCGAGTGGCGCGTCGCCTCGCGCCTGCGCGACGGCCTCCAGGGTCCGTGGAGCGATCCGCGCACCTTCCGTGTCGTGGGCTCGACGCACGCCGGCGAGAGCGGCGACACGACGCCGCCACAGCTCGAGGTCGACCAGGTGCAGGCCTACGGCAACGTCTTCATCGTCAACGGACGCACCGAGCCCGGGGCGACGTTGACGCTCAACGGCGAGAGCGTGGCGGTGGCCGCCAACGGCACCTTCACCAAGACCGTGCTGGTGAGCGGCGACGGCTGGAGCTTCCTCGAGCTGACGGCGACCGACGCCTCCGGAAACGTCGCCCGGGTTCGCCACCGGGTCTTCGTCGAAACGTTGTGACCTTCATCCGCTGACTGCCTTCCCAGAGGACTCCGAATGGCCTTCGGCTCTTTGCTGCGCTACTTCTCGAACGATCTCGCGATCGATCTCGGCACCGCCAACACCCTGATCTACGCCCGCAATCGCGGCATCGTCGTCCGCGAGCCGTCGATCGTCGTGATCAACAAGCTCACCGGCAAGGTGGAGGCCGTGGGCTCCGAGGCCAAGGAGATGCTCGGGCGCACGCCGGGCAACATCGAGGCCATCCGGCCGATGAAGGACGGCGTGATCGCCGACTTCGAGGTCACCGAGCGGATGCTCGACTACCTGATCAAGAAGGCGCACGGGCGCAAGATGTACGTCCACCCGCGCATCGTCATCGGTGTCCCGGGCGAGATCACCCAGGTCGAGAAGCGCGCGGTGCGCGACTCCGCGCAGAAGGCGGGCGCCGCCGAAGTCTTCCTGGTCGAGCAGGCGATGATGGCCGCGATCGGCGCCGGCCTGCCGATCACCGAGCCGTCCGGCAACATGATCGTGGACATCGGTGGCGGCACCACGGACATCGCCGTGATCTCGCTCTCGGGCATCGTCTACGCGCGCTCGGTCCGGGTCGCCGGCAACGAGCTCGACGAGGCGATCATCAGTTACCTCAAGCGCAAGTACAACCTGCTGATCGGCGAGCGCACGGCCGAGCAGATCAAGTGGGAGATCGGCTCCGCGTTCCGGCTCAAGGAAGAGCTCTCGATGGTGATCAAGGGCCGCGACCTGGTCGAGGGCGTGCCCAAGGAGCTCGCGATCAGCGACGAGGAGATCCGCGAGGCGCTGACCGACACGATCAACGTGCTGGTCGAGGCGGTGCGCATGGCGCTCGAGCGCACGCCGCCCGAGCTGTCGGCCGACATCATGGACAAGGGTATCGTGCTGTCCGGGGGCGGCGCGCTGCTGCGTGGCCTCGACGAGCGGCTGCGCCACGAGACCGGGCTCCCGGTCGTCCAGGCCGAGGATCCGCTGGCCTGCGTCGTGCTCGGCACCGGCCGAGTGCTGGACGACATCGACCTGCTGCGCAAGGTCTCGATCCGCTGACGCCGAGCGGCCGGCGCGGGTGCCCGAATTGACCCCCAACCGCAGCCGCCTGCTGTTCGTCGCCTTGGTCGTCGCCCAGCTCTTCCTGATCGCCGGTCAGGCCCCGGCCCAACGCGGCGGCAACCTGCTCGAGAGCTCCCTGCTGCGCATCCTGGCCCCGATCGGCCGCCTGGCCGCGGCGGGGGGCGACGCGCTGGCGGGCGCGCGCGAGGCGGTGCGCACGCGCGGCGGGCTGGAGCGCGAGAACCGCGAGCTCCGGGCGGAGGTCACCGAGCTGCGGCGCGAGAAGCTCCGGCTTTCGGGGCTCGAGCTCGAGGCCGAGGAGATGGCGCGCGGTCTGGGCTTCGTCACCGCCTCGGGGCTCGACCTGCGCGCGGCGCGGGTCGTCTACATCGACCGCCGCTCGAACCTGCGCTCGATGCTGCTCGAGGTCGGGGCCCGGCGGGCGCGGGTCGACCAGGTGGTCGTCGCCGAACAGGGGCTGGTCGGCCGCGTGGTCGAGACCGCCGGCTCCTACGCCAAGGTGCAGCTGATCACCGACCGCGCGGCGTCGGTGGGCGTGCTGCTCGAGGGGGCGCGGCGGCAGGGGATCCTGCGCGGCGCCGGACCGGGGCGGCTGGAGGTCGACTACGTGCCCGACCAGACCGACGTCGCGGTCGGCGACCGGGTCGTCTCGGCGGGCATCGACGGCGTCTACCCGCGCGGCCTGCCCGTCGGGATCGTCACGGCGGTCGAGCCCGGCTCGGAGATGTTCCGGCACGTCGTCGTCCGGCCGGCGGCGGACTTCGGCAACCTGTCGCTGGTCTATCTGCTCGAGAGCTCGCGCCCGCCGGCGGCGCTGGTGCGGGAGACGGACGATGGCGGTCGTTAGGTTCCTCGTCGCGCTGCTGGCCGCGGTGGCGATCCACTTCGTCGGCACGCGGGCGGCGCCGTTCTTCCCTCTGGCGGTGGACCTCTTCCTGGTGGTCACGGTGCTGGTCGGCCGCCGCGGCCACACGGTGCCCGCGATGTTCGCCGGCCTGGCCGCGGGATGGGCGGCGGACGCGCTGTCGGGCGGACCGTTCGGGCTCAACGGCCTGGCCGACCTCGTCGTCGGCTACGGCACGGCGCTGGCGGCCCAGCAGCTCGTGGTGCAGCGCCGGACCTCGCTGCTCTCGGTCTTCGCTGCCGCGGCGGCGGCGCAGAGCGCCATCCTGGCCGCCCTGGCGATGGTCTTCCTGCCCGGACGCGACCTGCCGTCCCTGGTCTGGCTGCCGGTCAAGGTGGCCACCACCGCGCTCGTCGGTCTGGCCTGGACCGCCCTGGCCGCCGCCGTCGACCGCCGTTGGACCGCGCGCCGCCGCCGGCGCCCGAGCGGCGCCCTGCGGCTGCCCCGATGAGAGCGCCGGCGAAGGTGCTACCTTTGAAAGCTCGGGTCGCGACGCGGGCGGCGACGGCGGGGAGCGGGAAGTGAAGATCGGCGAGCACAAGGAGGCGTTGCAAGGGCGGGTCCGGGTGCTGGCGCGCATCGCCGAGGTCGCGCTGGTCGCGCTCGCCGGCGCGTTCTTCTTCGTCCAGGTCGTCCAGGGCGGCCGCTACCGCGAGCTGGCCGAGAACAACCGCCTGCGCCGGCTCTCGGTCGAGGCGCCGCGGGGCGCGATCGTCGACGTCCACGGCCGGGTCCTGGTCGAGAACCTGCCCTCGTTCAACCTCCTGCTCGACCGCAGCCGCGCCCGCGACGTCGCGGCCAGCGTCGGATTCGCCGCCGGCGTGCTGGGGCGCCCGCGCGCCGAGCTCGACACCGTGATGGCGCGCTACAAGAGCGTGCCCGCCTTCCAGCCCGTCCTGCTCGCCGAGAGCCTCTCGTTCCCCGAAGTCGCGCGCTTCCGCGTCGTCGAGCTCGAGCACCCCGAGTTCGACGTCGAGGTCACCCACCGCCGCGTCTACCGGCTGGGCTCCCAGGCCGCGCACGTGCTCGGCTATCTGGGCGAAGCGCGCCCCGAAGAGCTCACCCATCCCGACGCCGGTCTGGTGGCCGGCGACTGGGTCGGCCGCCGCGGTCTCGAGCGCGCCTACGACGACCGGCTGCGCGGCCACGACGGCGAGCGCATCGTCGTCGTCGACAGCCGCGGCCAGACGGTCGAGGACTACGGCCGCGAGATGGGGCGCGCCGGGCACCAGCTGCGGCTGACGCTCGACGCCGACCTGCAACAGGAGGCCGAGCGGCTGATGGAGGGCAAGGTCGGAGCCGTGGTGGCGCTCGATCCGCGCGACGGCGCGGTGCGCGCCCTGGTCTCGGCACCGGCCTACGATCCCAACGTCTTCGCGCGCCGGCTGGGGGTCGAGGAGTGGCGCGAGATCGCCGACGACCCGCGCCACCCGCTGCAGAACCGGGCGTTGCAGAGCGCCTTCTCTCCCGGGTCGGTGTTCAAGATGATCATGGCCGTGGCGGGGCTGGCCGAGGGCGTGGTGACCCCGGACGACAGCGTCTTCTGCAACGGGTCGGCGGAGTTCTACGGCCGCCGCTTCCACTGCTGGCGGCGCGGCGGCCACGGCCGCGTCGCCCTCGAGCAGGCCCTGCAGGTCTCGTGCGACGTGTACTTCTACACCCTGGGCGAGAAGCTCGGCATCGACCGGATCGCGCGCTGGGCGAGGCGGTTCGGCATGGGCGAGCCGACCGGGATCGACCTCGAGGGCGAGCGCACCGGCCTGGTGCCCGACGACGCCTGGAGCCGCGCCGTGCGCCACCACCCCTGGTACCCGGGCGAGACGATCTCGGTCGCGATCGGCCAGGGCGCGCTGCTGACCACGCCGCTGCAGGTGGCGGAGTTCGTCGCCGCGGTGGCCAACGGCGGCCGGCTGGTGACGCCGCACGTGGTCGCCGACGCCCACGTCCCGCCGCCGCGGCCGATCGGCATCCCGCCGCGGGACCTGGCGGTGGTCCAGCGCGGTCTCTGGCGGGTGGTCAACGCCGACGGCGGCACCGGCGCCGCCGCGCGCGTGCCCGGGCTCGACGTCGCGGGCAAGACCGGCACGGTTCAGGTCGTTTCCCACGAAGCCTGGCAGGACACCGGCGACGCGCCCTGGGAGCTGCGCAACCACGCCTGGTTCGCCTCCTACGCGCCCGCCGACCACCCCGAGCTGGTGGTCGTCGTCTTCATCGAGCACGGCGGCCAGGGCTCGAGAGCCGCTGCGCCCCTGGCCCGCGCCCTCCATGCGTTCTACTTCCGGACCGATCTCGGGACGCCTGCCGCTTCCTGACGAGCGGCCGAGCGTCGGAGTGCTGGCGACCCTGCACTGGGGGTTGTTCGCCTCGGCCGTGGCGTTGGCGGCGATCGGGCTCGCGGCGGTGCGCAGCGCCTCGGCCGAGGCCGGCGCGGACTACTTCTCGCGCCAGATCGTCTGGTCGGCGCTCGGCTTCGTGGTGATGATCGTCGCTTTCGCCTTCCCCTACCACCGGTTGCTGGCGCTGGCGCCGCTGCTCTACGGCGCCGGTCTGATCGCGCTCGTCGCGGTGCTGCTGATCGGCCACCAGGCGGGGGGCTCGGTGGGATGGTTCCGGATCGGCTCGATCGGCCTCCAGCCCTCGGAGTTCGCCAAGCTGACCACCGCGTTCCTGCTCGCCCGCTACCTCGCGAGCCTCGCCGAGCGGCGCCTCGACAACCGCCACATCCTGATCGCGCTCGCCATCGCGGCGGCGCCGATGCTGCTGATCGCGGTCGAGCCGGATCTGGGCGGCGCGGCGATGTTCGTGCCCATGGTGGCGGGGATGCTGCTGGTCTCCGGGGTCTCGCCGCGGCTGCTGGTCGGTGGCGCGCTGGCGGCGCTGGTGGTCGCGGCGCTGGTCTGGAACTTCGGCATGAAGGACTACCAGCGGCAGCGGGTGATGACCTTCCTGGCGCCGTCGCAGGACCCGCTCGGCGCCGGCTACCACGTGCACCAGTCCAAGATCGCGGTGGGCTCGGGCCAGCTGACCGGTCGCGGCTACATGCAGGGCCCGCAGAGCCAGCTCCGCTTCCTGCCCGCCCGTCACACCGACTTCATCCTCGCCGTCCTGGCCGAGGAGTCGGGGTTTCTGGGCGTCGCGGTGGTGCTCGCGCTCTACGGCGCCTATCTGGCCAGCGCCGCGACCATCGCGGCGCGCGCGCGCGACCGCGGCGGGATCCTGCTGGTCACCGGCCTCGCCTCGATCTTCGCCTTCCACGTCGTCTACAACGCGGCGATGGTGATCGGCCTGGTGCCGGTCACCGGCATCCCGCTCCCCTTCCTCTCCTACGGCGGCTCGTTCACCGTCGCCAACTGGACCGCCGTCGGCCTCATGCTCGGCGTCGACTTCCGCCGCTACGTCAACCGCTAGGGACCGGATGGGAATCGGACCGTGAACGGCAAGATGCTGGTCGAGGGGGGGCCGTTCGAGACGCGGATCGCGTTGCTCGAGCAGGACCGGCTGGTCGAGATCTTCATCGAGCGCAGCCACCATCGCGGCCTGGTCGGCAACGTCTACAAGGGCAAGGTCACCCGGGTGCTACCCGGCATGCAGGCGGCCTTCGTCGACATCGGGCTCGAGCGCGACGCCTTCCTCTATGTCGCCGACGCGGCGCCGGCGGTGGCCCCGGACGTCGAGACCGAGCTGCCCGGCGAGGAGCTGCTCGAAGCGATCCCGACCGAGGGACCGACGATCGACGAGCTGCTCGAGCCGGGACAGCAGATCCTGGTCCAGGTGACCAAGGATCCGCTCGCCCACAAGGGCGCCCGGGTCACCACCCACGTCACCCTCCCGGGCCGCTTCCTGGTGCTGATGCCGAGCGTCGGGCACCTCGGCGTCTCGCGCCGGATCGAGGACGAGGAGGAGCGCCTGCGCTTGCGCGCCATCCTCGAGGAGCTGCCGCGCGAGGAGGGCGGGCTGATCGTGCGCACCGCGGGCGAAGGGCGGGCGCCCGAGGACTTCGCCACCGACCACGGCTTCCTCGCCGCCCGCTGGCGCCGGCTGCGCGAGACCGCGGAAGGTCTCTCCGCCCCCGCGCTGGTCCACCAGGACCTCGACCTCGCGCTGCGCGTGGTGCGCGACCTGTTCTCGGCCGACTACTCGGTGCTCTGGGTGGACGGCGACGAGACCTACGCCCGGATCGTCGAGTTCCTCGACCAGGTGCAGCCGCAGCTCGTATCGCGGGTCAAGCTCGATCGCGGCGAGCAGCGCCTGTTCGAGCGCTTCGGCATCGAGGCCGCGATCGAGGCCGCGTTGAAGCCCAAGGTCTGGCTGCCCTCCGGCGGCTACCTGGTGATCAACCCCACCGAGGCGCTGGTCGCGATCGACGTCAACACCGGGCGCTACGTCGGCCGCCACAACCTCGAGGAGACCGCCCTGGCCACCAACCTCGAGGCGGCGGTCGAGGTCGTGCGCCAGCTTCGGCTGCGCGACCTGGGCGGGATCATCGTCGTCGACTTCATCGACATGATCGAGCGCGACCACCGCGAGCAGGTCTTCGCCGCGCTCGAGCGCGAGCTGGCCAAGGACCGCGCCAAGTACAAGGTGCTCGCCGTCTCGGAGTTCGGGCTGGTCGAGATCACCCGCGAGCGGTCGAGGTCCAACCTCGAGCGGCTGCTGACCTCCTCGTGTCCCTACTGCGAGGGGAGCGGCCGGGTCGCCTCGGCGGCCACCGTCTGTCTCAAGCTGCGGCGCGCGGTGCTGCGCTGGGCCGACGCCTCCGGGGCACGCGAGCTGTTGGTGCGGGTGCACCCGCACGTGGCCAGCGCCCTGCGTGGCGAGGAGCGGGAGATCCTGGAGGAGCTCGAACGCGAGCACGGCCTCAAGGTCTTCGTCCAGGAGGAGGCGACCGTGCACCGGGCCGGCTTCGATATTCTCGAGGTGTGACGGCGGACATCGTCTTCGACGCCTTCCGGGGCCAGGCCGCGGACGGCTTCGCCGTCGCCGACCCCGCGGCCGAGCTGCGGCGCCTGCTCGATCCCGCGACCGCGGAGCGCACCCTGCACTGGGGACGCAACTACCTCTACGTCGCGCGCGTCGACACCGCCGGCGGACCCCTCGAGGTCGTGGTCAAGCAGTTCCGTGAGGCCTCGGCCCGCGACCGGCTCGCCCGCCGCCGCCGCGGCGAGAGCAAGGCCGCGCGCAGCTGGCGGATGGCCCGCGAGCTCGCGGCGGCGGGCTTCGTCACCCCGGAGCCCCTCGCTTTCGTCGAATCGACCGCCTCCGGAGGGCCGTCGCTCTACGTCTGCCGCTTCCTGGCCGGGCGCGTCGAGGCGCGTTACGTGCTGCGGGCGCGCAACGCGGGCACCGAGCGCGACCGGTTCCCCGGGCTCGACTTCGACACCCTGCTCGCAGCCGTGGCCGCCCTGGCCCGCGGTCTGCACGACGCCGGCTTCTGGTACCGCGACCTCTCGGTGGGCAACCTCCTGATCGAGCCCGGAGCGACGCCGACCGCGCCGCCCGGGATCGCGCTGGTCGACCTGAACCGTTGCCGGCGCCCCGGACGGGTGTCGCTCGGGCGCCGGATGCGCGACCTGTGCCGGCTCTCGCTCGAGCGCCCCGAGGACCGCCGGCGGCTGCTCGTGGCCTACTTCGGCGGCGCCGACCGGGTGAGCGCGCGGGCGCGGTTCCTCTACGGGTCGGCGCGTCTCGGCTTTTCGGGGCGACACCGATTCAAGGGAAAGCTGCGCGCGGCGTGGGGCCGGATGCGCTCGTGGCTGATTCCGCGCGGCGTCCACGCCCACATCCCGCCGCCGCCCGCGGGCGCGGGGGCGCGCGACAAGGTCGTCTGGGACGAGCTCTCGGACCAGCCCCACTCGCACGCCAGCCGGCTCGAGCGCGCCGGCGCGCGGCTGGCCGACCTGCCGGACCACCTGCGTTCCTGGGGCGCGGCGGCGGCGGCCGCGCCGCGAGCGCTCCGGTGCTACCGCGAGCTCGTCGCCCGGCGCAACCGGGAGCCCTTCGCCTGGCCGGGGCTGGGCGTCGCACTGCGGCCCGGAGCCGCCGACCCGGACGCTCTGCTCGCGGCGTTCGACGCCCTCGGCGTGCGCCGCGCGCTGATCCGGCTCCATCCTTGGCAGAGCTCGCACGCGGCCGAGGAGGCGCTGGCGCGCGCGCTCGCCGGACGCGGCGTCGAGCTCGCCTTCGCGCTGCCCCAGAGCCGCGAGCTGGTGCGCGATCCGGCGCGCTGGCGCGCGGCGATCGAGGAGATCGCGGGCCGCTTCGGCGACCTCGGCGCGGCGTTCCAGATCGGCCAGGCGATCAACCGCAGCAAGTGGGGGGTGTGGAACTACGGCGAGTACCTCGAGCTGGCGGCGGCTGCGGCCGAGATCCTGCGCCGGCTCCCGGGCGTCGAGCTGGTGGGACCGGCGGTGATCGACTTCGAGGCCCACGCGACGGCGGCGGTGCTCAATCGCCGCGCGCCGGGGCTCCGCTTCGATGCCCTCGCCTCGCTGCTCTACGTCGACCGGCGCGGCGCGCCCGAAAACCGCCAGCTCGGCTACGACACGGCCGACAAGGTCACCCTGCTCGCCGCCGTCGCCGAGACCTCGCGCCTGATCGGCCGGCGGCGGCAGTGGATCACCGAGGTGAACTGGCCCCTGGCGGAGGGGCCGCACTCGCCGGCGGGGCGCAGCGTGGCGGTCGACGAGGAGACGCAGGCCGACTATCTCGTGCGCTACTTCCTGCTCGCTCTGGGCACCGGCTACGTCGAGCGCGCCTACTGGTGGCAGCTCGCGGCGCGCGGATACGGCCTGGCCGACCCGACGCCGGAAGGCCTGCGCCGGCGTCCGGCGCACGCGGCGATGGCGACGCTCGAGCGCGAGCTCGGCGGCGCCCTTTGCCGGGGCCCGCTGGAGATCGCTGCGCCGCTGCGGGTCTACCGGTTCGCGCGCCGCGACGGCGGCGAGACCCGGGTGGCGTGGTCGACTGCGGGCGTCGTGCCGTTGCGGCTCGACGACCGGCCGGAGCGGATCCTCGGACGCGACGGTGCGCCGGTTGCGTTCGGCGGGGACGCGGCGCTGTCGGTGGGTGGCTCGCCGGTCTACGTGCGCTTCGGGTCGGGCGCTGCTCCCGGATCCGGCACGGAGCGTGCGTAGAGCCTCCCCGTCATGCCAACCCGTGCCCGACACCTTCCCGCCCTCGCCGGCGTGCTCTTCGCCTTCGCCTTCGCCGCCGCTACCCCCGTCCACGCCCAGGACGAGGCGATCCGTCGCACCCCGGTGGTGCGGGTGGTCGAGAAGGTCGCGCCCGCCGTGGTCAACATCTCCGCCGAGTCGATCGTGCGCGAGGTCGATCCCTTCTTCGGCGGCCTGCTGGGCGGCGGGGCGCGCCGGACGCAGTCGCTCGGTTCCGGCCTGATCATCGACTCCAAGGGGGTCGTGCTGACCAACGCCCACGTCATCGAAGGGGCCTCGCGCATCGTGGTGACGACGCTCGACGGACGATCGTTCGACGCCGATGTTCTGGGCGCCGACCGCGACGCCGATCTGGCGGTGCTCAAGGTCGACGCGCACGGTCTCCCGGCGACGCCGCTCGGGCGCAGCTCCGACCTGATGATGGGCGAGACGGTGATCGCCATCGGCAATCCGTTCGGGCTCTCGCACACGGTGACGACCGGCGTGCTCTCGGCGCGCGGTCGGACGGTACCCGCGGACAACGGCGAGGCCCGCTACACCGACTTCCTGCAGACCGACGCCTCGATCAATCCCGGCAACTCGGGCGGACCGCTGGTCAACCTGGCAGG
Source organism: uncultured Acidobacteriota bacterium (assembly GCA_963781755.1). Taxonomy (GTDB): domain Bacteria; phylum Acidobacteriota; class Thermoanaerobaculia; order Multivoradales; family JAGPDF01; genus JACTMI01. The sequence goes on from CAWAGZ010000003.1 coordinate 123,158, forward strand.
ACAGGTGATCGGGATCAACTCGGCGATCATCCAGGGCGCCAACGGCATCGGCTTCGCGATCCCGTCCGACCGCGCGCAGCGGGTGGTCGACGATCTGCTGCGATTCGGCGAGCTGCAGCCGCTGTGGACGGGGCTGCGCCTGGAGACGGTCGACGTCGAGCTGGCGCGGCGGGCAGGGCTGCCGGTGACCCGCGGCGCGGTGGTGCTCAAGGTCTTCCCGGACTCGCCCGCGGCCACGGCCGGCGTCCAGGCTGGAGACGTCCTCGTCGGTGTCCGCGATCAGCCGGTCACGGCGCGCGAGGATCTGACCACGGCGTTCTACTCGGTGGCGCCGGGCACGCCGATCCCGGTCCAGGTGCGGCGGGGCGAACGCCGCTTCACGCTCGCGCTGTCCGCCGTGCGGCCGCCGCGCGGGCTCGGCCTGCAGGTGCTGCGCTCGGCCCTCGGCCTGACGGTCACGCGGGGCGCGAGGGGCCTGATCGTGGATCGCGTCCTGGAGGGATCGTCGGCCGACCGTGCGGGGCTCGAGCCGGGCGATCGCGTGCTGGCCGCCAACGGTCAGCGCCTCGACGACGCCGAGAAGCTCGGCCACGAGGTCCTGCGCGCGCTCGACCGGGGGAGCCTGTTCCTGATCGTGGGGCGGGGCCGCTTCGCCTACAACCTCAACTTCCCGCTCTAGGGCGTCCCCGGGCTCTCCAGCGCGCGGGCCGCGGCGCCGCGCGTCGCTCAGTCGAGGTCGAAGGGGCGCTTGCGCGGCAGGTCGGGCTCGTCCTCGGCGCGCTTGACCGCCTCCTTGAACTTCTCCTCGAGCAGACGGTCGCGGTCCTCGAAGGCCGCCTTCTCGCGCTCGAACAGCTCCTCGGCGTGCGCCTTCTGCGAGTCGAGGTCGGCGAACAGGGCGTCGAAGTCCTTTTCGGGGCCGGACGGCTGCTTGGCTTTGCGATGCGAGAGAATGGCGCCGGTCGTGGCGTCGACGACGAGCTCGGCGCCGCACTCGGGGCAGGTGAGTTGGAGCTTGCCGGAAGAGGCCACGGAGCGATTCTAGCGCCGTCCGCCGCTTGACACCCCCCCCGCGCTGGCATACAAACCTGGACCGAGAGAACCTCCCCGGGGGAATCCCATGGAACGTACCGGTCGCCTCCTCGCCCTGCTCACCGTCGGGCTCGCCCTGCTCGGGTGCCCGCGGAGCGGACCCACCCGGATCGGTGCCGTGTTGCCGCTGACCGGTCCGGCCTCGGTCTACGGTCTGGCGATCCGCAAGGGGATCGACCTGGCCTACGAGCAGGCGACGAAGAACCCCGACGGGCCCAAGGTGGAGCTCGTCGTCGTCGACTCGATGAGCGACCCGGACGCGGCCAAGAAGGGTCTCGCGCAGGTCTACGACGACGGCGCGATCGTCGCGATCGGCGGGGTGACCAGCGCCGAGGCGCTGGCCATGGTTCCGGTGGCCGACAACAAGAGCCGCGTGCTGCTCTCGCCGTCGGCCTCGCTGCCCCAGCTGTCCGGGATCTCGACCAACTTCTACCGCATCTATCCCTCCGACTTCGCCGAAGGGACGGTCATGGCGCGCTACGCCTACGACACCCTCCATCTGCACACCGGGGTCGTGCTGGCCAAGAGCGAGACCTACGCCAAGGGGATCCAGCAGGTCTTCGCCGAGGAGTTCCAGCACAAGGGGGGCAAGATCCTGGAGACGATCGAGTTCCCGGCCAACACCAGCGACTTCGCGGCGCTGGCCGACCGCGCGGTGGTCCTGAAGCCCGACTTCGTCTACCTCGCCGCCTACGCCGAGGAGATCGCGGGCCTGATCCACCAGCTGCGTTCGCACAACTTCCAGGGGCTGATTCTGACCACGTCGTCGTTCGCCGCCGCTTCCACCATCGCCGAAACCGGCGACGCTGCCGAGGGGGCCTACTTCACCCAGACGTCGTTCAACCCGGAAGCGTCCCACGTGGCCGAGAACGTCCAGGCGTTCGTCGACGCCTTCAAGAGCAAGTACGGCCAGGTCCCCGACCTCTACGCGGCGCACGGCTACGACGCCTTCAACATCCTGCTCGAGGCGATGAAGCTCGGCGGCAACAGCGGCACCTCGTTCTGGAAGGGGATGCGCGGCATCCACGAGTATCCGGGGGTGACCGGACCGTTGCAGTTCGACGAGAAGGGCGACGTCCAGAAGTTCCCTCACGTCTACATCGTCCGCGAAGGCAAGGCGATCGACGTCGAGGAGGAGAGGCAACGCCAGATCGACGCCGCGCGCAAGAAGATGGAACAGCTGCAGCAAGAGCTCGATCGGCTGAAGAACCAACAGGGCAGCAACTGACCGGCCGTTGATCGCGACGGCGCGACAGCTGCTGCGCCACCGGAGCCTGCTCGCGACCCTCGTCTCGCGCGAGCTGAAAGGGCGCTACCGGGGATCGGTGCTGGGCTTTTTCTGGTCCCTGGTGCAGCCGCTGCTGCTGCTCGCCGTCTACAGCTTCGTCTTCGGCGAGGTCTTCCAGCCGCGCACCGCCGGCGCCGAGCCCTACCCGCTGTTCCTGCTCTGCGGGCTGTTTCCCTGGATCTGGTTCGCCACGGCGCTGAGCGAAGGCACCGTGTCGCTGGTCGCCAACTCGGGCCTGATCCGGCGCGCCGTGTTCCCGGCCGAGCTGCTGCCCGTCGTCCCGGTGTTGTCCAACCTGGTGCACCTGCTGCTCGCGCTGCCGGTGCTCGCCCTCGGCCTGGCCTGGGGCCGGTTCCAGGGCGCTCCGGTGGCCGGCTGGGGTGCGCTCGCGCTGCCCGCGATCCTGGCCCTCGAGCTGCCGCTCATCGCCGGCCTGTCGCTGGCCCTGGCGGCGCTGCACGCGCACTTCAAGGACGTTCGCGACCTGCTGGCCAGCGCGCTGACCCTGCTGTTCTTCCTCACTCCGGTGCTCTACCCGATCACGGCGGTGCGGATCCCGCTCGTCTGGTGGGTGGTCAAGCTCTCGCCGGCGACGCCGTTCACGCTGGCCTACCAGCGGGCACTGTTCGAGGGCCGGTTCCCGGAGCCGATGCTGTGGCTCGAGATGGCGGTGGTCTCGCTGATCGCATGGGCGCTGGGAACGTGGGTCTTCGGCCGCCTGCGCGAGACCCTGGTGGAGGCGGTGTGAGCGTCGCCATCCGCGCCGAGGGGATCTCGAAGAGCTACCGGAGGTCGGCCCCCGGGCACCGCCTGCGCACGCTCAAGAGCGCCTTCGTCGGCCGCTCCCTGGCGGCGGGGGCAGCGGCCGACGAGCTGATCCCCGCTCTGGCCGACGTCAGCTTCGAGGTGCCGCGTGGCGAGGCCTTCGGCATCGTGGGCGGCAACGGTTCGGGCAAGTCGACGCTGCTCAAGCTGATCGCCGGGATCCTGCGCCCCGACGCCGGGCGGGTGGAGACGTCCGGCCGGGTCGCGGCGCTGATCGAGCTCGGAGCCGGTTTCCACCCCGAGATCTCGGGACGAGAGAACATCTTCATCAACGGTTCGGTCCTGGGGCTGTCGCGGCGGGAGATCGAAGCGCGCTACGACCGGATCGTCGAGTTCGCCGGCCTCGAGGAGTTCATCGAGGAGCCGGTCAAGAACTACTCGTCGGGGATGTACGTCCGCCTCGGATTCGCCGTGGCGATCCACACCGAGCCCGAGATCCTGCTCGTCGACGAGGTCCTGGCGGTGGGCGACGAGGCGTTCGCGCACCGCTGCCTGCGCCGGATCGAGGAGCTGCTGGCCACCGGTCGGACCGTCGTCTTCGTCAGCCACGCCCTGGCCCTGGTCGAGGACCTCTGCTCGCGCGTGCTCTGGCTCGACCGCGGCCGGGTGCGCATGACGGGCGATCCACGGCGCGTGGTCGACGCCTACCGCGAGGCCGTGGCCGAGGAGGAGGGCCGGGCCCACCAGGAGCAGAAGCAGGAGCGCGAAGCGCGCGCCGGGGCCGGAGCCGGCGGAGAGGCGGTCGAGCCCGAGCGCTGGGGGTCGCGGTCGGCCGAGATCGTGGCCGCCCGGATGCAGGGCCAGGACGGGGTCGAGCGCTATCACTTCGTCAGCGGCGAGGCGGTGACCTTCGAGCTGCGCGCACGGTCGCTCGAGCCGCAGGACGATTTCGTCTTCGGCGTCGCGCTGTCGAATCCGCGCGGCATCGAGGTGTGGGGCGCGAACACCGAGCTGGCGGGCTTCGCCGGGCGGAGATTCGACGGCGACGCGACGGTCCGCCTGGTCTGTCCGGCACTGCGGCTGGCCCCCGGGGAGTACCTCGTCGACGTCGCGGTCCACGCCCGCGACGGCACTCCGTACGACTACCGTAGGCGGCTGCTGTCGTTCTCCGTCACCGCGCGTGACCGCGGCGTCGGGATCTACTTCCCGGAGCACCGCTGGGAATTCGAGGGGGACCTCTCCCTCGAGCACGAGGAGAGACCATGAGCGAGCCCGAACGCCCCGGCAACCCGGTCCTCGACGTCAAGATCGGGGACGACGACATGAAGGGTCGCTACGCCAACCTGCTGCGGGTGACCCACACCCGGGAAGAGTTCATCCTCGACTTCATCCAGATGGCACCGCCGCAGGGGATCGTGAGCGCACGCGTCGTGACCAGCCCCGGTCACCTCAAGCGCATCGTGCGCGCTCTGGCCTCGAACCTGGCGCGCTACGAGGAGGCGTTCGGCGCCGTCGTCGAGGCGCCGGGACCGGAATCGGGACCCAAGGCGAACTGACTCAGCGGCGCGCTTCGAGGACGCGGGTGGGCTCGTCGTCGTCGAGCGTCCCCGCTGCCGTCGAGCGCAGGCGCACGTCGGCGACTACGCCGAGGTGGTCGGAGAGCCGGTCGGGCAGCGTCGAGTAGGCGGCGAAGTCGAGCTCGTCGGAGATCAGGATCCAGTCCAGCCGCACCAGCGGCCGCCAGCTCGGGAAGGTGGCGTGCCCGGTCACCTCGGCCGGGCGCAGGCGCAGCTCGCGGCGCAGCAGCTCGAGGCAGCGCCGGCGCTCGCTCCACTCGCAGTTGAAGTCGCCCAGGACCGCGAGCGGCCGGCGGTGACCGCGGAAGCGCTCGACCAGCTGCTCGACCTGCCGCTTGCGTACCCGCTCGGCGAGGAAATCGAGGTGGATCGAGACGATGTCCAGCGTCTCGTCGCCCAGCACGCCGCCGGTCACCGTGGCGGCCACGAAGCCCTTGGTGTCGCGCCAGGTTTCGGCGAACGCCTGGGAGCGCCGGCTGCTCAGCGGCACGCGGGCGATCAGGGCGGTGCCCGACGACAGGTCGAAGGGTCCGATCGAGAACGGGTTGTGGTCGCCGCGGAAGGCGTGCGGGAACTCGCCCAGATCGGCGAGCGTGGCGACGTGGTCGAAGCTCCCGCTCCACGCCGAGGGGCCGTCGGCCTCCTGCAGCGCCACGACGTCGGGCGCCTCGCGGCGCAGGACCGCGGCGATGGCCGCGAGGTTGCCGCGCAGCGTCGACTCGGAGAGCAGCGCCTGGTGGCGACCCTTGCGCCGCGCGTGGGCGACGTTGAGGGTCATCAGGCGCAGCGACGCGGCTCGGGTGGCCGGGGGCGGCGACAGCGAGAGGTCCGGCTTGCGACGTCGGGTCCGGCGAGGTCGCCGGGCACGACCGACGATGGTGATCGGCACGACTTCAGGCCTCAGTCACCGAGGAGCAGGTTTCCGCTCCGGTACACCTCGTGGCCCGACCGGACCACCGAGCGCACCGGGTCGACACCGTAATGATAGGCGAGATGAAGCAGGTTGGGGGCGTCCAGGAGGGTGACGTCGGCGCTCTTGCCGACCTCCAGGGTCCCGATCTCGGAGCCCAGGCCGAGGCTGGCGGCGGGGTTCAGGGTCACCGCCGTCAGCACCTCCTCGGTCGTCATCCCGAGCTCGAAGACAGCCAGCTGCGCGATGGTCGGCAGCGATTCGGTGTTCGACGAACCGGGATTGCAGTCGGTCGCCAGGGCCACCGGCACGCCGGCGGCGATCAGACGGCGCGCGGGCGCCCGGCTCTTCGAGCGCAGGAAGAAGCTGGTACCGGGCAGCAGCAGCGCCGTCACGCCGGCCTCGGCGAGCGCCTCGATGCCGGCGTCGGACACCGCCATGAGGTGATCGGCCGACAGGGCGTGGAGCTCGGCCGCCAGCTCCGCGCCGCCCGAATCGGCGAACTCGTCGGCGTGGAGGCGGGGCAACAGGCCGTGGGCCAGGCCGGCTTCCAGCACTCGGCGGGACTCGGCGACGGAGAACACGCCGCGCTCGCAGAAGACGTCGCAGAACCGGGCGAGACCGCGCCCGGCGACGGCGGGGACGATCTCGGAGCAGACCAGGTCGACGTAGCGCTCGCGTTCGGCGCGGTGCTCCGGCGGGACCTCGTGCGCCGCGAGCAGTGTCGGCACGAGCCGCACCGGTTGCAGCTGTGAGACGTCGCGGATCGCCTCGAGCTGGCGCTGCTCGTCGGCGAGCGACAGGCCGTAGCCGCTCTTGGCCTCCGCGGTCGTCGTGCCGCTGGCGAGCATGCGCGCGAGTCGCGGCAGCATGGCGGCAACCAACTCCTCGCGCGACGCGCCGCGGGTCGAGCGGACGGTCGAGAGGATGCCGCCGCCGGCCGCGGCGATCTCCTGGTAGGAGCGGCCGGCGAGGCGTTGCGCGAACTCCATCTCGCGCGAGCCGGCCCAAGGCAGGTGGGTGTGGGCGTCGACGAAGCCGGGGACCGCCGTGCCGCCGCGGCCGTCCAGGCGCTCGACCCCGTCGAGCTCGCCGAACGCCCGGCGCCGCTCCTCGGGGCCGCCGACGAAGGCGATCCTGCCGTCGCGGCAGAGGATCTCGGCGCCGCGCAGGCGGCGGATCTCGCCCTGCTCGCGGCCGCGGCGCGGGCCCGAGCCGAGCGGCGTCGCGACCTCGCCGAGGCCGGTGATCAGCAGGTCCCTCACCCTCGACGCACCCGCATCACGGCGCCAGGAGGGCCCGGCCGGCACCGGCGGCCTCGGTTTCGGCCCAGGTGCGCACCGTGGTCCAGTCCAGCGGTTCGGCGAGCGCCGGCATCGGCTCGTCCTCGGCTTCCGAGAAGTCGGCCAGTGCCTTGAACGCCTGCAGCGGGAAGTCGCCGACGTGGCCGAACTTCTCGTCCGAGCGGGCGAGCAGGCTCTCGAGCGGCGCCTCGCGGGTGATCAGGTAGAGGTCGACGAAGTCGCGCCGCGTGCCGCGGCTGATCAGCGCCCCGAGCTTCATCAGCCCGAGATCGACCCACGAGGCGACCGCCAGACCGGCGGACTGGTCGAGCGGATCGACGAGCGGATAGGGGTAGGTGAAGAAGCGCGCCGCCGCGCCTCCGGGCAGGCGCACGAAGAGGTATCCGTCGCGGGCGGTCTCGACACGGATGTCCGGGTCGAGCGCCAGCAGGTCGCCGAGCAGATCGCGGCGGTCGGCGGGCAGCAACCGGCAGGTGCCGCTCATCAGGTCGAGGTCGCGAACGGGGCGGTGTCCGATGCGCAGGGCGAGCGCGGCCGAGCCCGCGAGATAGAAGTCCGGGCTCCAGGCGCGGTCGCCCAGCGCCCCGATCCAGGGCCGGGTGGCCGCAGCCAGCGCTGCCGGGTCGAGCCCGCCGCGCGGGCCGGAGGTGGCGGTCAGGCGAGCGGCCACAGCGCCTCCGCGGCGGCCGAGCGGGGCGCCGCTCCGAGTCCCAGGGCCGCGAACCAGAGCGCCCGGCTGCGCCGCGACAGCCGCCGCAGGCCGTGACCGGACACCCAGGCGGCGAGCTCGCCGGGCGCCGCCGCCGCGGCGAGCCAGGCCAGATCGTCGCGATCGCCGTCCTCGAGCAGGCGGGCGATGACGAGACCGCGGACCTCGGGCCGGTCGAGGCCGGCCGCGAGCGGCTCGGCGAAGTGACGGAGCGTCCGCTCCGGGACCTCGATCATCCGTTCTTGCGCTTGCCGAAGGTCTGGACGTTGGCCGAGGCGTGCTCCTCCTCCATGTCGGCGTGGAGGATCTGGGCGAACAGCTCGAGCGTTCCGCGCAGCTTGAGCTGCAGCTCGCGACGCCGCGTGCGCAGCTCCTGGATGCGGTTGTCGATCTCCTGCGCCCGCTCCATCGCCTGGTGGACGATCTTGTCGGCGTGAATCTCGGCCTCCTTGACCAGCAACTGGGCCTCGCGCTGGGAGGTGGTGATCATCTCGTCGCCCACCCTCTTGCCGCGCACCAGAGCCTCGTGGAGCTCCCGCTCGCGCGCCTCGGCGTTGGCGACGCGGTCGAGGAGTTGACGATTGTCGCGCTCCAGCCGCTCGACCTCGGCGATGCGTTGCGTCAGGTCCTCGGCCACCAGGGCCAGGAAGTTCTCGACTTCGACCGGGTCGTAACCGCGGAGCCGGACGGGGAAGCGCTGCTTCTGGATCTCGAGGGGTTGCAGCGACATGGCGAGCTCCTCTAGAGGAAGAGGCGGGGTGCGAAGCCGAAGGAGTACAGGATGCCGTTCTTGACGAACTCGAGCAGGAGGATGGCGAGCAGCGGCGACAGGTCGAGCCCGCCGAGGCGGCGCGGCGGCGCCAGGCGCCGCAGCGGCGCCAGCACCGGTTCGGTCACCTGGTAGAGCAGGCGCACGATCGGGTTGTAGGGGTCGGGGGAAACCCAGGAGATGAGCGCCCGGATGATGATCACCCACTCGTAGATGCCGACCAGGGTGATCAGGATCTGGAGCAACGAGAAGCCGAATCCGCGCATGAATCCCAAGAAACGTGCCCCTCTCCGGTGCCGGCCGTCCAAGTCCTTTGATGCAAGCGTTTTCCGGCAGGCCCGAGACGCCCTAGGGTAGCACGGAGCGCACAGTCCGTTGTGCGATCCGGGCCACGGGACCCGGGCCGGGTCAGGCCCGGGGCGGGCGGGGGCCGAACAGCCGGGTGCCGACGCGGACGTAGGTGGCGCCCTCCTCGGCGGCGATCTCGAAGTCGTCGCTCATCCCCATCGACAGCTCGCCGAGGCGCCCCGACCACTCGGGCCGGCGCTCGAGCTCGTCGCGCAGGGCGCGCAGCCGGACGAACCAGGGGCGCGACGCCTCCGCCGTGGCACCGGGCGGCGGGATCGTCATCAGGCCGACGACGCGCAGGTGCTCGAGGGCGGCGAGCGGCGCGGCCCGGTCGGCCAGCGTCGCCGGGTCGAAGCCGTGTTTCGAGGATTCGCCTCCCAGGTTGACCTCGAGCAGTCCGGAGACGGCCACGCCGCGCGCTCCCGCCTCGGCGTCGAGCGCGCCGGCGATCTTGACCCGATCGACCGCGTGGAAGACGGTGAACAGGTCGAGCGCTGCCCGGACCTTGTTCGACTGCAGCGGACCGAGCAGGTGCCACTCGACGTCGGCGGCGAGCGCCGGCGCCTTGGCCAGGCCCTCCTGGACCCGGTTCTCGCCGAACCGGCGCAGCCCGGCCGCGTGCGCCGCGACGAGCGCCTCGATCGGCTGGAGCTTCGAAGCGCCGACCAGACGCACCGAGGCGGGATCCCGCCCGGCGCGCCGGCAGGCCCCGGCGAGGCGCTCGCGGATCTCCGCGAGGCGCGCCGCCACGTCGGTCAATCCTCGTCCTCCACGAACAGGAAGCGCTTGCACCCCTCGCACTGGACGATCGTGCCGCGGGAACGGATCTCGACCGCGACCTGAGGCCGGATCTGGTAGTTGCAGGTGGAGCAGAACCAGACCGTGGTCGTGCCCGGAGTGTCGGCGCGTCGCAGCGGCGACAGCGCCGCGCCGTCGTAGCGGCCGGCGATGCGCTGGTACTGCGAGACGATCGGCCGCGGCAGCTCGGCGCGTAGCTGGTCGGCCTCGTGGGCGAGGTCGTCGGCGCGGCGCGCGACGTCGGGCTTCTTCGCCTCCCAGGCCGCGAGCTGCTCGTCGTAGCGCGCCTGGATCTCGCCGAACCCGGACTGCCGGTCCTGGACCTCGGAGCCGATCCGCTCGGCGCTGTCGAGCGAATCGAGCGCGGCCTCCTCGAGCCGCTTGATCTCGGCCTTCGCGGTGTCGATCTCGGTCAGCAGCGCGGCGTACTCGCGCTGGTTGCGGACCATGGGCACCTGGTGCTGGAACTTGCGCAGGCTCTCCTGCGCTTCGGAGATCGCGCTTTCGGCCTGACGGCGGGCGGCGCGCGCCTGCTCGGCGTCGGCCTCGAGCGCGTCGAGAGCGGATCGCGCCTCGACGTACTCGTCGTGCAGCGCGCGCATCTCCTCGGGAACGCCGGCGAGCAGCTCGCGCGTCGCGGCGAGCTCGCTGGCCACTCGGTGGAATTCGATCAACTTGCGGAGCGGGTCAGTCATCTTTTGGGGGACCTCGAGCGGAAACGGGAATCGGGACCCATGGTGGGTCCACCTGGGTTCGAACCAGGGACCTGCCGGTTATGAGCCGGTTGCTCTGACCGCTGAGCTATGGACCCGGGGTAGTTCGCGGACCGCGGGCCCCGGGCCCGGGCGATCCGCGGGATCGACGCAGGAGAGTCAGCCGAGGTCGGGATACAGACTCCGGTAGCTCTCCGCGAGAACGACGATCCGCTTGACGTAATTGCGCGACTCCTCGAGCGACAGCTCCTCGAGGAAGCGGTCGAGCTGGGGGTCGGGGCCCTCCGCGCGCCACAGGCGCGAGATGCGGCCCGGCCCGCCGTTGTAGGCGGCGAGCGCCAGCTCCGTGTTGCCGTCGAACATCTCGAGCACGCGCCGGAAGTAGCTCGTGCCCAGGCGAAGACTGTAGGTGGGATCCGAGAGTCGGGAGTTGGAGAACGGCAGGCCGAGGCCGCGGGCGACCTCGCGGCCGGTCGAGGGCATCAGCTGCATCAGTCCGCGCGCTCCCGATCGGCTGCGGGCGGCGGGATCGAAACCGCTCTCCTGGTGCACCATGCCGAAGACCAGGGCCGCTGAGAGACCCTGCTCTCCGGCGGCGCGGGCGATCGAGTCGCGGTAGTCCAGCGGGTAGTAGAGCGCGAGCGCCGCGGCGGGCGCCGTCCCCTGCAGCGTGGTGCCGAGCTGCGGGAACGCCCGCTTGATCTCGTGCAGGCTGTCGCGGGTCGCGCCCGCGCGGGCGAAGACGAGACCGGACAGGGCGGCCGCCGCGCGCGGCTCGGCGCGGGGGGCCAGCGCGTCGAGCTCGGTGCGGGCGAGAGCCTCGAGGCCGAGGTCGGCGAGCAGGCGCGCGCGATCCAGGATCCGGTCTTCGGGCCACGGCTCGGGCTCGGGCGCCGAGGGCGTGGTGGCCTGCGCTCCGGCCAGGCGCAGCGCCGCCTGCCGGGCGTAGAAATCGAAGACGTGCGAGGCGACCACGCCGAGGTACTGCTGGCGCGCCGCTGCGGCGTCGCCCAGCCGCTCCATCGCGCGCGCCGTCCAATAGGCGCCGCTGCGCGCCTGGGAGCTCTGCGGGTAGAGCGCGACGAGTTGGCTCCAGGTCGCCACCGCGCGCCGGACGTCGCCGTCGCGGTACTGCTGCCAACCACGCTCCCACAGCGGTCGCGCGCCGCTCGTGTCGGCGGGATCGAGCGCCGCGAGCTGGCGCAGGGCGGTGATCGCCTCGCTCTCGCGATCCTCGTCGAGGTAGCTCGCGGCGAGCCGTGCCAGCGCGCGCCGGCGCAGGTGCGGATCGGCGTCCACGCCGCGGGCGACCGCCAGGAGGCGCTCCCGTTCCCAGCGCAGCCAGCCGGCGCGGTCCGGGTCGCCGGGCCGGCGTCGGCCGCGGTCCTCGGCGGCACGGTGCGCCGCGCGGGCGGCGGCCCAGTCGAGCGCGGCGCGCCGGGCGCCGTTCTCGGCGGTCGCGCCGGCGAGCAGTGACCAGGCCTCGGCGCCGCGAGCGCTGGCGACGAGAGCGCGCGCTTCGAGCAGCTGCCACTCGAGATCGCGCGACGACGGATCGACGGCGGCCAAGGTGGCGAGCGCGCCCGCGGGCAGGTCGTCTTCGAGCAGCGCCTCGGCGCGCGCGACGAGCTCTCCGGCGTCGAGCCACAGGCGCCAGTCCGCGTTGCCACCGCGCGCGGCGACGGCGTCGACCACCCGCATGCGCGAAGCCTCGAGCGGGTCGAGGACCAGGAGGCGACGAGCGGCGTCGCGCAGGGCCACGGGATCGCCGCCGGCGAGCGCCACCTGCCAGGCCAGTCTCTCCAGCGCCAGAGCACGGTCGTGGCCGAGCCGCTCGGAGCGGCCCTGGGCGATGCGTCGCAGGGTCGCCGCCGCGTCGTGGTCCTGCCAGGCGAGCTCGGCGAGGCGCACGATGGCCGCCGGGCGCAGGGGCGAGTCGGGATGGCGATCGAGCAGGTCGAGCAGCGCGGCCCGGGCCGCCTCCCGGCGGCCGAGCGCTGCGTCCGAGTCGCCGAGCACGTAGAGGCGCCAGTCGTCGAGGGGGGTGTCGCCGGCGACCTTGGCGAGCTGCCCGACGGCCCGCTCGGGATCGTCGTGGGCGTGGGCCAGGAGCCCGAGCACGGTTCGGGCCAGAGGCGCGCGGGCTTCGCCCGTCGCGGCGAGCTCCTCGAGCCGGGCGCGGGCGGTGGCGCGCTCGCCGCCGAGCTCGAGGGACCCGATCTCGGCGAAGACGGGATCGACGGTCAGATCGGCGCCGGCGGGCGGCGTCGCAGTCGTCGCAGTCGTCGCAGTCGTCGCAGCCAGCGCCGGGTCGGTCTCGAGCTCGTCGAGGACCGGCCCGCTGCCGAGCAGGGCGAGCGCCGCGATCCCGAGGATCGCCGGTCCGCCCCAGCTCGTCCGCGCGCGCCGCGTCGTCCGCTCTCTCATCTGCCGGCCGCCGTCACATTCCGAGCGCGCGGGCGTCGCCCCCGGCGAGACTGCGCACCAGCTCCTGGTGGAAGTAGTCGGTGGTCTCGCGGACGCTCTCGTGGACCCGCTCCTCGTAGATCTGGCGCGAGCGGTCGATGTCCTCGCGCAGGCGCACGTAGAGATCGCGGTTGCGCCGCCCCTCGAGCACCTGCTCCTCGTTGTAGAGCTTGATCTCGGAGACCAGCAGGCGGGCCAGCCGGCGGGCCTCGTCGTGGAGGGCGTTGTCGCCGCTCGAGCGCGCCGCGCGGCCGGCGGCGAAAGCGAGGCCCGGTCCGGAGACGTCGGGCGGCGCCACGACCTCGGTCGTGCGGGCGCCGCCGCGGGTGCCGGTGCGCTCCACGGTGTCGTCCTCGCTGTCGGCCTTCGGCGGCGTGGCCGGGGCGTCGGGCGGCGCGGTGGGAGCGACCGCGGCGACCTCGGGGGTCGGAGCGGTCGGAGCGGTTGGAGCCGGGCGATCCATGAGCAGCGTCGCGTCCTCGGTCGTGTCGCGCGCGGCCCCGGCGGGCGGCGCGGGCTCGGGCAGCAGCGCCTCGATCCGCGGCACCTCCTGCGTCGTCGTACCCGAGAACCCCAGCGCCCCCGAGGTCTCCTCGGCCGGAGCCGCCGGCTCGGGGGCGGCGGCCAACGGGGGCTGCTCCGGCGCCTCGTCCGGGGGCGCCGGCGGTGCGGGCGGCTCGGCGCGGAAAGCCGGGATGCGGGCCGTCGCTTCGCTCACGGCGGCCGGTGGCCGAGACTCGGGCTCCCGGGGCGCCTCCGGTTCCGGCGCGGCCTCGAAAGCGGGCTCGGGTGCGGCCTCGGGCTCGGGCCCGACCGCGAAACCGGCCCGGCCGGCGTCCACGTCGGCTTCTCCCATGCCCCAGAAGGAGTCGTCCATCCCGGGTGCCGCCGCCGGCTCCTGTACGGCCGGCGTCTCGGCAGGCGGCGTCTCGTCGGGCGGCTCGGGCCGCTCCTCCTTCTCGGCGACGAACAGGCCCTCGACCTCGGCGCGCTCGTCGAGCTCCGGCGGCTCCCCGGCCGCCACTTCGGCGGCGGCGGGAGCGACTTCCGGCTCGGGCTCGGGGGCGATCGCCGGCGCCTCGGCCGCGACCGCCGCAAGCTCCGGGGCCGGCAGGGCGGGTGGCTCGGCCGCCGGCGCCGGCGGCGCCTCGGCGGTCGCGCTCGGGCTCCACAGGGCGAGTCCCACCGCCGGCGCTTCCTCGAGCCCGTAGAGGGTCGGGGTGAACGTGCGCTCGCCGAGCGCGGAGAGCTCCAGGTGAGCGGCGGCCAGCTGCACGAGCAGCTGCAGGGCGCCCAGCGGGATCGACTCCGCGCCGCCCTCGGCGTCGGCGTAGAGGGCCGCCGCGATGCGGTCGCGCAGCACCAGGGGAACCAGCGCGGCGCCGCCGGGGGCGGCCGCGACCCCGAGGCGCTCGGCCAGGCTCCGGGCCGGGGTGCCGTCGAACAGGACCGCTCCGCGCCCCGAGGCCAGACCGGAGAGCAGTGCGTCGTCCCAGTCGAGCTCGCGGCCGGCGAACGGATCGCCGTCGAAGCCGGTGCTGCCCCAACCGACGAGGGCGTCGACGCGCACGAGCAGGAGCCCGGCGCGGGCGACGAACCGCCGCGCCGAGGCGAGCAGCGCCTCGAGCGTGTCGGTCTGGCTCGCGCTGCGGTCGATCGCGCGGGCGCCGGCGACGAGCGCGGCGAGAGTCTCGGCGCGTTCCGCGCCGCGGGGCTGGGACTCGAGCGCCGCCGGGTCGAGGCCTTCGAAGGGATCGGTCGCGGTGGGACGCAGGGCGGTCAGAGCCGCGAGCGTCTCCTCGTGGCTCTGCCGCAGGCGCGCTTCGTACTGACGCCGCAGGTCCTCGACCGCCGCGTCGAAGCGCTCACGGACACGGCGCTCGAGCTCGGCGAGATGTTCGGGAAGGGGCATGCGGAAATCCTCCACCTCGGGCGGACTCTTCGGTCCTGGTCGCAAACTCGTCATTATCGAGAGCCACGCGCCGCGCGTCAAGGCGGGCGCCGACGCAACTTCCCGGTCCTCAACGGTTTCCCACCCCACGGGTCGGTTGGTCGGGGGCTCGGGGCTGTGTTACGGTGACAAAGGCTGTGCCGAACCCCCCACGGAGGACCCTGATGCGCATGAACTGGATCGCCCTGGCCGTCGCCGCGGTGCTCGTGGCCGGCTGCGGCGCGGGCGCCGAGAAGAAGGAGGCCGCCAAGGCCGAGAAGCGGCAGCAGGAGTGGACCCAGGTCGAGGCTCTGAAGAAGACGGTCGACGCCAAGCGCGCCGAGCTCGCCTCGCTCAAGACCGACTCCGCCGGCGGCGCCGACGTCTCCGCCCAGCTCGACGCGACCAACAAGGAAGCCATCCAGCTCACCGACGAGCTGACCGCAAAGATCGCCGCCTACATCAACGAGGACCCGCCGGTTCAGGGTGAGCCGCTGCGGCCGGACCTTCTCCCGGCGGTGCGCATGAACTCCGCCGAAGGGATGCTGGTCGCCCGGGAGTACATCGACCTCGCCGGCGATTACCGCAAGGCCATCGACATCTACAACCAGCTGCTCAATCTCGACCCGGAGAATCCCGATCTCAAGGCGGCGCTGGCCGACGCCGAGGCCAATCGGTTCATGACCGAGGACCGTTTCGCGGCGGTCAAGAAGGGGATGAGCGCGGACGAGGTCGTGGCGGCGATCGGCCGACCGCTGACCCGCAACGTCAAGGACTATCCGGCGAAGAAGATCACGGCCTGGTTCTACCCGAAGGACGACGAAGGCAACGCGGCCGGCATCTTCTACCAGACCAAGGGCGACCAGCAGGTCGTCTACAAGGCCGACTTCAACTCCGTCAAGGCCAAGAAGCCGGGCGAAGAGGGCGGCGGAGCCGGGGAAGAGGAGAAGGCCCCCGAGTGACCCGGCCCGGAGCCGGAATTGACCCCGGGACCGGCCCTCGCCTAGAATCATCGGTCCCGAAATGTCTGCGTCCGGCCGGGATACGGTCGGAATCCGCAGCCGAAAAGAGGTGATTTCTACCGTGCCGATCGTCCACGTTCGCGAGGAGGAGAGCTTCGAGAACGCGCTGCGCCGTTTCAAGCGCAAGTGCGAGAAGGCCGGAGTGCTCACCGAGCTCAAGAAGCGCCAGCACTTCGAGAAGCCCTCCGTCAAGCGCAAGCGCAAGGCCTTGCAGGCGAAGAAGAAGATGGCCCGCAAGGTCCAGGAGGAGAAGCGACTCGGCCTCGCCTAGGCCGGTCCGAGCCCGGGGCGGCTCGGCTCGAGCCACTCGAGCTACTCGAGCCACTCAAGCCACTCAGGCCGCTCAGGCCACCGGACCGCACCGCCTGCCACCCACGTCCACCCCCGCGGGGTCACGGGTCGTCGCGACCCGGGCCCCGCTTCGCGTTGGATCGCGACCCCGCATCCCCCGCCGAGGACGGCCTCGATGATCGTCGCTCCAGCGACCCTGCTCGCTCTCGAGTGGCCTTCGCTGCTCGCCCTCGTCGCCGACGAGGCGCGCACCGACCTGGGCGCGGAGCGCGTCACCGCTCTGGTGCCGGCCGCCGACGAAGCCGACCTCGCGAAGCGGCGCGGCGCCTACCTCGAATGCCAGCGGCTGGCGGTCGACGGGCCCCTCGTGCCCGCCTTCGGCGAGCTCTTCTCGCCCCTGCTCGAGCGGCTCGCGACGTCGCGGCCGCCGCTCGACGGACCCGAGATCCTCGTCGTGGCACGCCTGCTCGCGGCCGGCGGGGAGGCGCTGGCACGGGTGCGCGGGGCCGATCCCCCCTGCCCCGAGCTGGCCGCCGGGCTCGCGGCGGTGGGCGACCCCGGACCCCTTCTGGCCCGCGTCCGCCGGGTGCTCGACTCGAAGGGGCGGGTGCGCGACGACGCTTCGCCCCGGCTGGCCGAGCTCGGCCGCCAGGTGCGCGCCGTGCGCGACCGGCTCTACGGCCAGCTCGAGTCGGTGCGCGGAAGTCACGCCGAGCTGTTCGGCGAGGAGACCGTCCCGCTGCGCGGCGGGCGCCTGCTGCTGGTGCTCTCGGCCGGGGCCCGCGGCCGGCTGCCGGGCCTCGTCCACGGGCGCTCGGCGTCGGGCAAGAGCTTCTACTTCGAGCCGCTCGAAGCGGTCGAGGAGAACAACCAGCTCGAGAGCGCGACCGAGGAGCAGGAGGCCGAGCGCCGGCGGCTGCTCGCCGAGCTGCTCGACGCCTTCGTCGCCGAGCGGGACCTGGTCGAGGGGATCGCCGGTGCGGTCGCCCGACTCGACGCGCTCGAGGCGGCGGGCCGGTTCGCCACGGCGGCGGGCGCGCGCCTGGCGGAGATCGCTCCGGCCGGGCGGCTACGGCTGGTCGGAGCCCGCCACCCACTGCTCGAGCCCCGCTTGGCGGGCCGCCGCGAGCGCGTCCTGGGCGCGGCCGGGCACACCGGGACCGAGGTCCCGCTGGATCTCGAGCTGGGGCGCGATCGACGGGTGCTCGTCGTCACGGGTCCCAACGCCGGCGGCAAGACCGTCGCCGCCAAGACCGTGGGACTGCTGGCCGTCGCCGCCCAGTCGGGCCTGCCGGTGCCGTGCGAGGCGGGCTCGGAGCTGCCGGTTCTGACCAGCGTCGTCGCCACGGTGGGCGACGAGCAGGACCTGCTCGCCGACCGCTCGACGTTCAGCGGGAGGCTGCTACGGCTGGCCGAAGCGTGGGACGCCGCCGGGCCCGGCGCGCTCGCCCTGCTCGACGAGCTCGGCTCGGGCACCGACCCGGAGGAGGGATCGGCGCTCGCCGTGGCCCTGCTCGAGCACCTGCTCGAGCGCGGCGCCCTGGCCGTCGTGACCACGCACCTGACCGCCGTGGCGGCCGCCGCGCTCGAGCGCGACGGCGCCGCCTGCGCCGCGATGGAGTTCGATCCCGACAGCGGGGAGCCGACGTTCCGCCTGCGCCCGGGCGCTCCGGGCGGCAGCGAGGCGCTCGCCCTCGCCCGGCGGCTGCGGCTGCCCGGGTCGTGGATCGCGCGCGCCGAGACACTGCTCGGCAGCGAGCATCGCGAGCTGCGCCGCCTGCTCGCCGAACTCGAGGAGACGCGCGTCGAGCTCGCCCGGGCCGCGGCCGTCGCCGACCGGCGGGAGGCGGACGCCGCGGCCGCCGCGGCGCGGCTGGAGCGCGAGCGAGCGGCGCTCGAAGCCGAGCGACGGGTCGCCGGGCGTCGCCTGGCCGACGAGCTGCGGGCCTTCCGCGAGCGGGTCTCGAAGCAGCTCGGCGAGGAGGAGCGCAAGCTGCGGCAGGAGTTCGATCAAGGGCGTCGGCGCGGCGTCGCGGCCGCGGCCACGGCGCGCCTGTTCGCCGCCGCTCCCGAGCTCGAGGTCGAGGCCGAGCCGGCTGCCGGGGGGCCGCTCGAGCCGGGCGTCCGGGTTCGCCACCGGACGCTGGGCTGGACGGGCCGGCTCGAGCAGCTCGACGGCCAGCGCGCGCAGGTCGCCGTGGCGGGCAAGCGGGTCCGCGCCGCGAGCGACGAGCTGATCGTGCTCGGGGAGAGCGGCGGCCGCGAGGGCGGTCCGGCCCCGCCGGGCCGGTCCCCCGCGGGCGCGGCGGGCGACGGGGGCGGCTCCGAGGCCGCGCCCGAGCTGATCCTGATCGGCCGCCGGGTCGAGGAGGCGCTCGAGCAGCTCGACGACTACCTGGATCGCGCGCTGCGGGCCGGCCGGGAGTCGGTCCGGGTGGTCCACGGCCACGGCACCGGCCGCCTGCGCCGGGCGGTGCGCGACCATCTGCGCTCCCATCCGGCGGTCGCGGACTTCCGCCCCGGCGCCCCGAACGAGGGCGGCGACGGCGCCACCGTCGTGGCGCTCGAGGGCTGACCCCGAGCGGCGTGGCGTAGCATCCCCGGCAGTCCGGCGCGATGGCCCTCTCTCAACTCCAGCTCAACCCGGCGTTCGTGCAGGCGGTGCGCGACGCGATCGACATCGTCGAGATCGCCTCGTCCTCCACCAAGTTGCACCGGGCGGGGCGCAAGTGGAAGGGACTGTGCCCGTTGCACAAGGAGAAGACGCCGTCGTTCCACGTCGATCCCGAGCTCGGGTTCTTCAAGTGCTTCGGCTGCGGCGCGGGCGGCGACGCGATCAAGCTCCACATGCTGCTGACCGGCGACGACTTCACGGCCGCGATGGAGTCGCTGGCGCAGCGGTTCGGCGTGCCGTTGCCGGCGCCGGCTGCCTCCCACCGCGGCTCGCGGGGGCGCGGCGCCCGGGGCGACGAAGAGGTGGACGCCGGGCAGGTTCTCGAAGCCGCGGCCGTCTGGTACCGCGAGCAGCTCGCCCGCTCCGAGCCCGCCCGCCGCTATCTCGAGCAGCGCCGGATCCCGCCCGAGCTGGTCGAGCGCTACGGCCTCGGCTACGCGCCCGACGGATGGCGCAACCTGGGTCCGGCTCTGGCCGGGAGATGCGCGCTCGGCGACCTGATCACGGTCGGGCTGGCGGCGCGCCCGGAGGGCGGCGGCGAGCCCTACGACCGCTTCCGCAACCGGCTGATCTTCCCGATCCGCAACGCCTCCGGCCGGCTGGTCGGCTTCGGCGGGCGGACCCTGGGCGACGACGTCGCCAAGTACGTCAACACGGCGGAGACCGAGCGTTTCCACAAGGGCCATCTGCTCTATGGGCTCGACCTGGCCAAGCGCACGATCCGCGAGAGCCGGCGCATGCTCCTGGTCGAGGGCTACCTCGACGTCCTGGGGGCGGTGGCCGCGGGCCTCGAGGGCGCGGTGGCGAGCATGGGCACGGCGCTGACCCCCGAGCAGGCGCGGCTGGCCGCCCGCTTCGCCGACGAGGTCGTGATCGGCTACGACGGCGACGCGGCCGGCGAGACCGCCTGCCGACGGGCGCTGCCCGTCCTGCTCGGCGCCGGAGTGACGGTGCGCCGGGCCCGGTTGCCCGAGGGCGAGGACCCGGACTCGCTGCGTCTGGCGGCCGGACCGGCGGCTCTGCGCGCGGTTGCCGACCAGGCCGAGGACCTGGTGCTGGCCGAGATCGACCGCCTGGTGCCCGCCGACGTGCACCGCAATCCGCCGGGCCGGGCGCGCGCGGCCAAGGCGGTCTCGGAGCTGCTCGCGGCGGTCCCGGACACCATCCTGCGCTACGGCTACGGCCGGGAGGCGGCCGACCGGCTGGGCCTGCCGGCCCAGCTGCTCTGGCGACGCCTCGGGCTGGGCCGGGACCCGTTGGCCGAGGCCCTGCGGCCGGCGGCCATCGAGGAGGCGACCCCGGGGCGCAAGGCCGAGGAGGAGGCCCTGCGGCTGCTGCTGCTGGCTTCCGACCGGGGCGAGGAGCTGCCGGCGGCCGCCGAGCTGCCGCCCCCGGCGGCTTTCTTCGATCCGGCCCTGCGGAAATTTTTCGAGGCCTTCCGCGTGCTATACGACGAGAGCGGCGGTCCCCGGCTGCGCGCGGTGATGAGCCGGGTGCGGGACCTGCCCGAAGCGGAGACGAGAGCGGCGCAACTTCTGTTAGAATCAGAGGATTCGCCCGGGGCACCGCGGCTGGCCGACGCCCTGAGGGCACTTCGCCGGCGCTGGCTCCGGCACCGGTTGCGCGAGCTACAACAAGAGATCGCCGAGGCCCAGCGACGAGGCGAAGCGGCCCGCCTCGAATCGTTGCTCGTCGAAAAGACCGCGGTCAACACCGAGCTGCACGGCGTGGCGGCCGGTACCCGGCCGTGAGGCGCGGAGTAATTCAGTGACCCCGACGAAGATCGCCCACATCGAAGACAAGTACCCGGCGGTGCGCCAGCTCATCGAGCTCGGTCGGCAGAAGCGCTTCCTGCTCTACGACGAGATCTACGAGGTGCTGCCCGACGAAGTGATCGGCCTGCCCGACGAGGTCGACGAGATCTACGTCCGCTTCGACGAGCTCAAGGTGGCGGTCGTCGACCGCCCCGAGCGCTACGTCAATCGCGACGACGTCGAGCCGACCCCGATCTCCGACTTCGACAAGAAGGACGGCGACGACACGGTGGAGCTGGTCGTCGACGACCACGAGAAGACCTCGGATCCCGTGCGCATGTACTTGCGCGAGATGGGCACCGTCCCGCTGCTCGACCGCGAAGGCGAGGTCGAGATCGCCCAGCGCATCGAGCAGGGCGAGTGGATGATCTACGAGGCGCTGTGCGAGAACCCGGTCGTGCTGCGCGAGCTGCTGCGCTTGAACGAGCTCGCCCAGAAGGACAAGAAGGTGCTGCGCGAGCTGGTCTCGGGCAACGACCCGGACGAGCCGCTGGACCCCAAGGCCGCCGACCGCATCCGACGCAACCTCCGGATCTTCGAGCAGATCTCGAAGCTCGACCTCGACATCGGCAAGCTGCGCAAGCGCCAGGAGCGCTACAAGGTGGGCGGCGACCGCCACCAGGAGTTCGAGCGCGAGATCGACCGGCTGCTCGGCAAGGTGTCGCAGGAGATCCGCTCGATCGACTTCTCGGTCCAGACCCGCAACCGGCTGGTCGACTACCTGAAGAACCTCGACCGCCAGTTCGGTGCCCTCGAGCAGGACGTGCGCCGGGCGCGCACGGCGCTCGAGAAGGAGACCAACAAGGAGCTGCGCGACCTGCAGAAGCGTCGGATCGAGAAGTACCGCACGCGCGGCATCGAGATCGAGGAGCGCTACGGCACGACCCACGAACAGGTCTCGACCACGATCCGCAAGATCCGCGAAGGCGAGGCGATGTGCGAGAAGGCCAAGGAGGAGCTGATCGTGGCCAACCTCCGCCTGGTCGTCTCGATCGCCAAGAAGTACACCAACCGCGGACTGCAGTTCCTCGACCTCATCCAGGAGGGCAACATCGGCCTGATGAAGGCGGT
This sequence comes from uncultured Acidobacteriota bacterium, assembly GCA_963781755.1. GTDB lineage: Bacteria > Acidobacteriota > Thermoanaerobaculia > Multivoradales > JAGPDF01 > JACTMI01. Next base: position 144,699 of record CAWAGZ010000003.1, read on the forward strand.
CGAGAAGTTCGAGTACCGGCGCGGCTACAAGTTCTCGACCTACGCCACGTGGTGGATCCGCCAGGCGATCACGCGCGCCATCGCGGACCAGGCGCGCACGATCCGCATTCCGGTGCACATGATCGAGACGATCAACAAGCTGACCCGCACGAGCCGGTCGCTGGTCCAGGAGCTGGGCCGCGAGCCGACCGCCGAGGAGATCGGCGAGCGGATGGACCTGCCGGCGAACAAGGTGCGCAAGATCATGAAGATCGCCCAGGAACCGATCTCGCTCGAGACCCCGATCGGCGAGGAGGAGGACTCCCACCTGGGCGACTTCATCGAGGACAAGTCGGCGATCTCGCCGCTCGACTCGGTGGTCTCGACCTCGCGCCGCGACGAGGTGCGCCGGGTGATGAAGACGCTCACCCCGCGCGAGGAGGAGGTCCTCTCCAAGCGCTTCGGCCTGTCGGACGGCACCGAGCACACGCTCGAGGAGGTCGGGCGGCTGCACAACGTCACCCGCGAGCGCATCCGCCAGATCGAGTCCAAGGCGCTTCGGAAGCTGCGCCACCCGACCCGCGCGGCCAAGCTCAAGCCCTTCCTCGACACCGCTTTCTAGATTCGCCCTCGGGGCGGAAGCACGACGGGCCGGGCGCCGCGAGGCACCCGGCCCGTTCCGTCTCCGGCGAGGCCCGGTCGAAAGTGTTGGCGCATCGCGGTTTGACTCGCCGGCGCGGGGTCGCCTAGGATTCGCGTTCGCGCCCTCGGGCGCTTTCCTTCCTGGGTAGCTCAGCGGTAGAGCGATCGGCTGTTAACCGATTGGTCGGGGGTTCAAATCCCTCCCCAGGAGCCACCCGTTCCCAGGAGCCCCCGGTCGGAAACGGGGCTCTTTCTCGAACCCCAGTGCAGCGCCCGTCGTACCGCCGGAACAGGAAGGGCGCCAGCGTCCGGCCGTAGGTGGCAGTGAGGTGACCCCAGATGGAGTAGACGGCCACGCCACCGATAACCGGCGAGCAGCTCTCCCGACTACAGTAGAGACTGGCGAGGTCGATCCAGCGCGCGCCGCGGACGCGGCTCGCGGCGGCTTTCTGGGAGTCGCGCGCGGCGAAGGCCTCGGCGAGCGGTCGGGCGCAGTCCCGGGCCGCGGTCCGCGGGTGCTCCTGGACACACTCGACGACGTCGACGACCATTCGTGGGACGTCGCGGATCGCGATCACCAGAGTGCCGCGGGCTGTCTGCTCCGACCACGCGGACACCAATCCCGCGACTTCCGTCTCGAATCAGTGTCTGCAGCTCGGATCCACCGTGAAGCCCTCGAAAAGGGTCACCAAGAGGGCGTCGAAGGGCTCGGAACGGGCGAGGTGATCGCGCACCGTCGCGAGCCATTTCGCGCACTCGTCGGGGGATTGCTTGCCCCACGGCGCCGGCGTGGCGGTCGTCAGGTAGCAGCTGCCTTTGCCCATCACGTCGATGCGCCAGCCGGCCTGCTTCGCCATCCACTCGTAGGCTGAGATCAGCGCGTTGTTGTGGGAATCGCCGATCGCCGCCAGCCGATGGGTGTAGCCGGTTGCGGGCCCCAGCGTGCACAGGTGCAGCGTGGAGTCCCCGATGCCGGACCAGCACTCGTCGCGGTTGGCGCTGTCCCGTCGCACCAACTCGGGGTCGGGAACGACGGTGGTCGTCGGCGGGCAGTCCCGGAACAACGCCGCCGCGCCGAAGCAGGGCGAGCTCGCGCCGCGCGGCGCCGAGTCGATGCGCAGACCGCGCAGTCCCCACAGCGAGAGCGAGAGCACCACCGCGGCGCCGGCGAGAGACCAGCCGGCGACGATCCGGCCGCTGCCCAACCGGAACGGCCGCTCGCGGATGGGGATCTCGAGGTAGCGCGTGGTCACCCAGCCCAGGGCGATGGCGGCCAGCGCCGTGCCGACCTTCTGCCCGGTCGAGCTGGCTCCCAGCCAGCGTGGGACGAGCAGGATCAGCGGCCAGTGCCACAGGTAGACGGCGTAGGAGACGTCGCCGATCAGCTGCACCGGCCAGGGGCGCATCAGGCGGCCGGCGAGGCCCTCGGAGTGGGCGGCCCAGAGGATCAGCGCGGTGCCGACGACGGGCAGGCCGGCGAGGTAGCCGGGAAAGGGCGTGTGCTCGTCGAAGACCAAGCCGGCGGCCACGACGAGCGCCAGGCCGAGCCAGACCGCGGGCTCGCGCAGACGCCGGGGCGCCCGCCAGCCTGTGGTTGCCAGCACACCGCCCACCGCGAACTCCCACGCCCGGTTGGTGGTCGCGAAGTAGGCCACGGGAGCGTTCGTGCGGGTAAGGAAGACCGAGTAGGAGAAGCTCTCGAGGGCGATCGCCGAGAGCAACCAGGGCATGGCGCGGGCGCGGAGTCGCAGCTTGAGGTAGGCGAAGATCAGCAGCGGCAGCGCGATGTAGAACTGCTCCTCCATCGACAGCGTCCAGAAGTGCTGCACGATCGACGGCTTGTTGGAGGAGGCCAGGTAGTCGACCGAGTCGTGCGCCAGGAGCCAGTTCTGGACGTAGCGACCGAGGCGATGATCTCGTGGAAGGCTGCGTCAGATCCGACGCGGGGACCAGGCGAGGGTCGCGACGCCGAGAGCGCGAGCACCGTGAGCGAGGAAGGCAGCAGACGGCGGGCGCGGCGGGCCCAGAAGCGGGCGAGCGAGAAGCGCCCGGAATCGGCTTCGCGGGCGAGCAGGCCGGTGATCAGGAAACCGCTGATGACGAAGAAGACGTCGACGCCGACGTAGCCCCCGGAGACGGTCCGCGGCCACAGGTGGTAGGTGAGCACGAGCAGCACGGCGAGTGCTCGCAGGGCCTGGATGTCGACCCGCAGCGGCCTGCGGACGCGAACGGGCTGGTCGAGATCGAAGGACTGGGACGTCATCTCGGGTCGGGAATCACCGAATGCTACGGCAAGAGGGGTGCGCGGCCCTGCGTTAGCATCGGCCGCGAGGCAAGAAGAGGAGCAATTCATGAGTGAGAAGAACAAAGAAACCACAGCCAGCCCCGGCAAATGCCCCGTCATGCATGGCGCCAACACGACGGTCGGGTCCTCGACCATGGAGTGGTGGCCCAAGGCGCTGAACCTCGACATCCTCCATCAGCACGACCGCAAGACCAACCCCCTGGGCGCTGACTTCAACTACCGCGACGAGCTGAAGAAGCTCGACGTCGCCGCGCTGAAGAAAGACCTGCGCGCGCTGATGACCGACAGCCAGTCGTGGTGGCCCGCCGACTGGGGGCACTACGGCGGCCTCATGATCCGCATGTCCTGGCACGCCGCGGGCACCTATCGCGTCGCCGACGGCCGCGGTGGCGGCGGCACCGGCAACCAGCGCTTCGCTCCCATCAACTCCTGGCCGGACAACGTCAACCTCGACAAGGCCCGCCGACTGCTGTGGCCGATCAAGAAGAAGTACGGAAACCGGATCAGCTGGGCCGACCTGATCATCCTGGCCGGCACCATCGCGTACCAGTCGATGGGCCTGAAGACCTTCGGCTTCGGCTTCGGCCGCGAGGACATCTGGCACCCCGAGAAGGACACCTACTGGGGCTCCGAGAAGGAGTGGCTCGCCTCGACCCGCTACGACGGCGAGGATCGCGAGACGCTCCAGAATCCGCTGGCCGCGGTCCAGATGGGGCTCATCTACGTCAACCCCGAGGGCGTGGGCGGCAATCCGGACCCGCTGCGCACGGCGCAGGACGTGCGGCTGACCTTCGAGCGCATGGCGATGAACGACGAGGAGACGGTCGCGCTCACCGCCGGCGGCCACACGGTCGGCAAGTGCCACGGCAACGGGGACGCGAGCGTCCTGGGTCCGAAACCGGAAGCGGCCGACCTCGCCGAGCAGAGCCTCGGGTGGCGCAATCCCAAGGGCGAGGGCTGCGGGCGCGACACCGTCTCGAGCGGCCTGGAAGGCGCCTGGACGACCCACCCGACGCGCTGGGACAACGGCTACTTCCACATGCTCCTCAACCACGAGTGGAAGTCGACGAAGAGCCCCGCCGGTGCGTGGCAGTGGGAACCCGTCGAGATCCAGGAAGAGGACAAGCCCGTCGACGTCGAGGATCCGTCGATCCGGTACAACCCGATCATGACGGACGCCGACATGGCCATGATCAAGGATCCCGTCTACCGCAAGATCTCGGAGCGGTTCTACGAGGACCCGGCCTACTTCTCCGAGGTCTTCGCGCGCGCCTGGTTCAAGCTCACGCACCGCGACATGGGTCCGAAGGCTCGCTACATCGGCCCCGACGTGCCGAAGGAAGACCTGATCTGGCAGGATCCGGTGCCCGCGGGCAAGACCGACTACGACGTCGACGCCGTCAAGGCACGCATCGCGAGCAGTGGTCTGTCGATCAGCGACAAGGTCACCACGGCGTGGGACAGCGCGCGCACCTTCCGCGGCTCGGACATGCGCGGAGGCGCGAACGGTGCACGGATCCGCCTGGCCCCGCAGAAGGACTGGGCGGGCAACGAACCGGAACGCCTGGCTCGGGTGCTCGAGGTGCTCGAGAGAATCGCCGCGGACACCGGCGCGAGCGTCGCGGACGTGATCGTGCTCGCGGGCAACGTCGGCGTCGAGCAAGCGGCCAAGAGCCGCAGGCTTCGACATCACCGTCCCGTTCGCACCCGGTCGCGGTGACGCGACCCAAGAGATGACCGACACAGAGTCCTTCGCACCGCTCGAGCCGATCCACGACGGCTACCGCAACTGGCTCAAGCAGGACTACGCCGTCAGCGCCGAAGAGCTGATGCTCGATCGCACCCAGCTCATGGGCCTGACCGCACCCGAGATGACGGTGCTCGTCGGCGGCATGCGGGTTCTCGGCACCAACCACGGCGGCACGAAGCACGGCGTGTTCACGGATCGCGTCGGTGCCCTCACCAACGACTTCTTCGTCCACCTGACCGACATGCGCTACGCGTGGGCGCCCGGCGGAGACGGCACTCTACGAGCTGCGCGACCGCAGCACGGGTGCCGCAAAGTGGACTGCCACGCGTGTGGATCTGGTGTTTGGCTCCAACTCGATCCTTCGCGCGTATGCCGAGCTCTACGCACAGGACGACAGCCAGCAGAAGTTCGTCGGGGACTTCGTCGCAGCATGGACCAAGGTCATGAACGCGGACCGCTTCGACCTGGTGGTCCGGGCCTGAGCAACGATGGCCGGGGCCGCCCGCGGCCCTGCGTTAGCATGCCCTCATGCTGGAACGGATCGAGCACGAAGGGGGCGTCCACGAGCTGCGCTTGGCGCGGCCGCCGGCCAACGCCCTGAACCCGGCCCTGGTCGCGGCGCTCGGCACCGCGGTCGAGAACGCCCCCGGCCTGGGCGCCCGGGCCCTGGTCCTCTCGGGCCGCCCCGGGATGTTCTCGGGCGGCCTCGACGTGCCCGAGCTGCTCCAGCTCGAGCGCCCGGCGATGGAGGAGTTCCTGACCGCCTTCTTCGCCCTGATGCGCGCGCTGGCGGCCTCGAAGGTCCCGGTGGTCGCCGCGATCACCGGCCACTCGCCGGCGGGCGGCGCCGTGCTGGCGATCTTCTGCGATTGCCGCGTCATGGCCGCGGGGGACTTCCGCATCGGCTTGAACGAGGTCCAGGTCGGGCTCTCCCTGCCCGGCGTCATCCACGCGGCGCTGGAACGGGTGGTGGGCGCGCGCCAGGCCGAGCGGCTGGGGGTCTCCGGGCGGCTGCTGAGCGCCGAGGAAGCGCTCCGTGTCGGGCTGGTGGACGAGCTGGCGGATCCCGAGCGCGTGGCCGAGCGCGGGCTCGAGGTGGCGCGCGAGTTGCTCGCCCTGCCCGCGCGCGCGATGCGGACGACGCGCGAGCTCTGCCGGCGCGAGCTGGTCGAGCTGTTCGACGCCCGCCAGGAGGCGACCTTCGCCCGCTTCGTCGACGACTGGTTCTCGGAGGAGACCCAGGGCGCGATGCGGGCGCTGGTCGAGAGGCTCAAGAAGAGGAAGTGAGGAGAGAGAAAGGAGACTGCGACGATGACCCCCACCGACCTGGCGACCCGCGACTGCGTGCCGTGCAAGGGCGGCGTCCCGCCGCTCGGCCGGGCGCGCATCGACGCCCTGCTGGCCGAGCTGGGGCCCAACGGATGGAAGGCCGTTGACGGACACCATCTGGAGAAGGAGTACAAGTTCCCCGACTTCGTCACCGCGCTCGCCTTCGTCGACCGGGTCGGCGCCATGGCCGAGCAGCAGGGCCACCACCCCGACCTCTTCCTCGCCTGGGGGAAGGTGAGGATCACCACCTGGACCCACGCGATCGACGGCCTGACCGAGAGCGACTTCGTCCTGGCCGCCAAGTGCGACCGCCTGCTCGCCGGCTGAGAGCGAGCGCCAGCTCCGACAGATTCCCGTCCGACAGGATCCCGGACGCAAAGAGGCCCCGGACCGCTGGCGCGATCCGGGGCCTCGGGGTTCGTGTCGATGGCGTTGGGCTTGCCCCCCTGTTTAGGAGAACACCCGCGGCTGGCAACGTCCGCCCCAGGAGGTTCTTCTAGGAGGACGCCACCTCCACGAAGCCAGGTTTGCTACTCGACATCGCTGGACCACCTCCTCTCTGGGCGAACCCGGCGGGACCCAACCCCGCCCGGTCGGGAACGCCGCCCCCGCGCCCCCGTCCGCCGCGCGCACCCTCGTGGCCGCGCGGGACATGCACAGGAGTCTGTGCAAGGAAAGCGGCGATGTCAACCGGGTCCCGACACCCCCGTCCGGACGGGGGTGACCGGGCGCCGGGCGCGGCCCGGCGGGCTGCGCGGGTCGAGGATCAGGGGAAGATGCCGAGGTCGCCGTAGATGATCGTGATCATGTCGATGGCGACGATGAACGCTGCCGTGCGCAGGTCCGGGACGTCCTTGTGCCGGCGCCGGGTGTCGCGGATCTTCTGGTAGGAGGTGACCATCGTCTCCTCGAGGCCCGAGTTGACGATGTCCTCCTCGGAGGGCCCGGTGGCGTAGCCCTTGATCTCGTCCTCGGTCATCGTCTTGCCGGTCAGGCCCTGGACGGCGTCGAGCAGGCGCCGGTAGGCGCGCTCCTCGAAGCGCTTCTCCATGCGTCCGAAGCGCACGTGCGAGAGGTTCTTGAGCCACTCGAAGTAGGACACCGTCACGCCGCCGGCGTTCAGGTACATGTCGGGGACGATCATCGCTCCGCGCTGGTAGAGCTGCTCGCTCGCCGCGGCGGTGACCGGTCCGTTGGCGCCCTCGCCGATGATCTTGGCCTGGACGCGGCCACAGTTCTCGTGCGTGATCTGGTTCTCGAGCGCGGCCGGGACCAGGATGTCGCAGGGCAGCTCGAGCGCGGACGTGCGCTCCTCCAGGTTCTTGGCGCCGGGGAAGTCGAGGATCGAGTCGGTCTCCGCGCGGTGCGCCATCACCGCCTCGAGGTCGATCCCCTTGGGATTGTGGATCGAGCCCTCGCGTTCGGCCAGGCCGACGATGCGCGCGCCCGCTTCGGAGAGGAACTTGGCCGCGAAGTAGCCGACGTTGCCCAGGCCCTGGACGACCACCGTCTTGCCTTCGAGGCCGGTGCCGAGACCGAGCTTCTTCATGTCCTCCGCGTCGGAGCAGGCCTCCCGGATGCCGAAGAACACGCCGCGTCCGGTCGCCTCCTTGCGGCCGCGCACGCCGCCCTGAGCGATCGGCTTGCCGGTCACGCAGCCGAGCCCGTTGACGTCGGTCTGGGCCAGGGCCAGGTAGGTGTCCGCGATCCACGACATCTCCTTGGCGCCGGTGCCGTAGTCGGGTGCCGGCACGTCGACGGCGGGTCCGATGAAGCCCTTGCGGAACAGCTCGTAGGTGTAACGGCGGGTGATGCGCTCGAGCTCGGCTTCCGAGTAGTTCCGACGGTCGATCCGGATGCCTCCCTTGGCGCCGCCGAAGGGGACCTCGACCGTGGCGCACTTGTAGGTCATCAGCGCCGAGAGCGCCATCACCTCGTCCTCGTTGACCCGCCAGTCGTAGCGGATGCCGCCCTTGGTCGGCAGCTTGTGCTGCGAGTGCTCGGCGCGCCAGGCGTGGATGACCTCGATCGAGCCGTCGTCCTTCTCGATCGGAAACGCCATGTGGTAGACGCTGTTGCAGACCTTGATCTGCTCGAGCAGACCGCGCGGATGAGTGGTGTAGGCGGCGGCGCGATCGAAGTGGATGTTGACCTGATCAAAGAACTTGATGTCGTCGCTCATGGCTCGGCGGATGTCCGGAGGTTGTCTGGAAGTGACGGGAAGCGAACGGCTTGCGCCGCCGCAAGGGACGAAAGTGTTCCACCTTTCCCGGGGGCCCGCAAGGGTCGCCCGCGGTTCCCGTCCCCCACCCCCCGGCGTGTGGCCCCGTCGGAGCCCCGATCCTAGAGTCCAGGCTGTGACGGGGCGGCGGGCCGCGCGATCGCGGGGCCCGGCAGCCGTACCCGGCCGCGGGCCGCTCCCTGCGGTTCCGCGCCGCTCCGGCCCCTGAAAGGAGAATCCCGGTGAGCCGTGCCGCCAACGCCTTCGAGATGGCCCAGGCCCAGTTCGACAAAGTCGCAGCGATCCTCGACCTCGACGCTTCCAGTCGCGAGCTCCTGCGCTGGCCGCTGCGCGAGTTCAGCTTCGCGATCCCCGTTCGCATGGACGACGGCGGGGTGAGCGTGTTCCGCGGCTTCCGGGTTCAGCACAACGATGCCCGGGGACCCGCCAAGGGTGGCATCCGCTTCCATCCGCTGGAGACGCTCGACACGGTGCGCGCCCTGGCGATGTGGATGACCTGGAAGTGCGCCGTGGTCAACATTCCGCTCGGCGGCGGCAAGGGTGGGATCATCTGCGACCCTCACCACCTGTCGCAGCGCGAGCAGGAGGCGCTGTGCCGCGGCTGGGTCCGGCGGATGGCGCGCAACGTGGGACCGGTCCAGGACGTGCCCGCGCCCGACGTCATGACCTCGGGCCAGCACATGCTCTGGATGCTCGACGAGTACGAGGCGATCCACGGCGGCCACTACCCCGGCTTCATCACCGGCAAGCCGGTCGGGCTCGGCGGCTCCCAGGGGCGCACCGAGGCGACCGGCTACGGCGTCGTGTTCACGATCCGCGAGGCGCTGCGTCTGCTCGAGCTGCGACCCGAGGACACGCGCGCGTCGGTGCAGGGCTTCGGCAACGTCAGCCAGTACGCGATCCGCCTCTACCGCGAGATCGGCGGCACCGTCACCTGCGTCTCCTCCTGGGACAACTCGGAGCAGGAGTCGTACAGCTTCCGCAAGAGCACGGGCATCGACCCCGACGAGCTGGTCACCGTCACCGATCGGTTCGGCGGCATCGACAAGGACCGGGCGCGTGCGCTCGGCTACGAGGTCCTGGCGGGCGACGCCTGGCTCGAGGAGCCGGTCGAGATCCTGATCCCGGCGGCGCTCGAGAACCAGATCCACGAGGACAACGTCGGCCGGATCCGCAAGACGGTGCGCGTGATCGCCGAGGGCGCCAACGGTCCGATCACCCCCGAGGCCGATGCGGTCATCCAGGAGCTCGGGATCTTCCAGATCCCGGATTTCCTGGCCAACGCCGGAGGCGTCACCTGCAGCTACTTCGAGCAGGTGCAGAGCAACCAGAACATGTACTGGGAGAAGGACGAAGTGCTCGGGCGGCTCGATCTCACGATGACCGCCGCCTTCCACGCGGTCGCCGACCTGGCGCGGAAGCGGTCGCTGCCGATGCGCGACGCCGCTTACGTCATCGCGATCAGCCGGGTCGCGGACGCCTGCCGGGAGCGCGGCTGGGTATAGGGTGATTCGATGCCGGAGGTCCCGCGCTTCGCGCGCAGCTTCTTCGATCCCGCGAGCCGTCTGACGCGAATCGGCGAGGGCGAGCTGGGAGGCAAGGCGCGGGGACTGCTGCGCGCCGGGAAGGTGCTCGCGAAGGGGGGCCCGGGGACCGATTCCGGGGTCGAGCTGGACGTGCCGGCGCTGGCGGTGCTGGCAACGGGCTTCTTCGAACGCTTCGTCGAGAGCAACGATCTCGCGTACCTGCTCGAAGAGGGCGCCGACGACCGCCGCGTCGCCGACGCTTTCCACACCGCCCAGATCCCGGGCGAGCTCGTCGGCGACCTGCGGGCGATCGCGGCGGACGTTCGGGTGCCGCTCGCCGTGCGCTCCTCGTCGGCGCTCGAGGACGCCCTCGGCCAACCCTTCGCCGGGGTCTACGGCACGAAGATGATCCCGGGCGACCAGCCCGACCCCGAGTCCCGGTTCCGCGCCCTGACCGACGCCGTGAAGTTCGTCTGGGCCTCGACCTGGTTCGACGAGGCCCGCTCGTACCTGGCGGCCACGACCCACCGCGGCGACCGCGAGCGCATGGCGGTGATCGTCCAGGAGGTCGTCGGCGGAAGGCGCGGCGAGCGCTTCTACCCGGAGGTCTCGGGCGTCGCCCGCTCGCTCGGGTTCTATCCGGTGGGTGGATCGCGACCCGAGGAGGGAGTCGGACACCTCGCGCTCGGCCTGGGCAAGACGATCGTCGACGGAGGAGTGTGCTGGACGTTCTCGCCCGCGCGGCCGCGGGCCACGGCTCCGTTCGCCTCGGCGCGCGACCGCGTGAAGGCGACCCAGACCGAGTTCTGGGCCGTACGGGTCGGCAGCCCGCCGCCCTACGATCCGATGTCCGAGGTCGAGTTTCTCGTCCGAGCGGACCTCGGCGTGGCCGAGCGGGACGGCGCCTTGCGGTGGCTGGCGTCCACCTACGATCCGGCCGCCGACCGGCTGTGGCCGGGAATCGGCCGCACCGGCGCCCGGGTGCTCGACTTCGCGCCGCTGCTGGTCGACGCGGAGCTGCCCTTGGCGGAGACGGTCCGGTTCCTGCTGTCGCAGTGCGAGGACGAGCTCGGCGCCCCGGTGGAGATCGAGTTCGCCCTGTCGATGCGCCTCCGTCAGCCGGCGCGGTTCGGGTTGCTCCAGGTGCGGCCGCTGTTCGTCTCCAGCGAGATCGTGGACCTCGAAGCGGAGGAGCCGGCGCGGAGTCGCAGCGTCGTGGTCTCGGAGCCCGCCCTGGGCAACGGCCGCCGACTCGTCGAGGACGTGATCTACGTGGCACCGGACCGATTCGAGGCCGCGGCGACGCCCGAGATCGCCCGCGAGCTCGAGGGCCTGAATCGCGCCCTCCTCGATGCCGGGCGCAACTGCCTGCTGGTCGGATTCGGTCGCTGGGGAAGCTCCGACCCCTGGCTCGGGATCCCGGTGCGCTGGGACCAGATCTCCTCGGCGGGTGCGATCGTGGAGGCGGCCCTCCCGGGCATGACGAAGGAGCCGTCCCAGGGCTCCCATTTCTTCCACAACCTGTCGAGCTTCGCGGTGCTCTACCTGACCGTGGCGGCGGGTGAGCCAGAGGCCATCGACTGGGACTTCCTCGCGGCGCAGCCGGAAGTCGCGGCCACCGCCCACGTGCGCCACGTGCGCTGTCGCCAGCCGCTCGAGGTCGCGGTCGACGGGCGCAGCCGCCGCGGCGTCGTCCGACAATCGGAGGAGCGTTGAACCGGGACGGAGACTCACCCTTCGGGCGCGTGCTCCACGACCTGCAGGAGCGCGCCAAGGAGCTCGCCTGCCTGTACCGGGTCGACGAGATCCTGTCGCGGCCAGGGATGTCGACGGAGGAAGCGGTGCGCGCCATCCTGACGGCGCTGCCTTCGGGCTGGCAGTACCCGGACGCCTGCGTCGCGCGCGCGGTGCTCGGCCGGCGCGTTCTCGAGCCCGAAGACTTCCGGCCCACGCCCTGGTGCCAGCGGGCCGACCTCGAGGTTCACGGCCAGCCGCTCGGCCGGCTCGAGATCTACTACACGCGCGAGCTGCCCGGAGCCGACGAGGGACCGTTCCTCAGCGAGGAGCGCAAGCTCCTGGCGGCGGTCGCGGATCGCGTCGCGGCGTACGTCACCCGGCGCCAGGGAGTCCGGGGGCCGGACACGCCTCCCACCTCCACCTCGGCCGGCTGGTGGGTGATCCTCGAGTTCCTGCGCCAGACCGACCGCGTGCTGTTCGGCCGGCTGGGACGCAAGATGATCAACCACCTGTGCGCCAGCGGCCTCGCCGAGGCCGAGCGCCTGCTGCGCCAGGCCGCCCCGGCCACCTCCGCGGCCGACGACCTCGAGGAGAACCGGCCGCTGCCCCGGGCCGGGGGAATCGCCGACGCCGAGACCGCCGAGGCGGCCTTCCGCCTCGCTCCCGAGCACCTCCCGGACGAGGAGATCCTGACCCTGGTCGAGGGCTGGATCCGGGAGGAGAAGACCACCTTCCTCAAACATGCCGTCGAACGGATCGACACCCCGCTGCCCGAGCTGGTCGAGGCGCTCGACCGGTTCCGCCACGGCGGGATCGAGGAGACGGATCTGTCGCTCGCCAGCCAGCTCGGCCTGCGCGCGTCGCTGGTGCGTCGCTTCCTGACCGATCAGCTCACCGTGGTCAACACGGCCAAGCAGGTCCTGCGGGTGTCCGATTTCGAGGATCTGACCCGCCGCATCGTCGCGCCGGCCAAGAGCCACGGCCGGATCGGCGGCAAGTCGGCGGGGCTGTTCCTGGCGGCCAAGATCGTGGAGCGGGCGGCGGGGTTCGCCGACCTGCTGGGCGACGTCCGCATCCCGCGCAGCTGGTACGTGCCCTCGGACGGCATCCTCGACTTCATCGCCCACAACGACCTGTCGGACGTCCACAACCGCAAGTACCTCGAGCCGGACCGGATCCGCCTCGAGTACCCGCACCTGGTGCAGCTGTTCAAGAGCTCCTACTTCTCGCCGGAGATGCTGCGCGGGCTGGCGGTCGTGCTCGACGACCTCGAAGACCGGCCGATCATCGTGCGCAGCTCGTCGTTGCTCGAGGACCGGCTGGGCTCGGCCTTCTCGGGCAAGTACAAGAGCCTCTTCCTGGCCAACACGGGCGACAAGGGCGAGCGCCTGGCCGCGCTGACCGACGCGATCGCCGAGGTCTACGCCTCGGTGTTCTCGCCCGACCCGATCGAGTACCGCGCGCGACGCGGCTTCCTCGACATGCACGAGGAGATGGGGATCCTGATCCAGGAGGTCGTCGGCCGGCGGATCGGTTCCTACTTCCTGCCCGCGTTCTCGGGCGTCGGCTTCTCGAACAACGAGTTCCGGTGGTCGCCGCGCATCCGCAGGGAGGACGGCCTGCTGCGCATGGTCCCGGGGCTGGGCACGCGGGCGGTCGATCGTCTGTCGGACGACTATCCGGTGCTCGTCGCTCCGGGTCAGCCCGGCCTCAGGATCAACCAGACGGCCAGCGAGGCGCTGCGGTACTCGCCCAAGAAGATGGACGTCATCAACCTCGAGACGGGCTCGTTCGAGACCGTCGATCTGCACGCCTTCCTGGCCGAGCAGGGCGAGGCGATGCCGCTGATCCGGCAGCTCGTCTCGGTGGTCGACCAGGACCGGGTCCGGCCGGTTTCCGGCCTGATCGACTTCGACCGCGACGAGGTGATCGTCACTTTCGAGGGCCTGATCTCGGGCACGCCGTTCGTCGCCCGGATGGCGGCTCTGCTGCGGGTGCTCCGCGAACGCCTGGAGACGCCCGTCGACGTGGAGTTCGCCTGCGACGGGGAACACGTCTACCTGCTGCAGTGCCGTCCGCAGGGAGCGACCCACGGAGACGCTCCGGCGGTCATTCCCGGCGACCTGCCGCGCGAGCGCGTGCTGTTCACCGCCAACCGGTACGTCTCGAACGGCAGGGTCGGAGACATCACGCACGTGGTCTACGTCGATCCGGAGGCCTACGGCGGGCTCGACCCGGACCGGATGCGCGAGGTGAGCCGGGTGGTGGGGCGCCTGAACCGCGTGCTGCCGAAGCGGCAGTTCATCCTCATGGGCCCGGGCCGTTGGGGCAGCCGCGGCGACATCCGGCTCGGCGTTCCGGTGGGCTACTCGGACATCTCGAACGCCGCGGTACTGGTGGAGATCGCGCGCCAGCGCGGCGGTTACGTCCCGGACCTCTCCTTCGGCACCCACTTCTTCCAGGACCTGGTCGAGTCCTCGATCCGCTACCTGCCGCTCTACCCCGACGATCCCCGGGTCGTGTTCGCCGAGGAGTTCTTCCTGCGCTCGACCAACGCGCTGGCCGACCTTCTCCCGGACTTCGCGCACCTGGCAGACGTCGTGCACGTCATCGACATTCCGGGCGTGGCCGACGGGCTCGTGCTCAAGGTGCTCATGAACGGTGATCTGGAGCAGGGCGTCGGCGTCCTGGGTGGCCCCGAGGAGGCGCCACCGGTGCCGGCGAGCGGCTTGGCGGCGCAGCCCGCGGCGAGCGAGCCCGAGTCGCCCGAGAACCACTGGCGCTGGCGCCAGCGCATGGCCGAACGGATCGCGGAGGAGATCGACGCCGGCCGTTTCGGCGTGCAGGCGATGTACCTGCTCGGGAGCACCAAGAACGCGACCGCCGGTCCGGCCAGCGACATCGACCTGCTGATCGTGGCCGAACCGGCTCCCGAGCGGCGCCGGGAGCTCGAGCTCTGGCTCGACGGCTGGAGCCGGGCACTGGCCGAGACCAACTTCCTGCGCACCGGGCACCGCCTCGAGGGACTGCTCGATCCGCACTTCGTGACCGCGGACGACGTCCGGGCGGGGCGCGGCCCCGCGGCCAAGATCGACGCCGTGACCGACGCCGCGCGCGGGCTGACCCTGGGACGACGAGACTGAGGCGGGGGCGCGGTCGAGAGACGAGAATCACCCGCCCGCGTCGCGGGCCCACCCCGCCGGGCAGTTTCACGGCGGGGCGCCTCGGAGACGATGATCGACGTGCAACTTCGCTGTTCCGTTCGCGGCGTTCCGCCGCTCGCCTAGGAGATCCAGATGACCGATTACGTCAAGACCCTGATGGCCGATGTCAAGGCCAAGAATCCTGCCGAACCCGAATTCCACCAGGCGGTCGAGGAGGTGGTCGAGTCCCTCGCGCTGGTGTTGGACCGTCACCCCGAGTACCGGCATCACCGGGTGCTCGAGCGCATCATCGAGCCGGAGCGGGTGATCCTGTTCCGCGTGCCGTGGCTCGACGACCAGGGCGGCGTCCAGATCAACCGCGGCTTCCGGATCGAGATGAACAGCGCCATCGGTCCCTACAAGGGCGGCCTGCGCTTCCACCCGTCGGTCAACCTGGGGATCCTCAAGTTCCTCGCCTTCGAGCAGGTGTTCAAGAACTCGCTGACCACGCTGCCCATGGGCGGCGGCAAGGGCGGCTCGGACTTCGACCCCAAGGGCAAGAGCGACAACGAGGTGATGCGCTTCTGCCAGGCCTTCATGGCGGAGCTCCAGCGCCACATCGGCCCCAACACGGACGTCCCGGCCGGTGACATCGGCGTCGGCGGGCGCGAGATCGGATTCCTGTTCGGCATGTACAAGAAGCTGCGCAACGAGTTCACCGGCGTGCTCACCGGCAAGGGCCTGAACTGGGGCGGCTCGCTGATCCGCCCGGAGGCGACCGGCTACGGCTGCGTCTACTTCGCGGCCGAGATGCTCGCGACCCGCGGCGAATCGCTCGAGGGCAAGACCTGTCTGGTGTCGGGAAGTGGCAACGTCGCCCAGTACACGGTCGAAAAGCTTCTCGACCTCGGCGCCAAGCCGGTCACGCTCTCGGACTCCTCCGGTTACGTCTACGACGAGGCCGGCATCGACCGCGACAAGCTCGCCTTCGTCATGGACCTCAAGAACGTCCGCCGCGGCCGCATCGAGGAGTACACGGCCAAGTACAAGAGCGCGAAGTTCGTCGCGGTCGATCCCAAGCTCGACCACAATCCGCTCTGGGACCACAAGGCGGCCTGCGCGTTCCCGTCGGCGACCCAGAACGAGATCAACGGCAAGGACGCCGAGCGTCTGCTCAAGAACGGCGTCTACGTCGTCGGCGAGGGCGCCAACATGCCCTCGACGATCGACGCGGTCAATCGTTTCCTCGACGCCAAGATCCTCTACGGCCCCGGCAAGGCGGCCAACGCCGGCGGTGTCGCGACCTCGGGGCTCGAAATGGCGCAGAACAGCATGCGCTACAGCTGGACCCGCGAGGAGGTGGACAATCGTCTGCGGCTGATCATGAAGAGCATCCACGAGGCCTGCGTGACGACCGCCGAGCGGTTCGGCACGCCCGGCAACTACGTCAACGGCGCCAACATCGCCGGCTTCCTCAAGGTCGCCGACGCGATGATGGACCAGGGACTGGTCTGAGCTCCGAAGCCGGAACCCGGGCCGCGCTCCGCAGTCGCCGGAGCGCGGCCCGCTGCGTCTCCGGCGGCGCCGTCCGGTCGCCGCCGCGCGTGCTAGCTTGACCCGCGTCACCGTCTCCGGGGATCCCATGCCCAGCCGCCTGCCCCCCAGCCGTCCCCGCTTCCACGAGTTCCAGGACCTGATGCGCTACCGCATCATGGACGTGTTGCTCGTGTCGACGCCCTACGATGCTTTCGTCCTCGAGGAAGCCGGCGAGCTTTCCGAGCGCATGCTCGGCGAGTTCCGCAACCTGGACCTCCACTACGCGCCGGGGCTGACCGGCGTGGCCACCGGCGAGCAGGCTCTCGAGCTCGCCCGCGCCCAGCGTCGATTCAACCTCATCCTGACCACGCCGCACCTGGCCGACATGAACGCAGTGGAGCTGGCGCGTCGCGTCCGGGACGATGGGCTGGACGTCCCCGTCGTGCTGCTGGCACGCAACGCGCGGGAGCTCGCCGACTTCACCGCCCGCCACGACCTCGGCGATCTCGAGCGGGTCTTCATGTGGCAGGGCGACGCCCGGATCCTGGTCGCGATCGTCAAGTCGGTGGAGGACCGGCGCAACGCCGAGCACGACAACCGTGCGGTCGGAGTCCAGGTCATCCTCCTGGTCGAGGACCGGGTGCGCCAGTACAGCTCCTTCCTGCCGGCGATGTACACGGAGCTGCTCCACCACTCGCAGAGGGTGGTGACCGAGGGCCTCAACCTGTCGCAGAAGATCTTGCGCATGCGGGCGCGGCCGAAGATACTCCTGTGCACCGACTACGAAGAGGCGGAGGCGACGTTCGACGCCTACGCCGGGGACGTCCTGGGCATCGTCGCCGACGTCGAGTTCCCGCGCGCCGGGGAGCTGTCGGCGACCGCCGGGGCCGAGTTCGCGCGCCACGCCCGGCAGCGCTACCCGGACATCCCGATCATCCTCCACTCGTCGCAACCGGAGAACGAGGAGCTGGCGCAGCGCCTGGAAACCAACTTCCTGCTCAAGGGATCGCCGTTGCTGCTCGAGAACCTGAGCCGGGTGATGCTCGAGGACTTCGGCTTCGGCGACTTCGTCTTCCGCATGCCCGACGGCAGCGAAGTGGGACGGGCTTCCGACCTCAAGGGGCTCGAAGAGCGGCTGGCCTCGGCGCCGGAAGAGTCGATCCGCTTCCACGCCACGCGCAACCACTTCTCGCGCTGGCTCAAGGCGCGAACGGTGTTCACCGTCTCCCACGCCCTGCGACCGCGGCGCCCGGAGGACTACCCCAACACCGAGGCGATCCGCAACGACCTGATGCGCTCGATCACGGAGTACCGCGAAGAGCAGACTCAGGCCATCGTCGCCGATTTCGACCGCGCGACCTTCGACAACGCGAGCGACTTCTACCGCATCGGCGGCGGCTCGCTCGGCGGCAAGGCCCGGGGTCTGGCGTTCGTCCGCCGGCTGCTGGCCGAGCGCGGTCTGCGCCGGCGCTTCCCGGACGTCGAGATCGCGGTCCCCGCTGCCGCGGTCCTCGGCACGGACGTCTTCGACCGCTTCCTCGCCGACAACGACCTGCGTCACTTCGCGATCGAATGCGAGGACGACGACGAGCTGCGCCGGAGGTTCACCGCCGCGAGCTTTCCCGAGGAGGCGGAGCGCGACGTCTCGGCATACCTGGAGCGGGCGAGGTTTCCGATCGCCGTGCGCTCGTCGTCCCTGCTCGAGGATTCGCAGTATCAGCCCTTCACCGGCGTCTACGACACGCTGATGCTGGCGAACAACTCCTGGTCGATCGCCGAGCGGGTGAGCCGGACGCTGGCCGCCATCCGTCAGGTCTACGCCTCGACCTTCACCCAGGCCGCCAAGGCCTACCTGCGGGCGACGACCTACCGGCTGGAGGAGGAGAAGATGGCGGTCATCCTCCAGCGCATCGTCGGCTCCGAGCGCAACGGCCGCTTCTACCCGACGATCTCCGGCGTCGCCCGCTCCCACAACTTCTACCCCTCCGGCCCGATGAGCGCGGAGGACGGCATCGCCGCGGTCGCGCTCGGACTCGGCCGCACGATCGTCGAGGGCGGGGTCTGCCTGCGCTTCTGTCCTCGCTATCCGCAGCACCTGCCGCAACTGGCGACGGGGCGCGAGGCCCTGAGCACCACCCAACGGGGTTTTTGGGCCCTGCCGCTGACGCAGGACGGCGACGCCGACTCGATGCGCGAGGAGTTCTACGGACTCGAGGAAGCCGAGGCCGACGGCTCCCTGGACGCCGTGGCCTCGACCTACTCGCGCGAGAACGACGCGCTGAGCGACGGGCTCGGGAGACCGGGGACGCGCGTCGTCACCTTCGCGCCGATCCTGCGCTACGGGCATCCGCCGCTCGCCGCGCTGCTGGCGACCCTGCTCGAGGACGGCGCCCACGGCATGGGCTCGGCGGTCGAGATCGAATTCGCGCTCGACCTGGCGGCCTCGGGCTCGGGTCGCGCCGGCTTCGGCTTCCTCCAGATGCGTCCGTTGGCGGTCACGTCGGGCGGCGAGACGCTCGAGCTGGGAGAGATCGACGAGGACTCGGTGGTCTGCCGCAGCCAGAGCGTCCTGGGCAACGGGCGGATCGACGACGTCCGCGACCTGGTCGTCGTCGATCCGGCCCGCTTCGAGCGCGCCCGGAGCCGCGACGTGGCCGCGGCCATCGGGCGGATCAACGCGCAACTGGTCGACGAGCAGGCGCCGTACGTGCTGATCGGCGTCGGGCGCTGGGGCTCGCGCGATCCGTGGCTCGGCATCCCGGTGGCCTGGGATCAGGTCTGCGGTGCTCGGGTGATCGTCGAAGCCGGTCTGCGCGACACCACCGTGACCCCTTCCCAGGGCAGCCACTTCTTCCAGAACCTGACCTCGTTCAACGTCGGCTACTTCACCATCGACGACGCCGAAGCGGGCGGCCACGTCGATTGGAGATGGCTCGACGCGTGCCCGTCCCGCACCGAGATCGCCGGCGTCCGCCACCTGCGGCTGGAGCGTCCCGTGGTCGTCAAGATGGACGGCCGGCGCAGCCACGGCGTGGTCCTCAAGCCGGGCACCGAACAGCCGCTCGAAGCGGACTGACCGGGGCGGCGCGCGTGGCGGCCGCCGGCGGGGCGTGGGTTAGCATGGCCCGCCGGCCGCCTCGACCGATCGACAGCGCGGGTTCCGGCGACCGATCACGTCCCAGACCGAGGTGCCCGAGATGGAGAATCGCGGTCCGGCAGTGAGCCGACACGGCGTCGAAGAGCAGGGCCTGGCCGCCGCTCCGACCGTCCACTGGAACCTCCCGCCGGCCGCGCTGGTCGAGCTCGCCGTCCGCCGGCAGGAGGCCTGGCTGTCCGAAGACGGAGCGCTGATCTGCCACACGGGCGAGTTCACAGGCCGCTCTCCCGACGACAAATTCACCGTCGAGGAGCCCTCTTCGCGGGACTCCATCTGGTGGGGCCAGGTGAACCGGCCCGTGGCGCCGACGACGTTCGACGCCCTGCTCGCCAAGGTGCAGGCGCACCTGGCCGCCGGCGAGCTGTTCGTCTTCGACGGCTACGCGGGCGCCGACCCGCGGCACCGGCTGCGGGTCCGGATCGTGACCGAGTCCGCTTGGCAGTCCCTGTTCTCGCGCAACATGTTCGTGCGCGAGGACGACCCGGAGAAGCTGCGCTCCTTCGAGCCGGAGTTCGTGGTCCTGGACGCGGCCGGCTTTCGCGCCGACCCGGCGGTCGACGGAACGCGCAGCTCGACCTTCATCCTGGTCCATTTCGGACGCAACCTGGTGTTGATCGGGGGTACCCGCTACGGCGGAGAGATCAAGAAATCGATCTTCACCGTCATGAACTACCTGCTGCCGAGACGCGGCATCCTGTCGATGCACTGCAGCGCCAACTACGGCGCGGACCGCGACCGGGTCGCGCTCTTCTTCGGCCTCTCGGGAACCGGCAAGACGACGCTCTCGGCCGACCCGACCCGGACGCTGATCGGCGACGACGAGCACGCCTGGAGCGACGACGGCGTGTTCAACATCGAGGGCGGCTGCTACGCCAAGGTGATCCGGCTGTCCCGTCGGGGCGAGCCCGACATCTGGGACGCCGCGCACAAGTTCGGCACGATCCTCGAGAACGTCGAGTTCGATCTCGCCTCGCGCCGGCTCGACCTCGACTCGGATCGCCTCACCGAGAACACCCGCGCCTGCTACCCGATCACCCACCTCGGCCACTGCGACGCCGCGGGAATCGCCGGCCATCCGCGAGACGTCGTCTTCCTGACCTGTGACGCCTTCGGTGTCCTGCCGCCGCTCGCGCGTCTCGACGAGGCCCAGGCGATGTACCACTTCCTCTCGGGCTACACGGCCAAGGTGGCGGGGACGGAGCGCGGCGTGACCGAGCCGAAGGCGACCTTCTCGACCTGCTTCGGGAGCCCTTTCCTGCCGCTGCACCCGGGCGTCTACGCCGGGATGCTCGGGGAGCGGATCCGCCGCCACCGGGCCCGGGTCTGGCTGGTCAACACCGGCTGGACCGGCGGCGCCCACGGGAGCGGCCGGAGAATGGAGCTCGCCCTGACCCGCCGGCTGGTCGCCGCGGTGCTCTCCGGGGAGCTCGAAGGAGCCGCCGGCGACCGCGACCCGATCTTCGGCCTGTCGATACCCCGGACCGTCTCCGGCGTTCCCGGCGAGGTGCTCCGGCCCTGGGAGAGCTGGTGCGACCATGCTTCCTGGGAGGCGACCGCGAAGCGTCTGGCGCGGATGTTCGCGGACAACTTCGCGGACTTCGCCGACGGCGTCGCCGCCGAGGTCCGGGCCGCCGGGCCACGGGTCTGAGTTCGGGCCCTAGTCGTCGGAGTCGAGCGTCTCGACGATCGGCCCCGGCCGGTGGAGCGCGAATCCCTGGCCGTAGTCGACGCCCAGGTCGCGGACGACCCGGAGCGTCTCCTCGTCCTCGATCCCCTCGGCGATGGTCTTCATCCCCAGGACGCTGCCGATCTGCTGGATCGACTCGACCAGGGCGCGCTGGATCGGGTCGTTCGGCAGCTGGTGCGTGAAGCTGGCGTCGATCTTGAGGAAGTCTACGGGGAGGTTCTTCAGGTAGGCGAACGAAGAGAACCCGCTGCCGAAGTCGTCGAGCACGAAACGGCATCCGAGGCTGCGCAGGGCCGAGATGAAGCGCAGGCCGGAGGAGAGATTCGCGATCGCCGCGGTCTCGGTGATCTCGAAGCAGATCCGGCGCGCGTCGATGCGTGAGGCCTCGAGCTCCGCGAGCACGAAGTCCAGGAAGGACTCGTCCCCGAGCGACTGTCCGGAGAGATTGACCGAGAACGTGGGCTGGGTGGCCCTCGGGCTGCCGGAGCCCAGCTCGGCGAGGCTCTCGTGCACCACCCAGCGGTCGATCGTCGAGATCGTCCGGTAGCGCTCGGCGGCGGCGATGAAGGCGGAGGTCGGGACCGGCTCCCCTTTCTCCGAGAGCATGCGCAGGAAGATCTCCACCATCGGCTCGCTGGCCGCCCGTTCCGAGAGGGGAACGATGCGCTGGGCGTGGAGCCGGAAGCGGCGGCTCTCGAAGGCGCGCTGGATCTCCTGGATCCACTGCAGCTCGCCGAGCCGACGCGCGATCGCGTCGTCGCCGGGTCGGTACTCGTGGACCCGGTTGCCGCCGCGGTGGCGGGCGGCGAACCGCGCCGCGTCGGCTTCGGCCAGGGCGGCCGCGCCGTCGGACGTCGTCTCCGAGATCCCGGCGACGCCGATCGAGACGCTGAGCTCGAAGCTACGGCCCTCCCAGCCGAACCGCTCCTCCTCGAAGGCACGGCGCAGGCCCTGGGCGGTCTCGAGCGCCTGGGCCGGCGCCGCGCCCGCCAGCAGGGCGGCGAACTCCTCGGCTCCGAGCCGGGCGATCGGCGTCTCGGCGGGCAGGCGCGCCTGGAGGAAGTCGCCGACGCGCTTGAGCACCTGGTCGCCGGCGAAGTGGCCGCAGGTGTCGGCGACCAGCTGGTACTGATCGAGGTCGACCAGGAGCAGCGACTGCGGCAGGTGCTCGGCGTGGGCGTCGGAGACGGCGGACTCGACGCGACCCTCGAAGCTGGGCCGGTTGAGCAGGCCGGTGAGCGGATCGTGGGTCGAAAGGAAGCTGCGCTCGCGCTCCATGTGGCGCAGCTCGGTGACGTCCTTGAACGCCAGCACCGCGCCGACCGTCCTGCCCTGGCGATTGACGATCGGCGACGCCGAGTCGCGCACCGCGACCGGGTGGCCGGCGCGGGGCAGAAGCATGCGCTCGCCGGGGAACTCGACGAAGCGTCCCTCCGCCAGGCACCGGGTCACCGGATCGAGCAGAGCGGTGTGGGACTCGGGGTCGACGACCTGGAAGACGTCGCGCAGGTGCCGCCCGTAGGCCTCCGCGACCGACCAGCCGAGGAGCCGTTCGGCCGCGGGGTTCATGAAGTCGATCATCCCGCGGGCGTCGGTCCGGATCACGCCGTCGCCGATCGAGGAGAGGGTCACCTGGGCCCGCTCCTTCTCCTGGAAGAGGGCGTCCTCCGCGAGCTTGCGGTGGGTGATGTCGATCGAGACTCCGAGCAGGCGCGCCGCCCGGCCGTTCTCGTCGCGCACGGCGCGGCCGCGTTGCGCGAGCCAGCGCGTCTGTCCCGTGGGCAGGACCAGCCGGTGCTCGGCGAAGTAGTCGCGCTCCTCCTCGATCGTGGCGTTGAGCGCGGCCTGGAGCCGGGGCAGGTCCTGGGGGTGGACGAGGGCGAAGAACTCGCGGCTGCTGACGCTGTCGCCCGGTCCGAGCTGGAGCAGCTCGCGCGCGTGGGCGGAGTAGGTGAGCTGGTCGGTCCGGATGTCCCAGTCCCAGACGATGATGTCGCCCGCCTGCTGGGCGAGCAGGAGCCGCTCCTCGCTGGCGCGCAGCGCCTGCTCGGTCTGCTTGCGCTCGGTGACGTCGAAGATGGTGCCGAGGCCGGCCAGCTTGCCGCGGTAGAGGAGGGTCGAAAGCGACATCTCGGCCCAGCATTCGCGGCCGTCCTTGCGCAGGATGCGGGTCTCGTAGCGATGCGGGGTGGTGTCGCCGCGGCGCTGTCGGTCCTCCCCGCGCGCCGCCAGATGGCCACGGACCGCCGGGTCGACGAGGTCGAGCGGCGACATCGCGAGCAGCTCGGTCTCCGGGTAGCCGGTGAGCCACTCGACCGCGCGATTGACCCAGACCAGCCGCTCGAAGTCGTGGACGAAGATACCCAGCAGAGTCGATGCCGCGAGCGTGCGCATCCAGTCGAAGCTGGCGTCGAGGTCGTCGATCGAGAGCTTCTCGATCGGCGGCTCGTCGTCACCGAACGGGCTCGGCAGCTCGCGCAGCGGCCCGGCGGGTGGCTTCGGGGACGGGCTCAAGGCCTGCAGTCTAGCGCCGGGTCCGGGTCGGGGAAACCCGAACCCGACGGCGTCGCGCCGAGCGCGCCGACTCGCCCGGGGCGCGGCGGAAAGACGAGACCCAACCACCAGCGCGTGGTCGCGCTGCGGCCGGGAGCCTCGACGCGGGCGACGCCGGTGGCGAGCTCGAACCCGGGCAGCTCGACCAGCGGCCAGGCGGCCAGCCGCCAGCGGGCCTCGACGCCCGCCAGACGCAGCCAGCTCCCGGAATCGACGCGGTGGCGCTCGAAGACGAGCTCGAGTGGCCGCCGGCCGGGCCGGATGCGCAGCGTCTGTCCCTCGTAGTCGTCGCCGACCAGAATCGCGGCTGGCAGCGCCGCGTCGTCGATGCGGCCGGGGCGCGCCGAGGGCGGCGCGATCGACGAGGGTGGTCCGCCCAATCGCCAGGGCGCGTCGGAGCCGGCGTCTGCGCTGAGGCGGCGCCAGTCGAGGGCGACCTCCGAGTCACCCGTGGCGAGGTCGACGCCGAGCGCGCCACCGACGTGCCGGAACGAGGCGGCGTCGAAGCCGCGGGCGGCGGAGAGCCGGAGTGACGGGATGGCCTCGAGGCGCCCGCGACGCCAGGCGTGGGAGAGCGTGACCGCGGCGAACAGGTCGCCGCGGTCGGCGGCCGCGGCGCCGCCTCCGGGATCGACCCGCGCCAGCCCGGCGCCCCCGAGCAGACCGAGGCGAGTGGCGCCGAACACCTCCCGGCCGCGCGCGGCGAGCTCGAGCGCGCGCACCTGGACGACCGCGTCGCGGAAGCTCGCCAGATGGAGCGAGAAGGTCGCCGGCAGCGGCCGGGCGACGAGGCGCAACGCCTGGCCCCGGGTGGACTCCCGGCCGCCGACGGCGCCGAGCGCCAGCAGCTCCCAGCGTCCGAGCAGGTCTCCGCCGCGGGCACCGACGGTGAGCTCGCCCGGTCCGCTGCCGGTCCAGCCGCCGGCCAGAGCGCTCCACTCGGCGCGCCCGAGGCCGTACGGCCGCGACGCGGAGGAAGCGTCGCGTCCGGCGACGGCCGCGTCCGCCACGGTCTCCGGCGCCCTCCCGTCGAGCACGTCCGCGGCGAGTGGGTCCGACGGCTGGACGGTCGCCGCGTCGAGCGGCAGCCGGCGGACGTCGAGGCCGTCGGCGTCGAGCGCGAGGTAGTAGAGGGTCCGACCATCCGGCGTCGGGGCCGGCGCGAGCGCGGCCCCCGCGCTGCGCGTCACGAGGTGGGGGCGCCCCGCAGGGGTCGCGGACAGGGCCTCGATCTCGATCGCGTCCCGGCGCGCGACGGCGGCGTAGAGGAGCGAGCCGTCGGCGCGCCAGGCCAGATCCAGCGGCTCGCCGCCGCGGGCATCGAGCTCGCGGCCGGGGCCGACCTCGGGCGGGCCGTCGCCGGCGCCGGCGAGCGGCGCCACCCACGCGCTCCAGCGCCCGGCTCGGTGCTCGAGCCAGGCCACTCGCGAGCCGTCGCGAGCGACCCGCGGACAGTCCTGGATGGTGGCGAGGTCCGGCGGCGTCAGCTCGGCGACCGATCCGGTCCCGAGATCGACCGCGACCAGCGAGGAGAATCCGTCGCGCCAACGTACCGCGACCGCCCACCGGCCGCCGGGCAGCGGATCCGCGTCGCGCACGTCGGCGCCGCGCGTCAGCCAGCGCAGTCCGCCGGTGGCCAGGTCCCAGCGCCCGAGGTCGCCGTGGAGCAGGCCACGCCGGTCGGGACGACGCAAGGAGACCAGCATCGCCCGGTCGCCGGGCAGGAAGCGGGCGCGGTCGAGCGTCGCGCCGACGGGGGCCTCGAGCCAAGCCTCGCGGGGGCGCCGGTCGGGCGCGACCGGCACCGGCGGCGGATCTTCCGGATCGGAGAGTCGCGTCGCCCGTTGCACCGGCGCGCTCCCGGCGGGAGCGCCGGCCAGACGCCAGACGACGAGCCGGTCGGGGCGCTGCGGCGCACCGAGCACGGCGGTCATGAGCCGGCCGTCGGACGAGACGGCGAGCGCCGAGGTCGCTCCGCTGCGGTCCAGCCACAGCGCTCCCTCGCGGGTCTCGGCGGCGAGCCGCCGCTCGTCGGCGAGCGCGGCGGCGGTGGTCTCGGCGACGAACCGGTCCCACAGCGCCGCCGGCGGTGCGCCGAAGACGCGCTGGAACGCCGCCCCGAAGTCCCGTCCGGCGCGCGCCGTCGCCGCCGCCCACAGCCGCGGCAGCGCGGCCGGTCCGTCGGAGCGCGACTCGAGCCACTCGAGGAAGGCCGAGCCGGCGAGGTAGGCCATCGACATGCCGAGGAACTCGTCGCGGTCGCTCGACAGTCGTCCGTAGGAAGGCAGGCGACCCTGGCGCGCCCACTGCCGGAGCACCGCGGCGCGCCACGCCGAGCGGGGCCGGCCGCTGCCGGTCAGCCGCCCCTCGACGAGCGTCGCGTAGCCCTCGACGACCCACCGCGGTGCGCCCAGGGCGAGCGGACCGAGGGGCAGGAGGGTCCGCTCGGCCCAGGCGCGCAGGGGCTGGCGCGACGGGCGCATCAGGTGCGCGAGGTGGGCGTACTCGTGCGCCGCCACGAGCTCGCCCCAGTCCGGCAGGTGTCCGAGCTGCGACGCCGCCGGCGGCGGGGTCGTCCACAACACCATGCGCGGGGCGTCCAGCAGGGGCCAGGCCGAACCGTTCGCCGCGGCGTCGGGATCGGCCACCACGACGTCCACGGTGCCGGGCGGTACGTAGCCGACCAGTTCGGCGACCGCCGAGCGCGTGGCCTCGAGTCGGAGCGCGAGGCGCCGTGTCCAGGCTTCCGAGGCGGCCGGGAAATGGACCCGGAAATGCGCCGTCTCGAGCGTCCGCCAGGCGGCGTCGGGACCCTGCGCGATGCCGCCGCGCGCCAGGAGCGCGAGCAGGACGGTGACCGCCGACGCCCGCGTGCGGAGCGTCATTCCCCGCGGTGTTGGGGATAGAACTCGAGCGCCGCCGTCGGCGGCAGGAGCTGCTTGGCCAGCAGCACGATCTGTCCGGTGTGGTAGCTCATGTGCTCGACGGCGTGGAACAGCGCGGCGTAGCCGTCCACGTCGTAGGTCTGGATGTGCCGGATCGTCGCCAGGTCGGCGTCCGTGAGCGCCGCGATGCCCGATCGGCAGCGCTCGACGGTGCGCGCGAGACGGCGCAGCAACTCGTCGCGCGAGGAGCCGGCGCGCGCCTCGAACTCCGCGCTGCGCCGTCGCGTCATGGGTTCGCCGAGCAGCCCGGAGAGGACCCACTGTCCCAGGTTGCCGTCGAGATGGAGGAGCAGGTTGGCGATCGAGTTCGATCGCTCGTTGGCGCGCCACCAGATCTGGTCCTCGCGCAGTCCTTCGGTGGCGCGTTCGATCTTGCCCAGGTACTCCGCGAGGTGGCGGACCGCGAACTTGACGAGACGTGTGTTCATCTCTTTCACTCGTAGACCCGGTCGCCGATCTGAACCGACTCCACCCAGATGATCTCGCAGCCGTGGTCGCCGTGGTCGGTCCGGACCAGCGACGTGTTCCAGGTCAGTCCGCGGTCGGTCCGGATGTCGACCAGGAGACCGCGGAGCCGGATCTCGTCGCCGCGACCGATGACCGCGACGGCGCGCCGGACGTTGGCGTCGGCCGGAATGACGTGGTTGTTGGCGGAATGGCTGATGACGTACGGCACGTCGACGGAAGGGTCGCGCGTGCGCCAGAAGAAGAAGCGCCAGCTCTGGCCGACCTCGAGCCGGCGGCGCAGCTCCGGCGTGGCGACGTCGCCCCAGGCGAGCGCCAGGTCGAAGGGCGAGAGGAAGGCCGTGGCGTCGATCCAGTAGGGCTCCTTGCCCTCGACGACGGCGGCGATGTCGTAGCTCGCCCGCGGGGTCACGGTGACCCGGCCGTGCGCCGTCTCGAGCTCGAAGGGCGCCCGGCCGGCCGCCGTCTGGACCGGATCGCGGTGCCAGTCGATCGCCTCGGCGGCCCGGGCGCCCCGTGGGCGCCCGGCCAGCAGGTAGAGCGCCAGCGCGGCGACGAGCACCAACCGGACGGCCCACCTCACGCGGCGGCCCCCCGGCTCAGCCCCCGCCCTTGAGATCGTCGAGCTGCTTCTGGACGGCGTTGGCCGCGTCGGTGTCGCCCATCGCCTGGAGCACTTCGATCTTGCGCTCCCAGGCCTTGAAGTTGCGCGGCGCGATCTCGATCGCGCGGTCGAGCTCGTCCACGGCGGACTTCAAGCTGGCCTTCTTGGCCGCGTCGTCGTCGGCCTGCTGGGATTCCGAGATGTGGATCTCGGCGAGCGCGGAGTGGGCCTGGTAGAGCTTCGGGTCGATGGCGAGGGCCTGGCCGAAGCGCTTGCGCGCGCCCGCGGCGTCCTTGGCGTTCCAGTTGGAGGCGCCCGAGTTGAACAGCAGCCGGGCGGTGTCCTCGGAGTGGTCGGAGGTCGCCAGGGAGTCGAGCGTGGCCTCGGCCTCGTCGGCGCGGCCGAGCGCCGTCAGGGCGTCGTAGCGGTCGCGCAGCGCTTCGGCGTCGTCGGCCTGGCGCTGGAGGGCCTGGTCCGCTGCGGCGAGCGCCTCGTCGTACTTCTTCTCCTCGAGGTAGACCTGCGAGATCACCCGCCAGGGCTCGACGGCGGTGGGCTTGATCCGGGCCGCCTCCTCGAACAAGGGCAGCGCCGCCTCGGCGTCGTGGTCGCGAAGCTTGCCGACGCCCGCGTTGAAGGCCTCGATGAACGCCTGCTCCGGCGTCTGGGTCTGCAGGGCGACACCGACGTCGGCCGTCTGGCCGACCCGCAGGTGCTGCGAGGGAAGGTCGAGGTCGCTGTGGAGGGTGGCGAAGCCCTGCTTCGAGACGGTGACCTTGTACACGCGGTCGAAATCCGGCAGCGGGGCGTCGAAGCGCCCCCTCTTGTTGGTCGCGCCCTCGGTCTGGAAGGCCTCGCCGGACTTCGCCTCGACGGTCACCTGGGCACCCTCGACGGGCTTGCCGTCGGGTCCCTTGACGGTGAGCTCGAGCGGGTACCGATCCTGGGCGAGGGCGGCCGTGGCGGCGCCGAGGGCGAGCGCCAGGGCGACGAGCGGAAGCGCTTTTCGAATCACGTGCAATCTCCTCTGAGGGGATGGGCTTCGAAGGTCGCGGCGGCCGGTGGCGAGCGTCCCGCACGGCCGGCGGCCGTCCGTGGAAACGTTAGTATAGCCGGGCTCATCCGGAGGTGGAGATGCACCGAACGAGACACCGGGCGCGGGCCGCAACCGGCTCACGGATCCGGAGCACGAGGCTCGCAGCGAAGGTCGCGATCGCGGCGGTGCTCCTCGCCGCGGCGACCCTCGCACCGGCTGCGGCGCGGGAGCTCCATTGGCGGTCGATCGACGTCGCCGCGCGGCTCGAGCCCGACGGCAGCCTGCACGTCGTCGAGACCCAGGCGATGGTCTTCACCGGCGACTGGAACGGCGGCGAGCGCGAATTCCGACTCGAGCCGGGGCAGCAGGTGCGGCTGGTCGGTCTGACGCGCATCGATCCGGCGACCGGCGCCGAGACCGCGCTCCGGAAGGGAAACCTCGACGCCGTCGACGAGTACCGGTGGACGAGTCGGACCATGCTGCGCTGGCGCAGCCGGCTGCCCTCCGACCCGCCGTTCGACGCGGACCGAGATCGACTACCGGCTCGAGTTGGTCTACACCGGGATCCTCCAGGGCGGATCGGGCGGCGAGTACCTGCTCGACCACGACTTCGCCTTCGCCGACCGTGCCGGGGACATCGAGAGCTTCTCGGTCGCGCTCGAGCTCGGCTCCGGCTGGGAGGCGCTCGATCCGGCACCGGCGCGCGTCGACGCCGGTACGCTGTCGCCCGGAGAGGGATGCGTGGTCCGCCGCCGGCTGCGCTGGACGGGAGCCGGAACGCCTTCGGCGGCGACACCGCCGTCGATCGCCCCGGCGCTCTGGATCGGGGCGGCCGCCCTCCTGCTGCTGGTCGCGCTCGAGCGGCTCGTCTGGTGGTGGCGCAGGGACCGGTCGGTGGGTCGCTTCGGTCCGTTCCCCGATCCCGCGACGCTCGACCCGGCGTGGTTCGAGGCTCACGTCCTGAACGACCCACCGGAGGTCGTGGGCGCCGCCTGGGACCGCGCGATCGGCCAGGCCGAGGTCGCCGCCGTGCTCGCCCGCCTGGTCGCGGAGGGAAAGCTGGAGTCGCGCGTCGAGAAAGTGGGGTGGGGGCCGTTCTCGCGCACCAACCTCCACCTGTCGAGGAAAGTGCCGGTCGAGCAGATCGACGCCGAGGCGCGCCCCCTGATCACGGCGCTCTTCCCGACCGGACCGGAGACCGACACCGAGAGCTTGCGCAAGCACTACCGTTCGCGCGGCTTCGATCCCGTCTCCAAGATCAAGACGACCTTGGACGCCCGGGTTGGGCGTCTGCGGGGATTCTCGGTGCACGCGCGCAAGCCATCCCGGGCGCCGACCGTCATCCTGACGCTGACCGGCCTCGGACTGTGCGTCCTCGCCGCGCTCACCGACGCATCCGGGGTCGTCGGACTGGTGCTCGCCGGTCTGCTCGTTGTTGTCTCGCTGCCGGGTTGGATCGGAGCGGCGGCCGGTCAGCACCGGGTCGGGTGGCCGGTCGGCGGGTTCGTGTCGATCGTCGTCTCGGTCCTGTTCCAGGCCGGTCTGCTCGCCGCCTTCGGGGCGAGCATCGGATTTCCGCTGCTCTCGCTCCTGGGTGCCACCCTGTGGGCCGCCGGTCTGTCGCGAACCTTCTTCCACCTGCTCGCCGCGCGCGAGACGCCGCAGTCGATGGCGCGCCGCGGCGAGCTCGCGGCGGCCCGTGCGTGGCTCTGTCGCGAGCTGGCGAGCGCCGCACCCCGACTCCAGGACCGTTGGTTCCCCTGGCTCGTCGCATTCGGTCTGGCGCCCGAGGTGGATCGGTGGTTCCGCTCCTTCGGCAGCTCACTCGCCGCCGGGACGATCGCGGCATCGGGTGCGAGCTTCGGCTCGGGAGGATCCGTCTCGGGTGGCGGCTGGACCGGCGGCGGAGGATCGTTCGGCGGCGCGGGAGCCACGGCGACTTTCGCCGCGGCGGTCACGACGATGGCGGCGGGTGTCTCGGCACCGAGCTCGAGCGGCGGCAGCGGTGGCGGAGGCGGCGGCGGCTCGTCGGGCGGCGGCGGGGGCGGCGGCTGGTAGCGGGATCCCGGAGCGACATCCGGGCGAGAAAAAACCCTGGCGTCGGGCGAGCGGCGCCAGGGTCGGAGAGACGACCGGTCAATCGGCCGGTCGAAGACTGCGACGACTTCACATAGCGGGCGGCATCATCGACATCGGCTCGGGAGCCGGTGCCGGAGCCTTCTTCTTCGCCTTCTTCTTGGCGGGCTTCTTGGCCTTCTTCTTGGCAGGCTTCTTGGCGGCCTTCTTGGCGCGACGCGCGGGCTTGCGCGCGGCCTTCTTGGCCTTCTTGGCGCGGCGGGCAGGCTTGCGCGCGGCCTTCTTGGCCTTCTTGGCCTTCTTGGCGCGGCGTGCAGGCTTGCGCGCGGTCTTCTTGGCCTTCTTCGCCTTCTTGGCGCGGCGTGCAGGCTTGCGCGCGGTCTTCTTCGCCTTCTTTGCCTTCTTCACCTTCTTCGCCTTCTTGGCCCGACGTACGGGCTTGCGCGCAGTCTTGCGAGCCTTCTTCGCGGGCTTGCGCGCGGTCTTCTTGGCCTTCTTCGCTGCCTTCTTCTTGGCTGCCATTCCGGTTGCCTCCTCTGGTTGCGTTCGGCGGAGCCTCCGTCCGCCCCCTTCCGCTCTCCGGTCCGCGCGAGCCCGGCGAGGGGCGTGCGGAGTCGGCGCGGAAGAGACGTTGATCTGCATGTAATTGTCAACATTTCGCGCAATAGTGCAAGGGGTGGCGAAAAAGAGGACCTTCGAGCTCCGGGTTCCGGTCGTGTGTTCCGACGTTCGCCGGTCGGGTACCGCGGCCCGCCGGTGAGGCGTGGACGACGACCGAACGAGACCGTAGGGTTGCTCGAGAGCCGGCGTCGACGACCGGCGGGAGGCGAGGATGGACGAAGCGACGACCGAACGGAGAGGTTCCGGCGCGAGAGTGGTGACGGGACTCTTCCTCCTCGTCGTCGGCGTGCTGCTGCTCGCCGGCAACCTGGGGTTCGACGTCCCGGCGCGGGTGTGGAGCTACTGGCCGATCCTGGTCCTGGGGTTGGGCGTGGCCAAGCTCCTGTCGAGCGACCGCGGTGGCGGCTACTGGCTGATCGTGGTCGGCATCTGGGGCTGCGTCAACGTCTTCCACTGGTTCGGTCTCGACTGGGGTTCGTCGTGGCCGATCTTCGTCATCGCGGCCGGGCTGCTGATGGCGACCGGAGCGACGACCCGCAGCCACAGGCGGGTGCGGCCGAGCGCCGCCGGCGGAGCGCCCGATGAGGAGTGACGAGTGCCGGGAGTCGGGGTCGGTCACGCTGCGGCCGGTCCTCGGTTTGCTGATCGTCGCGCTGGGCGGGATCTTCCTGGCCGACAACCTCGGACTCGTGGACGCGCAGGAGATCATGCGGTTGTTCTGGCCCGGCGCCCTCGTGCTGATCGGGCTCGTCGTCCTGGTCCAGCCCCGGGGTCGCGGCAACCGGTTCTGGGGTCTCGTCTGGGTGGTCGCGGGCATCTGGGTCTACGGTCACCAGCAGGGCTGGATCGCGGTCGACTTCTGGCAGGTGTTCTTCCCCGGCGTCCTGATCCTGTTCGGCGCCAGCCTGATTCTGCGCTCGATCCACGGTCCGCGGCCGCGTCGCGCCGGCGGCGGGGAGGATCGCGACGCCTACACGCGGGCTTTCGCCGTGATGGCGGGTAACGTCCGGCGTTCGGTCTCGAGCGCGTTCCGCGGCGCCGAGCTGACCGCGGTCATGGGGGGCGTTCATCTCGACCTGACCGGGGCACGGCTCGAGGGGGACGAGGCGCTGGTCGACGTCTTCGCGTTCTGGGGCGGCATCGAGATCCGGGTGCCTCCCGACTGGGCGGTGATCAGCCGGGTGACGCCGCTGATGGCCGGATACGAGGACAAGACGCGGCCTGCGGCGACGACGTCGGCCAAGCACCTCGTGGTGCGAGGCCTGGCGATCATGGGCGGCGTCGAAGTCAAGAACTGACGACCATGCACCCGTTGCTGACCCATCCCCGACGCCTCGCCGCCTACCTCGCGCTGGCGGCGGGATTCGGCGTCCTCCTGGCCGTGTTGGTCGAGTCGCTTTCGCCGGGGGACTTTCCCGCAGCGCTCCTGTTCGCCGTTCCCATGGCGCTGGTCTACGCCTTCCAGTGCCTGGCCGTCTGGTATCCGGCGCGGCGGTTGACCCAGGGCGGCGTCTCGGCCGCCGCGGTCGCCGGGCTCACCGTCGCCGCCCTCGCCTCGTCGGCCGTCTGGTGCGCTCTCGCCTGGATCTGGTCGCGGCTGCTCGACCAGACCGGTCTGACGACGGCGCTCGCGCCGCGCGCGCTCGCGGCGCTGCCGTTGTTCGCCGTCTTCGGGATCGTCCTGTTCGCGCTCGCGGCGCTCGTCCACCTTCTGCTCGCCGTGTTCGAACGATCGCGCGAGGCCGAGCGTCGCGCGCTCGAGCTCCAGGTCCTGGCACGCGAGGCGGAGCTCAAGTCGCTCCGGGCGCAGCTCGATCCCGCACTTCCTGTTCAACAGCCTGAACTCGGTCGCGGCGCTGATCGGCACCGACCCGCCGGCGGCGCGCCGGATGTGCTACCTGATGGCGGGATTCTTCCGCAAGAGCCTGGGTCTGGGACGGCGCGACTCGATCCCGCTCGCCGAGGAGATCTATCTCGCGGAGACGTTCCTGGCCATCGAGGAGGTGCGCTTCGGCGACCGGCTCCGGGCCAGCTTCGACGTCGCCGAGGACGCGCTCGCGCTGGGTGTGCCGCCCCTGCTGTTGCAACCCCTGGTCGAGAACGCGGTGCACCACGGCGTCGCGCACCTGATCGAGGGCGGAGAGGTCCGCGTCCGGGCGCGGCGGCGGGACGAGTGGCTGGAGCTGGCGGTCGAGAACCCGTGCGATCCGGACCGACCCTCCTCGCGCGGCGCCGGCGTCGGGCTGGCCAACGTGCGCGCCCGGCTCGAGGCGCTGTTCGGGCACCGCGTCCGCGTCGACGTCGAAGGCGGTCCCGATCGCTTCCGGGTCGCCCTGCTGCTGCCGGCGCAGCCGGTCGCGGGGTGATCGGTGCGGGCCCTGGTGGTCGACGACGAGGCGCTGGCGCGGAGCTTCCTGACCGAGCAGCTGGCCGCCCGGCCCGGCGTCGAGATCGTCGGCCAGGCCGCCAACGGCTTCGAGGCGGTGCAGCTCACGGAACGCCTGCGGCCCGACGTCGTCTTCCTCGACATTCAGATGCCCAAGCTCTCCGGCTTCGAGGTGCTCGAGCTGCTCGGTGACGGCGCCCCGGCCGTGGTCTTCGTCACGGCCTACGACGAATACGCCCTCAAGGCCTTCGAAGTCCACGCGGTGGACTACCTGCTCAAGCCGGTCGAGCCGGAGCGCTTGGCCGCCGCGCTCGAGCGCGTCGCCGAGCGCCTCGAGGCGCGGGCCCCGGCGCCCGCCGCGGCCGCGGTGGCGGCCGCGGCACGGCCGCCCGGGCGCGGGCTCGAACGAGTGGTGATCCGGGAGGAAGGGCGCATCCACGTCCTGCCGCTGGAGCGCATCGACTTCGTCGAGGCCCAGGACGACTACCTCTCGTTCGCCTCGGCGGGCCGCCGGCTGCGCAAGCAGCAGACGATGACCGACCTCGAGACGCAACTCGACCCGAGCCGGTTCGTCCGCATCCACCGCTCGTATCTGCTCAACGTCGAGCGCCTGACCCGGCTCGAGCTCTACGCCAAGGACAGCTGGATCGCGATCCTCGGGGACGGCGCCCGTCTGCCCGTCTCGCGCAGCGGCTACGCGCGGCTCAAGGAGCTCATCGGATGAGAGCCCCGCGCGTCCGGCGCCGGGTCACAGACCGGCGAAGACGGACTCGACGGGGACTCGCACGCGGGTCGTCTCCCACTCGATCAGCAGGTCGACCGCGTCCTCGGAGGTGGGGACGGCGCGGATGGTGAGCCGGTCCACCGGGGAATCGAGAACCTCGACCGGGACCCGAAATCGTCCCACCTCCTGGGCCTGGACGGCGTCCGTGTACTCCGACTCGAGCCCCCACTGGTGCGTCGAGCGGTTGACCACGATCTGCCAGGTCACGGGACCGGGGACCGTGTAGACCGCATAGCTGCCGGGGTTCAGGTCGAGGGCGCCGAAGCGGACCGGAGCGTCGAGGTGCACGGTCGTCGGCTCGTTGGCGCCGGTGCGCCACAGGCGGCCGAAGGGGATCCGCTCGGTGCCGATCATCTTGCGGTACCCGCGCGACGGACGGCCATAGCAGATCTTGGCGTGACGCGTGCCGCCGAGGTCGAAGCGCACCGCGGCGAGCGGGCTCGCCCGCCGTCCCCAGGCGTCGGCCCAGGCCCAGTTGCGCGGACAGGGCGCCCAGGTCGCGATCCACGAGGGCGGCGCAAAGGACGTCAGCAGCAACCAGCCGGCGCCGGCCGCGGCGATCAGGCCCAGGAAGGAGAGCAGACTGCGTTTCATCGTCGCCTCGGGAGGACGATCTCGCATCGGGACGACGAGGTAAAGACGGGCGCCGTCAGCGGACCGCCCGTGCGGCGATGCTAGGATCCCGACATGTCCGACGCAGCGCCGGCCGGGCGACCGTCGCTCCGCTTCCTGTACGGTCTCGCGGCGGCGACCGTGGTCGGTGCCGGCCTGCGCGTCGCGTCGCCCGTGCTGGTGCCGCTCGCCCTCGCGCTCTTCCTCGCCGTCCTCGCGCAGCCGCTGTTCACCGGCCTGGTGCGACGACGTGTCCCGATCGGCCTGGCCGTGCTCGCGACGATGCTGGTGCTCGGGCTGGTGATCACGGTCTTCCTGCTCCTGCTGGCGGGCTCTCTGTCGGAGGTGCGCGAGGTCGGGCCGCACTACGTGGCGGTGCTGCGCGACCGGATCGCGTACACGATCGAGTGGTGGCAGGACAAGGGGATCCTGCTCCAGGACTGGATCCCGACGCGCTGGCGTCAACCGGAAGCCTACGTTGCGCTGGCCGGCGGCACCGTGGCCGGGACGTTCCGCTTCCTGTCCGGTGCCACGATCGTTCTGCTCACCCTGGTCTTCCTGCTGTTCGAGGCGGCGATCTTCGGTCGCAAGCTCGAACGGCTTCCGCCGCACCTGCGCGAGAACTTCCGGCACTTTGCCCACGTCTCGCGCGAGCTCGAGCACTATCTGGCGATCAAGACGCTGATGGCGGCCTCGGTCGGGCTGACGATCGGCCTCTGGCTGGCGCTTCTCGGGGTCGATTTCGCGGTGCTGTGCGGACTGCTCGCCTTCGCCTTCCATTTCGTCCCCAACGTCGGCGCGATCCTGGCGGCGGCGCCGGCGCTGCTGCTCGCCTTCATCCAGTTCGACCCGGCGAAGGCGCTGGTGGTCGGTGCCGGCTACGTGGTCATCGGACTGGCGCTGGGCAATCTGGTCGAGCCCGCGTTGCTGGGCAGGAGACTCAACCTCTCGCCGCTCGTCGTCTTCCTCTCGCTGATCTTCTGGGGCTGGCTGTGGGGGCCGATCGGCATGTTCCTCTCCGTCCCGATGACGATGGCGATCAAGATCGTCCTCGAGCACTCGCCGGACTGGTCGTGGGCCGCCCGGCTGCTCGGCGGCGTGCCGCCGGCGGTGGCCGTCGAGCTGCCCGCCGCGGCGGCCTCCGACGCGACGTCGGAGCGGAGCTGAGCGCCGAGCGGTGACCGCCGAAGTCCCTCCCGCGCGCCTGGTCGGCGCGATCGCCTCGATCGCGCAGCGCTTCCTCGTCGAAGTCGACTTCGACACCGCCGCGGCCGAGGTGCTCGCCATGCTCGGAGAGGCAACCGGCGCGTGCCGTGTCTACCTCTACCGCGTCGAGGTCGGCGCGGACGGCCGGCCGCGCGCCCGGCGACGGCGCGAGTGGACGGCGAGCGGAGCGCCGGAGCGGCGCGAGGGACCGTTCTGGGACGAGCTCCCGATCTCGGCGCCCGAGTTGAGCGAGCTCGGCCAACCGCTGTCGCGCGGCGAGACGCTGGCGCTGAGCGCGGAGGAGTTCGGCGAGCCGCTGCGCTCGGAGCTGGCCGCGGGCGGCACCCGGGCGGTCCTCTGCGTTCCGATCTTCGTCGGCCGGGAGTGGTGGGGGTTCATCGGCGTCGAGGACTGTCGCCGCGCCCGGACCTGGGGCGAGACCGAGATCGACGCCCTGCGCGCCGCTGCGGACATCGCCGGCGCGGCGGCGGCGCGTCACGGCATGGAAAGGGCGCTGCGCGAGAGCGAGACGAAGTTCCGCGAGCTGTTCGAGAACGCCGGAGACCTGTTCTGGGCGATCGACCTCGAGGGACGGTTCACCACCGTCAACCGTGCCATGGGCGAGCTGCTGGGCTGGCCGGCGGAGGCGCTGGTCGGTCGCCACTGGGAGGAGATCATCCCGGAGCCGGACCAACGCGACGTCGTCCGGGCGGCGATGCGCGGCAAGCTCGAGGAGGGGCTCCCGGACACCCAGTACGAGGTCCGCTTGCAGCGCCGCGACGGGAGCTTCGTCGCCGTCGAGGTCGGCTCGCGCATGGTGCTGCGGGACGGCCGTCCGACGGCGATTCACGGCATCGGCCGCGACATCTCCGAGCGGCGCCGTCTCGAAGAGCAGCTCCGCCAAGCGGTGAAGATGGAGGCGGTGGGGCGGCTCGCCGCCAGCATCGCGCACGAGTTCAACCACCTGATCGCGGCGATCCGGGGCTACGGCGAGCGGGTGCTGGGCCGGCTGCGGCCGGGCGATCCGATGCGCTCGGAGGTCAGCGAGATCCTGCGCGCGGGCGAGCAGTCGGCGGAGCTGACCCGCGAGCTGCTGGCCTTCGGCCGCCAGCAGCCGGCCCGTCCGTCCA
This sequence comes from uncultured Acidobacteriota bacterium, assembly GCA_963781755.1. Lineage (GTDB taxonomy): Bacteria > Acidobacteriota > Thermoanaerobaculia > Multivoradales > JAGPDF01 > JACTMI01. The sequence goes on from CAWAGZ010000003.1 coordinate 182,150, forward strand.
AGCTGGACTTGAACGAGCTCGTCCACCAGCGGCTGCCGACCCTGCGCCGGGTGGTCAGCGAGGACGTCGTGGTCGTCGACCTCACCGAGGCGCGGGTGGGCAAGGTCCACGCCGACCCCAACCTCGTCGAGCAGATCCTGGTCAATCTCCTGGTCAACGCCCGCGACGCCATGCCCGAGGGCGGACGCATCGAAGTCTCCACCGCGATCGCCGACGTCGAGGAGATCCGCCGCCGGGGCATCGACGACGTCCCGCACCCGGCCTACGTCCGGCTTTCGATCCGCGACACCGGGCACGGCATCGACCCGGGCGCGATGGCCCGGATCTTCGAGCCGTTCTTCACCACCCGCGAGCGGGGGCGCGGCACGGGGCTCGGCCTGTCGACGGTCTACGGCATCGTCAAGCAGTGCGAGGGCTACATCTTCGCCGACAGCCATCCCGGGCAGGGCGCCTTCTTCCACGTCTTCCTGCCCCAGGTCGAGCCGCCCGGAGCGCGGCGCCCGGCCAGCGGCGAGCTGCGCCCGGCGCCGGCCCCGGCCGCGGGCGCGGGCGCGGCACCCGCGCCGAGCCAGGAGCAGGTGCTGCTGGTCGAGGACGAGGACCTGATCCGGAACCTGGCCGAGCAGATCCTGGTCGACCGCGGCTACCGCGTCCTGGCCGCGGCCAACGCCTCGGAGGCGCTCGACCTGGTCGGCCGGCTGGGGCGCGGAATCGACCTCCTGCTGACCGACATCGTGATGCCGGGCCTGTCCGGGCTCGACCTGGCCCAGCGCCTGCGCCGCCGGCAGCCCGATCTGCGGGTCCTGTTCATGTCCGGCTACAGCGACAGCCCGCTGCTGCGCGCCGGCCTGGCGCGCGAGGGCTCGGCCTTCCTCCAGAAGCCCTTCTCGGCCGACGCCCTCGAACGGCGCGTGCGCGAGCTGCTCGACGCCTGAGCGGAGGCTTTGACTTTCGCCGCCCGGCGGGTATCATCCTGAAACAGGACTGTTAATGTCCTGTTTCGGGGAACGCCGATGATCCGGATGACCAAACAGACCGACTACGGCTTCGTCCTGCTCTCGCGGCTGGCGGCCGCTCCCACGCAGGTCGCCGCCGCTCCCGACCTGGCGGACGAGACCCGGCTGCCGCTGCCGATGGTCTCGAAGATCCTCAAGCTGCTGGCCCGTCAGGGGCTGCTCGACTCGCACCGGGGGGTCAAGGGGGGCTACTCGCTGGCCCGCTCGCCCGAGCGCATCAGCGCCGCCGAAATCCTGCGCGCTCTCGAGGGACCGGTGGCCCTGACCGTGTGCGTCGAGGGCAGCCCGGGAGAATGCGACCGCGAGTCGTTCTGCCAGGTGCGCCGGCACTGGCAGGCGATCAACGAAGCGGTCGACACCGCGCTCGGGCGGGTCACGCTCGCGGATCTCGCCCACCCGGTCACCGGTGGGCTGGTGAAGCTCGGGCGCTCGGAGAGCCGGACGACCAAAGTCGAAGCGAGGATGACGACATGACCACCGACAACGAGACCATCGAACAGCTCGCGACGCGCGAGTACAAGTTCGGATTCGTCACCGAGATCGACCAGGAGACGTTTCCGCCCGGCCTCGACGAGGAGGTGGTTCGCCGGATCTCCACCATCAAGGGCGAGCCGGGATGGATGCTGGACTGGCGCCTGCGCGCCTATCGCCACTGGCGCGGCATGTCGGAGCCGACCTGGGCGAAGGTCAGCTACCCGCCGATCGACTACGACTCGATGGTCTACTACGCGGCGCCCCGCTCGATGAAGAACGCCCCCAAGTCGCTCGACGAGGTCGACCCCGAGCTGCTCAAGACCTACGAGAAGCTCGGCATTCCGCTGCACGAGCGCGAGCTGCTGGCCGGCGTCGCGGTCGACGCGGTGTTCGATTCGGTGTCGGTGGCCACGACTTTCAAGAAGAAGCTGGGCGAGCACGGCATCATCTTCTGCTCGATGTCCGAGGCGATCCGCGAGCACCCCGAACTGGTGCGGCGGTACCTGGGCTCGGTCGTGCCCTCCGGCGACAACTTCTTCGCCGCCCTCAACGCGGCGGTCTTCTCCGACGGCTCCTTCGTCTTCGTTCCCCGCGGGGTGAAGTGCCCGATGGAACTGTCGACCTACTTCCGCATCAACGCCCGCAACACGGGTCAGTTCGAGCGTACGCTGATCGTCGCCGAAGCCGGCGCCTCGGTCTCCTATCTCGAGGGCTGCACGGCGCCGATGCGCGACGAGAACCAGCTCCACGCCGCGGTGGTGGAGCTGGTCGCCCTCGACGATGCCTCGATCAAGTACTCGACGGTCCAGAACTGGTACCCCGGCGACCGCGACGGCAAGGGCGGCATCTACAACTTCGTGACCAAGCGGGGTCTGGCCGCGGGTCGGCGCTCCAAGATCAGCTGGACCCAGGTCGAGACCGGCTCCGCGATCACCTGGAAGTACCCTTCGTGCATCCTCAAGGGGGACGACTCGGTGGGCGAGTTCTACTCGGTCGCGGTGACCAACAACCGCCAGCAGGCCGACACCGGCACCAAGATGATCCACGTCGGCCGGCGGACGCGCTCGACGATCGTCTCGAAGGGGATCTCGGCCGGGCGCGGCCAGAACACCTACCGCGGCCAGGTCAAGATCCTCAAGAGCGCGGAGAACGCACGCAACTTCTCGCAGTGCGACTCGATGCTCATCGGTGACCAGTGCGGCGCCCACACCTTCCCGTACATCGACGTCCAGAGCCCGACGGCCCAGATGGAGCACGAGGCCTCGACCTCGAAAATCGGAGAGGATCAGCTGTTCTACTGCAATCAGCGTGGCATCGACACCGAGGACGCCGTCTCGATGATCGTCAACGGCTTCTGCAAGGAGGTCTTCCGGGAGCTGCCGATGGAGTTCGCGGTCGAGGCGCAGAAGCTGCTGGCGGTCTCGCTGGAAGGCAGCGTCGGGTGACGGTCCGCGGCCGCCGCTCCTGAAACGACTCCCGTGTCCCCTGGACGAGGCAACCCCGAGGTAACCCGAATGCTCCTGGAAATCCGAAATCTGCACGCTTCGGTCGACGGCACCGAGATCCTGCGCGGCGTCGACCTCGAGATCCGCCCCGGCGAGGTCCACGCCATCATGGGACCCAACGGCGGCGGCAAGTCCACCCTCGCGCAGGTCCTGGCCGGCAAGTCCGACTACGACGTGACGGCCGGATCGGCGCGCTTCGACGGCAAGGACCTGCTCGAAATGCCGCCCGAGGAGCGCGCCCGCGAGGGTCTGTTCCTCGCCTTCCAGTACCCGGTCGAGATCCCCGGGGTCTCCAACACCTATTTCCTGCGCGCCGCGGTCAACGCCGTTCGCAAGCACCGCGGCCTGCCGGAGCACGACCCCGTTTCCTTCCTCAAGCTGGTGCGCGAGAAGGTCAAGCTGGTGGGACTCGACGAGTCGCTGCTCCAGCGCCCGGTCAACGAGGGCTTCTCGGGCGGTGAGAAGAAGCGCAACGAGATCTTCCACATGGCGGTCCTCGAGCCGCGCCTCTGCGTCCTCGACGAGACCGATTCCGGCCTCGACATCGACGCCCTCCGCATCGTCGCCGGCGGCGTCAACAGCCTGCGCTCGCCGGAGCGGGCGTTCCTGGTGATCACGCACTACCAGAGGCTGCTCAACTTCATCGTCCCGGATTTCGTCCACGTGTTGATCGACGGCAAGATCGTCCGGTCGGGTGGCAAGGAGCTGGCGCTCGAGCTCGAGCAGAGGGGGTACTCCTGGCTCGAGGCGGAGGTCGCCGCCGGAGCGGACGCATGAGCGAGGCGGGAGGCGGAACGGCGGTCGTGACCCCGGACGATTTCGCGCCGGAGCTCGAGACGGCTCTCGCGCGCGAGCAGCCGGAGGCCGTGCGCGCGCTGCGCGAGCGGGCGTTCCGCTGCTTCGAAGAGCGCGGCCTGCCGCGGACGAAGGAGGAGGAGTGGCGCTTCACCAACGTCGCACCGGTCGCGCGCACGCGGTTCGAGCCGCCGGGCGCCGCCCGGGACGCGACCGCGGAGAAGGCCGCACTCGAGGTGGCCCGGCTGCCGGGCTGCCACGAGGTCGTCTTCGTCGACGGGCTGTATTCGTCCGCCCTGTCGAGCCGGGGCGATCTGCCCGGCGTGCGGATCCGGAGCCTGGCGGGGGCGTCGGCGTCCGACTGGGAGCGGCTCGCGCCCGAGCTGGGACGCCGTGCCGACGTCGTCCAACGGCCCTTCGCGGCGCTCTCGACGGCCTTGTTCGCGGACGGCGCGGCGATCGAGATCGAGCCGGGCGCCGTCGTCCCGACGCCGCTCCACGTCGTCTTCTGGACGACGGCCGGCCCGCGCCCCACCGCCGTCTTCCCGCGCGTCCTGGTGCTGGTGGGCGAGAACGCCCAGGTCACCGTCATCGAGAGCTATCGCGGCGGAGCCGCCGCCGGCTACCTGCTCTGCCCGGTCACCGAGCTCGTCGCCGGTCCCGGCTCGGTCGTGGACCACTACAAGCTCCAGCGCGACAGTCCGGGGGCGTTCCACCTCGCGCTGTTCCACCTCGAGGCCGAGCGCGGCGCGACGATCTCCACGCAGTCGTTCTCCTTCGGCGCCGCGATCGCCCGTCACGACGTCCACGCCGTGCTGGGCGGAGAGGGCGCCGAAGTGACGCTCAACGGGCTCTACCTGGTGCGCGACCGCCAGCTCGCGGACTTCCACATGCGGGTCGACCACGCCGCTCCCCACACGACCAGCCACGAGTTGTTCAAGGGCGTGCTCGACGAGCGGGCACGGGGAGTGTTCAACGGCCACATCCACGTCCACCCGCGGGCCCAGAAGACCGACGCCAAGCAGACCAGCCGCAACCTCATCCTCTCGCCGGATGCGCTGGTCAACGCCAATCCGCAGCTCGAGATCTACGCCGACGACGTCAAGTGCACGCACGGCTCGACCGTCGGCCAGCTCGACGAGGAGGCGATCTTCTACCTGCGCTCGCGCGGCATCGGGGTCGAGGCGGCCAGGAGCCTGCTGACCTACGCCTTCGCGGCCGATCTGGTCGAGCGCACACGGGTCGAGCCGCTGCGAGCCAACTTGCAGGAGTTCCTCCTCGCCTGGATCCCCCAGGGCGAGGTGGTGCGCGAGGCGGTCTGAGCGGAAGCGCTCCGGGGGGCCGAGGCCGATGACGACTGGAACCCAGCGGAGCGGGCACGCGACGGCGTACGACGTCGCGGCGGTGCGGGCGCAGTTCCCGGCCCTGGCCCGCGGTGCCGCGGGCCTCGCCTACCTCGACAACGCGGCCACGGCCCAGAAGCCGCAGGCGGTGCTCGACGCTCTGACGAGCTTCTACGTCGACCGCTACGGCGCGATCGGACGCGGCGTCTACCGGCTCTCGGCCGACGCGACGCACAGCTACGAGGCGGCCCGCGCGCGGGTCGCCTCCTTCCTGGGCGGCGAGCCCGACGAGGTGGTCTTCACGCGCGGCACGACCGAGTCGATCAATCTGGTGGCTTCGAGTTGGGGTCGCGCCGAGCTGCGCGGCGGCGACGAGATCCTGGTCACCGGCCTCGAGCACCACTCGAATCTCGTGCCCTGGCAGCTGGCCGCCGAGGCTTCGGGGGCGAGCCTGGTCGTCGCGCCGATCGACGACCGCGGCGACGTCGAGCTCGAGGCGGTCGAGTCTCTGCTCTCTTCGGGGCGCGTCCGGATGGCCGCGATCGCCCATGTCTCCAACGCCCTGGGCACGGTCGTCCCGGTGGCACGGATCGCCCGGCTCGCGCACGCGGCCGGGGCGCTCGTCCTGGTCGACGGGGCGCAGTCCGCGCCGCACCTGGGCATCGACGTCCGGGCTCTGGACTGCGACTTCTTCGCCTTCTCGGGTCACAAGATCTACGGGCCGAGCGGCATCGGCGTGCTCTGGGCGCGCCGGGCGCTGCTCGCCTCGATGCCGCCGTATCAGTCGGGCGGCGGCATGATCCGCGACGTCACCTTCGAGCGCACCACCTTCGCCGACCCGCCGCAGCGGTTCGAGGCGGGGACTCCGGCGGGGCCGGAGGCCGCGGGCCTGGCGGCGGCCCTCGACTGGCTCGAGGCGACCGGACACGACGCGGTGATGCGGCACGAGGAGGGCCTGCTCGAGCTCGCCGTGGCGCGGCTCGGGGCGATCGCCGGCGTGCGCTTCGTCGGCACCGCCCGCCGGCGGGCGGGGGTGGTCTCCTTCGTGCTCGAGGGCGTCCACGCCCACGACGTGGGGACGGTGCTCGACCGGGAGGGCGTCGCCGTCCGCGTCGGTCACCACTGCGCGCAACCGGTGATGGCGCGCTTCGGCGTCCCGGCCACGGTGCGCGCCTCGTTCGCGGCCTACAACACGGAGGACGAGGTCGAAGCTCTCGGCCGCGCCGTCGAGCGGGCCGGACGGATGTTCGCGCGATGAACGAGCTCGACGACCTCTATCAGGAGATCCTGCTCGACCACTATCGCCGGCCGCGCAATTACGGCCCGCTCGAGAACGCCGACCGCGACGTCGAGGGCTACAACCCCCTGTGCGGCGACCGGCTCCGGTTGCGTCTCCGCCTCGACGGCGGGCGCATCGCCGAGGTCCGCTTCGAGGGCTCCGGCTGTGCGATCTCGACCGCCTCGGCGTCGATGATGACCGAAGCGATACGGGGTCTGGCGCTCGCCGAAGCGCTCGAGCTGACGCGTCGCTTCCAGGCGCTGGTGACCGGAGCGCCGGATGCGCCGCCCGCCGACGAGCTCGGCGAGCTGGCGTCGCTGGGCGGCGTCCGGGAGTTCCCGATGCGGGTCAAGTGCGCGACGCTGGCCTGGCACGCCCTGCGCTCGGCGCTGACCGAGGACGGCGGGCAGGTCTCGACCGAAGGGCCGGCCGAGCGGTCCTGAAACGGCCGCGGGCGGCCGGATCAGCGCTCGGGGAAGACGACGACCCGGCGGTAGGGCTCCTCGCCGCGCGAGGTCGAGGTCAGTCCGAAGCGGTCGACGAGGTCGTGCTGGAGGCGGCGGACGAAGCTCGCCTGGGGCGCGAGCTCGATCGGCCGCTGGCCGCCGAGCGCCTCGTGCACCGCGGCCTCGGCCTCGCGCAGAGCCGTCTGCTGCTCGTCGAGGACGTCGCCGACGTCGAACAGCGAGCGCAGGAAGGTCTCGATCTGTCCCGTCGTGCCGTTGCGCAGCACGTGCAGCGCGTGGCTTCCGCCCGGCGCGGCCCGCAGCGCCCGGGGGAGCCTCTTCTCCTGGGACTTCAAGGTGACCACGCAGTCGGCGTCGGCCAGACGCTCGACGACGGTCGCGGGTACGCGCAGGTCGCGGATCGCCCGTTCGAGCCGCGGCGTCGAGACCGCGTAGGGCAGGATGCGGATTCGCCGCCGGCGATGGCGCTCCGGGGGGCGGGTTGCGTCCCCCGGCCAGCCCGGCGCCGGCACGGGGCCGGCCTCGGCCGGGGTCTCGACCTCCACCCGCCCCTCGGCGTCGCGGACCCGGACCTCGGGGCGGGGGGGCAGGCTCCGCAGGACGCGGTCGACGACCTCGGCGACGTCGCGGTGGACGGCGAAACGGTCCCGGTCCAGGATCTCGATGAGGACGTCGAACGTGGGCGGCGCCTTGCGTTCGAGGACCGTCTTCTGGGTGCCGCGCCGGCGCGCTTCGTCGTCGGACAGGGTCACCGCCTGGATGCCGCCGACCAGGTCCGCGAGCGTGGGATTGGAGAGCAGATTCTCGAGCGCGTTGCCGTGCGCGGTGGCGATGAGCTGGACCCCCCGCTCGGCGATGGTCCGCGCGGCCAGCGCCTCGGCCTGGGTCCCGATCTCGTCGATGACGACGACCTCCGGCATGTGGTTCTCGACCGCCTCGATCATGGTGGCGTGCTGCTCACCGGGCGAGGGGACCTGGAGCCTGCGGGCGCGTCCGATGCCGGGGTGGGGGATGTCGCCGTCGCCGGCGATCTCGTTCGAGGTGTCGACGATCACCACCCGCTTGCCGAGGGTGTCGGCGAGGACCCGCGCGGCCTCGCGCAGCAGGGTGGTCTTGCCCACGCCGGGACGCCCCAGCAGCAGGGTCGAGTGGCCGGTCTCGATCATGTCGCGGACGATGTCGACGGTGCCCACCACCGCGCGCCCGACGCGGCAGGTCAGGCCGACGATTCCGCCGCGCCGGTTGCGCAGCGCCGAGATCCGGTGCAGCGTGGCCTCGATGCCCGCCCGGTTGTCGGGCCCGAAGGCACCGACGCGTTCGACGATGTGGGCGAGGTCGTCGCGCGTCAGCGGATCGCTGCCGAGCTCGACCGTCGCCCGCGCGAAGCGGGCCTCGGGGGGGCGTCCCAGGTCGAGGACGATCTCCAGGAGCTGATCCAGGGCGCCGTGGGAGGCGACCCGGTCGCGCAGCTCGGGCGGGAGCACGGCGAGCAGCTGGGCGAGATCGTCGTTCGGGGTCGAGCGCGCGGACATCGGCTTCGTTCCTCGGGCGGCGCGGCGGACCGGGAGCATTCTGGCACAGGGGGAGGCGGGGCGGCCCCGGCCTTGCGTATCATCCGGAGATGGCCCACCGCCGCCCCGTCCTCGGCATCGCCCTTTGCGGGCTCGTGCTCGCGCTCGCGCTGGGGCGCCCGGCCCGGGCCGCGACCGACGAGACTCTGAGCTACACCTGGCGCCTCGACGGCTTCCTCGGCGCCCTGGCCGGCCTCTTCTTCCCCAACAGCGGCGAGGGGCGCCTGACCCTGGAGCACCTGCCCGACGGCCATCTGAAGAGCGAGCTGCGCATCACCTCCGAACGGCGCGCCGAGGGGGACTACTTCCTCTACGGCGCGGAATGGGATCCGGCGACGGAGACCACCCTCAAGGCGTGGTCGGGGCAGCACTGGCGGGGCGACGAGAAGAACGAGGAGCAGGAGGTCCACCAGACCGGGGTCGTCGACGTCGCGACGGCGATCTACGCCCTGCGCCGGGATCCTCCGCGCGCGCCACGCCGGCTCGAGATCTGGTCCGACGGCAGGCTCTACCCGGTGATCGTCTACCCGCGCGGGCTCGAGCAACGCCGGATCGGAAGCTCGACGATCGAGGCGCGGCACTACGCCGTGCGCAGCGTCGACCTGCCCGGGCGCCGCCAGTGGAAGGGCGAGCTCGATCTCTGGCTGGCCCGCGACGAGGCGGCCACGCCGGTCGAGATCCTGGTCGCGCGCTCGGCCGTGCGCGTTCATCTCGAGCTCGTGGGTCGCACGGCGCTGTCCTCGCAGCCGACCGGAAAGACGCCGGAGCGGTGAGCGCTGCCGCGCCGTCGCGCGCGAGCGCGATGCTAGAATTTCGCGCGTGAAGATCAGGCGCGCCGCCAAGTACGGCTTCTGCGCCGGGGTGCGCATCGCCGACCAGAAGGTCAAGAAGTTCGCGGCCCGGGGCAACGAAGGGTCGATCCTCGGTCAGGTCGTGCACAACGAGCGGGTGGTCGAGGAGATGGAGGAGCTCGGCGTCCACACCGTGCGCGGACTGGACGAGGCCGGATCCGGCACGATCGTGTTCTCCGCCCACGGCGTGCCGCCCTCGTTCCACGAGCAGGCGCGGGCGCGCGGGCTGAAGATCCTCGACACGACCTGCCCGTTCGTCTACGACATCCACGACGAGGCCAGCGTCGCGCTGGCCGACGGCGCTCACCTCGTCTTCGTCGGGGATCCCGCTCACCGCGAGGTGATCGGTTACACCCACGACCTCGATCCGGCCGACTACCACGTCCTGATGGCGGTCGAGGAAGCGCGCCGGGTGGACTGGTCGCGCTACCCGAAGGTGAAGATCTTCTACCAGACGACGCTCAACGCCGATTCCTTCGAGGAGCTGGTCCGGTTCATCGAGTCGCGGGTCCGCGACGCCCGGCGTGCCGACACGATCTGCTACGCGACCAAGCAGAACCAGGAGGCGGCCCACGAGCTGGGCCAGGACCCGGAGGTCGAGGTGATCCTGGTCATCGGTGGCACGCGCTCGGCCAACACCCGCCACCTGTGGGAGATCTGCGCCGGCTACAAGCCCAGCCACCTCGTCCAGGGCGCCTCCGATCTCGACCCGGCCTGGTTCGCCGGGGTCTCGACGGTCGGCATCACGGCCGGCGCGTCGACTCCGGACTACGTCGTCGACGAGGTCGAGGCGGCGGTCGCCGAGCTCGCCCGAGCCGCCGTGTCGCCGGCGTGAGAGAGAGCCCGTCGGTGGCGTCGCCGCTCGACCGGTTGCGCGCCCGAGCCGCCCGACTCCCTCCCCGCCGGATCGTCCTGCCGGAATCGGGGGACGTCCGGATCCTGACCGCGGCGGCCGCGGCGGCCGCCGCGGGGCTCGCCCGGCCGGTACTGCTGGGGGACCCGGCCCGGCTCGGCGCCCGACTCGCCACGCTCGGCGACGGTGCCGCCGAGCTCGAGCTCCTCGCTCCGGACCACCCGGACCTGGCGGCCGCCCGCGATCTGTTGGAGGCGCGCCTCGCCAGCCGGCGGCTGGCTCCCGGCGAACGCGGACGCCGCCTGGCCGATCCCCTGCACCTCGCCTGCGCGCTGGTCGGCCTCGGGGCGGCCGACGGCGCGGTCATGGGCGCCCAGGCGACGACCGCCGACACGCTGCGGGCGGCGCTCGCCGGGGTCGGGCCGGCGCCGGGCCTCGGCCTGGTTTCGTCCTGCTTCCTGATGGTGCTGCCGGGAGGCCGGGGGCTGATCTACAGCGACGCCGGAGTGGTTCCGGATCCCGATCCCGGACAGCTGGCCGACATCGCCGTCGCCGCGGCGGCTTCCTGCCGGACCCTTCTCGGCGAGGAGCCGCGGGTGGCGTTGCTCTCGTTCTCGACCCTGGGCAGCGCCTCCCACCCCCGGGTCGACCGGGTGCGCCGGGCGATCGAGGAGCTGCGCCGGCGCTCGCCCGACTTCGCCTGCGACGGCGAGCTCCAGGCCGACGCCGCCCTGGTGCCCGAGGTGGCCGCCCGGAAGGCCCCGGGCAGCCCCGTGGCCGGCCGCGCCAACGTCCTGGTGTTTCCGGACCTGGACGCAGGTAACATCGCCTACAAGCTGACCGAACGCCTGGCCGGGGCGCGGGCCGTGGGGCCCCTGCTCCAGGGCCTCGCCCGGCCGGTTCACGATCTGTCTCGCGGTTGTTCGGCGGAGGACGTGGTCGACGTCGTCGCCGTCACGGCCGTCGAAGCCGGACGAGGAGAAGAGCCATGAAGGTGCTCGTCATCGGGAGCGGCGGCCGGGAGCACGCCTTGTGCTGGAAGCTCGCCCAGAGCCCGGAGCTCACCGAGCTCTACTGCGCGCCCGGCAACCCGGGGATCGCGGAGATCGCCGATCGGGTCCCCTACGGGCCGGAGGAGATCCACGAGCTGGCCGGGTTCGCCGAGGAGCTGGGCATCGACCTGACCGTGGTCGGGCCGGAGCTGCCGCTCTCGCTCGGGCTGGTCGACGAGTTCGAGCGCCGGGGCCTGAAAGCGTTCGGTCCGCGCCAGGCCGCCGCCGAGCTCGAGGGCTCGAAGATCTTCGCCAAGGAGTTCATGGCCCGCCACGACATCCCGACCGGCGAGTTCGTGGTCGCCCGCGACCGCGGCGGGGCCGAGCGCGCGGCCAAGCGCTTCGGGCTGCCGGTCGTGCTCAAGGCCGACGGACTCGCCTCCGGCAAGGGAGTGATCATCGCGCACACCGCGGAGGAGGTCGAGCGCGCGTTGTCCCTGTTCTTCGACGAGCGGCGCTTCGGCGTGGCCGGCGACCGGATCGTGGTCGAGCGCCACCTGGTCGGCGAGGAGGTCTCGTTCCTCGCGCTCGCCGACGGCGAGCGGCTGCTCCCTTTCGCCACCGCGCGCGACTACAAGCGGCTCGAGGACGGCGACCGCGGCCCCAACACGGGCGGCATGGGCGCGCATTCGCCCTCGGGCCTGCTGACCTCGAGCCAGGCGGCCGAGATCCTCGAGAAGGTCATGAAGCCGACGCTCGCCGGCCTGGCCGACGAGAACCGCAGCTTCCGTGGCGTCCTCTACGCCGGGCTGATGCTCACCGACGACGGCCCGCGCGTGCTCGAGTTCAACGCCCGCTTCGGCGACCCGGAGTGCCAGGCGCTGCTGCTGCGCATGGAGGACGACCTGCTGCCGCTGCTCGTCGCGGGGGCGAGCGGGAGCTTCCCGGTGTCGCGGCTCCACTTCCGCAAGGAGGCCGCCGCGGTGGTGGTGCTGGCCAGCCGGGGCTACCCGGACAAGCCGCTCAAGGGGGAGGTCATCGAGGGGCTGGACGAGGCGGCGGAGATCCCCGGCGCGACGATCTTCCACGCCGGCACGGAGGAGCTCGAAGGTCACATCCTGGCCTGGGGCGGCCGGGTGCTCAACGTCGGCGCCACCGCTCCCGACCTGGGCAGCGCCCTGCGCACGGCCTACGCTGCAGCGGCCCACATCCGCTGGCCGGCGAAGATCTACCGCTCGGACATCGGGAGGGCCTTCGTCGAGCGCGCCTTCGCGACGATGGAGACCGGCAGCTTCAACATCAAGGACCTCAAGCTCGACGACCCGGACGCCGGCCAGGACCCCGACCACTGAGGCCGGGGGCGGTATCGCCCGGCTTTCGCCGCCGCGACGTCGCGGCGGGACCGGCGGGAGGCGGTTGACCCCCGTCGGCGGGGGTCGCCATAATGGCGCTGGAATCGCGGGAAAGCTGGGTCGGTCCTTTTCCTCGACGCGTTGCGGCGTGGTCCGCGCGACGCGCCCCGGGTCCCGTGGAATTGGTACCGATTCTGCAACGTTGGGAGCTTCGAGAAGTCCGAGAGACCGATGCCCGGCTGCGCTGGATGCTCGTACAAGGGGATGTCGACGGCGGTCGAAGACGCCTTCGTCGGGGTGCGCTTCGGCGAGGAGACCAACCTCACCCTGTGCCGGACCGAAGGCCGGATCTACGCCTGCGGCGACCGCGTGGTGGTCGAGGTCGACGGCGAGCCGGCCTTCGGCCATGTCGAGAAGTCGCCGATGCCGGTGTTCAAGCCGTGCCAGAAGGCCAGCGCCCGGCTCATCCTGCGTCCGGCCAACGACGACGACGTCGCGGCGCAGGACCGCAAGCTGCAGCGCGAGCAGGCGGCCAAGCTCTTCGTCCAGGAGCGCGCCCGGGCGCTCCAGCTCGACATGAAGGTCTCGCGCGTCGAGTTCCTGCTCTCGGGCAAGAAGGCGACGGTCTACTTCACGGCCGAGCGGCGGGTCGACTTCCGCCAGCTCGTGCGCGAGATCGCGCAGCGCTTCGGCGCCCGCATCCACATGCTCCAGCTCGGCGCCCGCGACGAGGCGAAGCTGCTGGGCGGCGTGGGGGTGTGCGGTCGCACTCTGTGCTGCTCGTCGTGGCTCCAGGAGTTCCGTCCGATCTCGATCCAGATGGCCAAGCGGCAGAATCTGTCGCTCAACCCGTCGAAGATCTCGGGCCAGTGCGGAAGGCTGCTGTGCTGCCTGGCCTACGAGAACGACCAGTACCCGGCCGGAAGTCGCCACCACGCGGCCAAGCCGCCGGCGGAGGCGTCATGAGCAACCGCAAGCTGATCCGCCCCGACCTGGGCGAGAACCGCAAGAACGAGGGACCGCGCACGGTGCGGCGCAAGGCCTCCCCGCCCGAGCAGACCAACGCCGAGGAGTTCTACTACCTCAAGCAGATGCAGGCCCGCACACCGATGGTCCTGCACCTGACGAACGGCGACGAGCTGCGCGGCTGGATCGAGTGGTACGACAAGGGAGCGATCAAGTTCCACCGCCACGACGCCCCCAACCTGCTGATCCCGAAGACCTCGATCCTCTACCTGTTCAAGGAGGAGGAGCTGCGCCGCCAGCCGCGCAAGCGCACCTCCGGCGGCGTGCCCGGACAGCCCGGCCCGCGGCCGCTCCCGGCCGAGGACGACGAGCCCGACGCCGAAGCGGAAGACTGAGACGCGGCGGTCGCGCGGGGTCGCGCGCCGGCGGCCGGCGCCACCGGCGCCACCGGACCGCTACCGGATGTAGTAGCCGGAGACGCGCCAGTGGCCGTCGGCGTCGAGCATCGGCGTGATCGTCTCGACCGACGTCGCCTTGTTCTCGAACACCGTGTCGTATTGCAGCACCACGTACTCGCCGTCCGGAGCGCCGGGCAGCTGGGTGTGGTACTCGGCGACGCGCAGCCGGCGCGACTTCACCGCGCCCAGCGGCGCCCGCGAAGCGTCGAGCGCCTGCCTCCAGGCGTCCTTCGTGATCGCCTTCCGGAACAGCGCGGCCGCCTCGTCCCAGCTCTCGGCGTAGCTGCCGGCGTCGACCTGGTCCAGCCACGCCTCGGCGGCGGCTTGCGCTTTGGCCTTGGCCGCGCCCTCGTCTGCGGCGGCCGCAGGCGCCGCCGCCGCGAGGGCGAGCAGTGCCACCAGCGTCACGCACATCTTCGAACCGTGGGTCATCGCTCCTCCTTCGGCCGCTCCGGGCCGGACTCCTGGGAACCCGGAGCGAGTCTAGCCCCTGTCGCGGCGAGGGCCGGAGCGCCGCAGTTCGCGATCGGTGAGAGGATTTCACCCATGGCGGCGACGACGAGGCGGAGGGTGCTGGCGCTGACCCAGGGGGATCCGGCCGGGATCGGGCCGGAGATCGTGTTGCGGGCGCTCGCCGAGGAGGGTCCGGCGCCGGGCTGGCTGCCGCTCGTCGTCGCCGAGCGGCCGGCGATCGAGGCGGTGCGCGACCTGGCTCCCGGCTTCGGCTGGGAGCGGTGGGTCCCGGTGACCGCTCCGGGCCGCGCGGCGCTCGACGCGCTCGCGCCCGGGAGCGTCGCGTGGCTCGACCCGGTGGGCGCGCGGCGCGAGATGCGCCTCGGCGAGTCGGGTCCGGCGGACGCCCACGGGGCGCTGGCGGCGATCGACGCCGCCGTCGGGCTCGCGCGCTCCGGCGTCGCCGACGCGATGGTCACGGCGCCGATCTCGAAGGCCTCGATCGCCCGCCACGTCCGAGCCGACTTCGTCGGCCACACCGACTACCTGGCAGCGGCGTGCGGCCTCGAGCGCTACGGCCGCGACTACCTGATGGCCTTCCTCGCCCCCGACCTGCAGGTCGCTCTCGCCTCGGTCCACGTACCCCTGGCGCGCGCGCTGGCCGAGCTCGAGGAGACGGCGCTGGTCGAGGCGCTCGTCTGCCTCGACCGCCACGCCGGCGGCCGCATCGCGGTCGCCGGGGTCAACCCGCACGCGGGCGAAGGGGGGCTGATCGGCGAGGAGGACGCCCGGATCGTCGCCCCGGCGGTCGTCCGGGCCCGAACCGCGGGGATCGACGCCCACGGTCCGGAGAGCCCGGATTCGCTGTTCGCCCGCGCCCGGCGCGGCGAGTTCGACTGGGTCCTCGCCCTCTACCACGACCAGGGGTTGATCGCGGTCAAGACCGCCGCCTTCGGCAGCGCGACCAACTGGACGCTGGGGTTGCCCTTCCTGCGTACCTCGGTCGACCACGGCACCGCGTTCCCGCTGGCCGGCACCGGCCGCGCCGACCCCGGCCCCCTGCGCGCCGTCCTCGCCACCACCCTGGCCCTGCTCGACGGTCGGCTGCCGCGGCGCGCCGCGCGCCCCGACGCCGACGGCTGAGAGGGCTTCCGGAGCCTCAGCCCGCGCCGGTCGAGCCGAAGCCGCCGCCGCCGCGCGCGGTGTCGTCGAGGCGCTCGACCGGGTCGAAGCGGGCGCGGCCCACGGGCGCCAGCACGAGCTGGGCGATGCGGTCGCCGCGCCGGATGCGCACCGGGCGGTCCCCCAGGTTGGCCAGCAGGACCCCGACCTCGCCCCGGTAGTCGCTGTCGATCGTCCCGGGCGCGTTGGGCAGCGCCAGGCCGTGGCGCAGGGCCAGCCCGCTGCGCGCCCGCACCTGACCCTCCCAGCCGGCCGGGATCGCCAGCCGGAGCCCCGTGGGCACCACCGTGCGGCCGCCCGGCGGCAGCCAGAGATCGTCGGCGACCGCCGCTCGCAGGTCGACGCCGGCGCTGCCCGCGGTCGCGTAGGCGGGCAGGTCGAGGCCCGCGGCGTGGGCCAGCCGCTCGAGCCGGACGACCGGTGCCTCCGGATCGCCGCCGTTCGGCGCCATCATCCGTTCTTCCCGCCGCCGCCCCCGCCGGGGGGCGGCGGCTTCGGGCCCGGGGGCTGTCCGCCGGGGGGTTGACCGCCCGGCGGCAGGCCGCCGCCACCGGGGGGCTGGCGGGGCGGCTGCAGCGCCAAGCCGGGAGGCGGATAGCGGAAGGGCCGGCCGATGGTCAGCGCGTTGGCCCGGGGTGGCAGGCCCGACGGCCCGGGCTTGGCGATCGCGGCTTGGATCCCCTCGACCGTGAACTGCCAGTCGCCGTAGTCGTCCTTGTCGAACAGGGAGTGGAACGCTTCGCCGTGCGCCATCGACTGGACCCCGTGGATCGGCCCGACGGCCACCGTTCCACCCTCCTCCGGCGCCGCCTGGACCGGGATCCGGTCGGGCTTGCCGTCGCCGTCGAGGTCGATCGGAGCCACCGGCTGCCCGGTGCGGCTGTCGACCGCGATCAGGCCGCGGCCGGGCAACTCGACGATCACCGCCCAGGCGCCGTCGTCGGTCATCGGGTCCTTCCACAGTTGGCGGATCGAACGCGGCTCGACTTCGATCAGCTCCTCGAGGCGATTGGGCAGGCGTCCGAAGCGGCGCAGGAAGACCCGGATCCCCTCGGCGTACTGGAAACCGCGCGAGATCAGCTCCTCCTCCTTGTCGCGCCGGATGCGGGCGCTCCACAACGGGATCACGGCGGCGGCGAAGATCGCCGTCGCCGCGACGATCATCGCCAGCGCGACCAACGTGTAGCCGCGCTCGGCGCGGCTACCACTCGGCATAGGGAACCCCGTTGAGCGAGACCTTGGGCGATCCCGAGTGGACGTCGATGATGCCGGGTCCGGTCGGCTCCCCGCCGCCCTCGTCCTGGGGCCCGGGCTCCTGGTCGGTGTCCTCCTCCTCGTAGACCAGCTGCCAGGTCTGCTGGCTCTTGGTGAACGGGTCGAAGGGGATCGCGTGCAGGTAGTGGGAGTCCACCAGATCGGACAACGTCAGGGGGTAGTGTCCCTTGTCGCCGTAGTACAGGTCGATGACCTCGCGGAAGGTGCGCAGGTTGGTCTTGAGCACCGCTTCCTTGGCCCGCGTCGGCATGTCCTTGAGCGCCGGCATGGCGATGGAAGCGAGGATTCCGATCATCGCGACCACGATGATCAGCTCGAGCAGTGTGAAGCCGCGCTGGCGGTTCTCGTTCACCATAGTGAGTAGGGCACCCCGTTGAGGCCCTTGCCCTGGGCCAGCGAGTAGACGTCGTAGACGTCCTCGCCGCCCCAGGAGGTCGCGTCGGAATCGTCCTGATAGCTGCGCAGACCCCAGGTGTCGTCGTTGGTCATCGGATCGAGCGGGAGGCGGCGCAGGAACTTCACCGTCTTGTCGACCTGTCCGACCACGGGCACGCCCTCGACCAGGGTCTCGAGCTTGGGCGGGTAGCCGTCGGTGCCGAACTCGACCTCGATCAGGCCGGCGTCCGAGTACCGCTTGTACTCGTCGATCGCGGAGCGCATCTCGCGCAGGTCGGCGCGCAGCTCGAGCTCCTTGAGCCGCAGCTGCGTGTACTTGACCACCGGGTAGGAGAGCCCGGCGAGGATCACCAGCACGGCGCAGACCAGCACCAGCTCGATGAGCGTGAAGCCTCGGGCGCGCCCGGAAACGGTCACGTCAGTGCGTGCTCCCCTCCGGCGTCGCCGGGCGGACCTCGACGGCGGCCGCCCGGGTGGTCACGCCGGCGACCGGTCGCAGGTTGGCGTCCATCACCCGCTGGGCGGCGAAGTCGACGGTGGCGTTTCCGGTCGCCAGGGCGCGGAAGGTGACCCGGACCAGGCTGCCGTGCCCGGCCACCCCGGGGCGGTTGCCGAGGCGGCTGGCGCCGACCACGATCTCGCCCGGCGTCGAGGTGTCGGCGACCACCTGGGCCGCGTCGGCGCCGCCCAGGAAGTCACCCGGCTCGACGCGGTCGACGGCGAGCACCTGCGGATCGAAGGACAGCGTGGACGGAAGGTGCGAGACCGGCACCCGCGCGTCCACCTCGACCACGACCTGGAAGGTCTGTCCGGCCCGGACGCTGACCACGGACGGGTCGAGCGAGAGCGCCACGTCGGGGTCGCCCGACGGCGACCCGGCGGACGGGATCACGCCGCCCTGGAAGTCGCTCAGCGAGGACTGCGCGCCCTGCGGCGGGTTGTCCTCCGGCGGCTTCTGCTGCTCGGTTCCGGCCGGGGGCGCGAAGAGGTTGCTGGGGCCGGAAGCGGGCGCCAGGTTCGTGGGCTGGCCCGTCGCCTCCGGGTTGGGCGTCGTCTCGGGCTGCCGCAGGCCGGGCGGCAGCTGCTGGAGCTGCTGCCGGATCTTCTGCTCGAGCAGCGCCTTGTTCTGCTCCTGATCGGCGTCGAACGGGCCCTCCGCGCCGGACTCGACGCGCGGGCTGCCCCCGCGGAAGGACAGGTTGGCCTCGGTGCCGACCCAGATCGGCAGCAGGTCGGCCTCGGTGATGTCGGGCGCGCGGATGATGTGCGGGGTCAGCGTCAGCATGACGTCGGTCCGCTTGACGTCGACCGTCGTCCGTCCGAACAGGCGGCCGAGGATCGGGATGTCCGAGAGACCGGGGATGCCGCTCTCGCCGTTCGACTCGTCGGTGCGGATCAACCCGGCCAGGAAGTTCGTTTCGCCGTCCTTGAGCCGGATCGTCGACTCGATCGTCCGGGTGCCGATGATCGGCTGTCGCTGCCCGCCTCCGGCGTCCTGGTACCCGGTGATCTGGGAGACCTCGATCTTGAGCTTGAGCGTGACTTCCTTGTTGTGGTGGACGCGGGGCTCGATGTTGATCCGGATGCCGGTGTCCTGGTACTGGAACGAGGTGATCGGGACGATGTTGCCGCCCACCGTCTGCTGCGTGTTGAACGTGGTCACCGGGATCGGGACCTTGTCGCCGATGTGCAGGTCGGCCTTCTCGCCCTCGGTGATCCGGACCTGCGGCTTGGCCAGCAGCTGGGCGTCCGAGTTGGTCTTGACGAAGTCGTAGAGGATCGACGGGATGGTCAGCGACCAGCTGTTCTGGTTGAGGTAGCGGAGATCGTTGAGGTGGACGGTCGCGTTCTCGCCGAGATCGAGCGTCTGCGAGATCTCGTTGGACGAGAGCGAGAGCCCGAGATCGCGCAGCTTGGAAGTGTTGACCTGGATCAGCTCGACGTCCACCACCACTTCGGACTTCGCCTTGTCGATCGCCTGCACCAGCTGCTGGGCGATGCGAACCTTGTCGATGGTGTCGCGGATCGTCACCGCGTTGAGCTGCTCGTTGGGCGTGATGTTGCGCGAGCCGATCATGCTGCGCAGCAGGGCGACGACGTCCTTGACCTCGGCGTTGGACAGGAAGAAGGTCTGGATCACGAGGTCCTCGTACGTCTTCCGGTTCTGCGCCGTGTCCTGGGCGATCAGGATCGTGTGCTCGTCGATGACCTTGTAGAAGTGGCCCGCAGCGCGCATCAGGGTCTCGAGGGCCGTCTGCGCCGTGACGTCGCGCAGCTCGATCGCCATGTCCTGATCGCGGAGCTGGGGATCGAACAGGATGTTGATCCCGAACGCCTTGCCCAGGGCCTGGTAGATGGCGAACAGGGACTGGGGCTGGGGGAAGACCAGGGAGATCGGAGACTTCGAGCGCGGGTTGAGCATCGGCGGCTGCGGCTTGATCTGCGCGGCGTCCTTCTTGAGCTCGTCGATGCTGGGCTGCAGCTCGGCCGCCTGCTGCGGCGACTCGAGCTGGGAGCGCACCTTGTCGAGCTCGACCTGGGCGTACTGGTTGGTGGGGTCGAGCTGGACCGCCTGCTGGAACTCGACCATCGCGCGCTCGGGCACGCCGGCCTCGAGGAAGCGCCGGCCGGCGGCGAAGTGGTCCTGGGAGGCGCGCAGCTTGGCCCGCAACAGCGCCGATCTCCAGCGCAGGTTGCCGGGATCCTTGGCCGCGAGGTCCAGGTAGTGGACGACCGCCTGGTCCCAGTCCTCGCGGGCTTCCGCCGTCTCGGCCTGTCTTTGCGTCCGGTACGTGGCGCAGCCGGCGGCGAGCACGGCAGCCGCGGTGAGCACGGCTGCCGTCAGGAACCGGGTGCGTCTCGATCGAGTGGTCATCTCGGGTGCTCCCATCACGGTGTCAGGGCGAAAGACCCAGACGCTTGGCCGGCGCGTCCGGGAAGCCGACGAAGGCGAGATCGACCGACTCGTAGCCGATCTTCTGCACGATGAACTTGCCTTCCAGGGTGTCTCCCTCGTGGGCATCGTAGACATTGGTCCGCGCGGCGTCGACGAAGACGGCGATCGGCGTGCCGGGGGGGCCGAAGTTGCCGAGGTAGAGGAGCGTCACCTCGGGAGGCCGGGGACCGGAGGGCTCTGCCGCGACCTGCCGCTCGGCCAGCCGCCGCCGCTCCTCCTCCTCGGCGCGGCGGCGGGCCAGCTCCTCGGCGCTCGGCGGCGGCGGCGCCACGGGGCCGAAGCGGAACGGATCGCGGCCGACCGTCAGGTCGTGCGCCGAGGGATCGAGCCGGTCGGTCTGGATGACCACGACGTGGTCCGGTACGCTGGCGGCGTGGCCACGCGGCGCGTGGCCGCTGCGCCCGGCGGTGCGCTCGGCGGCGGCCGGAGCGGCGGGGACCTCGGGACGCGCCAGCTTCCACAGGTTCCAAAGCCCCCAGGCCGTGCCCAGGAAGATCAGCACGCCGATCAGGCGGCGCTCGCGCTCGGAGATCTTCACGTCCGGCCCCCGGTGGCGGCGCCCGCGTCCGCCTGGGATCCTTCGTCCTTCGTCGCCTCCGGCGCGGCGACCGGTCCGGGGCCGCTCGCGTCGGGCGGAGAGTTGGTCGCGAACAGGGTGGACAACCGGAGCGCGATCTTCAGGGTCCCGGCGTTCTGGTCGCCGACCCGGATCTGCTCGACCGTGACGAACGACGGGGTCATCTCGAGCAGGTGCAGGAAGGTCCGCAGCTCGGCGTAGCTGCCCTCGACACTGAACACGAAGGAGCGGCGCACGAGGTCGTAGTCCTCGAGCTTCTCCTCGGGGTAGCTGATCGTCTTCGGCACGAGACCGGCCCGCGCCGCCAGATCCTTGATCTCGCGGATCACGGCCGTCAGGCGTCCGCGCTCGGTGGCGAAGCGGTCGCGGTAGAGCGACGCGACCTTTTCTCGGTTCTCGGTGGAGTCGATCCACAGGCGGGTTCGATCGGCGAGGCGGCTGGTCGCGGCGGCGTTGTCGGTACGCGCCCGGTCGAGGCGACGCGCCAGGTCCGTCGCCCGCAGCCGCGCCCCGCTGCCGAAGGCCGACAACCAGACCAGGTTGACGAGCAGCAGGGCGAGGGGCGCTCCCCAGCTCACCGGATGCCGGCGGAAGAGCAGGAGGTAGCGGCTCACGGCTTCCCCTTGCCGCCCCGGTCGGCGGGCACCGTGGCGTCCGCCGGAGCGCCGCTCGGGTCCGGCTTCGATCCGCCCTCCGGCGCGGTCACGCCCGGGGCTGGGGTCGATTCCTCGGCCGCACCGCCGGACGGCGTCTCGACGGCAGCCGGCGGCGTGGCGTGCGCGGGCTCGTCCGGCCGGTAGTCGACGGTCAGGTTGAACTGCACCAGGCCGGCGGTGGTCACCGACTCTCTCGCCAGGTTCGGGTTGACGAAGCCGGGATCGGCGAAGAGGTGGTCCACGAGGGCGAGCACGGCGTCGTCGTCCTCGGCCTCGCCGGCGATCGTCAGGGTCACGGTCTCGGGCCCCTCCTCGAGATGGCGCGCGCCGGCGGTGCCCGAGGGGGACTTCTGCGAGACCGGGGAGAGTTGGCGCAGCCGGACGCCGGGCGGCAACGTCTCGACCAGCCGGTCGAGCAGCAGGTTCCAGGAGAAGGCGCGTGCGGCGATGCGCTCGTTGAGGAACTCGGCCTTGCGGTTGGCGGCATCGAGATCGGCGGAGACGAGGTCCTGCTGAAGGGTCGCGATCCGCGCGTTCGACTGCTCGGTCTCGCGCGTGAGTCGGTCGAGCTCGGCGGTACGTGCCGCCACGCCGCTGCCGGCACGCACCCAGGTGCCGACGTTCCAGGCGGTCAGCGCCAGCGCCGCGAGAAGCAGGAGGCCCGAGACGCGCCGCACCGGACGCAGGTTCTCGAACGGCTCGCTCGCGAGGTTGGGCGCCTGCCAGATCACGCCACCTCCCGGCACGCGGCGCCGACGAGCGGCGCCAGGACCGCCGCCGGCACGCTCGTCTCGCCGGCCAGAGGGAGGTGCGCGGAGTCCAACGAGACCACCGGGTGATCGAGTCCCTCCTCGAGCACGCGCTTCCAGAACTCCTCGACCGACGCGGGGGCGGCCAGCAGAGCCGCGGTGAGCCGCTCGCCGGCCAGCCGCTCGGCCAGGAAGGTGCGCGTCAGCCGCAGCTCGGCGGTCAGCATCCGGGCGCGGTCGGAGTCGGCGAGTCCCTCGGTGAAGCTCTTCTGGCGCCAGACGAGGGGCGCGCCGTCGCGGGCGAAGACGACCGCGAAACCCTCCGGCTCGACCGTGGCCAGCGCCGCGAGTCCCGGCAGGCGACCACCGACGGCGAGAGCCTGCAGGCGCGCCAGGGTGTGGTTGACGATCTGCCCGACCCGGACGTGGTGGCGCGAGAACGCGGTCTCGAGCGCTCCGCAGACGCCTTCCGCGGCGAGCAGCACCAGCGTGCGCAGCGCGTCCTGCTGGTCCGCCAGCCGCTCGATCGGGGCCGCCGACAGGCGCAGCTCCTCGACCCGGAACGGGACCATCTTGCGCAGCCGGAAGCGCAGGATCTCGCGCGCGAGGTCGGGCGCCGCCGGAAGCTCGTCGAGCTCCACGGTCATCCCCCGCGCCCAGGCGTCGGGCAGGACGAGCGAGATCCGCGCGTGCCGGCCGGTGACCCGGGCGAGCAGGCTCGCCACCGCGGCGTCGAGAGCGCCGGCGTCGTTGACCGGACCGCCGAGCGCTCCGCTCGAGAACGTCGTCGGTGGCAGCGGCACGCTGTGGAAGTCGCGCAGCGCGAGCGCTCCCCCTTCGCCGCGGAAGACGGCGATGGCGAGCTCCTCGCGCGCGACCGCGACGGCGACCGGAGGCACCGGCACCGGCGCGAAGCCGAGCGCGCGCTCAATCCACGAAGGTGAAGCGATTGATCTCACGGAGTGTGGTTTGTCCCAAGAGCGCCTTCTCGAGCGCCGTCTCGCGCAGGAACCGCATCCCCTCCTCCTTGGCGGCGCGGCGGATCTCGGATCCCGGGCGGCGGTCGAGGATCAGCTCGCGGATGCGGTCGGAGAGGTCGAGCAGCTCGGACACCGCCAGTCGCCCGAGGAAGCCGGTGCCGTTGCATTCCAGACAACCCGATCCTTCGGCGAAGACGTGGTCGCCGTAGACCGCGGGCGAGAGCCCCGACTCTTCGAGCAGCTGCTCGGAGACTTGGACTTCCTGGCGGCAGTGCGGGCAGATCCGCCGCACCAGGCGTTGCGCCAGGACGCAGTTCAAGGCCGACACGAAGTTGAACAGGTCGACCTTCATGTTGAGGAAGCGGCCGAGCACGTCGATGACGTTGTTGGCGTGCACGGTGGTGAACACGAGGTGACCGGTCAGCGCGGACTGGATCGCGATCGACGCGGTGTCCTCGTCGCGGATCTCGCCGACCATGATCTTGTCCGGGTCGTGGCGCAGGATCGATCGCAGGCCGCGGGCGAAAGTGAGTCCCTTCTTCTCGTTGACCGGGATCTGGGTGATGCCCTTGAGCTGGTACTCGACCGGATCCTCGATCGTGATGATCTTGTCCTCGGGCGACTGGATCTCCGACAGCGCGGCGTAGAGCGTCGTGGTCTTGCCCGAGCCCGTCGGTCCGGTGACCAGCACCATCCCGTAGGGCTCCCGGATCGCCTTGCGCAGCTTGCGCAGGGTGTCGTCGTCCAGGCCGAGCACGTCCAGCCGGAGGTTGCGGAACTCGGCCGAGAGCGACTCCTTGTCGAGGATGCGGATGACGCAGTCCTCGCCGTGGGCAGTGGGCAGGATCGAGACGCGGAAGTCGATCGTGCGACCGCGCAGACGCAGCTTGAAGCGGCCGTCCTGGGGGACCCGCTTCTCGGCGATGTCGAGCTCGGACATCACCTTGAGGCGGCTGACGATGGTCTGGTGGTGACGCTTGTCGATCGGCTCCATCGCCTGGTACAGGACGCCGTCGATCCGGTACTTGACGATCACCTCGTTGTCCCGGCTCTCGATGTGGATGTCGGAGGCGCGGCGCTGGATGGCGTTGAGGATCGTCGAGTCGACGAGCTTGATGATCGGCGATGCGTCGGCGGTGATGCGGTCGAGGGAGAGCACCTCCTCGCCTTGATCGTCCTCCTGCACCAGCTGGATGCGGAACTCTTCGGTCGCCTCGTCGAGGACCCGCTGGGTCGACTCGGACTTCTGCAGGATCTCGTCGATCGCCGCCGCGGAGGCGATGCGGATCTCGAGCGGGGATCCGAGCAGCAGCTCGAGCTCGTCGATCCGGGCCACGTCGGTCGGATCCTTGAGCGCGACGGCGATGCGGCCCTGGAGCCTTTCGATCGGCACGAAGCCGTAGCGCAGCATGAGATCGAACGGGGTGGAGTGGAACAGGTCGGTGTCGATCCGGGCGTGGCCGAGGTCGACGAAATCGAGACCGTGATCGCGGGCGAACCCCTCGGCCCGCTCCTGCTCGGCGGCGAGGCGGCTCGCGGGCGCAGCCAGCTCCGCGGAAGGTCGGGTCAGCCGTTCCATGGTCTCATCCCAATCCCGTCATCCTACCGGTCGGGAGGTGCCGGGAGGGGCCGTCACTTGATCTGCCCGAGCGCCGAGAAGACCGGCAGATAGACCGAGGCGAGCAGCAGGGCGACGATGCCGCCGATGACGATGAGCATGATCGGCTCGATGAGCGAGAGCAGCCTCTGCATTCGCGTTTCGACCTCGTCGTCGAAGAACTCCGAGACGTTGCCGAGCATCTGGTCGAGCGAGCCCGTGGCTTCGCCCACCTCGACCATGTCGATGACCAGCTCGGGGACGATGCCCGTCTCGTCGAGGGCGGTGTGCAGGGCCTGGCCTTCGCGCACGCGCGGGATCGCGGGCTCGAGCCGGCCGCGGACCCAGGCGTTGCCCACGGCGCGGGTCGAGATCTCGAGTGCGGGAACCAGCGGCAGGCCCCCCGAAAGAAGAGTCGCGAGGGAGCGGCAGTATTCCGACAGGGCGAAACGGTGCAGCACGTGGCCGAGGAAGGGCAGGCGCAGCCGGAGGTGGTCGAAGGTCACGCGGCCCGGCCCGGTCGCCGCCCAGCGCTGGAGGACGAAGATGCCGGCACCGCCGCCGGCGACGAGCAGCAGGAGGTTTCGGCGCAGGAACTGCGAGATGCCCATGGTGATGCGCGTCAGGGCCGGCAGCTCCTTGAGGTCCATCGACTGGTAGAAGACCGCGAACCTCGGGATCACGAACAGCGTCATCGCGGCGATCATCCCGACCGACAGACAGAGCAGCAGCACCGGGTAGACCAGGGCCGAGTAGACCCGCTTGCGCGCCTCGAGCACGAGCTTCAGGTAGCGCACGAACCGGCGCACCACCTGCTCGAGCTCGCCGGTGCGCTCCCCCGCCTTGAGGCTGGACGAGTAGAGCGGCGGGAAGGCGTCGCCGAACTCGGCGAAGGCCTCGGACAGCTCGACGCCGCTCTTCACCCGTTCGCGGACCTGCTCGAGGATCGCCCGGAAGTGCACCTCGCGCTGCCTTTCGGTGAGCAGGTGGAGTGCCTGGAGCAGGGGCAGGCCGGCCTTGAGCAGCGCCGCCAGCTCCTGGTTGAAGATCAGCAGGTCGGGATAGGGGACCCGGCGCGGACCGAGCGAGAGCCAAGCCGGGCGCAGCCGACCGGAGCGCGCCCGCTCGATCGCCAGGAGCGACAGCCCCTCGCGGTCGAGCTCGGCGCGCAGGGCGCGCTCGTCCGGTGCCGAGCGGGTCTCGCGCCGAACCCGCCCCTCGGAGGTGCCGACGTGGCACACGAACTCCATCGTCAGCTTCGATCGGGGGCGGGGAGGATCCGGTTCCGGGACGCGAGAAACACGGGCAAGTCCTTGAAAGACCGGATTATACTGGCCGCCGCGCACGGATGTGGGTTCTCTATCAGGCTCTCTTCCTCCTGGCCCTCCTGGTGGCCGGTCCGGTGCTTCTCGCCCGGCGGGGGCGCCACTATCTGGGCACCCTCGCCGGCCGAATGGGCGGTTTCGAGGGCGAACCCGTGCGGGGCGCGCTCTGGATCCACGCCGTTTCGGTCGGCGAAGCAGGCGTGGCAGCGACTCTTGCAAGAGCCCTTCCCGCCGGGCTGCCGCTGCTGGTGACCACGATCACGCCCACCGGCCAGGAGCGCGCCCGCGAGGCCTTCCGCGGACGCGCCTCGGTCGCCTACCACCCCTTCGAGCTCGGCTTCGCGGTGCGCCGCTTCCTCGACCGCTTCGAACCGCGGGCGCTGGTGCTGTGCGAAGGCGATCTGTGGCCGCTGGCGCTGCGCGCGGTGCGCCGTCGGGGCCTGTCCGTCGCGGTGGTCAACGGCCGCGTCTCGGACCGCAGCTTCCCGCGGCTGCGGCTCCTGCGCGCCCTGGTGCGCCCGCTCCTGCTCGACCGGGTGGACCGCTTCGGCGTCCAGACGGAGGTGGACCGGTCCCGGCTGCTGGCCTTGGGCGTCGCGCCCGACCGGGTGACGGTCACGGGCAACTTGAAGTTCGAGGCCCCGGAGCCGCCAGAACGGCCGGAGCTCGCGGCGCTGGTCGACCGGCTGGCGGGCGGCCGGCCGGTCCTGGTCGCCGGGTCGACCATGGCCGGCGAAGAGGAGCCCGTGCTCGAGGCGTTTCGCGCCGCCGGCGGGGGCTCGCGGGCGCTGTTGATCGTGGCGCCCCGCCACCCGGAGCGCTTCGGCGAGGTCCTCGAGTTGGTCCGGCGCCGCTTCCCGGATGCCCAGAGGCGCAGCGGCCTGGCCGCCGGGACGGTGCCGGAGGGGGACCGTCCGGCGGCTCTGGTGCTCGACACCCTGGGCGAGCTGGCGGCGCTCTACCGCGGTGCCCGGGGCGCGTTCATCGGCGGCACGCTGGTGCCCAGCGGGGGGCACAACCCGATCGAGGCGGCGCGCTTCGGCGTCGCCGTGGCGGCGGGACCGTCGATGGCGAACTTCCGCGAGATCGCCGCGGCCTTCGACGCCGCCGGCGCCTGGCGGCGGACGGCCGACGCGGCGGCGCTCGGGCGCGCCTTCCACGATTGGCTGGAGGACCCGGATTCGGCCGCCGGGCTGGGAGTGCGGGCGGCGGAGCTGGTGGCGCGCCACCAGGGTGCGTCGGCGCGCACCCGCAGCCTGCTCGGACCCTGGATCGACGCCGTGGCGCGGCCGGGGCCGGCGGCATGAGCCGGGCTTCCGATTCCGACGGGTGGCGCGTTCCGACGCCGCCGCGCTCCCCCTGGCAGCGGCTCTACGGCGCCGTGCTCGAGGCGCGGGCCCGGCGCGCGGCCGGGCGCGCCGAGCGGCTGCCGCGGCCGGTCGTCTCGATCGGCAACCTCCACTTCGGCGGCGGCGGCAAGACGCCGCTGGTGGTGGCGCTCGCTGCCCGCCTCGTGGAGCGCGGGCGGCAGCCGGCGATCCTGTCGCGGGGCTACCGGCGGACGAGCCGCGGCGCCCAGGTGGTCTCGCGCGGTGCCGGACCGGAGCTCTCGCCGGCCGAGGCGGGCGACGAGCCGTTCCTGATGGCGAGCCGGCTGCCCGGCGTCCCGGTCGTGGTCGGCGAGAGCCGCGCCGAGGCCGGGCGCCTGGCCTGGAGCACGCTCCAGCCCCCGCCGCAGCTCTTCTTGCTCGACGACGGCTTCTCGCACGCCGCGCTGGCGCGTGACCTCGACCTGCTGGTCTTCCCGGCCGCCGATCCGTTCGGGGGCGGCCGGCTGCTGCCGTCGGGGCGGTTGCGCGAGCCGCTGGCGGCCGCCGCGCGCGCCGACGCGGCCGTCGTCACCGGCGCGCGCGGTGTCGCCGGGGAGGCCGACCGCCTGGCCGCGGCGCTCGTCCGCTTCGGCTTCGCGGGCCGCTGTTTCACCAGCGCCACCGTGGCGCTGCCGCCCCGGCTGGCGACGGGCGAGGTCCTGGCCGCGGCGACGCCGGTCTTCGCGCTCGCGGCGATCGCCCGCCCGGCGGCCTTCTTCGCCGCCGCGCGGGCCTCGGGAGTGGACCTGCGCGGCGAGCGCGCCTTCCGCGATCACCACGCCTATCCCGCCCGCGACCTCGAGGCGATCGAGGCCGCGGCACGGGCGGCGGGGGCGGTGTGCCTGCTGACCACCGAAAAGGACGCGCCCAAGCTCGCCGGCCGCGCCGGCCTGCCGATCGCCACCCTGGAGATCGAGGCGCGTCCGGAGCCCGCTCTGCTCGAGTGGCTGGAAGCGCGCCTCGAGGAGATCGGGAAATGAAGCACGCGCCGGTGCGGCACCGGCTCGAGTACCTGGGCTTCCGGCCTTTCGCCGGGGTCGTCCGCGCCCTGCCCCACGGCGCGAGCCGGCGCCTGGGCGCGGCGCTGGGCGCCCTGGCCGGGCTCGTCGACCGGCGCCGGCGACGCACCGCGGCCGAGAACCTGGCGGCGGCGTTCCCGGAGCAGACCGCCGAGGAGCGCAGCCGGCTGGTCTCCGCCTGCTTCCGGCACTTCGGCGCCGCCTTCTGCGACGCGCTCTCGGCGGCGCGCTTCGACCGCGTCGAGCTGTGCCGGAGGGTGACCACCGTCGGGCTCGACCACCTGGCAGCCGCCGAGGCCGCGGGCCGCGGGGTGATCGTGCTCTCCGCGCATTTCGGCAACTGGGAGATCGTCCCGGCGCTGATCGCGACGGCCCGCGGGCCGATGGCCACCGTCGGGCGCCCCGCCGACAACCCGTACGTGGACCGCTGGGTCGAGCAGCTCCGGACGCGCTTCGGCAACCGCTCGCTGAGCAAGCGCGGCTCGGTGCGCGAGCTGTTCCGCATCCTGGCCGGCGGCGGGCGGGTGGGCCTGCTGATCGACCAGCGGGTGCGCCCGGAGGAGGGAATCGACGTCCCGTTCTTCGGCCGGCCCGCGCTGACCAGCCCGATCGTCGCCCGTCTCGCGCTGCGCACGGGGGCGCCGATCGTGCCGGCCTTCGGCGACCACCTGCCGGGCGGGCGCTACCGGGTCGAGTTCCACCCCGCGCTCCGGGCCGAGGGCGAGGACGACGCGGCCGCGACCCTGGCCATCACGCGCCGGGTGCTCGAAATCTGCGAGGAGGTCATCCGCGGCGCGCCGGAGCGCTGGCTCTGGCTCCACCGCCGCTGGCGGCACTGAAGCTACTCGTAGCGCAGCGCCTCGATCGGATCCATGCGCGCGGCCCGGCGCGCGGGGTAGAAGCCGAAGAAGACGCCCACGGCGACGGCGAAGCCCAACGCCAGGAACACCGCCTCGGGCCGCAGCTCGACCGGCCAGCCGGCGAAGCGGGCGATGGCCTCCGAGCCGACCACGCCGAGCACGACGCCGACCAGCCCCCCCGCCGCCGAGAGCACGATCGCCTCGGCCAGGAACTGCGCCAGCACGTGTCGTCCCTTGGCGCCCACCGCCATGCGCAGCCCGATCTCCCGGGTGCGCTCCGTGACCGAGACGAGCATGATGTTCATGATCCCGATGCCTCCGACCAGCAGCGAAATCGACGCCACCGAGCCGAGCAGCACGGCGAGGATGCGGGAGCTCTCGGCCGCGGTCGAGGCCATCTCCTCCTGGGAACGGATCATGAAGTCGCTGTCGTCGGAGCCGGCCAGCCGGTGACGCTGGCGCAGCAGCGCCTCGATCTCGCTCTCGGCGCTCGCCACCTGATCGGGTGCGCGCGCCGAGACGTAGATGATCTGGAGCCGGTTGACTCCCGAGAGCCGCTTCATGACCGTGGTGTAGGGGGCCACGATCAGGTCGTCCTGGTCCTGGCCGGAGGTGGCGCCGCCCTTGCCCTCGAGCACGCCGAGGACCCGGAACGGGACGTTGCGGACGCGCACGACCTGGCCGACCGCGTCGCCGTCCGGGAACAGGTTGTCGGCGACCGTACGGCCGAGCACCGCCACCTTGGCGGCGGAGCGCACCTCGGCCTCGCCGAAGAAGCCACCCTCGGCGACGTTCCAGGCCCGCACCTGCGGCCAGTCGGGACCCACACCCTGGATCGAGGTGCTCCAGTTGGCATCGCGGGCGACGACCTGTCCGGCGGTGCGGACGCCGGGGGAGACCCAGGCCACGGACGGGCACTCGCGGGCGATCGCCTCGGCGTCCTCGGCGGTCAGGTTCGACTGGCCGGTGAAGATGCGGGCGCCGGACTGGGTCACGGCGCCCGGGAAGATCATCAGGAAGTTGGTCCCCAGGGACTGGATGCGCGCGGTCACGGCGCTCGAGGCGCCCGAGGCGACCGCCACCATGGTCAGCACGCAGCCGACCCCGATGATGATGCCGAGCGCGGTCAGCGCCGAACGCAGGCCGTTGCGGGCGATGGCGCGCAGGCCGGTGCGCAGGATGTCGAGCGTGCGTTGCGCCGAGAAGCTCACGGCAGGACCTCCGCCCGCTCGGCCGCCGCGGCCTCGTCGGCCACGATCCGTCCGTCGCGCAGGGTCACCTGACGCTGGGCGCGCACCGCGATGTCCGGCTCGTGGGTGATCAGGAGCACCGTCCGGCCCTGGTCGTGGAGCGCCCGGAACAGACCCAGGATCTCCTCCGTGGTGCGCGAGTCGAGGTTCCCCGTCGGCTCGTCGGCGAGCAGGATCGCCGGATCCGTGATCATCGCGCGGGCGATCGCGACTCGCTGCTGCTGGCCGCCGGAGAGCTGCGAGGGCTGGTGCTCGGCGCGGTCGGCCAGGCCGACCCGCGCCAACATGTCGAGCGCCAGCCGGCGGCGGGCGTGCGCGGTCAACGGCTTCTCGACGTAGAGCAGCGGTAGCTCGACGTTCTCGAGGGCCGAAGCGCGCCGCAGCAGGTTGAAGCTCTGGAACACGAAGCCGATCCGCGCGTTGCGCACCTCGGCGCGCTGGTCGGCGTCGAGCCCGGCGACCTCCACGCCGTCGAGCCAGTAGCGGCCGGTGGTGGGCCGGTCGAGGCAGCCGAGCAGGTTGAGCAGAGTCGACTTTCCCGACCCGGAAGCGCCCGTGATGGCCAGGAACTCGCCGCGCCGGACCGCGAGGTCCACGCCGTCGAGGGCGCGCACCTCGACCTCGCCGGCGCGGTAGACCTTGCTCACCGCCTCGAGCTCGACGATCGGAGGGGCGGCGACGTCGCTCAGAACCGCCCCCGGCCGCCGAACGGCGAGCGCACGGCGGGTGCCTGCGAGGTCGGGTCGGAAGCCACGGCGAGGCCGACGACGACGGAGTCGCCCGCGGCCAGCTCGCCGCCGGTGACCGCGGTGTAGCGGCCGTCGTTCAGGCCGGTCTGGATCCGCACGCGCTCGAGCTGCCCATCCGTGCCGACGCGGAAGACGAGCGCGGCGCCCGGCGGCAGCTTGTGCTCGCCGCGCCCGCCGGCCGGTCCGCCGGCAGCCTTCGTCCCCGGCGCAGCGCCCGAGCCGGCCGACGGGGCGCCCGGCATCCCACCGGCGGCGGCAGCTCCGCGCGCGGTCGCCGCGGGACCGGTCGTGGCGGCGGGCGGCCGGAAACGCAGCGCCGCGTTGGAGACGCGCAGCACGTCGTCGGCCCGGGCCACCTCGATCACGACGTCGGCGGTCATGTCCGGGCGCAGGGCGCCGTCGCGATTGGCGACGGTCAGGATGACCGGGTACGTCACCACGTTCTGGTTGACCGTCGCGTTGAGCCGGATCTGGCGGACCTGGGCG
Source organism: uncultured Acidobacteriota bacterium (assembly GCA_963781755.1). GTDB lineage: Bacteria > Acidobacteriota > Thermoanaerobaculia > Multivoradales > JAGPDF01 > JACTMI01. Next base: position 213,952 of record CAWAGZ010000003.1, read on the forward strand.
TCGAACTCGCGGTCGGGGAAGGCGTCGACCGTGAAGCGCGCCTTCTGGCCCTCCGCGACGCGTCCGATGTCGGCCTGGTCGACGTCGGCCCGGACCTGAAGCTGGGTCAGGTCCTCGGCGATGGTGAACAGGGTCGGAGCTTGGAACGAAGCCGCGACGGTCTGGCCGGCGTCGAACTGACGCGAGACGACGACCCCGTCGACCGGCGAGTAGATCTTGGTGTAGCCGAGATTGGTCCGCGCCTGGGCGAGCGAGGCGCGGGCCTGCGCGAGCTGGGAAGCGGAGGTGTCGCGCGCGGCGCGGGCGTCGTCGAGGTCGCCCTGGGGCGAGATCCCCTCGTCGACCATGCTCTGGATGCGCCGCAGGTGGGCCTCGGCGTTGCGCAGCTGGACCTCGGCGCTGTCGACGTCGGCCTGGCGCTGGGCGACGGTCGCCTGGAGCGCCGTGGGGTCGAGCTCGGCGAGCAGCTGGCCTTTGCGGACCGGCGTGTTGAAGTCGGCGTGGAGGCTGGCGATGATGCCCGAGACCTGGCTGCCGACCTGGACGGTGGTCACCGGCGAGATCGTCCCGGTGGCGGTCACGGTCATCACCACGTCGCCGCGGTCGACCGTCTCGGTCCGGTACCGGGCGGCGCCGTCCGCGGTGCCGCGCGCCCGCCACAGGGCCCAGCCTCCGGCTCCCGCCGCCGCCAGCAGCACGACCGTCACTCCCCACTTCGTCGTCTTGGTCATGAGCGCTCCGGGTTGCGCCGGATCCTACGTCTTCGGGCCGGCGGAGACCCCTGTGTGGAACCCCGGCGGGCCGGCTCTCCTGCGCCGGCCCGCGGTCGGGACGGTCGACGTGCGAGGATCCGGCCCATGGCCAGCGATGCGAAGCCGGTGCCGGCGACTCTGGTCGTCGCTCCGAGCTGGGTCGGCGACGCCGTCATGGCCGCCCCGGTGCTCGCGGCGTTGGCGGCCTCCGGTCGCCGCCCGGCCGTGCTCGCCCGGCGTGCGCTCCTGCCCTTGGTCGAGCTGTTCCCCGGGGTCGGCGCGACGATCGAGCGCGCCGCTTCGGACGCCGAGACGGCGGCCCGGCTCGCACGCGAGGGCTTCACCGAGGCGGTGGTGCTGCCGAACTCCTTCCGCTCGGCCCGGCTGGCACGCGCGGCGGGGATCCCGGTCCGCTACGGCTACCGGGGAGACTTCCGCGCCCCCCTGCTCGCCCCCGCGGTCCGGCGGCCCCGCGGTCGCCGGCCCCAGATCGAGGACTACCGCGAGCTGCTCGAGGCGATGGACGTCGCGCCGCCCGCCTCCTGGGTTCCCCGGCTCGAGCTGCCGGCCGCCCTGCTCGAGCGCGGCCGCGAGCGGCTCGAGCGGGCGCGCATCCCGGTGGCCGCGAGCGGCAGCCCGCCGATCGTCGGGCTGTTCCCGGGCGCCGAGTGGGGCGCGTCGAAGCGCTGGCCCTGGCGCCGCTTCGCCGATCTAGCCACCGAGCTGCGCCGCGGGCACCCGGGTCTGCGTCAACTGATCGTCGCCGGGCCGGCCGAGGTGTGGCTGGCCGTGCGGGTGCACGAGGAGAGCGGGCACCTGCACCCGGTCGTCGGACCCGATCTCGACCTGGCGATGCTCGCCGCCGTGCTGGCGCACCTGGATCTGCTGGTGACCAACGACTCGGGCCCGATGCACCTGGCCGCGGCGCTGGGGGTGCCCACGGTGGCGCTGTTCGGACCCACCGATCCGCGCCGGACCGCGCCGGCGGGCGAAGGCCACCGCGTGCTCTACCGCGATCTGTGGTGCTCGCCCTGCTTCCGCCGCCGCTGCCCGCTGCTCCACCACGGCTGCCTGGCCGGCATCGGCGTCGCCGAGGTCGCCGACTCCGTCGAGCGGGCTCTGGGGAGTGACGCCTGAGCGCCCGGAAGCCGCCGCGAGCCGCGACCGGAGCCGACGTCGCGCCGCCGAGCGGGCTGCGGGCCGTGCTCGGGATGCGCGACCTGGTGCTGTTCTACCTGGTCGCCATCTTCTCGATCCGGATGGTGCCGCTGGCGGCTTCGATCGGGCCCAGCGTGCTGGTCCTCTGGCTGGTCGCCCTGGTCGTCTTCTACCTGCCGTTGGCGCTCTCGGTCAGCGCCCTGGCCCGCCGGCTCCCGGGCGAGGGCGGCGTCTACCTCTGGTCCAAGGCCGCGTTCGGCGACTTCCACGGCTTCCTGACCGCCTGGACCTACTGGACGACGAACCTCGTCTTCTTCCCGAGCACGCTCCTGTTCGCCGCGTCGCAGATGGCTTCCGTGACGCCGGATCCGGCGCCGTGGGTCGCCTCGCGGACCTTTCTGACCGGATTCTCGGTGGCGGTCATGGTCGCGGTCTTCCTGCTCCACTGGCTCGGCCTCGACGTCGCCACCCGATTGCACAACCTGAGCGCCGCGGCACGCTTCGCGCTGGTGGCGCTGGTCGTCGGCCTCGGCGCGGCGAGCTGGATCCGGTTCGGCTCGGCCACCGACCTCGCCTGGGGCTCCTGGGTACCGCGCCTCGCGGACGTCAAGGACCTGGTCTTCCTGTCCACCCTCGCCTACATGTTCGCCGGCGCCGAGAGCGCTGCGGTGCTCGGCGACGAGGTGCGCGAGCCGAGGCGCACGCTGCCGCGCGCGATCGCCGTCAGCGGCGCGGCGATCGCGGGTCTCTACATCGTCTCGTCGCTCGCCCTGATGGTGTCTCTGCCGCGCACCCGGCTGACCGGGCTCGCCGGCTTCACCGACGCGGTCGCCGCTGCGGCCGGCCGGCTGACGAGCGCCTCCGTCGCCGCCGGCGCGACGGCGACCGCGGCGCTGCTGCTGATGGTCATGGCGGTCGGCTCGGTGAGCGTGTGGTTCGCGGCGGCCGCGCGGCTGCCGTTCGTCGTCGGCCTCGACCGCTACCTGCCGCCGTCGTTCGGCCGCCTCGACCGCCGCTTCGGCACGCCGGTGGTGGCGCTCGGCTCGCTGGCCACCGCGACGGTGCTCTTCGTCCTGCTGTCGGGACTGGGGGGGCGCGCCGAGCAGGTCTATTCCGTCCTGGTCAGCCTCGAGATCGTCATCTACTTCATCCCCTACCTCTACCTGTTCGCGGCGCTGCTCCGGCTATCGCTCAGCCGGCTGCGGGGGGAGGCACCCCTCGTCGCCGGCCGCCGGGGGTGGACCTGGCTGGTGGGCGGCGTCGGCCTGCTGGTGACGGCGGGTTCTCTGGTCCTGGCGTTGATCCCGGGCGAGGACGTCGCGAGCCCGCGGGCGTTCTACCTGACCGTCCTCGGGTCGCTCGGCGGCAACCTGGCGACCGGCGCCGCCCTCTATTGGTACGGGCGGCGCCGGCGCCGGACCGGCGCTACTGCGTCTTGACCGGGTCGGCCGGCCGGGTGGGGAGCTTCCGGGGCTCCTTCTCCATCGCCTTCATCACCTCGGCCAGGCCGCGCTCGAGCTGCGGGTCGCGGCCGGCGATGACGTCGGCGGGGTCGTTGTCGACCTCGATGTCGGGATCGACGCCGTGGCCCTCGATCACCCACTGGCCGTCCGGACCGTTGGTGCCGTCCAGCGGCACGTAGACCGTCCCGCCGTCGAGCAGCGGACCGGTGTCGTCGATCCCGACCACGCCGCCCCAGGAGCGCTTGCCGATCAGCGGACCGAGGCCCGCTTTGCGGAAGTAGTACGGGAAGATGTCGCCGTCGGAGGCCGAAGTCTCGTCGAGCAGGCAGACCAGGTGGCCGTAGAAGACCGTCGAAGGATAGGTCGACGGGTGGTCGGAGAAGCTGCCGAACCGGGTCCCCAGCAGCTGGGTGTCGAGCCGCTCGAGGATCCACTGCGAGATGTTGCCGCCGCCGTTGGAACGGATGTCGACGATCATCCCCTCCTTGCGGATCTGGGGATAGAACCACTTGAGGAACTCGTAGGCACCGTCCGCGCCCATGTCCGGAATGTGGATGTAGCCGACGCGGCCGCCGCTGTGCTCGGCGACCCAGGCGCGGTTGTGGTCGACCCAGGCCTTGTAGAGCAGATTCGACTCGTCGGTGATCGGCCGGAAGGTCGCCTGCCGGGCGCCCTCGCGGCTCGGCTTGGAGTTGAGGGTCAGCGTCACGGGGTCGGTCTTGTTGCGCAGGAGCCGGTACGGATTGTCCGTGCCGGCGAGGTCGACGCCGTCGATCGCGAGCACGTAGTCGCCGACGCGGGCGTCGACGCCGATCTCCTCGAGCGGCGCGCGGTACTTCTGTTCCTCGTTGTCGCCATGGAAGATCTTCGCGATGCGGTACCTGCCGCTGGCCGGGTCGAGCTCGAAACGGGCGCCCGGCAGCGCGACCACGGGCCGCTCGGGAGCCTGCCAGTCGCCGCCGACGATGTAGGCGTGGCCGATGCTGAGCTCCGCCACCATCTCGGTCAGGACGTAGTTCAGGTCCGAGCGCGAAGCCACGTCGGGAAGCAGCGTCCGGTAACGGTCACCGATCGCCTTCCAGTCGTAGCCGTGCATGTTGCGGACGTAGAAGAAGTCGCGATAGCGGCGCCAGACCTCGTCGAAGATCTCGGCCCACTCCTGGGTCGGAACCCGGTCGACCTCGAGCCCGGAGGTCGAAACCGCCTTGGCTTCGCCCGGCTTGACGCCGACGTCGAAGAGCTCGTAGGACTTGGCCTTGGAGACCAGGACCTTCTTGCCGTCGGCCGACACCGCCCAGCCGCGCGCGCCGTCCACCAGCTCGCTCGATTCCCGCTTCTCGTCGTCGAAGAAATGCAGCTTCCCCTTCTCGTAGCTCTCGCGTCCGTAGAACGGGGCGCCGAAGGTCGAGTAGAGGAGACCGCCGGGCACGGCCACGACGGCGCCGATGTTGGTCGCCTCGACCGGCACGGTGGCGACCCGTCCGGCGAGCCCGTCGAAGTCGATGCCCACGGGCTTGGCCGCCTCGTCCCCCGTCTTCGCGCTTCCGGAAGCCGGCTCGTCCTTCGCCTTGCCGTCGAGGCGGACCTCGTCGCTCTGGGCGGGGAACGGGTTCGGGACGTCCTTGCGCAGGGCGAGGGCGAAGACGCCGGTCATGCGGTTGCCGGCGAAGTTCCACTCCAGCAGCGAGATCTGTGGCGCGAACTCGTGCTCGGAGAGGTAGTAGAGGTATTTGCCGTCGGGATCCCAGCTCGGCGACTCCTCGTCGAAGGTGCCGTCGGAGATCCGGCGCGCCTTGCCGTCCGCGACCGACCAGATCCACAACGAGCGGTGGTCGTTCTCGCCGCCCAGCGAGTAGGCCAACCAGGCCGAGTCCGGCGACCAGGAGTAGTCCTGCACCAGGCCGTAGTCGTCGTCCGCGATCTCGACCAGCTTCTTGTCGTCGACTCCGAGGACGTAGATCTTGCCGTTCTTGTCCGAGAAGGCGATGCGCTTGTCGTCGGGCGACCAGGCCGGGGCGTAGAGCATTCCGCGCAGCGTCGTGGTCAGCTGCGCCGCCGGCTCGGAACCGTCCTGGTCGACGACCCAGATCTGGTCCTCGCCGCTGCGGTCCGAGACGTAGGCGATCCGGCGGCCGTCGTGCGACCAGCGGGCGAGCTTGTCGTGGGCGCGCGAGGAGTCGGTCAGGTTGCGGGTCGGGCCCTTCTCGATCGGCGCGGTGAAGATGTCGCCCCGGGCCGAGAACAGCGCCCGCTCGCCGTGCGGGGCGAGCTCGAAGTCCTCGATCTGGTCGGCCGCCGAGACCCGTCCCGGCCGGCGGTTGATGCCGTCGTCGGGGACGTGGATGGCCAAACGGGTCGCGGTATTCGTGGTCGTGTCGTAGAGCTCGAGTCCGTCGCCGGCCTCGTAGACGATCTGGTGGTCGTTGTCGGAGCTCGCCCACTTCAGGTCCCAGCTCTTCGAGTGGGTCAGCTCCTCGACCTTCTGGCCGGCCAGGTCGGAGCGGTAGAGGTTGAGCGTGCCGTCGCGGTCCGAGACGAAGTAGATCGCGTCGCCGACCCACATCGGGTCGCGTTCGGTGCGCGGCGAGTGGGCGATCGGCGTCACGGCGTGCGAGGCGAGGTCGAAGATGAACAGGTCCTCCGCCCAGCCCCCCTGGTAGCGCTTCCAGCTCCGGAAGTCGCGGAACAGCGGGGAGTAGACGATCCGCTTGCCGTCGGGCGAGAAGTCGCCGGCGCCCGAGGTCGGCATCGGCAACTCGGTCGGCAGGCCGCCGTCGAGGCCGACGGTGTAGAGAGCGGTCAGGGTGCGGCCGAAGTCCTCGTCGCGCAGCGAGCGGAAGAGGACCCTCTTGCCGTCCGGCGTCCAGCCGTAGACCTGGTTGTCGTAGCCCCAGCGCGGCGCCAGCGGGCCGTGGGCCGGGTAGAAGGTCAGCTGCCGGGGCTCGCCGCCCTCGGCGGGGATCACGTAGACCTGCTCGTCGCCGTCGTACTGCCCGGTGAAGGCGATCCACTTGCCGTCGGGCGAGAACTTGGCGAACAGCTCGACCCCGGGGTGCGCGGTCAGGCGGGTGGCCAGTCCGCCCGAGGTCGAGGCCTTCCACAGGTCGCCGCCGTAGCTGAAGACGACCTGGTCGCCCGAGACGTCGGGGAATCGGAGCAGCTTCGTCGGTGCGTCGCCGGCGCGCGCCGGCGAGGTGGCCAAAGCGCTGCCCGCGACGAGCAGCGCAACGAGGAATGAGCGCATCGGGAACCTCCCTGGAGAAGACGAGAACCTACGAACAGAAGGCCGCGCGAGAGCGGCCGGGAGGAGGATATCTCAGCGGTTCGAAGCGACGGGCGTCGCGACGGCGGGTGCGGTCGCGGGTCCGCCCTGCGGCGGGGGCAGAACGAGGACCACGTCGTGGGGACCGACCAGGCCCAGCTCTTCGCGCGCGATCCGGTCGAGCGTCGCCGGGTCGTTGCGGAGGTCCTCGATCCGGTGCCGAAGCTCTTCGATGTTCTTCTGGGTCGTGTCCACCCGCTCGCGCAGCGACGACTCGCGGGCGCGGGCGCGCTCGAGGTCCCGCCAGCCCTTGAGGGCCGCGGTCGCGAGCAGCAGGATCAGGAAGACGAGAAGTGCCGACAACAGCGACCGGAACGGTCGCGGCCGCGCCTCCTGGGCCTGCGCGGCGAAGGTCAAGGGCGGAAGCGCGGAAAGGCGGCGAGACCCGGGTAGGTCCCGACGCCCTCGAGCTCCTCCTCGATGCGCAGCAGGCGGTTGTACTTGGCGACACGGTCGCTGCGGCACGGCGCGCCGGTCTTGATCTGACCGCTGCGCACCGCCACGGCAAAATCGGCGATGGTCGTGTCCTCGGTCTCGCCCGACCGGTGCGAGATGACGTTGGACCAGCCGGCGGTCTTGGCCATCTCCACCGCGGCGAGCGTCTCGGAGACGGTGCCGATCTGGTTGAGCTTGACCAGCAGCGAGTTGGCGACGCCGCGGTCGATGCCGCGGCGGATGATCTCGGGATTGGTGACGAAGATGTCGTCGCCGACCAGCTGCACCCGGGATCCGAGCTCGCGCGTCTGCAGCTCCCAACCGTCCCAGTCGCCCTCGGCGAAGCCGTCCTCGATCGAGACCAGCGGGTAGGCGTCACACCAGTCGCGGTAGAGGGCCAGCAGGTCGGCGGCGGTCAGGCCCTCGCGCCCCTCACCGGGAAGCGAGTAGCGGAATCCCTTCGGCGTCTCCTCGCCGAACTCGGAGGCCGCGGCGTCGAAGGCGAGCGCGATCTGCTCCCCGGGGCGGTAGCCGGCCTTCTCGATCGCGGCGGTCAGCAGGTCGAGCGCCTCGCGGTTGCTGCCCAGATTGGGGGCGAAGCCGCCCTCGTCGCCGACCGCGGTCGCCAGCCCCTTCTTCTTTAGCACCTGCTTGAGGTGATGGTAGGTCTCGGCCCCCGCCCGCAGCGCGTCGGCGAAGGTCGCGAAGCCGACCGGCACGAGCATGAACTCCTGGATGTCGACCGAGTTGTCGGCATGCGCGCCGCCGTTGAGGACGTTGAGCATGGGCACCGGCAGCACCGTGGCCCCCGGTCCGCCGAGGTAGTGGTAGAGGGGAAGCTCCGCGGCCGTGGCCGCCGCGCGCGCGACCGCCATCGAGACTCCGAGAATGGCGTTGGCGCCCAGACGTCCCTTGTTCGGCGTGCCGTCGAGCTCGATCATCGTGCGGTCGATCAGCGCCTGCTCGCGGGCGTCCATGCCCTCGATCTCGGGAGCGATCTCCTCGTCGACGTTGTCGACGGCCTTGCGCACGCCCTTGCCCAGGTACCGGCTGCCGCCGTCGCGCAGCTCGAGCGCCTCGCGGCTTCCGGTGGAGGCGCCCGAGGGGACGCAGGCGCTGCCGACCACGCCGCTCTCCAATGCGCAGTCGACCTCGATCGTGGGGTTGCCGCGCGAATCCAGGACTTCGCGCGCGCTGATTTCTTCGATCCAGAACATGGGGGCCCCTCCGAACTCGCGGCGGCGCGGATAGCGTAACCGCAAGCGGGCCAGGAATCAAGAAGTTACGCGCTTCGGTCGGGCCTCGTGAAGCGCAGCACGGCGTAGCCGGCGAGCGCCGCGACCGTGGTGCCGGCGAGGATGCCGAGGCGGCTGGCGAGGATCAGATTCTCGCGGCTCGCCTCGAAGGCGAGCGAGGCGAGGAACAGGCTCATCGTGAACCCGATGCCGCACAGCAGCGCCACGCCGACGAACGAGCGCCACGTCGTCGCCTCCGGCAGCCGTGCGCCGCCCAACGCGAGCAGCAGACCGCCGAAGGCGAGGACGCCGGCGGGCTTGCCGACGACCAGGCCGAGCGCGACGCCGAGCGGCACCGGGCGGACGAGGCTGGCGAGATCCAGGCCGGCGAGCGAGATCCCGGCGTTGGCGAAGGCGAACAGCGGCAGGATGGCGTAGGCGACCGTCGGATGCAGGTCGTGCTCGAGCTCGCCGAGCGGCGAGCGGTCGGGATCGCGGCGGTCGCGAATCGGGATCGTGAAGCCCAGAGCCACGCCGGCCAGCGTGGCGTGAACCCCCGACTTGAGCACCGCCAGCCAGAGCACGGCGCCGAGCAGCGCGTACGGGGCGATGGTGACGACCCCCGAGCGGTTGAGGGCGATCAAACCGGTCAGAGCCACCGCCGCCACCGCGAGCGAGGCCCAGGAGAGGTCGTCGGTGTAGAAGATCGCGATCAGCAGGATGGCGCCGAGATCGTCGAGCACGGCGATCGCGGTGAGCAGGAGCTTCGGTCCGTCGCCGACGCGGCTGCCCAGCAGACCGGCGACGCCCAGGGCGAAGGCGATGTCGGTCGCGGCCGGAATCGCGGCGCCCGACAGCGCCTGCGGATCGCCGCGGTTGATCGCGGCGAAGATCGCCATCGGCAGCAGCATCCCGCCCAGCGCGCAGGCCGCCGGCAGCGCGATCTGGCGCCGGTCGGAGAACTGCCCTTCGAGCACCTCGCGCTTGAGCTCGAGCGCGACGAGCAGGAAGAAGACGGCCATCAGCCCGTCGTTGATCCACAGCAGCAGCGGCTTGTCGACGCCGAAGGAGCCCAGCCGGACGGTGAGCGGCAGGGCGAGCAGCCGGTCGTAGAGCGGCGCGAGCGGCGTGTTGGCGCAGACGACGCCGAGCACCGCGCCGGCGATCAGGAGCAGCCCGCCGGCGGACTCGAGGCGCAGGAAGTCGCGCAGGGCCGCGGCGGCCCGGGCGGGAACCGTGCGCAGGACCGACACCGCTCCGGCTCCGGACGCGACCGGTCAGCGGCCGGCGACGCCGACCGTGGCGACGACGACGGTCGCGGGCGCCGGGGAAACGGTGCGGAGCCCCACGTCCTCGGCGGTCGGCCGCCAGCCGAGGGCGGCAAGCAGGACGAAGAACCCGAGGACGTAGGCGATCGGCACGTGCCAGCCGCTCTTCAGCCAGCCGCCGACGGACTTGGCCTCGGGGAACATGTTGGACAGGGCGACGCCGGCAGACGAGCCGAACCAGATCATCGAGCCGCCGAAGCCGACCGTGTAGGCGAGCATCCCCCAGTCGTAGCCGCCCTGCTTCAGCGCCAGCGCGGTCAGGGGGATGTTGTCGAAGACGGCGGACAGGAAGCCGAGACCGAAGGCGGTGTGCCAGGAGGCGTCGGGAAGCTTCTCGACCGGCATCATGGTCGCCGCCAGGACCAGCGAGAGCAGGAAGGTCGAGCCCCTGAGCGCCGCCGGCAACAGGCTCCAGTCGGGCTTGCGCAGCGGCACCGTGACCAGGAGCGCGACCCACACCGCCGCCCCGATGAACGGGAAGCTGTCCGAGTGCTCGGGGAACTCGAGGTTGACGATCACGTTGGTCACGATCGCGGCGACCAGGATGAGCCCGACGATGAAGACGCGGGCCCAGTCGACGCGGGTGCCGGTCGGCTCGTCCTTCAGGATCGGCGAGTACTTCTGCTGCTGGAACGAGGCCGGGATGCCGAAGACGACCAGGGCGACGGCCGCCGCGACGTAGGCGTGGTCGACGGCGCCGGGCGCGACGTGGTGGATCCACATCATCGTCGTCGTGGTGTCGCCGACCACGCTGCCCGAGCCGCCGGCGTTGGAGGCCGCGACGATCGCCGCGAGGTAGCCGAGGTGGACCCGCTTGTTGAACACCGAGTGGGCCATGGCGCCACCGATCAGGGCGCCGGCGATGTTGTCGAGGAACGACGAGAGGACGAAGACCATGACCAGCAGGAGGAAGCCGCCGCGCCAGTCGTCGGGCAGGAACCGCGGCAGCTCGAGTGGCACCTCGCTCTCCTCGAAGTGGTTGGCGAGCAGGGCGAATCCGAGCAGCAGGCCGAGCAGGTTGGCCAGGATCACCCACTCGTGCTCGATGTGGTGGAGCAAGCCCGCGAGGCCCGGCCCGGCGTCGCCGAAGCCGACGAAGAAGAGCTTGTAGAGGGCGATGACCACCAGCCCGGTGACCGCGACCTGCATGGTCTTGTGGTGGAAAAGGGCGACGCCGAGCAGGGTCAGGCCGAAGAGGATGAAGGCGACCGGGATGCCCAGCAGCGCCGGACCGCCCGTGGCGGCCGCCGTCGCCGGCCCCGAGCTCGCGTGCGCGACGGCCGACGACGCGAGCGCCGCCAGCGGCAGGACGAGAGCGATTCGGTGCGGGCGCTTCGAGGTCACCATTCCGGCCTCCATCTCCACGGGACCGGCCCCGGGGGGGGCGGTCGGATGCGGCTTACGAGGCCCGGATCCTAACGGTTCGCGCCGCGCCGGCAAACCGCGCTTCAGGGCGCCGGCGCGGCGACGGCCGGCGGCGCCGCGGGCGCTGGCAGCAGGCCTTCGGAGGTCGGCCGCCAGCCGAGAACGGCGAGCAGGACGAAGAATCCGAGGATGTAGGCCACCGTCACGTGCCAGCCGCTCTTCAGCCAACCGCCGACCGTCTTGGCCTCGGGGAACATGTTGGACAGGGCGACGCCGGCCGAGGAACCGAACCAGATCATCGAGCCGCCGAAGCCGACCGTGTAGGCGAGCATCCCCCAGTCGTAGCCCCCCTGCTGGAGCGCGATCGCGGTCAGCGGGATGTTGTCGAAGACGGAAGAGAGGAAGCCGAGGCCGAACGCGGTCTGCCAGGAGGCGGCGGGAAGTCTCTCGACCGGCATCATGGTCGCCGAGAGCACCAGCGAGAGCAGGAAGGCCGTGCCCCGGAGCGCCGCCGGCAACAGGCTCCAGGCGGGCTTGCGCAGCCCGGCGGTGACGAGCAGCGCGGTGCAGACCGCCATGCCGATGAAGGGCAGGCGGTCCGAGTCCTCGGGGAACTTCACGTTGACGACGACGTTGGTCCCGATCGCCGCGGCCAGCGTCAGCCCGACGATGAAGACTCGGGCCCAGTCGATCCGCGTGCCGGTGGGCTCGTCCTTCAGGATCGGCGAGTACTTCTGCTGCTGGAAGGAGGCGGGCACGCCGCAGACCACCAGGGCGACGCCCGAGGCGAGGAAGGCGTGGACGACGGAGAGCGGCGAGACGTGGTTGATCCACATCATGGTGGTCGTCGTGTCGCCGACCACGCTGCCCGCGCCACCGGCGTTCGAGGCCGCGACGATCGCCGCGAGGTAGCCGAGGTGGACCCGCTTGTGGAACACCGAGTGGGCCATGGCGCCGCCGATCAGGGCGGCGGCGATGTTGTCGAGGAACGAGGAGAGGACGAACACCATGACCAGCAGGGCGAAACCGCCCTTCCAGTCGTCGGGCAGGTACTTGGGCAGAACGAGCGGAACTTCGCTCTCCTCGAAGTGGTTGGCGAGCAGCGCGAAGCCGATCAGCAGGCAGAACAGGTTGGCGACGATCACCCATTCGTGATGGAGATGGCCGAGGAAGCCGCCCAGGCCCGGCCCGGTGTGGAAGGGCGAGAAGAGGATCTTGTAGGCGCTGATCACCACCAGACCGGTGACCGCCACCTGCATCGTCTTGTGGTGAAAGAGCGCGACGCCGAGCAGCGTCAGGCCGAAGAGGACGAAGTCGAGCGAGACGCCGAAGACCGTCGGGCCGGCGGTCGGGCTCGCCGCCGCGGCGACGGCCGGGAGCAGGAGCGCGGACGGCACCAGCCAGAACAGGACTCTCCTCGTCAGCGACCCCGGACTCGCCATCTTGGACCTCCGTCGCAGCGGTGCGGCCCGGGGCGGGCGCGAAGCGCCGCGCGCGCGGGAGGTGGGATTATAGGACCCGGACGATGGACGCGACGGGGAACCGGGTCGGATCGTGGGCGGGTTTCCCGCTCCTGCTCGTCGCGGCCATGCTCGGCATCGCCAGCGTCCTCGAGGTCGCGCTCTACGACCGCTGGCTCTGGCTGCCCAAGCTGCCGCTGGCGGTGCTGCTCACGGTCGCCCTCGTCCGCAACCGGCGCCGGGGTCGTCGTCCGGCGTGAGGGGTCTGCACCTCTTCCTCGAGCTGGCGACGCTGGCGGCGTTCCTCGCCACGGGCGTCTGGGCGGCCCGGCGCTGGGGCCGCGACGGCGCCTGGCTGCTCGGCTTCCTGTGCGCGCTCGGCGTGGTGCGCGAGAACTTCGTCGCGCTGCGCCGTCTGCTCTACGGCTTCGCGGCGGTCACCTTCGAGCTCGGGCGCGCGCCGCTCGTCGCCACCGTGATCTGGGCGTTCTCGATTCTCGCCGCGATGGCCGCGGCGGAAGCGATCCTGGGCCGGCCGGTCCGCGCCGCGGCCCCTCCGCGCCCCGGCGAGCTCGCCGTCGAGGCCCTCTTCATGGTCGCGTTGGCGGGCTTCTTCGAGCCGTTCCTGGCGCTGGTCGATCTGGCGCGCTGGGAGCCGGGAACGGCCACCTTTCTCGGCGTTCCCGGGATCGCCCTGGTCGGCTACCCGACGTTCGCCGTCCTGGCGCTGGTCGCCGGCGGCTGGCTGCTGGGCCGGTACCGGGGGAGGTGGAGCCGCGCCGCGGCGCTCGCCCTGGCGGTGCCGCCGATCGCGCTCGGCCACGCCTGGGCGCTCGCCTGGCTCAAGCGGGCCGCCGGGTGGTAGCGGACGCGCCCGAGCGTCTTTGACTCGTCCTCGCCGATGTGGGAGGATTCCCAGCCCCGGCGGCGCTGCCGCCGGGCTCCGACGCGGGGTGGAGCAGTCTGGTAGCTCGTTGGGCTCATAACCCAAAGGTCGGGGGTTCAAATCCCCCCCCCGCAACCAATCGAAGGTTCCGAAGGGCCGGGTCGTCCGCGACCCGGCCCTTCGCTTTTCCGGACTGCGGGCCGGCGTCAGCGCGGGGCGTGGCCGGTCAGGAGCTCGTCGGCGTAGCGCTTGGCGGCCGGGTAGATCCGGGTCAGGGTCGTGACGATGGCGGGAGAGTCGACGGAGATCGCGCGCGACAGCTCGTCCGAGTAGCGGAACCGGTTGGGCAGCATGTAGAGGTTGCCGTCGAAGACGATGCCGACGAAACGCCCCTGCCGGTCGACCACCGGGCTGCCCGAGTTGCCACCGATGATGTCGTGGGTGGCGACGAAGTCGACCGGCGTGTCGGGGTCGATGCTGTCGCGCGCCGCCGCCAGGGCGGGAGGCAGGTCGAAGGGCGGCGCGCCGCCGTGCTGCCGCGCGCGCTCGAACCAGCCGCCGAAGCGGGTGGCGAAGGGCAGCTTCCGACCCTGGTCCTCGTAGCCCTCGACGCGGCCGAAGGTGATCCGGAGGGTGAAGGTGGCGTCGGGATAGACGTCGCGCCCGTGGACGGCGAAGTACGCCTTCGCGATGCGCGCCCCCGCTGACTTCTCGACGCCGTCGACCTCGCGGTCCCAGCGGTCGTGCAGCTCGAGCGCCAAGGGCTCGAGCTTGGCCATCAGGAGGATCATCGGATCGTCGGAGGCCCCGACGGCGGCGCGGCCGCCGTCGGCGAGCGCCTTGCGCACCGACGGATCGCCCAGGCGGGTGCCGGCGACCGCGGCGGCCGCCACCTGCTCGGGGGTCGAATCCCCGAGCAGCGCGCGGACGACCGGGTGCACCGGACCGAGCTGGCTCGCCACCCGGCGCAGCGCCCGACCCAGCTCGAAGGCCTCGAAGTCCGGGTAGATCGGAGCGGTCGAGGCGAGCGCTTGCTCGATCACCGGCAGGTGGGTGTCGCGGTACTCGCGCAGCCGCTCCCCGTTCGGCTTCTCGCGCTCGACGCCGAGGCGGATCAGCATCCGGGCGTCGTCGGCGAGCCGGCTCGAGCGCGCGAGGGCGGTCTCGACCGCCAGCCAGCGCGGGAAGATCGAACGGTAGGCGGCGATCGCCTGCGCGGTCTCGGACCAGGGGTCACCGACCTGGGCGGCGAGGGTCGGGTCCGCCGCCACCGCCGCGGCGAGCGCCTGTTCGTCCTCGCGCGCGCTCGCGATCAGCTTCGGGTCGAGCAGGCCCGAGACGTAGCCGGAGATGGCCTTGATCGAGTTCTCGACCGAGTCGATCTCGTCCTTGGCGATCCGCGTCGGCTCCGGACCGCGCGCCGAGTACTCGTAGAGCCCGGTGCGCCGCGCGTTGAGGTACTCGAGGTAGAGCGGATACTGGCCGTCCCGCAGCCACTCGAGCTGGGCCACGGTCGAGTGCCTCCCGGTCGAGCCGGGGTTGCCGATCAGGAAGGTCAGCTCGCCGTCGGTGACGCCGTCGGGGTCGAAGCGCAGGTAGTGGATGGGGTGGAGCGGCTCGCCGTGCTCGTAGACCCGGAACAGCGCGATGTCGACGGCGTAGCGCGGGTACTCGAAGTTGTCGTCGTCGCCGCCGAACTGCGCCATCTGCGCCTCCGGCGCGAAGGCGAGGCGGACGTCGGTGTACTTGCGGTAGCGGTAGAGGTCGTACTCGCCGCCGGAGTAGAGCGTGACGACGTCGCAGCGCAGGCCCGTCGAGTCGTGGCACTCCTTCTCGATCGCCGCCATCTCGGCGCGGCGAGCGGCTGCGGCCGCGGCGGGGCCGGCGTCGGCCGTCTCGGCGCCGCGCACGCGGTCGGTCACGCGGTCGATACCGACCAGGACGTTGAGCTCGAGGTCGGGGCAGGCCCTCTCGTCGGCGCGGGCGGCCGCGACGAAACCCTCCTTCAGGTAGTCGTGCGCGGCGCTCGAAAGCTGCTGGATGCACTCCGAGGCGACGTGGTGATTCGTGATCACCAGGCCGTCGCCCGAGACGAACGAAGCGCTGCCACCGTTGTTGAAGCGCACGGCGCTCAGCCGCAGGTGGTCGAGCAGCCCCTGGCTGGGCCGGAAGCCGTAGCTCTTCTCGAAAGCGGCGAAGGGGAAGGCGTTGAGCGGCCACATGCCCTCGTCGGCGCGCGCGGCGCCGGCGAGCGGCACGGTCAGCACGAGCACGATCAGGGCGAGCAGGGGCAGTCGGGTGCGGGTCATACCGTCTCCTGGGGGGTCGCCGAGGGGCGCGGACGTCTCGAGGCGTGCGCCGGACGCCCGCGGAATCGTATCGCGCGTCGGCTCAGGAGCCTTCGCCTGCCGGGGCGGGCTCGGGAGCCAAGGCGCGACCGCGTGGCGGGGCCTCGAGCCCGAGGGCGAAGATCAGCGTCGCCGCCGCGAGGGCGGAGGAGATCCAGAACGGAGCGCCCGGCCCCCAGGCCTCGAAGGCGGCGCCGGCCCAGATCGGACCGACCAGGCGGGCGACTCCGCCGTACGCCTGCTGGACGCCCATGGTCGCGCCCAGCTCGTGGCGCTCGGCGTAACGCGAGACGAGCGAGCTCGTGGCCGGGAAGAGCAACGCGGTGCCGATCGGGATCAGCGAGATGACGACGAAGAACTGGGCCAGCGTCGGCGCCAGCGGCTGGAGCGCGAAACCGGCGGCGAGGCTGGCCAGTCCCAGGCGCAGCACGCCCCGCTCGCCGAAGCGGCGCACGGCCGGGCCGAGCAGGACGCTGCGCATGACCAGGGAGATCGTGCCGACGAACGTGTAGACGTAGCCGATCGTCTTGGCGGTCATGCCGAAGCGCGCCTGGAGGAAGAGCGCGAGCATGGCGTTCATCGCCATGAAGGCCATCATGGCGACCCCGTAGATCCAGATCAGCCGCTCGACCGGCCGGCGCGGGTGGGCGAGCACCTGCGCCATGCGCCGTCGCAGCGAGTCGCCGGGATCGGTGACGGCGCGGGCGCGCGACTCGGCGGAGGACGACTCGGGAAGATGGCGGCGGACGAATCCGAGGTTGACCAGGCAGAGCGCGGCCGCCACCAGGCCGGGGGCGGCCGGTCCCACGACAGCGGCGAGCGAGCCCAGCGCCGGTCCGAGCATCACCCCCGCCGAGGTCGCCGCCGAGATCCAGCCCAATGCCTTGGCGCGTTCCTCGGCGACGATGGCGTCGCCGACGTAGGCCTGGACGACGCCGGTCGTCGCGCCGCCCGCGCCCTGGACCAGCCGCGAGACGTAGAGCAGGCCGATCAGGACCGACGAGGAGACCCGTGCCGCCGCCCACTCCGAGCACGCCAGGGCGAAGACCAGATAGGCGACGAATGCGATCGAGATGCCGAGCATCAGCATCGGCCGCCGCCCGCGCCGGTCGGAGAGCTTGCCCCAGAGCGGCGCGGTGGCGAGCTGGGCGACGGCGTAGACCGACACCATCAAGCCGACCTGGAACGCCGAGGCACCGAGATTCTTGGCGTAGATCGGCAGCACCGGCACGACCATCAGGAAGCCGACCATGTCGACGAAGACGGTGAGCATGAGCGCCCAGAGGCGCCCGAGGGTGACCGGAGCGGCGGTCACGCCGTCTCTGCCTCGCGGCCGAAGAGGAGGAAGACCGCGGCCGAGAGCGCCGTCAACAGGACGCCGTAGACCGCGGCCACGCCGGTCTCCTGGAGCCTGAGGCTGGACAGGATCTCGACCGCGATCGGCCGCGTGTCGAAGGTGTAGAGCACGATCGAGAGGACGAAGTCCCCGAACGCGGTCAAGAAGGCCAGCATGGCGCCGGCGGCCAGAGCGGGTCGGACCACCGGGATCGTTACGTGCCACAGCGTGCGGAGTTTTCCGGCGCCGAGCGACGCGGCGGCCTCTTCGAGCCCGGAGTCGAGCTGCGCCAGCCCGGACTGCGCCGCGCGGCCGGTCAGCGGCAGGCTGCGGGCCAGGTAGGCGATCGGCAGGATGGCCAGGGTTCCGACCAGGAGGAATCGCCCCTGCCACGGCCGGTCCACGCTCATCGTCGTCGCCAGGGCGACGGCGAAAGCCGTGGCGGGAACCGCCCACGGCAGAGCCAGCGCGAGCTCGGCGGCGCGCCCGAGCCGGCCGCCGCGCCGCCCGGCGCGGGCGCCGGCGAAGCCGAGGACGATCGCCGCGGCGGTCGCCGCGCCGGCCATCCAGAGCGAGTTGGCGATCGGCCGCAGCGCGGCGGCCGAGGACAGGACCTGGCGGTAGTTGGCGAGCGAGAGAACCGGCGGCAACGCTTCGGTCGTCCAGGTCGCGCGCGGCACCAGCGAGAGCAGCGCCAGCGTCAGGTGGGGCGCGAGCAGCAGGAAGGCGAGGCCCCAGCCCGCTACGGCGAGGCCGAGGCGCAGCGTGCGCGAGCGCGCGGCACGGCGGGCGGGGGGCGCGCCGCGCTGCCGGGAGGCGGCGCCGCGCCCTTCCAGCCGGCGCGCGACCAGGAAGCCGATGATCGCGACCAGCGTCAGCACCACGGTTTCGACCTCGGCGAGATCGGTGTCGCCGTTCTGCTTGGAGGCCAGGATCTGGGTCGGCATGACGCGGTAGGAGCCGCCGAAGATGTACGGCGCAGAGAACGACCCCAGGGCGGCCAGGAAGGTGAGCACGGCGGCGCCGCCCAGCGCCGGGCGCAGCGCCGGCAGGGTGACCCGGAGGAAGCGGCGCAGCGGGCCGGCGCCGAGCGAGGCGGCGGCCTCGAGCAGCGAGCCGTCGAAGCGCGCCAGCGCCGCGCGCACGAACAGGTAGAAGTAGACGTACATCGAGTAGGCGTGGACGACCAGGATCGCGCCGGCGCCGGACAGGCGCCACGGCGCGTGGCCGAGACCGGCCAGCTGCATCACCAGCCGGGTGCCGAGCCCGGTCTCGCCCCAGAGATAGAGGAAGGCGATGACGCCGACCAGCGGTGGCAGCGCGACGGGCAGGGCGACCAGGTCGCCGAGGGCGCGCCGGCCGGGGAACTCGGCGCGCGCGAACAGGAAGCCGAGCGGCACCCCGACCGCCGCCGCGAGCGCGACGGTCGCGGTGGCGATCCAGAGGCTGTGTCCGAGCGCCAGCCACTCGTTGCGACGCGCGACGAAGGCGACGAACGCCGCGCCGAATCCGGCGCGGGAGTCGAGCGCGGCGGCGAAGGTGATGACCAGCGGCCAGCCGACCAGCCAGGCGAGCAGGAACACGACGAGCGCGTCGAACGCGCGGCGCGGCTTCATGCCGGCTCCGGACGGAACAGGAGCGGGCGGGAGCCCGGCCGGCGGCGCACGCCGACCGTCGCGCCGGGCGCCGGCAGCGCACGGGCGGTCAGCACCTCGAGCTCGACGCCGGCCGGCGCGCGCACCGTGACCCAGGAGTGGGCGCCGCCGAAGCGCACCGTGCTCACCTCGCCGGCCAGGACGCCGTCGGCGCCGGGCTCGGCCAGCTCGAGATCCTCGGGCCGCAGCATCGCCTCGCAGCGCTCGCCGGGCTCGATCGGATCGACCGCGTGGGCGTCGGCCTCGCCCCCCGGCAGGGCCTCGCCGCGCACGCGCAGGGTCGCGCCGGTGCGCGCCCGGACCTCGACCGGAACGAAGCTGGCGCGGCCGACGAAGCCGGCGGCGAAGCGGGTGGCGGGCGCGCGGTAGAGCTGCTCGGGGGTGCCGACCTGGTCGAGCCGGCCGCGGTGGAGCAGCGCGATCCGGGTGCCGAGCTCGAACGCCTCCTCCTGCTCGTGGGTGACCAGCAGGGTGGTGACGCCGAGGCCGCGCAGCACCCCGGCGAGCTCGCGGCGGGTGCGCTCGCGCAGCGCCGGATCGAGGTTCGACAGCGGCTCGTCGAGCAGCAGCACCCGCGGCTCGGGCGCCAGGGCGCGGGCCAGCGCGACGCGCTGCTGCTGGCCGCCGGAGATCTCGGAGACCCGGCGCTCGCCGAGCCCGGCGAGGTCCACCCGGGCCAGAGCGCGCTCGACGCGCGCGGCGATCTCGGCGCGCGGCAACCGGCGCGCCTCGAGGCCGAAGGCGACGTTGCCGGCGACGGTGCGGTGCGGGAAGAGGGCGTAGTGCTGGAAGACCATGCCGATGCCGCGGCGCTCCGGCGGCAACGCCTCGATCCGCTCCCCGCCCAGGCGGATCTCGCCGCGCTCCGGGCGCTCGAAGCCGGCGACCAGGCGCAGCAGCGTCGTCTTGCCGCTGCCCGAGGGCCCGAGCAGGGCGAGGATCTCGCCCGGCGCGCACTCGAGCGTGATCTCCTCGAGCACCGGCGTCGCGCCGAAGCGCTTGGCGAGGCCCGTGATCGCGAGCGGCTTCGGCGCCTCGGTCACCGCGGCGCTCCGCCGTCCGGCGCCTGCGCCACGCCGCGGCCCCGGACCTCGGAGTCCCAGCGCGACATCCAGGCCTGGCTGCGCTCGGCGGCGAGCTGCCGATCGTAGTCGCCGACCACCAGACGGGCGAGGACGTCGCGCGCCCACGCCGGGAGGCTCGCGGCCGGCAGGTCGGTGCGCGCCGGCAGCCGGAAGGCGCGTTCGGCGGCGAGGCGCTGGGCATCGGCGCTCCCCGCCCAGTCGAGGAAGGCGACCGCCGCCGCCCGGTGCGGGGCGCCGGCGACCAGCGCGATCGAGTCGTCGATCACCGGCGTGCCGGAGCGGGCGAAGCCGTAGCCGATCGGCTCGCCGCTCTGGTGGTGGAGCAGCACGTCGGTCAGCTCCCAGACGGTGACGTCGCCCTCGCCCCGGGTCAGCTTCTCGAACAGCAGCGCCGGGTTGGCGACGTACTCCTTGGTCGCGGCGTCGAGCCGGCCGAGCCAGGCGTAGCCGGCGTCGGGCGAGCCGGTGGCGGCCACCGAGCGCGCCAGCTCGTAGGCGAAGAAGGTGCGCATCAGTCCCGAGGCCATGGGATCGCGGATCAGGATCCGACCCGCGAAGCGCGGCGCCAGCAGGTCCTCCCAGTCCTTCGGCGCGTCGGCGGCCGAGACCCGCTTGGAGTTCCAGACCAGCACCGGGATGGTGCGGAAGGTGCCGAAGTAGAGATCTCCCGGCGCCCGGCTGGCCGGCGGCACCGCGTCGGCCCACTCCGGCCGGTAGGGCGCGAGCAGGCCGTCGTCGGCGGCGCGCGCGAAGATCGTCGCCGGCCCGCCGAACCAGACGTCGGCCTGGGGGTTGGCGCGTTCCGAGCGGACCCGGTCCAAGACCTCCTGCGAACCCATGTCGAGGTAGCGCAGGTCGATCGACGGGTGGGTCTTCTCGAACGCCTGTTCGTAGAGGTCGAGCAGGTCGCTGCCGTGCGGCGAGTAGATGGTCAGGGGTGTGCGGCCGTCGCCGCGGCAGGCGGCGAGCGCCCCGGTCGCGAGGAGCGCCGCGACCAGCGCCCTCGAAGCGCCCGCGAAGGCGCCGCGCGCTGCGCTCATCGCCCGGTCCGGCCCAGCGCGAGCAGGTTGGCGAACAGCCGGTAGGCGCCCGGGACGCCGGCGGGGATCTGCCGGAAGAAGGCGAGGCCGGTGTAGACGTAGGTGCCGCGTCCGACCTGCGCCACGAGCAAACCGCCGCGCTGCGGCGGCTGGTCGGGGTCTTTCATCTCCAGCAGCGGCCGGTAGCCGGGGTCCCAGGTGTGGGCCATGTAGAGCGAGCGCTCCTGCACCCAACCCTGCCAGTCGTCGGGCCCGATCCGGTTGGGCGTGGTGAAGACCGGGTCGTCGGGGGCGAGGATCGTCACCGGCGCGGTCTCGTCGGTGATCCGGTCGTGCGGCCGCGCGATCGCGAGCGGCAGCGGCGCGAAGTGTCCTTCGATGAACGGATACTGCTGGTACTGGACGATCATCGTGCCGCCGGCGCGCACCCAGTCGAGCAGCGCGGAGTTGACGTCGGCCAGGCCCGGATCCGCCTCGTAGGCCCGGCTGCCGACGACCACGACGTCGAAGCGCGTCAGGTCGGTCGCCGCCAGGGCCTTGCCGTTCAGCTCCTCGACCGGCAGGCCGAGCGCCTCGAGGAATCCGGGCACCCGGTCGGCGGCGCCCGGGACGTAGGCGATGCGCCCGAGGTGCGGCAGCTCGAGGTCGGCGCGCACGACCGTGACCGCGGCCGGCTGCGGCAGCGGCGTCGGCGGGATGTGCGGGTGCTCGATCAGCGGGTAGGCGGCGGCGAAC
Source organism: uncultured Acidobacteriota bacterium (assembly GCA_963781755.1). Classification (GTDB taxonomy): domain Bacteria; phylum Acidobacteriota; class Thermoanaerobaculia; order Multivoradales; family JAGPDF01; genus JACTMI01. The sequence continues at coordinate 235,555 of CAWAGZ010000003.1, forward strand.
TCCTCGCCGTCGTCGAGCCGGGCGACGACCCGCGCGGTGTCGCGGCCCGCGCGCGCGCACTTCGGCAGGCGCTTCGTGAGCGTCGCCGTGGCGGGCGCGGCGGCGAGCGAGAACCTCCCGAGATCGTTCGAGGCGCCGGCGCAGGCGAGCTCCAGGCGCACTCCGCCGGCGAGCGGCGCGGCGGCGTTGGAGCGCAGAGTGACCGTGATCTCGGGCATCTCGCCGCGGTCGAGCGGGACGACGACGAGGTCGGGCGCGACGGCGACGTCCAGGCGCGGCACCACGCGCAGCGGGCGCCGGATCTCGCCGCGCGCCGGATCGCCGTAGCGGTAGACCGCGTCGCGGCCGAGCTCGACCGCGGCGCCGGCGGCCGCGAAGCCGATCCGGACCCGCACCGCGGCGGGGCCGAACGGCTCGCCGCGCTCGGCAGCGGGCAGCCCGGTCCAGTCGTAGAGGTCGCCGACGAGCGGCCGTGCCAGGTAGTCGGGGAAGGTCGGCCGGGCGCCGGCGGGCACGGCCAGGTCGAGCTCGAAGCTGGCGAGCTCGCCCGGGGCCACCGTCCGCGGCAGGCCGTCGGGCTGCGGGACGTCGCCGAACGTAGTGGCGACCGCGAGCTTCGACACCTCGATCGGGGTCGCTCCCGCGTTCCAGACGGACACCGTCAGCCGGGCCGTCTCCCCCGGGACCAGCGTCTCGCGATCGACCGTGGCGTCGAGATCGAGGTCGAGCGCCGCGGCGAGCCCCTCGGCGGCCACCGTGCGCTTCTCGGCCACCAGTCCGGCCGCGGCGACGCAGCCCGGGGCGGCACAGCCGGCGAGGTCCGCGGCCGCGGCGTCCAGGTCGCGCGAGATCGACTCGAGCGCCCGGGCGGCCGGCGCGAGGTCGTCGGGGACGAAGACGGCACGGGCGGCGGTCGCAGCCGCCCCGGCGCGGGCGAGGTCGGCGGCGACGCGTGCGCGCAGCGCGCCGTCGGGCACGGTGGCGGCGATCGAGGCGAGCGACGTGTCGACGCCCGAGAACAGGTCGTCGCCGCCCTGGCCGACGCCGCGCACCCAGGTCGCCCGGGCGTCGCCGCCGCCCAGCTCGAGCACCCGGCCCATGTCCTGAGAGCGGTGCTGGCTGCGCGACAGACGCGCGAGCTGGGCGATCGACAGGCCGCTCCAGGGATCGATGCCGCCCAGCGGGGTGTGGGTGGTGGCGCGCTCCGGTGCGAACCAGGCGGCGCGGTAGAGCGCCAGCGGGCGCCACGGGACCAGCCCCTCGGCGGCGAGCCGGGGCAGCGCCGCGGGATCTCCGGCGGCGTCCCAGGCCCGGTAGGCGACGTGGCCCGCGGCCTGGTGCTGGCCGTGCCCGCCGCTGCCGTCGTCGCCGAAGATCGAGAGCACGACCTGCGGCCGGAAGCGCCGGATCACCCGCACCGCGTCCTCGAGCAGGACCGGCTCGGGCCAGAGCCGCAGGGTCTCGGCGAGCGAGCGCGTGTAGCCGAAGTCGAAGGCCTGGCCGAAATACTGGCGCGCGCCGTCCACCCGCCGCGCGGCGAGCAGCTCGTGGCTGCGGATGACGCCCAGGCCGATGCCGAGCTCGGGACCGATCAGGTTCTGCCCCCCGTCGCCGCGGGACAGCGACAGGTAAGCGGCCTCGCCCCCCTCCTCGCGCGCGACCAGGGCGAGCATCGAGGTGTCTTCGTCGTCCGGGTGGGCTCCGATCACCAGCAGGCGGCGGTTCTGGGACAGCTTGGCCAGGGCGCGGTCGACCGCCGCCGCGCCGCCGGTCGCGGCCGGCTCGAGGGCGGAGGGCAGGACGTGGGCTTCGGTGGCGGCCAGCGGCGGCGCGGAAACCGCCGCGAGCAGGAGCGTCGGGACGAGCAGGGCCGCGGGCGCGAGGCGCGCGAGGGAGGGCTTCGGGGACAGTTCGGGACGGCGCATGACGCAGCATTCTAGAGGGGTCGCCGGGGCGCCGCCGGTGCCGCGGCGATAGACTCGCCGCCCCGGGAGAGCGCCCTTGCCCCAGTCGACCACCACCAGCCCGCCGATGCCCGCTGCCGCCGTCCTGGACGCCTTCCGGCGCTGGGGGCACCTGGCCGCCGCGCTCGATCCGCTGGGCCGGCTGCGCCCCGAGAGCCCGCCCGAGCTGGCGCTCGACGGCGAGGCGGCGGAGCGGGCGCGCCGCTGGTACTGCGGCTCGCTGGCGGCCGAGTTCATGCACGTCCCGCAGCCGGAGCGCCGGGAGTGGATCGCGGCGCGCATGGAGGCGGATCCGCCCGCCGTCGATCAGGAGCGGGTGCTCGGCGAGCTGGTCCGCGCCGAGGTCTTCGAGCAGGCGATCCACGCCCGCTACACCGGCTACAAACGCTTCTCGCTCGAGGGTCTGACCGCCCTGATCCCGCTGCTCACCCGGATGCTCGACGGCGCCGCCGGGGCCGGCGCCGAGCAGGCGATGCTGGCGATGAGCCACCGCGGGCGGTTGAACGTCATGGCCTGGGTGGTCGGGCGCACGCCGGTCGAGATCTTCGCCGGCTTCGAGGAGATCGATCCGAGGAGCGTCCTCGGCGGCGGCGACGTCAAGTACCACCTCGGCGCCACCGGCGTCTACCAGAGCGCTGCCGGACGCGAGCTCAAGATCCACCTCAACTCGAACCCGAGCCATCTCGAGGCGGTGGTTCCGGTGGCGATGGGGCGGGTACGGGCCAAGCTGATCCGTGCCGGCGACGTGACCGGCCGCCGTGTGCTGCCGGTGCTGATCCACGGCGACTCGGCGTTCGCCGGCCAGGGGGTCGCCGCGGAGGCGCTCAACTTCGAGACGCTCCACGGCTACTCGATCGGCGGCTCCGTCCACGTCGTGGCGAACAACCTGATCGGCTTCACGACCCCGCCCGCGGCCTACAGCTCGACCCGCTACGCGTCCGACGTCGCCAAGCGGCTACCGGTCCCCATCCTCCACGTCAACGGCGAGGACCCGGACGCCGTGGTGCGCGCCGCGGCGATCGCGATCGACTACCGCACCGAGTTCGCCAGCGACGTGGTGGTGGACCTGATCGGTTACCGGCGCTACGGCCACAGCGAAGTGGACGACCCGACGGTCACCCAGCCGCTCCTCTACCGCCGGATCCACCAGCTCCAGCCGCTGTGGAAGAGTTACGCCGAGCGCAGCGGGCTGGGCGTCGAGCGCGCCGAGAAGCAGGCCGGCGAGGTACGCGAGGGGCTCTCCTCGGCGCATGCCGCCGCGCGCGAGATGACGAAGTCCCCGGTGCTGCGCCAGCTCCCGGCGTACTGGAGCGACTTCCACGGCGGCGCCTACGATCCCGGGCTCGAGGTCGAGACCGGACTGGCGCCGGCCGAGATCGCGCGCCTCGGCGCCGCGATCACGGCGACCCCGGAGGACTTCCACGTCCACCCCAAGGTGGCGAAGCTCCTCGAGGAGCGACGCCGGATGGCTGGGGGCGAGAAGGCGGTCGACTTCGGCACGGCCGAGGCGCTGGCTTTCGCCTCGCTGGTCGCGGCCGGGGTCCCGGTCCGCCTCGCCGGCCAGGACTCCCGGCGCGGCACGTTCAACCACCGCCACGCGGTCCTGGTGGACGTCGAGAACGAGCGCGAGTGGCTGCCGCTCGCCGCCGCGGCGAAGGACGGCGCCTTCTTCGAGGCCTACGACACGATGCTCTCCGAAGCCGCGGCGCTGGGCTTCGAGTACGGCTTCTCGCGCGACTTCCCAGAGGCCCTGGTGGTCTGGGAGGCGCAGTTCGGCGATTTCGCCAACGGCGCGCAGGTGATGATCGACCAGTTCCTGGCCGCCGGCGAGGACAAGTGGAATCTGCTCTCGGGGATCGTCCTGCTGCTCCCCCACGGCTACGAGGGGCAGGGCCCGGAGCACTCCTCGGCGCGCATCGAGCGCTATTTGCAGCTCGCCGCGGAGGACAACCTCCAGGTCGCGCAGCCCTCGACCGCGGCGCAGTACTTCCACCTGCTGCGCCGCCAGGCGCTACGCCGCTGGAGGAAGCCGCTGATCGTGTTCACGCCGAAGTCGATGCTGCGCCACCCGGCCGCCGCCTCGCCGCTCGAGCGCTTCGAGAAGGCCCGCTTCGAGCCGGTGCTCCCCGACCGCGAGCGCACCGGCGCCCGCCGGGTGCTGCTCGGCACGGGCAAGATCCTCCACGAGCTGCGTGCCGAGCGCGTGCGACGCAAGGCCGACGACGTCGCGGTGGTCGGCCTCGAGCAGATGTACCCGTTCCCCGAGTCCGAGCTCGCCGCCGAGCTCGAGCGTCTGGCGCCGCGCGAGGTGATCTGGGTCCAGGAGGAGCCCGCCAACATGGGCGCCTTCACCTACGTCGACCCGCACCTCCACCGCATCGCCAAGGGCAAGGCCGTTCGCGCCGTCAAGCGAAGCGCCTCGGCCTCCCCCGCCACCGGCTCCGCCAAGGCCCACGCCCTGGAGCAGAAGACCCTGCTGTTTCTGGCGTTCGCCTAGGCACTCCGGCCCGGTTTCAGAGCGGGCAGTCCAGCTCGCAGTGCTCGACCTGGCAGGGGGGCGGACTGGGGCGGCACGCCGTGGGATCCTGGGTGAAACGCGGGAAGCAGAAGAAGGCGCAGGGACCGTTGGAGTCGCCACCTCCGCCCTCGTGCATGTCCTCGACCGTGCGGTCGAACGGGCCTCGTCCATCGGCGCCCGGATGGATCGGAAAGGGTTGCGCCTGGTCGCACGTTCCGCACTCGGCGTTGAACGGGATCACCCCCTGCCAGACCTGATTCGGGCCGGACGCGGAGAGGGACAGGCCAAAGTCACCGGTGACGGTGGCGATCGTCAGACGAGTACTGCACCCCGTGAATACGCACTCCTGAATGAAACAACCGGAGACCGCATAGCCGTGGGCTCCCCGGTCGAAGGCATCGGGGTGTATGTCGGACTGGATTTGTTGCGCCACGCTTCGAAAGTGGTCCAGTCCCACGCCGTGGATGGCGCCGACGTCGGCACAATCCCGCGCGCTCCAGTTGGGAAAGACCTGCGACGTGCAGGAGGTGTTGCAGGAGCACTGGTAGTGGAGGGCGGCGTAGGTCCGGTGGTTTCCGGTGGCGTGTCCCTCGTCGCCAGTCAGTGTGACTGCCGGGTAGTAGTACTGGCGGTCCTCGTGGACGCACTGCCCGGAGTCGCGCAGGTCGGAGTTCTTCCGATCGGCGTCGTCCGACCATCTTCTTGAGCGTCTCGTCCATCATTCGCCTGCAGCACGTCTTCCGGATAGATCGGGACTGTCTCGGACACGGTGTACGAAACCCAATCGACGACGTGGTCGTTGACGATCAGCGAGGCTCTGCCATCGGACCCTTCGTCGGTCCAGAGCACGTAGGCCCGATAGGCGAACGTACGCCCCGAGTATGGACAGGTGAACCCGATAAGCGGTGATCGAGAGCACCGGCGGTCCACCGTCCTTCTCCTGGCGGCGCCTGAAGCCCTCGTCGACCGAGGATGTAGTCAGCGGTTCGGGTCGTCCCGCTTGCTGGGATCGTCGAGCCACTGGGCCACGAAGGAGACGCCGAGCGGTGTACCTCCCGGCAGGTCCATCTGGCTTCGCGACACTTGCAGGTGGGTCTCCGACGCGATCGTGAGGAGCTCCTGCAGGTGGTAGTCGGCGAACTCGGCGAGCGAGGTATGTCGCGGAAGTCCGAGAGCTCGATCTGCATCGTGCCGCTTCTCACCAGTCCGGCGAGCTCTGCGGACGGGACCGCCTCGCCGCTCCCGATGCCGTCGCTCAAGCCCGGGCAGCCGGAGGTCGTGACCGGTTGGCAGGAGCAGATCCTGGCGGCCTTCGCGGCGGTCGAGGCCCGGCAGTTCGAGGTCGCGCGCAAGCAGGTGAACGGGACGATCGACGAGATGGTCCGGCTGGTCAAGCGCGGCGAGGCGGCGCGGCTGATGCTGGGCTCGGCGATCTTCGTCCGCGCGCTCGCCGAATCGGGCCTCGGCGAGTCCGAGGACGCGAACTGGGACTGGGAAGAGGCGTTGGCGATCGAGCCGGGCCTGGCGCTGCTCGACCTGGATTCCTATGGCGAGGTCGCGTCCGACCTGGGACGCCCGGCCGCGGACCAGACGGCGACGCGGTGGAAGAAGGAGAGGAAGCTCCCGGATCCTCTGGGCGAGATCACGCCGCCGAAGAAGATCTCCGCACCGCAGCCGGACTACCCACCGGGCAAGAGGATCGCCGGGATCGCCGAGCTGATCGTCATCCAGGCGGTCGTCGGCACCGACGGGACGACCCGGAACCCCAGCGCCAGCACGGAGGACGATCCCCTGCTCGTCTACGCGGCCCTCGAAGCGCTGCGCCACTGGACGTTCGAGCCCGCGCGGCTCGAGGGCGAGCCGGTCGCCGTCTACTGGAATCTGACGGTGAACTTCAAGCTCGGCGGTTGCGGTCCGGGACCGGACCGCGCTCAGCGCTCACGCAAACGCAAAGATCGGCACTGATTCGGGGGGGTCGGCCGGGCGCCGTCAGACGACGATGTCCGCGAAGTCGCGGATGCGGGATCATCTTGCGCTTGCCGCCGCCGGGGACGGCGAGCTCGAGGGTGCCGGGGGCGCCGCCTTCGGCGAAGTGGTCGTGGTCGGCGAGGAGGCCGAAGTCGAGGCCGGTGCGCTGCTCGAGGTCGGCCACGGTGACCTGGGCGGCGGCGACGTCGAAGGCCTCCTCGAAGCCGGGCAGGGCGAGGATGTCCTTCTGGCCGAGGACGAAGCCGGTCGCCGAGAGCGTTCCGTCCTCGCGCACGATCGCGCACACCTTCCAGAACTCGAGCGGCACCGGGATCGCGTAGTCCATCTGGTCGTTCTGGTAGTAGGGGTCGGAGTCCTGGAACAGCGGGCCCGTGATCACCACGATCCGGCGCTTCTCCTTCCTCGCCTTCTTCTCGAGCAGGTACTGCTCGATCCCCTGCCAGCGGCTCTTGCCCTGGTTGAAGCCGGAGAGCTCGAGGCAGCAGTTGGTGAAGTGGAAGCTGTCGAAAGTGGCGCTCTTCGCCTCGTCCTCGTCGGCGCCCCAGGCGACGTCGAGGTAGCGGGTCAGGTGGCCGCGGTCGGTGTCGGCCGTCGAGTAGAGCTCCTCGCCGCACTGGAAATCGGTGTCGATCCTGGGATCGAGGAACCACTTGTCCTTGCCACGGGTGAAGGAGAACCGGTGGTCGCCGTCCACGTTGGCCGCCGAGTACCAGGCGAAGCAGCGGTCCGAGTTCATCGCCAGCGAGTAGTGGTGGTAGTCGAGCCGGTAGGGATCGTCCGGGCGGCGGAACTCGGGGCTGACCTGGACGGTGATCTTCTTCATCGCCGCCGAGAGCTTCGGCAGCGGCACCGACGTGCCCAGGAAGTCCGGGTCGTAGCCCTTGCGGTCGCTCCAGTCGGGGTCGATCACCACCGCCTCGGCCGCGAGGGCGTCCTCGGCCGGCGCGCGCACCGTCGAAGCGGCGCGGGCACCCGCGGCCGGGGCCGAGGCGCCGGCCGCCGCCACGACGACGTGCGCGGCGGGCGCGTCGCCGAGCGTGATGCTGATGCGCAGCGGGACGTCGAAGCTGGCCCCGGAGGCGCCGATGCGCCCGGCCGGGAGGCGCGCGGCGCCCACCGACACCGAGGTCGAGGTGCCCGGCGAGTCCGCGGCGGCGTCCTGGCGGGCGAGCTCGATCGGGTTCGGCGGATCGTCCTCGAGCAGGCGGGCGAGCAGGTCGGCCGGAGCGCCGGTCAGCACCTCGGCGCGCAGCGCCGCGACGATCGCCGAGATCCGCGCGCCCTCGTTGGCGATCCAGTCGATCAAGGCCGGGTCGTCGATCCCCTCGCGCCAGGGCTGGCCGTCGCGGCGCAGCACCTGGCCGCCCACCGTCCGCGGGACGCCCGAGTGGTGCAGCGCGACCAGCTCCCACTGGTCGTTGAAGCAGGGCGAGCCGGAGGAGCCCGGCTCGGTGTCGGTGGTGTAGTAGAGGAACTCCGGCTTGCCCTCGGGGATCCGGATGATGTCGTTGTGGCGCAGCGCGATCTGCTTCAGGCCGCCCAACGGGTGCTGGATGATGTTGAGCGGCGAGCCCTCGTCGGACTTGCCCGGCTGGCCCAGGAGCTTGACCCAGGGGTAGCTGGTCACGGCCACCCCGCGCGCCGAGGTCTCGGCGGTCGCGACCAGGGTGAAGTCGAGACCCGGGTCGGTCCGGAAGAAGGCGTCCGGGTCGAGGCGGAACAGGCGGACCGGCAACAGCTCCCCGGAGCGGTTCTCCTGGTAGTCGAACTGGGCTTCGGCCTGGCGCGCCTCGTCGCCGGAGTGGAGAACGTGGTGGTTGGTCATCAGCACCCGGGAGCCGACCAGGAACCCGGTCCCGGCGGCGCTGCCGATCCGGATCCGGCACACCGCGCGGCTGATCGCGATCGCCAGCTCGAGGTAGTCGATGCCGACGATGTCGCTCTGGCCGATGATCCGCTCGTCGGCGAGCTGGGCGAGCGTCTGTTGCGGATCCGCCGGGCCCCCCCGCGAGTCGGCCTCGAGCACCATCGAGCGCGCCCGCGACTGCGACAGCTTCTCGGCCATCCGGCGGCGGCGCGGGTCGAAAGCGGGCGCGGCGGCGGGGGCCGACGCGGCGGCGGCGGTCTCCATTCCGAAGCTGCCCGGCACCCGGGCCGAGAAGCGCCGGGCCGCGTCGCGCAGCTGTTGGGCGGTGGGGGGTCGCATGGCGGTCTCCTCGCTCGCGGGGGATCCGTGTGGGACGAGGATCCACCCAGCACGGAGACGAACTCGCGGCCGTTCCCGAACAGCCGGACTAGAATCGGGCTTTCCTCCGGGAGGACTCGAGATGCGATCCAGACTCGGCTTCGGACTCCTCGCAGCGGCCCTCGCCTTCGCCGCGGCCACGCCCGCCGCCGCGGGCGGTTTCGCTCTGACCAGCCACGACGTGCCCTCGGGCGGTTCCGTGGGCGAGGCGCAGGTGTTCAACGGCTTCGGCTGCTCGGGCGGCAACGTCTCGCCCGATCTCGCCTGGAGCGGCGCCCCCGAGGGGACGAAGAGCTTCGTCGTCACGGTCTACGACCCCGACGCCCCGACCGGCTCGGGCTGGTGGCACTGGGTGGTCTACGACATCCCGGCGGCGCCCACGGGCTCGCACAGGGAGCGGGCAGCGGTCAGGCCGACCTTCCCGCCGGCGCCCGCCAGGGCCGGACCGACTTCGGCGCCGCCGGCTACGGCGGACCCTGCCCGCCGCCCGGCGACGAGCCGCACCACTACGTCTTCACCGTCTGGGCGCTCAAGGTCGATCACTTGGGCGTGCCCGACGACGCCAGCGCCGCGATGGTGGGGTTCATGACCCGGGCCAACTCCCTGGCCAGCGCCACCTTCACCGCGACCTACGGCCGGCCGGCGGCCCCGGAGGCTCCCAAGCAGTAGCCCCCGGGGCGCCGCGCGCTCCTCAGGCGGTCACTTCCGCGAAGTCCGGCACCGTCTCCTCGAGGAGCTTCGCCACCGGCTCCTCGGCCCGGGCCGGACGCCGGTCGCGGGCGACGAGCAGGTAGATCGACGGCACGACGAAGAGGGTGAAGCCGGTGCCGATGATCATGCCGGTGACCAGCATGAGCCCGATCGAGTTGCGCGCGCCGGCGCCCGGGCCGGTGGCGAAGACCAGCGGTAGGTGGCCGACGACGGTGGCCGCGGTGGTCATCAGGATCGGACGCAGCCGGGTCGCCGCGGCTTCGAGCACCGCGGCCAGCTTCTCGCGCCCCTGCACCTGCAGACGGTTGGCGAAGTCCACGATCAGGATGCCGTTCTTGGCCACCAGGCCGACCAGGGTGATCAGTCCGACCTGACTGTAGACGTTGAGCGTCGTCAGGCCCATGAACGAGAACAGCAGCGCGCCGGACAGCGCCAGCGGCACCGAGCCCGCGAGGACGATGAACGGATCGCGGAAGCTCTCGAACTGGGCCGCCAGCACCAAGTAGATGAGGATCGCCGAGAGCAGGAACGTGCCCAGGAATCGGCTGCCCTCGACCCGGAGCTGGCGCGACTCCCCGGCGTAGTCGACCGTGAAGCCGGGCGGCAGGATCTTGGCGGCCTCCTGCTCGAGGAACCCGAGCGCCTTGTCGAGCGCGACCCCCGGCGGGACGACGCCCTGGATGCGCACCGCGTTGAGCTGCTGGAAGCGCTTGAGCTCGCGCGGCTGGGTCGAGGTCTCGATGTGCGCGAAGGTGGACAGCGGGACCAGCCGACCGCCCGGGCCGGTGACGTAGATCTGCTCGAGCTGTTCCGGAGTCAGCCGGTCGGCGCGCTGGACCTGGGGGATGACCTTGTAGCTGCGGCCTTGGATGCTGAAGCGGTTGACGTAGTCGCCGCCGAGCATGGTCGCGAGGTCGCGCCCCGCCTCGGCGAGGTCCACCCCCTGCGAGCGGACGAGGTCGCGGTCGAAGACGACCTCGGCCTGGGGCTGGTCGTACTTCAGATCGCTGTCGGCGTACATGAACATGCCGCTGGCGTAGGCCTTCTGCACCAGCTGGTTGGCGATGTCCAGGAGCCGGTCGGGCTCGGCGGTCGAGGCGATCACGAAGTCGACCGGGAAGTTGCCGCCGCCGGGCAGCGCCGGCGGGACCAGCGGGATGACGCGGATGCCCGGGATCTTGCCCAGCTCCGCCCCGGCCTGAACCTGGAGCTGTGCCGTGCTGCGCTCGCGCTCCTTCCACGGCTTGGTCACCATGCCGCCGAAGCCGGTGGTCGGCGAGACGATCTGGAAGGTCGCCTTCGTCTCCGGGAACGACTCGTAGACCTTCTCGACCCGGTCGGTGAACAGCCGCGTCTGGTCGAGGGTGGAGTTGGGCGCCGCCTGGATGATCCCGAACACGACGCTCTGGTCCTCGGTCGGCGCCAGCTCCTTCTGCGAGAACAGGTAGAAGGGGACGATCAGCAGCACGACGAAGGCCCAGACCGTCAGCACCACGGGCCGGTTGGCGAGCGTCCCGGCGAGCATGCGGGAGTAGAGTCGCCGGACGACCTCGAAGTGCCGGTTGATCATGCCGGCGAAGCCGCGCTCGGTGTCGCCGGAGCGCAGCAGCCGCGAGCCCATCATCGGCGACAGCGTCAACGCCACCACTCCCGAGACCAGGACCGCTCCCGCCAGGGTGAAGGCGAACTCCCGGAACAGCGCTCCGGTCAGGCCGCCCTGGATCGCGACCGGCGTGTAGACGGCCGCCAGCGTGATGGTCATCGCGATGATCGGTCCGACCAGCTCGCGCGCGGCGGCGACGGCGGCGCCCACCGGCGGCAGTCCCTCGTGGAGATGGCGTTCGACGTTCTCGACCACGACGATGGCGTCGTCGACGACGAGGCCGACCGAGAGCACGATCGCGAGCAGCGTCAGCAGGTTGATCGTGAACCCGGCCGCCATCATCAGGAACACCGCGCCGACGAGCGAGATGGGGATCGCGACCACCGGGATGAACAGCGACCGGACCGATCCGAGGAAAAGGAAGATCACCGCGACCACGATCAGCAACGTCTCGGACAGGGTGCGGACCACCTCGTCGATCGCGTTGCGGATGTAGAGCGTCGAATCGTAGGGGATCCCCGCCTTCATCGCCGGCGGCAGTTGCGCCTCGATCTCCGGCATCGCCTCGCGGACCTTGGCGACGACGTCGAGGACGTTGGCGGTGGGCAGGACCCAGATGCCCATGAAGGTGGCGTCCTGACCGTTGAACCGGACGTCCTGATCGTAGTTCTCGGCGCCGAGCACGACGTCGGCGATCTCGCCCAGGCGCACGATCCGGCCGTGGTCCTCCTTGACCACGAGGCGGCGGAACTCGTCGGCGGTCTTCAGGTCGGTGTTGGCGATCAGGTTGACCGAGACCATCGACCCCTTGGTGCGACCGAGGGCCGAGAGGTAGTTGTTCTTGGCCAGCGCGTCCCGAACCATCGAGGGCGCGATGCCGAGCGCCGCCATCTTGTCCGGCTTGAGCCAGATGCGCATCGCGAAGGTCCGGTCGCCCAGGATCTCGGCGCGCTGGACGCCCGAGATCGACGACAGCTTCGGCTGCACGACCCGGGTCAAGTAGTCGGTGATCTGGTTCTGGTCCATCTCCTTCGACGAGAAGCCCAGGTACATCGCGGCGAACTGGGTGTCGGCGGTCTCGAGCTCGATGACCGGGGCCTGCGACTCGGGCGGCAGGTCGTTGCGCACCTGGGCGACCTTGGCCTGGATCTGGGTCAGGGCCGCGTTGGTGTCGTAGTTCAGCTTCAGGTGCGCGGTGATCGTCGACAGGCCCTGGGCGCTCGAGGACTCGAGGTAGTCGATGCCGTCGGCGCTGGCGATGACCCGCTCGAGCGGCGTCGTGATGAAGCCGCGGACGAGGTCGGCGTTGGCGCCGATGTAGGCGGTCGTGACCTGGACCACGGCGATGTCGCTGCGCGGGTACTGGCGGACGCTGAGCGAGCGGATCGCCTGCAGTCCCGCGATCAGGATCACGAGGTTGACGACGATCGCCAGCACCGGCCGGCGGATGAACAGGTCGGTGAATTTCATCAGCTGTCCTCGGGGCGGGGCGCGGGGTTGCCGGAGGGCTGGACCGAGTTGTCCACCCGGACGGCGGCGCCGGGCCGGAGCTTGAAGACGCCCGAGGTGACGACCTCCTGACCGGCCTCGAGCCCGGACAGGACCGCCACCTGGTCGCCGCGCGACGGGCCGAGCTTGACGATCTTCTCGCTCACGCCGCGGTAGGTCTGGCCGTTCTTGCCCTCGAGATCGCCGACGACGAAGACCGAGTCGCCGTAGGGGGCGTACTTGATCGACGACGCGGGCAGGGAGACCATCGCCCGGCCGCTGCCGACCAGGACGTGGACGTTGACGAACATCCCGGAGCGCAGCACGGCGCGCGGGTTGTCGAAGGTGGCCTGGACCTGGACGTTGCGGGTCGCGACGTCGGCGACCGAGTCGATCGCGGTGACCCGGCCGGTGATGCCCTCGCCCGCCAGACCCTCGGCGGCGAGCTCGAGCCGGTCGCCCAGATGCAGCCGTCCGACCTCCTGTTGCGGCACCGAGAAGTCGACGTAGATCGGGTCGAGGGTCTGCAGCGGGACCACGGGACTGCCGGCGTCGAGATACTGGCCGAGGTTCACCTGCCGGATCCCCAGGGTGCCGGAGAACGGGGCGCGGATCGTCTTGCGCTCGATCGCGGCGCGGATCTCCGACTCGCGGGCGCTGGCCTGCTGCAGCTCGGCGCGGTCCTTGTCGAGATCCGCCTGCGAGACGATGCCCTTCTCGTGCAGCGGTTCCGCGCGCGCGAGGTTGATCTCCGCGAGCCGCCGCCCGGACTCGGCGGCCGCGAGCTGTGCGCGCTCCTGCCGGACGTCGAGCTGGACCAGCACGTCACCCGCGCGCACCCGGGTGCCGGAATCGAAAGCGATCTTCTCGACGATGCCGGGCAGGTCGGCGCTCACCGTGACGCCCTGGACCGCGACCACCGAGCCGACGGCGTCGAGCGTCGACGGCCAGGTCTCGGACTTCGCCACGGTCGTCGTCACCGCCTCCGGCGGCGGCTGGAACGAGGCGTACTGGGCGATCGCCGCCCGGATCTGAAAGAACTTCAGGGTCCCGACCAGGGTCAGGAAGACCGCCATCGCGACGACGGTCAGGATCATGCGCTTCTTCATGACGGGGTCTCCTCCAGGACGGCGGAGGTGGAACCCCCGGTCCGTCGATTCGTGTCCTCTCGGTTCGTATCCGCGGCCTCGTGCAGGTCCACCTTGAGCAGGCGGGGATCGACGGCGCGCGAGCAGCGTTCGACGACGCCGAGGTTGCAGCAGGTGAGAGCCCGCTGCTCCGCCGGGGTGAGCTCCCAGCCCGAGGTGACCAGCTCCTGCAGCACCTCGGCGGGCCGGTCGCCGAAGCGGCGGCGGAAGCCCTCGTCGGTGACCAGCTTGCCGATCAACGCCTCGACGTTGCGCTGACTCATTCCTCTCCTCGTGGCTCCGCGGCCCTCGTGGCCGCCTGCGGAATCCGCGCCGCCGGATCCGCAGCCAGACGCGGAACACCGGAACGCGGTTGCGCGGGGTATCTCAAGCCCCGTGCCAGACGCGCGGCGGCGGGCGGGATCCGATGCAAAGTCCGTGGGGGCAGAGGGTTCTGGAAGAGCCATGGCGGCGGATCCTGAGCCGGGCCTCCTGACGACGTGGTGTCAGCAGTCGTCGACTTTTCGACAACCTGTCGAGGATCCGGCAACCGTCGCCTCTCCGCCCGGTCGCCCGCCGCCGGGCCGGAAGCGTCGTCCGATCAGGGGTTTCGCGCGCCGCCCGCGGCGGTGGCCGGACTGGCAGGCGGATTGGAATCCGCCGATCGCCGGGAGGACGCACGACGATGTTTCCGAAGATCCACGGCTGGCGAATCGTCGTCGCGGCGCTGGCGCTCGCGGCGGCTTCGCTGCCTTCCGCTTTCGCGTTGGGCATTCGCTTCTCGACGGAGGACGACCTGGTGCGCAGCCACCAGACCTCCGACGACCTCTACACCTTCAGCGTGGCGCTCGACGTCGAGCGCCACGACACCGGCTTCTCGCTGCTGGAGAACGCCTTCACCGACCGGCACGCGGGCGTGCGCTTCGACGAGACCTACCTCTCCGTGGGCCGGCGGCTGACCGCGGCGCGGCCGTGGAACGTCTACGCCGAGGCCGGCGTGGCGCACCTCGGCCGCGGCCTGTTCGGCCAGCGGGCGCAGAACGCCGTCCACCGGGCGATCGGCGACGACGAGGTCGATCTCCGATATCTCGAGTCGAGCTATCACCCGCGGCTCGCGGTGACGGTCGGCCGGAGCTTCGCCGTCGGCCGCCGCTTCGAGCTCGGACCGCGCGTCGAGGGCGAGCTCGTCCCGGGCGTCAAGTCGCACGCGACCGTGGCCGGCGAGGCCCGCTGGCGCCCGACGCGGAGGACGGCGGTGGAGCTCACCGCCGGCGAGCGCTTCACCCACGCCTCCTACGCTCCCCTGCGGTCGCACCTGGCCGCCCGTGCGGCGGTGGCGCGGGTGAGCCTGGTCTGGCTCGAGCGGATCTACGTCTCCTGGAGCTACAACGACTACGGCGCCCGGCGCGAGCACCTGAGCGCCGGCTGGCGGGTGCCGCTGGGGCAGGGGCGTTCCGGCACCGAGTGAGGCCGACCGAGGCCAGGGCCGGTCGGCCGCGGCGCAGGCTCAGGCGGACAGGCCGTGCTTGTCCAGCCGCGAGTAGAGCTGCGCCCGGCTGATGCCGAGCAGCCGCGCCGCCTTCGACTTGTTGCCCTTGGCCTCGCGCAGCGCCCGCTCGACCAGGTCGCGCTCGACCTGCAGCAGATCGACGCCGCCCGCGGGAAGGGGTCCGGCGGCGGTGGCCGCCGCGCCGTTGCCGTTGGCCGCCGGGCGCGCGACCGGCGGCGGCAGGTGCTCGCGGGTGATCAGGCCGCCGTCGCAGAACAGGATCGCGCGCTCGATGGCGTTGCGCAGCTCGCGCACGTTGCCCGGCCAGGAGTAGGCGAGCAGCCAGTCGCGGGCGTCGCGCGAGATCCCGGCCGCGGGCCGCCCCATGGTCGGTCCCAGCTCCTCGAGGAACGCCTCGGCCAGCGGCAGGACGTCCTCGCGCCGCTCGCGCAGGGGCGGGATCGAGATCTCGAAGACGTTCAGCCGGTAGTAGAGGTCCTCGCGGAACTCGCCGCGCGCGATCGCTTCCGTCAAGTCGCGGTTGGTGGCGGCCAGCACCCGTACGTCGGCGCGGATCACCCGGGTCCCCCCGACGCGCTGGAACTCCCGCTCCTGAAGGACGCGCAGGAGCTTGGCCTGGACCAGCGGGCTCATCTCGCCGATCTCGTCGAGGAAGAGCGTGCCCCCGGCGGCCTGCTCGAGGCGTCCCATCTTGGCGGTCACCGCGCCGGTGAAGGCCCCCTTCTCGTGGCCGAAGAGCTCGGATTCGAGCAGCTGCTCGGGCAGCGCCGCGCAGTTGACCGCGACGAACGGCCTGCGCGCTCGCGGCGAGCCGCGGCGGATCAGGTCGGCGACGATCTCCTTGCCGGTCCCGGACTCGCCGGTGACGAGGACGGTGGTCTCCGACGGCGCGACCCGGCCGACCTGGCGCAGGACCTCCTTCCACGAGGCCGAGGCGCCGACGACCTTGCCCCGCCCGCGCGCCGCCAGCTCGCGGCTGAGCGTCTCGACCGTGGCTTCCAGGCGCGCCGCGCGCTCGCGCGCCTCGGCGGCGATCTGCGCCGCCTCGGCGATCCGCCGCAGCGAAAAGGCGAGCGAGATCCGCTCGGCCAGACGGCGCGCCACCTCGGCGTCCTCGGCGTCGTAGGCCGCCGGCTGGCGCTTGAAAGAAGCTGAAGCTGCCCTTGACCTCGCCGGCCATCCAGAGCGGCACCCGCAGCCAGGAGCGCAGGCCGGTGGCCAGAATGATGCGCTCGCGCTCGGTGTCGGGGCTCATCTCGGCCGGGATGTCGTTGACCAGCTCGAAGTCGGCGCGCAGCTCGCGCTCGTCGCGGCTGAGCGGGATCGGCCGCTCGGGGATCGGGACGTCGCACTCGCCCGCCGAGGCCTTGACGCGCAGGGTCCCGGCGGCCAGGTCGAGCTCGGTGACGCACATCAGGTCGTGGGGCAGGATCTCCTGCAGGCCCTCGGAGAGGCGTCCGATGAACTCGCCGGAGTCGAACGATCCGGCCAGCGTGCCGAGCAGCTTGTCGACGTGGTCGAGGCGCTTCTGGCGCCGCCGCGCGGCGTGCCAGATGCGCGAGTGCTCGACGGCCGAGCCAACCAGCGCGGCGATCGGACGCAGCGACACGCGATGCTCCGGGGTGAAGGCGCGCGGCCGGGTGGAAGCCAGCCAGACGCCGCCGACGAACAGGCCGCCGACGCCGAACGGCTCCCACATCGTGGAGCGCACGCCCCCGGCGAGCATCTTGGCGTCGATCGGGAAGGCCGGATCGAGCTCGACGTGGGCGTCGGCGATCGGCTCCATGGAGCCTTGGCGCGGCCGGATCCGCGGCGACCAGCCGTCGAGCGGGATCGGCTCCCAGCGCTCGGTGACGCAGCGCCCGTCGGCGGTGCGCTCCGGGCAGATGGTGGTGGCGTGGACGACCGCCCGCTCGCCGTCGAGGATGCGCACGACTCCCATGTGGTCGAACGGCACGATCTGCCGCACCGAGTTGGCGACCCGGTGGAAGACCTCCTGCAGATCGAGCGTCTGCGACGCGATCTCGGCGATCTCCGCCAGCACCCCCGACAGGGTCGGCGGCGCCGAGGGAATCTCTTCCGGGGAACGATCGACGAGCGCTTCCATGCTGGAACCTCTTGAGTATAGCGGCGCCCCGTGACGCGCGCGTTACGACGGGTCCGGCGTGGCTACCGTGTGGTGGGTGGTGCGACCGACGGCTCGGGCCGCCGATGATGGAACCTTAATTATAGCGGGCCGATCCGACGGCGATGCAACGCCCCCGGCCTCGGGCAACGCCGTCTGGGCCGTGGCTCCCATACGCGCTCGGCGCAGAGAGGTTTGCAAGGCGCTGGCGGGTTCCGGCAGGGGCCCCTCGGGGTTTTGGGAGACGCTCAGGTATCTCGGAACGCGAGTCTGGTCCCGCTGAGAACTCACCAAGTTCGTCTACTGCACCGAGTCAATCTTCTTGAGGTATCGCTGAAGTCGGTGCCGGAGCCGCGATGCATGGCGGAGTTCGCACTCCCACACAGTGATGACTCGCCATCCCAGCTTCTTGAGTTCCCTATTCACTCTTGCGTCCCGCCGGACGTTGCTCTCGAACTTCCTCTCCCAGAACTTCTGTCTGCTCTGCGGAAAGTAGGCATACCGACAGCCAGGGTGACGATGCCAGAAGCAGCCGTGAACGAATATGACCGTTGCCAACCTTGGAAGGACCAAGTCAGGCCGCCCTGGAACACCAGCTGGATGCAGCCTGAAACGGAAACCGAGCCCGTGAACAATAGAGCGGACAGCCTTCTCGGGGCCGGTGTCACGACCGCGTATGAGTCGCATAACCTCGGATCTGCGGCCCGGCGTGAGTGTGTCGGCCACTCCTTGAGCTCCTTACTCGCCGATTTGGAAGCCCAGGTCGCGCGCTCGATCGAGGATTCTCGCGCCTGGACGGCTTGCTTGTCGGAAAAAGGCGCGTTTCTTGCCGCGAGCCTGCCCAGGCTGAAGGCGAGGCTCCGCTCCCACGGCTCCAGGAAGCCCCGTTCCTTCGCCCACTTGGCCAGCCCGAACCACTTTTCCGCCGGAATGCCGGAGAGCTGGCTGCGGAGAGCCTCGGCCTTCTGAGAAATCTTGCTTGGCAGGTATGGCTGCGACGGGGCTTCCCGAATCTCGTCGAGCCAGTGTTGTGGAAGATCGATTTGTCTCGCCCGGAACTCCGCCCACACTTCGGACTTCTTCGACGCTTCCCCGACATTGCCCAAGCGGTTTGTGAGGAATCCGTGCGCCTCACGGCAGACCGTCAGGAGCGCCGTGGTAAGCGCGTCGCTCAGCCTCTGTTCCCGCCAGATCCGGTCCAGGTCTATTCGCCGCTCCGAATGCTCGGCAAGCCAAGCGATCGCATACGCGATGCTGTTCGCGCGATAGCCACTTAGGCCGAGAGAGAAAAAGGACTTCTCGGCAGTGCGCCAGAGAATCGCGCGGGCAACCACGCGTTCGAAGAACTGGCGATCGACCGTCGGCTCACCGTCGTCCTCGAGCCGAGCTGCGAACGCTGCGAAGTTCTTCTCGGCCCCTCGGCAGACGAGGTTCGGCAGGCCGAGCCATGCATGCTCGAACTTCGCCAAGTCCGTCTTGGTGAATTTCTGGCTTGCAGGATTCTGCTTCTGCCACTCCTTCCGCCTGGCCGGCGTGTCTTGGCGCCCCTTGTCGTCCAGGTAGGAACCTCGGGCTCGTTCGTAGTACCAGTGGCTCCCCCTCTCGAGACCTGAAGGTGCCGGCGCCCAAACCGTCCGCGACTGCTCCTCGAGGTCGCGGTGAAATTTCCCGTTCGCCGCAAAATCTGCAGCATTTACCTTGTTCTGACTGTTGGCGAACTTCGAGATCATCGGGACGATCTCTGCGACGCGTTGGGCGTCACGTATGACCGTGAGCTTCATCTGTACGGCGACACTCGCGAGGTCCAGTCTTTCCTTGTGCTCGGCATGGTAGATGGACGCTGTGGTCTGGCCTCCATTTACAACTTGAAAGTCCTTTGCCCACACGAGCCTGAGGGAGTCGTCGCCGTTGGATTGAAGTCCAACCTCGGCTGCAGTGCAGCAGAGACCATTGTTATAGGCGAGGAAACGCTCCGGTTCGGTCTTCAGTGTCAGCTGAATGCCGCGATTGACCTTGCTCTTGGCCTGGAGAAAAGCCCGGACGTTTCTCTCCAGGAGGCGCTGGCCATACTCGCCATAGATCCTCGCAATTACCGGCGCTGGCAAGTACGCCAGGAACGTCCGATACTCAGCGCCGGAGGAGGCGAATTCGAGACAGGGAATCGCGCAGCCGTACTTTCCCTCGAAATCGAGCTCGATAATGCCCCGGTCGCCCGGCCGGAGCCGACTGAGCTTTTCGAGGTCCCAGGCGACGTACTGCAGAACCACGCCGGGAACTTCTTCGGCTTCGATGTCGAGTGCCCGCACAACGCCGTCTGAAAGGAAGAATAAGCGGACGGTCGCGATCGAGTCGCGACTGCTGTGGATGGCCTGCGCAGCCCGAAAGGCGTCACTTGCCTCCTCCAATCGGAAATGAAGGCCGCCAAGCGCCCGCCTGAGAAAGTTCGTGACGAGTTGGAAGCTCCTCCTGAGAATTGGCTTCCCGACCTCCTCAACCTCCCCCGTGCCGTGGTAGAGGGTCACGAATAGGTCCAGAGTCACAGCATCGGTCGAAAGCGACCATGCGTTGAGCTTAGCCGCAGGAGTGCGACCAGATCCCTGCGCCTCGTAGGCACAGAGCTCCCAATCACTCACTTCATCGTGGTCGGCAAGGATCTCCAACACATATTCCGTGAACATCTCCTCACGCAGAGGAACGGAAACCTCCGAGCCGGGCGAATCGCCGCCGCCCGTCGATCGCACCAGCACCTCCTGGTGCAAGTCCTCAGCAAACCTCTCGATGGATGAATCAGGCATCAGGTTCGCCTTCCCGGCTCGTGTTGGCGGCGCCCGGATCCGCCCCGGCCAAGAGCCGGACGATGGATGCGGTTGGGACTCCGAACGGTTCGCAGGCTGCAAGGGCGAGGGAGTAAGAGACATCTCCTATTCCAGTTGGAAGCGATTCTTCCAGGAGACACGGGAACCCCTCAGAGATGGAGAAGCTCTTTTCGAGCCTCAACGAGTAGGACTCGCCCGAGTACCGGTGACAATCAGTCTCGAGGTAGCCAGCGTTCAGCAAGCGTTCTTCGAAGCACTCCGACGCCTCCGATGATTCGCGAAGACCCTCTCGAAGTCTGGCAACAACATCGTTCAGGCTCTCCCCGGCTCTAGACTCCCCGCTGGCGGTTGGGTGCTCGTCCAGGATGAGGACATGAAGGAAGAGGAATCTCAGGCCGGAGCTGTCGAGTTGACGTTCACTCGCGATTCGGACGACCTGGGGCGCCTTGGCGGTCGTGGTTTTTACCTCGATTGCCCCGCCGTGGGCCTGGAAGTCCTGGTGGGATCGGTTTGGCGCCCGCCAGCTCTCAACTGCGCCAACGGCGCCGAGATCGGGGAGTAGGTGATTTCGAAGAAAGAGCAACTCCCCGACCAGTCCTCTGATGCGGTCCCTAGAAAGCCCGGATGAGGCTGCGGCGAGAAACTTCCGCCATCGCCGAATTCTTACGAGCATGGCGCGCGCGGCAGAGCGCGAGTCCGCGGCGCTCAGAACTTGGTTGGCGATGTCTTCTGCAAGGACGGTGAAGACGTCTGCGAAGGCGCGGTCGCGCAGGCGCGCGCCGAGGTGCATCTCGCCGGCGATCTTCAGGACGAAGATCTCGAGTCCATCGGACTCGTGGCGTTCTCTCTTGTCTGGAATCTCGGACTCCGGGATGGGTAGCAGCAGGGCACGGGCACTTGTTTCGGGCTCAAGGGCAACAAGCAGAACACGACCTGGCCTTGGAAGCGCGAACCGCGTAATCCATCGTGGCCGCTCCAGCCTGGCGGCTTCGTCCTCCATCTCTCTCCAGAGAGCGTCAATCTTCATAGCTGGCGTCCTCCTCCATCTCCAGGCCCCAGACCTTGTTGACCTTGTACTCGACACGCAACGTGGTCTCGCTCGTGGGGAAGCTGATTGCGATACCGATGATCGGAGGATCGCTCGAATCGAAACCGGTGGGCTCATCACCTCCCGGAGGGTCGGGAAGCCTCACCTTCTCGGGGCGAAGAAGAGGGTAAATCAGAAGGAGTCCATTCTGTGGACTCCGGAGAGAGCGGAGAACCCGCCCGTTGGGCCTGTCAGTTCTTCCACGGACGGGCCTGCGGACCTTTGGAGGATCGTGATCTTGCCACCGAATCGTAAGAGCGAGTGCGACCTCTCTTGCGGTTTGTCCGAGGTTCTCGCTGAGCCATGAGAGGTCGTCCGCAAGTTCTGGCTTCTCCCTGATGGACTGAAGCCATTCGCGGTCAAAGAGACGGTCGCCGAAGTCCAGCGCTTCATCTCCGGGGCTCAGGATGTTTGCCTTCTTCAGGGAGTAGGCAGTATCGCTTTGGCTCTCCGGGCTCCTCTCGATCAGGCCGATCTCAAGGCTCCCGAGCCGGTACGGTCGCGCGGTGGCGGATCGAGAGGAGACGAGAGCAACCGTCCAGTTGGACAGCTCACTAGAGCGCTTGCCTACCTGCGCGATGATGAATCGCGCCAGCTGTTCTCCACTTGCACGGGCAGAGGCAGGCGGGTAGCGTAGATCTGCTACGAGGGACGCTACTCGGCTGCCGGGAACTGACCTCCAGAGCTTGGTCGCCCTTGGCTCGTCCCCAGGGATGGGTCCACCGAGCGATCGGAGAAAGTCTTCTGTGAGCGTGAGGTTGCTTTTCAAGTCTGCAGCGGACTTCGAGAGCTGTGTCGTCTGTGAGAGAACGCCCGACCAGGACAGTTCCAACGTCCGGCCATGGCTCATCTTGTTGAGTGCCGTTACCAACATGCCGTCGGGATGGGTTCGAACCCGAAGTCCGAACTTCGTCGGCGTAAGGCCTGCGGCCACCATGTAGTCGAATTCACGACGGAGTTCCACTTCTGCAAGCGCGATGTGTCGATACCAGTCGACCAGCGTACGGGTGGTGAACAGGCGGCACAGGTCGAGGTAGCCCGGCCTGTACCCAAACCAGCGCCCCATCTGCATCAGAGTGTCGTACATCCTGGAAGTGCGCAAGAAGTAGCTGATCGAGAGGCCCTCGAGAGTGAGTCCTCTGGAGAGCTTGTCCCCTCCGATCGCTATGACACTTCGGCCGTCAGCTTCGTGCTCTCTGTAGTCGAGTGCCTCCTTCGCGTAGCCGTTGATTTGAATTACGGCGACCTTCGCAGCGGCCGCGTGGAGCTCCATCTCCACCGCTTCCCAAGAGGTGGCCCCGCCGTGGTCGAGGCTTCTTGAAACCGGTACAAACTCACTCTTCCAAAGGGCCTCCAACTCCTGGCGAAGAGGGGGGCGACGTTCCCCATCGCCATATGCGAGGCGCCGTTGAATACCGCTGAGCTCTTCCTTCACCAAGTCGGCGACGACCCGCTGTACGTGAACAAAACGGGTGACGTGCACCAGCATTGAATTGTGACTGGCCACTTGGCCGCGCGCTCTCCGCGCAGCGCACACAAGGAGGAAGCAGCGAATGGCGCGGCGAAGCGAGTCCGGCAGCTCTCGCGGCTCGTGGTCCTTCTTGTGCTTCGGAGGGAATGCTCCCGCGAAATCGTCGATTTGGCGGACAATCGGTAGGGGCTCGCTGGGCGCGATGTCCGCATCAGGATCCCCGTCCAGCCCAAAGACTCGCACGGGTCCGATGTAATCGGTCGGCGGTTTGACGCTGAGGATGAAGCTCCTGGGGAAGAGGTCCTCTCCAAACTCGGTGGCTTCTGACTCGGGATTGATGAAGATGTTGGCAAACGGTGTGGCGGTGTAGCCGACGTACGCAGACTGCTCGAAGGAGTCGAGCAGCTTTCTGATTTTCCCGTTGATGGCGGTCACTGCCTCATGGGGGTCGGCACCGGGCTTGGCTTTCGTGTTGATGGATGCGTTATCTGCCTCGTCGTCGATCAGCAACAGAGGGACGTCCCGGATTACACGTCGTTCCGAGCCTGAAATCTTCTCTCCGGCAATGTGCTGTACCCACGCAGTGAGGTTTCGGAGTAGGGAAACGTTCTTCTTGATCACGAGGACCACGGGGTCGCTGCCGAGCATTACGCCGACGTTGTCGGCGACCTTCTTCTTGAAGTCTCCGTTCTCCGCGCTGCTTGTCAGAGAGTGGACGACAAGGAGGTCTCCAGGAAGAGTGCCGACTCCTATCTTCCGACTGTCCTCATTGAGTCTTCTGCTCTTCTGACTGTCGAAGCCGAGTACGCCCTCGTCCATCCGGAGTTGAGTCTGAGCTCTGAGGCTGTTGTGAATACCGGCGAGTACGACAATGAGCTTGTAGCCGGAGTCGATGGCCTTACAGATCAAGCCGATGTAGTGGGCGGTTTTCCCCGACTGTACAGAGCCGACGACCATCCCCCGGCAGTCCCAGTGGCCCCTGCGCTTCGGATTCTCGAGCCGTTCGAGGACCATGTCTGTTGAGTCGTCGAGTTTCGCGACCACCGGTGGCGGGAACCCAACATCCTGCTCGAGATAGGTCACGTACCGGTGCCAGAATCGCCAATCGATCTGAGACTTGGATGACGGCAGCCAAGCTTCGTGCTCCTCACGGTCCTCGAGGATGCTCGCGTCTTCAGCGGTCACGGAGAAGAGATGCCTCAGCTCAGCGTCGAGTCTCTCGAGGTCCACGCTGGACCCGGAATCCGCATGGGCGACCGCCGAGATCGCTATCTCCGCCACGCTCCTGATTCTCTCGGGCGTGAGTGTGGCCGAGGCTCTGAGGAATACGATGGCGATGTTCTTGGCTTGATTGAAGCTCGCGAGTTCGTCAGCCACTTTCTACCGATCCAATGAAGGTTTGCAGCTGTTCGGGGTAGAGCTCGAAAGGAAAGATGGCGCGAAGGCGACGAAGAGCCTCCTTCTTCACATAGCCCTGGTCGAGGAGCGACTTGAATGTGATCGCCATGATCTTCGCGATCTCACGGCTGGGGGAGCGCTCGAAAGGCTGGCGCAGCGCGGCGGGCTCTTCGTTTGCCGTGATCATGATGTGCGGAATAGGTACTGTTTCTTCGATCAGCCGAATGAGGGCACGAAACGCGACCGGGTCGCCAGCGGAAGCAAGGGCTCTCTTGAGAAGGGGGTAGTCTGGATTGAGTCGGTAAAACGTCTTCCCGTGCTTGGCCTTAGGAATCCAGAGGAATACGCGGACAGAGTCGTCGCGCGGGAGGAGCTTCGCACCACGAAAGGAGTAGACACGCTTGGCGTCCGCACGAGTGCGCTCACCAATGCGTCGCAGCTCTTTGCGGATCTTGGCAGGAGGGCTTGCTCGAGACTTGGTGACGTCGATCTCCCATGCAAGGTCGAGGGAGCTTGGGATGTCGACTCGAATGCGGGCGAGCTTGTAGTGCTCCTCCTTGCTCCAGCCTAGTCCGAGCCAGTCTCCGGGGACGAGCAACCGGCGGTTGCGGTACACAAAGAACCCCTGGTGGGCGTTCCAGCCCCGGGGACCACCGGCCGTGGTGAACTCCTCTGTGGTCAGCTTTGAATGGTGAGGAAGGACGAATGGCCGCACCCGGATGATTCCGCCGCCTGTGTTCAGCCGTGTCATGGGCAGGACCTGGGTAGCATCGTGGCTCGCAAGGAACGGATCCCAGGGCTCCACGGTCTGGTTGTTCAGGTGAACCTGCACCCGGTGGCTCGTTCGGAGGAATCGGTGGAATACCATCCCGAGATAGTCGGCGACGTGCTTCGCGTGCGTCAGAAAGATCTGCTGATCTGCGTCACTGTCGGTTGAGAGCTCGGCTGCGATTCGGTCGAGCTTCTGCCACACGACGCACGTCCCGCCCGGCAGTGAGTTGAGCCTTTCTGAACGGAGGGCGGCTGTTTCATCTCCCTCGCGGAGGAGCTGCCAGTCGTCCACCTTTGCAACATGATCAAGGTCCCAGCATCGTATGGAGACTTCTCCGCCCACCTTCTTGCTGAAGACCGTTACCCTCCGGCATTGGGAGAAGCTGGCTGTCTTGAGGCCGAGGCCGAATCTTCCGAGATCATGAGGCATCCGGTCTTGGAGAGGACTCTGACTCCCCGGCCGCATCGCCGCCACCAGGTCGGAGGTGGTCATTCCGTCTCCATCGTCGGTAGCCGAAATGACGGACGAGGCCCCGTCCCAGTGGAAGTCGATCCAGACGCGACTTGCATTCGCTGAGATGCTGTTGTCCACGAGGTCAGCTATTGCGCTCGGAAGGTCGTAGCCGAAAGCGCGCAGGCTCTCGATCAAGCTTGCTGCGCGCGGCGGCGCCAAGTCGAACGCCAGCTGGTCAGCTCTGCCTGGAGAGTTCTGATTGTGACCCATGGATCGCGGTTGTGGCGGCTGCGTGTTTCTGATCCTAGTTCCGCTCACGGCTCAGCGAGTCTGCGCGCAAGCCCAACAGTTGTTCGACGACCTCTCGCATGACCGGCGGACAGACTGCGTTCCCGATCAGCTTGATCCGGTCGCGGCGAGTACCGTGCGGCAGCTTCATCCCCTCCATCCCCATGGCTCGTTGGAGTTCGTCCACTTGAAGCATTCGCATCTCGTGCCCCAACCGGGAAGGCCGGACGATGGCAAACCGATCCAGCGTGGTGATGGTCCTCAAGGGCTGCGATAGACGCTGCCAGCCTCCAGCGTGATCGCTTCCGTAGTAGACGAGGAGAAATGGGCGGCGCGGACCGACATTTCTGATCGCCCGGTCGGCTCTCTCGAGTGTTGCTTCGGCTCTCCGTGGAGTCCTCAGCGGAGACCACTTGTATGTGCCATTGAGATTCACGATTGATCGCGCAGAACTCGCGCGGCGCCTCGGCAATCTGATGCGCGGGGGATCGCCCTGCGAGTCGCCCAGAACAAAGAGGCGTCTCCTGCTCTGCGGTACCCCAAAATCCTTCGAGTTGAGGACCTGTTCCCGGATCCTGTATCCGAAGGAAGCTAGAGCGGCTGTGAACTCCTCATAGCGATGCCACTTTCGCATGCTGACGACGTTTTCGACGACGAGCCAGCGAGGTCGGAGTATCTTCGCAAACCGGACGACTTGAAACGCCGTATCCCGACTCGCGTCAGAGCGGGGCTTGCTACCTTTGGCGGGGCTGTGGTTCGTGCACTCTGGCGAGGCCAGGAGAAGGTCGATCCTTCCGACCTCGCGTGCAAGCTTCGCGACGTTGATCTTCTCCATGGCACATGGATAGAAGAGAGCGGAGGGGAAGTTCTCGGCGTGGGTGGCGGCCGCGACGTCCCAGGAGTCACATGCGGCCACGACCTCGATTCCTGCGAGTGTGGCGCCCCAGCTGCTGCCGCCAGCACCGGCGAAGAGGTCGAGCGCGCGAATGGCCCGTGGGAGCGCTCTTCCGGGTCGAATCCTTCCCGCGCTTCTACGCCGAGGGCTTCCGACTTCTTTCCTGCTCGTCATGACCTTGCTCGAGTCTCTCAAGCGGAACGATTGAACAAGTCTAGCGCCCTGCGCCGCGGCTCCATCCTCCGCGGCAGTGCCGGACGGGGAGCCAGCATCGTACGGGCAAGGGCTGACAGGATCCGTCAGTGATTGGCTGGGTCGGCGTCTTGGGTCCACATGCGGGTCACGGCGCCGCAGCAATGCGCCGGGCTCCGCCCTGTTGAAGCTCAAGGCTTACGGCGGCATCTGTGCGGCGGGGATGCCCGCTCTTCCGTAGGCTTACCCGATGATCGAGGCGCGGGCGAGTCGGACGGCGGTGCGGGTGGCGATGCGGCGGGCGGCGCATCAGCTCGTGGATCGGCCGTTGGTGCTCGACGATCCGGTCGCGCTGCCGATTCTGGGGGCGGAGCTCGGCGAACGGGTGCGGCGGGAGATCGCGGCGCAGAACGGGCGCGTGGCGCGGTCGGTGCGGGCGTTCATGGTGGCGCGGGCGCGGCTGGCCGAGGACGCGCTCGCCGCGGCGGTGGCGCGCGGGGTGCGGCGCTACGTGGTCCTGGGGGCGGGGCTCGACACCTTCGCCTACCGGAATCCCTTCCCCGAAGTGCACGTCGTCGAGGTGGACCACCCGGCGACCCAGGAGTGGAAGCGGAGGAAGCTCGCCGCGGCCCGGATTCCGATCCCGGAGACGCTCCGCTTCGCGCCGGTCGACTTCGAGCGCCAGACGCTGGCCGAGGGGTTGGCCGCGGCCGGGCTCGATCGCGCGGAACCCACCTTCTTCTCGTGGCTCGGGGTCACCATGTACCTGACCCGAGAGGCGTTCACGGCGACGCTCGCCACGATCGGGGACACGGCCCCGGGCGGCGGACTCGCCCTCGACTACGCCCTGCCGAAATCCGCGCTCGGTTGGCGCGGGCGCTGGGCGCTGGCCGCCCTCTCGCGCCGGGTCGCGGCGGCGGGCGAGCCGTTCGTCAGCTTCTTCTCGCCGGCGGAGATCGGAGAGTTGCTGGCGGGCTCCGGCCTCGCCGTGGTCGAGGACCTCGACCGCGCGGCGGTCAACGCGCGCTACTTCGCCGGCCGCGACGATCGGCTGGAGATCTCGGGCAGCCTCGCGCGGCTGCTGGTCGCGGAGCGTTGCTGATCAACTTCCGAGCGCCCGGCTGGACGGGGGGATGAAGGGATTGGCTGGGAGGCAGGGATTCGAACCCCGATTCTGCGGTCCAGAGCCGCATGTCCTACCATTGAACGACCTCCCAGCAGGACCGGCTGCGAACCCTAGCGGAAACGAGCCGGTGGCGTCAATCCGTTGAGGGCAAAAGGGGTTGCGGATTCCGGCTGGGTTTCGAAGGTCAGCTTCCGCCGGCTTTCTGCTGGATCTTGGCCCAGGTGTCGCGCAAGGTGGCCGTGCGGTTGAACACCGGGCGACCCGGGGCGTGGTCGGCGGCGTCGGCGCAGAAGTAGCCGACGCGCTCGAACTGGCAGCGCTCGCCGGGCGCGGCCTCGGCCAGCGAGGGCTCGAGCTGGGCGCCGGTCCGGACCACCAGCGACTCCGGGTTCAGCAGGTCGAGGAAGTCGCCCCCCTCGGGGACGTCGTCCGGGGTCGTGCTGCGTGAACAGGTGGTCGTAGAGGCGCACCTCGGCTGCCACCGCGTGCGCGGCCGAGACCCAGTGGATCGTGCCCTTGATCTTGCGCCCGTCCGGCGTGCCGCCGCCGCGGGTCGCCGGGTCGTGCGTGCAGCGCAGCTCGACGACGCGGCCGTCGGAGTCCTTGACGACCTCCTCGCAGCGCACCACGTAGCCCCAGCGCAGCCGCACCTCGCGCCCGGGGGCCAGGCGGAAGAACTTCTTCGGCGGGTCCTCCTGGAAGTCGTCGCGCTCGATCCACAGCTCGCGCCCGAACGGCAGCGGCCGCGTCCCGGCCGACTCGTCCTCCGGGTTGTTGACCGCCTCGAGCGTCTCGACCTTCCCCTCCGGCCAGTCGACGAGGGTGACCTGGAGCGGGTCGAGCACCGCCAGGCGGCGCGGCGCGGTGCGGTTGAGCTCCTCGCGCACGCAGTGCTCGAGCAGCGCGAACTCGACCACCGACTCCTGCTTGGTGACCCCGATGCGGTCGCAGAAGTCGCGGATCGCCGCCGGCGGGTAGCCGCGCCGGCGGATGCCGGCGATCGTCGGCATGCGCGGGTCGTCCCAGCCGGCGACCACCTTCTCGGCCACCAGGCGCAGGAGCTTGCGCTTCGACAGCACCGTGTGGCTGAGGTTGAGGCGCGCGAACTCGATCTGGCGCGGCGGGAAGATCCCCAGCTCGGCCACGAACCAGTCGTAGAGCGGTCGGTGGTCCTCGAACTCCAGGGTGCAGACCGAGTGGGTGATGCGCTCGATCGAGTCCGACTGGCCGTGGGCCCAGTCGTACATCGGGTAGATGCACCAGGCGTCACCGGTGCGGTGGTGGCGGGCGTGCAGGATCCGGTACATCACCGGGTCGCGCAGGTTGACGTTGCCCGCGGCCATGTCGATCTTCGCCCGCAACACCCGCGAGCCGTCGGGGAACTCGCCCGCGCGCATCCGGCGCAGCAGGTCGAGGTTCTCCTCGACCGGGCGGTTGCGGTGCGGGCTCTCGCGGCCGGGCTCGGTCAGCGTGCCGCGGGCGGCGCGGATCTGGTCGGCCGTCTGGTCGTCGACGTAGGCCTTGCCCGCGGCGACCAACTGCTCGGCCCAGTCGTAGAGCTGGCCGAAGTAGTCCGAGGCGTAGTACTCGCGCTCCTCCCAGTCGAAGCCGAGCCAGCGCACGTCGGCGCGGATCGCGCGCACGTACTCGTCCTCCTCCTTGGTCGGATTGGTGTCGTCGAAGCGCAGGTTGCACTTGCCGCCGTAGTCGGCGGCCAACCCGAAGTTCAGACAGATCGACTTGGCGTGGCCGATGTGCAGGTAGCCGTTGGGCTCGGGCGGGAAGCGGGTGCGGATCGCGGCGTGCTTGCCCGAGGCGAGGTCGGCCTCGACGATGTCCGCGATGAAGTGCTTGCCCATCGGCTCAGCTCCCCGCGGCGAGCGCCAGCGCCCGGTCGATCCGGGCGAGGACCCGGTCGCGGCCGAGGAGCGCGAGGATATCGAACAGGCCGAAGCCGACCGGCTTGCCGGTCACGGCGACTCGGACCGCATGGACGATGGCGCCGAGGCCGATTCCGCGCGCCGCGACGAAGGCCTGGAAAAGACTTTCCAGTGATGGGGGAGTGAAGTCGGGCGCGGCGGCCAGCTCGTCCCGGATCGCTCGCAGGAGCTCGATGGCGCCGTCCGGCTTGCGGATCCGCTTCTCGAAAGCCTTCTCGTCGTAGGGGAACGCGTCGTCGGCGAGGAAGAACTCCTGGTAGTCGAGGATGTCGCCGGCGACTTTGATCCGGTCGCCCGCCGCCTCGACGATGCCGTGCGCGAGCTTCTTCTCGGTCGCGGACGGCGGTGCCGCCACCCAACCCGCGCGCTCGAGGAACGGCAGCGCGAGCTCGGTGCGCTCCGTGACCGTCAGCGCCTGCAGGTAGCGCTCCTGGAACGACATCAGCTTGCGCGGGTCGAAGCTCGCGGCGGAACGGTTCACCCGCTCGAGGTCGAAGTGGGCGATGCTCTGCTCGCGCGACAGGATCTCGGTCGTGCCGTCGAGCGACCAGCCGAGCAGGAGCAGGTAGTTGAGCAGGGCGTCGGCGAGGAAGCCCGACTCGCGGTAGAAGTCGACGATCACCGGGTTGAAGGTCTCGGCCGCGACCGCGTGCCCGAGCCGCTCGGCGATCCGGCGGCCGTGCTCGTAGAGCTCGGCGAACTCGGGGTTCTTCAGGTACTTGGCGAGCTTGCGCTTGGACAGCTTGACCTTGCTGCCCGGCTCGGCGACCACCGGCAGGTGGGCGAGCACCGGCGGCTCGGCTCCGAGACCTCGCCAGATCCAGAGCTGGCGCGGGGTGTTCGACAGGTGCTCCTCGGCGCGGATGACATGGGTGATCTCCATCTCGACGTCGTCGACCACGCTCGCCAGGTGGTAGAGACAGGAGCCGTCGGCGCGCTGGATCACGTGGTCGGCCTCGGAGGCCCACTCGACCTCGACCTCGCCGCGCACGCGGTCGGAGATCCGGCACACCCCCTCGCGCGGCATCTTCAGGCGCACCACGGAGTTCCGTCCCTCGGCCTCGAATCGGGCCTGGTCCCCGGGCGTGCCGGCGGCCCAGCGGCGGCTGGCGCGGTAGGGGCGTCCGGCGGCCTCGGCCTCGGCGCGTTCGGCCTGGATCTCGTCGGGGCGGGCGAAGTCGCGGTAGGCATGGCCGGAGGCGATCAGGCGCTCGACGGCGTCCCGGTACCGGTCCAGCCGCTGGCTCTGGTAGTAGGGGCCGTAGGGGCCCCCGACCCCGGGGCCCTCGTCCCAGTCGAGGCCCAGCCAACGGAAGCCGTCGAGGATCGGCTCGAGCGCCGCCTCGAGGTTCCGCTGCTCGTCGGTGTCGTCCACCCGGAGGACGAAGGCGCCGCCGTGGCGGCGCGCGAAGAGCCAGTTGAACAGGGCCGTGCGCACGCCGCCGATGTGCAGGTAGCCGGTCGGCGAGGGGGCGAAGCGGACGCGCACGGCGCCGGGATCGGATCGCGAGCTCATGCCCAGGGGGTTCGGAAATGGCGGTGAGGGAGGGATTCGAACCCTCGATACAGGTTTAGGCCCGTATGACGGTTTAGCAAACCGTTGCCTTCAGCCACTCGGCCACCTCACCGCAACGGTCGAACCGGCGAATTGTATCCGCGAAGCGGGATGGGCGCGACAGGCCCTGCGATAGAGTTTTTCGCGTGACCTCGGACTCCCGCGACGCCCTCGCCATCTCGACTCTCCGCTTCCTCGCCGTCGACATGGTCGAGGCCGCGAAGTCGGGCCACCCCGGCGCCCCGCTCGGCCAGGCGCCGCTCGCCTACTGGCTCTGGACCCGGCACCTGCGCTTCGACCCGGCCGCCCCGGACTGGCCCGACCGCGACCGTTTCGTCCTCTCCTGCGGGCACGCCTCGGCCATGCTCTACGGCCTGCTCCATCTGGCCGGCTTCGACCTGCCGCTGGCCGAGCTCGAGCGCTTCCGCCAGCTCGGCTCGAAGACTCCCGGGCACCCCGAGCACGGGCTCACCCCCGGGGTCGAGACCACGACCGGCCCGCTCGGCCAGGGGCTGTCCAACGCCGTCGGGATGGCGCTCGCCCGGCGCCTGCTCGCCGCCCGCTTCGACCGGCCCGGCCTGCCGCTGTTCGAGCACAGGGTCTGGGTGATCGCCTCGGACGGCGACCTGATGGAGGGGATCTCGAGCGAGGCGTCGTCGTTCGCCGGCCACCAGCGGCTGGGCGCGCTCAAGGTCTTCTGGGACGACAACCGCATCTCGATCGACGGCTCGACCCGGCTCGCCTTCACCGAGGACGTCGTCGGTCGCTACCGCGCCTACGACTGGCGCACGCTCGAGATCGAGGACGTCAACGATCTCGACGCCGTGGCCCGCGTGCTCGATGCGGCCGCCGCCGAGACCGAGCGGCCGACGCTGGTGCGGGTGCGCACCCACATCGGGTTCGGCAGCCCCAAGCAGGACACCGCCGCGGCCCACGGCTCGCCGCTCGGCGCCGAGGCCGCGCGGGCCACCCGAAAGGCGCTCGGCTGGCCCGAGGACGCCCGCTTCCTCGTCCCCGAGGAGGCGCTGGGGCCGTTCCGTGAAGCCGCCCGCAGGGGCGCCGCGGTGCGCGCCGGCTGGCTCGACCGCCTGGCGCGCTATCGCGACGAGCACGCGGAGGCCGCCGCCGAGCTCGACCGCCGCCTGGAGCGGCGCCTGCCCGAGGGCTGGAGCGAGGCGCTGCCGGTCTTCGACGCGGGGGACTCGCTGGCCACCCGGGCGGCGTCGGGCCAAGTGCTCAACGCCCTCGCCGCGCGGCTCCCCGAGCTCGCCGGCGGGTCGGCCGACCTGACCGAGTCGAACGACACCGCGCTCGAAGGCGAGCCGGAGGCCTCGCCGGAGCACCCGGGCGGCCGCTACGTCCACTTCGGCGTGCGCGAGCACGCCATGGGAGCGATCGCCAACGGCCTGGCGCTGTCCGGAGTGATCCGGCCCTTCGCCGGGACCTTCCTGATCTTCTCGGACTACATGCGCCCGGCGGTGCGGCTGGCGGCGTTGATGGGAGTGCCGGTGGTGTACGTCTACACCCACGACTCGATCTTCCTGGGCGAGGACGGGCCGACCCACCAGCCGATCAGCCAACTCGCCTCGCTGCGCTCGATCCCGGGTCTCGTCGTCCTGCGCCCGGCCGACGCCGCCGAGACGGTCGCCGCCTGGAAGGTCGCGATCGAGCGGGGCGACGGACCGACCGCGCTGGCGCTGACCCGCCAGAAGCTGACCGTCGCCGCGGAGACCGCCGAGCGGGCGGCCGCGGGCGTGCCGCGCGGCGCCTACGTGGTGTTCGAGACGAGCGCCGGCGCGCCCCGGCTGATCCTGCTCGCCACCGGCTCGGAGGTCTCCCTCGCGCTCGAAGCCGGTCGCCGGCTGGCCGCGGCGGGCGAGGCGGTCCGCGTCGTCTCGATGCCCTCCTGGGAGCTGTTCGAGCGCCAGCCGGAGGCGTACCGCGACGAGGTCCTTCCCCCCCGGGTGGGCTGCCGGCTCGCGATCGAGGCCGCGGCGCCCTTCGGCTGGCACCGCTGGATCGGCCTCCGGGGAGAGGTGGTGGCGATGGAGGGATTCGGCGCCTCGGGACCCGCCGCAGCGCTCGCCGGTCATTTCGGCTTCACGGTGGAAGCCATCCTGGCGCGTTCCAGGGCCCTTCTGAAGGGCTTCTGAGCGGCACGGATCTGGCAGCGTGGTGGGGGGTGTGCTAGAGTTGGACAGGTCTACAGCGAGAGAACCCAGACCGATGTGCCTCATCTCGATGGCGCGTCCCGTCTCGCTGAGCGAGATCTGAAAGTCCCGAGCAGGAAAACCCCCAGGAGGGAAGGAAAACATGCGCAACAAGAAGCTGGCAGTGTTCGGTATTGCGGCGCTGACGCTGAGCCTGGCCACGGGCTGCGCCAAGCCGCCGCAGCAGGAGATCGATGGCCTCAAGGCGGATCTCGCGGCCGCCGAGACGGCCGAGGCCCCCAAGTACGCCGCGGACGCCTGGAACGGCGCCCAGCAGGCGATGAACGAGGTCACCGCCGAGCAGGAGGCGCAGCAGAACAAGTTCGCGCTCTTCCGCTCCTACACCAAGACCAAGGAGCTCGTCGCCGCCGCCGACCAGAAGGCGAACGAGGCGAAGGACGCCGCGGCCGCGGGTAAGGAGCAGGCCAAGAACGACGCCGACGCCGCCCTCGCCGCCGCGCAGGCCTCGCTCGACCAGGCCACGCAGCTGATGACCGAGCTCGGTGCCTGCCGTCGCCAGCCCAAGGACTTCAAGAAGGACATGGAGGCGATGAAGGGCAACCTCGACGGACTCGCGGCGCAGGTCGCCGGCATCCAGAGCGCCATCGCCTCGGAGGACTACTTCGGCGCCAAGTCGCAGGCCGACTCGCTCAAGTCGTCGGCCGACGGACTGGTCACCGACATGCAGAACGCCAAGGCGAAGATTCATTGTTGAGCAGGTGCTGATCGCAGTTCGACTGCGTCTTCCTCGACCGGCGACGTTTCCACGTCGCCGGTCGTTTCTTTTCGGAGCGCTGGCGCTGGCGCTGGTGGCGGTCGTCGCGGCTTCCGGCTGGCCGTCGCCGTCGGCCAGCCGGACCGCCCTCGACCTGGCGACGACGCGTCGCGTCGCGGGCGACGCCCTGCGCGCGCTGCGCATCGGCTCCCCGGGGGCGGCGCGTCTGCTCGACCGGCTGATCGCGGACGCCGAAGCGGTCACCGCGCAGGAGACCACGGCGCCGACCTGGCGACGCAACCCCGGGCGCCTCGAGACCGCCTGGACGCGCGTCTTCGTCAGCGCCCGCGCCGCGCTCGTCGCCCAGCACGCCCGCAAGCGGACCTACGACGAGCGCTGGGCCGAGCTGCACGACGACGTCGCCGTCGAGGTCCAGCGCGCTCTCGAGGAGTCCGAGGAGGCGGGGATCGGCCGGCGCGAGATCGCCGCCACGCGCCAGGCGACGCTCAAGTGGTCGCTCGCCCAGCAGTACGCCGCCGGCGGCGAGATCCAGCGCGCCATCCCGGAGGCCGAGGAGGCGCGCCGGTTCGCCGACGTCGTCCACCAGAGCTTCGTCGACATCCACTCGCGATTCCGCGACCCGAAGAACCTCAGGATCTGGCGCCGGATGGTGCGCGACACCGTCGAGCAGACCCGCGACGGCGGCACCGCGATCGTGGTCGACAAGCTCGACCGGAGGCTCTACCTCTACGCCTCGGGGCACCGGGTGGGGGTCTACCGGGTCGAGATCGGGGCCAAGGGCCTGAAGCAGAAGACGCACTCCGGCGACCAGGCGACCCCCGAGGGGCGCTACCGCGTGCTGCAGGTGCGCGGACCGGGGCGCACGAGGTACTACAAGGCGTTGCTCATCGACTACCCCAACGGCGAGGACCGCGCCCGCTTCACCTGGGGGAGGCGCACCGGCGTGGTACCGGTCAACGCCGGGATCGGCAGCCTGATCGAGATCCACGGCGAGGGCGGCCAGGGGCGCGACTGGACGGACGGCTGCGTGGCGCTGTCGAACTCCGACATGGACCGCGTCTTCTCGCACGCCCGCGTGGGGACGCCGGTGACCATCGTCGGGACGTTCTGAGGGCGGGGATAGAATTCGACCGTGATCGTGCCCCGCGAGCAGCAGAACGTGGCCGGACGCCCGCAACGGGGAGCGCCGGATGCGCCGGACACGATGGCGCCGCAAGCGGGGATCGCCGGCGCGGCCGCCGCCGCGCAGGCCGAGCGACGGGAGAGGCCGCGGACGCCCGGGACGCCCGGGACGCCCGGGACGCCCGGATGGCTGCGTGCTCTCGCAGCGGCGCTGGTCGGAGCGACGTTGGCCAGCGCGGCTCTCGCCTTCGGCCTCGCCCGCTACGGCGGTGCTTACGCCCGGCAACCTTTCGCGCCGCACCCCGCGTCCGCCGACCCCGCGGACTCCCAGGGCGATCCGGCCGACCGCGCGGCGCGCTTCGAGCGCCGGCTCGCCGCCCTGGCGCCCGGCAACGAGGTCTACGTCGTCGTCGACACCTACGCCAACCGGCTCCGGATCTACCGCGGCAAGAAGCTGCTGCGCGAGGCGGTGTGCTCGACGGGGTCGGGGGTCCGACTGCGCGATCCGCGCAACGGCAAGGAGTGGATCTTCGACACGCCGCAGGGCGAGCTCAAGGTCCTGCGCAAGGTCAAGGACCCGATCTGGGTCAAGCCGGACTGGGCGTTCATCGAGGACGGCTACCTGCCCCCGAAGGGGATGCGCGACCGCGTCGACGACTTCTCGCTCGGCGACTACGCGCTGTACATGCGCGACGGCTACATCATCCACGGTACGATCTTCCAGACCCTGCTCGGCAAGCGCGTCACCCACGGCTGCATCCGGCTGGGAGACGAGGACCTCATCTTTGCCTACAAGACGGTTCCTGTCGGCGCTCGCGTGTTTCTCTTCTAGTCTGCTGGTGGCGGCGGGAGGCGCCGCCGCGGGGGCTCAGGAGAGCGGGGGCGCCGAGCGCCCGCGCGCGGACGCGGTCCGGCTCGAGCTCGCCGAGCTCGAGGCCGGCCTCGCCCGCAAGCCCGACGTCTACCTCGTCCTCGAGCCGGACGCCCACAAGCTGGCGATCAAGGCGCGCGGGCTCGAGCTCGATTCGATCGCGCTCGAGGAGGTCGTGAGACTGGAGTTCCATCCCCTGTTCGGGGTCGCCCAGGCGCCGCCGCTCGAGGCGCCGGCCGTCTGGACCATCCAGCAGGGACCGGGCGACACCGACCGCGAGACGATCGCACCGACGACCCTGCGCCCCTACTCCGAGGAGGAGGAGAAGCAGGAGCCGACGACCGGCACCGAACCCGCGTCCAAGCCCCCCGGAGACGAGCCGAAGCCGTCGAGCTTCCGCTTCACCCTCGACAACGGCTGGCAGATCCTGCTGATCAACGAGCCGCCCCGGCTCGGCTGGCTCCGGCGCTTCGGGTCGGCGGTGCGCGACGGCTGGCTGCGCCTGCGCGGGCGGGAGCCCTCGCACCCGCCCCTGATCGCGCTCGTGGTCGGCCCCGACGACGCCCGCAAGCTCCACCATCTGTTCCGCGCCGGCATGAAGATCCTGGTCGCTCCGTCGGGAGGCTCCGCGACGGAGATGTGACGACCGCGCCTCCCGCCTCGACGGGCGGGGACGGTGCGCGTCCCGTCTGGCAATCTCGGTGGCGGCCGCCGCGATCCGCGGCCGGGAGGGAGAAGCCTTGTCCGATCCGCTCTTCTGGCACCGTCTGCAATTCGGCTTCACGGTCACCTACCACTATCTGTTTCCGCAGCTGACGATGGGGCTGGCGCTGCTCATCGTGGTGCTCAAGACGATCGGCCGGCGCACGGGCGACGAGAAGTGGAACGACGCCGCTCGCTTCTGGATCCGGATCTTCGGGCTGAGCTTCGCCCTCGGCGTGGTGACCGGCGTGCCGATGGAGTTCCAGTTCGGGACCAACTGGGCCGCCTTCTCGGCGCGCGCGGGCGGCGTCATCGGCCAGACCCTGGCGATGGAGGGGATCTTCGCCTTCTTCCTCGAGTCGAGCTTCCTCGCGCTCCTGATCTGGGGCGAGCGGCGGCTGGGCCCCAAGCTCCACTACCTCGCCGCGGTCGCCCTGTTCGTCGGCAGCTGGCTGTCGGGCTACTTCATCGTCGCGACCAACGCCTTCATGCAGCACCCGGTCGGCTACACCACGGCGAGCGACGGAACGCTC
This sequence comes from uncultured Acidobacteriota bacterium, assembly GCA_963781755.1. Taxonomy (GTDB): domain Bacteria; phylum Acidobacteriota; class Thermoanaerobaculia; order Multivoradales; family JAGPDF01; genus JACTMI01. Next base: position 273,002 of record CAWAGZ010000003.1, read on the forward strand.
CAGGTGACCCGGCTGGCCGAGTTCGTCTTCAACCCCTGGGCGATCGCGCAGTACCTCCACAACGAGATGGCCGCGGTCGTGACCGGCGCCTTCGTGATGGCGGCGGTCGGAGCGTTCTGGACGCTGCGGCGCGAGCACGCCGCGGCGGCGCGGGTGTCGCTCTTCACCGGAGTGGTCGCGGGTCTCGTCGCCTCGCTGCTCGTCGCTTTCCCGACCGGCCACATCGAGGGACGGCAGGTCGCCGACCATCAGCCCATCGCGCTGGCGGCGATGGAGGGCCGGTTCGTGGGCGGGCCGCGCGCCGAGATCGTGATGATCGGACAGCCCAACGTCGCGGCGCGCAAGCTCGACAACCCGGTGGCGATCCCGGCCCTCCTGTCCTGGATCGCCTATGGCGACTTCTCGGCCGACGTCAAGGGGTTGAACGATTTTCCCGAGGACGTCTGGCCGACCAATATCGAGCTGCTCTACTACGCATTCCACATCATGGTCGGACTGGGGACGATCTTCATCGCCCTGATGGCGCTGGCCTCGATCCAGCTGGCGCGCGGCAGGCTCGCCACCGGCCGGCCCCTGCTCTGGGTGCTCGCCTTCGCCTTCCCCTTCCCGTTCATCGCCAACACCGCGGGCTGGATGGTGGCCGAGCTGGGCCGTCAGCCCTGGCTGATCTACGGCGTCATGCGGACGGCCGAGGGGGTCTCGCCCACCGTCTCCGGCGGCACGGCGCTGTTCACGGCGCTCGGCTTCGCCGGCCTCTACTTCGTGCTCGGCATCGTCTTCCTCGCGCTGGTCGCGCGTGAGGTCAACCACGGACCGCGCCCGCTCGCGCCGGGCGCCGAAGCCTGAGGAGGCCGGACATGGAAGCGCTCTGGTTCGCTCTCGCCGCGGTGATGGTCGCGGTCTACGTGGTGATGGACGGGTTCGACTTCGGCGCCGGCCTGCTGCACCTGCTGGTAGCCAAGAACGATCGCGAGCGCCGGCAGGTGCTGGCGGCGATCGGGCCGTTCTGGGACGGCAACGAGGTCTGGCTGCTGGCCGGCGGCGGGGTGCTCTTCCTGGCGTTCCCGAAGGTGCTGGCCTCGGGCCTGTCGGGCTTCTACCTGGCCATCTTCCTGGTGCTCTGGGTGTTGATCCTGCGCGGCATCGCGGTCGAGTTCCGCTCCCACGTCGAGGACCGGATGTGGCGCGCGTTCTGGGACGGCGCGTTCGGGTTCGCCTCGCTGCTGGCGCCGATCCTGTTCGGCGCCGCGCTGGGCAACGTCCTGCGCGGCGTCCCGGTGGGCGCCGACGGCTGGTTCTCGCTGGCGCTGTTCGACTCGTTCTCGCCCTTCGGCGCGCCCGGGATCCTGGACTGGTTCACGATCCTCTCCGGGGTCGTCGCGCTGGTCGCGATCGCCCACCACGGCGCGCTGTTCCTGGCCTGGAAGACCGACGGCCCGGTGCGTGAGCGCAGCCTCGTCATCGCCGGGCGCGTCTTCCCCGTCCTGGTGGTCCTGTGGGTGATCGCCACGGTGGTCACCGGCTGGGTGGCGCCGGCGGTGTTCGAGGGGCTGGCGCACCGGCCGCTGGCCTGGATCTCGACCCTGCTGCTGATCGGCGGACTGATCACGAGCTGGGTGGCGCGCCGCGCCGGCCGCGACCTCACGGCCTTCCTCGGCTCCTCGGCGTTCCTGCTCGGCGCGCTGGCGGCGACCGCGGCCTCGGTCTACCCCGTGTGGCTCAAGTCGACGATCGACCCGGCCTTCTCGCTGACCGCGCAGAACACCGCCGCGAGCCCGCACTCGCTCGCCGTCGGCCTCTACTGGTGGCCGGTGGGCTTCGTCCTGGCGATCGTCTACTCCGTCGTCCTCTTCCGCCTCCACCGCGGCAAGGCCCAAGCCGCCGCCGAGGGCGAGGGGTACTGAGCTACCGGCCGGCGTTCAGCCGCCGCCCGCGGGGGGCGGGATGCGCAGCACCTGGCCGGGGTAGATCTTGTTCGGATCCGAGAGCAGCGGCCGGTTGGCCTCGAAGATCACCGGGTACTTGGCGGCCGAGCCGTAGTAGCGCTGGGCGATCTTCGACAGGGTGTCGCCCTTGGCCACGGTGTAGAAGGTCGCCTCCGGTTCCTGCTTCGCCGCCTCGAGCCGGTCGTCCACGTGCGCGATACCGATCACGTTGCCCAGGGCGAGGACGACCTTCTCGCGCTCGGCCTGCCCGTCCACCTTGCCGTGGACGGTCGCGGTGTCGCCCTCGACCTCGACCTTCAGGTCCTGGACCTCGAGCCCGAGCTTGGCGACCAGGTTCTGCAGCGCCTTGACCTGCTTCATCCGGGCGAGCTCGGCCGGGTCGACGTCGTGGGTGCGGGGCTGGACCTCCGGCTCGTGGCCTCCCAGGACCTTCTCGCCGGCGTCCTTGACGAAATCGAACAGACCCATGGCGTGTCTCCTCTCGATGGCTGCGGGTTCAGTCGTTGAGCAGGAAGGTCACCCGCATCGTGACCCGGTACTCGGTGACCTTCGTGCCCTCGACGACGACCTTCTGCTCGCTCACCCAGGCGCCCTGGATCCGGTCGATCGTTTCGGCCGCGCGCGTGATCCCGGTCTGGATCGCGTCCTCGAAGCCGGAGGATGAAGAAGCGGTGATCTCGACGGTCTTGGCGACGGACATGGCGTCCACCTCCATCTCGGAGTGGCTACGTGGTCTCCGCCGACTCGCGGGACGCTCCACGGCGGCAGGGCGAGCACCCTACCATCCGTCGCCGAGAGCGTCCGGCGCGCGGCGGCGCGCTTCAGCGCTGCGGGGCGATGCCGAGGTAGGCGCCGGCGGCGGTCAGCGTGTTCGAGAGGTTGGACGGGTCCTGGGCGAAGGAGCGGGAGAAGAGCTCCTCGGCCTTCGCGCGATCGCCGGCGAGCAGGTAGTCGGCGCCGATCTCGGCCAGCCAGTCCTCGTCCTTGGGCGCCATGTCGACGACGCGGTCGAACAGCGGCTTCGCTCTTTCCCATTCGCCGGCGTCGCGGTAGAGGCGCGCGGCGCGGATCAGGTCGCCGTCCTTGACCTTGCCCGAAAGCACCCGGTCGAGGATCGCCTGGCCCTCGGCCTTGTGGCCGGCGAGATAGAGGACCCGTGCCACCGCGATGTTCTCGTAGCTGCCGTCGCCGGCGAGCGTGCGCGCCGCGGCGAGCAGGGCGTCGGCGGCCTGGGCAGGCGCCTTGCCCGACCAGTACGAGGCGTCCACCTTGACCTTGGACGACGCGAAGGCGCCGAGGGCGGCGCCGGCCAGGAAGATAGCGGTAGCGAGGGCGATGCGGGATCTCGAGCGGCTCATCTGCTCCTCCTCTGGGACGGCGGCCGGGACCGCGGCGCCGTGGTTTGGCGGAGGGGGTGGGATTCGAACCCACGAGACCTTGCGGTCCAGCGGTTTTCAAGACCGCCGCATTCGACCACTCTGCCACCCCTCCGGCGGCAGCTAGCCTAGCGCGCCGAGCTCGCCGCCGAGCGTGGCAGCGGCGTTTCAGTGCGCCATCGGGGCCCCGCGGCGCCCCTGGACGCCGCGCATCAGGAAGACCAGCGGCAGGGCGAGCAGGAAGACGGTGCCGAGGATGCGGAAGGTGTCGAGGTAGGCGAGCAGCGAGGCCTGCTGGGTGACGCGGCCGAAGAGCGTCAGCTTCGAGGCCTGGGCGGCGGACGCCGGGTCCAGGCCGTGCGCGACCATCAGATCGCGGGCGTGGGCGAGCATCCGGCGGCTGGCCTCGTCGTACGGCGTGACGTGGGCGCCGAGCAGGTTCGTGTAGGCCTGCGTCTTGCGCTCGACCAGCGTCGCCGACAACGCGATCCCCATCGAGCCGCCGATGTTGCGCATCAGGTTGAACAGCGAGGTGGCGTTGCCCATCTTCTCGTTGGGAATCGCGTCCATCGTCACCGTGGTCAGCGGCACGAAGATCAGGCCCAGGGCGACGCCCATGACGATCTGCGGCCAGAACCAGTCCCAGTATCCGGCCTCGAGGTTGAGCCGGGCGAACCAGAACAGCGTCCCCGCGACTCCGATCAGCCCGCCCGCGAGCAGGCGCCGGGTGGCGAAGCGCCCCACGATCATGCCGATGATCGGCATCGCCAGGAACGAACCGAGCCCGCGGGGCGCGACCGCCACGCCGGCCTCGTAGGCGGAGTAGCCGAGCAGCGTCTGGAGCAGCAGCGGCAGCAGGGTGAGGCTGCCGTAGAGCACGAGGCCGACGCAGGTGATCAGGAACACGCCCGAGGCGAAGGTGCGCTCGCGGAAGACCCGCAGGTCCAGGATCGGGTCGCGGGTCCTGAGCTCGCGGATCACCAGCGCGATCAGGCTCGCCGCCGAGAGGACGGCCAGGGTGGTGATCCCGCGCGAGGAGAACCAGTCCTCCTGCTGTCCCTTGTCGAGCACGATCTGGAGCGAGCCGATGCCGACCACCAGCAGCCCGATCCCCCAGCCGTCGATCCGATGCCGGTCGAGCGTCAGATAGGCGGGGTCGGTGACGTTCCAGAAGATCATCGCCAGGGCGAGGACGCCGACCGGGATGTTGATGAAGAACACCCAGTGCCAGCTCAACCGGTCGGTGATCCAGCCGCCCAGGATCGGCCCCAGCATCGGCGCCACGACGATGCCGAGGGCCCAGAAACCCATCGCCCGGCCGCGCTTGGCCGGCGGGAAGGACTCGAGCATGACCGCCTGCGACAACGGCTGCAGGGAGCCGCCCGAGAGCCCCTGGAAGATCCGGGCGACGATCAGCATCGGCAGCGTCGTCGCCAGCCCGCACAGCAGCGAGGTGGCGGTGAAGCCGACCACGGCCGACATCAGCAGCCGCTTGCGCCCGATCCGGCGCGCGAGCCAGCCGGTCATCGGCAGCACGATGGCGTTGGCGACGAGGTAGGAGGTCAGGGTCCAGGTGGCCTCCTCCGTGGTCGCCGAGAGGCTGCCCGCGATGTGCGGCAGCGAGACGTTGACGACGGTGGTGTCGAGGACCTCCATGAAGGTCGCCGCGAGCACCGAGATCGAGACGATCCAAGGGTGCTTCGGCAGCGCCGCGACCGCGGCGGCGACCGGCCCCTCCGCGCGCTCGCCGTTCACTTCGAGGCGGGCGGTTCGGGCGCGCCGCGCAGATCCACGGTCGGCACCACCGAGAGGCCGGGCCGCAGCAGGTGGTCGGAGTTCTCTCCGGGCTCGAGGACGATCTTGACCGGCACGCGTTGGACGACCTTGACGAAGTTCCCGGTCGCGTTCTCCGCGGGCAGCAGGCTGAACTGGGCGTTGGTCGCCGCGGAGATGCTGTCGATCCGTCCGTGGTACGTGCGGCCGCTCACGGCGTCGACGCGGATCGAGACCGGCTGACCCGCGCGCATCCCCTCGAGCTGACTTTCCTTGAAGTCGGCGGTGATCCAGACGTCGTCGAGCGCCACGACCGCCAGCAGCGGCTGGCCCGCGGCGACGATCTGGCCGATCTCGACCGACTTGCTGCTCACCACGCCGGGAGCCGGCGCCACGACGCGGGTGTAGTCGAGAGCGAGCCGGGCCTGGTCGACCGCGGCCTTGGCCTGCTCGGCGCGGGCCTTGGCCGCCTCGGCGCGCGCCCTCTCGGCGGCGGTCTGCTGCGGCGCGGTCGCGGCCTGGGCCAGCTCGGCGCGCGCCGTGTCGACGCCGCGCGCGGCCTCCTCGACCGCGGCCGCGGCCGCGTCACGCGCCGCCGCCGCGGCGGTCGCGCCGGCGGCCGCGGCGTCGTACTCCTGGTGCGAGACCTCGTCCTTGGCGAGCAGGGGCTCGAACCGGGCGCGGTCCTTCTCGGCCTGGTCGGCGCGAGCGGCGGCTTCGCGCTCGCGGGCCCGGGTGGCGGCCAGCCTCGCCGCGGCGCCGGCGAGCGTGCTCTTCGCTGCCGCGAGGCGGCTCGAGCTCCCGGTGGCAATCACGTCGGCGCCCTTCTGCGCCGCCGCCGCCGCCGCTTCCGCCGCGCCGAGGTCCGCCTGCGCGCGCGCGAGCGCGACCTGGAAGTCCTTCGGGTCGAGGACGACCAGGACGTCGCCCGCGACGACCCGCTGGTTGTCGTGGACGCGGACCTCGAGCACCGTGCCGCCGACCCGCGCCGCCACCGGGTGGACGTGACCCTCGATCCGCGCGTCGTCGGTCGATTCGTGGCCGGCGAGGTACCAGACTGCCCAGGCGATGACGACGACGGCGGCGAGACCGCCGCCGATCGCGAACGGCAACCAGCGGCGCGGCGCGCGGCCCGGAGCGGGCGCGCCGGCTTCAGTGTCGTTCGGGTCGGTTCGGGGCTCGGAGCTCATCGATCTTCCCTTCGAGGATGCTGGCGAAGGCCTCTTCGGCGAGGCCGACGGCGCGGGCGAGGCCGGCCTTCGCGGCGTTGTGGCCGTACAGGGCGGCCAGATAGGACTCGTGCGCGGCGGCGACCGCCTGCTGCGCGGTGACCACGTCGAGGCTGTCGGCCAGGCCGACCGAGAAGCGGTCGCGGGCGACCGCGAGCTCCTTCTCGGCGAGGTCGCGGGCGGCCGTCGCGGTGGTCACCTGCTCCGCCGCCGACTCGAGGTCGAGCAGCGCCGCGCGGACGTCGAACTCGACCTCGCGCTCGAGGTCTCCCACCCGGGCCTCCTGCGCGATCTCGTCGGCGCGCGCCGCGGCGATCCGCGCCGCCAGGGCGCCGCCCTGGAGAATGGGGACGCGCAGGCCGGCGCCCAGGGTCCAGGTGCGTTCGGCGCGGCCGGCGGTGGGGCCGATCTTGCCGAGGTCGCCGCTCGCCACCAGCGATGGCCAGCGGGCCTCGCGCGCGGCGTCGACGGCGAACCTCGCGGCGTCGAGCTCGGCGCGCGCCGCCTGGAGGTCGGCGCGCGAGGCCTCGGCGGTCGCGACCAGCGGGTCCACGGCGAGCGCCGGCAGCGGCGCGTAGGCGAGCTTGCCGGTCAGCTCGAGGGGCACGCCGCCGGGCAGCCCGACGGTGCGCGCCAGCAGGAGCTTGGACTTCTGCGCGCCGGTCCGTGCGTCGGTGCGGCGGGCGCGGGCGGCCTCGAGCGCGGCGTCGGCGCGCAGGACGTCGAGCGCCGAGGCGGAGCCCGCGTCGTGCCGGTCGCGAGCCAGGTGGTCGAACGACTCGGCGGTGCGGAAGTCGGCCTCCGCGGCCGCGACCCGGCCCGCCTCGGCGAGCGCGCGCAGATAGAGGTTGCCGGTCGCCAGCACGACCAGGTCGCGGGCCTCGGCGAGGCTGGCGCGCGCCGCGGTGGCGCGCGAGCCCGCCGCGTGCCGGGCGTCGAGCGCCGCGAAATCGAGCAGCGGGCCGCTCGCCGAGGCGCGCAGGTCCACCAGGTCGAAGGGTCCGACGATCGAGGGCTCTCCCGGGGCCGGCGTGATGCCGAAGGCCTCGAGGTTGATGACCTGGCGCGAGCGGGTCGCGGCGAGGTCGAAGCGCGGCCACAGGTGGGCCTCGGATTCGAGCTCCCGCGCGCGCGCCGCCGCGGCGCCGGCCTCGCCGAGCAGCACCCTCAGATTGTTCTGGAGCCCGAGGGCGATCGCTTGCTCGAGCGAGATCGCGCGCCCGCCGGCGCTCTCCCGGGTCGCCTGAGCCTCCTGAGTCTCCCGAGTCTCCTGCGCGGCGGGCGCCACGGCGAGGGTGGACGAAGCCGCGGCCACGCCGGCGGCGAGGGCGAGGGCGAGCCCGAAGGCCCGGTGACGGCGCCGGGTCGGGCGCCGTGGGGCTCCGGAACCGGCGGGCTCGATCGACGGGGCTCGCAAAGCCGGCTCAGTCGCGCGCGGCGATGCGTTCCAGGCCACCCATGTAGGGCCGGAGCGGCTCCGGCACGACGATCGTGCCGTCGGCCTTCTGGTAGTTCTCGAGCACCGCGATCAGGGTGCGGCCGACCGCGAGGCCCGAGCCGTTGAGCGTGTGGAGGTGGCGCGCCTTCTCGCCGGCGCGGCGGCAGCGCAGGTCGGCGCGCCGGGCCTGGAAATCGCCGCAGTTCGAGCACGACGAGATCTCGCGGTAGGCGTTCTGCCCCGGCAGCCAGACCTCGAGGTCGTAGGTCTTGGTCGAGGAGAAGCCCATGTCGCCCGTCGACAGGCAGACGACCCGGTAGGCGAGGCCGAGCCGCTCGAGGACGCGCCCGGCGTTCACGGTCATCAGCTCGAGCTCGTCGAAGCTGGTCTCGGGGGCGGACAGGTGGACCAGCTCGACCTTCTGGAACTGGTGCTGGCGGATGAGGCCGCGGACGTCCTTGCCGTAGGAGCCGGCCTCGCTGCGGAAGCAGGGCGTGTAGGCGGCGTAGCGGCGCGGCAGGGTGGCCTCGTCGAGGATCTCGCCGCGGTGGAGGTTGGTCACCGGGACCTCGGCGGTGGGCACCAGGTAGTAGTCGTGGCCCTCGAGCTTGAACAGGTCGGCCTCGAACTTGGGCAGCTGACCGGTGCCGACGAGCGACTCGCGATTGGCGATGAAAGGGGGCAGGACCTCGAGGTAGCCGTGCTCGCGCGTGTGCAGGTCGAGCATGAACTGGATCAGCGCGCGCTCGAGTGCCGCGCCGGCGCCGAAGTAGACGGTGAAGCGGGCGCCGGCGAGCTTGGCCCCGCGCTCGAAGTCGAGGATGCCGAGCGACGGACCGAGATCCCAGTGCGCCTTGGGCTCGAAATCGAAGCGCGGCGGCGTCCCGACCTCGCGCTCGACGCGGTTCGCGGATTCGTCCGCGCCGCGCGGGACGCTGGCGTCGGGGAGGTTGGGGAGCCGGAGCTCGACGCCGGAGAGCTCGCCATCCAGCTCGGCCAGCCGGGCGTCCTGCGTCTCGATCTGCCCCTTGATCTGGGCGACCTCGGCGATCGCCGGCTCGGCGTCCTCGCCCGCGGCCTTGAGGCGCCCGATCCGCTTGCTCGCTTCGTTGCGCGTCCGTTTCAGCGCCTCGAGCTCGACCAGCAGGGCGCGACGGGCATCGTCGAGCCCGCTCCAGGTGGCGAGCGCCTCGTCGCTCTGGCCGCGGTCGGCGAGGGCCCGCCGGACGCGGTCGGGATCGTCTCGGAGCAGTTCGCGGGGAAGCATCGGATTCGGCGACCGGGCTCGGGAGCCGCGGGCCGGCGAGTGTACTGGCGCTCCCGGGGGGCGTCAAACCGCTCCGCGTCCCCGTAGACTCCACGGCGGTCGATGCGCCGCATGCCGCTGGTCCCGCTCGCCGCTCCGGCCGCCCTGGCGGTCGCCGGTGCCGTCGCCGCGACCTATCGTCTGGATCGCGCCGCGATGGCTTCGTCGCTCTTCTTCTCGCTGGCCGCCGCCGGAGTGCTGGCCCTGCTCGCCGCGACCGCGCCCCGACGCAGCCTGGTCGTGCCGGTCGCGGTGCTGGCGGTGTTCGGCGCGCTCGTGTTCCTGCCCGCCGACCTGCCGCTGCCCGGCGCGGTGGTCGGCGTCGTCGTCGCGCTCGCGCTCGGCTTCGCCCTGGCCGAGCGCACGCGCGGCCACCGCGCGTCGGCGACCGAGGTGCTCGGGCTGGTGTTCGCCGCCCAGTTGGCGGCCGGCGTGCCGCGGCTCTTCCAGGCGCCGCTGCGGCCGGCGACCCTGGCTTGGTTGCTGGTCGCGCCGCTGGTCGTCGGGGTGGCCCTGGCCCGCGGCTCGGTACGGCGGCCCGGCGCCGCCCTGGCGCTGGGCTTGGCGAGCTTCGCCCCCGGACCCGGCTGGGGAGTGCTCGGCGCCGCGGCCGTGGTCGTGGGAGCGGCGGCATGGGAGCTGCCCGCGCTCGTCGGTCGGCCGCGGTTGGCGGCCGCGTGGCTCGTCGGGGCGGCGGCGCTGCCTTCGGCGTCGCGGCTCGGCGGCGGGCCGGCGTGGCTGACGCTCGCGGTGGCGACCGCGGCCGCCGCGGCGCTCGCGACCGAGCTCCGGTTGGCGCGGGCGGGCGCCGCGACGCTGGCTGCCGCGGCGGCGGCCGCGCTGGTCGCGGGCAGCCTGCCCTGGAGCGCGCCCGCGCCGCTGGCCGCCGTCGTCGCGGCGGTCGCGGCTCCTCCCTTCGCGGTCGTCGACGCGCCCGTGGTCGATCGCGCGGTGGTCCTGACCGCGGCCCACCCCAGCTACGAGCGCGAGATCCGCTTCCACTCGACCCGCGGCGTCCGGTTGCTGAGCTACCTGACCGAGGCGATCGACTTGCCCTGCGCGACGCCGGTGGCGCGGGTCGAGCTGCTCGCGGGCTCGTCGCCGGTCGCCGGCCACCGGCTCGAGATCGGGCGCGACACGGCGGATTGGGCCGCCCGCCGCCCCGACGTGGCGCCGCGCCTGCGCTGCCCGGCGCCGGCGCCGTTCTGGACCTGGATCCCGGCCGCCGGCCGCTTCTTCGGCGCGACCTACCGGGCGCGCGGCGCCTGGAGCCCGAGCCCGGCTGCGGACCGGCTGCGGATCGTGCGCGACCCGGGTCTGCCGGAGCGGGTCGGGGTGGCGATCTTCTTCGTCGGGGTGGACCGTTGAAGGGCGCCCCGCGAGCGGTCCTCTCGGCGCTCCTGCCGCTCGCCGTCGGAGGCGCCGGCTCGGCGCTCGCCGCCGCCGCGCTGCCGGCGCTCGCCTCGCCCGGCTGGCGCGGAACGCTGGTCGTGGTGCCGGTGGTCGCCGGGGTGGTGGCGGCCGTCTCCGCCCGCCTCGGCGTCGTCGGACTCGGCGCGGCGTGGCCGCTCGACGAGCGGGTCGCGGCGCTGCTCTGGCTCGCCCTGGTCGCGGGCCAGGGTCGCCTCGGCCTGCCCGCCGTGGACACGCTGGCGGCGCTCGGCGTCTACGCGCTGCTCGGCCTGCGCCTGCTCCGGCTCGCTCCCGCCCTCGCCCGCCGGTCGCGTCGTCCCACGGGCGCCGGGTGGCTGCCGTTCGCGGCGCTCCCCTTCGCCGCCTACCTGCTCGTGCTGCCGTGGGCCTCCGCGGCCCACCCGCCGAACGGCGACGAGCCCTACTACCTGCTGCTCACCGAGAGCCTGGCGAGCGACTTCGACGTCGATCTGGCCGACGAGTACCGGAGCGAGGCCTGGCGCGCCTTCGCCCAACAGGAGGTGGCGCCGCAGCCGGGCGACCCGACCGGACCCCACGGCGAGGTCTACTCGCGCCACGAGCCGCTGCTGCCGCTCGTGCTGGCGCCGTTCTGGATCGTCGCCGGCCTGACCGGCGTCCGGCTCGCCATGCTGCTGATCACCGCCGCGCTCGCGGCGGCGACGCTGGGCGCGGCGCGGGCGCTCGGCGCCGGGCCGCGCGGAGCTCTGCGCGCCTGGGCGCTGGCGGCGTTCGCGCCGCCGCTGCTGCTCTACTCGTTCCAGGTCTGGATCGAGGTCCCGGCCGCGCTGCTGGTCGCCCTGGCGCTCCGCGGCCTCGGCTGGATGCGCGAGACCGAGCGGCGGGGGCTGGTGCGTGCCGCGCTCGGATTCGCCCTGCCGCTGGTCCTCCTGCCCCTGCTCAAGCTGCGCTTCCTGGCGGTCGCTCTGCCGCTGGCGCTCGCCGGGGTCTTCGCGCCCGGAGGGCGACGCGGGGCTCGCCGGGCGGCCGCGGCGCTGGTGCTGGCGGCGGGCGCGGCGGTGCTCGCCGTCAACGCCGTGCTCTGGGGCAACCCGCTGCGGATGCACTCGGTCGCCGAGTTGACGCTGCTCGACCTGCCCCTCGAGCGCTTCGCGCGCGGCGGCGTCGGCCTCTTCTTCGATGTCGCATTCGGGCTGTTCGCGGCGGCGCCGCTCTGGCTCGTGATCGTGCCGGGCTGCGTGCGCATGGCCCGCCGACGCGCCGCGGCGGCGCTCGCGCTCGCTGCGTTCCTGCCCTACTTCGTGCTCGTGGCCTCGCGCCACGAGTGGTACGGCGGTTGGTCGCCGCCGTTCCGCTACGGACTGGTCGCCCTGCCGCTGCTCGCGTCGGCCGCCGCCTGGGCTTTCGCCCGCCCGCCGGGTGGCGCCGGTCGGGTCCTCGTGGCGCTGCTCGCGGCGGCGACCGCCCTGCGCGCGGCGGTAGTACTCGCGGTACCCGGGTGGTCGTTCAGCCTCGCCGACGGGCGCGCAGCCTGGCTCGACGTCGCGACGTCGCGCTTCGGCGCGGACGTCGCCCGCTTCCTGCCCAGCGCGGTCCGCCCCCGGCCCGCGACCTGGATCGTTCCGGCGTTGGCGGTCGCCGCGGTCCTGCTGGTGCTCGGCCGCGCCCGCGGGCGTCGCCGCGCGGCGGCCGGCGCCGGCGTCGCGCTCCTGCTGGCCGGCGCAGCCGTCCTGCTGGTCGCCGCACACCGGGTGCCGACGGCGGTGGCGCAGATCGAGGACCCCTGGGTGCGCAAGAGCGGCGGTGAGGTCTGGCCCGGACGCTGGACGATGGACCGCACCCGCTACCGGGGCGGCTGGCTGCTCCCGGCGGGCGCCCAGGCCAGCTTCCGGCCGGTGGCCGGCGGCCGCCGCGTCGCGATCCGCCTCGACTGGATGCCCGTCGGCGCCGGGCACTCGCCGGTCGTCCTCGAGCTCGCCGCCGGCGGCACGCCGGTGCGGACGATCACGACCCGCGAGCGCGACAGTTGGCGGGCGAGTCCGTTGCCGGAGATGGAGTGGCACCCGGGCACGGAGCTCGTCCTGCGCGTCCGCGCCGAGCGCACCGGCGTGCCGGTCGGAATCGTGGTCGACCGGGTGGAGATGCGGTGGCGGTAGGCGGCCGGCTCGTCGTCGTCGTTCCCTCCCTGGGCGAGGGACCGGACCCCGGAGTCGCGCTCGAGCGCCTGCGCGCCGAGCTGGCCGGGTCCGCCGGGGAGCTCGTCTGGGTCCACCAGGGCGCCCGGCCGGCGCCGGCGCTCACCGGTCCGCGCGAGCGGCTGTTGCGCTTCGAGCGGCCGCTCGGATTCGCGCGCGCGGTCAACGCCGGGCTCGCCGCGGCCGGCGAGGCCGGGCAGGTCGCCCTGGTCAACGACGACGTCGTGCTGGAACCGGGCTGGCTCGCGCCGCTCGCCATCGCGCTCGACTCCGATCCCGGCCTCGGCGCCGTCCAAGGGGTCTGCCTGCGCGCCGACGCTCCGACGCTGGCGGACGGCTGCGGCCTGGCCTGGAACCGTTGGTGGCAGGCGGTACAGGTCGGCCGCGACCGCCCCGCGCCGCTGCCGGATGCCGCGCCGTTCGAGGTCTTCGGCGTCTCGGCCACGGCGGCCGTGTACCGCCGGTCGGCGCTCGAAGGGGTCGCCGTCGTGCCCGGGACGATGTTCGACCCGCGCCTCGACAGCTGGTACGAGGACGTCGACCTCGCCGTGCGACTCCGCGCGGCGGGTTGGGGAGCGGCCTGCCTTCCGGCTTCGCGTGCGCGCCACGTGGGCTCGGCGACCGGCGGGCGCCGTCCGTTCCACCAGGCACGGCGGGTGGCGGCTCACCGCTGGCTGGTCGTGGCGCGGCTGCTGGGGCGCGGCTGGTGGGCTGCGGCGCCGCGGATGCTGGTGCGCGACGTCGTCGACGCGGGACGCGCACTGGGTCGCGGCGAATGGGCGCGGGCGGCCGCGACCCCGGTGGCCTGGGCCTCGGTCGGAGTGCGGATCGGGGGCTTCCTCGGCGCGGGTCCGCCGCGCATCGCACGCGAGGAGCTGGCGCGCTTCCGGGTAGGCTCCCCGGCGTGACGAGCACCGAGCCTGCGCCGCCGGAGCTCTCGGTGATCGTGGTCGCCTGGCGGGCGGCCGACGACGTGCGCGAGCTGGTGGCCACGTTTCCCGACGACCCGCGTTTCGAGCTGGTGGTCGTCGACAACAGCGGCGAGATCGGGAGCGTCGCTCCGGAGGCGACGCGCCTGCGTCTGCTGGTGCCGGGGCGCAATCTCGGCTTCGCCGGCGGTTCCAACGCGGGCGCAGCGGCGGCTTCCGCCCCGTGTCTGCTCTTCCTGAACCCCGACGCGCGCCCGGCCCCGGGCGCCTTCGAGCGGCTGGCCGAGGCGTTCGAGCGCGATCCGGCGGCGGCGGGGTTCGCGCCGCGGCTGAACTCGCCGGAAGGGACGCCGCAGTGCTCCTGGCAGCTCAAGCCGCTGCCCTCGGCGCCCGCGCTCCTGGCGCACGCCCTGTTCTGGAACCCGACGCGGGGGCCGCGACGCGAGCCGCCGGCGGGGACGCCGGTGGAGCAGCCGGCGGCGGCGGCGTTGGCGCTGCGGCGCGAGCCGTTCGAGGCGGTGGGTGGCTTCGACCCCGGCTACCACCCGGCGTGGTTCGAGGACGTCGATCTCGCCCGCCGCCTGGCCGACTCCGGATCCCGCATCCTCTACCTGCCCGAAGCGGTCTTCCTTCACCGCGGCGGCGGCAGTGTCGCGAGCCTCGGCTACTCCGGCTTCCTGACGGCCTACGACCGCAACCTGGCGCGTTATCTGCTCCGCCACCACGGGCGCGGCTGGGAGCTGGCGTTCCGCGCCCTGGTGCCGATCGGCGCCCTCGCCCGTCTGGCGTTGCTGCCGCTGCGCCGGCCGCGCCGGGCGGCCACGCGCGGCGAGGCGGCGGCGGCACTCTGGCGCGTGGCACGCGGAGCGATGGCCGGTTGGCCGGCGGCGGGTGAGACACCGTGAGCGATCGCCGCGTCACGGTGGCGATCGTGACCCACGACTCGGCGCCCGATCTGCCGGCCTGCCTCGACGCGGTGGGCCGCCAGACCCACCGGCCGCTCGAGCTCGTCGTCGTGGACTGCGCGAGCGGCGACGACTCGGTCGCCACGGCGCGGCGGTGCGCTCCGGCGACGCTGCCGACGCGGGTGCTCGAGCTGGGCGAGAACCGCGGCTTCGCGGGCGGGATGAACGCCGCGTACGCGGCCACCGACGCGCCCTACTTCCTCACCCTGAACGCCGACGCGGAACCGGCGCCCGACTACGTGGAGCGGTTGGTCGCGCGGGTCATCGCGTCGCCGGCGGCGCGACCGGGCGCGGCCACCGGCCGGCTGGTGCGCTCCGCGACGGCGGAGGCGATTCCGGTGCTGGACGCCTGCGGCATGAAGCTGTTCTGGACCTGGCGACATCTCGACCGCGGCGCCGGCCAGGCCGACGTCGGGCAGTGGCGGCGGCCGGCGAGGGTGTTCGGCGCCACCGGCGCGGCGTCGCTCTGGGTGCGCGCCGCGATCGACGACGTGGCGCTCGCGCCCGGCGAGATCTTCGACCCGCGCTACCACACGTTTCGCGAGGACGCGGAGCTGTCGATGCGTCTCCAGGAGCGCGGCTGGTCGGTGCTCTACGAGCCCGCCGCCGGCGCCCGGCACCGGCGCTCCTCGCTGCCCGGCCGCCGGCGTGGCCTGCCGGCGCTGGCCAACGCCAACTCGCTGCGCAACCGGTACCTGCTGCGCGCCGATCACCAGACGCTGGGGAACTTCCTGTGGACTTTGCCCGCGACCCTCTGGCGCGACGCTGCGGCGCTCGCCTGGGTGTTGCTCGTCGAGCGCTCTTCGCTGCCCGTCTATGGTTGGCTCTGGCGCCACCGGCGCGAGCTCGTCGCGCATCGTCGCGCGGTGCGCGCGCGCGCCCGCCGCCGGCTCGACCGCTGGTTCCTGCTCCGCGAGCTGCCCTTGGACGAGAGCGCGGAGGATGGCGGATGAGGCCGTTGTCCGTCGCCCTGATCGGCAGCCGCGGCATCCCGGCGCGCTACGGGGGCTACGAGACGCTGTTCGACGAGCTGGCGCCACGGCTCGTGGCTCGTGGCTTCGAGGTCACGGTCTACTGCCGGGCGCATTACGTGCGAGGGCGGCGTCGCGAGCGCCGGGGTGCCCGGCTCGTGGTCCTGCCGACGGTGCGCACGAAGCACCTCGACACGCCGCTACACACTCTGCTGTCCTGCCTGCACGCCACGACCCAGCGTTTCGACGCCGCGCTGGTGGTCAACTCGGCGAACGCCGTCTTCCTGCCGATTCTCGGCGCCGCGGGAGTCGCGACCGTGCTCAACGTGGACGGGATCGAGAAGCGGCGCGCCAAGTGGGGGGGGTTCGGGCGCGCCGTGTACGCGCTGTCCGAGCGCCTCGCCACCTTCCTTCCCGCCGAGCTGGTGACCGACGCCGAGGTGATCCGCCGCCACTACCTCGAGAGCTTCGACGCGCCCTCGACGGCGATCGCCTACGGCGTCGATCCGCGGCCCCTGGCCGGGACGAGGGCCCTGCGGGCGATCGACGCGGCACCGCGCGGCTACTTCCTCTACGTCTCCCGCTTCGAGCCGGAGAACAACCCCCACCAGGTGGTCGAGGCCTACCGCCGCGTGCCTGGCGCGCTGCGCCTCGCGATGGTCGGCGGCGCGCCGTACGCCGACGCGTTCATCCAATCGTTCCGCCGCCGGGCGGACGCACGCGTCCGCTTCCCCGGACCGATCTACGGCCGCGGCTACCGGCAGTTGCTCAGCCACGCTTACGCCTACATCCACGCCACCGAGGTGGGAGGCACCCATCCCGCGCTGGTCGAGGCGATGGGCTACGGCAACTGCTGCGTCGTCCACGACACTCCCGAGAACCGCGAGACCGCGGGCGAGGCGGCGGTTTACTTCGACGCCGCCGAGCCGCGTTCGCTGACCGCCGCGCTCACGCACCTGCTCGCCCATCCCGGGGAGGTCGAGGCGCGGCGCACGGCCGCGGCCCAGCGCGCGCGCCGCAAGTTCGACTGGGAGCAGATCGCCGCCGCCTATGCGCTCCTGCTCGAGCGGGCCGCCGGCCGTTCCTGCTGAAGGGAGCCCGGGGGCGGTAAGATAGGGCGGGTTCCGGCACGCGATGCTCAAACAGCAGGCTCGCCTGATCGCCGCGCTGGTCTTCGTCCTCGACCTCGCCCTGGTCTCGGCCGCGTTCTTCCTCGCCCACGGGGTCCGGAGCCGGGGTCTGCCCGCGCTCGGGCTGGGCCCCGACGGGCCGGCGCTCTACCCGGTCGGGCGCTACCTGCCGCTGCTGCCGCTGGCGCTCGCGATCTGGGGGGTCCTGCTCTGGAACTCCGGCCGCTACCGGTCGCACCGCCGGGTGCCACTGATCGACGAGGCCTCCGCCGTGATGCGCGTCGCGGCGGTGGCGACGGCCCTTTTCGCGCTTGCGGTCTGGGGCCTGCGGCTCGACGAGCGGCTGCTCGGCAGCGACCGCATCAGCCGCGGCTGGATCCTCCTGTTCGCTCTGTTCGCCGCCCTCCTGCTGCTGGCCGAGAAGCTCGCGTTGCGGGTCACCGCGCGCCGGATCCGGACCCGCGGCCTGAACTTCCGGACCCTCCTGGTCGTGGGCTCGGGGGCGACCGCGGGGGCGATCGGCGAAGCGCTGCGCGAGCATCGCTGGTGGGGCTACCGGATCCTCGGCTTCGTCGCGCTCGACGAGGAGCAGGAGGACGATTCCGGCGCCTCGCCCCGGATCGGCACCCTCGCCGACCTGCCCCGGCTCCTGTCCGAGAACGTGATCGACGAGGTGGTCTTCGCCGTCGCGCCGCGCGACCTGGGGCGGTTCGAGGATCTCGTCCTGGCGCTCCAGGACGAGGGTGTGGTGGTGCGTTTCGCGCTCGACGTGCTGCCGCACACCCAAACGCGCGTGCAGCTCGAGGAGCTCGACGGGGTTCCGCTGGTGACGCTGTCCACTTCGCCGACGAGCCCCCTGCTGCTGGCGCTCAAGCGCTCGATCGACGTCCTCCTGTCGGCGCTGATCCTGGTGCTCGCGCTGCCGGTCCTGTTGGGCGTCGCGCTGGCGATCAAGGCCGCCGACCGGGGCGCCGTGTTCTTCCGGCAGCGGCGCTGCGGCCTGAACGGACGCGTCTTCACCCTCTACAAGTTCCGCACCATGGTCGAGAACGCGGAGGAGCGGCTCGTCGAGGTGGCGCACTTGAACGAGATGAACGGCCCGGTGTTCAAGGCCTCCGCCGATCCGCGAGTCACGCGGCTCGGACGCCTGCTGCGCCGGTTCAGCCTCGACGAGCTCCCCCAGCTCTGGAACGTGCTGCGGGGCGACATGAGCCTGGTCGGTCCGCGGCCGCCGATTCCGGAGGAGGTCGCCCGCTACGAGCGCTGGCAGCGGCGGCGGCTGGCGATGAAGCCGGGGCTGACCTGCCTGTGGCAGATCCGCGGCCGCAACCGGATCGACTTCGAGGAGTGGATGAAGCTCGATCTCGAGTACATCGACACCTGGAGCCCCTGGCTCGACGTCAAGATCCTCGCCAAGACCGTGCCCGTGGTCCTGACCGGCCGCGGCGCCTCCTGACCGGGTCGCCCTGGCGCAGACGCGGCGTCAGGAGGCCGGCGGCGCGGGCCGGGTGCTGATGGCGACCACGAGGTCGCGTACGAGCTGGCGCAGCTCGCTCGAGTACTCGACCAGGTCGCGGACCTTGTCCTCGACCTGCTCGAGGCTCGCCCGGGAGGTCCCCCGCGCGCGCAGACGGTGGCCGAGGCGGTCGTCGAGCACGTCGAGGCGCTCGTAGACTTCCTTCATGCGTTGCGGGTCCATTGCCTCACTCCCGGTGGAGACGGAGGACGTAGTCGACCAGCAGCTCGATGTCTCCGCGCTCGAGCTTGTGGGCGAAGCCGGGCATGCCCCCGGCGCCGTAGGCGATGCGCCGGAACAGCACTCCCCGGGCGCGGGCGGCGACCAGCTCGGAAGTCGCCAGATCGAGGCCCGGATCGATGCCACGCTGGGCGGCCGCGCCGCGCCCGTCGGCGCCGTGGCAGCGGACGCAGTGTCGCTGCCAGAGCTCGGCGGCCGTGAGGCCCGACGTCGGCGGTCCGCAAGCTGCCGCCAGGGCGACGACGGCCGCGACGCCCGCGGTCATGGCCGCGACCCGCGCGACGCTGCTCATCCGGTCTCGCCCCGCAGCTTGTAGAGGTAGTCGATCAGGGCCCTCATCTGCTCGGCGGTCAGCTCGTCGTGGGCGGGCATCGAGCCGAAGACGCCCTCGCGCACGACGTTCTCGATCGTTTCGCGGTCGCCGCTGGTCCGCCACGCGTCGTCGCGCAGGTCGGCGTACTCGCTGCCCATGTAGCGGGGGGTGTTGCCCGCGGCGTCGAGGCCGTGGCAGTCGGCGCAATCCTTGCGCCACAGCCTCTCGCCTTCGGATTCGGGCGTGAACAGGTCGCAGGCGACGAGCAGGGTGAGGCCCGCGGTCAGGGCCACGGCAGCGATCGGAACTCGGGGCACGGAATCCTCGCGGTGTCAGGGAGCGGTCCGGCGGTGTACCTGCGTGGCGGTGGCCTGATCGCGCGGCCGGATGACGAGCTCGTCGATGTCCACGTGCGGCGGCCGCGTGGCGACCCATGCGATCGCCTCGGCGACGTCCTCGGCGGTGAGCGGCGTCATCCCCTCGTAGACCTTGCGCGCCCGCTCGACGTCGCCGTCGAAGCGGACCAGGGAGAACTCGGTCTCGGCCAGCCCGGGGGCGATCTCCGTGACGCGGACCGGCCGGCCCAGCAGCTCCAGCCGCAGCGTCCGGGTGAGCGCTCTCAAGGCGTGCTTGGAGGCGGTGTAGCCGGCGCCGCCGGGGTAGACCTCGAAGCCGGCGATCGAGCCGACGTTGATCACCAGGCCGTCGCCGGAGGCGACGAGCCGATCGAGCAGGGCCCGCGTCATGCGCAGCACGCCGAGCACGTTGAGCTCGAACATGGCGCGCCACTTGTCCTCCTCGGCCGCGGCGATCGGCTCGCTGCCGAAGGCGTTGCCGGCGTTGTTGACCAGGACGTCGACGCGCTCGAGAGCGCTCGAGAAGGCGCCGACGCTGTCCGGGTCGGTGACGTCCAATCGCATCCAGCGGGCCCCGATCGCCTCGGCGAGGGCGCGCAGGCGCTCGACCCGGCGTGCCCCGAGGACGACGTCGAAGCCCTCGCGCGCGAGAGCTTTCGCCGCGGCCGCGCCGAAGCCGGAGGAGGCGCCGGTGACGACCGCGATCTTGCGTCGACGAGGCATCGCGGAAAGTGTACAAGAAGGTCCCGGGCGGGGCGGTGGACCGTTAGACTGCGCTCATCCGAGACCCGGAAGCGATCCCGCCGCCGCCGACTGCACCGCGCCGCCGCGCCGGCCGGGCGCGCGCGTGGCTCGCCGGCGCGTTGCTGTTCCTCGCCGGTGCCGCCGTCCACTCGCGCTGGATCGTGCGCGACGGGGTGTGGACCGACGAGGCGATCTTCCTCGGCGCCGCCCACGAGTGCCTGGCGGGGCGCTCGCCCTACGCCCACCCGATCTACAACTACCCGCCGCTGCTGGCCGAGGTCGGCGCCGCGGCGATCCGCGTCGCCGGCGACCGGGGGTTCCTGATCGCGATCCGCCTGGTCAACCTCGCGGCCACGGTTGCGTTGGCTTGGCTCGCGGCCGGGTGGGCCGGCGTCGGCTGGCGCGGCCGGACCGCCATCGCGGCGGCTTGGGTGGTCGCCTCGCCTCTGGTCGGGCAGGCCTTCGAGTTCGGCAACCTCACCCCCGTCGTGGCGTGGCTCGCCCTGATCGGCTGGTCGGCCGGCCGCCGGCGGCCGCTCGTCTCGGCCTGGGCATTGGCCGGGAGCCTCGCCCTCAAGCCGGTGGCTCTGGTGGGCGCGATCTTCGTCTCCGCCGAGGAGCTGGTCGCGCGCCAGCCCTGGCGCCGCCGGCTCGAGGCCGCGGCGTGGCTGCCCTGGTGCGCGCTGCTGCTGGTGCCCGGAGGCAGCCATCTGCCGGAGCTGGTCGGACGCATGACGACGCCTCCGTTCCAGCCCTACCACGCCTCGATCCGGCGGGTGGCCGCGGGGTTCGGAATCGCCCTGCCCGCGACCGCCGTCGCCGCCGTCGTCCTCGCCACGGCGCTGATCTGGGGCCGCCGGCGGCCGCTCGACGAGAGGCGGCGGACGCTGGTCGCGCCGGTGGTCACCCTGGCCGCCCTGCCGGTGGTCTGGGGACACACGTTCCTGATCACCGCTCCGCTCCAGGTCGCGGCGCTGGCGCGCGCCGTCCGGCGCCGGCGGGGCGAGCGCGGTGCGAGCTGGACCGAGCTGGCCGGCGTAGCCACCGCCGTGGCCGCTCTCCAGGGCTCGCCGGCGATCGGGGTGCTCGCGGCCTGGCCGGCGGCGGCCCAGGCGCTCGTGGCGCTGGTGCCGACGCTGGCGCCACTGGCGCTGCTGGCCTACGTCTTGTCGACCGATCGGCCCGGCGAGCCGGGCTAGACCCGGGCCGACGGGCAGAGCTCGGCGAGCACGCACTCGCCGCAACGCGGGGTCGGCGCCTTGCACACGCGGCGGCCGTGGAAGATCAGCAGGTGCGCCCACTCGGTCCAGGCCGCGCGCGGCACCAGGGCGATCAGGTCCCGCTCGATCTTGACCGGATCGCTCTCGCGGGTCAGCCCCAGCCGGTTCGCGAGACGGCGGACGTGGGTGTCCACCACGACGCCTTCGTTCTTGCCGAAGGCATTGCCGAGCACGACGTTGGCGGTCTTGCGGCCGACCCCGGGCAACTCGACCAGCTCGTCGATCGTCTCGGGAACGCGGCCCCGGTGACGCTCGACCAGGGCGCGGCCGAGCCCCTGGAGCGACTTCGCCTTGTTGCGGAAGAAGCCGGTCGACTGGATCGCCCGCTCGAGCTCGGCCAGCGGCGCGTCGGCGTAGTCGGCGGCGGACGGATAGCGGCGGAACAGCTCCGGCGTCACCTGATTGACGCGCACGTCCGTGCACTGCGCCGAAAGGATCGTCGCCACGAGCAGCTCGAGCGGATTCGAGTGGTCCAGCGCGCAGCGGGCGTCCGGGTGCTCGCGTCGGAGCCGCCCCAGGACCTCCTCGGTCCGCGCGACGCGGGCTGCGACGGTCTCGCGGCGCTTTCCCGGCTTGCGGGTGGCGGCCACGCTCAGCTCTCGCGGCGCTCGACCAGGGGCCGCAGCAGCAGGTTGAAGACGGCGAGGAAGAGCCCGCCGACGACGGCCCACCCGAATCCGTCGACCTGGAACTTGTCGAGCAGAAAGTCGGCCAGCCAGAGCATGGCGCCGTTGATCACGAGGTAGAAGAGCCCGAGGGTGACGATCAGCAGCGGGCAGGAGAGCAGCGTCACCACCGGCTTGACCAGGACGTTGATCACGCCCATCACGAAGCCGGCGACCAGCAGATAGAGCAGGCCGCCCTGCCAGTGCAGCCCGGGCAGCAGCTCGGCCGCGGCCCACAGGCCGAAGCCGTTGAGCAGGATGCGGGCGAGAATCCTCATTCTTCCTCCCCTCGCTTCCCCGTGCGATCCCCGGCGCCGCCGCCGGCGTCGATCTCGTGGGCCTTTTCCGCGACCCTGCGCTCGTTGGCGTGCGACAACCGCGCGAGCGCGTCTTCCCAGTCGAACCAGCGCGCGTCGTCGACTTCGTGGGGATCGAAGCCGTGCTCGTCGCCGGCGACGTAGTCGAGCAGGAAGTAGTCGACGTGCTTGCGCACGCGTCGGCCTTCCTTGTCGACGAAGAAGTAGTCGATGCTCGGCAGGGAGGCCCGGATCCGTCCGTCGACCCCGGTCTCCTCGCGGACCTCGCGCACCGCCGCCTGTTCGATCGACTCGCCGGGCTCGATGTGCCCCTTGGGCAGCTGCCAGCGCCGGCCGGCCCCGGTCGCGATCAGCAGGACCTGACCGGCGCGGACCACCAAGCCGCCGGACGAGTGCTGGTACTCGGTGGGCCGGCGGCTCGGGCCGCGGCGTCGCGGGCGCGGCGCCGTCATGGCGAGAGCCGCTCCCAGGACCAGCCGTCGGATCCGCGCTGGAAGCGTCGCCGCTCGTGCAACCGGCTCGGCCGCGAGCTCCAGAACTCGATCACCTGCGGGCGCAGCAGGTAGCCGCCCCAGAACGGGGGCCGCGGTATCCGGCGGCCGAGGTGCCGGGCCTCGGTCGCGGCGACGCGGCGCAGCAGCGCGAACCGGGAGTCGAGCGGCTCGCTCTGGCGCGAGGCCCAGGCGCCGAGCTGGCTGCCCCGCGAGCGGGTGGCGAAGTAGGCGTCGGACTCGGCGTCCGGGAGCTTCTCGACCGCTCCCTCGACGCGGACCTGCTCGTCGATCCAGGGCCAGTAGAAGCAGAGAGCGCCCTGCGGATTCGCGGCCAGCTCGCGCCCCTTCCGACTCCCGTAGTTGGTGAAGAAGCGGAAGCCCCGGGCGTCGAACCCCTTGAGCAGCACCATCCTCGAGCTCGGCCGTCCGGCGGCGTCGGCCGTGGCGAGCGCCACCGCCGTGGGGTCGAACGGGGCGTCGCTCTCGGCGCGGCGGTAGAGCGCCTCGAACTCGGCGATCGGATCGTGCGCCTCGCGGGGATCGGCCGGACGGGGCATCAGTTCGCCTCGCCTTCGGGCTCGGGTCCGGTCCAGGTCGGCAGCGTGCCGGGATCGACCCCGACCGCCCGCAGCCCCTGCTCCCAGGTCTCCTCGGTCTCCTCGCCGAAGACGAGCTCGTCGGAGACCGGCGCCGTGAGCCAGTCGTTGCGCAGGATCTCGGCGACCAACTGTCCCGGTCCCCAGCCCGCGTAGCCGAGCAGCAGCCGGAAGCGGCGCGGCGGGTCCGCGGCCAAGCGGGCGAGCTCGCCCAGGTTCTGGGTCAGGTGCAGCCCGGGCAGGGCCTCGCTGGCGCCCGGCAGCTCCTCGATCCCGCCGCTGGGGGTCGAGAACAGCACGGTCCCGGCCTGCGGCTGGACCGGGCCGCCGAAGCGGGCCAGGATCTCCGGGTCGCCCCCCCACGCGAGGCCGAGGTCGCGCAGGATGTCGAACACGCGCAGCTCGGTCTTGCGGTTGACGATGAAGCCGAAGCTGCCTTCGTCCTGGTGCGCCAGAAGAAGCACGACGCTCTTGCGGAAGAACGGGTCGGTCACCTGGGGGAGCGCCAGCAGGAGGACCGGTGCCGCGAGGTCGGGGGCGGACATCGGAGCGAGTCTAACCGCAGCGCCCGGGCTCCCGAGCCGGACGTTGGCGCGGCGGCGAATGCGCGCGGCGCCCCCTGGGGCCACCGCAGGCGCTGCGGTAAAGTCAGAGATGCACGCTGCTTACCGAAGTGAGGACCCTGAATACCATGCGCGACAGTTTCGGCAGCCACGACACCTTCAAGATCGCCGGCCAGAGCTTCAGGATCGCCCGTCTCGACGCGCTCGAGAAGCGCGGATTCTCGCTCTCCCGGCTTCCCTACGCTCTCCGGATCCTGCTCGAGAACCTCCTGCGCCGCGAGGACGGCGAGGTCGTCACCGAAGAGGACATCGCGGCGCTGGCCGGCTGGGACGCCGCCGCCGAGCCCGCGCGCGAGATCGCCTTCATGCCCGGACGCGTGCTGCTCCAGGATTTCACCGGCGTCCCCGCGGTGGTCGATCTCGCCGCGATGCGCGACGCGATGAAGGCGATGGGCGGCGACCCCGAGCGGATCAACCCGCTGCAGCCGGTGGAGCTGGTCATCGACCATTCGGTCCAGGTCGACGAGTTCGGCTCGGAGGCGGCGCTGCTGATCAACAGCCGCAAGGAGTTCGAGCGCAACCACGAGCGCTACCTGTTCCTGCGCTGGGGCCAGAAGGCCTTCCGCAACTTCCGCGTCGTGCCGCCGGCGACCGGCATCGTCCACCAGGTCAACCTGGAGTACCTGGCCCGGGTGGTGATGGCCGAGAACGGCTGGGCCTATCCGGACACCCTGGTGGGCACCGACTCCCACACCACGATGGTCAACGGCCTGGGCGTCCTCGGCTGGGGCGTGGGCGGGATCGAAGCCGAGGCCGCGATGCTGGGCCAGCCGATCTCGATGCTCATCCCCCAGGTCGTGGGATTCCGGGTGGACGGCCGGCTGCGCGAAGGCGCGACCGCGACCGACCTCGTGCTCACGGTGACCCAGATCCTGCGCCAGCGGGGCGTGGTGGGCAAGTTCGTCGAGTTCTACGGGCCCGGGCTGGCCAACCTGCGCCTGGCCGACCGCGCGACGATCGCCAACATGTCGCCGGAGTACGGCGCGACCTGCGGCCTGTTCCCCGTCGATCAGGTGGCGCTCGACTACCTGGCCTTCACCGGCCGGCCGGCCGAGCAGATCCGGCGCGTCGAGGCGTACTTGAAGGAGCAGGGCCTGTTCCACGACGCCTCCTGGCCCGAGGCCGACTACTCGGACCGGCTGGAGCTCGATCTGGGAACGGTCGAGCCCTCGCTGGCGGGTCCGCGTCGACCGCAGGACCGGGTGCGGCTCTCGGAGATCCAGTCGAGCTTCCGCTCCGAGCTGCCGGGGCTGACCGTCGGCGGCTCCGCTCCGCAGCCGCGCGCAGATCTGGTCGGCCGCTGGGAGGGCGAGGGGGGCGGCGCCGCCGTCGCGGCAGTGAAGGACGAGGTCGCCACCGAGATCGACGGCGTGCCGTGCACGCTGCGCCACGGTTCGGTGGTGATCGCCGCGATCACCTCGTGCACGAACACGTCGAATCCGTCGGTGATGGTGGCCGCCGGGCTGTTGGCGCGCAAGGCGGTGGCGCGGGGACTGGCGACCCGGCCGTGGGTCAAGACCAGCCTGGCGCCCGGCTCCAAGGTGGTGACCGACTACCTGACCGACTCGGGCCTGCTCGCCGACCTCGAGAAGCTGCGCTTCCACGTCGTCGGCTACGGCTGCACGACCTGCATCGGCAATTCGGGACCGCTGCCGCCGCCGGTGTCGCGCGCGGTGGCCGAGGGGCAGCTCGTCGCCGTCTCGGTGCTCTCCGGCAACCGCAACTTCGAGGGCCGGATCAGCCCCGAGGTGCGGGCGAACTACCTCGCCTCGCCGCCGCTGGTGGTCGCCTTCGCGCTGGCCGGCAGGATCGACATCGACTTCGACAGCGAGCCGCTCGGCCAGGGCTCCGACGGCGCGCCGGTCTACCTGCGCGACGTCTGGCCGACCCAGGCGGAGATCGAGGAGACGGTGCGCCGGTCGGTGCGCGCCGAGATGTTCCACCGCGAGTACGCGGACGTGTTCTCCGGCGACGAGGAGTGGCGCGACCTGGAAGTGCCGGAGGGCGAGACCTTCGCCTGGGACCCGAAGTCGACCTACGTCCGCCAGCCGCCCTACTTCGAGGGCATGGGGCTCGAGCCGGAGCCGGTCGAGGACATCCACGGCGCCCGCTGCCTCGCCCTGCTCGGCGACTCGATCACGACCGACCACATCTCTCCCGCGGGCAGCATCAAGAAGGACAGCCCCGCCGGCCGCTACCTGCTGGATCACGGCGTCGGCCCGCTCGAGTTCAACTCGTACGGCTCGCGGCGCGGCAACCACGAGGTCATGGTGCGCGGCACCTTCGCCAACGTACGCATCCGCAACCGGATGGTGCCGGGGGTCGAAGGCGGCTTCAGCGTCCACCTGCCGGAGCGCGAGGCGATTCCGATCTACGACGCGGCGGTCGGCTACCTCGGCGACGGGGTGCCGCTGGTCGTCGTGGCGGGCAAGGAGTACGGCTCCGGCTCGTCGCGCGACTGGGCGGCGAAGGGGCCGGCGCTGCAGGGCGTGCGTGCGGTCGTCGCCGAGTCCTACGAGCGCATCCACCGGTCCAACCTGATCGGGATGGGCGTGGCGCCGCTCGAGTTCGCCCCCGGCCAGTCGGCCGCGAGCCTGGGCCTGACCGGGTTCGAGGTCTACTCGATCTCGGGCCTGGCCGAGGGAGTGGCGGAGGGCTTCGCCAACGGCCGCGAGGTGACGGTGCGGGCCGAGCCGCCCGAGGGCGACGCGGTGGAGTTCCGGGCCCGGGTCCGGCTCGACACGCCGCAGGAGATCGAGTACTTCCGCCACGGCGGCATCCTGCGCTACGTCCTGCGCCAGCTGCTGCGGAGCTGACGGTCCGGCCCGAATCTCCGGCCGCGGGGTTCGGAGCCCAGACAAAAAGGCCCCGCGCGGTGGAGGGAAGCCCGCGCGGGGGGAGGAGAGGGAGCTGACGAAACCAGGGTTTGGCAACCCTGACGACGGGCCCAACTCCCGAGCGGCCCGTCTTTGTCCGTAACGAAGCAAACCGCGCGCCGGATTCCCGGCGGGCGGGTCGGGGGGATTCCGGGGGGCGGATGCGGGTCTACGTCACCGGCGCCACGGGTTACATCGGCCGGGCTCTCTGCCTCCGGCTGGCCGCCGCGGGGCACGAGGTGCGGGCGCTGGTGCGCTCGGCGGAGCGCGCCGGGCCGCTGGTCGAGGCCGGCGTGGCGACCTTTCCAGGGGACGTCACCGACCGGACGTCGCTGCGCGAGGGCATGTCGGGAGCCGAAGCGGTCGTCCACGCCGCGGCGGACCTCGACCTGACCGGCCCGCCCGGCCGGATGGAGGCGGTCAACGTCGGCGGCTCGGAGAACGTCGCGACGCTGGCCTGGAAGCTGGGCGTGGCGCGCCTCCTGTCGGTGTCCTCGGTGACCTACTTCGGGGGCAGCCCCGAGGACGGCTCCTCGGGCACCGAGCAGAGCCCGGTGCTCCGGCCCTTCCCCACCCGCTATTCCGAGACCAAGCACCGCGGGGAACGGGCGATCCGGGCCGTCGCCGACCGCGGCCTCGACGTGGTGACGGTCTACCCGAGTCTGGTCTACGGCCCGCCGGGCAAGCGCGAGGGCGCCAACTCCCTGCTGCGCCAGCTCTGGCGCGGGCGCTTCCCGGCCCTCGTCGGGGCCGACCGGCGCACCTCCTGGGTCTTCCTCGAGGACGTCGTCAAGGGCGTCGTCCGCGCCCTCGAGCGCGCCGAGCGCGGGTCGGCCTACCTGCTCGCGGGCGACGTCGTCACGGTGCGCGAGCTGGCGCGCCGGGTCGAGCGGGCGGGCGGGGCGCCGGCGCCGCGGCGGGAGGTCCCGGTCCCGGTGGCGCGCCTTTTCGTGCGCCTGGCGGCGCCGTTCTGGCGCCTCGCCGGCCGCCGCCCGCCGATGCCGATCTCGCAGCTCGCTTCGCTGTCGCGCCACTGGGCCTTCGACGACGCGCTCGCACGGCGCGAGCTGGGTTGGAGCCGGCGGGGCCTCGACGAGGGCCTCGCCCCGACTCTGGAGCACCTCTGCGGCGCGGACGAAGCTCCGCGCCGCGGCGGGGCGGCCGCCGGCGGCGGATCGTTCTATCCTTGACCGCGGAGCACGCTGGGCGGAGGCCGGACCCTGTTCACGATCTTCAAGGACTACACGTTCGCCGCCGGGCACGCCATCCGCGGTCACACGCGCGGGTGCCAGAATCTCCACGGCCACAACTACCGCGTGCGCGTCCACGTCGCCGCCCGGGAGCTCGACGCGCTCGGCATGGTGATCGACTTCGCCGACCTGCGCAGCGTGGTCGACGCCGTGGCCGGCAAGTTCGACCACGCCGTGATCAACGAGGTCCCCCCATTCGACGTCCGCAACACCACCGCGGAGCTGCTCGCGCAGTACCTGTTCGAGGAGGTCGATCGCCGGTTGCCGGCCGGCCGCAGCGTGCGCCGGGTCGAGGTCTGGGAGACCGAGAGCTCGTGCGCGGTCTACGAGCCCTGAGGCCCGCTTCCCCGCCGACCCGGCACGCCTCGCCACCGCCACTGTGGAGCCTCCGACAGCGTCCGCGGAGCGCCGCGGTCTAGCCTCGGGCGCATGACGCCCCGGCTCCGATTCCGGCGGGCGGGCCTCACCGCCGCGCTGCTGGCGGCCGCCGCGGTCGCGGCGACCGCGCAGCCGACGCCGATCTTCCGCGACGGGTTCGAGACGGGGTGGCTCTGCCGCTGGTCGAGCCACGCGGCGCAGTGCCGCAGCCCATACTGTCCGCCCTACGCCGAGTGGCCGCTGCGTCGCGCGCGCTCGCGCCAGGTGGCGGCGGATCCGAGCAACTGGATCGCCCGCATCGAAGGCGCACAGGACGGCGACGAGATCCTGCTCACCGACGGGGCCTACGCGATCCCGGCGGCGCACTACGCGGTCCAGATCACGGCTTCGATCACCGTCCGCGGCGCTTCGGGGGACCGCGACGCCGTGGTGATCTCCGGTGCCGGCTACTCCGTGCCGGGAGAAGGGCTGATGGTCATGGCGCCCGACGTGTCGATCGCCTCGTTGACCGTCCGCGACGTCCGCAACCACGCCATCTCGGTCAAGGGCGAGTTGGGTGCGGAGGCACCGCGGATCTACGACGTCCACCTGGTCGACATCGGCACCCAGCACGTCAAGGCGACCGCGACGACCCACGACGGCGTCGTCGCCTGCTCCCGCCTGGGCTGGACCGGGAGCGGCGCGACCGGCGACTACATCGACGCCGTCGACGTCCACGGCGGCATCGACTGGACGGTCTCCGACAACGTCGTCTACAACCACTGGGGCGACGGCACGGGGTGCGAGGTGGACGAGGACTGCGGCACCTACGCCTCGGGCGGTGGACCCGCGATCCTGTTCTGGAACGGCTCGGCGGGCACGGTGGTCGAGCGCAACCTGATCCTCGACGCCTTCCGTGGCATCGCGCTCGGCTTCGGCACGGCGCACCCGGGCGGAGCGGTGCGCAACAACTTCTTCTGGCAGCCGACCGCGGGCCGGCCGGGCGCCCGGGGCTTCATCCCCGGCGACATGGGGATCCAGATCCAGGCCGGATCCGGCGTCGCGGTGGACCACAACACCGTGCTGCTCGGCGGCGACTACCCGGGACCGATCGAAGTCTGGAACAGCGACGGGGTCGCGGTGCGCGACAACCTGCTCAACACCACGGTCTGGGATCGCGGCGGCAACACCGCGCTCGCCGTCGGCGGCAACAAGACCGACGCCGGGGCGGCGGATTTCGTCGCCGCCGGCGACCCGCACCTGGCCCCGGGCTCGGGGGCGATCGACTACGCCGGGTCGGTGGCGGTTCCGGGGGTCGCCGACGATCTCGACGGCGATCCCCGACCGACCGGCCCCCGCCGCGACGCCGGCTGCGACGAGAAGTTCCCCTGAGCCGGCGCCGCCGCGCGGCGGGTGTGCGACGATTCCCGCGCCGATGGCCGCACCCGCCGACCCCGCCGGAACCCCGGGCCGCCTCCGGATCCACGAGATCTTCCACTCGATCCAGGGCGAATCCTCGTTCGCCGGCCAGCCGTGCGTCTTCGTCCGCCTCACCGGTTGCCAGATGCGCTGCGTCTGGTGCGACAGCGAGCACGCCTTCCACGAGGGCGCTTGGCGCAGCCTCGACGAGATCCTCGCGACGGTCGCGGGATACGGCTGTCGCCTGGTCGAGATCACCGGCGGTGAGCCCTTGCTCCAGCCCGCCGTCCACCCGCTGATGACCGCGTTGGCGGACGCCGGCCACGAAGTCCTGCTCGAGACCGGCGGTGGCCTCGACATCGCGGCGGTGGACCGGCGGGTGCGCCGGATCCTGGACGTCAAGTGCCCGCTCTCCGGCGAGTCCGCCAACAACCACTGGGCGAACCTCGACCGGCTGCGCGCCGGCGACGAGCTGAAGTTCGTGCTCGCCGGGCGCGCCGACTACGACTGGGCCGTGGCGGTGCTGACCGAGCGGAAGTTGGCGGATCGCGGGCTCCCGATCCACTTCTCGCCGGTCTGGGCCGCGCTCGGCCCGGCCGAGCTCGCGGGCTGGATCCTCGCCGACCGCCTCCCGGTGCGCCTCGGGCTGCAGCTGCACAAGGTGGTCTGGGGCGCGGACGCCCGCGGCGTGTGAGATCCGCTCGAGGCGTGGGGCCGACCGCGGTTCGCCGGTCGTCGGCCGCCGCTCACCGGTCGGGCCGCGGCACCGGGACGCCGGTGTCGTAAGTTGTGCCGGATTCGACGCACGGCGGGGCCAGACCGGCAACGGACCGGGGAGACCAGATGACCGAAGACTTGAAGCAGGCTCTCGACTCGCTGCACATCGACCGCGGATCGGAGGAGACGGATCGCCGGCGCCGGCGCCGGTGGCCCTGGGTGGTGGGCGCGATCGTGATCCTGGTGGCGCTGATCGCCTTTCTCGGTCGCCCGCCCGGCGGTCACCACCGAGCCGGCCGGCCGGGCCGCGGTCGTCGACTCCGGGCCGGTGCCGGTGCTCAACGCCTCGGGCTATGTCGTGGCGCGGCGGCAGGCGACGGTGTCGTCCAAGATCACCGGCCGGGTCGCCGAGGTGAAGGTCGAGGAGGGTCTCGCGGTCGCCGAGGGGCAGGTTCTCGCCCGGCTGGACGATGCCGAGGCCCAGCGCTCGTTGGCGCTGGCCGAGGCCCGGCTCGGACAGGCGCAGAAGGCGGTCGCGCAGACCGGGGCGCAGCTCGAGCTGGCCCGCAGCGACTACGACCGGGTGGCGAAGCTGGCCGCCGGCCAGATCCGCAGTCAGGCCGACCTCGACGCCGCGCGCGCCCAGCGCGACGCGCTCGAGGCCGGGCTGGCGGTGGCGCGCCAGGAGGTGGTCGTCGCCGACCGCGCCGTGGCGGTCGAGCGCCAGAACCTCGAGAACACGATCATCCGGGCGCCGTTCGCCGGGGTGGCGATCTCGAAGAACGCGCAGCCGGGCGAGATGATCTCGCCGGTGTCGGCGGGGGGCGGCTTCACCCGCACCGGGATCACCACGGTCGTCGACATGTCGTCGCTCGAGATCGAGGTCGACGTCAACGAGAGCTACATCCACCGGGTGAGCGCCGGCCAGGCGGTCGAGGCGCGGCTCAACGCCTACCCGAACTGGAAGATCCCCGCCCGCGTCATCACCACGATCCCGGCCGCCGACCGGGACAAGGCCACGGTCAGGGTGCGGATCGCCTTCGACCACCTCGACCCGCGGCTGCTGCCCGACATGGGCGTCAAGGTCGCGTTCCTCGACGCGCCCGGCTCCGAAGGAGCGCCCGAGTACGCCGAGATCCCGGCCGCCGCGGTGCGCTCGGAGGGCGCCGAGAAGGTCGTCTACGTCGCGATCGACGGCAAGCTCTCGCGGCGCGTGGTCGAGACCGGTCGCGAGAGCGGAGGCCGGATCGAGATCCTTTCGGGCGTGGCGCCGGAAGAGCCGGTCGTCGTCGCCGGGCCGGCGCACCTGGCCGATGGCAAGGCCGTGCGAATCGAGGCTCGCGGGGCGCAGGCCGGGTGAGCGCCGCGGCGATGGACGCGGTCGCCCCGCTGGTGCGGATCCGCCAACTGCACAAAGTCTACGAGCGCGGCGACGAACGCATCGACGTGCTGCGCGGCATCGACCTGGACATCGCGGCCGGTGAGTTCCTGGCGCTGATGGGCCCGTCGGGCTCCGGCAAGTCGACGCTGCTCAACCTGATCGGCGGGCTCGACCGCCCGACCTCGGGCTCGATCGAAGTCGCCGGCCAGCGGGTCGACCGCCTGGGCGACGGCGAGCTGGCCCGGTTCCGCGCCCGGCACGTCGGGTTCGTCTTCCAGATGTACAACCTGCTGCCGGTCCTGACCGCGGAGCGCAACGTCGAGCTGCCGCTGCTGCTCAGCCCGATGTCGGCGGCGGAGCGGCGGCGGCGGGCGCGCGCGGCGCTCGCGGCGGTGGGCCTGTCCGACCGCACGAAGCACTTTCCGCGGCAGCTCTCGGGCGGCCAGGAGCAGCGGGTCGGCATCGCACGCGCCATCGTCACCGACCCGACCCTGCTGCTGTGCGACGAGCCCACGGGGGATCTCGACCGCAAGTCGGGGGACGAGGTGCTCGACCTGCTGGCCGCGCTCAGCCGGGAGTTCGGCAAGACGATCGTCATGGTCACCCACGACCCGCACGCGGCCGAGCGCGCGCGCCGGCTGGTCCACCTCGACAAGGGGGTGCTGGTCGACGAGGGAGCGGCGTGAAGTACCTGCCGCTGCTGTTCTCGAACTTCCGCCGCAAGCGGCTGCGGACGATTTTCACCCTCGCCTCGGTGCTGATGGCGTTCCTGCTGTACGGCTTTCTGGGCGCGGTCAAGCAGGCGTTCAGCGCCGGGGTCGAGGTGTCGGGCATCGACCGGCTGGTGATGATCAACAAGATCTCGCTGATCCAGCCCCTGCCCTACGGCTACTACGACCGCATCCTGGGCGTGCAGGGCGTCACCAGGGCCACGTACGCCACCTGGTTCGGGGGCATTTATCAGGACCCGAAGAACTTCTTCCCCCAGATGGCGGTCGATCCGGCGAGCTACCTGGCGATGTACCCGGAGTTGTTGGTCCCGGAGGACCGCAAGATCGCCTGGATCCAGGACCGCCAGGGGGCTCTGGTCGGGCGCACGACGGCCGAGCGGTTCGGCTGGAAGGTCGGCGACCGGATCCCGATCCAGGCCACGGTCTGGGTCAAGCGGGGCGGCGACAAGAACTGGGAGTTCGTCGTCGACGGGATCTACGACGGGCGCGAGAAAGGCGTCGATACCACCCAGTTCCTGTTCCACTACGACTACCTGAACGAGGCGCGCGCCTTCTGGAAGGACCTGGTGGGCTGGTACGTGATCCGGATCGCGCACCCGGACGAGGCGACCATCGTCGCCCGGCGCCTGGACCAGGAGTTCGCCAACTCGAGCTTCGAGACCAAGACCTCGTCGGAGAAGGTCTTCGCGCAGTCGTTCGCCAACCAGGTCGGCGATATCGGCGCCATCCTGCGCGCCATCCTCTCGGCCGTCTTCTTCACCCTGCTGCTGGTGGCGGGCAACACCGCGGCGCAGTCGGTGCGCGAGCGCACGGCCGAGCTGGCGATCCTGAAGACGCTGGGCTTCACCAACGGGCAGGTGCTCGGCCTGGTGCTCGCGGAATCGCTGCTGCTGGTCGGCGTCGGCGGGGCCCTCGGTCTCGGACTGGCGGTCCTGATCATCTCGCGCGGCGACCCGACCGGCGGCTTCCTGCCGCTCTTCTACCTGCCCGGCGGCGACGTCGCGGTCGGCGCCGGGCTGGTGGCGCTGCTCGGTGTGGCCAGCGGCCTGCTTCCCGCGCTCTCGGCGATGCGTCTGCGCATCGTCGAGGCGCTCCGGAGGGTGTGACGTGAGCGGCCCGGGTGCCACGCTCCGGCAGGCGGCCGCGGTGGCGCGGCTCAACGTGCTGACCATTCCGGAGCGTCTCGGCTCGTCGCTGGCGACGGTCTTCGGCGTCGCCGGCGTGGTGGCGGTGTTCGTCGGCGTGCTCTCGATCGGCGAGGGGTTCCACAAGACCCTCGCCTCGACCGGCGGGCCGGACAACGTGATCGTCCTGCGCGGCGGGACCGACACCGAGATGAACAGCGTCATCTCGCGCAACTCGACGATCGTGATCGCCGACGGCCCCGGCCTGGCGCACGACGCCGCCGGACGGCCGGCGGCCTCGGCCGAGCTGTTCGTCATCGTCGACCTGCTCAAGAAGTCGACGGGCACGCCGGCCAACGTCCCGCTGCGCGGCGTCGGACGGGCGGCCTTCGAGGTCCGCGACGAGGTGCGCATGGTCCAGGGGCGCCGGTTCGAGCCGGGGCGAAACGAGCTGATCGCCGGCCGCGCGGCGGCGGCGCAGTTCGCCGGCCTCGAGGTCGGCCACAGCCTGCACTGGGGCGACAACGACTGGAAGGTCGTCGGGATCTTCGAGACCGGCGGAACGGTGGCCGAGTCCGAGCTGTGGTGCGACGCCGCGGTGCTCGCGCCGGCCTACCGCCGCGGCACGACCTATCAATCGGTCTACGCCCGCCTGGCCTCGCCCGACCGCTTCGCCGCCTACCGCAAGGCGCTCGCCGGGGACCCGCGGCTGGACGTGGCGGTCCAGAAGGAGAGCGAGTACTACGCTTCCCAATCGCAGGCGCTGGTCACCATCATCGACGTCCTCGGCGGCCTGATCACGGTCCTGATGGGGCTCGGCGCGGCGTTCGGGGCGATGAACACCATGTACACGGCGATCGCCGCGCGGACGCGCGAGATCGCGACCCTGCGGGCGCTCGGCTTCTCGCCGCTGCCGGTGGTGATCGGCGTCTTCCTGGAGTCGATCCTCCTGGCTCTGGCCGGGGGAGTGCTGGGCGGCGCGGCGGCCTGGCTGGCGTTCGACGGCTACCGCGCCGCGACCTTGAACTGGCAGAGCTTCAGCCAAGTCGCTTTCGCCTTCGCCGTGACGCCCCGCCTGCTCGTGCTGGGCATCCTGATCGCCACCGGCGTCGGGCTGCTGGGAGCGATCCTGCCGGCCTGGCGGGCGGCCCGGCTGCCGGTCACGGCGGCGTTGCGGGAGGCTTGACGCGGGCCGCCAGGGAGGACGCTCCGCCGGCGTCGGAGCTCCATGGCCGCCGTTCCGGCGAGGGTCTACAATCGGGTGACCGTCGTACGCGAGGAGGTTTCGATGAACCCGCGCTTCCGTTCGCTCGCCCCGCTGCTGGTGCTGGCCCTGCTCGCCGCCGTCGCCGCTCCGGCCGGGGCGGGCGAGGTCGACCAGACCGTCTCCTTCACTCTGGACCAGTGGTTCGACCTCGGCGTCACCGACGGGCCGGTGACCCTGCACCGGATCCGGATCGTGCGCGAGGGCGGTTTCACCAAGTCGCGCCTGATGCGCCCGGGCAACAGCGAGTACCTGGAGGACATCCAGATCCAGCTCGAGTTCAGCAACTCGGCGACCCGGGACTGGGAGGCGCGCTTCCGGCTCGAATGGGTCGACGGCTCGGGGCGGACGATCGACGGCTACAACGGGACCGAGAACCTGGACGACGGCTCCCGTCACGACTTGCAGACGATCACGCTCTCGACGCTGCGCTACGGGATCGAGCAGGCGCGGAAGCTGCGCGTGCGCATCGACTTCGACCCCGACTGACGGATCGCGCCACCGCCCACCCCGCGGGGCGGCGACGCGGACCGCTCGCGGGCGTCGCGATCCACCCACCGCTCGGCGCTTGTGGGCCGCCGCCGCCCGGAGCTAGAATCTGCCGCAGTGCGGCATGAACCGCCGGAACCTCTACACATGGGAAGGCCAGCCATGACCACGACCGCGACCCCGACGCTGGAAAAGCCCGCCATGAACACCGCAAAGCTCCATCTCAACGGCAAGGACACCGACCTGCCCCTGGTCGTCGGCTCGGAAGGCGAGGTCGGCATCGACATCTCGAAGCTCCGTTCCGGCACGGGCGTGATCACGCTCGACGACGGCTACGGCAACACGGGCTCGTGCCGCAGCGCGATCACCTTCATCGACGGCGAGAAGGGCGTCCTGCGCTACCGCGGCATCCCGATCGAGGAGCTCGAGCAGGCGCGCTTCACCGAGGTCGCGTACCTGCTGATCTACGGCAAGCTGCCCAACCAGAAGGAGCTCGCCGATTGGCGCGAGCAGCTGACCCGGCACAGCCTGATCCACGAGGACATGAAGCAGTTCTTCGCGGGCTTCCCGGGATCGGCGCACCCGATGGCGATCCTGTCCGCGATGGTGGCGTCGCTGTCGACCTACTACCCGGACGACCAGGACCTCGATCTCAACATCGTCCGGCTCCTGGCCAAGGCCAAGACGATCGCCGCCTTCTCCTACAAGCGCTCGATCGGGCAGCCCTTCATGTACCCGATCAACAAACTCAGCTACACCGAGAACTTCCTGCAGATGATGTTCGCGGTGCCGGCCGAGCCGTACGCGGTCTCGCCGGTCCTGGACCGGGCGCTCAACCTGCTGCTCATCCTCCACGCCGACCATGAACAGAACTGCTCGACCTCGACCGTGCGCATGGTGGGCTCCTCGGGCGCCAACCTCTTCGCCTCGATCTCGGCGGGCATCTGCGCGCTGTGGGGCCCGCTGCACGGGGGCGCCAACCAAGCCGTGATCGAGATGCTCGGCCACATCGCCGCGGACGGCGGCGACTACCGCAAGTACGTCGAGATGGCGAAGGACAAGTCGTCGGGCTTCCGGCTGATGGGCTTCGGCCACCGCGTATACAAGAACTTCGATCCGCGGGCCAAGATCCTCAAGCAGGCGGCCGACGAGGTGTTGCACGAGCTGGGCGTCGACGACCCGCTGCTCGAGATCGCCAAGGGACTCGAGCGCATCGCGCTCGAGGACGACTACTTCGTCGAGAAGAAGCTCTACCCGAACGTCGACTTCTACAGCGGCATCCTGTACCGGGCGATGGGCATTCCGACCACCATGTTCACGGTCATGTTCGCGCTCGGCCGCCTGCCCGGCTGGATCGCCCACTGGAAGGAGATGCGCGAGGAGGGTTCGCGGATCAACCGTCCGCGCCAGATCTACGTCGGACCGACCAAGAGCCACTGGGTGCCGGTCGACAAGCGCTGACTCACCTCGTCGTCCTGCGGTGCAGCCAGCCGTGGATGCGCCGGCGCAGTTTCTCGAGCCGCCGCCAGAGGCCCGGCCAGCGGCCCATCCAGGCGCGCAGCTTGAGGTGGACCGTCTGACTGGCGATCGACAGCAGCGCGAAGCCGAGCGCGAGCGATAGCCCGCCCTGGAGGATCGGCAGGAACAGCCCGGCGACGCCGAGCACGATCAGCACCCATCCGGCGGTCAGGACGAGGACGCGGACCCAGAGCGGCAGAGGGAGGCGCTGGTAGCGCGCGCGCTGGGCCCGGGGCACGGGCGAGGTTTTCGGCTTCATCGTCGCAGGCGGTGGCGCGGCGGCAGCCGTTCCCCGAACCTCAAGCCGACCCGGCAGAGCCGCGGCGTCCACCCGCCGAGGCGTTGACAATCTGGACCAAATCTGTCCAGAATCTCACTCGTCTGTTGAGACGCCGTCTCAAGAACATGAACCCGCCGCGCGAAGAAGAGTCTTTCGTCCGCTACCTCCGTTCCCGGGGGATGCGGGTCACTGCCGAGCGTCGTGCGCTCCTGCGCTCGATTTTCGCACAGCACCGGCACATCGACGCCGACGAGGTTCTCGCGGCGGCGCGCGAGGAGGGCTACAAGATCTCGCGCGCCACCGTCTACCGCAGCCTCGAGCTGCTGGTCGGGTCCGGGCTCGTCCACAAGGTCCGCCTGGGCGCCCAGCGCTTCGTCTTCGAGCACGTCCACCCCGGGCAGAGCCACGATCACCTCGCCTGCCGCGCGTGCGGACGCATCGTCGAGTTCGTCAGCCCCGACATCTCGGCACTGCTGGGCGAGATCTGCCGCGCCCACGGCTTCGAGCCGCGCGCCAATCAGCTGCAGATCCTCGGCCTGTGCCGCGAGTGCGCGGCGGCGGAGTCGTCGGTCGGGGAGCCGGTCGCCGCGCCGGTCGCTGCGGGGGGCGGAGTTGGCTGAGTCGAGGACATCGCAGCTGGCCGCCGCGGACCCCGGTCCGGAAGCGTCGCCGACCGACGGCCGTCGGCTCGAGCGGCTCTCGGATCTGGCGACCGGGACCGCCGCGCGTCTTCACCGCCGCGAGTTGTCCGAGGGCGAAGCTTGCCTGCTGGCGGCCATGGGCCTGACCGAGGGTTGCCGCCTGGTGGTCCGTTCGAGCGGCGATCCCTGCATCGTCGAGGTGCGCTCGACGCGTATCGGGCTCGCCCGATCGATCGCCGAGCGGCTGCTCGTCCTCGGCGAGCTGCCCCCGGGTCAGCCGTGAGCGAGCCGCGTCCCGTCGCCCAGATCGAAGCGCGGCCGCGGCCGCTGCGTCTGCTGCTGTTCGGCAACCCGAACACCGGCAAGACGACGCTGTTCAATCGCCTGTGCGGCCTGCGCGCGAAGACCGCCAACTTCCCCGGCACGACCACCGACCTGCGAGTCGGCCGCATGCTGATCCCCGACGACGACGGGACCCGCGCCGCGGAGCTGGTCGACCTGCCCGGCCTCTACAGCCTCAAGCTGAAGCTGCCCGAGTCCGAGGTCGGGACGCGGGCGCTCGAAGGTCGCGACGGCGTCGCGCCGGAGGCGGCGATCGTCGTCGCCGACGCGACCAACCTGCCGCGGCACCTGATGCTGATCGGCGAGCTGGTCCGGACCGGCGTGCCCCTGGTCGTGGCGCTCAACATGATGGACCTGGCCCGGCGCCGGGGCCTCTCCTTCGACCTGCCGCGCCTCGCGGGGGCGCTCGGAGCGCCGGTGGTCGCCGTCTCGGCGCGCAGTGGCGAGGGCGTGGACCGGCTGGTCGCCGCGCTGCGCGGCGTGCTCGCCGGGGTGCGGATCCCGGCCGCGTCGCCGCCGACCGACGACACCCCGGAGCACCTCGAGGCGTGGTCGGAGTCCCTGGTCGCCGCCAGCGTCGGGGGCGCCCGCGCCGTCGGTTCGGCCACCGACACGGTGGCCGACCGGCTCGACGTCGCCTTCACCCACCCGATCCTCGGGCTGGTCATCTTCCATGTCGTCATGGCGCTGCTGTTCTGGAGCATCTTCGCCCTGGCGACCGTGCCCATGGACCTGATCGAGGCGAGCTTCACCCACCTGGGAGGGATCCTCACCGCCGTGCTGCCGGCGGGCGCGGTGCGTGACCTGATGATCGGCGGGCTGATCGGGGGCGTCTCCGGGACGGTGGTCTTCCTGCCCCAGATCGCGCTGCTGTTCTTCCTGATCACCCTGCTCGAGGACACCGGCTACCTGGCGCGCGCGGCGTTCGTCATGGACCGGCTGCTGTGCCGCTTCGGTCTGCCCGGCTACGCCTTCGTGCCGCTGCTCTCTTCGCACGCCTGCGCGATTCCCGGGATCCTGTCGACCCGCCTGATCCCGGACCGGCACGACCGCTTCGCGACCATCCTGGTGGCGCCGTTCATGAGCTGCTCGGCGCGGCTCCCGGTCTACGTCCTGCTGACCAACTTCCTGTTCTTCGACCGGCCCGCGCTCGCCGGGCTGGCGTTCGCCGGCTGCTACGTGTTGGGCGCCGGCGCGGCGTTCCTGAGCGCGCTCCTGGCCCGGCGCACGATCCTGCCCGGCCGCTCGCGGCCGATGGTGCTCGAGCTGCCGACCTACAAGTGGCCGTCGCTGCGCGTGGCCTTCGCCAACGCCTTCGAGCAGGCGTGGTCCTTCCTGCGCACGGTGGGCACGGTGATCCTCGCCATCAGCTTCGTCATGTGGTGGCTCTCGGCCTACCCGAAGGTCGCGGCGCCGGCCGCCGCGGCGGCGCTCCACCAGCAGGCCGTGGCGGTCGCCACGACGGCGCCGGAGCGCGCCACCGAGCTCGAGCGCGAGGCGGCGCGACGGACGGCGCGCCACCAGCAGGAGTCGAGCTTCGCCGCCCGATTGGGCCGGCTCGCCGAGCCGGTCTTCGCGCCGCTCGGCTACGACTGGCGCCTGACGATGGGCGTGGTCACCAGCTTCGCGGCGCGCGAGGTGTTCGTCTCGACCCTGGCGGTAGTCACCGGCGCCGGCGAGGGGAACGACGGGGGCGGCGTGCTCGAGCGGATCCGCTCCGCGCGCCGCGACGACGGCACGCCGCTGCTGACTCCGGCCACGGCGGTCTCGGTGCTGGTCTT
The DNA here is from genome assembly GCA_963781755.1 of uncultured Acidobacteriota bacterium. GTDB lineage: Bacteria > Acidobacteriota > Thermoanaerobaculia > Multivoradales > JAGPDF01 > JACTMI01. The sequence continues at coordinate 312,966 of CAWAGZ010000003.1, forward strand.
CTTCGTCCTGGCGATGCAGTGCCTCTCGACGGTCGTCACCGTGCGTCGCGAGACCCGGCACTGGAAGTGGCCGGCGCTGCAGTTCGCCTGGATGTCGGGACTGGCCTGGATCGGGGCCTTCGTCGCCTTCCACGGGCTCCAAGCCCTGGGAATCTCGTGATGCCCGGGTTGCCCACCGCCGATCCGCAGTTCTGGCTGGTCACCGCCGGGGCCGCTCTGGCCGTGGTCTTCATCGTCCGGCGTGCCCGGGCCAAGAGCGCGCCGGACTCCGGCGCACCGCCCTGCGAGCACTGCGCCAGCCACCCCTCTCCTCCCCCCGACTCGCGGCCGTCGGAGCCGCGAAGCGGCCGGGCCGGCCGCGGCACGCTCCCCTAGCCGGGCTCGGAGCGGCACCCCCCGCCGGGAGGTAACCTTCCCCCGGACCTCCTGTATCCATGAGTGCGATGACGGACGCGACGGCGGCCGCCGGTGAAGTGAGCGACGCGGACCTGATGACCCGGGTCCGGGACGGCGAGACCGAGAGGCTCGCGGAACTGTTCGAGCGCCACCACCGCCGGCTCTTCAACTTCTTCCTGCGTCTGACCGGCCGCCGCTCCGTCGCCGAGGATCTGGTGCAGGAGGTGTTCGTCCGCATGCTCAAGTACCGCCACACCTATCGCCCGGGCGCCGAGCTCGGCCCCTGGATGTTCACCCTGGCGCGCAACGCCGCCGCCGACCACTGGCGGGGCCGGCCGCGCGAGGTCGAGCAGGATCCGGAGGCCCCGGAGCCGGCGGCTCCGACCACCCACCCTCTCGACCGCCTGGAGGCCGCCGAGCAGCGCTCCCGTCTGCGGGCGGCGCTCGGCCGCCTGCACCCGGAGAAGCGCGAGCTGCTGCTGCTCGCGCGCTCGGGAGAGCTGCGCTACGAACGCATCGGCGAGCTGTTCGGGATCTCGGTCGGGGCGGTCAAGGTCCGGGTCCACCGCGCCATGAAGGAGCTGCGGGCGGCGTACGAGGCGCTGGCCGAGGAGGAACCGGCATGAACTGCGACGAGCTCGAGGAGCGCCAGGCGTCGGCCTGGGCCGGGGAGTCGACGCCCGCCGAGCTCGAGGAGCTCGCGCGGCACCTGACCGGGTGCGCGGAGTGCCGCGCCGAGGCCGAGGCGCTCGAGCGGCTCTGGAACGACCTCGAGGCGCTGCCCGACGAGACGCCCGGTCCGCACCTGGGCGAGCGTTTCCGCGCCCTGTTGGCCGAGGAGATCGCCCGCGAGCGGGCCGCCGTCGAGCGCCGTCCGGCTCCCGTCGGCCGCTTCGGTCGCCCCCGGCCGGAGCGCTCGGCGGGCGGCCATTGGCCGCAGTGGGGGGCGATCGCGGCGACGCTGGTCGTCGGCGTGCTCGCCGGCTCCCAGTGGGTCCGCTGGCACGACGACCGGCGGATCGACCAGCTCTCGCAGGTGGTCGCGTCGCTGCACGAGACGGTCACCACGGCGTTGCTTTCCGGCGCCTCGACCTCGGAGCGCTTGCGCGGCGCGGCCTACGGACGCTCGGTCTCCGGCTCCGACCCGCGGGTGGCCGCGGTGCTGCTGCGGACGCTGCTCGAGGACCCCGACGTCAACGTCCGGCTCGCGGCGCTCGAGGCCCTGCGCCCGATCGCGAGCCATCCCGCGGAGCGGGAGCGCCTGGTGTCGGCGGTCGCCCGACAGAGCTCGCCCCTGGTCCAACTGTCCCTGATCGAGGTGCTGCTCGACTCCGCCGGCGGCTCGCAGCGCGGCGACCTCCGGCGGCTCCTGGACGACCGCAACCTCGATCCGGCGGTCCGCGGCTATCTGCGCGGCCACCTGGGAGGAGCCATCTGATGAGAACCGATCTCGGCCGTCGGACGATCGCCCTGGCGATCGCGCTGATCGCGGTCGCCGGCGTGGCCGGCGCCGTGGAATCCAAGGACGTGGAGCGCAAGAGCTTCGATCTGCCACCGGCCGCGGGCGGCCGGACGGTGGTCGTCGACAACGTCTTCGGTCCGGTGCGGGTGCACGCGGGCGCCGGCGACCGGGTCGAGGTGGTGATCGAACGGACCTTCCAGGGACCCGACGCCGAAGCGGTCGCGCGGGCGCGCCGGGAGGTGACGCTCGGGGCCACCGCGAGCCCCGGCCGGCTCGATCTGATCCAGGCGGGACCGTTCCGGGACGAGCGCGGGGAGCGCGGCCACCACGTCCGCTGGCGCGATCCCGGCTACGAGGTCGAGTGGTCGTGGGACGTCACCGTCCCCGCCGACGCGGCCGTCGAGGCGAGCACGGTCAACGGCGGCGAGCTCGTGGTCGAGGGCGTCTCCGGCAGTGTCTCGGCTTCCAACGTCAACGGTGACGTGCGCCTCAGCGGCCTCGGCGGTCACGCCGGCGCGGTGACGGTCAACGGCGACGTGACGGCGGCCTTCACCGTGCCGCTGGCGGCGCCCGCCCGGTTCGCGACGGTGAACGGCGAGATCGACCTCGCCTTCCCGCACGGCTTCGGCGCCGAGCTCGCCTTCTCGACCGTCCACGGCGAGGTCTACAGCGATTTCCCGACCGTGTCGGCGGCGCAGCCGGCGCGGGTCGAAACCGAAACCCACGGCTCGGAGCGCCACTACCGGATCGGCCGCGAGTCGGTCGTCCGGCTCGGCGGCGGCGGGCCCCGTCTCGATTGCTCCACCGTCAACGGCGACATCGTCATCCGGGAGCGTTGACCCCATCGCTTCGAGGAGGTCGTTCATCATGCTTCGTTTCCTCACCATCGCCCTCACCTTCGGTGCCCTGATCCTGCCGGCGCGGGCCGGCGCCGAACAGGCCCAGCACCTCACCATCCCGCTCTCCGACCCGGCGCAGCCGGCGAAGGTCGAGATCAGCGTGGTCATGGGCTCGCTGACGATCGTCCCGGGCGCAGCCGGCGCCGTCGTCCTGACCGCCTCCCCCGGTTCCGACGAGGGGGACGACGACTCCGACCGTGACGGCGACGACGACCGCGCCGGCATGCACCGGATTCCCAATCCGTCGCTCGGTCTCGAGGCGCAGGAGAAGAACAACAAGGTCGAGATCAGCGCCGACTCCTGGGCGCATCCAATCGACGTCCGCCTCGAGGTCCCCGTCGCCAGCTCGATCGACGCCTCGACGGTCAACGACGGCGACATCACCGTCGAGGGCCTCTCCGGGGAGCTGGCGCTCCACAACACGAACGGCGGCATCGAGGTGCGCGGCGTGACCGGGCCGGTCAACGCGACGACGGTCAACGGCGACGTCAAGGCCGTCTTCGGCCCCAAGCTGGCGGCCGCCGCGATGGCCTTCTCGACGCTCAACGGCGACGTCGACGTGACGCTGCCGGCCGACTCCAACCTCGACGTCCTGCTGCGCTCGGACAACGGCGACATCCTCTCGGACTTCGACGTCGCCCTCCAGTCGAAGCCGGTCAAGGTCGAAGCGGACCGCAAGAAGGGCAAGTACCGGATCGCGGTCTCCAAGGAGCTCGCCGGGAAGATCGGATCGGGCGGGCCCGAGCTCTTCCTCAAGACGTTCAACGGGGACATCCTGCTGCGCAAGGCCAAGCCGTGACTCTCTGATCGCGCCGGTCCGGCACACTCGCTCGTGCCGGGCCGGTCCGGTGTCGCGATCGGATTCCGTCGACTCTCGGGGAACCCCTGAAGGGGACCCCCCGCCGTTTCGCGCCGGAATCCGATCGCGACCCCGGCCCGTCCCTCGTCGTTTTGCGGGGCCGGTCCGGTGTCGCGATCGGGTCCCGTCGCTCTCGGGGAACCCCTGAAGGGGACCCCCCGCCGTTTCGCGCCGGAACCCGATCCCGACCCCAGCCCGTCCCGCGGCGTCGAGGTGGACCGTGGAGATACAATCTCCTCGGATCCGACGCAGGCGAAAGGGGCGGGCTCACCCGGTGACGCAGCGCGACAGCGGTTCGGTTCTCGACGGCAAGTACGAGATCCTCGAGCGCCTCGCGACGGGGGGCATGGGCGAGGTCTGGCGGGCGCGGCACATCCATCTGCAGGAGCTGCGGGTGATCAAGATCCTGCGCTCGGACCGGGCGACGGACCCGCACGCGCTGCAGCGCTTCGCCCAGGAAGCGCGGATCGCGACCCAGATCAAGCACCCGAACGTCGCCATCCTCTACGACTTCTCGCGTCTGGAGGACGGCAGCTTCTACATGGTCTGGGAGCACATCGACGGCGAGGACGTCGGCTCCTGGCTGCGCGCCCGCGGGCCCTTCCCGGTCCCGCTGGCGGTCGAGCTCGGGATCCAGGGGCTGCGCGGGCTCGACGCGATCCACTCGGCGGGGGTGATCCACCGCGACCTGTCGCCGGACAACCTGATGATCACGCGCGACCGGCGCGGTCGGCCGCTGGTCAAGATCATCGACCTCGGCCTGGCCAAGGACCTCGACACGGCGGCCGGGTTCGAGATCACCCAGGCGGGCATGTTCATGGGCAAGCTGATGTACTGCTCGCCCGAGCAGGCCGGATCGCTCAAGGACGCGGCGCTCGACCACCGCAGCGACCTGTACTCGTTCGCCGCAGTGCTCTACGAGATGATCGCCGGCCGGCCGCCGTTCGACTCGGAGAACCCGCACGGTTTCGTGCTCAAGCGGTTGACCGAGAAGCCGATCCCCCTGGTCGGACGCAACCCGCAGGTCGCGGTTCCCCCGGTGCTCGGGCAGGTGGTGCTCAAGGGGCTCGAGAAGGACCGCGACAACCGCTGGCCCGACGCTCTCTCGTTCCTGCAGGGACTGGTCAAGGTCTCGGACCAGCTGCGCCAGGTCTCGACCCAGGAGGTTCCGGTCGTCCGTCCGGGCGGTCCGCGCGCGGCCACGCCCGCCGCGCCGGCCCCGGCGGCGGCGCCGGCTCCGACGTCGTCGACGCGCACGGGCAGCCGTTCCGGAACCTCGGAGCTCTCGCGCGAGGAGCGCATGGAGCTGTTGGCGCAGATCGAGCGGGCGGCCCAGCGGGTCAACGAGGCCTCGCGCCTGCAGGAGCTCGCTTCCCTGGCGCTCGAGGCCGGCCGGACCGGGGACGCCGCCGCCCACGTCGGCCAGCTCGAGGCGCTGTCGCCGCGCCACGCGTCGCTGCCCGAGCTGCGCGCCCGGCTGAGCGCCCGCGGGGCGATCCCGGTGCGCCCACCGGCCGCGTCGGGGCGCAAGCGCGCGGCGCCGGCTCCTTCGGCGGCGCCCGCGGCGCCGGCGAAGGCGGCTCCGCCGGCGACCAACGCGGCGCCGGCCGCCGCGCCGCCGCGGCCGGCGGCGCCCAAGCCCCCGGCTCCGTCGCCCGTCGCCCCGTCTCCCGCCCCGCCCCCGGCCGCTCCGGCGTCGGCCCCGGCCGCGCCGCCGCCGGCAGCGGCCTCCGAGCAGGACGCCCACCGGGCCCGGGTCGCCGAAGCCGAGAAGCTGCTCGACAAGTACATCCGCGAGCGCCGCCAGTCGCTGGCCCGCTTCGCGCTCGAGACTCTGCTCGAGCTGGTCCCGAACCACCCCCGGCGCAGCGACTACGAGTCGTGGGTCGACCTGCTCGGCGAAGAGGTCGCCCAGCTCAAGGTCGCCCAGAGCGCGACCGACGCGGGGCGGCAGGCCCTGGCCCGCGGCGACCTGGACGCCGCGCGGGCCCAGCTCGCGGAGGTCGAGCGCAGAGACCCCGCGCACCAGCTCGCGGACGCCTTCCGACAGGAGCTCGAGGACGCCGAGAAGCGCGCCCGCGCCGACGCCGAGATGGACCGGCGGCGCGACCGCATCGAGGACATGATCGAGCACCACCGGCTCGACGAGGCCCAGAAGGAGCTCGAACGGCTCTCCGCGTCGGGTCTGGCCAAGGTCTCGCTCGAGAACTACCGGCTGCGCATCTCGGACATCGCCGCGCTCGCCGACCGGGAAAGCAAGTCGCAGGACTTCGAGCGTCGTTACCGCGACCGGGTGCAGCGTCACGACTGGATGGGAGCGCGCGACGTGGCGCTCGAGTTCGAGCGACACGTCCCCGACAGCCCGCGTCCCCCCGCGCTCTACTCCGAGATCTCGCGACTCGAGGAGGTCTTCCGCCGCCAGGAGGGCATCGAGCAGGGCGTGCGGCAGCTCGAGACCTTCCTCGACCAGCACAAGGCGCCCGAGGCCGAGATGGCGCTCAAGATCCTGGTTCAGATGGCCCCGGATCACCCCCAGCGCGCCAACTTCGAGCAGCGCGTCCGCGCCCTCAAGCTCGGCGCCCGCTGACCGCGCGGTCCCCCCCCTCGGCGCTGAGGGACGGGCCGCGGCCTCGACGTTCATGCTGGGCCGGTCCGGTGCCACGATCGGATCCCGCCACTCTCGGGGAACCCCTGAAGGGGACCCCCCGCCGTTTCGCGTCGGAATCCGATCGTGGCCCCGGCCCGTCCCTCGGCGTTGAGGGTCGGTGCCGGGTAGGCGTTAGACTTCCGCGGCCGTGGACCACCCGTCGAGGCGCATCCGGCGCTACGCCCTGATGAAGCTGGCGCGCGAGTTCGACGCGCGCTTCGAGGCCCTGCTGCTGACCGGACGGGTGTCGAAGTGGTACTCGGCGATCGGCAACGAGGCGATCACGGTGCCCGCGGGGCTCGCGCTGGAGCCCGGCGACATCCTCTGCTCGCTGCACCGGGACGTCGGCGCGATCCTCGCCTTCTACCTCGACTCGGCGCGCGCCTTCCCGGACTTCGAACTCGGTCCGCCGGACACCCGCCTTCCCGACCCGGCGGAGATCCTCTACCGGCTGGCCTGCCAGGTCCTGGGACGCGCCGAGGGTTTCTCGCACGGAGTCGAGCGCTCGTACCACTATGGCCTGTTCGCACCCGAGCTGGGCTTGCTCCACGTCGGCATGATCAGCCACCTCGGCGCGATGATCCCGGTGGCGGCGGGCTGTGCGTTCGCGCTCAAGCGCCGCGGCACGGACCGCGTGGCGATCAACTTCATCGGCGAGGGCGGCACCTCGACCGGCGACTTCCACGAGGGGCTGAACCTCGCCGCGGTGTGGAAGCTGCCGCTGGTCCTGGTGATCGAGAACAACCGCTACGCTTTCTCGACGCCCGCACGGCACCAGTACGCCTGTCTCCAGCTCTCGGACCGCGGACCCGGCTACGGCATCCCGGCCGAGACGGTGGACGGCAACGACCCCGAGGCGATGACCCGCGCGCTCGGCCGCGCGGTCGCCCGGGCGCGCACCGGACAGGGTCCGACCCTGATCGAGGCGATGGTCGGGCGGTTGCGCGGTCACGCCGAGGGCGACGGCTCGATGAAGGTCGTTCCCGCCGCCGAGCTCGCGCTCTACCGGTCGCAGGATCCGGTCCCCGGCTACGGCGCCCTGCTCGAGAAGTGGGGGGTCCTGACCTCGCCGCGGCGCGCCGAGATCGACCTGCGCGCCCGCAGCCTGGTCGAGAATGCGATCGAGCTGGCGATCGCGGCCCCCGCGCCGGACGCGGCAGAAGCGCTGCGCCCGGCTCTGGCGGCCGAGCGCGGCCCCGCGCTGCTGCCGCCGCCGGTGACCGCGGCGGACCCGGAGGCGACGTCGATGTCGGCGCGGATCACCACCGAGGCCCCGTGGAGCGCCCACATCCCGGACAGCGAGCCGATCGCGGAAGCGGGCGGCGGCACGTCCTCGGCGGCGCCCCCGGCGGCGATGGAGGCGTTCACCGGAGCCGTCGAGGCGCCGGCCGAGGCCGGCGAGGCGACCTATCTCGACGCCCTCCACGAGGCGCTGTCCGAGGAGATGGAGCGCGACCCCGCCGTGGTGCTGCTGGGCCAGGACATCGCGGAGTTCGAGGGCGCCTTCCGGGTCACCCGCGGGTTGCACCTGCGCTGGCCGGACCGGGTGCTCGACACGCCGATCTCGGAGTCGGGGACGCTCGGCCTGGCCGCGGGCGCGGCGCTGTTCGACGACGTCCCGGTGGTCGAGATGCAGTTCGGGGACTTCGTCGCCTGCGGCTTCAACCAGATCGTCAACGTGCTGGCGAAGCTCTTCTACCGCTTCGAGCGGCCGTGCCCGGTGGTGATCCGGCTGCCCGTCGGCGGCGGCGTGGGGGCCGGGCCGTTCCACTCCCAGAACCCGGAGGCCTGGTTCACCCATGTGGCGGGCCTCAAGGTGGTCTGCCCGGCGACGGCGGCGGACGCCAAGGGGCTGCTGAAGTCGGCGATCCGCGACCCCAACCCGGTGATCTTCTGCGAGCACAAGTACCTCTACCGCCGGATCAAGGAGCGGCTACCGGCCGGCGAGCACCTGGTGCCGCTGGGAAGGGCGCGCGTGGCACGCGCGGGGCGCGACCTGACGCTCGTCTCCTGGGGTGCCCAGGTCTGGACCGCGCTCGAGGCCGCCGCCGAGCTGGCCAAGGACGGGGTCGAGGCCGAGGTCGTGGACCTGCGCACGCTGGTGCCGCTCGACGAGGAGACGCTGTTCGCCTCGGTCGAAAAGACGAGCCGCGCGCTGATCGTCCACGAGGCCCAGGTCACCGGCGGTTACGGTGCCGAGGTCGCGGCGCGGATCGCCGACGGCTGCTTCGCCTGGCTCGACGCCCCGGTCCAGCGCCTCGGCTACCCCGACCGCCCCAGCCCCTACGCCCGCGTCCTCGAGCAGGCCCTGCTCCCCGACAAGGACAAGCTCCTCACCGCCGCCCGCGCCCTGCTGGCGTTCTGAACCTCGGCACTCCCGACCAACTCGGGATTCATGGTCACCAGGCGACCCACGAAGGCCCCTCCGATCCGGGAGTCGAGGCGGTCGAAGACTCGCGGGGCGTCTCCTTCGAGGAGCTGTGCCGGATGGCGGAGGCGCTGCCGGGGGTGACGCGGGGGATCGCCTACCGGACGCCGGCGCTGCGGGTGGCGGGGAAGTTCCTGCTGCGGCTGCGCGAGGACGGCGAGACCGTCGCGTTGCTGATCCCGATGGACGAGCGCGACCTGTTGCTCGAGGCCGACCCCGAGGTCTTCTTCGTCACCGACCACTACCGCCCCCACCCCGCGATCGTCTTCCGCCTGGCGAAGATCCGGCGCGGCCAGCTCGCCGACCTGCTCGAGCGGGCCTGGCGGGCGCGGGCGCCGAAGAAGTTGATCGGCGCGAGCGACTAGAATCGTCTGCAGTGACCCGCGAGTCGTCTCCACGCAGCATCGCGCGCCGGCTCCTGTCCGCGCCTGGCGCGGGCGCCGCCGCGGCAGGGATCGCGATCCTCTGCGCCGCTCCCGGCGCCCGGCTGCCCGCGGCCGCGTCCCCCGCAGCAAGCCTTTCGTCGGCCGTGGGCCTGCTCGGAGTCGCGCCGCGCGACCTGCCCGAGGAAGTTCGGCGCCGGTACCGGCTGGGCCCGGATCGGCGGATCCTGCGTGCGTTGGACGAGACGGCGCGCCTGCTCGGCGCCGCCGCTTCCCCGCGCGCCGAAGCCCGGTTCGAGGCGGGGCGGTGGCGGATCCTCGCCGGCGGCCAACCGGTCGGAACGATCTCCGAGTTTCCCGGCTTCGAGGAAGCCACGAAGCTCCTGGCGGATCGGGCGCGGCGGCTGCTCCCGGCCGGCACCGCCGCGAGTCGTGTGGCGTCGCCTCCCGCGGGCGCCGGCGGCGCGGTGACGGAGCTCGACCGCGCTGTTCGCAGGCTCGAACCCGGCGCGATCCTGGCGGCGTCGAATCTCGGGATGCCCGGTGGCGCCGGAGCGCTGGACGGGGCGACGATCCGATCCGTGCTCTCGGCCGCGGCCTGGCTCGCGGTCACGACCGCCGACGAGCTCGACCGGGGAGATCCGTTGCTCGAGACCGCCTGGGCCTGGCTGGCGGTGGCGCGCGCACGCGGGATGGAACACGACGGGCGGGCGGAAGCGCTGATCCCGTGGGCCCTCGGGTACGAAGCGGACGCGCTCCGCGCTGCCGGACGACTGCCGAAGGACGATCCCGTCCGGCTCTTCGTCGCCGGACGCGAGAGGGAGCTGGCGAGCTCGAGCGCGAAGAATCCGACGGACCCTCAGCTCCGCTTCCTGCGCCTGGCCATGCTGGCCGACCGACAGGAGGTCCAGCGTTACCGCGCCGCCGCAGGCGCGGCGGATGAGGGCCATCGGCGATCACTGCCGGAGCTTGGATTGGAGGTCCGACTTCAGGACTTCGACCGCAGTACCGGAGCCGGGCGTGACCTGGCGACCGCGGTCCTCGCGGAGGTCCAGCGCTGCGCCGGCTCGGCGGCCCCTGTGGGGCGCGGCTCGGCCGCGTCGACGGAGGCGCGCAGCCGGGACTTCGAAGCCGCGGTGGACGGCTGCTCGCGGCGCTTCTCCGGCGGTCCGCTCGGTTCTTCGGCCGTGGCGGCGATGTATCGCGCCGATTTCTACTCGGGGCTCTTCGACGAGGCGAGATTCCTCGTGCAGCGGCTGGCGTCGGCGCCCGCGGCCCTGGGCTTCGCGGCGGCCCTCGACGACCCGGCCGAGGGCACGGCCGACCAGCTGCGACAGTGGATCACGGTGAGCGCCGCGGAGCTTCGCGGCGCCCGGGACGCCCGGGAGACGACACGCTTCCTGGAGTCGGCCGACGCTCTCGGGGACGCGGTGCTGCTCGATGCCGCCCGGACGATCGCGAGCTCGACGGCGAGCACCGACCCGCTCCGGCGGCTTCCGATGCCGGCCGTGTTCCGCCGACTGGACACCCGGCCGACGGACCGCGTGGTGGCTGCGCGGATCGCCGCCCGCAATCTGAACAGCCCGTGGCAGTTCGAGCGCTTCGCCGTGGCCGCCGTCGAGGCGGCGCCGCACCGATCCGAGGAGCTGCCGGCGGTCGTCGCCGAGATGGGCGAGGACGCCGCGCAGTTGCGAGCCATCGTCGACGACGCGGCGATGCCCTCCTACGCCCGGGTCGTGGCACTCGACGGGTTGTCGAAGCTCGGCAAGGCCAACGACGACTTCGTCCGGAAGCGCTACGAGCGTCTGGCGCACGACCCCGATGAGGGCGAGAGTCCGTTGGTCGCTTTCCTCGAGAGCCGCGACGACCTCGCGGGCGCCCGAGCCGCGGTCGAATCTCTGCTCCGGGACGAGAAGGACGTCGGCTCGTTGCGCTGGGCACACCTGCGAAGCGAAGCGGCGCGACTCGCCCTGAAAGCCGGCGACGCCGAGGGCGCCTGGACCGAGGTGGAGCCGGCGGTGAGTTCCGAGAAGGAGGAGGTCCTGCTCGTCGCCGCCCGGGTCGAGCTGGCGCGCCATCGTGTCGCGCACGCGCTGGAGCTCGGCCGGGCCTGTCTCGAGCGCTATCCGGACAGCTCCGAGGCGTCGTCGCTCGTCGCCTGGGCGCGCTGGGCCGATGGCGAAGACGCGAAGGCCGCCCAGGAGATCGCCGGCAATCGGAACGGCCTGCTCGGCTACTGGAACCGCTACCTCCCCGAGGCCTTCGCCGCGGCCTTCGGGAAGGCGTCGCGGGAGGATGCCCGGCGAGCCCTCGCGGCGATGGTCGCCGCCGGGATCCCGCCGCAGGACCTGGCCCGGTCGGCGATCGTCCTGGGCCGCGAAGGCGAACTGGACGAAGGGCTCTCTCTGCTCGAGAGCCTGCCCCCGGCGCCGCCGCAGTGGCGCACCAAACTGGCTCTCGACGGCTACGACCTGATCCGGGAGAAGAAGGGGCCGGCGGAGGCGGCATCCTGGTTCCGGAGCCGGACCTCCCACTCCCACGACGACGCGCTCACGCTCTACCAGGAGCGGAGATTCGAGCTGTTGCTCGCCGTGTACCCGGCGGGCGACGAGAGCGACGCTCCACGGATCGTGCGGGTGCTCAAGGCGGCAGCTCTGCTGCATCTCGGAGAGACTCGAGGCCCGCGCTGGAGCACGCTGGTCGGCGAGGTCGAGCGGGAGAGAGGCGATGGCGGCTTCTTTCTCCGCGCCGCCAGATACCTGCTCGGACTGGCCGACGACGCAAGCGTCTTGGTTCCGCTCCGGGAGGCTTCTGACGTCACCGATCTGGGCTGGGTCATGGGGGTCAAGGCCGCGAGCGAGAGGCGCTTCGAGGACGCCGAGGACTGGTTCCAGGTCGCCCTCGAGTCGGGCCAGCAGACGCAGCCGCCGCACGCCTGGTCGTGGCGGGTGGAGAGCGACTGGTCGGTGGCGCGCCGCTCGCTCGAGCTGCGCCAGAAGTCGGGGGACTTCTGACACCGGAGGTGTGAACCGATGAGACGAACGTTGCCGACGTCGGTCCTGCTCGCGTTGCTCGCAACCGGGGCGGTCCGGGCCGATCACTGGGCGGCCGCGAAGTGGGCCGACGGTCCGCCGCCGGCGAAGGTGCTCTCGGGGATGTCGCTGACGGAGACGCGGGTCGCGACGATCGAGCCGTGCTGCGGTTTCGATGAGGTGGAACTGGTCGACGGAGAGCGAAACGGCGAGCGCGTCCTCTTCGTGGTCTGCCGGAGCCACGGCGAGACGAGCGTGCAAGGGCCTCTGTCGGCGGATCCGAGAAGGGCGGGACCCGACGTGACGCTCCAGATCTCCGAGATGCCACCGCTCTTCGTCGACCTGCATCTGCGCCACGTCGCCGGAGAGCAGGTCCGGTATCGGTGGAGCGACGGGCCCCGAAGCCCCGGCCGGGTGCGCCTCGGAGCGCGACTTCCGGGCTTCGTGGCGAAGGATCTCTCCCACGGGAAGGTCCGCGCGGAGGACCTCGTTGGCAAGGTTCTGGTCATCGACTGGTGGTCGGTGTTCTGCCTGCCCTGCCAGGAGGAGATCCCTCGACTCAACGAGTGGGCCGCGCAGTTCGCGGACGAGCCGCGCGTCGCCCTTCTGGCGATCGCTCCGGATCCGGCGTGGAACGTCCGTCGAACGGTGAGGAGCAGGCCGTTCGACTTCCGGAAGCTCGTGCTCTCCGACGGCGAAGAGGTCTTCGGCGGCGTCTTTCCCCGCAGCCTGGTCGTGGACCTCTCGGGCGTCGTGCGATACGACGCCGTCGGATACGGCCCGGGGAGCCTCGAGAAATGGCAAGCGGCGGTCCGGGAGGCATTGGCGGAGGCGCGCGAATCGCCGACGAGGGATCCCGGGGAACTGCCGTGATCCGCGGCGCTCGCTACGCCACACCAACCTCGTCGCGCGGGACTGGCGGAGGCTGGCGGCGTTCTATCAGGAGGTCTTCGGGTGCGTGCCGGTGCCGCCGGAGCGGGACTACTCGGGGTCGGAGCTGGACGCCGGGCACGGGCGTTCCCGGGGCGCGGGTGACCGGGGTCCACCTGCGGCTGCCCGGGTTCGGCGAGGGCGGGCCGACGCTCGAGATCTACTCCTACTCGATCCTCGCCGAGGGGCCGCCGCCGGCCGTGAACCGGCCGGGGTGGGGGCACCTGGCGTTCGCGGTGGACTCGGTGGCGGAGGCGCGCGCCGAGGTGCTCGCCGCCGGCGGGCGGGCGGTGGGCGAGGTCGTGACCCTGACCACCGCGGCCGGCTCGCGGGTGACCTGGTGCTACGTCACCGACCCGGAGGGCAACGTCCTCGAGCTGCAGTCCTGGCAGTGACAGCCCCGGTCAGCGGCTAGACTTCCGGCCGATGACCGTGCTCGAGACCGAACGCCTGCGGCTGCGCCGGCTGACGCTCGACGACGCGCCGTTCCTGCTCGGCCTGCTCAACGAGCCCTCGTTCCTGCGCCACATCGGCGACCGCGGCGTGCGCACCGTCGAGCAGGCGGAGGCCTACCTCACCAAGGGTCCGCTCGACATGTACCGCTGGCTCGGCTACGGGCTCTACCTGGTCGAGTTGCGCGAGGACGCCGTCCCGCTCGGCATCTGCGGCCTGCTGCGGCGCCCGGGCCTGGACGACGTCGACATCGGCTTCGCCTTCATGCCGGAGTTCTGGGGGCAGGGCTACGCCCACGAGGCCGCGGCGGCCACCCTCGAGCACGGCCGGCGCGACCTCGGCCTGGCGCGCATCGTCGCGATCGTGGCCGACGGCAACGAACCCTCGGCGCGCTTGTGTCAGAAGCTCGGCATGCGCTACGAGCGGCGCGTGCGCCTGGCGCCGCAGGACGACGAGCTCCGGCTCTTCGCCACCGCCGAAGCCACGACTTAGGTCGCTCAGGCCTCCGGCGACCAGTCGTCGGGGACGCGCAGCAGGACCGCCTGGCCGCGGGCGCAGAGCTTGCCGCCCGAGGTCAGGTCGGTCAGCGACCGTCACCTTGCGCGGCTTGACCTCGACGATCGTCGAGCGCAGCTCCATCGGGCGGTCGATCGGGGTCGGGGCCAGGTACTCGACCGTCAGCGTGCCGGTGACGAAGCGCGGCAGGAAGCCGTCGCCGAGCTTCCCGCCCGCGGCGCGGTGGGCGGCGGCGGCGGCCGAGCCGGTCGAGTGGCAGTCGATCGCCGAGGCGATCAGCCCGCCGTAGACCATGCCCGGCAGGGCCGTGTGCTCCGGCCGCGGCACGACCGTCGCGATCGTCTCGTCGCCGTCCCAGAAGCTGCGCACGTGGAGCCCCTTCTCGTTCAGCCGGCCGCAGCCGTAGCAGTGGCTCCAGGCGTCCGGGTAGAGGTCCTGGAAGGCGGGGTCCCCGATCATGGCGATTTTCGGCAACCGCAGGCGCGCGCCGCCGGAGCAGGCGACGGCGCGCGCCCCGGGCTCAGCTCGGCTCGGCCTCGATGCGCATGCGGTAGAAGCTGCGCCAGACGAAGACGACCGAAACCGCGAAGAAGATCACCGACAGCGCCCGGGTCACGGCGCCCTGGCCGGAGGCGGTCATCTCGACCGCGAGCTCGACCGCGAGCAGCCCGAACAGGGTGGTGAACTTGATCACCGGGTTCATCGCCACCGACGAGGTGTCCTTGAACGGGTCGCCGACGGTGTCGCCGACCACCGTGGCCGCGTGCAGCTCGGTGCCCTTCTCGCCCAGCTCGACCTCGACGACCTTCTTGGCGTTGTCCCAGGCGCCGCCCGCGTCGGCCATGAAGATCGCCTGGAAGAGCCCGAACAGCGCGATCGAGATCAGGTAGGCGACGAAGAAGTAGGGCTCGAACAGGGCGAAGGCCAGGGTGCCGAAGAAGACCGCCAGGAAGATGTTGAACATCCCCTTCTGGGCGTACTGCGTGCAGATCGCGACCACCTTCTTCGAGTCCTCGACCGAGGCCTTGGGCGAGTCGGCGTCGAGCTTGATGTGGCGCTTGATGAACTCGACCGCGCGGTAGGCGCCGGTCGAGACCGCCTGGGTCGAAGCGCCGGTGAACCAGTAGATCATCGCGCCGCCGACGATCAGCCCGAGCAGGAACTGCGGGTGGAGCAGCGACAGCTTGTCGAGGTCGGTCGTCAGGCCGTGGGTGAGCAGGACGATGATCGAGAAGATCATCGTCGTGGCTCCGACCACGGCGGTGCCGATCAACACCGGCTTGGCGGTCGCCTTGAAGGTGTTGCCGGCGCCGTCGTTGGCCTCGAGGTTGCGCTTGGCGATCTCGAAGTCGGGGCGGAAGCCGTAGTCCTTCTGCAACTCCTCGGCGATGCCGGGCTGGGTCTCGATCATGGAGAGCTCGAAGATCGACTGCGCGTTGTCGGTCACCGGGCCGTAGGAGTCCACGGCGATGGTCACCGGTCCCATGCCCAGGAAGCCGAAGGCCACCAGGCCGAAGGCGAACACCGCGGGCGCGATCATCAGGGTCGCGGGGAACGTGCTGCTCATCCAGGCGCCGATGCCCATCAGAGTGGCGATCGCCAGGCCCATCCAGTAGGCCGAGAAGTTGCCGGCGACGAAGCCCGCGAGGATGTTGAGCGACGCGCCGCCTTCGCGCGAGGCGGTGACGATCTCGCGCACGTGCTTCGATTCCGTCGAGGTGAACACCTTGACCAGCTCGGGGATGACGGCGCCGGCGAGAGTGCCGCAGGTGATGATCGTGGACAGCTTCCACCACATCGCGGTATCGCCGGCGAGGTCGGGGATCAGAAGCTTGGACACGGCGTAGGTCACGGCGATCGAGAGGAACGAGGTCAGCCAGACGAGCGTCGTCAGCGGCGTCTCGAAGTTCATCTTGTCCGCCTTCTCGAAGCGGGCGCGGGCGATCGAGGCGTTGATGAAGTAGGAGACCGCCGAGGTGGCGATCATCAGGATTCTCATGGCGAAGATCCAGACCAGGAGCTGGACCTGGGCCGTCGGCTCGGGAACCGCGAGCAGGATGAAGGCGATCAGCGCGACGCCGGTGACGCCGTAGGTCTCGAAACCGTCGGCGGTCGGGCCGACCGAGTCGCCGGCGTTGTCGCCGGTGCAGTCGGCGATCACGCCCGGGTTGCGGACGTCGTCCTCCTTGATGTTGAAGACGATCTTCATCAGGTCGGAGCCGATGTCGGCGATCTTGGTGAAGATGCCGCCCGCGATCCGGAGCGCGGCGGCGCCCAACGACTCGCCGATCGCGAAGCCGATGAAGCAGGGTCCGGCGTAGTCCCCGGGGACGAAGAGCAGGATGATCAGCATCATCACCAGCTCGATCGAGACCAGCAGCATGCCGATCGACATGCCGGCCTTGAGCGGGATGGCGTAGGTCGGGAACGGCTTGCCGGCGAGCGAGGCGAAGGCCGAGCGCGAGTTGGCGAAGGTGTTGATCCGGATGCCGAACCAGGCGACGCCGTAGCTGCCGCCGATGCCGACCAGGCTGAACAGGACGATGATCGCGACCTTGCCGGCGGTGAAGTGCTGGAGCCAGCCGTAGTAGAGGACCATCACCGACATGATGAAGACCCAGAGCAGGAGGATGAACTTGCCCTGGTTGATCAGGTAGGTCTTGCACGTCTCGTAGATCAGCTCGGAGATCTCGCGCATCGAGCGGTGGACGGCCATGTTCTTGAGCTGCTGGTACATGACCAGCCCGAAGAGCATGCCGAGCACGCAGACGCCGAGGCCCCACATCAGCAGGTTCGAGCCGGTCATCCCGAGGAACGAGACGCTGCCGAGGTCGGGCAGCTGGAGCTCGGCTTCGCTGGCGGCCGCCGGGGCGGCGCCCGCCAGCGCGGTGAACAGGGTGAGCAAGAGGGCGGCGCCCGAGGATCTCGACAGGCGCGCTTTCAAGCGGTCATCCATGGCTTCTCCGTTCTTTGTTCTTTCGGTCGCCCCCGCCCAACCCGGGCGAGGCTCCCGGCAGTCGGCACGGGCCGACCCCGGGTCCGATGAGATAGGGGTCGATGAAGCGTCGCGCAAGTCTATCGAAGCCGGGCCGGTTTGGGCGACCACGCCGGCCGGCGGGCCCGGCCGCCGGAGCCGCGGCGCCGAGCGGGCGGCGCGGTCCCGCGCCGCCGGGCGCGGCGGCTTGGGCCCGTGGATCGAGGGTGTTACGCTCCCGCGCGGCTCGGTCGTCACGAAGCGGGTACCGGCGCGGTTTTCGAGGGAGGAGGCTCGATGTCGCAGCAGATGTCCCAAGACCGGTGGGGGACGCGCCTCGGCGTGATCCTGGCCGTGTCCGGCTCGGCGGTCGGACTGGGCAACTTCCTGCGCTTCCCGGGGCAGGCGGCCGCCAACGGCGGCGGCGCCTTCATGATCCCCTACTTCTGCGCTCTGCTGCTGCTCGGCATCCCGATCGGCTGGGCCGAGTGGACGATGGGCAAGTACGGCGGTCGCAAGGGCTTCCACTCCGCGCCCTCGATCCTCGGGGTGTTCGGCAAGGGCTCGGTCGGGCGCTACCTCGGGGTCATCGGGGTGCTGATCCCGCTGGCGGTCTCCTTCTACTACACGTACATCGAGTCCTGGTGCCTGGGCTACATGTGGAACTACCTGACCGGGGGCATCGGCATCGACGCCGCGGCGCCGATCGCCGACCAGACCGCCCGGGCGGCGCAGTTCTACTCCGACCTGACCGGCCGGGCGCACAACGGCGTGTTGAGCGCCGGCACCCTGGAGACGTTCACCTGCTGGGTGCTGACGTTCGGGATCAACATCGTGCTGGTCTACCGCGGGATCTCGAAAGGGATCGAGAAGTTCGTCAGCTGGGCGATGCCGGCGATGGCCGTGTGCGCCGTCGTCGTGCTCGGCCGCGTGCTGACCCTGGGCACGCCGGACCCCTCGAACCCCGCCCAGAACGTGGTCAACGGCCTCGGCTACATGTGGAACCCCGACTTCCACGCCCTGGGCAATCCGCAGACGTGGCTGGCGGCGGCGGGGCAGATCTTCTTCAGCCTGTCGGTGGGCTTCGGCGTGATCATCAACTACGCCTCCTACATGCGCAAGAAGGACGACGTCGTGCTCTCCGGGCTGACCGCGTCGGCGACCAACGAGCTGTTCGAGGTCGGCTTCGGCGGCCTGATCACGCTGACCGCGGCGTTCGTCTTCCTGGGCACGTCGAACATGATCGGCGCGGTCCAGGGCGGAACCTTCGGGCTCGGTTTCAACACGCTGCCGGTGGTCTTCGCCCACATGGGCGGCCTGGGCAACGCGATCGGCGCGATCTGGTTCTTCATGCTCTTCCTCGCCGCGATCACGAGCTCGATCTCGATGTACCAGCCCTCGCTCGCGTTCTTCCAGGAGGCGTTGGCCTGGTCGCGCCGGTCGGCCACGACGCTGATGGTGGTGCTCTGCATCATCGGTTCCTTCCTGGTCATGTACTTCTCGCGCGACGGCATCTTCTGGTCGACGATCGACGACTGGGTCGGCACGTTCCTGATCTTCGTCCTGGCGATGGTCCAGATCATCTGCTTCAGCTGGGTCTTCGGCATCAAGCGGGGGATCGAGGAGGCGCACCACGGCGCCCAGCTGCACATTCCCCGCTTCTACCAATTCATCATGAAGTGGGTGACGCCGACCTACCTGCTGGTGGTCTTCGTCGCCTTCTGCTGGCAGAACCTGCCGTCCTGGATCGGCAACGTGGAGGCCGAGCCGCTGCGCCAGGGGGCGCTGGGCCTGATCCTGGGCACCGCGATCCTGCTCGTGATCTGCACCCGGATCGGCGCCAAGCGCTGGCGCGCCGCAGGGCTCGACCTCGACGGTCGCGAAGGGGCCGGGGACTAGAGCCCCGGGGCGAAAGGAGCCGCGACATGACGCCGCTCGGATGGGTTTTCCTGACCATCTCGCTGACCTTCGTCTGGGGGTTGGTGGGGTGGTGCTTCTACAAGGTGCTGACGGCGCCCGGGGAGATCGAGAAGCCGCCCGATCTTCTCGGCGGCTGAGTTCTCTCGAGCCGGGCAGGCGTTGTGCCGGGCCGGCTCGGTGTTCCGCTCGGGTCCCGTCGCTCTCGGGGAACCCCTGAAGGGGCCCCCCCGCCGTTTCCCGCCGGAGCCCGATCGTGGCCCCAGCCCCTCCCTCGCTGTTGTGCCGGGCCGGTCCGGTGTTCCGATCGGGCCCCGTCGCTCTCGGGGAACCCCTGAAGGGGACCCCCCGCCGTTTCCCGCCGAAACCCGATCGCAACCCCGATCCGTCCCTCGTCGCCGAGGCTCGGCGGACGGGGCGTAAGAATGGCCTCTGCGGGGCGTTGGATCCCATGGAGGCCGACGACGTGAGCGACCAGCAGCTGGAAAGACACCCCGAAGCGACCCCTCCAGGCTCCCCGGACGCCGATCCGGGCTGGCTCGAGCTCTGCTGGAGCGAGCACTCGGGGCGCGTCTACCGCACGGCGTACCGGGTGACGGGCAACGCCAGCGACGCCGAGGACGTGCTCCAGACCGTGTTCCTGAGGCTCTCCCGGCGCTCCGCCGAGGAGGGTCTCGACGCCGCGGTGGCGGGGGGGTACCTGCACCGCTCGGCGGTCAACGCCGCGCTCGACGTGGTGCGCTCCCGGCAGCGATCGGGCTGGGTCCCGCTCGAGGCCGCCGGCGAGCCGGCCGACGCCGGGATCGAGGGCGACCCCGAGCGCGAGCGGCGGAGCGCGGAGTTGCGGCGGAATCTTCGCCTGGCGCTCTCCCGCCTCTCGCCGCGGGCGGCCGAGATGTTCGCTCTGCGCTATTTCGAAGGCCTCGGCAACACCGAGATCGCCGCCCTGCTGGACGTCTCGCAGGGGGTGGTCGCCGTCCTGCTCCACCGCACCCGGGCGCGGCTCCGCAAGGAGCTCGCCGTTCTGATGGGAGATGCGCCATGAAGCCCCGTGATCTCGACGATCTGCTCGACGAGGCCGTCGCCGCCGTGCGCGACGAGCCGGTCGATCCGGAAACCCAGCGCGCCGCCGTGGAGCGCGTAGGCCGCCGCCTGGCGGCCGACGCCGCCGCCTCCGGAACCGGAGACGACCACCACATCCGCGGCTGCGAGGGCTTCCGCGCGCTGCTGCCCGCCTGGCGGGCCGGCGCCCTGGCCGAGCCGCGCCGCATCCTGCTCGAGGACCACCTGCGCGAATGCGTCCCGTGCCGTCGCGCGGCGCGGGACCTCGGACGCGGAGCGGGCGAGGCGGCCCGCACCGGTGCTTCCCGGACGGGCCACAGCCGTCGCTTCCGGCCGGTGGCGCTGGCGGCGGGGTTCGCCGCGGCCGTCGCGGCCGGGGCGGTGCTCTGGCTGCTCTTCGGCGGCGTCGCGGTCGATCCGACGGCGCGGGTGGCGAGCGTCGACGGCGAGCTGATGGCGTTCGACCACGGCGCGGCCCGGCCGTTGGCCGCGGGCGAGAAGCTGACCGCCGGCCGCTCCGTGCGCACCACGGGCGACTCGCGGGCGGTGCTCGAGCTGGCCGACGGCTCGCGCGTGGAGCTCGCTCCGCGCTCGGAGCTCGCCCTCGGCGCGCGCCGGGACGGCGTCGTGCTCGATCTCGACCGCGGCCGGGTGATCGTCGAAGCCGCCAAGCAGCGGCACGGGCACCTCTATGTCCACACCGACGACTGCCTGGTCTCGGTGGTCGGGACCATCTTCGCGGTCAACCACGGCGCCCGCGGCTCGCGCGTCTCGGTGCTCGACGGCGAGGTGCGGGTGCGCCATGGCGCCGAGCTCGCCGTGCTCAAGCCCGGCGACCAGATGGCGACCTCGTCGCGGCTGACCGGCGTGCCTCTGGCCGACGAGATCGCGTGGAGCCGCAACGCGGACGAGTACCGCGCGCGGATCGCGGCGCTCGCCGCGCTCGGACGCGAGATCGACCGGGTGCTGGCCGCGCCGGAGCTCCGCAGCTCGACCCGGCTGCTCGATCTGGCCCCGGCGGGAACCGTGGTCTACGTCGCCCTGCCGAATCTCTCCGAGCCGCTCGCCGACGCCTGGGCGACGATCGAGCAGCGCGCCGCCGAGAATCCGGCGCTGGCCGGCTGGTGGCGGGAGCGCTTCGGCACCGGCGACCGGGCGCAACAGATCACCGACGCGCTGGCCGATCTGCGCGACGTCGGGTCGCGCCTCGGCTCCGAGGTCGTGATCGCCGTCGGCGGCGACGCCGGCGGCCGGCCGGCATCCCCGGTCGTGCTCGCCGAGGTCGCGGACCGGCGCGGGATCGACGCCGTTCTGGACCAGGAGATCGCACGGGTCAACGCCTCGGCCCGCTCGGGCCACGAGATCCTGCGCCGGGTGGCGGATCCGTCCGCGGCGCCGGCCGGCGGCCACGAGCTGCTGGTCTGGCTGGCCCCCGGCGACCTGCTGGTGGCCTCGCCCTCGGCCGAGCGGCTGGCCGAGATCGGGCGCGAGATCGCCACCGGCGGACACAGCGCGTTCGTCGGCTCGCCGCTCCACCAACGGCTCGCCGCGGTCTACGCCCGGGGCGCGGAGTGGCTCGTGGCAGCGGACGTTCACGCGCTGCTCGCGGCCGGGCCCAAGACCGAGCGGGAGAAGGGCGAGCTGGCGGCGGTCGGCCTGGCCGGCGTCGACCAGCTCGTGATCGAGAGCCACGGCGAGGACGACGGCACGGTGCACCGCGCGCGGCTGTCCTTCCGCGGCGAGCGGCGGGGCATCGCCTCGTGGCTCGCGGCCCCGGCGCCGATGGGCGCGGTCGAGTTCGTCTCGGCCGACGCGGCGTTCGCCGTGGCCGGCGTGATCAAGTCGCCCGACCGGATGCTCGACGACGTGCTGGGTCTCGCCACGCGCGAGGACGGCAAGGCGGCGGCGAAGCTGGCCGAGACCGAACGCCGGCTGGGTGTTTCGCTGCGCGACGACGTCGCGGCCTCGCTGGGCGGGGACTTCGCGGTCGCCGTCGACGGACCGTGGCTGCCGACGCCGTCCTGGAAGGTGGTCGTCGAAGTGGTCGACCCGGCGCGGCTCGACGACGCCGTGGGCCGGCTGGTCGAGGCCTGGAACCGCGAAGCCGCGACCGCGGACGGCGGCCACGGCGAGCGTCCGCGGCTGGTCTGGAGCCAGGAGGACGTGTCGGGACGTCTCTTCCGGCGCCTGGCGCGGGCCGACGGCAAGGTGCTGTTCGAGTCCACCGTGGCCGACGGCTACCTCATCGTGGCGCCGTCCCGGGCGCTGCTGCTCGAGACCCTGGCGCGGCGCGCCGCCGGCGCGACGCTGATGGCGTCGTCGGCCTTCCAGCAGCGTCTCCCGCGCGCCGCCGACCCCAACTTCTCGGGGCTGGTCTGGCAGAACCTGGGCAGCTCGGTGGGCGACCTGGCGCGCCTGCTCGGGCGCTCGGGCGATGCCGCGGTCGCCGGGCGGATGGCCGACGCGGCCGCGGCCGCGGGACCGAGCCTGGCCCTGGCCTACGCCGAGCCCGAGGAGCTGTCGCTGATCGCCGTCGGCTCGCGCGGTCCGCTCGGGCTCTCGTTCGAGAGCCTGCTGGCCTTCGCCGAGTCGCTGCGCGCGGCGGAGGCGCCGGCGGCGCGGGCGGAGCCAGCCGCTGCAACCCCGGCGCGCCCGGCGGCGTAGAGTCGCCGGGACGATGACGGGAGAAACACTCCTCGACCTCGAGGACCTCGAGGTCACGCTGGGTGGCCGGCCGGTGCTGCGCGGCTTGAGCGGCAGCCTGGCCGGCCGGGTCGTGGGCCTGCTGGGCCCGAACGGCGCCGGCAAGACGACGCTGCTCGCGACCCTGCTCGGCTTCCACCGGCCGAGCGGCGGCAGCGCACGGCTGATCGGTCTCGACATCCGACGCGACGGGCCGGAGATCCGGTCCCGCCTCGGGTACATGCCGGAGAACGAGGCGTTCATCGGCGACCTCTCGGCGGTGCGTTACGTGCGTCTGATGGGCGAGCTCTCCGGGTTGCCGCCGCGGGCGGCGCTCGAGCGCGCCCACGAGGTGCTGTTCTGGGTCGGGCTGGGCGAGGCGCGCTACCGCAAGCTCGAGACCTTCTCGCTGGGCATGAAGCAGCTCGCCAAGCTGGCCCAGGCGATCGTCCACGGACCGCGGGCGCTGCTGCTCGACGAGCCGACCAACGGCCTCGACCCGGCGGCGCGCCAGCGCATGCTGCGTCTGATCCGGGAGATCGGGGAGTCCGGCGTGCGGGTGGTCGTCTCCTCGCACCTGCTGCGCGACGTCGAGGCGGTCTCGGACGAAGTGCTGGTGCTCAAGGAGGGGCGGGTGGCGACGATCGCGGACCTCGCCGCCGAGCGCGGCAGCGACCGCCGCTTCCTCGAGCTCGAGACCCGCGGCGGCGACGGCGCGGGGTTCCTGGCCGCGCTCGCCGGCCTGGGCTGCGAGGTCGCGGAGCTGCCCAACCGGCGCACCAAGATCGTGCTCCCGGAGGACGTCGAGACGCGCCGTCTCTGGTCTCTCGCCGCCGAGTGCGGCGTCCAGCTGCGCCGGCTGACGGTCGCCCGCAACAGCCTCGAGCACCTGTTCCTGAAGGCGATGGAGGAGCAGCGACCGGAGGATCCGCATGCCGGTCTATGAACGCCGCTACCGCGACTGGACCGGCGAGCGGCGGCCGCCGCGTGCCGCGATGTGGGTCCTGGCCCGCCATGCACTGGCCGGGATCTTCGCTTCGCGGCTGACGCTCCTTCTCTTCGCCGTCGCCTGCCTGCCGGTGCTGGTGACCGCGAGCCTGATCTGGGTCGCCAACAGCGCCGACGTCCTCAGCCTGATCGGGCTGCGCGACCCGGAGAAGCTGCGCGCCGGGCTGGACGGCGCCCTGTTCTTCTATTTCCTGGTCTGGCAGTCGTTCTTCGCCTTTCTGCTCGCCTCCTTCGCCGGGCCGGGGTTGATCGCGCCGGACGTCGCGCACGGCGCGCTACCGCTCTATCTGGCACGCCCGATCGGGCGCCTCGAGTACGTCTGCGGCAAGTTGATCGCGCTGCTCGCGGTGCTCTCGGCGGTGACCTGGGTACCGGGGCTCCTGCTCGTCGTCCTCGAGGGGAGCCTGGCCGGCGGCGACTGGTTCGTGCGCCACCTGCGGCTGCCGTTCGCGCTGTTCGCGGGGGCGTGGATCTGGATCCTGCTGCTCGGGCTCGCGGCTCTGGCGATCTCGGCTTGGGTGCGCTGGCGGCCGCTGGCCACCGGGGCGTTGTTCATCCTGTTCGTCGTCGGCAGCGCCTTCGGCGGGATCATCGACGTCACCCTCGACACCCGCTGGGGCAAGCTTCTGATGCCGGGCGAGATCGTGAAGACGATCTGGTCGCAGCTGTTCGGCGGGGTCGAGTTCTTCGGCGTCGAGTGGTCGCGGGATCCCCTGCCGGTTTCGGTGTGCTGGATCGCCGTGACGCTGTTCGCGGCCCTGGCGGTCCTGGTGCTGCGGCGCAAGATCCGGGCCCAGGAGGTGGTGCGGTGAGCGCGGCCGAGGGCATCCGCTTCGAGGACGTCTCGAAGTTCTACGGCGAGGTGCTGGGCGTCAACCGGATCGACCTCGACCTGGCGCCCGGGATCACGGCGCTGGTCGGACCCAACGGCTCGGGCAAGACGACACTGATGAACCTGGCGACCGGTCTCGTGCAGCCGACGGACGGCAGCGTCGAGGTGCTCGGGATCCGTCCGGACCGGCCCGAGCTGCTCTTCCGGAGGGTCGGCTACTGCACCCAGTACGACGGCTTCCCGCGCGGTATCCGCGGGCGCGACTTCGTCCGTCTCTATCTGCGTCTGCACGGGCTCGACGACGCCGAGGCGGGCCGCCGGGCGGACCTGGCGATCGATCGCGTCGGCATGACCGCCGCCGCGGGCCGCCGCGTGGGCGCCTACAGCAAGGGGATGAAACAGCGCATCAAGCTGGCCCAGTCGATCGCCCACGATCCGCAGGTCCTGGTGCTCGACGAGCCGCTCAACGGGCTCGACCCGCTGGCCCGGGCCGAGACCTTGGAGCTGTTCCGCGGCTTCGCGGCGGAGGGGCGAACGCTGGTGATCTCGAGCCACATCTTGCACGAGGTCGACGAGCTGGCGGACCGGGTGGTGCTGATCCACGGCGGCTACGTGGTCGCCGAGGGCGCGGTCGAGGGCGTGCGCGAGGAGATCGCCGAGGAGCGGCCGATCCAGGTCCTGGTGCGCTGCGACCGGCCGTCGCGGCTGGCGTCGCGGCTCTTCGAGGAGGACCACGTGGTCGAGGCCCGGGTGGACCCGGACCGTCGCGGCCTGTCGGTGCGCACGCGCAGCGCCGAACGCTTCTACCAGTTGCTGACCGCGCTCGCCGCCGGCGGCGAGATCGAGATCGACGCCGTCCTGCCGGCCGACGAGGACGTGCAGTCCGTCTACCAGTACCTGATCGACGGCTCGGCCCAGGGGAGCTCGTGAGCGAGACGACGACCGACGCGGTGGAACCGACGACCGGCGCACCGCTGCCCACGGGGTGGCGACTCGCCGCACGCCAGATCCGGGCGATGTTCGGGCTCGAGCTGCGCAAGACGTTCCTGCGCGCGCGGGCGATCCCGGTCGTCCTCGTGGCGCTGTTGCCGGCGCTGCTGCTCGCGGTGCGGGCGATCGCCGTCCACCTGGTGGAGGGGCGGGCGCGTCCGGCCGCCGAGATGGCGACCGTCTACGCGGCCATCTTCCAGCTCTTCTTCGTCCGGCTGGTGATCTTCTTCGGCTGCTTCGCGATCTTCACCTACCTGATCCGCGGTGAGATCGCGGAGCGCAGCCTCCACTTCTACCTGCTGGCGCCGCTCCAGCGCGGGGTCTTCCTGCTCGGCAAGTATCTGGCCGGCTGCGCGGCTGCCGGGACGCTGTTCCTGGTCAGCCTCGCGCTCCAGCTCGGTTTCGGCTTCCTCACGGGTGCCACCCAGGGCGGCACGGCCTACCTGCTCGACGGCCCGGGAACCGGGCAGGCCTGGGCCTACGCCGGGGTGACGCTTCTGGCGGTCGCCGGCTACGGCGCGGTGTTCACGGCGCTGGCGCTGACGGCGAAGAACCCGATGATCCCGGCCGCCGCGATCCTGGGCTGGGAGTGGCTGAACTTCCTGATGCCACCGGCGCTCAAGAACCTCTCGGTGATCTACCACCTGCAGTCGCTCTGTCCGGTCCCGGTCCCGGCGCGCGTGTTCCAGGTCCCGGGCGAGCCGACCCCGCCCTGGCTCGCCATCGGCGGCCTGCTGACCCTGATCGCCCTGCTCCTCTTCTACGCCGCCCGCCGCGCCCGCCGCCTCGAGGTCTCCTACACCGGGGATTGACCGCTTTCGCCGCCGGATGTCGTGGTACCGGCTGTGGGTCTCTCCAGTCGAGGATTCTCCGCCCCGCGGGCGAACCCGCCGCGACGGATCCCGGGATCGCCGAGGCGACGCCCCAGTTCCACGTCCCGTGACCGGGGGTTCGTCCCCTGCGTCCTGCTGCTCGGCCTGCTGCTCGCGGCCGCGCCCGGGAGGGCCGCGGACTGCCACGTCCCGGGCGACCACCCGACGCTGCACGGGGCGGTGGCGGACCCGACCTGCACCCGGGTCCTGCTCGCCGACCAGACCTTCACCGACTCGGTCGCGATCGGCCGCACGCTGGACGTCCTGGGCGTGGCGGGCGGCAGCTCGACGGTGCGCGGCACGATCGCGGTCGCGGACGGCGCCGTCGTCGGACTGTCCGACCTGATCGTCTCGGGGTGCTCCGAGGCGCGGGTCAGCGCGACCGGCGGCGGCCGGGTCGTGGGCGTCGAACCTGCGGGTCTCGACCTCGTCTTCCGTTCCCTGTCCCCTGATCTTCTCCGACGGCTTCGAGTCGGGCGACGCGAGCTCGTGGTCGTCCTCGGTGCCTTGAGCTCGGTCCTCCGGGAGGTGTGAGATGAGAATTCGACCGATCCACTGCGCCGCGGTCCTGCTGGCGATCGGGGCCGCTGCCGCACCGCCGCTCGCGGCGGCGAGCTCGTCGCCGGAAGCGCCCGCGGCGGTGTCCCCGGGCTCGACGGATTCGGTGACGGCCGCGCCGGGCTCCTGTCCGACCTTCAGCTGGAGTGGAGTGGCCGGGGCGCCGGGCTACGAGCTGGCGGTGGTCCGGCTGGGGGAGACGCCGGAAGCGCCGGTGCTTCAGGCGACGGTGCCCGGCGGCGCCTCGTCGTGGACCCCGGCCGGAGATCGCTGCCTCGCGCCGGGACGCTATGGCTGGACGCTGCGGGTGGTCGGGGACCCGCCCGGCGAGTGGGCGCGCGGGACTGGCTTTCGAAGTGGGCTCTGCGCCGAGCGCGGAGGAGGTGGCGCGGGCGATCGAGGTGCTCGAGCGCTACCGGGAGCAGACCGGAGGGGCGGCGCAGCCCGCGGGAGGCTCGGCGGCCGCCGGGAGCCGATCGACCGCAGCGAAGACTGCGGCCGGACGATCCGCGCCCGCGGTTCCGCTCGGGGCCTCGAGCGCCGCGATCCTGGGCGACCAGACCGCCACGAACGGCGCGGCGTACGGAGTCGAAGGCCAGTCCGCTTCTCCTGCGGGCGCCGGGGTGTCGGCGGCGAACGGCGCGGGCGGCGCGGACCTCAGGCTCGACGGCGCGGCGGACAGCCAGGCGGACACGCTGCTGCGCCAGTCGGGCCTCGACCGCCCGTCGGGCACGACCCAGGGCTTCTCGCTCGGCAACTCCTCGGGCGGCGGCTTCCACCTGGACGTCTCCGGCACGGTCAACGCGAGCGCCTTCGCCGGCGACGGCTCGGCGTTGACCGGCGTCGACGCCGATCTGCTCGACGGCATGGACTCGTCGGCGTTCCTGCCTGCGGGCACCGACAACTGGGTGGACATCACCGGCGACGCGATGACCGGTGACCTCTCGACCACCGGCGACTACCTCTGGGACTCGCCGCGGACCTTCTACCTCACGATTCCGGGTTCCGACTTCGTACCCTCGTCGAACACCGACATGGGCCCCTGGCAGTACAGCGCCATTTTCAACTACATCGCCGTGGTCCAGGCCAACTTTCCCAGCATTTCGGCCAACTTCCTCGCGAAGGTCGACCTCCCGAACGGAGCGATCATCCAGTCGCTGACGCTCTTCGCGTACGACAATGACGCGGCGGCCGATGCCAGCTTCTCACTCTTGGTGTACCGGCGTGAGCTGACTTCGACGTCGGTGGAGGGGATCGCCTTCGGCGGCGGAGGCCTGGATCTGACGACGTCCGGCGCCTCTGCAGCGATCCAGTCGGTGACCGTAGGGACCGTGACGGGACGGGAGGTCGTCGACAATCAGAACTACACCTACGAGATGTACGGCTCGATCAACTCGACGACCGCTTCGAACGATCTCCGCTTCTACGGCGGGCGGATCGAGTACACGCTCGCCGGCCCGGCCAACTGAAGGTGGCCCCGCCCGAACGCGCCTGCCCTACATCCGCTCTGGCTCCGGGATTCCCAGCAGGTCGGCCAGGGCGCGCAGGCCGCGGGCGAAGATCTGGAAGGTGGCCAGGCGGACGCGGCGCAGCTCCGGGTCCTCTTCGTGGAGCACCGGGTGGTGGTGGTAGAGGGCGTGGAAGGCCTGCGCCAGGTCGAGGGCGTGGCGGGCGACGAGCGAGAGCTCGAGCGTCGCCGCCGCCTTCTCGACCACCTCGCCGGCGCGCGCCACGGCGTGGACCAGCTCCCACAGGTCGTCGCTCCAGAGCTCGGCGGGTAGGCCCGCGACCGCGTCGGCGGTGAGCTCGAACTCGAGGCCGGCGGCCTCGAGCTTGCGGCCGATGTTCTTGGCCCGGACCAGCGAGTACTGGAGGTACGGACCCGAGTCGCCCTCGAAGGAGAGCGCCTCGTCGAAGTCGAAGGCCAGGACGCGCGTCGTCGTCGCCTTGACCATGAAGAAGCGCAGCGCCGCGGTCGCGATCTCGCGCGCGAGGCCGCGCAGGTGCTCGCGGTCCAGCTCGCGGTTGCGCGCCGCGATCTCCTCGCGCGCCTTCTCCTCCAAGCGGTCGAGCAGGTCGTCGGCCTTGACGCCGATGCCCTTGCGCCCCGACATCTCGAGGGTCTTGCCCTCCTCGCTCGCGAAGCCGAGCAGCCGGGCGGTGGCGGGCGACAGCGAGACCATCTCGTAGGCGAAGTGGACCGAGCGCTCGGCGGCCTCGGCGTGGCCGAGCGCGGCGAGGCCGGCGCGGACGATCTTCTGCAGGTAGCTCTGGCGGGCGTCGATGACGTTGACCACGCGCGCGGCGCCGCCGAACGCCGGGTGTTCCTTCGCGCCGTCGGTGGTGGTCTGCCACAGCCCCTGCTCGGCCCACCAGCGGTAGCCGAAGTCCTTGCCCAGCAGGCCGAACTTCCACAGTTGGTAGGCGATGTCCTTGCCGACGTAGGTCACCGTGCCGTCGGAGCGCACGATCACCTTGTCGGGGTCCTCGAGGCCCGCGAACTCGGGGCTGTCGGTCAGCGGCATGACCCAGCAGCCGGCGTTCTTGCCCTCGCCCTCGAGGCGCACCGCGCCCGAGGCCTGGAGCTTCGCGAAGGCGTCGTGGAAGAAGTCGAGGGCGAGGATGTCGCTCTCGTGGGTGACGAGGTCGTAGCCGACGCCGAGGCGGGCCATGGTCCCGAGATGACGCACGAGGACGCGGCGCGCCACCAGGCGGCCCATCTCGGCGCGTTCGCCGCGCCCCGACTCGAGCTCGTGGAGGGTCTCGCGCCGGCGCTTCTCGCGCGCCGGATCCTCCTGGTACCAAGCCCCGACCCGGCTGTAGAGGTCCCAGCAGAGGTGGTCGAACGGCTCGGGCAGGGCTGCCACCTCGGCCACCGTCCGCCCCTCGAGGTCGACGAAGCCGACGACCACGTCGGCAACCTGGACGCCGGTGTCGTCGATGTAGTTCTGGACCTCGACCGGGGTGCCCAGGGCACGCAGGCAGCGCACCAGGGTGTCGCCCAGGACGGCGTTGCGCAGGTGGCCGATGTGGGCGGCCTTGTTGGGGTTGATGTTGGTGTGCTCGACGATCACCTTGCCGTCGTCCTCCCCCGCGGGCGGCGGGACGATCTCGCCCGCCAGCAGCCGCGCCGCGAAGGCCGGCCGGTCGAAGAAGACGTTGAGGTAGCCGGGCCCCTCGACCCGCACCTCGCGCACCCCCGCGGGCAGCCGCCAGACCCCGGCGAGCTCCTGCGCGATCTCGCGCGGCTTGCGCTTCAGCTCCCGGGCGAGGTGCAGGGCGACCGGGAAGGCGAGGTCGCCCAGCGCGCGCCGGGGAGGCACCTCGGGGACCGGATCGTGGTCGATCCCGAAGCGCTCCCGGACCGCTTCGGCGAGGCTTCCGGCCAGTTCTCTCTTCGCTGCGCCGAGCATGGGCGAGCGAGTCTATCTCACTCAGTAGCAGGGTTTTGAGCGGATCCGCGGGTTCCGGAAGCGGCCCCGGACCCGTCCTCCTGATAAGATCACCGGACCCGAAGCGTCCCGGCGCGACTTGGGCGCCAACCGTAGCAACCGGATCGATGGCAATTCGAGACAGAGCTCGTCCCATGGCGGAAGCGAAGACCGACAACCGGATCGTCATCCAGATGAACAACACCGTCCTCGAGCTGGTGGAGGGGGACATCACCGACCTCGAGGTCGAAGCGATCGTCAACCCCGCCAACGACAAGCTCCTGCTCGGGGGCGGCGTGGCGGGGGTCATCCGCAAGAAGGGCGGTCCCTCGGTCCAGGAGGAGTGCAAGCGGATCGGCTCGACCCCGACCGGGACCGCGGTGATCACCGGCGCCGGCAAGATGAAGTTCAAGCACATCCTCCACGCCGTCGGCCCCAAGATGGGCGAGGGGGACGAGGACCGCAAGCTCTCCTCGGCGGTGCGCGCCTCGCTCGCGCTGGCCGACCGGCACGGCCTGAAGTCGCTCGCCATCCCGGCCATCTCGACCGGCAACTTCGGCTTCCCGATGGACCGCGCCGCCCGCATCCTGCTGACCGAGGTGCACCGCTACCTGCAGGGCGGCACCAAGCTCGAGCGCGTCGTCGTCTGCCTCTTCGACGGACCCGCCTACAAGAGCTTCGCCCGCGAGCTCCGCCGCGGCTTCCGCTGAGTCGCACCCGCCGGCCGCGGCGGATCCACCGAAGAAAGCTGTCCGGTTTCCAGCGGTCGCTCGGACGTTCGGCGACCACCCCGAGGTCGCGCCGCGGCCGGACAGAATCTTCCAGTGATGGGAAGTACGGCTCCGGGGCCGGCGCCCCGGGGTCCGGCGGCACGGCCGTCGAGCGCTGGTTCTCCGGCCGCGCGCCTGCCCTCCGTGAAGGTTGCTCGGAAGACGGATCGGGCGGGGCGCAGTGCTTCAGGCGCGTCATCCGGCCGCCCCGGTCTTTCCCATCATTGAAGGTCTCTACTACGGCGGCTCGGCCGCGGCGCGGTGCTTCAGGCGCGGGCGCTGGCCGAGCGGGTCTTTCCCATAGCTGAGAGCCTTTCCTGCCAGAGCTTGGGCTGGGCGTCGATCTTCAGGCGCGCGCGCCGGCACCACGCTTTCCCCCACGGGAAAGGAGCGATTGCGGCGCCGCTGGCGCCGCGGTCAGGCGCCGCGCTCGGCGAAGCGCTTGAGGCCCTTCAGGTTCTGCTGGAACATCCGGCGCGTCGCCCGGGCCTGGCCGAGGAGCCGCCACAGTCCGACCAGCGGGCCTTCGAACTCCTCGCGCTCGCGCACCTGGGTGCCGTTCGGCCGCGCCTCGAGGTAGAAGGCGTGGCGCCCGGAAACGCCACTTCCCGTCCCCGACCAGATCAACGCCCGGCCGGGTTGCGCCACCTGGACCTTGGCGCGGAAGGTCAGCGTCAGCCACGACGGGCGCAGGGTCAGGCGCAGCTCCGAGCCGTCGCGGATCGGCTTGCGGTCGAGAGTTTGCGCGTCGTGACAGGCGCTCCACCACTGCGGCCAGGTCCAGGGATTCTCGAGCAGCTTCCAGACCGTCTCGACCGGCGTGGCAACGAGTACGGACTCTTCGATCGTGAACGGCATCGGATCCGGCGGCGCCGCCTCAGGCGCCGTACTTCTCGAGCCGCCCGGCGTGGGCCAGCAGCAAACCCATCAGCTCGCACGACAGGAAGGTTCCGAGGTGGCCGCCGACGGCGGAGCGCTCGTCGAAATGCGGAGCGCGGTCCAGGAAGGCCACCGGCGAGGCGATCAGCAGCGGCACCGGATGGAAGCTGTGCGCCTTCATCGGCGCGGGGGTCGAGTGGTCACCGGTCACGGCCACCACGTCGGGGCCGAGCTCGAGCAGCCGGGGCAGCGCCGCGTCCACCTCCTCGATGACCGCGACCTTGGCCTCGAGGTCGCCGTCCTCGCCCGCCTGGTCGGTCTGCTTGACGTGGAGGAAGAAGAAGTCGAAGTCCCGCCAACGCGCGGCGACGCGGTCGAGGATCTCGCCGATCCGCTTGCCGCAGTCGACGACCTCCATGCCGCAGGCCGAGGCCACGCCGCGGTAGAGGGGGTAGCCGGCGAAGGCGCCGCAGCGCAGCCGATACAGGTCTCCCATCCGGGGCAGGTGCGGCAGCTTCGAGAAGCCGCGCAGCAGGACCCGGTTGGCCTTGGGCTCGTCGGCGATCGCGGCCTCCATCGCGGCGACCGCGCGGCGCACCAGCGCGGCGGTGGCGGCGCCCTCGGGCGCGGTCTCGCGCGCCGCGTCCGGCGGCACGCCCAGCTTCTGCGGATCGGTGTCGTCGACCGCGGCCGAGAGGCCCTCGCCCGACAGCAGCAGGACGAAGCGGTGCGCTTCGCCCGGGTAGGCCGTGACGCGGGCCCCCTCGACGCCGGCCAACGCCACGTTGAGCTTCTCGCAGATGCGCCGGCACTCGGCGGTCGGGATCCTCCCGGCGCGGCGGTCGGTCAAGCGGCCCTCGACGTCGCCGGTGGCGAAGTTGCCGCGCGCCGCCACGTCGCCGCGTCCCAGCTCCAGGCCGAGTCCGAGGGCCTCGAGCACGCCGCGGCCGATGTCGTTGTCGTCGTCGGCCGGGTCGTAGCCGAACAGCGCCAGGTGGCCGGGTCCGCTGCCCGGCGTGATCCCGGTGGCCACCGGCACGATGCGGCCGAGCGAGGCGCGCGCGGCGAGCGCGTCGAGGTGCGGCGTCCGGGCGCGCTCGAGCGCGGTCTGCGGCTGGGCGGCGGTGGCCAGGTCGCCGAGGCCGTCGAGCACGAGCAGGACGATCTTGGAATCGGCGCTGCGGGCGAGACGGGACAGCAGGTCGAGGTGCTTCATGGCGCGACCTCCCCCAGGGCCTTCACGGGCCCTCAGGCGACGAAGTAGGCCGAGGCTCGGACCTGGAGGCGGGTGCGCGGCTCGAAGCCGCTGCCGACCAGCGCGTAGGCGGTGCGGGCGCCGAGCACCGGCAGGACGATCCAGCCGTCGAACGTGTCTCCCGACCCGTAGGGCGCGACCACCGGTTCGATCTCGGCCAGCTTCGTCCAGTGATCCTCCTCGGGATCGAACGCGGCCTGCACCTCGACGTAGGCGCGGTCGAGATCGATGATCTTGTTGCCCGACGGATGCCAGACCGAGAAGACCAGACGGACCTCGTCGAAGGGCTCGGTCTCGATCCAGCTGTCGCCGTCGAGCACCAGCGGCCAGACGAACGAGCCCGCAGCGTCCGTGGCGTGGATCTCCGGCGTGGCGTCGAAGAGGAGTTGCTGCGTGCGGGGGTCGCGCGCGTCGTTCATGGGTCCTCGCGTGGTCAGCCGCGCGCCAGCTCGAGCGCGCGCGCGATCTTGAGACGGCTCTCCTCGTCGTCGGACCCCAGCAGCGGCGCTCCGATCCCGAAGGCGACGGCGCCGGCCGCGCGATAGGCGGGGATCTCCTCGATGCCGAAGCCGCCGCCCGCCAACATCGGGCCGACGTCGCCCAGCGGTTGGCGGACGACCTCGAGGTAGCGCGGCCCGCCCACCGGGGGCAGCGGATAGACCTTGATCAGGTCGGCTCCGGCGCGCCGGGCGGCGACGATCTCGGTCGGGGTGAGCGCCCCCAGGACCAGGTAGAGCCCGGCGCGGCGCGCCGCGCCGGCGACGTCCGGCTCGACGTTGGGCGAAACCAGGAACTCGGCGCCCGCGGCCACCGCGGCGTCCGCCCGTTCCCCCGTCGTCACGGTCCCCATCCCGATCCAGGGCGGGCCCGCGGCCGGGCCGCGCTCGGCCAGCAGCGCGGTGACCAGCTCCGTTGCCCGCGGCACGGTGAAAGTGATCTCGATCAGCTCGAGGCCGGCGGCGACGAAGAGCCGCGCCTGGCGCGCCGCCTCGGCGGCGTCGCGGTGACGGACCACGGCGATGATGGGGGAGCGCTGAAGGCCCGCGGCCACCTGTTCCCGGAGCGTCGAGACAGCCGCCGACGGCATGTGCGTCACTGTATCACCCGGAGGTGCGCCGGCCGCCGGGCGCGCGACCGCCAGAGCGGTCGAGAGCGTGACCGACGCGGCGCAGGATGCCGCGCAGGATGCGCACCTCGCGCCGGGTCGGCACCGCTCGCGCCATCAGGTGGCGCAGGTCGCGCTCGACGGCCGTGATCGTCGTGTCGCGGGCGAAGCCGATGCGCGCGAGCAGCGCCTCGAGCTGGCCCGCGAAGCCTGCGACCTCGGCCCCGGAGGCGCGCGCCTCGCCGCCGGGCGCGGTGCCGCCGCCGCGGGCGAGGAAGAGCTCGTAGGCGACGACGAGGACGGCCTGGGCGAGGTTGAGGGTGGGCTGGGAGTCGGCGGCCGGGATCCGCACCAGGAGGCTCGCCCGCGCCAGCTCGTCGTTGGTCAGTCCCGAGGGCTCGGGCCCGAACACCACGACCGTCGGCGTCGCGGGCGGATCGGCGGCCAGCCGGGCGGGTAGCTCGCGCGGGGTCACCAGCCGTCCCGGCCAGGCGCGGTCGCGCGCCGCCGTGGTCGCCACGATGCGCTCGAAACCGCCCAGTGCGGAGTCCAGATCGGCGTGGCGCTCGATCCGATCGAGCACGCCTCCGGCGTGGACGGCGAAGGCCCGGGCCGTGGCTCCGACGGGCGCCGCCGGCTCGACCAGGAGCAAGCGGTCGAGGCCCATGTTGGCCATCGCCCGCGCCACGGCGCCGACGTTGCCCTCCTGCTGCGGCCGCACGAGGCAGACCGCCGGCAGCGGGCGCGGCGGGGAGTCGGGAATGGAGGCGGGCACGGTCCCCTGCGCTTCAGCGCTTGGGCACCGCGGCCCAGTTGGCGACCGACAGGACCGGGGGCGAGTCGCCGCCCCCGAGCACCCAGAGCACCGAGGGCTCCGGGCGCAGCTGGCCGAGCGACATCTCGCCGCTCTGCTGGCCGAGCGCGAACATCGCCCAGGCCACCCCCTGGGCGTCCACCGCCAGGTCGGTGACGGTCGCAGTCGCCAGCGTTCCCTGGGGGGCATAGCCGCGGCGCAGGTCCAGCCAGCGCGGCATGCGGTCGCCCGCGACCACGATCGGCCGGTCGTCTCCGCGCAGGATCGCGGCCGAGCGGTCGCGCAAGTAGAAGCCCTCGAGCGCCTCGAGCTGTCCCGGGAACGCCGGCATCTCGACCTTCCAGCCCTTGCCCTCGGGACCTTTGCCCACGCCGCGCTGGACGGCTCCCAGGGCGACCCGGAAGTTCGACGTCCCGGCGTCGCCCAGGGCCGCGACGGCGCGGTCCACGGCCCAGCCGGTGGCGAACGGCGCGAGGTCGAGCCGGGAGCCGCCGGCGAGCCGCACCGTCCGCGCGCCGCCGTCGATCGTCATGCGCTCGCAGGCGGAGGCCTGGATGGCGGCTTCCAACGCCTCGCCGCTGGGCCGCGCGGCCGCGGCGCCCGGGGCCGCCGCTCCCGCGTCGACGTCGCGGACGCCCCACAGCGCGAGCTCGCGGCCCCCCAAGGCGCTCACCGCGCCGACGCTCCAGCGGCAGAAGGAATCGGCCCGGACCAGCAGGTCGAAGCCCTCCGGGCTCGGACGCACCGGGCCTTCGCCGGCCTGGGTGAAAGCCGCGACCAAGGCGTCGAGCTCGGCGCCCGCGCGGGCCAGCGCGGCGAAGCCGGCGCGGGCGGCCGTCTCGGCCTCGGGCCGGGCGAGATCCGCGATCTCGATCGCGGCCGACCGGCCGCCGACGTCGGCGGTCAGGCGCACCACCGGGGCCGACCCCGGCGCCGGTGCCGTCGCGGCCGGCATAGCCGGCGCCAGCAGCCATGCCGCCAGCAGCGCAGGCGCGCAACGCCCGGCGCGGCCCGGGAGGCCGGTCACCTGGGGTCGCCCCCGATCCAGACCGTCTTGACGTTGACGAACTCGCGCAGTCCCCACTCGGCGAGCTCGCGGCCGTGGCCCGAGCGCTTGACGCCACCGAAGGGCAGCCGCGGGTCGCTGGCGACCATGCCGTTGACGAACACCGAGCCGGCCTCGATCCCGGCGACGGCGCGCTCGATCTCGGATTCGTCGCGGGTCCAGACCGACGCGCCGAGGCCGAAGGGGGTGCGGTTGGCCAGGGCGATCGCCTGGTCGAAAGAGGCCACGCGGAACAGTGCCGCGACCGGCCCGAACAGCTCCTCCCGGGCCGCGGGAGTGTCCGGCGGCGGCTCGGCGATCACCGTCGGCGGGTAGAACCAGCCGGGTCCGGCGGCCGGCTCGCCGCCGAGCAGCAGCCGGCCGCCGCCGTCGATCGAGGCGCGGACCTGGGCGTGGAGCTCGTCGCGGATCGCGGCCGTGGCCAGCGGGCCGACGTCGGTCCCCGGGTCCATCGGGTCGCCGACGACGAGCGCCCGCATCCCGGCCACGAAGCGACGCTCGAATTCCTCGTACACGTCGGCGTGGACGACGAAGCGCTTGGCCGCGATGCACGACTGGCCGTTGTTGATCGTCCGCGCCTTGACCGCGACCTCGGCCGCGCGCTCGACGTCGGCCGTGGGCAGAACGACGAACGGGTCGCTACCCCCCAGCTCGAGGACGACCTTCTTGACGTTCCGGCCCGCGGCGCCGGCGACCGCGGCTCCCGCGGGCTCGCTGCCGGTCAGCGTCACCGCGGCGACGCGCGGATCGGCGATCACGTCCGCGACGGCCTCGCCGCCGATCAGCAGGGTCTGGAAGCAGCCGTCGGGAAGACCGGCGTCGTGGAACGCCGCCTCCAGCGCCAGGGCGCAGCGGGGCACGTTCGACGCGTGCTTGAGCAGCCCGACGTTGCCCGCGGCCAGAGCCGGCGCGGCGAAGCGCACGACCTGCCAGAACGGGAAGTTCCAGGGCATGACGGCGAGCACGACGCCCAGCGGCTCGAAGCGCACCGAGCTCGCGCGAGCGTCCGAGTCGATCGCGACGGGAGCCAGCAGCCGCGGCGCGTTCTCGGCGTACCAGGCGAGCGCCCAGGAGCACTTGGCGACCTCGGCCTCGGCGGCGGCCAGGGTCTTGCCCATCTCGCGTGTGGCGACCTCGGCCAGCCGGCGCTTCGAGCCCTCGAAGACGCGCGCGGCGACGGCCAGCAGGCGGCAGCGCTCCGCGACCGGACGCAGCCGCCAGCCCGCGAAGGCGGCGGCGGCGCGCGCCAGCCGCCGTTCGATCTCGGCGGCGCCGTGCGGATCGAAGCGCTCGAGGGTGGCGCCCGTGGCGGGGTCGACGGAGGCGATCGGCATCGTTCGGGCGACCAGTCTAAGCCCAACGGCGTCGGGGAGGGCTGGACAGATGATTTCAATGTGATATCATATAGCTAGCTTCGAAAGGAGAAGGAGATGAAAGAACGTGCCGCACGAACGCTACCGGGCCTGCCGACGCTGCTCGTGTTGCTGGCCGCCGTGGCGTTGACGGTCTGGGCCCTGATCCTGGCGATCCAGGACCAGCGGATCTCGGGTGTGCTGACCTGGATGCCGGTGCTGGTCGTCGAGTGCGTCCTGCTGGGCGGGTTCTTCATGGTCTTCCCCAACCAATCGCGGGTGCTGACGCTGTTCGGCGCCTACCGCGGCAGCGACCGCTCGCCGGGCCTGCGCTACGCCAACCCGTTCTACGCCAAGAAGTCGATCTCGCTCCGGGTGCGCAATTTCGAGACCGAACGGCTGAAGGTCAACGACGCCCAGGGCAATCCGATCGAGATCGCGGCGGTGGTGGTCTGGCGGGTGATCGACAGCTTCGAGGCCGTCTACTCGGTCGACGACTACGAGAACTTCGTCCACGTCCAGAGCGAGGCCGCGCTGCGCAACCTCGCCACCCGCTATTCCTACGACGCCGAGGAGGAGGGCGGCGACGCCCGCTCCCTGCGCTCGCACACCGCCGAGGTCGCCGAGCACCTGGGCGAGGAGATCCGCGAGCGGCTCGCGCAGGCGGGCGTCGACGTGCTCGAGGCGCGGATCAGCCACCTCGCCTACGCGCCCGAGATCGCGCAGGCGATGCTCCAGCGTCAGCAGGCGACGGCGATCATCGCCGCGCGCCAGAAGATCGTCGACGGCGCGGTGGGGATGGTGGAGATGGCGCTGGCCAAGCTCGAGGAGAAGCGCATCGTGGAGCTCGACGCCGAGCGCCGCGCCGCCATGGTCTCGAACCTCCTCGTGGTGCTGTGCAGCGACCGCGCCACGACGCCGGTCGTCAACACCGGGTCGCTGTACTGACGGGGACCCTTGGCCGACCGCAAGGCGTTTCTGCTGCGTCTCGATCCGGCGGTCCACGCCGCGCTCGAGAAGTGGGCGGCGGACGAGTTGCGCAGCGTCAACGGCCAGATCGAGTTCCTGCTGCGGCGGGCGCTGGCCGGGGCCGGCAGGCTGCGCGCCGCGCGCGGCTCCGGCGCGGACGGGAAGGAGGATCGATGAAGGGCACGCGTTGTCCCAGATGCGAATCGGAGATGAAGGAGGGCTTCCTCATCGACCGCTACCAGAACCACTTCTCGGCGCTGCCGACCTGGGTCGAGGGCGAGCCGGAGAGGGCGTGGTGGGGCGGCCTGAAGACGCGCGGCCGCGCTCGCCTCGAAGTGCTGACCCGCCGCTGCCGGCGCTGCGGCTACCTGGAGTCCTACGCTTCGGATCCGGCGCGCTGAGGCCCCGGCCCGGGAGGGCTCGCGGCCGGCCCGAGCGACGCGACCCGGACCTCGAAGCTCTCCCAACGGGCCCGCGCCAGGGTCCCGGCGAGCTCGGCGTCGCCACCGTAGGCGCGCACCGGGATCCGGCGACCGCGCAGCGCCAACCGGGTCGCGCCGGCGAGCGGGAAGGGTGCGAGCCGCAGCTCGACGCCCGTGCCCGCGGTCCTCGTCGCCGCCCGCCAGCCGGGCAGATCGAGGTGGGACGCCGAACCGGTCACGGCGGCCAGCGAGAGGTCGTCGGCGAGCTCGAGCCAGCGGTCGTCGTCGGCGAGCTCCTCCCGGCTCCGCCCGGAGGCTTCGAGCAGCTCGTCGCGTCGCGCCTCGAGCCGGACGAGGAAGCCGCTCCAGACGGGGTCGTCGCGGCGCGCGGCGAACAGCCTCAGGGCGTGGGTCGCGATCTTCGCCGCGCGGTACGGAAGCCGGGCGGCGTGGCGCTCGACGCCGCGGTCCCAGATCTCGAAGCGCGCGCCCGGGTCGAGGGCGAGGAAATCCAGCGGCCGGCCGCTCCGCGGGTCGATCCGCGGGGCCGCGTCGCTCTCCCACCAGCCGTCGTCGTGCGCCGCGACGTCGGCGAGCAGCTCGTCGCGGCGCGGGTGATCCGCGAGCCCGGGCAGGCGCAGCAGCGCCAGCAGGTCGGAAGCCAGGCGCGCGTGATCCGCCTGGG
Organism: uncultured Acidobacteriota bacterium; assembly: GCA_963781755.1. GTDB lineage: Bacteria > Acidobacteriota > Thermoanaerobaculia > Multivoradales > JAGPDF01 > JACTMI01. The sequence goes on from CAWAGZ010000003.1 coordinate 352,614, forward strand.
TGACGACGACCCATTCGGATCCGATCTCGCGCACGATCATCGGCGCCGACGATAGCCGAATCGGCCGGGTATAGAGTCGCCGCGGAATGTCCCGGATCACACGCGAAGAAGCTCTCGAGTACCACGCGCGCCCGCCGCGCGGCAAGATCGAGGTCGTCCCGACCAAGCCGACCACGACGCAGCGCGACCTGTCGCTGGCCTACACCCCGGGCGTGGCCGAGCCCTGCCGCGAGATCGCGGCCGACCCGATGGCCGCTTACGAGTACACGGCGAAGAGCAATCTCGTCGCGGTCGTGACCAACGGCACCGCCGTTCTCGGCCTGGGCAACATCGGCGCCCTGGCCGGCAAGCCCGTGATGGAAGGCAAGGGGGTCCTGTTCAAGCGCTTCGCGGGGATCGACGTCTTCGACCTCGAGCTGGCGACCGAGAGCATCGACGAGGTCGTGCGCGCGGTCGAGCTGCTCGAGCCGACCTTCGGCGGTATCAACCTCGAGGACATCCGGGCGCCGGAATGCTTCGAGATCGAGCGGCGCCTCAAGGAGTCGCTCTCCATCCCGGTCTTCCACGACGACCAGCACGGCACGGCGATCATTTCGGGGGCGGCGCTGCTCAACGCCCTGGAGCTGGTCGGCAAGAGCATGGATCGCGTGCGCGTCGTGTTCTCCGGCGCCGGGGCGGCGGCCTTCGGCTGCCTGCGGCTCTGGCTCGACCTGGGGCTGGCGCGCGACCACGTCGTCCTGTGCGACCGCAAGGGCGTCGTCTACCGCGGCCGACCCGGCGACACCGACGCCAGCAAGCTGGAATTCGCCGCCGACACCGAGGCGCGGACGCTGGCCGAAGCGCTGGTCGGCGCGGACGTCTTCGTCGGCCTCTCGGTGGCCGGCACCGTGACCGGCGAGATGCTCGCCGGAATGACCGCCAACCCGATCGTCTTCGCCATGGCCAACCCGACGCCGGAGATCTCCTGGGAGGAGGCGACCGCGGCGCGGCCGGACGTGATCATGGCCACCGGGCGCTCGGACTATCCCAACCAGGTCAACAACGTGCTCGGCTTTCCCTTCCTCTTCCGCGGCGCTCTCGACACCCGGGCCACCGACATCAACGTGCCGATGATGCTGGCGGCGACCCGGGCTCTGGCGGCGCTGGCGCGCGAGGACGTCCCCGATTCGGTGCTCAAGGCGTACGGCCTCGAGTCCCTGCGCTTCGGCCGCGAGTACCTGATCCCGAAGCCGTTCGACTACCGGGTGCTGCTCAACGTGGCGCCGGCGGTGGCCCGGGCGGCGGAGGAGAGCGGGGTCGCGCGGATCCCGATCGGCGACATCGAGAGCTATCGCCGCCGGCTCGAGCACCTGGTGTCGCGCCGGATCGAGCTGATGCGGGGCCTGATCGACCGGGCCAAGCGCTCGCCGCGGCGGATCGTCTTCCCGGAGGGGGAGAACGAGAAGGTCCTGCGCGCCGCCAAGATCCTGGTCGAGGAGGGGATCGCGCACCCGATCCTGCTGGCCCGCCGCGAACGCATCGTCGAGAAGCTCGCCGAGTTGGGGCTGGCCGAGGAGCGCATCACGGTGCTGCACAGCGAATCCTCGCCGCTGTGGCCCGACTACCAGCGCCGGCTGCACGAGCTGCGGCGGCGCCGCGGGGTGACGATGGACACCGCCGCGAAGCTGCTGCGGCAGCGCAACTACTTCGGCGCCATGATGGTGGCTTCCGGCGACGCCGACGGCCTGATCTCGGGGTTGACCTACGAGTATCCCGACACCATCCGGCCCGCGCTCCAGATCATCGGGACCCGACCCGGGATCCGCCACGTCGCGGGCGCCTTCATCCTGATCCTCAGGGATCGCCTGTTCTTCCTCGCCGACACGACGGTCAACATCGAGCCCGACGCCGAGACCCTGGCCGAGATCGCCCTGGCGACGGCCGACTTCGCACGCCGCTTCAACATCACGCCGCGGGTGGGGATGCTGTCGTTCTCGAACTTCGGCTCCAATCCGCACCCCGCGGCGCGCCGGGTCAAGCGTGCGGTCGAGCTGGTCCGCCAGCGCAATCCCGAGCTCGAGGTCGACGGCGAGATGCAGGCCGACACGGCGGTCCTGGCGTCGATCCTGGGGGAGCACTACCCCTGGTCCGAGCTGCGGGGTCCGGCCAACGTCCTGGTGTTCCCCGAGCTGCAGTCGGCCAACATCGCCTACAAGCTGATCTGGCGCCTGGCCGACGCCGAGGCGATCGGCCCGGTCCTGCTCGGCATGGCGCGGCCGGTCCACGTCTTGCAAAGGGGGGTCGAGGTGACCGACATCGTGAACATGGCGGCGATCTGCGTCGTCGACGCCCAGGAATCGACCTGACGGCGACGCTCCGGCGGGCGCCTTCGGGGGACCGGCACCCTCCGCCGCGATCTGGCCTAGAATCCACCGCAACCAGGAACCAGGGAGGAACCCTCATGAAGCGCAAGATCTGTCTGGCACTTGCCGTCGCCTTGGCCTTCGCCGGCCTGACCACGGTCGCGCGGGCGGCCGACTCCTCGAAGCCCCGCATCGCGGTGCTCGAGTTCAAGAACAAGGCCGAGAACCAGTGGTGGTACAACAGCGGCGGCGCGGCCGCCCAGGACGTCTTCGTCACCGAGCTCGTCAAGAGCGGCAAGTTCCGCGTCGTCGAGCGCGAGCAGCTGGCGCAGCTGATGCAGGAGAAGAACCTGTCGCTGTCCGGCGACATCGACCCTTCGACCGCGGTCCAAGCCGGCAAGCTGCTCGGCGTCAAGTACTTCCTGGTCGGCGCGGTGACCGAGTACGGCGCCCAGGAGACCGGCGCCCACGGCGCTTACGGCGTCGGCTTCTCGGGCTCCAAGAAGACGTTCACCGCGGCGATGAACGCGCGCATCATCGACACCGACACGGGCGAGATCGTCTGGGCCGACGAGGCGCGCGGCGAGGACGCCCACTTCAAGCTGTCGATCGCGGGCTTCGGCGGCGGCGTCGACAACGACAGCCGGATGTTCGACAAGGTCATGAAGCCGGTGATCGAGCAGCTCGTGGCGTCGATCAAGGCGGCCGATCTGTAATCGCGACCGGCCCGACCGGCCGGTCCTCGGCGATGACGAGAGGCGCCCTCCGGGGCGCCTCTCGTGTTTGGGTCAGCCGTGCGGACCGAGGGTGAAGGCGACCTTGAGGTCGTACCACATGCGGACCCGCACGCCGTCCTTGGTCGCCGACCTCCAAGTGCACTCGCGGGCGTAGTCGGCGGCGGCCTCGTCGAGCCCGAAGCCGGCCTTGGAGCTGGTCTCCTTGACGTCCACCACCTTGCCGTTCTCGTCCACCAACACGCTGACCGTGACCGTCGCCTCCTTGCGCATGCGCTGCGCGATCGGGGGGTAGCGCAGCGGCGGCTGGCGCACCACCCGCGGCGGCACGACCCCCGGACCGAGCGAAACCAGGTCGCCGACCTTGACCGTCGGCTCCTGGGGCTTGGGCTCGGGGGGCGCCGGCTTGGTCTCGACCGTGGCGGGCTGGGTCTGGGCCGGCGCCGGCTGGGTGACGGGGGCCGGCCCGGCGTTGGCGGCGGGGGAGGTGACGGCCGGCCCGGCAGGAGCGGCGGTGGCGGGGGCGGGGGCGGGGACCGTGGCCCGGGCCTCGGCGGCGCTCGCCGGCGCGGGCGCCGGCTCGCTCGGCCGCGGTGCGGGGACGGCGGCCGCCGGGAGCTGACGCACGGGCGGCGCCGGCGCCTGCTTGGATTCTTCGAGCTGGCGCTGGAGAGCCTTGAGCTTCTCGTCGTACTGGGCCTTGAGCCCGGCCTCGAGCTCCTTCGACTGCTCGGTGACCATCTTGGAGATCTGCGCCTGGATCTCCTCCTGCGTCGGGCCCGCCGCCGGCTGGGGCGCCGGGGCGGGTGCGGCGTTGGCGGCCTCCGCGGTGGCCGCCGGCGCGCTCGGCGTGCCCGAGCTGTTCGATCCGAGGCCGAAGATCAGGTAGGCCGCGACGGCGACGACGATCAGCGCGACGGCCCCGATGGCGATCCAGGGCAGCTTGCTCGAGGTCTTCTTGCCCGGCAGGCCGTACATCTCGCGCAGGACGTCGGTGTTCTCGCGCACGCCGCCGGTCTCGGCGGCGGAGGCCACCAGGGTGGGCGCGGCCGAAGCGGCCGGCGCCGCCGGGGCCGCCGGGGTCGGAATCCCGCCGAACGCGGCCGGGGCCGGCGTCGCGGTCGTGGCCGGCGGCTCCGGCACCTGAATCTGGATCGCCTGCGTCTTCTCGGTCTCGAGCTCCTGCGTCTCGCGCTCGATCTCGTCGCGGAAGAGGTTGTGCAGGAAGAAGGCGAGGTTGAAGGTCGTCGGGTTGTACTGGCCGTCCGACATCAGCTTCGCCAGCGTCTTGTGCCAGGCGACGACGTCGCCGACGCGCTGGTCCGCGGGACAGAGGCTGCGCTTGAGCAGCGCGGCGATGTCGGGATGGAGGTTGCCGCCGTCGGCGGCGACGACCGCCTGCTCGATCGTCGCCGCGAGACCCGAGGCCGGCAGCGCGGGAGTCGGCTGTCCGGTGAGGAGCTCGAACAGGATCGCGCCGACGCTGAAGACGTCGTCGGTCTTGGCCGGCGGCTGCCCGGCCAGCGCCTCGGGCGCCAGGTAGCGACCCAGGGTCTGCTTGATCACCGGGTGTGCAGCCGCCGAGCGCAGGCCGGGCGAGGCCTCGAACCCCGACAGGCGCAGCTCGCCGTCGTGGGAGACCAGGACCTGGTGGGGCGTGAGCATGCCGTGGATCACCCGCTCGTCGCCGAAGCGCGTCTCGTAGGCGACCGCGAGCCCGGAGGCGATGCGCTCGACGATCAGCAGGGCGAGGTCGAGCGCCACGGGCTGACCGCGCCGCACGGCCTGCTCGGAGAGCTGGGCGAGGGTGCGGCCGGACAGGTAGTCGTAAGCGACGTAGGGCACCCCGCGGACCTGACCGCTGTCGACCGCGGCCGCGATGTTGGGACTCTTGAGCGCCTGGGCCAGGGCGCCCCGGCTCTGGATCGTCTTGGCGATCCGGTCCGAGTCCAGACCCTGACCGTTGTAGACGCGCAGCAGCGCCACCCGGTCGAGCGCCTGGCGCCCGATCCGGCCGGCGCGGAACGTCTCGCCGAGGGCGTCCTCGGTGACCTTCTTGAGCAGCAGATAGTGGCCGAACTGATCGCGAGTATTCATGGCACCCCCGGCGCGAGACGTCCGGTTCCCGGAGGTCCGCTCGCTCTCGCGCTACGACAGATCGCGGATCGTGCGCTGGAAGTCTCCGCTTTCACGGCCATGCCTGTCAATCGGAGCGCCGATCGGCGCTGGCGGGCGGAGTGGCCTTCCCGGCGGCGTCGCGCCGCTCGCGGAAGTAGCGCCGCTGCCAGATCTCCACGTTGCGGTTGTGCTCGGCGAGCGTCTTCGCGAAGGCGTGGGTACCGTCGTTGCGGCTGACGAAGTAGAGAAACGGCGTGTCGGCCGGACGTGCCGCCGCGCGCAGGCTCGCCGCGCCGGGCGAGCAGATCGGGCCCGGCGGCAACCCGGGAATCCGGTAGGTGTTCCAGGGCGAGTCGGACTCGAGGTCGCGGCGCCGCAGATCGCCGTCCCACCGCCCTTCGAGCTTGAGGCCGTAGATCAGCGTCGGGTCCGCGTACAACCCCATGCCCCGGCGCAGCCGGTTGGCGTAGACCGCCGCGACCAGAGGGCGCTCGGAGTCGAGGCGGGCCTCCTTCTCGACCAGGCTGGCCAGGATGACCAGCTCGCGCACGTTCGGGGTCGGCTCGCCGTCGAGCAGCGGCGCCACCTCGCGGCGGTAGCGGGCGCGGAAGTTGGCGACCAGGGCGTCGGCGATCGCCGCCTCGGACACGCCGCGCGGGAACCGGTAGGTGTCGGGGAACAGGTAGCCCTCGAGCGTCGCGGCATCGGGATCGAGGTCGCGTACCCGCGCCGGGTCGGAGAACTGGGCGAGCAACCGCTCGCGATCGCCGAAGCCGGCGTGGGCGAGCGCCGCCGCGGTCTCGAGGTAGGTCAGACCCTCGACGATGGTCACCGGATGGGTCACGATCTCGCCCCGGATCAGACGATCGAGCACCTCGACGGTCGCCAGCGGCGGCTCGAAGCGGTACTCGCCGGCGTGGATCGGCGGGTCCTCCAACACGTGACCGAGGTAGAGGCGCGCCAGCAGGGCCGAGCGGATGACCCCGGCGCGCTCGAGCCGCTCGAGCACGGCGCGGGCGCTCTCGCCGGGGGCGACTTCCAGCTCGACCGCCGCCGGGAAGCGGACCGGCGCGTGCAGCTCGGCGCGGGCCCAGGCGAGGCCGGCCGCCGCGGCCGCGGCGAGCGCCGCGGCGCCGGCCAGGATCGCGAGCGCGCGCTTCATCGCTCGGTCTCCGGCCGGTCCCCCGCGTCCGCGGCGCGGGCGCGGCGGTCGAGCGCTTCCTGGAGCAGGATCTGGGCCGCCACGGCGTCGATCCGGCCGCGGGCGCGCCGGCTGTCGAGGCCGGCCTCGCGCAGCCGCTCGGCGGCGGCGGCCGAGGTGAAGGCCTCGTCGATCCACTCGACCGGCAGGCCGGTCGCCGCCCCGAGCCGCGCACCGAAGCTCCGGGCCCGGCCGAGCGTCTCGCTCGCGGGCGCGCCGCCGGGCCGGTGGGGCTCGCCGACGACGAGCAGCTCGACCTCGTGCTCCCGCGCCACGCGGGCGATCTCGGCCGCGGCCTGGGCGTCGCTGTGGCGCTCGATCACCCGCAGCGGCAGCGCCATCCGACCCTCCGGATCGGACAGGGCGAGGCCGATCCTGCGCTCGCCGAAATCGACTCCGAGGGCTCTCGTCACGGTCGGTTCGGGCGCGATCCCCGTGGTAGGATTTCCGGGTTCTCGCGGCCGCTCGGCGAGCATTCTTTCGGGCCGCCGGGCGGGCCGCAAGCCCCGGAGGAAAGCACATGTCCGACGTCGTCATCCTGAGCGCCGCTCGCACGCCGATCGGCGCCTTCCAGGGGGCGCTCGCACGCGTGTCGGCGCCCGATCTGGGTGCCCGCGCGCTGGCCGGCGCCTTCGAACGGGCGGGGGTCGCCCCCGCCGACATCGAGCAGGTCTACATGGGTTGCGTGCTGACGGCGGGAGTCGGCCAGGCGCCGGCGCGGCAGGCGGCGCTGGGCGCCGGCTGCCCCGATTCGACCGGCGCGATCACCTTCAACAAGGTCTGCGGCTCGGCGATGCGCGCGGTGATGTCGGCCGCCAACGACCTGCGCGCGGGGGACTTCGCGCTGGTGGCGGCCGGCGGCATGGAGAGCATGTCGCGCGCCCCCTACCTGGCCATCGGCGCCCGGGACGGCCTGCGCCTGGGCCACGGCAAGTTCATCGACTCGATGATCTTCGACGGCCTGTGGGATCCCTACGGCGATCAGCACATGGGCAACTGCGCCGAGCTGTGCGCGCGCGAATACGAGTTCAGCCGCGAGGAGCAGGACGCCTTCGCGCGCGAGAGCTACTCGCGGGCGCGCGCGGCCCAGGAGTCGGGCGCCTCGGCGCGCGAGATCGTCGCGGTCGAGATCCCCGGCCGCAAGGGGACCACCGTCGTGGACCAGGACGAGGAGCCGCAAAAGGCCGATCTCGACAAGATGCCGAACCTGAAGCCCGCCTTCGACAAGGCCGGCAGCGTGACCGCGGCCAACGCCTCGAAGATCAACGACGGCGCGGCCGCCCTCGTGCTCACCACCGCCGAGGAGGCGAAGCGGCGCAAGCTCCGGCCGGTCGCCCGCCTGGTCGCCCAGGCCTCCTTCGCCCAGAAGCCGGAGTGGTTCACCACCGCGCCGGTGACGGCGATCCGACGGGTTCTCGAACGCGCCGGGCTCGCCATCGGCGACATCGACCTGTTCGAGGTCAACGAGGCCTTCGCGGTGGTCGCTCTGGCCTGCGCGCGCGAGCTCGGGATCCCCTCCGACCGGCTCAACGTCCGCGGCGGTGCCGTGGCCTTGGGCCACCCGATCGGAGCCTCCGGAGCGCGCATCCTGGTCACCCTGCTGGACGCGCTCGAGGAGCGCGGGGGCCGCTACGGCTGCGCCGGGATCTGCATCGGCGGGGGCGAAGCGACCGCGGTCGTGGTCGAGCGGCTGGCCGGATGACGCCGGGCAAGGCGCTCGCCGGCGTGCTGGCGGGCCTGATGCTGGCCGCGCGGCTGGCGGCGCAGCAAGCCCCTGCCGCACCACCGGCGGCGCCGGAGACCGGTCCGCCGCCCGCGGCGAGCCCGGATTCGGCGGCCCAGGCCGCGCCGGGCACCACGCCGCCGGCCGCGCCGGGCGTCACGCCGCCGGCCGCTCCCGGCCCGGCCCCGGCGACGACCCCGGGTGCGACCCCGACGCCGCCGGCGCCGCCGCCGAACCGCATCACCTTCGAGTTGCCGCTCAACGACGAGAAGGGCGGCGGCAAGCTCGCCGGCGCCGCCGACAGCCTGGAGAGCAACGACCAGAACGACGCCGTGCTCGACGGCGACGTCGAGATCCGCTACCGCGACCTCCACTTCCGCGCCGACCACGTCGTGCTGCACGGCGCCACGAGCACCCTCGAGGCGGAGGGCGACGTGGTGTTCGATCAGGGACCCCGCCGGATCGCGGCCGCGCGGGTCGACTTCGACCTCGCCACGGCGACGGGGACCTTCTGGAACGCCGCGGCCGCCGTCGATCCGGACTTCTACTTCAACGGCGCCGTGGTCAACAAGACCGGCGAGAACAGCTACGAGATCCGCGACGGGGTGTTCACCAGCTGCACCGGGGACGTCACGCCGGACTGGAGCCTGCGCACCAGCCGGGCGCGCGTCGACCTCGGCGACTACGCCCACATCAAGAACGCCCGGATGCGGGTCAAGAAGCTGCCCATCTTCTACTGGCCTTACCTGATCTGGCCGGCGCGCACCGAGCGCACCTCCGGGCTGCTGGTGCCCGGGCTCGGCTACTCGCAGAACCGCGGCACCTACCTCGGGCTCGCCTACTACCAGGTCATGGGCCCGAGCGCCGACGGCACGCTCTACCTCGACGGCTACTCGCTGGGGTTCGCCGGGCTGGGCGGCGAGTTCCGCTACCGCCCGACCGACGGCACGCAGGGCAAGGCGACGCTCTACTTCCTGCACGACCCCGACACGAAGCAGACGGAGTGGCACGGCCGCTTCGACCAGACGACGAACGACCTGCCCGGGGGGCTGCGCGCGGTCGTCGCCTACGAGGACTACTCCGACTACGACTTCTTCCGCCGGTTCGAGCGCGCGATCAACGACAACACGCGCCTGTTCCTCTACTCCGACGCCTTCCTCTCCGGCACCTGGGGTGCGCAGTCGCTCAACGTGCTCGTCGACTCCCGCGACACCTTCCTGGGCAACGGCAGCGTGACGACGCAGCGCCAGCTCCCCGACGTCGCCTACCGGCTGACCAAGCTGAAGCTGGGGTCGAGCAATCTCTATCTCTCCGTCGACACCACTGCGAGCTATCTCGAGACCTCGTCGAGCGGCCTCTACGACGAGCGCTACGGGCGGCTCGACCTGGCGCCGCAGCTCACCCTGCCGCTGCGCGTGGCGCCCTGGCTCTCGGTCGCCGTCTCGGGCGGGGGGCGGGCGACCTGGTGGGGCGCGAGCCTGCCGGTGACCCGCACGGACCCCGAGACCGGCGAGGCGGCGCGCTACTGCGGCGACCAGGTGATCGCGCCCGGACAGCGCTTCTGCGGCGACTCGCTCGATCGCGTCTACCCGTCGGCGACGCTCGACGTCATCGGGCCCTCGATCTCGCGCATCTTCGACGCCGCCGTGGGCCGCTTCTCGAAGTTCAAGCACATCGTCGAGCCGCGCTGGTCGTGGGCCTATTCCGGGCAGTACTCCGAGCAGGCCCAGGTGCCCCGGTTCGACGAGATCGATCCGTTCAGCTCGACCAACGTCGGCCAGCTCACGCTGGTCAACCGCGTGCTGGCGAAGCCCACGGACCCCACCCAGGGCGGCGCGTTCGAGATCTTCTCGCTCGAGATCGCCCAGGCCTACTCCTTCGATGCCAGCCAGCCGCTCCAGAAATCGTCCGACGGCACGAAGACGAGCCAGGAGAGCGGGCTGGTCGGCCGCCTCCGGGTCAGCCCCAGCCAGGACTTCCAGCTCGAGTCGAAGGTCGTCTACTCGACCCTGTTCAGCGGGCTCAACTCGACGTCGCTCTCGGCGCGCGGCAATTTCCAGCGCGTCGACCTCGACCTGACCTGGTTCACCAACTACAACCCCGAGCTCTCGACCAAGAGCTCGGATCAGGCGCGGTTGGGCCTGGGCGTCGACGTCCTGCCGCAGCGCCTGCGGCTCTCCGGGCAGGTCAGCTACAACCTCCAGACCTCGGCGATCCAGCAGCAGCGCTACTTCCTGTCCTGGACCTCGCAGTGCTGGAGCATGCGGCTCGAGTACCACGAACAGGTGACCAGCATCTACCGCACCAAGGATTTCCGTTTCATGCTCGACCTGAAGAACGTCGGCACCTTCCTCGACCTGTCGGGCGGGGACTCGAGCTCTTCCCGCTGAGACGTTGAGGCTCCTCGTCTTCGGTGCCGGAGGGATCCTCGGCCGCGCGCTCGTCGCCGATGCGGCCCGGCGCGGCTGGGCGGCGACCGGCCTGGCGCGCGCGGCGGTGGACGTCACCGACCGGGGCGCGGTCCGCGACGCGATCGCCGCCCACCGCCCCGACCTGGTGGTCAACTGCGCCGCCTTCACCCGGGTGGACGACTGCGAGAGCCAGCCGGAGGCCGCCTTCCGGGTCAACGGCGAGGCGCCGGGCGGGATCGCGCAGGAGGCGGCGGCCGCGGGCGCGCGCCTGGTCCAGCCGTCGAGCGACTACGTCTTCGACGGCGACGCCACGGAGCCCTACCGGGAGGAGGACCCGACCGGACCCCGGTCGGTCTACGGTGCCTCCAAGCTCGAGGGCGAGCAACGGGCCCTGGCAGTGGGGGGGGCGATCCTGGTCGTGCGCACCAGCTGGGTCTTCGGCCGCGGCGGGGCGCACTTCGTGGCGGCGATCCGCGCCCGGATCGAGGCCGGAGCCGGACCGCTGCGGGTGGTCGCCGACCAGACCGGGGGCCCCACCTATGCTCCGTTCCTGGCGCGGGCGATCGCCGATCTGGGAGAATCGGGAGCGAGCGGGATCGTGCACTATCAGAACCGCGAGCCGGTCACGTGGTACGAGTTCGCCCGCGAGATCGCCCGTCAGCTCGGGCGGCGGGTGGAGATCCGACCGGTGACCACCGAGGAGTATCCGCTGCCCGCGCGGCGTCCCCGGTACTCGGTGCTCGCAGTCGATCGTTTCGAGCAGCTCGCCGGACGGCCGGTCGAGTCCTGGCGCCCGGGCCTCGCCGAGTACCTCGCCGGCGGCCGGGCGGAAGAGAGTGGAGAGAGAAGATGAAACGCGTCCTGATCACGGGTATCACCGGATTCGCCGGCTCGCACCTGGCCGACTACGTCCTCGCCGAGCAGCCGGGCGTCGAGGTCTGGGGCACCTGCCGCTGGCGCAGCCGGCGCGAGAACATCGAGCACCTGGAGGGGAAGATCCAGCTCGTCGAGTGCGAGCTCGCCGATCGGACCGCGATCGAGAAGGCGCTCGACCGGGTTCGGCCGGAGGCGATCTTCCACCTCGCCGCGCAGTCGTTCGTGCCCACCTCCTGGACGGCCCCCGCCGAGACCTTCCACGTCAACGTGATCGCGCAGATCCACCTGTTCGAGGCGATCCGCAAGCTCGGGCTCGATCCGGTCGTGCAGATCGCCTGCTCGAGCGAGGAGTACGGCCTGGTGCTCAAGGAGGAGACTCCGATCCGCGAGTCGAATCCCCTGCGGCCGCTGTCGCCGTACGCGGTCTCCAAGGTCGCCCAGGATCTGCTCGGCTACCAGTACTTCCGTAGCTACGGCCTGCGCGCCGTGCGCACCCGGGGGTTCAACCACGAGGGCCCGCGCCGCGGCGAGGTCTTCGTGATGTCGAACTTCGCGCGCCAGATCGCGGCCATCGAAGCGGGCTTCCAGGAGCCGGTGATCCGGGTCGGGAACCTCGAGTCGGTGCGCGACTTCACGGACGTCCGCGACATGGTGCGCGCCTACTGGCTGGCGGCCACCCGCGCCACCCCCGGCGAGGTCTACAACATCGCGAGCGGCCGGGGCATCACGATCCGCGCGATGCTCGACCAGCTGCTCGGGATGTCGCGCGTGGACGTGCGGGTGGAGACCGATCCGGCGCGCCTCCGGCCGTCCGACGTCGAAGTCCTGCTCGGCGACGCCTCGAAGTTCCGCAACGAGACCGGCTGGGAGCCGACCCTGCCGCTCGAGCGCACCCTGGCCGACACGCTCGACTTCTGGCGCGGACACTTCGCCGCCCGGCGCGCGGCCGTCGGAGCCTGAGAGAGGGGCGGCCGTGCGCGTCCTGGTCACCGGTGGGTCCGGCTTCCTGGGCCGGCACCTCGTTGCCCGGCTCGTCGAGCGCGGCGACACGGTGACCGCGCTCGGTCTCGAGCCCGGACCGCTGGAGCTGGAGCCCCGGGTGCGCTTCGTCCGCGCGGACGTGCGCCAGGGCGACGAGGTCGCGCGCGCCGTCGACGAGCTCGATCCGCAGGTCGTCGTGCACCTGGCGGCTCTCTCGCACGTCGGGGAATCGTGGCGACGGATGCCGGAGTACTTCGAGGTCAACGTGCTCGGCACGGAACACGTCGCCGCCGCGGCGCGCGGCCGACAACTGGTGTTCGCGTCGACCGCGGAGATCTACGGGCAGGTGCCGGAGGCCGAGCAGCCGATTGCCGAGACCCGGCCCGCCGCGCCGCGCTCGCCGTACGCGCTGACCAAAGCCGCGGCGGAGCGCCTGGTGCTCGCATCGGGCGCGATCGTGGTGCGGCTGTTCAACCTCGCCGGCCCGGGGCAGGCGCCCTCCTTCGCGCTGCCCAGCTTCGCCGCCCAGCTCGCGGCGATCGCGCGCGGCTCGGCGCCAGGCGTGATCCGGGTGGGCAACCTGTCGGCGCGGCGTGACTTCGTCCACGTCGCCGACGCCGCCGACGCGCTCTTGACGCTGATGACCTGCGGCCAGCCCGCCACCGTGTACAACCTCGCCAGCGGCTCGGCGGTGTCGATCCGCGAGGCCTTGGATCTGCTCCTCGGAGTCTCGGGCGTGGCGGCCCGCGTCGAGCAGGATCCGGAGCGGCTGCGCCCGGTCGACGTGCCGTTGCTCTCGGGCGACGCGGCCCGGATCGCGGCGCTCGGCTGGTGTTCCCGGCGCAGCTTCGAGGACGCGCTCGTCGACCTCTGGCGCGAGGCGTCGTCGGCCGGAGGCGAAGCCGCGTGAAGGTGCTGATGACGGGCGCCACCGGGTTCCTCGGTCGGCGCACCGCGGCGCGCTTGGCGCGCGAGCACGAGCTGCGCCTCCTGGTGCGCGGCGGCTCGGCGCGGCAGGGGCTGCCCGGCGGAGCCGAGATCGCCGCCGGCGACGTCACCGACCGCGCCAGCCTGGAGCGGGCGATGGCGGGCTGCGAAGCGGTCGTCCACGCGGCGGCCCTGGTCAAGCTCCTGGCTCCGGCCGCCGAGTTCGACCGGATCAACGTCGGCGGCTTCGACAACGTTCTGGGCGCGGCGGCGACGGCCGGGGTCCGCCGCATCCTCTACGTCTCGAGCTTCATCGCCCTGGGGCCGACGGAGAACGGGCCGGGGGGGATTCTCGACGAGCGGGCGGAGCCGACCGTGCGCCGGTGGATCAACGACTACGAGCGGACGAAGGCGCGCGCCGACGCGGCGGCGCGCAGCGCCATCGCGCTCGGCGCGCCGCTCGTCGTCGTCTACCCGGGCGTGATCTACGGGCCCGGCGAGCTGACCGAGGGCAACATCGTCGTGCGCCACATCCTCGACCTCGCCCACGGGCGGTTGCCGGCGCTGCTGGGCCGTCCGGAACGGCGTTGGAACTACGTCTTCGTCGAGGACGTGGCCGAGGGGATCGCCCGGGCGCTGGCCCGGGCGCCGGCCGGAGCGCGCTACGTGCTCGGCGGCGAGAACGTCACCCAGGAGCAGTTCTACGCGCAGGTGGGCGCGGCCGGGGGGATCCGGATCCCCGGCCGGAGGATGCCGGACGGCGTCGCCCGGGCGGCGGGCGCCCTGATGAAGCTGGGCGCCCGGCTGACCGGCGGCGTGCCCAAGCTGACGCCCGACCTGGTCGAGATCTACCGTCACGATTGGGCCTACGACTCCTCCCGCGCCCGCCGCGAGCTGGACTACGCGCCGCGCGACCTCGCCAGCGGCCTCGAGGAGACTCTCGAGTGGCTGAAGCGGACGCCGGAATGGCCGGGCTGACGCGCGGCGAGCTGGCGCGCAAGTCCGTCCACATGGCGGTCGGCGGCGTCGCCTTCGCGATGCGGCCGCTGGGTCCGCTCGGGTCGACGCTGGCGGCGCTCGCGGCCGTGCTCCACAACGCGCTGCTCCTGCCCCTCTACGGCGGGCGCCGGCTCTGGCGCGCCGGCGAGTCGGAGCGCGGCTTCGCGCTCGGCATCGTCCTCTACCCGATCGCCGTGCTGTTGCTGGTCCTGCTGTACTGGAACCGGCTCGAGATCGCGGCCGCCGTGTGGGGCATCCTGGCTTTCGGCGACGGCATGGCGGGGATCGTGGGCCAGGCCGTGGGCGCCGGCAATCCGCTGCCCTGGAATCCGCGCAAGAGCTGGGCCGGGACGATCGCCTACCTCGTCTTCGGCGGAACCGGCGCCTACGTCCTGCTGCAGTGGACCGCTCCCGGCGACTACCCGGCGGGCTTCGCGCTCGCCGTCGCGGCGGCCGCCGCGGCGTTCGCGGCCTGGCTCGAGTCGCAGCCTCAGGGACTCGACGACAATCTGGGCGTGCCTCTGGTGACCTCGATCCTGCTCTACTGCCTGCTGCTGTCGGACGGCGGTTGGACGGCTCTGGCCGGGCCCGAGGCGCTGCGCCGGCTGGTGGTCGGGCTGGCGGTCAACGCGGCGCTCGCCGTCGCCGCCTTCGCCGCGCGCGGCGTCGATCGGTCCGGCGCCGTCGCGGGCGTGGTGCTCGGGACGATGATCTGGGTCGGCCTCGACTGGCGCGGCTTCCTCCTGCTCTTCGCCTTCTTCGTCCTGGGGACGGGCGCCACCCGGTTCGGCTACGAGGCGAAGGCGGCGGCGCGGATCGCCCAGGAGAAGGGCGGCCGCCGGGGCGCCCGCAACGCGCTGGCCAAGACCGCGGTGCCGGCGCTCGCGGCCCTGTTCGCGGCCACCACCGGCCGGCCGGTGCTGTTCGCCCTCGCCGTGGCCGGCGCGTTCGCGACCGCCGCCTCCGACACCTGCTCGTCGGAGATCGGCCAGGTCGTCGGCCGGCGGACCTTCCTGATCACCACCCTGCGGCCGGTACCGCGGGGCACCGAAGGAGCGGTCTCGCTCGAAGGCACCCTGGCCGGCATCGCGGCGTCGCTCGTGGTCGGAGGACTGGGGGCGGCGGTCGGTCTCTATCCCGCCCTCGGCGTCGCCGCGGTCGCCGTGGCGGCGCTGGTCGCCACGACGTTGGAGAGTCTCGCCGGCGCCACGCTCGAGAAGCGCGGCCTGCTCGACAACGAAGCCGTCAACTTCCTGAACTCCCTGGCCGGGGCGCTCGTCGCCGCGGGCCTGGGCACCCTCCTGCTGCCGGCGGGGTGATCGTCCCGAGGATCCGATGAAGAAGTCCGGGCTCTACGTCCAGCTCTCCCGTCCTTTCACCCTGTTGCCGCCGCTGCTCGGCATCGTCTCGGGCTCGATCTGCGCCTTCGGTTCGGTACACAACCCGGATCCGAGCCGCTCGTTCACGCTCTCGGTGGTCCTCACCGTGGCCCTGGGCTCGCTGTGCGCGAGCTTCCTGAACGCGGCCTCCAACGCGATCAACCAGATCACGGACCTCGACATCGACCGGGTCAACAAGCCCGGGCGCCCGCTGGTCACCGGAGCGCTCTCGCTGCGCGAGGCCTGGACCTTCACCTGGATCTTCTACGTCCTGGCCATCGTCCCGACCTGGGCGGTGGTGGTCTACCCCCACACGACCTGGCTGGACAAGATCTCGGCGCCGCTGCCCTGGCACGAGACCTTCTTCATCTACCTCGCCGGGCTCGTCTTCACGTTGGTCTACTCCGTGCCCGCGTGGGGGCGGACGAAGGCGCACGGCGCGCTCGCCAACTGGACGATCGCGGTTCCGCGCGGCTGCCTGCTCAAGGTCGCCGGCTGGGCGATGGTCGCCCGGGTGGGGCACTGGGAGCCATGGGCGATCGGGTCGATCTTCATGCTCTACCTGGTCGGCGCCTCGTCGACCAAGGACTTCGCCGACATCGACGGCGACCGGGCCGGCGGCTGCCGGACCCTGCCGATCCTCCACGGTCCGAAGAAGGCGGCCTGGATGATCGCCCCCTTCTTCGTCCTGCCCTGGCTGCTGATGCCGCTGTTCGCCCACCTGCCGGACCCGCAGAACCCGCGTCACCCGATCCTCACCGGCAACGCCACCGCGCTGACCGCGCTCGGTGTCGTGCTGACGCTGTGGGGCGTCTACACGGTCTACCTCCTGCTGCGCGATCCGGAGGAGCTGACCCGCACCGAGAACCACCCCAGCTGGCGCCACATGTACCTGATGATGATGGCCGCGCAGGTGGGGTTCGCCGTCGCCTACCTGATCCCGCGCTGAGGGCCCGGAGCGGCCCCGCGCCGTCCGGCGGTCACAGGTAGCCGAGCGCGCGCAGTTGGCGTTCGGCGGCTTCGTCGTGCTGGATCCGGTCGCGCCCGAAACGCAGTCGGATCTTGCCGTCGAGCTGCTGCCGGGACTCGAGCCGGCGCCACATCGAATCGACGCGGTCGGGATCCGCGGCGGTCCGCTCGTGGAGCTCGAGCGGGTCGGACGCGAGATCGTAGAGCTCGCGCCAGGCGGGCTCGGGCCGGCGTCGCCGGAAGGTGAAGATCGCCTTCCAGTCGCCGTCGATCACGGCGCGCCGGATCGAGGTGTAGCGCAGGTCCGCGAAGATCGGTACCCGGGGCAGGCCGCCGTCGCCGAAGGCTCGGGCCAGGTCGCGCCCGGGCCAGTCGGCCGGCGGATCGACGCCGGCGGCCGCGAGGATCGTCGGGGCGACGTCGACCAGGCTGACCGGGATCGCGACATGGCGGCCGCCGTGGCGGCCGCCGGGGAAGTGGACGATCAGCGGCACCCGGAGCGTCGAGTCGTAGAGGTTCTTGGCGTGGCCGAGGTGGCCGTGATCGTAGAACTCGTCGCCGTGGTCGGCGAGGACGACGATCAGGGCGTCGTCGGCGAGTCCACGGCGCTCGAGCTCGGCGAACAGCTTGCCCAGCCATTCGTCCACCCACCGGATCTCGCCGTCGTAGAGCGCCTCGACATGCTCGAGGTCGCGCGCCGGCAGGTGGCGCCGGAAGATGGTCGAGGTGGCGTAGTTCCGGCCGTCGATCGTGCCCTTGTATTCGGGGTCGAAGCGGGTGTCCCACGGGGGCGGCGGGATGTAGTCGTAGTGGACGTCGAAATAGTGCACGAAGAGCAGGAAGGGGCCGGCGCCGAGCTCGTCGAGCAGCTGCAGCGCGCGCTCGTGGACCAACGGCGAGCTGACCAGGCTGTGCATGGCGAGGTTGGGGCCGACGATGTCGTCGCGGTAGTCCACCCAACCCTGGTCGAAGCCGTAGCGGCGATGGAGGAACATGGTCGAGACCACGGCCGCGCTGCGGTAGCCGTGCGCCGCGAGCAGCTCGGGCAGCAGCGGCACCGCCTCCGGGATCCGCAGGTTGCGCCGGGTGACGCCGTGGGCGTTGGGATAGAGGCCCGTGAACAGCGAGGCGTGCGAGGGCAGCGTCCAGGTCGTGGTGCTGAAGGCGTGGTCGAAGACGACCGAGCGCTTCGCCAGGGCGTCGAGGTGCGGGCTCGTGTCGCGCGAGTAGCCGTAGGGACCGAGGTGATCGGCGCGCAGGCTGTCGATCGAGATCAGCACCACGTTGGGCGGCTTGCGGTGGCCGCAACCCGTCGCCAGGGCGAGGATCAGCAGCGCCCAGCAGGCGAGACCGCGGCGACGGGCACGAGAGCGGGGGAGAAGAGCGGCGGCCACGAACCGAGTCTACGGGTTTCGCGGGGCTTTCGGAGGAGGGTGCCGGGACCCGGGGCCCCGCCGTCGTGTCAAGATCGCGGCGAGTGGAGAAGACGACCGCCCTGGATCTCGCGGCCGAGCTCGGCCACGAGCGGTTGGTGGTGATCGCCGACCGGGGCGCCGGGCTGCGCGCCGTGGTGGCGATCCACGACACCGCGCTCGGCCCCGGCGTCGGCGGCACGCGGATGCGTTCCTACCCCAGCTTCGACGCCGCGGTTCTCGACGCGCTCCGCCTCTCGCGCGCGATGACCTACAAGGCGGCCTACGCGGGCCTGCCGCTGGGCGGCGCCAAGGCGGTGATCGACGGCGATCCGGCGACCGCCAAGTCGCCGGCGCTGCTCGCCGCGTACGCCCGCGCGGTGGCCGAGCTCGAAGGGCGCTTCGTCACCGGCGGCGACATGGGCATCGGTCCGGCGGACCTCACCTACATGGCCCGGTTCTCGAAGGTCTTCGGGCACGTGCCGAGCGCCGACGGACCGGACTCCTCGGACCTGACGGCGCTCGGCGTGGCGGCGTCGATCCGGGCGGTGGCGGCCCGCCTCGGCGAGTCGATCCGCGGGCTCACCGTCGCGGTCCAGGGGCTGGGCGAGGTCGGCAGCCGGCTCGCCCGCTACCTGGCCGGCGCCGGAGCGCGGCTGCGGGTCGCCGACGTGTTTCCGGCGCGCGCCTTGAAGATCGCGGCGGAGACCGGCGCCGAGGTGCTCGACCCGGACGTCGTCCTCGAGTGCGAGTGCGACGTGCTCTCGCCCAACGCGGCCGGCGGCGCGATCGACGCCGAACGGGCCGGCCGCCTGCGCTGCCGGGCGATCTGCGGCGCCGCCAACAACCCGGTCGCGGATTCCTACGTCGGCTACGACCTGGCGGCGCGGCAGATCCTCTACGCGCCCGACTTCGTGGTCTCCGCGGGTGGCATCCTCTCGCTGCTCTACGACCGAGGGGAGCTCGACGAAGCGGGAACCCGCGCCCGGGTCGAGCGCATCGGCACCGACCTCGGCGAGCTGCTCGCCGCCGCCGCCGCCGAGGGCGTGCCGCCGTTCCGGCTCGCCGAGCGCCGGGTCGAGGAGAAGCTCGCCGCGGCGCGCGCCGCCCGACCCGGCCACGCGGCCGGCCGCCCGGCCGGCCGCTGAGCGCGGCGGAGCTCCGTTTCCGTGCCCGAGGGCATCCGTCGCGCCCTGCTGCGCTCCGAGCCGGGCCGGGACGGTTTCCTGCGCTTCTCCGATCCCGTCGAGGTCCACGCGGCCGGCACCCCGGAGGAGGTGCCGGCGCTGCTCGCGCAAGTCGAGCGAGCGGCCGCCACCGGCCTCTGGGCGGTGGGCTTCGTCGGCTACGAGGCCGCGTCCGCCTTCGACCCTGCGCTGACGACCCACGCGCCGGCCGCAGGGCCGGCGCCACTGGCCGCCTTCTCGCTCTTCCGCGAGCCCGCGGCCGTGCCGGACCCGACACCGCATTCTTCTGTTGCTCGCGATCCGTCCTCGTCGGCGGAGATCCGCGCCGGAGTCGCTGCGGACGCCTTCAAAGCCTCCATAGAAAGGGTTCGGGAGGGCGTGGCGGCGGGGTCGACCTATCAGGTCAACCTGACCTTTCCCTTCCATGGAAGCTTTTCTGGCGACGGCATCGAGGCAGCCGAGGAGATCCTCTCGGCGCTGCTGGCGCCGGGGGAAGCGCCCTACGCGGCGCTGCTCGAGGGCTCGGGGTGGGCGGTGCTGTCGCTGTCGCCGGAGCTGTTCTTCGAACGCTCCGGCGGGCGGGTGACGATGCGGCCGATGAAGGGGACGCGGCCACGTGGTCGGTTCGGCGACGAGGACCGCCGGCGCGCCGCCGAGCTCGCCGGATCGGCCAAGGACCGGGCCGAGAACCTGATGATCGTGGACATGGTGCGCAACGACCTGGGGCGCGTCGCTCGGCCCGGCACGGTGGCGGTGGCGGACGCCTTCGCCGTCGAACGCTACCCGACGGTCTGGCAGATGACCTCGACCGTCACCGCGGGCTCGGACGCGCGGCTGCCGGAGCTGTTCGGCGCCCTGTTCCCCTGCGCCTCGGTGACCGGCGCGCCGAAGCCGGCGACGATGCGCTTCATCCGCGAGCTCGAATCGGAAGCGCGCGGGGTGTACTGCGGCGCGGTCGGACGCGTCGAGCCGGGCGGCCGCGCCCGCTTCGCGGTCGCGATCCGGACCCTGGAGATCGACCTCGCCGCGCGAAGCTTCCGCTACGGCGTCGGCGCCGGCATCACCTGGGACTCCGACCCCGAGGAGGAGTGGCGCGAGTGCCTGGCGAAAGCGAAGGTGCTCGAGGGCGCGCCGCACGGATTCGACCTGATCGAAACCATGCTCTGGAAGCCGGACCGCGGCATCGAGCTCCTGGACCTCCACCTCGAGCGCCTGGCCGGATCGGCGGAGTACTTCGGATTCGAGACCACAGAAACTTCAAAGACTGGAAAGGCTTCCATAGAAGGGAAGGTCGGGTTGGCGATCGCGGCCCGCTGCGCGGGGCTGCCGCCGCGTCCGCACAAGGTCCGGCTGCTGCTCTCGCGGTCGGGCGAGCTTCGAGTGGAGGCCGAGCTGCTCGCGATCGAGCGCCGGGCCTGGAGGATTGCGGTGGCGTCCGCAGCCTTCCCCTTCTATGGAAGTCTTTGCTTTTCACAAGACGACTTTCAGGGAGCGCTACGACTCGGCCTGGAACGGGGTACCCGTGGGTGTGGACGAGGTCGTGCTGGTCAACGAGCACGGCGAGCTGACCGAGGGGACGCGGACGAATCTCTTCGTCGAGATCGACGGCGGGTGGCTGACACCGCCGCGCGAGGCGGGGCTGCTGGCCGGGGTGTTCCGCGAGTCCCTGCTGCGCTCGGGCCGGGCGGTCGAGGCGACGCTCTACCCGCGCGATCTCGCGCGCGCCCACCGGATCCGGCTGGGCAACGCCCTGCGCGGCTGGATCCCGGTGCGTCTTCCGGTGACCGGCCCGGGGCTCAGTTGAAGTCGCCCAGACCGCAGGCGCCGCCGCCGCAGCAGCCGCCGGGGGCGCAGGAGGCGAACTCCTGCGCCGACGAGGCGGTGGCCGCAGCGGCGGTGGCGAAGGTCGAGAGCTGCTTGTCGATCTCGTGGCCGCCGCAGGCGGGGCAGGCGGCGGTCTCGGCGCCCTCGCCGACCCGTTGCAGGACCTCGAAGCGTTCGTCGCAGCTGCGGCAGCGGTATTCGTAGAGCGGCATGGCGGAGCTCCTGGCGGGGTGCGTTGCCCGCCGGACGGATTCTACCGGGTCTAGAGGTCGATCCGGTCGCCGTCCTCGGCGACGTGCATCCCGGCGGCTTCGACGGCCCGGCGCTGGGGCGAATCGGGCAGCGCCGCGGGATTGGTGTGGTTGAGGTGGGTGAAGCGGATCTTGGCCCGTTCGACGGCGGGGAGCTTGCCGAACCGGGCCAGGGAGTCCGAGATCAGGGGGTGCGGCACCTCGGACATCGAGCGGCCCGGCAGCTCCCCCTCGCCCCAGAAGGTGCCGTCGAGCAGCGCGACGTCCACCTTGGCGATCCACTCCTCGACCGGTGTCTCCCAGCGCTCCCACTTGTCGATGTCGGGCAGGTAGAGCAGGGCGCGGCGCGGGCCGCGGACGAGGAAGGCGAAGGTGTCGGTGTACTCGGCCCGGTGCGGAACCGGGATCGGCGTCACCGAGAGCCGCGGCGTCAGCCGGATCGGCTCCCCGGGCGCGAAGGGCATCAGCCGGACGTAGTCGAGCCGCACCATCAGGTCCCAGGGGCCGTTGCTCGAGAGGAAGCGCGCCATCTTCGGCGAGACGTGGAGCGGCAGCTCGTGGGCGCCGTACGCCTCGCGGCCGAACTCGGCCAGCCCGAGGTAGTGGCCGATGTGGGCGTGGGAGAGGAAGATCCCGTCGAGGATCGGACGCGGCGCTCCGGTGGCGCGGGTTGCCGGCTCGTCGCGGCCCCGCTCCATCTGCTCGACGACGTCCGGGGTGGCGTCGACCAGCCAGCGTCCGCCCGTCACGGGATCGCAGATCAGGATCGAGGCGACCAGGCGACGGCGCGCGGGGTCGCGCCGGGCGGCCTCGTCGGGAGCCGAGTCGCCGCCGATCTGAGGGATGCCGCCGTCCTGCGCCGTGCCCAGGACGAGGACGTAGGGGGCGGGAGCGGTTGCCGTCTCTCCGGCGAAGGCCGCGCCGGAGTGAAGGGCGAGAAGCACCCAGGTCAGCGCCAGGAGGGGGGACACGCAACGAGGTTGCATGTCCCCTGGGGGAAGCGGCCGCCGCGCCAGATCGAGACGCGGCGGTCTTTCGGCGGGAGGCGGGGCGTGCGCAACGATTGCCTCGGGCGGCGGTCCGGCGGCCGCCGCGGTCCTCAGCCCAGCAGCTCCTCGACGGCGGCGCGCTCCTCGCGCAGCTCCTGGTCCGTGGCGGCGAGCTTCTCGCGCACGAAGTCGTCGATCGCCAGCTCCTCGACGACCTTGTAGTCGCCGCCGCGGCAGGTGCACGGGTAGCTGAACACGACGCCGGGCGGGATGCCGTAGCTGCCGTCCGAGGCGACGGCCATCGAGACCCAGTCGCCCTCGTGGGTGCCCATCATCCAGTCGCGCATGTGGTCGATCGCCGCCGAGGCCGCCGAGGCCGCGGACGAGGCGCCGCGCGCCTTGATGATCGCGGCGCCGCGCTTCTGGACCGTCGGGATGAAGGTGTCGCGGTACCAGGCGTCGTCAACCAGCTCGCGCGCGGCGCGGTCGCCGACGGTGGCGTGGGCGAGGTCGGGCACCTGGGTCGAGGAGTGGTTGCCCCAGATCGTCATGCGCCGGATCTCGCGGGCGGGGGCGCCGGTCTTGGCGGCGAGCTGCGAGATCGCCCGGTTGTGGTCGAGCCGGGTCATGGCGTGGAACTGGCGCGGGTCGAGACCCTTGGCGTTCGAGGCGGCGATCAGGCAGTTGGTGTTGGCCGGATTGCCGACGACGAGGACGCGGACGTCGCGCGACGCCTTGGCGGCGATGGCCTGGCCCTGGGGGCCGAAGATCTTGCCGTTCTCGCCCAGCAGGTCCTTCCTCTCCATGCCCGGGCCGCGCGGCTTGGCGCCGACCAGGAAGCAGACGTCGGCCTCGGCGAAGGCCTCGGCCGGCTCGGCGCTCGCCAGCAGACCGTCGAGCAGCGGGAACGCACAGTCCGACAGCTCCATGCAGACCCCCTCGAGCGCGTCCATCGCGGGCGGGATCTCGAGCAGCTGCAGGACGACGGGGCGGTCGGGGCCGAGCAGGTCGCCGGCGGCGAGGCGGAAGGCGAGGGCGTAGCCGATGTGCCCGGCGGCGCCCGTGATCGCGATGCGGACGGGTGTGGCTCATGGTGCCGACCATTCTACGGTCCGGGGCCCGCCCGGGACCCCGCCCCACGGAACGGGGCGAGCGGGACGCTAGGATCGCCGCCGCAATGCAGTCCCGCCCTGGCCGCGCTCGGCGATCTCCGCTCAACGCCTGGGGGCGCGCGGTTCCGGCGGCCTTTCTGGTGACTGCGGCGCTCGCCTGCTCCCGTCCCCCGTCCCCCGTCGGGGGGGGGGATTCCCATTGCTGGCCTCCACGGTCGACTGATCGGGGCGCCGCAAGCGCTCGCCCTCGCGGACAAGACCTGGCTCCGGTCCGAGACTGGACGATGGGTGACCGACGAGCCGACGGGCAGCGTGCTCGTGCGTCTGGACCGGGACACGAAGGGGCCGTTGGAGTTCATCGTCGAAGGGCCCTCGAGTCGCTGGTTCGCCGGCGCCTGCGACGACGGCGAGTTCTTCCGCGGCCGCCGGGGCCACCAGCGGGCGATCTTCCGCTGCAGCGGTCCCGTAGCGCTTCACGGCGAGCACCGTTTTACCCTGAGAGCGACCGGGGCGACGGACCACCTCGACTTCCGAAGGGTCGGCTGGCGCCTCGCGGGAGAGACCTCTTGGTTCGCCTTCAGCCACGGCGGGCGGGACCCTCTCCTATGGCAGTTCCTCGACACCGGGGTCGCGAAGGCGTGGGAATGGGCCCGCGGAGGCTTCGCGACGCTCGGGAATCCGGCGGTCGATCTCGACCTGGGCACGACGGAGGGCGGCTTCCTCACCGCGGAGCTCGACAACGTGTCCGCGCGAGCGGCCACCGTCATCCTGAGCCTCGGGAACGGGGCGGGCGCCCCGATCCTCCGCTCCCTGTCCGTGTCCGCGGGGAGGAGCCTGGATCTCCGAGTCGAGATTCCCCGTGGTACCCGCCGAGTGCGGCTGGCGCTGTCCGGGCTCGCCCCGCTCGGATTGACGCTCTGGTCTGGTCCGACGTTCGCTGTGCGCGAGACGCGCGTCCCGCTGGTCCTGGTCCTCTCGATGGACACGACGCGACGCGACCTGTTCGGCGCCTACGGCGATGCCGAGAGCCCGACTCCCAACCTGGACCGCCTCGCGGGCGAAGCCACGGTCTACGAACGGGCCTCGTCGACCAGCTCGTGGACGCTGCCGGCACACGCTTCGGCTTTCACCGGTCTCTACCCCGACGAGCACGGAGCGGGGTTCCCGGACACCCACTTGCGGCGGGACGTGCCGACCCTGGCGGCCCTGCTCTCTCCCGGGTACCTCACGGTCGGCTTCGGCGGCGGCCCCTTGCTGCGGCCAATCTACGGTCTGGGTCGGTGGATTCGACCTGTATTCCGCGCCGCACGGAGACGAGGAGCTGAGCCGTCCGCTGGTCGACCGGGCGATGCTCCTGCTCGAATCCCACCGCGACGATCCGACCTTTCTGTTCTTGAATCTGTTCGATCCCCACTATCCGTACCGGCCTCCTGCGGATCTGCCGCAGAGCCTCCAGGTCGCCCGTGCGATCTCGCGGCTCGGCGCGGATTCCCCATGGGCGCACGTGCTGAAGGGAGACGGGTTGCTCTATGGCGATTGGGTCCGAGGGCAACTTCCGGCTGACCCCGGAGCCCTGCGGGCCCTGGTCACCGCGTATCGCGGCGAAGCGGCCGAGATGGACCGGGAGGTCGGGCGGCTGCTCGACTTCCTGCGCGCGAACGGTCGCTACGAATCGGCGCTGATCGTCGTCTTCGCCGACCACGGCGAGCTGCTCGGGGAAGGTGGGTTCTTCACCCACGGCATGCGCCTCGACCCGGAGCTCGTCGACATCCCGCTGTTCGTGAAGTACCCGCATCAGCGTGAGCCCCGCCGGGTCGGCGAGCCGACCAGCCTGGTGGACGTCTTCCCGACGGTGCTGGGTGTGACGGGCACCGAGGTACCGCCCAACCGCGGGATCGACCTGCGCGACCTCGCGGCGCTGAGACGCCGCGACGGCGTCTTCTTCGAGGAGGAGGAGAGCCCGGTCCACCGCTTCATCCCGGAGATGCGGATCGCCGACGTCTTGTGGGGTCTGGACGGCCGCCGGGGGCGGATCGTCAGCTGGGCGGGCGGCGAGCGGTGCCGGGGAGAGGTCCCCGGGATCCGCCGCCTCCGACCCTGCAGCGACCCGTTGCGAAGCGAGCTCGAGGCGGTGCGCGCAGGGCTGCACGGCCGCCCCGTCCCCCCGCTGCCGCCGGGGTTCCAGCTCCCGGCC
Organism: uncultured Acidobacteriota bacterium; assembly: GCA_963781755.1. Taxonomy (GTDB): domain Bacteria; phylum Acidobacteriota; class Thermoanaerobaculia; order Multivoradales; family JAGPDF01; genus JACTMI01. The sequence continues at coordinate 378,243 of CAWAGZ010000003.1, forward strand.
GACGAGCAGGCGCGCCTCCGCGCCCTCGGCTACCTCTGATCCTCTCGGGGCGCAGACGTGGATTCCGGGGCCGAGTGGCGGCGAAACCCCCGGAGGTGCTCCGCGTAGGAGCGGGTGTGTCGCGCCGGTGCGTCCCGGCGCGGGAGGGGGTGGACGATGACCGCGATCGAGATCTCCGTCGAGCGCCCCGTCGGGCTGACGGCGCGCCGGACCTTGCAGGTGTTGGCTCCCTTCCTCGAGCTGCGGACCTGGGGCGCGCTGGCCTATGTCTGGCTCGGCTTCCCGCTCGGGCTGGCCTGGTTCCTCCTGCTCGCGGTCGGCTTCTCCGCCGGGGTGCCTCTGACGCTGGTCTGGGTCGGCTTCCTGGTGCTCTTCCTCACCTTCCTCGCCGCTTGGGGGGCCGCCGGCCTCGAACGGCGGCTGGCGATTCTCCTGCTCGGCGCCGAGATCGGCGAGCGGCGCAGGCACCCGGAAAGTCCAGAGACTTGGCGTGGCTGGCTCGCCGCGGTCTTCTTCAATCCGGAGCTCTGGAAGGGTCTGCTCTTCCTGGCGGTGCGCTTCCCGCTGGCGCTCGCCTGCTGGGTCTTCTCGGTCGTCTCGCTCTCACTCTCGACCGCCCTTCTGGTCGCTCCCTTCGTCGTCGCCTTCGACTGGGGCGTCGTCCGGATCGACTCCTGGACCGCCGACCGGATGGGCCACGCCGCCATCGCGGCGGTGCTCGGCTTCGTGCTCCTGGTGGCCACCCTGCACGTCCACCGGGCGATCGGCTGGGGGTGGGCGCGGCTGGCCGAGCTGCTGCTCGGCCCGGCGCCGATAGACTCCCGGCATGGCGCAAGCGACCGAGCGGCCGATCGGCATCCGGGCTGAGGACAAGAACCGCTGGGAGCGGCGCGCGCCGCTCACCCCCGAGCACGTCCGCGAGCTCGATCTCCGAGCACGGCATCCCGTTCCGGGTCGAGAGCTCCGCCAAGCGCGCCTTCGCCGACGCCTACTACGCGGCGGCCGGCGCCGAGGTGGCGCCCGACCTGGCACCCTGCCGGGTCGTCCTGGGGGTCAAGGAGATCCCGCCCGGCAAGCTCGAGGCGGAGAAGGTCTACGTCGTCTTCTCGCACGTCGTCAAAGGACGACCCGGCAACATGCCCCTGCTCGCCCGGGTGCTCGAGCTCGGCGCGACCCTGGTCGACTACGAGCGGATCCTGGACCGCCGCGGCCGCCGGCTGATCTTCTTCGGCCGCCACGCCGGCTACGCGGGGATGATCGACACGCTGTGGGCGCTCGGCCAGCGCCTGGCGTGGGAGGGCGCCTTCACGCCGCTCGAGCACGTCCGGCTCGCCCACCAGTACGGCGGCCTCGACGAGGCGCTGGCGCACCTGGCGCGGCTGGGCGAGCACATCCGGCACCTCGGCTTCCCGCCGCCGCGCCGGCCGATCGTCTGCGGCTTCACCGGCTCGGGCAACGTCGCCCAGGGCGCGCTCGAGGTCTTCGAGCGGCTGCCCGCGGTGGACATCGAGCCCGAGGAGCTGCTCTCCCTGCCCGAGGACCGCGACCGGCCGAAGAACGCCCTCTACCGGTGCCGCTTCGAGCGTCACCACCGCTACCGGCGTCGCGCCGGCGGCGAGCTCGACGCCGAGGAGCTCGCGCTCCACCCGGAGCGCTACGAGAGCGGGCTCGGTCCGTATCTGCCGCACCTGACGGCGCTGGTCCACGGCGCCTACTGGGAGCCGCCGCAGCCGCGACTGGTCACCCGCGAGATGCTCGCCGGGCTGTTCGCGGCCGAGGAACGGCCCAAGCTGCGCGTGATCGGCGACCTGTCGTGCGACGTCGACGGCGCGATCGAAGCGACGGTGCGGGCGACGACCCCGGGCGAGCCGGTCTACGTCTACGATCCCGACAGCGGCGCTTCGTCCCCGGGTGTCGAGGGACCGGGGGTGGTCGTGCTCGCGGTCGACAACCTGCCGTGCGAGCTGCCGGCCGAGGCCTCGCAGCATTTCGGCGACAGCCTGCTGCGCTTCGTCGGCGCGCTCGCGCGCTGCGACTGGAGCCGGCCGTTCGACGAGCTGGCGCTGCCGCCCGAGCTCGCCGCCGCGGTCGTGGCCCATCGCGGCCGCCTCACCCCGGCGTTCCGCTACCTCGAGCCGGCTTTGGAGAAGAGCTCATGAAACGGATCCTGGTTCTCGGCGCCGGTCTGGTCTCGCGTCCGCTGCTGCGCTACCTGCTGCGCCAGCCGGAGTACCGCGTGCTGGTGGCGAGCGACGACCCGGCGCGCGCCGAGCAACAGATGGGTGAGCATCCGCGCGGACGGGCGATGCGGGTGGACGTGCGCGACGCCAAGGCGCTCGAGCCGCTGATCTTCGAGGCCGACGTGGTGGCGAGCCTGCTGCCGGCGGAGCTCAATCCCGGCGTCGCGCGCCTGGCCGTCCGCCTGCGCAAGCCGTTCGTCAACACCTCCTACGCCACGGCCGAGATGCGCTCGCTCGACGAGGAGGCGCGCCGTGCCGGCGTGCTGCTGCTGTGCGAGATGGGCCTCGATCCGGGGATCGACCACATGTCGGCGATGGCGACCATCCGGCGCATCCGTCACGGCGGCGGCAAGATCGTCCGCTTTCTTTCGGCGTGCGGCGGCTTCCCGGCCCAGGACGCCAACACCAACCCCTGGGGCTACAAGTTCTCGTGGAGCCCGCGGGCGGTGATCTCGGCGATGTTGCAACCGGCGCGCTACCGGATCGCCGGCGAGGAGCTCGAGATCCCGGCCGGCGAGGCGGTGTCGCGCTCCTGGCCGATCGACCTCGGCGACCAGGGGGTCTTCGAGGTCTACCCCAACCGCGACGCGCTCGCCTACCGCGAGCTCTACGGGGTCGGCGAGGTGGACGGCTTCTTCCGCGGCACGTTGCGCTACCCGGGGTGGTGCGCGGCGATGGACGCGGCGCGCCGGCTGGGCTTCTTCGAGACCGAGCCGGCCGAGTGGCCGGAGGGGACGACCTACCGCGCCTTCGCCGCGCGCAAGGTCCCGGGCGGCGGCGGCCCGGAGCTGCTCGACCGGGTCGCGGAGATGCTCGGCGTGCCCGCCGACGCCCAGCGACTGGCCTGCCTCGAGTGGGCGGGCCTGTTCTCCGACCGCCGCCTGCCCGAGCGCAGCGCCTCGCCGCTCGAGATCTTCAGCAACCGGCTGTTCCGGCTCATGGCCTACCGCCCGGGCGAGCGCGACAAGGTGTTGCTCGAGCACGTCTTCGACGTCGAGTACCCGGATGGCGGGCGCGAGGTCCTGCGCTCGCGGCTGGTGCAGAGCGGCGACCCGTGGGGGGACTCGGCGATGGCGCGCACGGTGTCGCTCACCGCGGCGATCGGGGTGCGGCTGATCCTCGACAGCGCGGTCCAGGCCGTGGGCGTCCAGGTCCCGGTGCTGCGCGAGATCTGCGAGCCGGTGCTCGAGGAGCTCGCCGGCCGCGGCATCGTCCCGATCGAGACCCACGTCGCCCACGTCCGCGGCCCCTTCGGCGACTGAGCGGGGCCTCCGGCAGCGGTCTCCGGGCCCCGTCTGCGGGGTGGCCCCCGCGGGGCCGCGCCGTGCTACCCTCCCCCCGCTTTCTGCACGGCTACTCCGGACCTTTCGACCTCTCGCAAGGAGCTCTCCGATGCGTTCTCCGATCGTCGCGGCGGCCCTCGTCGCGCTCGTTCTCCTCTCCGCTTCCGCCGTACCGGCGGCCACTCCCGGCCTCGGCTTCACCGGTGACGGGCCCTGGATGGTGCGCGCCTGGTTCGGCGACACGGAGATGATCCGCGAGGTCGCCTCCTGGGGCGACCACTACCAGATCGACCGCAAGCTGGGATTCCTGCGCATCCTGGCCGACGCCGACCGCCTCGACGAAGCTGCGCGCCCTCGGCTTCTACGTCGAGCTCGACGAGAGCGGCACCGAGTCGATCCGACGCGCCGAGCAGGGCGAATCTCGAAGCCGCCGAGCGCGCCGCGCGCGGCGAAGCGCCGCTCGCCGGCATCCCCGGCTTCCCCTGCTACCGCAACGCTCGACGAGACCTTCGCGACGGGGCCAGGAGATCGCCGACGATCTACCCGACGCTCGCCTCGTGGCTGGACGTCGGCGACAGCTGGGAGAAGGTCAACTCTGGGCGGCGGCGCCGGCGACGACATGAGGGTGCTGGTGCTGACCAACTCGGCGGTTCCCGGGACCCAAGCCGGTGATGTTCGTGACCTCCTCGATCCACGCCCGCGAGTACGCGCCGGCCGAGCTGATGACCCGCTTCGCCGACGAGCTCGTCGCCGGCTACGGGGTGGACCCCGACATCACCTGGATCCTCGACACCGAGGAGATCCACCTGATGCTCGAGGCCAACCCGGACGGCCGCGTCCACGCCGAGCAGGGGCAACCTCTGGCGCAAGAACACGAACACGAGCTACTGCGGCTCGACCTCGTCGAACCGCGGCGCCGACCTCAACCGCAACTTCGAGTTCGATTGGAACTGCTGCGGCGGGTCGGATACGAGCCAGTGCGGCGAGACGTACCACGGACTGTTCGCCGCCTCCGAGCCCGAGGTCCAGGCGATCGAGAACTACATGGACGCGATCTTCCCGCCCGACCAGCGCACGCCCGGCTTCCCCGACGGCGGCGTGGACGAGGCGACCGCCACCGGCGTCTACCTCGACATCCACAGCTACGGCGAGCTCGTGCTCTGGCCCTGGGGCGGCGACTGGACGCAACGTCGGACGAACGGCGAGGCCTTCACCTCGCTGGGGCGCAAGTACGCCTTCTTCAACGGCCACTACCCGGAGCAGTCGATCGGCCTCTACCCGACCGACGGCACCACCGACGACTTCGCCTACGGCGCCCTGGGCGTCAACGCCCAGACCTTCGAGGTCGGCAACAACTTCTTCCAGGACTGCCCGACCTTCGAGAACAGCATCCTGCCCGGCAACCTCCCGGCGCTGCTCTACGCCGCCAAGGTCGCGCGCACGCCCTGGGTGACCCCGAAGGGGCCCGACGCGCGTCCGCCGACGCTCGGCGCCCAGCTCGTCGCGCCGGGCGACCCGGTGGACCGCCACGTGGACCTCGACGGCACCCGCTACTCGAACCAGAACGGCACCGAGCCGACTCGAGAACGTCGCCGCCGGCGAGGCCTATCGTCGAGACGCCGCCCGTGGGACCCGGCGCGACTCCGGTCGCGATGACGCGCCGGACGACGGCACCTTCGACAGCCCGTCGAGGGAGCCAGCGCGACGCTCGACACCACGAACCTGGCCGATCGGGCGCGGCACTGGTCTACGTGCGCGGCCGTGGACTCCGGCAACGATCGGGGAGCGGTCTCGGCGGCGTTCCTCTGGGTGATCGTGGACCCGGCGACCGCGCCGGCCGTGCAGGGAACGTGCGCGAGGCCGGCACCGGCACGCCGCTGGCCGCGACGGTCCAGATCGGTCCCTATCACGACGACCAGCGCCGCGGGCGACGGGGACGTTCTCGATGCAGGTGCCGCGCGGGCACCTACGACCTCTCGGCCAGCGCCTCGGAGCACGACTGTCGACGAGCCGTTCTCCGGGGTGACCGCTGGGCGACGCTCGCAGACGCTGGTCACAGGACTTCGACGCTCGTCGCCTTCACGTCGCTGCTCGTCGACGACGTCGAGAGCGGCAACATCGGCTGGACGGTGCAGAGCCCCTGGGCGATCTCACCACGTACCTCGCACAGCCCGACCCACTCCTGGACCGACAGCCCGGCGGGCAACTACGGCAACAACTCCGACACCTCGCTCACCTCGCCGATGCTCGACCTGTCGCAGGCGCGATCGGAGTCGAGCTGTCGCTACTGGCACGCGGCACGCGCTCGAGTACGAGCTACGACTTCTGCCACGTCGAGGTACTCGACCGACGGCGGCTCGAGCTGGACGCAGATCGCGAGCTACACGGGGACCCAGAACACCTGGCAGCAGGCGACTTTTCAGCTGCCGGCTTTGTCGGCGTGCGCCCAGGCGCGGATCCGCTTCCGGTTGACGTCGGATACCAACGATCACCGCCGACGGCTGCTACGTCGACGACGTGGAGTTGCGCACCGCGGTCCCGCCGGTGATCCCGACGATCTTCGCCGACGGGTTCGAGAGCGGCGACACGTCGGCCTGGAGCTCGACCACGCCGTGAGTCTCCGGGCTCCGCTGGCGGCCGGTCGCGCCGCCACGCGGATGGTCCTGCTCCTCGTCGCGCTGGCGCCCGCCGTGGCGGCGGCGGACGGGGTGCCGGACTGTCCGGGGGAGATGTTCGTCGATCCCGGGATCGCGACCTTCTACTACCCCGCGGGGAACCCTGTGGCGTGCACGCTCGATCCGCCGCCGCCGGGAGCGGAGTACCTGACCACCGCGGTCTCGCCCTCCGAGTTCGCCGGCTCGGCCAACTGCGGGCGCTGCCTCGACGTCTGGGGCCCGCTCGGCCACGTCGTGGTGCGGATCAGCGACGAGTGCCCCGGAGTGCGCCGCCGGGCACCTCGACCTCGACGACCGGGCCTTCGCCGCGATCGCCGATCCCGACCTGGGAGTGGTTCCGATCGCCTACCGTTCGACCGAGTGCCCGGTGGCGGGGAACGTCTCCTGGCTCTTCCAGGGCTCGAACGAGTTCTACCTGAAGCTCCAGGTGCGGGATCACCCCTACCGGGTGGCGACGCTCGAAGTCTCCTGGTCGGGGAGCGGCGGCTGGCACGCCATGGCGCGCAGCTCGGACAACTTCTTCGAGTACTCGCAGGGGCAGCCGATCCCGTTCCCGATCTCCGTCCGCGCTACCGACCTCTACGGCCACGTCCTGACCGACGCGATCCAGACCCTGGTCAACGACGTTCCGATCCCGGGCCACGCCCAGTTCGCGCTCTGCTCGGGGATCTTCGTCGACGGCTTCGCCACCGGCACCGCCACCCCGCGCTGGTCGCTCGCCGAGCCCTACACGCCCCCGCGGGCCGGCCGGGGGGGGGGGGGGGGGGGGGGGGGGGTAGGAGAGGTTGTTGGGGGTGTGTGCCGTGGATCTCGGACCCGCGATCCCCGGTCAGGGTGAGCGCCGCAGCGCCTGCTGAGCCAGCGGAGTCGATCCGGGAGCGTCAGTGCGGTACCGGCGGCGAGGGACGCGGCCCGGCGCCGTTCCAGGGCTCGCCCCGGGTCGCGGATGCGTGTTCACGCGGCTAAGCTAGCATGACGACGGGAATCGCGATCTGTGGAACGCTCCTCGCTCGCCGTGCTCTCGGGCTCGAAGACGCAGGCTCCCGACTTGGTCGCCGGCGGGCTGCGGTGCTCCCCACGGCTTCTGCGCCTGACCGCGAACGTCGACCTGATACTCGACCTCGAGCCGCCCCATCCGGAACCGACGCTGCGAGCCTTCGCGACCTTGGGACTCCGACCGCTGGTCCTTACGTTGGCGTCTTTCGGTGACGAGCAGCGACGCTCTGAAAAGGAGAACACGCAGCGTCCTGCTGTGATCGAAGCGACACCCTACGCTTCGCGTCAACCTCTTCCTGTAACCACCCTTAGACTTTCACGCCGCCCAAGCCAAATGCTAAGATGATATAAAACTAAATATATAAATCAATTTATTTTCAATATATGATATTATAATAATGAAAAGAGCTGCTAGAAAGTCTAGATTTCGCCGAGTTGCTGTTCAGAGGGTGCGCGCCCGGGCCGGGCGCCGTGTCCAGGACTCGGCCGGGCCGGGTCAGGGCGCGATCGCGAGGCGCTCGCCGGACGAGTAGGCGACGAACTCGGGCGCGTACATCGAGTCGAGCTGCGCCGGCGCGGCGCGGAAGGTGCCCGCGGTCGCCGCGCGCAGGCGGTACTTCAGCGTGTACTCGCCCGCCGGGAGCTGTTCGAAGAAGAAGTCGGTGCCACTGTCGCGCGTCTCCTGGTACCAGGCGATCCCGAGGTCCCAGCGCCAGCCCGACTTCGAGGTGTCCGGCTCGAGGCCGGCCGCGCGCGGGTCGCGCAGGTGGACGTACTCGGCGGCGGCCTTGGCCGAGATCGAGAGCTGGACCTCGAGCTCGTCGCCCACCGCCAGCCGCTCCCCTTCGGCCAGCGGCGTCAGCGTCACCTCCGGACCGGTCTTGACCCGGCGGAACCAGCGCCGATCGACGTGGAACAGGTCGCCGCGGGCTTCCGGAGGAAGCTGCTCGGTCGAGAAGTGCCAGGTCGCCGAGGCGAAGGCCGTGCCCGGAGTGGTCTGCTCGACGACGACCTTCGAATCGCGCTCGGGCACGATCCCGTCGCCGTCGAGGACGACCTGGTTCTTCTTCCCCGTGTAGCGGTCGGGCTCGAAGTCGAACGTCGTCGTCCGTCCGCCGAGGTCCACCTTCACCTCCTGGCGCGCGCCGAGCAGGTGCTCGCGATCGAGGTAGACCGCGAGCGAGTAGAGGACCTCCGCCGTGGCGCGGGTCGACTTCCAGTGGTTCAGCTTCTTGTTCAGGAACAGCCACTGGACGAGACCCTGGGCGCGCGGGTCGTCCGGGGTGACCTCGGAGAGCGTGCGCAGCGCCCAGGCCTGGGTCTCGATCGTGTCGTTGTACCAGAGCCAGGCGCGGTCCTCGGGCGCCCAGTAGGTGCCCAGGTCGCGGTCGGTCTTGGCCGAGTCCATCACCGCCGCGAGCACCTTGCGCGCGTCGGCGTCGCGGTCCATGCGGTGGAGCGTCGAGGCCAGCTCGAGCTTGAGCATCGGCGAGTGCTGCCGCCAGTGCTTGAACGAGAAGTCGAGGATCTCGCGCCGCCGCGCCACCGGCAGGACGTCGCCCATCCACGACGGATCCGGGTAGGAGGAGGCGACGTAGTTGGCGTAGGTCAGCAGCTCCCAGCAGCAGTCGTGGGCGATCGCCTGGCGCCACCAGTCGCGCTCGATCTCTCCGGCGAGGTAGGCCCAGCCGCGCTGGACCATGTCCTTGGGCACGTCCACGCCGAAGCCCGCGGCGCGGGCGAAGCCGTCGAGCAGATAGAGGGTCATGTACGGCGACGGCTGGCCGCCCGGGAACCAGGGAAAGGCGCCCGAGGGGAGCTGCGCCTGGCGCAGTTTGCCCAAGGCGTCGTCGCGTTGGGCGCGCGCGACTTCGGGATCGAGCACGCGCAGCAGCGCCTGGTCGGCGCCGTCGCCGCCGCGCGACTCGCGCAGCCAGGGGGTCTCCTCGAGCGCCATGCGGCGGTTCGGGTCGGCGGCGTCGAAGCGCTCGTAGCGGGTGTCGCGCTTGGCCAGCTCCCGGGCCATCGTCGCCACCGCCGGGTAGCGGTCGAACAGGCTCCCGAGGATCCCGCTCGAGACGAAGCGGTTGAGCGTCTGCTCGGTGCACTCGTAGGGATAGTCGACGAGGTAGGGCAGGGCGTCGAGCATGGCGTAGAAGAGTTGGCCGTCCACGGTGACGACGAGGCTCTCGTCGATGCGCGTCGGATCCGGCTTCGTCATGTCGTCGAAGACGAGCTCGCGCCGCTCGCGCCCCGACAGGGCGACGAAGCGCGACTGCGCCAGCTCGATGCGCGAGGGCAGGACCGGCAGCGGCCGCAGCTCGCCGTCCGAGAGCGCCCCCGAGCGCGCCTCGACCCGGAAGGCGACCGGCCGCGGGCCGCGCGGGGTGACCACCGGGAAGGTGAGCGTCGTCCCCTCGCCGGGCGGGCGGCGAAGTCGGCCTCGGCGCCTCCCGCCGGCAGACCGAACGCCGCCGAGAGGTCTTCCTTCGCTCTCCGGGTCGACGATCGCGAGGTGGACCTTCCCCGCGAGCGGCCCCTTGCCGGCGTCCTGGACCAGCACCTTGAGCTCGGCCGCGTCCCCCTCGCGCAGGAAGCGCGGCAGGTAGGGGCGCACCATCAGCTCCTTGGCGGTCTCGACCTGGCGCTCGAGCGTTCCGGAGGCGAGGTCGCGGGTCCAGCCGGCGATCCAGAGCTTCCACGAGGTGAGCGACTCGGGGACCTGGAACTCGATCGCCACCGAGCCGTCCGCGGCGGTCGTCAGGTGCGGCTGCCAGAACGCGGTCTCGGCGAAGTTCGAGCGCAGCGGCACCGCGGCCGCGGGAGGGGGTTCCACGTTCTTCTTCAACTCCTCCTGGCGGCCTCCCACGGAGCCCGGCGCCTGGAGCTCGGCGGAGTTCTCCGCCACCGCTCGACCCTGCGGCGCCAGAGCGCTCGCCGGTGCCGGCGCGGCGGCGTCCATGGCCATCTCTCCTTTGGCGAGGTAGCGCATCGGCCCCCGCCCCGGGCCACCGATGCCGTAGGGGTCGATGGCGACGAAGGCGTCGGCGCGGAAGCTGGGCCCGGCGGAGACTTCGGCCCAGTCGCGGCCACCCGTCCAGACCCCGCCGGCCGCGCCCAGGTTGTCGAACCACCCGGCGGGAGCGCCCCAGGCCGGGTAGAGCGACGAGACCTGCGGCACGAGGTGGGGCGCGAAGAAGTCGAGGCTGCGGTCGTACATCGAGGCCACGAGCTCGGCAGCGTCCGCGCCGACGGGCTCGCCGTCGGGACCGTGCACGACCACGCGGTAGGTCTCCGTGGCCCCGGGCTCGAGCTTGTCGCGGAAGGTCGCGAGCTCGAGCGTCAGTTGCTTGTCTTTCCACGGCACGGCTTCGGCGGCGGTGCGCTCGACCGCCTGGTGGTCGGCGACGATCATGGCGCGGGCACCGAAGCCGCCGCGGTCGTCGGGACCGACCGGGATCTCGATCCACGACGGATCGCGGCCGGCGACCCAGAGCTGGCGGCGCAGGATCTCGTCGCCGCGCGCGATCTCGAGCGCGACCGTTTGGCCGGGGCGGCCGGAGTGGACGAAGAGACGCGCGGTGCCGCCCACTTCGACCGCCGCGGCCTCGAAGCGCAGCTCGAGCGGCAGCGCCAGCGGCGTCGAGGCGCCGGCGCCCGCGACCACGAACGACTGCTCGAGACGTGCGGTTTCGCCGTGGGCATCGCGGCTCTCCGCGACCAGGCGGTAGGCGCCCGGGGTCAAGGCGGGCAGACGGAGCGCGGCGGCGCCGTCGGCACCGTGCTCGAGCGTGCCGTGGGCGACCTCGCGCCCGGGCTTCCAGCCGGCGACGATCTGCTCCGAGGAGGGCGCCGGCGACCAGCGCGGCGCGAGCCGGTCCCCGGGCGTCGCGAAGCGCTCGGCGCCGGAAGCGAGCGTCTCCGGCAGGTCGGCGGGCAGCGGAGCGGTCGCCGGCTGCTCGAGCTCGACGATCCGCCAGGAGGATTCCCCGGTCCTCGGCGTGGCGTCGAGATCCCGGCGGTCGAGCGTCCAGGTGCGCTCGCTCTCCGGTCCGACCAGGAAGGGGTCGCCCTCGACCGAGAGCACGACGCCGACCCAGCCCAGGGCGAGCGAGCGGCTGCCGCTGCGCGTCTCGCCGCCGTCGTCGGTCACCTCGGCCTCGACCGCGAAGCGGTAGCAGCCGCAGTGGTCGCGTTCGCGTTCGCGCTCGTCGGCCGCGGGGGTGAAGGAGATCGCGAACTTGCCGTCGCTGCCGAGCTCGGCCGTGCCGGAGGCGATCGTGCGCGGCGGCGCCGGCGGCTGCCACCAGCCGCGCCAGCCATAGAGCCGCATCGGCGAGCGGGTCACCCGCCAGGCGACCCGGCCGGAGGAGACCGGCAGGCCGAAGTAGTAGCGGGCCTCGCCGGGGATCTCGACCGGCCGGTTCAATCGCGGCTCGTCCGCGGGGGTGTCGAGGGTGACCTCGAACGTCGGCCGCTTGTACTCCTCGACCGCGACCGTGGCCGAGCCGCCGCCGTCCACCCGCAGGGTCCAGCTACCCAGCAGCCGGCCGGCGGGAATCGTCAACCGGCCCGAGGCGGCGCCGAAGCCGTTCGTGTCCGCCGACGCATCGGCGACGCTGTCGCCGTTGGGGTCGATCAGGTGGACCGCGACCGGTGCCCCGGCCGCGGCGGTCAGGTGCCCGTGCCGGCGGTCGCCCCGGTAGACGAGGACCTTCCAGAGCAGCTCCTGTCCCGGGCGGTAGATCGCCCGGTCGGTGAAGACCAGCGCGCCCTGCTCGGTCGTGGGCGGCGCCGGCGGCTGCCAGCCCCAGCCCTGGCTCCAGACCGCCTCCGGCCCGCCCGCGGCGGGTCGCACGACGACAGCGAGGCCCTGTCCGGCCGGAACCCGGTCGAGCCGCGCGAAGCGCGCCAGCCCTTCGGCATCCGTGGTCACCGTCTCGAGCGACTCCGGCTGCCGCTCCCAGCTCCAGCGGTAGAGCTCGGCCCGGGCGCCGGCGACCGGGGCTCCGTCGGCGCCCGAGACCACGCGCACGGAGTCTTCCGCACCGCGCCGCCCGAACGCCGGGTCGCGCTCGACGACGAGGTCCGAGATCGTCAGCTCGACCGCCTGGAGCCGGTTGCCGCCGGGGCGGAAGTCCTGGCGGGCGGAGCCGACGATCAGGTAGCGGCCCTCGGCCTCGAGGGGAGGGGTCGTGTAGCTGCGGTGCTCCCGGTAGTCCGCCGGCTCGGGCAGCTCCTGGCTCCAGGCGGCGGCCGGCGTCCCGCTCGTCACCCTTCGGATGCGGTCCTCGTTCCAGCCCCGCCACTCGACCTTGCGCTCGGCGAAGCGCTCGTCCGGGAGACGGAAGGCCCGGAACCAGAGCCGCCCGAGGTTGCGGTGCGAGATCGCCACCGAGCGCCGGCCGGCGGCGTCCAGGCTCATGGTGTGGAGGTCGAAGGAGGGCGCCTCGATCGAATCGAGGATGTGGCGGCAGGCCGCCGCGCCCGGGGTTCCCGGATAGGCCTGCTCGCCCGCGATCGCGATCGCGCGGGCGCGCGCCGCGGCGTCGGGCTCCGGGCCGTCTTTCCAGAGGTTGGCCCAGCGCGCCTCGCCCATCGCCCACCAGGGGTCGTCGCGGAACTCGTCGAGCGAGCGGCCAAAGGCGGTCCGGATCGTCGCGCGATCCGCCGGCTCGTCGAGCGCGAAGAAGAGATCCTCCAGCCGCACCGAGCGGGCTTCGAGCGCGGCGCCGGCCTCGCCGCGGCTCCGGTGCCAGCGCTCGAGGTCGCCGAGGATCGCCGCGAGCTTGGCCAAGGGGTGTCGCCCGGGATCGGAGAGGCGCTCGGCGGTGGGCTCGACGGCGGTCCCGGCGATCAGCCCGGGCAGGTCGAGCTTCCAGGTGTCCTGGATCTCGGCGGCGGTCCAGTTGGAGCTGTTCTCGAGCCGGCTCGCCCACAGGTAGGCGACCGCGTCGCGCAGCGTCGGCCGGATCCCCGCGGGAAAGGTGTTGGGGGAGAGGTACTCGAAGTCGCCTGCGGGGACCCCTCCGAGGTCGGCGCGCAGCGACCAGACGTCGGCGAAGGCGCGGTCGGCGGCGGCGATGATCTGGTCTCGCGTCCAGAGCTTCAAGTCCAGCTTCTCGCCCGAGACCACCTTCTCGCGGCGGGCGATCTCCCAGCCGTAGGCGTCGAGGTAGCCGAGCAGGGCGTGGGCCTGGTAGAGCTCGACCGCCGCCCGCGCCAGGGGCTCGGCCGGCCAGTCCTTGGCCGCCAGCGCCTCGACCGCGGTCTCGTAGCCGCCGAGCGCCAGGCCGATCTGGGTCTCCCGGATCAGGACCCGGGCGAGCTCGTGGTCGTCGCCGCGGGATCGGGCCGAGGCCTCGAGCGCCTCGAGGTCCTGCGCGGCCTCGGCGAGCTTCTGGTCGGAGATCAGCTGATCGACCCGCTTCCAATCGGCCGCGGCCGCGGGATCCGGCTTCCCGGCCTCCGGACCGGCGCCGGCCTGTGACGGTGACTCGGGCCCATCGGCTTCGGCGGGGCGGCAGGCGGCGCCGAAGGCCGTGAGCGGCAGCAGCAGCAGGGCGAGGACGAGCGCTCGGGATCGGGCCATGACGGGAGCTTAGACCCACCCGGCGGGCGGATCGAAACCGCCGGGAATCCGGGCTAGACTGATCCGTGCGCAGCACCATCCACCCCAGGGAGGACCCCGCATGACCGGATCGAACTGGCTCGCAGCGTCTCTGACCCTCGGCCTGCTCGCCGCCGTCCCGGCGTCGGCCGACCAACTGATGACCGTCCACAGCCATACCGACGAGATGTCGATGATGGGGCACAAGACCCCCGCCAAGGACGTCGACCAGCAGTCCTGGTTCGGCGCCGACCGGATTCACTTCGAGAGCGGCGACTCCGTCATCATCATGCGGTTGGACCAGAAGAAGTTCTACATCGTCAACGACCGGGCGAAGACCTACTCGGCTCTCGACCTGCCGCTCGACATGAAGAAGCTGGTGCCGCCCGAGATGGCGCCGATGATGGAGAAGATGATGGGGATGATGCACTTCAACGTCGAAGTGACGCCGACGACGCGGACCGGCAACTACGGCGGCTACGCCTGCAAGTTCTCCCAGGTCGACATGACGACGTCGATGGGCATGAAGATCTCGAGCCAGGAGTGCATCAGCCAGGACGTTCCGATCGACTACACCGGCTACCAGAAGATGGTCGACAACCAGAGCCAGATGATGCCCAATACCTCCTGGATGAAGGAGGTCGCGGAGAAGCTCAAGGGCTTCCCGGTGCGCACGGAAACCGTGACGACGATGATGGGCAAGAGCTTCAACAGCTGGACGGAGCTCAAGTCGGTCGAGGAGAAGACCCCGCCGGCGGGTATCTACGATCCTCCGCCGGGCTACCAGCTGGTCCAGTACAACCCGATGGCCCCGCCGGACCAGCACCACTGAGTCCTACGCCCTCTCCTCCGGCGCCGACCGACGGCCCGCCCTCACGGCGGGCCGTTTCCGTCTCGGTCGGCCGCGCGCCGGGCGCCCCCGGCGTCCCCGGACGGGAAACCCCGGCGCCGGGCGGGCGTACATGACTAGGGGGGCGGCGCGCGGCGCCGCGTCCGGTTCCCGTACCCGGTCTGGAGTGTGAGAGGGATGTCCAAGAAAACAAGAGTGTTCCTCGTCCTGGGCGGTCTCGCGGTCGTGGTCGCGGGCGGCTGGGCTTACAAGGTCCACGCCGACCGGAACCGGCCGCTCGAGGTCCAGGTGGCGCCCGTCGAGCGGCACGAGATCGTCCAGACGGTCACCGCGACCGGCCGCATTCAGCCGGTCACCCAGGTCAACATCAGCGCCGACGTCTCGGCCAAGATCATCCAGCTGCCGGTCAACCTCGGCGACTGGGTCGAGAAGGGCCAACTGCTGGTGGCCCTCGACCGCGAGCGCTACCAGGCGGAGGTCGAGAGCGCCGAGGCGAATCTGCGCTCGACCCAGGCCCAGTCCGCGCTGACCCAGCAGAACGTCGAGAAGACGGGCAAGGATTTCGAGCGCAGCCGGCAGCTGTTCGACCAGCACTTGACCTCGCAGGCCGAGCTCGACGCCGCGCACGCCGCCTACGAAGTCGAGAAGGCGCGATACAAGTCCACCCTCGACCAGGTCGAGCAGAGCCGCGCCGCCGTCAAGCAGGCGCGCGACGCCCTGTCCAAGACGACGATCTACGCCCCGATCGCCGGGACGGTGTCGAAGAAGAACAAGGAGGTCGGCGAGATCGCCCTCGGTTCGCAGTTCCAGGAGGACGTCATCCTCGAGGTCTCGAACCTCGCCGGCATGGAGGCGCTGGTCAACGTCGACGAGAACGACGTCGCGCAGCTCGCCCTCGGCGACAAGGCCAAGATCGAAGTGGACGCGGTGCCGGGGACGACCTTCGAGGGAACGGTGACCGAGATCGCCAACAGCGCCAAGATCTCGGCCGAGGGCAGCGCCGACCAGAAGACCGACTTCGAGGTCAAGGTGGCGGTCGAGAATCCCGGCACCCAGCTGCGGCCGGGGATGACGGCGAGCGCCGACATCGTCACCGAGACGCGCGGCAACGCGCTCGGCGTGCCGATCCAGAGCGTCGCGACCAAGACCCCCGAGCAGCTCGGCCTCGTCGCGGCGAAGTCCCCCCCGGCACCGGCGCCCGCTCCCGATGCCGCCGACTCTGCCGCGGCGGACCCGCCGGGCGCCCTGCGCCCCGACAAGGACGGCTTCGTCGAGGCGGTCTTCGTGGTCGGCGACGACGGCGTCGCCCACGCCCGGCAGGTCAAGACCGGGATCCAGAGCGACACCCACATCGAGATCGTGGACGGCCTCTCGGAGGGCGAGAAGGTGGTCACCGGGAGCTATCGCGCGATCTCGCGCGACCTCAAGGACGGCACCCGCGTGGCGATCGCCAAGGGCGACGCCGCCAAGAAGGATTGACCCGGACGGGACCCGGCCATGGCTCTGGAGCTCGCCGACGTCGTCAAAATCTACGCGATGGAGAGCGTCGAGGTCCCGGCGCTGCGCGGCGTCTCCTTCTCGGTCGCCGACGGCGAGTACGTCGCGATCATGGGGCCCTCGGGATCGGGCAAGTCGACGATGATGAACCTGATCGGCTGCCTGGACGTGCCCACGTCGGGGCGTTACCTGCTCGACGGCGAGGACGTCGGCAGCCTCGACGACGACGCCCTGGCCGAGATCCGGAACCGCAAGATCGGTTTCGTCTTCCAGACCTTCAACCTGATCCCGCGCGCCGACGTCTTTCGCAACGTCGAGCTGCCCCTGGTCTACAAGGGGATCCCGCCGTCGCGCCGCCGCCGCATCGCGGAAGAGGCGATCGCGAAGGTCGGGCTCACCGACCGGATGAAGCATCGGCCGGCGGAGTTGTCGGGCGGGCAACGGCAGCGCGTCGCGATCGCGCGCGCCCTGGTCAACGGCCCGTCGATCATCCTCGCCGACGAGCCGACCGGCAACCTCGACACGGTTACCGGCGAGGAGATCCTGGAGATCTTCGGCGACCTGCACCGGGCGGGAAACACCATCATCCTGGTCACCCACGAGGAGGAGGTCGCCCACCGGGCGCGTCGGATCGTCCGGCTCCGCGACGGCCTGGTCGAGAGCGACCTGCCGATCGAGAAGAACGGCGGTTCGCCGCACCGGGCGCACGCGCTCGACGCCGGAGGCTGAGGCCGTGGGCCGCTGGCAAGAGCTGACCGAGTCGTTGCGCATCGCCGTCGAGGCGATCCGCGCCAACACCGCCCGCGGCGTGTTGACGACGCTCGGCATCATCATCGGCATCATGGGCGTGAGCACCACGATGACCGCCGCCAACGGGCTGGCCAATTCCTTCCGCGAGAGCGTCTCGGCGATCGGGACGGACGTCGTCTACGTCTCGCGCATGCCCTGGATCATCCGCGGCAACTTCTTCGAGTTCCGCAACCGGCCACGGGTCACCCTCAAGGAGGCCGAGAAGCTCGAGCGGCGCCTCGGCCCGACGGTTGCGGTCAATCCCTCGACCCACACCCAGCGCAGCATCAAGTTCGGCTCGCGAGTGCTCGAGGGCATCGACGTCCTGGGCACCACCGACAAGCAGATGCTGGTCTCGGCCTCGGTGCCCGAGACCGGCCGCTTCCTGACCGCGTTCGACGTTCGCGCGCGCCGCCGGGTCTGCGTCGTCGGCGCCGAGATCCGGCGCCGCCTGTTCGAGGGCGCCGACCCGTTGAACCGGGAGATGAAGATCGGCCGCACCACCTTCCGCGTCGTCGGCGTGATGGAGAAGCAGGGCAGCGCGG
The DNA here is from genome assembly GCA_963781755.1 of uncultured Acidobacteriota bacterium. Classification (GTDB taxonomy): domain Bacteria; phylum Acidobacteriota; class Thermoanaerobaculia; order Multivoradales; family JAGPDF01; genus JACTMI01. The sequence continues at coordinate 395,728 of CAWAGZ010000003.1, forward strand.
GCTTCTTCGGCGGCCCGGATTTCGACTCGCAGGTGTTCGTGCCGATCACCACCTTCGCCCACGCCTTCGGCGGCGCCGAGCGCAACATCGACGTCGCCGTCAAGGCGCCGAGCCCCGAGGCGCTGGGGGACTTCGAGTACGAGGTCATCGGCGAGATGCGCAAGATCCGCCGGCTGGCGCCCGCCGAGAAAGACGACTTCTCGATCAACAAGATGGATTCGCTGGTCGCCATGTTCAACAGCGTCATGGGAACCGTGCTGCTGATCGGGATGGTGATCACCGGGATCTCGCTGTTCGTCGGCGGCGTCGGGGTGATGAACATCATGTTCGTCTCGGTGACCGAGCGCACCCGCGAGATCGGGATCCGCAAGGCGATCGGCGCCAAGAAGCGCACGATCCTGATCCAGTTCCTCTTCGAGTCCTCGGCGATCTGCCTGATCGGCGGCCTGATCGGGGTGCTGTGCGCGCTGGGCGCCACCGAGATCATCGCCCGCACCCTGATGCCGGCGAGCCTGTCTCCGGGGATCGTTCTCGTCGCCCTGGGGGCCTCGGTGATCGTCGGAGTGGTCTCCGGCATGGTGCCGGCCTACCGCGCGTCGCGCCTCGATCCGATCGAGGCGTTGCGCTACGAGTGACCGCGGACGCGGGAAGGAGCCCGACGTGAGAACGCGCGAAGCCCTGCCGATGGCGCTGGAGGCGATCCGGTCCAACAAGCTGCGCTCCTTCCTGACCCTGATCGGCATCGTCGCCGGCGTGGCGTCGATCATCGCGGTGATGACCGGGATCTCGGTGATCCAGAGCACGATGGAGCACGAGCTGAGCGTCCTCGGCACCCAGACCTTCCAGGTCCAGAAGTGGCCGGCCCGCGGCTTCAACCACGACAGCGTGGACTGGCGCAAGATCCAGCAGCGCAAGCCGATCTCCATCGACGACGCGATCGCGATCCGGGACAAGGTCGAGAGCGTGGACCTGGTGGGCGCCGAGCTGTGGCGGTTCGGCGCGAGCGCCCGCTACCAGGGCGAGCCGACCGAGGCCAACCTCTGGGTCGTCGGCGGCGACCCGCAGTACGCGCCGAACAACACCCACTTCGTGGGCGTCGGTCGCAACCTGACCGACGAAGACGTGCGGGTGGGGCGAGCGGTGGCCGTGATCGGCTACGCGCTCGCCGACCAGCTCTTCCCGTTCACCGATCCTCTCGACAAGGTGATCAAGGTCGACGGCCGGAAGTACACCGTGGTGGGCGTTTTCGAGGAGAAGAAGTCGGCCATGGGCGGCAACTTCGACAACTACGTCCTGATGCCGATCACGAGCTGGGTGCGGGCCTACGGCATGAAGGACACGGACGGCAACCGCGAGCGCTCGGTCAACGTCACGGTGCGGGCGCGGACTCCGGCTCTGCTCGACGATGCGATCGAGGAGACGCGCGCGGTGCTGCGCGTGGCGCGCGGGGTGCGGCCGGGCGAGGAGGACGACTTCGAGATCTTCACCAACGACAGCCAGATCAAGGCCTTCCGCAAGGCCACGGCGGGGGTGAAGCTCGGGGCCTTCGTGATCGGCATCATCGCGCTCGTCGTCGCCGGCATCGGCATCATGAACATCATGCTGGTCTCGGTCACCGAGCGGACGCGGGAGATCGGCATCCGCAAGGCGCTCGGGGCGAAGCGGCGCGACATCCTCTCGCAGTTCCTGCTCGAAGCGATCCTGCTGTGCAACGTCGGCGGCGCGGCCGGAGTCGTCGTCGGCTTCGGGCTGGGCAACATCGTCACCCTCTTCACCCACTTCCCGGTCCACGTGCCGTTCGATTGGGCCGTCTACGGTCTCCTCTTCTGCAGCGCGGTCGGGCTCTCCTTCGGCATGTGGCCGGCGATGAAGGCCTCCAAGCTGGCGCCGATCGAAGCCCTGAGCTGGGAGTAGCGATCTCCCCGAGAACCCCGCGCGGGGCGCGATAGTCTCGCCGCCGCATGTCGCGCACGGTGCGTTGGACGTTTTGGAGCCTGGCGTTGTTGCTGGTGTTGTTTCCGGCGACGGTGTCGAAGCCGGGCGAGCCGATGAACCTGAAGTCGGACGAGCCGGCGTACTACCTGATGTCGTTGTCTCTGGTGCACGATTTCGATCTGCGCTGCGAGACCCGGGACATCCGCCGTCTGGCGGTGGAGTATCCGTACGGTCTGGTCAACAACCTGATCCTGATGTCTTCGGACGGCTGGCGGACGGTGTACTTCGGCAAGCCGTGGCTGGTGTCCCTGGTGGCGGCGCCGGCGGTGGCGGCTCTGGGCTCGGACGGCTTCGTGGCGACGAACATGGCGCTGCTGATGTGGTCGGTGTGGCTGGGGGCGCTGTACCTGAGGCGATGGAACCCGGACGGACTGTCGCTGCTGTTCTCGGCCGGCTTCTTCCTGCTCTCCAACGCCTTCGCCTACGTGTTCTGGATGCACACGGAGGTGTTCTGCGTCGCGACGGTGACGGCGGCGCTGTACCTCGGGCTGACCGAGGCTCCGGCGGGCCCGCGGCGGACGCGCTTCGGGCGGTGGCTCGAGGGCGGGATCTGGCATCCGGCGGCGCGGGTGGCGTGGTCGGGCGCGGCGCTGGCGCTGGCGGCGTACAACAAGCCGGTGCTGGCGCTGCTGGGCCTGCCGGTGGCGGTGGCGGCGTGGCAGCGGGGGCGGGGCCGGATCGGTCGACTGCGGGGCGTGGCCTCGTGGGCGGCGGGTTTCGCGGCGACGGGCCTGGTGCTGTGCGGGATCTCGCTGGCGCTGACGCCGACGGCCTCGGCCTATCTCGGGGTGGAGCGCCAGGGGGTGCGCGTCGAGCGGTTCGACCGGATGCCGGACCTGCCCGAGCCGGCGCCGGTGGATGCGACGGCGGGTCCGAGGAATTCGTGGCAGTGGATCTTCCGTCTGCCGGAGGTGGACCGGCGGCTGCCGGCCAACCTGGGCTACTTCCTGGTCGGCCGCCACACGGGGCTGTTCGTCTACGCGCCGTTCACGCTGTTGTCGCTGGGCCTGTTCTTCGCCTGGGGCCGGCGCTCGGGGGTGCGCTGGGCGCTTCTCGGGTCGCTCGTGGCGGTGGCGCTGTTCTTCCTGACCCTGATCCCGTTCAACTGGCACGGGGGCGGGGGGTTCGTGGGCAACCGGTACTTCGTCAACGCGCTGCCGGGGTTCCTGTTCCTGGTGACGCGGATCGCCCCGGACTGGCTGCCGCTTCTGGGCGCGGCGCTGGCGGGTCTGTTCGTGGGTCCGATCCTGTTTTCGCCCTACGGGGCGATGGTGCCCAGCCCGACGCTCCAGGCCCACACGAGGAACGCGCCGTTCCAGTGGCTGCCGTTCGAGGCGACGCTGGCCGGCCAGATCCCGGGCTACCGGGGCTACGGCGGGGCCGGGGACTCGTACTTCTTCGGCAGGAGCGACCTGTACCGTCCGGTGGGCGACGCGCTGTGGATCGTGGGCGGCCAGCCGGTGGCGCTGACGGTCAAGACGCTCGCGCCGTTGGTCCACCCGGCCTTCCAGGTCGAGACGGTGACGGCTCCCAACCGGGTGCGGTTGTCTCTGGGCGGGGACGCCAAGGAGACGCGCTTCACGAGCCTGACTCCGCCGGGCAACGTGACCCGCTTCACGCTCTCCCCGGCCGCACCCCGGGCGCGCCACGACGACGAGACGGGGACGACCTACTACGAGTACACGCTGGGGGTGACGGCGGCCCAGCAGGCCTGGCACACCGAGGTGATCCAGACGCGCAGCCGGCAGGCGCGGCGCGAGGCCGAGGCGGCCGCGAGCGGTCCGGCCGGCGGCGGCGACGAGGGGCGGCTGGTGCCGGCCTGGCAGGAGCAGGAGCTGGAGATGCTGGTCGGGGCGATCGTGACCTACCTGGGCGAGCAGGCCGAGCTCGACGGCGACGTCTACGCCCTCGACTGGCAGAAGGCGCCGGACCCGGGCGAGCTGGTCGCCGGCTCGACCGTGCGCTTCCCGGCCCGGGTGCGAAACGCCAGCCAGCAGCTCTGGCGCGCCCGAGGCGCCACCCGGGTGGACCTGGCCTACCACTGGCTGCGCCCCGACGGCTCGACGCTCGAGTGGAACGGACAGCGAACGCTGCTGCCCGCAGACGTCGCCCCCGGAGCCGCCGTCGACGTCGACTTCGAGATCCAGGCCCCCGAGCGGCCCGGCGACTACCGCCTCGTCCTCGACGCCGTCCACGAGCAGGTCGCCTGGTTCTCCGACAAGAACCCCGACCTCGCCCTCGAACGCGACGTCCGAGTCCGGCCCCGACATCCGGCGGACGAGGAGCGATGAGCGGGAAGCGATGAGCGGGAAGCGATGAGACCGCGTGCTACGCTGCCGCCGACCTCGAGCCGCGCCACGCGGCGGCGGCCGTCCCCCAGGAGGTCTCTCCCGGCATGACCCAGGCGAGCCGAAGACCCGGAGCCGGATCGCAGCCGGGCCGCACCCGGACCATCGAGGTCGATCGCAGCGACGCGCGCCGGGTCGCCGACTACAAGCAGGGCGCCGTCGACTACGCCCGCAACCTCCCCGACTGGGCGCGCCAGGAGCTCTACCGCAAGCCCTTCTGCACCTTCAGCGAAGGGGTCGAGCCGGTCGCGCTGGTCTACTTCCGCGACCTGGCGAATCTGCTCGAGCTGCTCGACCTGCCCGCCGGGGCTTCGATCCTGGACGTCGCCTGCGGTCCGGGATGGCTCTCCGAGGCGTTCTACCGGTTCGGCTACCGGGTCACCGGCGTCGACATCGCCGACGCGCTGCTCGAGGTCGCGCGCGAGAGGATCGGCCGGCTGGCGAGCCCGCCGCTCCATCGCGACGCGAGCTGGATCGAGTTCCGCGTCCTCGATATCGAGACCGAGCGCCTCGAGCGCCGTTTCGACGCCGTGCTCCTCTACGACTGCCTGCACCACTTCGTCGACGCGGCCGCTGCGCTCGCCCAGATCCGCGCGATGCTCGGAACGGACGGCACGCTGATCGTCAAGGAGGGCGCGATGCCCGCGCCGGGCAGCGAGGGCGAGCGCGAGTTGATCGCGGAGTCGGAGACCTACACGACGCTCGAGGCGCCGTTCGACCCCGACGCGCTCGAGCGGCTGCTCGGCGACGCGGGGTTCGCGCACGTGCGCCGGTACGAGCCGGCCCCCCCGCTCGTGCCCGCCCGGCGGAGCGTGCGCGAGAAGCTCCGCCGCGCCTTCGCCGCGCCCCCCGAGCCGCCGGTGAACTTCTTCGTCTGCCGCCCCACCGCGCCGTCGCAGCCCGTCGGCTCGGCGTCGCGGACCGGCTGGGAGGCGCGCATCGAGCGGCTCTCGGCGCAGCCCGGAGGCGAGGGGTTCCAGGTGCGGCTGCGTCTGACCAACGTGGGCCGGATGGTCTGGACGGCGGGCACCGAGAAGCGGACGGGCACCGTCTGCGTCGGCTTCCGCCGCTTCGACCCGGACGGCCGACTGCTCGACGAGCTGGCGGCCCGGACGCCGGTGCCGCGCGACGTCGCACCCGGCGAGAGCCTGGAGATGGAGATCCGCTACCCCTGGCCGGAGACGGAGACGGCGGCCGCCCGACTGGCGGTCGACCTCGTCTGCCAGGGCAGGTTCTGGTTCTCCGAGCACGGATCGCCGGTGCTCGACCTGGAGCTCCCGGCGCGGGCCTGAGCGCCGATCGGCATCGGAAGGGTCCGGGGTAGAGCGATGGGGCGAGGTGGACCACCGGGCGGCGGACGCGTGGCGATCGCCGCGCTCCTCTTCCTGACCGCGACCGCGTTCTACGTCGCCATCGCGCGCGGCACGCTCGTCTTCGGCGACGACGTGCTCCAGTTCCAGGTCACCGAGGCGATCTTCGAGCGCGGCGAAGTCCGCGTCACCGCGCCCGCCGACACCGACTCCCCGGTGCGGCCGGTGGTCGGCGTGGACGGCGGTCGCTACTCCAAGTACGGACTCGGGCTGCCGCTCGCGGCGCTGCCCTTCTACGCCCTGGGGCGCGGCCTGGAGCGCGCGGGAGTGGAGCTGCCGGAGACCCGAGACGGCGACGGCAACCTGCGCACCGGCACCCGGGCCCTGCTCGTCTGTCTGACCGACGCCGTGGTGGGGGGCGCCACCGTGGCGGCGCTCTTCCTGCTCGCTACGGCGGCGGGGTTCTCGCTCCGGTCGGCGGCGGCCACCGCGGCCGCGCTCGGCTTCGCGACGGTCTTCGCCCACTCGACGACCACCTTCCTGGCCGAGCCGCTCTCGGCGCTGACGTTGACGGCGGCGCTGTGGGCCGCGGTCGAAACCGGCCGTGCCGCCGGCGGGGGCGCGGCGAGGAGCGCCGCTTGGCTCGGGCTGTCCGGATTCGCCGCCGGTTGGGCCTTCGCCGCGCGCCCGTCGAACCTGATCGCGGTGGCGCCGCTGGCCTTCTACGTCCTGCTCGTCGCGCGCGGGATCCGCGACCGGCCGGCACGCCTGGCGGGTCTGGTGTCGTGGTCGGCGGCGTTCGCGGCCTGGCTCGCGGCGGTCGCGATCTACGATCTCGAGCGCTTCGGCAACCTGTTCGAGACCGGCTACGGAACCGAGGCGCTCGAGTTCTCGACCCCGTTGGCGCGCGGGCTCGCGGGGCTGCTCGTTTCGCCCGGGCGCGGGCTCCTCTGGTACGCGCCGCCGGTGCTCCTGGCGCTGGCTGGCGCGCGCTCTCTTGCCCGACGCGACCGGCGTCTGGCGGTGACCGTCGCCGCGATGGGCGCGGCGCTGCTGCTGCTGGCCGCGAAGTTCTACCAGTGGCACGGCGGCGGGGTGTGGGGTCCCAGGCTCGTGGTTCCGGTGCTGCCGGTGCTGATGGTGCCCGCCGCGGGGCTGTTCGAGAGCCTCTTCGACGATTCCGCCCGGCGAACCGGCACCCGCGAGGGGTGGCCGCGGCGGGTCCTGGCCGCGGCGTGCCTCGCCGCTGGGGCGTTCACCGTGCTGCTCGTGGTTCTGGTGCCCTTCGACCGCTACGTGCGGGTGGTCTGGCGCGACCCGCACGACCTGAGCTCCCCCGCGCTCGAGGCCAGCCTCTGGCAACCCTCTGCCTCGCCGTTGGTGGTCCACGCCCGCGCCCTGCCCGGAGCGCTGGCGCGCACCGCGCGTCTGGTCGCCGGCCGGGAGCCGATGCCCGGGCCGCGAGCGAAGAACCGGCGCGGCCTGCCCGACCTGGCCTTCGTGCGCTACGGCTCGCACGCCCTGCTACAGGGCTTCCGGCTCGCCGCGCTGGCCGCGCTCGCGTTTGCCGCCCTGTGCGTCCGGGCGCTGCGCCGGGCGCCTCCGGGATCCGGCTGAGTGGAACCGGGCCGGCGGCAGGGGGGCATCAATCGCCGCCGAAGCGGCGGCCGAGGTGGAGCTGCGCCTGCCGCCTCCACCACCCCCAATCGTGGGAGACGTCGGTGCCCCAGAGGTCGAGCTCGTGGGAGATGCCGTGGGTGGCGCAGGCGCCGGCCAGGGCCCGGGTCTCCTCGATGCAGCCCTCCTCCCACATCCCCTGCCCGCAGACCAGGACCAGGTGGGTCCAGCGCCGGATCCAATCCAGCGCCTCGCCGCCCAGGTTGGGAACGTAGGCGAGCGGGTCGTTGAAGTAGACGTCGGCGTTGGTGAAGCCGCCGGTGAAGTGGGTCATCGAGTAGCGGCCCGACAGACACAGCGCCCAGCGGAAGGTCTCGGGGTGCTTGAGCGCGAAGTTGGCGGCGTAGAAGGCGCCGAGCGAGGCGCCGGCGACCGCCAGGGGGAGGTCCGGAGTCCGGCAGTCCTCGCGGATCTTCGGCACCAGGGTGTCGACCACGAAGCGTTCGTAGGCGATGTGCCGGCCGATCCGCCAGGCCGGGTCGCTCTCGCCGCGGGTCCAGGCCTCGGCGACGTTGGACTCCGGGCAGTAGAGCTTCAACCGGCCGCCGTCGAGCAGCGGCGCCAGGGCCTCGAGCATGCCCTGGGCCTCCCACTCGTGGGCGAAGCCCGCGGCGGTGGGGAAGGCGATCAGAGGCGGGCCCCAGTGGCCGTAGGACCAGAGGCTCACCCCCCGGCCCAGCTGCGGGCTGTGGACACGCTCGAGCTGCTTTCTCATCGCCGTCTCGCCCTCGTCCTCCCGTGGTGGCGCGGATCCTAGCCCGGAGCGGGTGTCCGCGGCTCGGCCGGTCGGGGCCGGGGAGCCGGCCGGAAGGGGCTGCGCAGGCCCCACCCCGGGTCCCCGCGGGGCCGGGCGGGACGATTCCGCCTCCCGGGGTCTTGACGAGGAGGCGAGCTTGTGAGACCTTTCACAAACTTTTTTGCGCGCTCGAGGGGCGTGAGGTAGCGTGCTCCGTCGCCGCGTTTCGAAAGGTCGCCCAAGGGAGATATGGCTCAGGTCTTTCGCCGAAGTGCCAACGCGATGGCGCGGGGAAGCATCTTCCTCGGGCTCTTCCTGGTGGCCGGCCTGCTCTCGACCCTGTACCTGCTGGCGCGCTCCGGATACGCCACCCGGCAGGGCGAGATCGTCGAGCAGATCGTTCCCTTCAGCCACGATCACCACGTCGGGCAGATCGGCATCGACTGTCGCTACTGCCACACCGCGGTCGAGAAGTCGGCCACCGCCGGCATCCCGCCCACCGCCACCTGCATGAACTGCCACAAGCAGCTGTGGACCAACGCGCAGCTGCTCGAGCCGGTGCGCGCGAGCTTCCGCGACAACGTCCCGCTGAGCTGGAACAAGGTCAACGACCTGCCCGACTTCGTCTACTTCAATCACAGCATCCACGTCGCCAAGGGAGTCGCGTGCGTGACCTGCCACGGCCCGGTCGACCGCATGCCGCTGATGCGGCAGTACGCGAGCCTGCAGATGCAGTGGTGCCTGGCCTGCCACCGGGACCCGGTCAAGAACCTCCGGCCGCGCGAGGAGGTGACCAACGTCCACTGGGTGCCCCCGGCGGATCTCGAGAAGAAGCAGCACGAGTGGGCCGCCCTCTACAGGGTCAAGTCACTGACCAGCTGTTCGACGTGCCACCGCTAGGGCCCGAAATGACCGAAGTCATCTCCAAAGCCGCTCCGAACCCCGAACCAGGCGATTGCCACGCCGAGTGGAAGCGGCCCGACGCCGCGTCCGAGGTCCTCCAGGTCGCCGCCGTGCGCGAACGGCTGGCCGGCGAGCGCGGACCGCGCTACTGGCGCAGCCTGGAGGAGATCGCCGCGACGCCCGAGTTCGAGCAGATGCTCGAGCGCGAGTTCCCGCGCTTCGCCGCCGAATGGCCGAGCGACGTGTCGCGCCGCAACTTCCTGCAGCTCGCGGCGGCATCGCTCGGTCTGGCGGGGCTGACCGCGTGCACGCGGCAACCGATCGAGAAGATCGTCCCGTACGTGCGCCAACCCGAGGAGATCATCCCCGGCCGGCCGCTGTTCTTCGCCACGGCCATGCCGCTGTCGGGCTGGGGCCTGCCCCTGCTGGCCGAGAGCCACGAGGGGCGGCCGACCAAGATCGAAGGCAATCCGGAGCATCCGGCGAGCGCCGGTGCCACGAGCGCCCTGGCTCAGGCCTCGGTGCTCGGGCTCTACGATCCCGACCGTTCCCAGACCGCCACCTACCTGGGCCGGATCTCGACCTGGTCGGAGCTGACCCGTCAGCTCCAGGCCGCGATGAGCGCCCAGACCGCTCTGGCCGGCGCCGGGCTGCGCTTCCTCACCGGCCCGACCACGTCGCCGACCGAGGCGGCGCTGATCGACAAGCTCCTGGGCGACCTGCCGCAGGCCCGCTGGCACCGCTGGGACGCCACGCGCAGCGACGAGGCCCATCGCGCCGCCCAGCGGGCGTTCGGCCGGGCCGTCGGCAGCTACTACGACGTCTCGAAAGCGGACGTGCTGCTGGCATTCGATTCCGACTTCCTGGTCTCGGGCGCCGGCGCGGTGCGCTACGCGCGGGACTTCGCCGCGCGCCGCAAGGTCTCGACCGACGAGGTCGCGATGAACCGCCTCTACGTCGCCGAGGCGACGCCGACGCCGACCGGCACCATGGCCGATCATCGTCTCGCGGTCCGGCCGAGCGGCCTGCCGCGGTTGGTGCTGGCGCTGGCGGCCGAGCTCGGGGTCCCGGGAGCGTCGGCTCCGGGCGGGCTCGAGGGCGCCGAGCAGCGCTGGGTCGCCGCGGCGGCGCGGGACCTCTCGGCGCACCGCGGTCGGTCGTTGGTCGTCGCCGGCGACGCGCTGCCGGACGCGGCCCACGTCCTGATCCACGCGATCAACGCCGAGCTGGGAGCGCCCGGCTCGACGATTCTCTACACCGAGCCCGCCGAAGCGGATCCGGTCGACGGCCTGGCCTCGCTCGCCGAGCTGGCGGAGGACCTGCGGGCGGGCAAGGTCGACCTGCTGATCGTCTCGGGCGTCAACCCCGTCTACGACTCGCCGGCGGACCTCGATTTCGGCGCCGCGATGAACAACGGGCGCACCCTGGTGGTCCACCACGGCCTCTACGCCGACGAGACCGCGGAGTTCAGTCAGTGGCACCTGCCGGCCGCGCACTACCTCGAGAGTTGGGGCGACGCGCGCGCCTACGACGGCAGCGTCTGCCTGATGCAGCCCCTGATCGAGCCGCTCTACGGCGGCAAGTCGCTGCTCGAGCTGCTGGCCGCCCTTTCGGGCCGCGCCGACGCCGCGGGCTACGACCTGGTGCGCGAGCACTGGCAGCAGCTCGGGGACGACGACTTCCGGCGCATGCTGCACGACGGCTTCGTCCCCGACACGGCGCCGGCCGGGATCGAGGTCGAGCCCGGCCCAGAGGTCGCGGCGGCGGCCGCCGAGCTGGCGGGCTCGAGTCCCGCCACCGAGCTCGAGCTCGTGCTGCGACCCGACCCGAACATCCTCGACGGCCGCTTCGCCAACAACGGCTGGCTCCAGGAGCTGCCCAAGCCGATCACCAAGCTGACCTGGGACAACGTCCTGCTCCTGTCGCCGCGGACCGCCGAGCAGGTGGGCGCCTTCAACGAAGCCCAGGTGGAGGTCGCGAGCGGCGGCCGCAAGCTGGTCGTCGCGGCCTGGATCCTGCCCGGACTGCCGGACGGCGTCGGCCTGCTGCACTTCGGCTACGGCCGTACGCGCGCGGGCCGGGTCGCCGATCACCAGGGCGTCTCGGCGTTCGCCATCCAGCGCTCGGACTCGCGCTGGCGCATCGGCGACGTCACGATGCGGCCGACCGGCGAGCGCTGGAAGATCGCCTGCACGCAGGGCCACTACGCGATCGCCGGCTGGCTCAAGGACGAGACCGAGGAAGCCACGAAGCGCCACGTCGTGCGCGAGGCCACGCTCGACGAGTTCAAGGCCGACCCCGCTTTCGTCCACGAGGTCGAGGAGAAGCACATCGACGACAAGGACTCCTTCGTGCCGGGCTACGACTACAGCCAGGGCTACGCGTGGGGCATGACGATCGACCTCGGCTCGTGCACCGGCTGCAACGCCTGCGTGGTCGCCTGCGTCGCCGAGAACAACATCCCCGTCGTCGGCAAGGAGCAGGTGTCGCGCGGACGCGAGATGCAGTGGATCCGGGTCGATCGCTACTACAAGGGCGATCTCGACTCGCCGGAGGCCATCGTCAACCAGCCGGTCCCGTGCATGCAGTGCGAGCAGGCGCCGTGCGAGACGGTCTGCCCGGTGGGCGCCACGGTGCACTCGACCGAGGGCTTGAACGACATGGTCTACAACCGGTGCGTCGGCACCCGCTACTGCCTGAACAACTGCCCGTACAAGGTGCGGCGCTTCAACTTCCTGCTCTTCCAGGACTGGGAGACGCCGCAGTTCAAGCTCCAGCGCAACCCGGACGTCACGGTGCGCAGCCGCGGCGTGATGGAGAAGTGCACGTACTGCGTGCAGCGGATCAGCCGGGCCAAGATCACGGCAGAGAAGGAAGATCGAACCGTCCGCGACGGCGAGATCAAGACCGCCTGCCAGCAGGCCTGCCCCACCGAGGCGATCACCTTCGGCAACATCAACGACCCCGAGGCCCGGGTCTCCCGGAGCAAGAAGAACCCGCGGAACTACGCGCTGCTGGCCGAGCTCGGCACCCGGCCGCGAACGACCTATCTCGCGATCGTCCGCAATCCGAACCCGGAGCTGTTGGCATGAACGTGGTCGACCCGACCCGCGGCGGGGCGCCGCCCTCCGGCGGCGCCCCGAAGGACCCCCCGGTCATCGCGCCGGGGCACACCCCGGCCAGCGTCAGCGACAAGATCAGCTCGGTCGTCCTGGGCCGCATGCCGCTCTGGTTCTACGCCGGCATGGCGATCACCTTCGGCGGCGTCATGATGCTGCTGGTGTCGCTGACCCACCTGGTCTTCACGGGCATCGGCATCTGGGGCAACAACCAGCCGGTCGGCTGGGGCGTCGACATCCTCAACTTCGTCTGGTGGATCGGCATCGGTCACGCCGGGACGCTGATCTCGGCGATCCTGCTGCTCCTGCGCCAGGAGTGGCGGACGTCGATCAACCGCTTTGCCGAGGCGATGACGTTGTTCGCCGTCGCCTGCGCCGTGGTCTACCCCCTGTTCCATACCGGCCGTCCGTGGCTGGCCTGGTACTGGCTCCTGCCGTACCCGAACACGATGGGCGTCTGGCCGAACTTCCGCAGCCCGCTGATCTGGGACGTCTTCGCGGTGTCGACCTACGGCTCGGTGTCGTTGCTGTTCTGGTACATCGGGTTGATCCCGGACCTCGGCACCATGCGCGACAAGGCCCGGAACCTGTGGCAGAAGAAGATCTACGGCGTCCTCTCGATGGGTTGGCGGGGCTCGGCGCGACACTGGCACAACTACGAGAAGGCCTACCTGCTGCTCGCCGGCCTGTCCACGCCGCTGGTGCTCTCGGTGCACTCGGTGGTGTCGTTCGACTTCGCTTCCGGTCAGCTCGCCGGGTGGCACACGACGATCTTCCCGCCCTATTTCGTCGCCGGCGCCGTCTACGCCGGCTTCGCCATGGTGCTGACCCTCGCCCTGCCGCTGCGCCGGCTGTTCGGTCTCAAGGACTTCATCACCGACAAGCACCTCGACAACATGGCCAAGGTGATGCTGGTCACCGGCCTGATCGTCGGCTACGGGTACCTGATGGAGGCGTTCACCTCCTGGTACAGCGTGAATCCGTACGAAGAGTACGTGATGCACGCGCGGATGTTCGGTCCCTACCGCTACGTCTACTACTCGCTGATCCTGTGCAACATCATCGCCGTGCAACCGCTCTGGTTCCGCAAGGTCCGCTACTCGGCGGTCGCGGTCTGGATCGTCTCGATGTTCATCAACGTCGGCATGTGGCTGGAGCGCTTCATCATCATCCCGGTCAGCCTCTCGCGCGACTTCCTGCCCTCGTCCTGGGACATGTACTACCCGACCCGGTGGGACTTCTCGACCTTCTTCGGCACCATCGGCCTGTTCCTGGCGTTGATGTTCCTCTTCGTTCGCATCTTCCCGGCGCTCGCGATGTTCGAGATCAAGACGCTGACGCCGTCGGCCAAGGTGAAGGAGCCGGCGCACTGACATGGACGACCCCGTGAATCCCGCGCGCTCCGGACCGGGCCTCTACGGCGTGATGGCGGAGTTCCGTTCGCCCCAGGATCTGGTGGCGGCGGCGGAGAAGGCTCACGAAGCCGGTTACCGCACGATGGACGCATTCTCGCCGTTCCCGATCGAGGAGCTCTCGGAGGTGATCTGCGAGCACCGGCCGTCGGGGGTGGCGAAGATCTGCCTGGCCGGCGGCATCCTGGGCGCCCTGTCGGGCTGGTTCATCGCCTTCTGGACCTCGACGATCGACTATCCACTCAACATCGGCGGCAAGCCGTTCAACAGCTGGCCGGCGTTCATCCCGGTGATTTTCGAGTGCACGATCCTGTTCGCCGCGTTCTCGGCCGGCATCGGCATGCTGGTGATGAACCGGCTGCCCCAGCCCTATCACCCGGTGTTCAACATCGAGAGTTTCCGCGAGAAGGTGACGCGCGAGGGCTACTTCCTGTGCATCGAGGCCACGGACGCCAGGTTCGAGCACGCGGCGACGCGCGAGTTCCTGACCGCGACCGGGGCCGTGGAGGTCCACGACGTTGAGCCCTGAGACCGGTCGTCGCTCCGCCTCGATCTCGTGCTGGGCGCTCGCCTTCGCCGTGGTCCTGCTCGCCGCGGGGTGCCGGCAGGACATGCACGATCAGCCGCGCGACAAGCCTCTCGCCCGGAGCGACTTCTTCGCCAACGGCTCGTCGGCCCGGATGCTCCCGGCGCACACCGTCGCCCGGGGCGACCTCCACGCCGACAAGCTCTTCTACACCGGGTTCACCCCCGAGGGGGATCCGACACCGACGCTGCCGGTGCCGGTGACGCGCGAGCTGCTGCTCCGGGGGCAGGAGAGGTTCAACATCTTCTGCTCGCCCTGCCACGGCCGCACGGGCGAGGGCCGGGGCATGGTGGTGCGCCGGGGCTACAAGCAACCGCCCTCGTACCACATCGACCGGCTCCGGCAGGCGCCGGCGGGCTACTTCTTCGACATCATCACCAACGGCTTCGGCGTCATGCCGAGCTACGCCGCGCAGATTCCGGCAGAGGACCGCTGGGCGATCGTGGCGTACGTCCGGACGCTGCAGCTCTCCCGGGACTTCGACGCGTCGAAGCTCACCAGTGAGCAACGGGCGCGCCTCGACCAGCCGGCCGCGGCGCCGGCAGCGGGCGAGAACGAGTGAGCGAAAGGCAGCGGACCGAGGACATGAGCACTTTCGAGCGGCCCCTTCGAGCCGAGGACTTCCGCGCCCCCGAGGGGCTCGCCGGCCTGGGAGGCAAAGCCCTGGTGGTCGGCGTCGTCGCCGCGGCCGCCACCGCGCTGGGGGCCTTCGTCGACGCGGGCAGCTTCTACCCCGCCTATCTGGTCGCGTGGCTGCTCTGGTTCACCGTGGCGGCCGGCTGCCTGGGCCTGCTGATGATGCACCACCTGTCCGGCGGTCGCTGGGGCCTGGTGCTGCGCCGCCCGCTCGAGGCGGGGGCGCGCACGCTGCCGGTGATCGGAGTCCTGGTGCTGCCCCTGCTGTTCGGGCTGGACCGCATCTTCGTCTGGACCGATCCCGCGAAGGTACAGGCCAGCGAGGTGCTGAAGCACAAGTCGATCTACCTCAACGCGCCCTTCTTCGCCGGCCGGACGATCTTCGCGATCGTCCTGTTCTCGATCTACGCCTACGTGCTGTCCCGGCGGTCGGCGGCCCAGGACCGGGAGGGCGACGGCGGCAAGGCCTGGGCGATGCAGCGGATCAGCGCGGTCGGCTTCCTCGTGTTCGTCCTGGTGTTCAGCTTCCTCGGCTTCGACTGGCTGATGTCGCTCGACCCGTACTGGTTCTCGAGCATCTACGGCGCCATCTTCCTCGCCGGGAGCGCGATCGCCGCGATGACCTTCCTCATCCTGGTCGTCACCTACCTGGCCGGCCGGGAGCCGATGGCGCGCGTCTACACCAGGAAGCGCTTCCTCGACTTCGGCACGCTGCTGTTCGCGATGGTGATGTTCTTCACCTACCTGTCGATCTCGCAGTTCATCATCGCCTACCAGGGCAACCTGCCGGAGGAGGTGGTCTGGTTCAAGGAGCGGTTCCACGGCTACTGGGCGTGGGTCGCCACCGGTCTGCTGGTCCTGCATTTCTTCTTCCCGTTCCTGATCCTCCTGTCGCGCGAGGTCAAGGGCCGGGCCGAGAGGCTGGCGAAGATCGCCGCCTTCGTGCTGCTGATGCGCTGGGTGGACCTGGTCTGGCTCTCGCGCCCGACGTTCGTCCAGGAAGGGAACCCGCTGTCGTGGATCGACCTCGCGGCCCCGTTGGGCATCGGCGGGTTGTGGATCTACTTCTTCACCCGTGAGCTCGCGCGCCAGCCGCTGCTCCCGATCGGCGATCCCAAGATCGAGGAGGCGCTCGGAAATGACTGACCACCGTTCCGACGAGCAGGTCGAGGGCTCGGGCCCAGTCGATCGCGAGATCAACTCCCGCGCCATCGCCAAGAGCGCCGCCTGGCTGGCGGTGACGACCGTGGCGGCGTTCATCATCTCCTGGTTCGTCTACCTGGGATTGGCGCACACCGAGGAGAGGGCCGACCCGAGGCCCTCGCCGCTGGCCGCGGCGAATCAGCCGGTCGTGCCTCCGGAGCCGCGCCTCCAGGGAAGTCCGGAGAAGGAGCTGGCGGCGTTCCGGGCGGAGGAGGACCAGGAGCTCGAGGGCTGGAGCTGGGTGGACCGCGACGCCGGAGTGGCCCACGTGCCGATCGAGGTGGCGATCGAGTCGGTCGCGAAGTCGGGCCAGCTCCCTGATCTGTCGACTCCGCCGGCGGGGACGAGCGGGCCGTGACCGGAACCCGGCTCCACCCGACGCGCGCCTGGGCGCTCGCCGCGGCGGCGATGCTGGTCGCCGGCGCGGCCTCGGCGCAGTTCATGACCGGCAAGGTCGTGGACCGCAGCCGCGAAGCCGCCGGGTCGCTCTCGGCCAAGCAGATCATCGCCAAGGTCGGTTTCGACCAGAACCTCGGGGCGCAGCTCCCGCTCGACGCGACGTTTCGCGATTCCGAGGGCCGGACGGTGCGGCTCGGAGACTACTTCGGCACCCGTCCGGTGGTCCTCGGCCTCGTCTACTACCGTTGCCCGATGCTGTGCACCCTGATCGAGCAGAACGCCGCCAAGGCGGCCAAGCCTCTCGACCTGGTTCCCGGGAAGGACTTCGACTTCGTCTTCGTCAGCTTCGACGCCCAGGACACGACCGAGCGGGCCGCCGAGAAGAAGGCCGAGACGATCACCGCGTACGGGCACCCGGAAACCGCGGGAGGTTGGCACTTCCTGACCGGAGACCAGGCGGCGATCGACGCTCTGACCACGGCCGTCGGCTTCCGCTACGCGGTGGACCCGGTGACTCACCAGTTCGCCCATGCCAGCGGGCTGATGGTCGCCACCCCCTCCGGCAAGATCTCGCGCTACCTCTACGGGGCCGAGTTCGCACCCCGCGACCTCAAGCTCTCGCTGGTCGAGTCCTCGGGCGGCAAGATCGGCAGCCCGGTCGAGCGGTTGCTGCTCTACTGCTACCACTACGACGCCGGGCTCGGCCGCTACACCGCGGGTTCGATGCTGGCGCTGCGCATCGTCGCGGTGCTGACGCTGGTCGCGCTCGTCCTCTACTTCGTGATCGCCGTGCGCCGTGGCCGAAAGGACCGGAGTGTCGCGGCCGGAGGTCTCGCCTGACCATGCCGTTCAAGCTACCTTTCTCGCCCGTAGAGGCCTCCAGCATGGCCGGGGACGTCGACGCTCTGACGCTCTGGTTGGTCGCGATGGCGACGTTCTTCACGGTGCTGATCGCGATCATGATCCTGGTTTTCGCGATCCGTTATCGGCGCCGCTCGCCCGACGAGGTGGGATCGACGTTCGACAACTCGACTCTGCTCGAGGTGACCTGGACCGTGATCCCGGTGATCATCGTCCTGTTCACCTTCGCCTGGGGGGCCAAGGTCTACTTCCGCCTGTACCGCCCGCCGGCCAATGCCGCGGTCTACTACGTCACCGGCAAGCAGTGGATGTGGAAGACCCAGCACCCGAGCGGGCAGCGCGAGATCGACGAGCTCCACGTGCCGGTGGGCCAGCCGGTCAAGCTGATGATGACCTCGGAAGACGTCATCCACAGCTTCTTCGTGCCGGCCTTCCGGATCAAGGAAGACGTCCTCCCGGGGCGCTACACGACGCTCTGGTTCACGCCGACGAAGCCGGGCCGATACCACCTCTTCTGCGCCGAGTACTGCGGGACGGACCATTCGCGGATGATCGGCTGGGTGACGGTGATGGAGCCGGAGGACTATCAGGCCTGGCTGGCCGGAGGTCCCGCTCCGGCTTCACCCGCGGCGGCCGGAGAGCAGCTGTTCACGCAGCTCGCCTGCAGCACCTGCCACAAGAGCGAGCCCGGCGGCCGCGGTCCGGTCCTCGCCGGCGTCTTCGGCTCGAAGGTGACCCTGGCGACCGGCGAGACCGTGACCGCCGACGAGGACTACCTGCGGGAGTCGATCCTGAACCCGACCGCCAAGGTCGTCGCCGGCTTCCAGCCGATCATGCCGAGCTTCCAGGGACAGGTCAGTGAGGAGGGCATTCTCCAGTTGATCACGTACCTCAAGAGCCTGTCCGGCGAGAAGACGGCGTCGGCGGGCGCCGGCTCGTCGGGAGGAGCCGCGCGATGAGCGCCATCGAGACGACGGCCGAACCGAACTACCTGAACTCGAAGCTCGGGCTGAAGTCCTGGCTCCTGACGCTCGACCACAAGCGGATCGGCATTCTCTATCTGCTCGGAATCACGTTCTTCTTCACGCTCGGCGGGATCTTCGCGCTGCTGATCCGGCTCGAGCTGCTGACGCCCCAGGGCGACCTCGTGTCGGCGGACACCTACAACCGCCTGTTCACCATGCACGGCGTCGCGATGATCTTCTTCTTCCTCATCCCGTCGATTCCGGGAGTTCTCGGCAACTTCCTGATTCCATTGATGATCGGGGCGAAGGACGTGGCCTTCCCGCGGCTCAACCTGGCCAGCTGGTACATCTTCATGACCGGCGGGGCCCTGGCGCTCCTGGGGATGGTCATGGGCGGTGTCGACACCGGGTGGACGTTCTACCCGCCCTACAGCTCGCTCTACTCGGCGAGCAACGTGCTCATCGTCGGCATCGGCGTGTTCATCAACGGCTTCGCGTCGATCCTCACCGGGCTCAACTTCATGGTGACGATCCACCGCATGCGGGCGCCGGGGATGACCTGGTTCCGGATGCCGCTGTTCGTGTGGGGCCACTACGCGACCAGCTTCATCAACGTCCTCGGGACGCCGGTCATCGCGATCACGCTGGTGCTCCTGATCCTCGAGCGGGCCTTCAACCTCGGGTTCTTCGACGCCGCCAAGGGCGGAGACCCGGTGCTCTTCCAGCACCTGTTCTGGTTCTACTCCCACCCGGCCGTCTACATCATGATCCTGCCGTCGATGGCGGTGGTCTCGGAGTTGATCTCGGCCTTCGCGCGCAAGCGGATCTTCGGCTACCACTTCGTCGCTTTCGCGTCGATCGGGATCGCGGTGCTCGGCTTCCTGGTCTGGGGCCACCACATGTTCGTCTCCAGCCAGTCGGTCTACGCCGGGACGATCTTCTCGCTGTTGACGATGCTGGTCGCGATCCCGTCCGCGATCAAGGTCTTCAACTGGTCGTTCACGCTCTATCAGGGATCGGTGTCGTTCGAGACCCCGATGCTCTACGCGCTGGGGTTCATCGGCCTGTTCACGATCGGCGGACTGACCGGGGTCTTCCTCGGCACGCTGGGATTCGACGTCCACGTCCACGACACCTACTTCGTGGTCGCCCACTTCCACTACGTCATGGTGGGCGGGGCGATCATGGGCTACCTCGGCGGGCTGCACTTCTGGTGGCCGAAGATCACCGGACGCCTCTACTCCGCGTTCTGGAGCAAGATCGCGGCGCTGCTCATCTTCGTCGGCTTCAACCTGACCTTCTTCCCGCAGTTCCTGCTCGGCTACATGGGCATGCCGCGGCGCTACCACGAGTATCCGCCGGAGTTCCAGGTGCTCAATGTCCTGTCCTCGGCGGGCGCCTCGGTGCTCGGGCTCGGGTTCCTGCTGCCGGCGTGCTATCTGCTCTGGTCCCTGAAGTACGGCAAGCTGGCGGGCAAGAACCCGTGGCGGGCGAAGGGTCTGGAGTGGACGATCGAGTCGCCGCCGCCCGAGCACAATTTCCACGAGACCCCCGTCGTCACGGAAGAGGCGTACGACTACGCCGGTACGAGCGTGCACGGCGAAGCTTACGGCCTGGCCGGAACCCGGGCCCACTGAAGCGAGGAGCCGGCGAGTGTCCCAGAGCCAGACTGCGCATCTCGCGCACCACTTCGACTCGCTGGAGCAGCAGCGGGAGTCAGCGACGCTGGGGATGTGGTTCTTCCTCGTCCAGGAGGTCATGTTCTTCGGCGGACTGTTCATGACCTACCTGCTATACCGCTGGCGCTACCCGATGGACTTCGCGGCCGGCAGCCACGAGCTCGACATCCGGCTGGGGACCCTCAACACGCTGGTCCTGATCGGGAGCTCGCTGACCATGGCCATGGCGGTGCACTCTGCGCAGCTGAGCCGGCGCAAGCACCTCATCCGGTATCTGATCGGGACCGGCGTCCTGGGCTTCACGTTCCTGGTCATCAAGTACTTCGAGTACAGCGCCAAATGGCACCATCACCTGATCCCCGGCCCGCACTTCCACTACCCGGGCGCTTCCGGCGGGCACACCGAGATGTTCTTCTCGCTCTACTTCGCGATGACGGGGATGCACGCGCTGCACATGATCGTGGGCATCGGGCTGCTGGCCTGGATCCTGACCGGAGCGGTGAAGGGGAAGTACGACGCCAGCTACTACAACCCGGTCGAGAACTTCGGGCTCTATTGGCACTTCGTCGACATCATCTGGATCTTCCTGTTCCCACTCCTCTACCTGATCGGCCGGCACTACCACGGAGGCGCCTGAGCATGTCCGGTCACCACGTCGTCCCGGTCAAGATCTACCTCGCGGTCTTCTCGGCGCTGGTCTTCTTCACGCTCTCGACGGTCGCCGCGGCTTTCGTCGACATGGGCCCCTTCAACAACGTGGTCATGATCGGCATCGCCATTGTCAAGGCCAGCCTGGTCGTTCTGTTCTTCATGCACGTCAAGTACTCGACGCGCATGATCCCGCTCGTGGCCATGGGCGGCGTCTTCTTCCTGCTCATCCTGTTCGCGATCACCATGTCCGACTACATGTCGCGCGGCTGGCTCGGCGCCGGCTCGGCCTGGCCGCGCTAGGTCCGGCCCGGGTGGCGGGTCGGCGGGACGTCCTCGACCTCCTCCTCGAGCTGCAGTCGCTCGACCGGCTGCCGCGCACCGGCTTCCTGCTGCGCGGAGTCCGCGATCCGGAGTCGGTCTCGGAGCACCAGTACCAGCTCGCGATGGTGGCGTGGCTGCTCGCTGCGCGGGAGCCGACCGTCGATCGCGGCCGGGTCGTGGAGATGGCGCTGGTTCACGATCTGGCGGAGCTCCGGACGGGCGATCTCCCGCGCACCGCGACGGGCTACTTCGGCGAAGACGTCAAGCACGCGGCGGAGCGGCGCGCCGTGGGCGAGATCCTGGCGCCGGCCGACGGGCGGGCGCTCGAGCTCTACGACGACTATCGTCGCGGCGAGTCCCCGGACGCCCGCTTCGTGCGCGCCTGCGACAAGCTGCAGCTGATGCTCAAGGTCGCGGTCTACGAAGCCTGGGGCGACCGCGGGATGACGGAGCTCTGGGAGCATCCGGACAACTTCCCCGGTCCCGAGTTCGCATCGGTGCGCGAGCTCTTCGAGGCCCTGTCGAGATGGAGGACGGCCCGGGTTACTCCCTGACCCGCACCCCGCGCTTGGCGAGCGTGCGCTGAATCCGCCGGTAGAGGTCGCGTCCGAGCAGGGACTGCGCGCTGCCGGCGATGTCGTGGAGGGTCTGACGCAGCTCCTGGTCGCCGTTCCAGTACTTGCGGGCGTACGGCTCGAGCTCCCCGCCCAGCGCCTGCGACAGGACCGCTGCCGCGAGGACGAGGTCGTCGAGGTAGCCCACCGGCCCGACGATGGCCTCGGGGAACAGGTCCACGGGCAGGATGAAGTAGGCGAGAGCGCCGCCGATCAGGGCCCGGGCCTCGGCCGGAACCTCGCGGTCCAGCGACAGGCGGACGAGCAGGATGAAGACGTCCGGAACCAGCAGCAGGGCCTCGACCGCCGGCTTGCCGAAGCGCTGGTTGTGGCGTTCGGCGGCGACCAGCATCCGGTCGCGCAAGCGGTCGTAGAAGGCGAGCGGGCCGCGGCGGCCGGCCGGGGAGCGCACGGCGGGCGTCGCGCCCGGACGGTCGGTTCGGGGAGCCTTGCCGGGGGACCTCGGAGCGCTCACGTCCCGATTCTAGCGGCCACGGCCCGTCAGGGGGCGGTCGAGAACTCGAAGGTCGCGTCCCGGTCCAGAGGGAGGCCGTCGCTGTCGGTCAGATCCTCGGCGTGGAGGGCGACGGTGAAGCGGGAGCCCGCCGGCAGGTCGTCGTCCGGGGTCCAGATCACCCACCAGTGCTTCGGATCCCACTCGACCTGGCCGGGGATCTCGGTCCCGTCCTCGGCCTCGACGGTCACCGCATCCGGCCCGAAGCGCGCCGGATCGATCGGCTCGGACAGCGAGTAGACGACCCGAACCCGCTCGGCGGCCACCCGGTCGTCCTGCCGCGGGAAATGCGAGGTGACCTGCGGCGCGCGCTCGCGGGGCACCCACGCGGGGTGGTCGTCGGCGAGGTCGAGGGTGACATAGAAGGCGGTCTCCAGCGCCCAGCCTGGCGGGGCCGGCGGAGTCGGCAGGTCGAAGTCGTCGAGCCACTCGTGCAGGAGCACGGCGGCGACGACCACCGCAGCGGCTCCGGCCGCGACCATGGCCGGCGAGACATGGTCGAGGATGACCTCGACCTTGACGATCTCGCCCGGCTTGACCTGGATCGTGTCGCGGACGGGGCGCTCGAGCCCTTCGACGCGCCCTTCGGAATCGAGCGCCTCGTCGAAGCGCACCCGGTAGCGGCCCGGGGCGAGGCCGGCGACGGTCCAGGAGGAATCGAGGCTGCGGAAGACCGGGACCCAGCCCTGCCGCTCGCGCAGCTCCAGGGTGCCGGCGATCGCGCCGTGGACGCGGCGTCCGGCGGCGCGCGCGTCGTCGTCCTGGTAGACGGCCACCCGCACGCCCCCGCGGTCGCCCTGGATGCGTTCGCGTCCCGCCTCGCGCACGCTGGCACAGCCGGCCACCAGGAGGACGGCGACGATCAGGCCGGTGCTGCGGCGGAGCGCTCCCACGGCGCAGGATCCTGACACATCGCGCCGGGTAGAATCTCCCCCGGACCGACCATGCCCCGGCTGACCCGGATCTACACCCGCACCGGAGACGACGGCACCACTGCGCTCGGCTTCGGCGGCCGGCGCCCGAAGGACGCGCTGCGGATCGAGTGCTTCGGCACCGTCGACGAGCTCAACTCGACGCTCGGCATGGCCCGGGCCGCCGCGCCACCGGCGGAGATCGACGGCGCGCTGGCGAGGATCCAGAACGACCTCTTCCACCTCGGCTCCGACCTGTGCGTGCCCGAGGCCGAGAAGACGGCGCATCCCGTGCCGCGGATCGAGCCGCGTCACGTCGCGGAGCTCGAATCGCTGATCGACCGCTTCAACGCCGACCTGCCCCCGCTCGAGAACTTCGTCCTGCCCGGAGGCGAGCCGGCGGCCGCGGCGCTCCACTTCGCGCGCACGGTCGCCCGGCGCGCCGAGCGGCTGCTGGTCGCGCTGGCCCGGGAGGAGGCCGTCGGCGCGTCCGACCTGCCCTACCTCAACCGCCTCTCGGACGCCCTCTTCGTCCTCGCGCGCGCGGTCAACCGGCGGGCAGGGCGGCCGGACGTGACCTGGAACTCGCGGGCCTGAGCCACGCGGTCAGCGGGCGGCGTCGGAGGTGGGGACGTCCTCGAGACGGGCGGCCTGGCCGAGATTGTCGTCGGTGGGGCAGTTCCGGTCGCGGCGCGACTCGAGGTCGGAGACGACGGCGCGCTTGAACGCGGCGTCCGAGGCGCCGCCGCGGCGCATCTCTTCGCGGTAGGTAGCGATGTCGATCAGCTCGAGGTTCATCCGCAGGGTCCGGAACAGCCGCGGCAGGCGCTCGCCGGGCGCCTGGACATGGTGCAGCCCGCCGCAGTATGCGACCAGCATGCGGCCTTCGGGAATCGCCTCCAGGATGTCCGCGATGCCGCCCCGTACCGTCATCGGCCGGCCGTCGCCGTCGAGCCCGTTGCGGCGCATCATCCGGCCCTCCGGCAAGATGACGACCATCGAGTCGGGGTCGATCCGGCCGAGCACGTCGCGCCAGGTGTGGTCGCGCTCGCGGGAGATCGAGACCACGTGCGCCGCCAGGCACTTGAAGAACAGGCCCACCAACGGGCGCCGGAGCGTCTTCTCGGCGGCGGGGGCGACGCCGTGGCAGGCGATGCGCCAGACGAACCGCGACGGTACCACGGCGATGTAGAGCCACTCGAACAAGCTGGTGTGGTGGAGGAGGCAGACGACCCGGAGCCGTTCCCAGCGGTCCGGCGGCGGGTCCCCGATCCAGCCCACTTCGCGGCGGTAGAAGATCCGCGCGATCCGTCGCAGCGTCGAGAGAAAGCCGAAGACGAGGAGCTTGCGCACGCTACCCGGTTCCGGGCCGCCCGGCGCGCCGTCAGGTGACGGTCTCGCGAACCACCTCTTCGAGGGTCGTGACGCCGTCGCGGATCTTCTGCAGTCCGGACGCGCGGAGCGAAATCATGCCGTGCTCGATCGCCTTGGTGCGCAGCTCGACCGCCGAGGCGCCGGAGAGGATCAGCTCCCGCACCTCGTCGCCGACCTCCATGACCTCGTAGAGACCGACACGGCCCTTGTAGCCCGTGTTGCTGCACCGGTCGCAGCCGCGGCCCTTGAACAGCTTGAGCGACTTGAGCTCCTTCTCCGAGAACCCGATGTTGGTCATCGCCGCCGCCGGCAGCTCGACCGGTTCCTTGCACGAGCCGCAGATCCGGCGCACCAGCCGCTGGGCCACGATCAGGTGCACCGAAGTGGCGACCAAGAAGGGCTCGATGCCCATGTTCATCAACCGGTTGATCGAGGACGGCGCGTCGTTCGTGTGCAGCGTCGAGAGCACGAGGTGGCCGGTCATGGCGGCCTTGATCGCGACCTCTGCGGTCTCGAAGTCGCGGACCTCGCCCACCAGGATGATGTTCGGATCCTGGCGCAGGAAGGAGCGCAGAGCGGCGGCGAAGTTGAGCCCGATCTGCTCCTTCATCTGGACCTGGTTGATGCCCGGGAGATTGAACTCGACCGGGTCCTCGGCGGTGATGATGTTGACGTCGGCGGTGTTGATCCGTTGCAGCGCGGAGTACAGCGTGTTGGTCTTGCCGGATCCGGTCGGCCCGGTGACCAGCACCATGCCGTAGGGCTTGAGGATCGCCTGCTCGAAGCGACGAAGCGAGTCGACCTCGAAGCCGAGCCTCGTCATGTCCAACATCAAGTTGTCCTTGTCGAGGAGCCGGAGGACGATCTTCTCGCCGAAGATCGTCGGCAGCACCGAGACGCGGAAGTCGAGGTCCTTGATTCGCTCCTGGATCCGGGTCTTGATCTTGATCCGGCCGTCCTGCGGCAGACGCTTCTCGGCGATGTCGAGCTTGGCCAGGATCTTGATGCGGCTGGTGATCGCTTCGCGCAGCCGGAGCGGCGGGTGCATCATCTCGTAGAGCAGACCGTCGATCCGGTACCGGACCCGGTAGTCCTTCTCGTAGGGCTCGATGTGGATGTCGGAGGCGGCGCGCTTGATGGCGTCGGTCAGGATGATGTTGACGAGCCGGACGACCGGCGCTTCCTCCGATTCCTTCTCGAGGGTGTCGAGGTCGAGGTCCTGCTCTTCGTCGAGGACCTCGAGCGAGGCGTCGGACTGCGGCTCGGTGGTCAGGTCCTCCATGACCTTCTTGAGCTCGATGGCGTGGGTCGAGCCGTAGTAGCGGTCGATCGCGACCCGCAGAGCCGTCTCCGAGGCCACCACCGGCTCGACGTTGTATCCGGTCATGAACTTGACGTCGTCCATGGCGAACACGTTGGTCGGGTCGATCATGGCCAGGGTGATCTTGGCGCCGACCTTGGCCACCGGGAGGATCATGTACTTGCGCGCGACGTCCGCGGGGACGATCTTGATCACGCCTTCGTCCACGTCCACCCGTGCGAGGTCGATCGCGGGAACCCCGAAGTGCTGGGAGAGGAATTCGACCAGCTCCTTCTCGGAGATCAGCCCGAGCTTGACCAGCGCCGAACCGATCCGCCCCCCCTTCTCCTTCTGGAAGGCGAGGCCCTCCTGGAGCTGTTGGGAGTTGATCTTCCCGGCGCGGACGAGAACGTCTCCGAGGCGGTTGCTCATGGTCACTTGCTCCCGCAGCGATTCCGGCGGGCGCGCCGCCGTGTGGCCGTCCGCGCTCGAACCGGATCTGGCGTGAGACGCGAGCGAGTGTAGCAGCGCCCGGAAAAAGCGGTCAAACGCAAACCGCGCTCTCCGCCCGGGCCGCCACGGCGGCCGGATCGACCCCCAGCAGGCAGGCCTTGGGCTCGTCCATCCGTTGGTGGCAGAAGCTGCACTCGAGGCGCCGGACCACCGCGGTCTCGGGGTGCCCGTAGGGGCCGTGGAGGACCGGGTCGGTCGGGCCGTGGACGGCCACGACGGGCACCCCGAGGGCGTGGGCCAGGTGGGTGGCACCCGTGTCCCCCGCCAGCACCACCGCGGCGCTCCGGATGGCTCCGGCCAGCGCGTGGAGGTCGGGGGCGTCGAGGCGCCGGGCGGCTCCCCGGCTCGCCGCGACGACGGCGTCCGCGAGCGGCTCCTCGCCCGGGGCGGCGCCGACCAGCACCGGGCGGGAGAGGCGCTCTGCGAGCCGCGACGCCACCCGGCCCCAGAGCTCGGGCGGGTAGCGCTTGTTGCCCCAGGCGGCGCCGGGATGGATGAACACCGGCGTGCCCGCGACCCGCCGGTCGCGCCCGCAGACCAGCATCCCGGGAGCGAAGTCGGCCGGCTCGCGCGGCAGTCCCAGGGCGTCGAGGAGGGCCAGCCCGCGGTCGACGGCGTGGTCGCCGGCGACCGCCACCGGCACGTTGATCCACATCGCGCTCGATGGCTCGCGTCGGTCCCGGCGGCGGGCGCCGACCCGCAGCGGTGCACCCGAGAGCCGCGCGAGCAGGGCGCCCTTGTGGCTGCCCATCAGGTCGAGCGCCACGTCGGCCCGGAAAGCGCGCAGCTCGGCGGCGAACCGCGCCAGCTCCCGCAACCTGCCGGTACCGCCGCGACGCCACCTCCGGAGGGGAACGGGGAAGAGCCGGTCGACGAGGCCGTGCCCCTCGAGCAGCGGAGCGAAGGCCTCGTCCACCACCCAGGCGGCCGAGACCTGCGGCAGCGACCGCTTGAGAGCGGCGAGCACCGGCAGCGCGTGCACGATGTCGCCCAGGGCGCTGGTCCGGACCAGCAGGACCCGGGACGGCGGATCCGGTCGCCTCACGGCAGGGCCTTGACCCGCGCGATCAGGTCGGTCGTCGCGTGGTCCTTGGGATCGCCGACCAGAGCGGTGCGTCCACCGTAGCCGCGCACGACCGCGCTCTCGGGCACGCTCTCGGGCGTGCCGTAGTCGGGTCCCTTGCAGTGGACGTCCGGCTCGAGGCGCCGGATGAGGGGCGCCGGGGAATCGCCTTCGAACACGACGACGAAATCCACGGGCACGAGGCCCGCGATCAGCTCCGCGCGCTCGGCGGCCGGGACGATCGGACGGCCGGCGCCCTTGAGACGGGCCACCGAGTCGTCGTCGTTGATTCCGACCACGAGCACGTCGGCCTCGGCTCTGGCGGCGGCGAGGTAGCGGAGGTGGCCGACGTGGAGCAGGTCGAAGTGGCCGTTGGCGAAAGCCACGGTCCGGCCCGTGGCGCGCAGGCCGGCGATTCGCTCGACGAGCTCGTCGACGCTCAGGACCTCGCCCATCGAAGCTCCGTCAGGGGACGGTCGTCGGACGCGACGGCGGTGCGCAGCTCGTCGCGCGTGAGCGTCGCGGTCCCGGTCTTCATCACCACCACGCCGCCCGCGTAGTTGGCGAGCAGCGCGGCCTCGAGCGGCGAGGCGCCGGCGGCCAGGGCGAGGGCGAAGGCGCCGATGACGGTGTCGCCGGCCCCGGTGACGTCGGCGACCTGATCGGTGCCGTGCACCGGGACGTGGGCCGACCGGCCGGCCTCGAACAGCACCATTCCGAAGCTGCCGCGGGTGACGAGGACGAAGCGCGCGGCGAGCCTCTCGCGCAGCTCGCGGCCGGCGGCGTCGATCCCGTCGCCGGCGTCGAGCGGGCCGCCGCGAAGCGCCTCGGCCTCCTCCTCGTTGGGCGTCGCGCCGTCCGCTCCCCGGAAGTCGCCGAGCCGGAACCGGCTGTCGACGAGCACGGTGGACTCGGGAGCGAGAGCCCGCCGGACGTCGCCGAGCAGCTCCGGCAGGACGGCGCCGTAACCGTAGTCGGACAGGACCGCGACCCGCGCTCGGCCGGCCAGCGCCGCCAGCCGCGCGGCGAGCTCGGCGCGCTCGGCGGCCGAGACCGGCAGGATCTCCTCGCGATCGAACCGCACCACCTGCTGCTTGATGCCGGAGGGGAAGCCGGCGAGGATCCGGGTCTTGGTCGGCGTGCGCCAATTCGACCGCACGAGCACGCCCTCGGTCGGGATCCCCGCCGCCGCGAAGGAGGCGAGCAGCTCGCGGCCGGCCGAATCGTCGCCGACGCAACCGACCGGCAACGGTCGGCCGCCCAGGGCGCGGACGTTGGCGGCGGCGTTGGCACCGCCGCCCGGAGCCACGGAATCCCCCTCCCAGCGCAGGATCAGCACCGGCGCCTCGCGGCTGATCCGTTTCGGGACGCCGTAGACGAAGCGGTCCGCGACCAGGTCGGCCAGCATCAGAACGGGCTGTCCGTCGAGGGCGTCGACGAGCTCGCAGAGTCGCTCGCGACTCGGGGGGTGCGGATTCGGGGAGCTCACCGTGGCGATCCGGCGCATTCTGTCACGAAGCGTCACCCCGACGGCCGGCGGCCGGGGCGTCCGCCTGGCACCGAACCTGCGTAAGATGAGGGGGAACGAAGACGGAGGCGGACGACCGACGCCGGACGGCGGGACGACGATGAGCGGACGCGAGGGCAAGATCGACGGCAGGGAGTTCGAGCAGCTGGCGCTGCCCTACCTGGACTCGCTCTACAACACCGCCTACCGGCTCGCCCGCAACTCCGAGGACGCCGAGGACCTGGTGCAGGAGACCTACCTCAAGGCGTACCGGAGCTTCGAGCAGTTCACGCCGGGCACCAATCTCAAGGCGTGGCTGTTCAAGATCCTCAAGAACACCTTCATCAACGAGTACCGGCGACGCCAGAACGTCCCGCCGGAGAGCGATTTCGCCGCCATCGAGGAGAATTTCGAGTCCCAGGTGCGTCCCGAGGGCTCGGGGCGCATCAAGGACCCCGAGCAGCAGGCGCTCGAGAGCGCGCTCGACCAGGACGTCCAACGGGCGCTCGACGACCTGCCGCCGGACTACCGCATGGCGGTCGTGCTGGCCGACCTGGAGGGCTTCTCCTACAAGGAGATCGCCGAGATCCTGGACGTCCCCGTGGGAACCGTCATGAGCCGGCTCTACCGCGGGCGCAAGCTCCTGGAGGCGGCTCTGCTGCGGTACGCGCGCAGCCACAACTACCTGCAGCCGGACGAGCAGCCGGCCAAGCGGCGCAGCCGCGCCGGGGCCGCATGACGGAAACACCGGGAATGCCAGCCCGCCGGGAGCCGTTGCAATTCCTGGCGGTGGAGCCCGGGACGTCGGGCGCGCAAGCGCGATAGCCGGGAGGGCGGAGTAGCCGAAATGGGATGTTGTCGAGCCCGCCGGGTGGTGTTCCTCTGGATCGATCGCGAGCGCGAGGCGCTCCCCGTGGCCGCGCTGGAGCGGCACCTGGACGAGTGCCCGGAGTGCCGCGAGCGCGCGGGACGGATCGAGCGCGCGGTCCTGCTGGTGCGCAGCCGCTGCCGGCGCGAGCCGGCGCCCGGTCACTTGGCGGCCCGGATCCGCGGACTGCTCGGCGGCGAGGGCGGCGCGTAGGATGAAGAGGCAAGGACGGAGGGTGTCATGAAGCGATCCGGTCGGGCTCGTCGTACCCATCGCCCGGTGCTCGCCGCCGGCGTCGCCGTGGCGACGGCGTTGCTGCTCGGGCTCGCCGCGAACGCCGCCGAGAACTTCCGGCTCCCCGGTCTGGACGGCGGACAGTTGACCGGGGCCGACCTGGCGCGCGGCGACGTCGTGGTCGTCGTCTGGGCCTCCTGGTCGCCGCGCTGCCGCGACATCGCCGAGCGGGTCAACGCGCTCACCCGTGGCTGGGGGAACAAGGCCCGGATCGTGACGGTGGATTTCCAGGAGGAGCCGGCGGCGGTGCGCGAGTTCCTGCGCGACAAGAAGCTCTCGGCGCCCGTGTTCCTGGATCGCGACGGCGAGTTCTCGAAGGCTCACGCGGTGACCACGCTGCCCGGCCTGGTGGTCTTCCGCGACGGCACGGCGCGCTACCAGGGCAAGCTCCCCACCGACCCCGACGCCACGCTCCACCAAGCCTTCGACTGAGGGCTCCGGGCCGCGCCCGGAGAGGCTCCGCCGGTGGACACCGGCGGTCGGGACCGGTATATTCACCGCCAATCGGCACTTGCCGGTCCATCGACAACTCGTTTCGAGGAGGCTTCAGGGGCGATGCGTTGGCCGATTCGGGGGGGTACGATCCTTTCGCGCCTGGGTCTCCCTCTCGGCGGCTTCCTCGCCCTGGTGGTCGTCCTGGTCGCGCCCTGGGATCGCAGCGCGGTCGCTCCTTCGGCGCTGGAAAACGCGGCGATCCATCCCGAGGCCACCCTGCGCACCCTCGGCGCGATCGGGCCGGCGCGGGGACGCCCGGGGCGGACTTCCGCCGAACCCGACGGCTCCGGAGTCCTCCAGAGCGGACAGACCCTGGGCGGAGTCCTCTCGGATCTCGGCCTGACGCCGCCGGAGGTGCACGATGCCGCCGAGGCGGCGCGGCGCTTCGTCGATCTCAGACAACTGCGCCCGGGCGCGCGCTGGTCGGCCTTCCACGGCGACGACGGGGATCTCGAGCGCTTCGATCTCGCGCTCACCGAGCGCGGCGAGCTCTCGCTCACGCGCGCGGCCTACGGCTCGGCCGGGACCGGCGCCTGGGCGCCGGTGTTCCGCGAGTACCGCCGCGAGACCCGTGTGCGCTCGCTCTCGGGGAGCCTGAACGGCTCGCTCGAGGAGTCGATCGAGCGCGCGGGCGGCGACGCGGTCCTGGCCTACGCAATGGCCGACGTCCTGCAGTGGGACCTCGACTTCAGCCGTGACCTGAGGACCGGCGACGTCTTCCGGGTCCTGTTCGAAGAGACCTGGATCGAGGGCTCGTACCGCGGCCTCGGCCGGGTGCTGGCTCTGACCTACGGCCACGAAGGCGGCCCGTCCTGGTCGGCGTACCGCTTCCGCGACCAGGGCTTCTACGACGCGGAGGGCCGACCGCTGCAGAAGATGTTCCTGCGCGCCCCGGTTCCCTTCACCCGCATCACGTCGCGGTTCACCAACCGCCGTTTCCATCCGATCCTGCACGTCTTTCGTCCCCACCACGGCGTCGACTACGGAGCCCCCGCGGGCACGCCGGTTCGGGTCACCGCCTCGGGCAACGTGGTCTTCGTCGGCTGGGACGGCGGCGGCGGGCGGGTGGTCAAGGTGCGTCACCCGAACGACTATCTGACCTGCTACATGCACCTGTCGCGGTTCGCCCAGGGCGTCCGGCCCGGCGTCCGGGTGCACCAGGGAGACCTGATCGGCTACGTCGGCCAGACCGGGCTGGCGACGGCGCCGCACCTCGACTACCGGGTCCAGCACCACGGCACCTGGATCGATCCGCTGCGCATCACCAGCGTGCCGGCGGAGCCGCTGTCCCGAGCCCTCCAGGCCGATTTCCAGGCGGTCCGCGCGGACATGGACGCGAGTCTGGAGAGCGGGCGGCCGTACGTTCCCCCAGGCGCGGACGGAGGCGTCGACCCGACGCGAGTCGCGACAGCGGGCAGCGCGGTCCGCGCCCGCAAGTAGCTCGGTGTCCGGAATCCGCGTCACCGCCCGATGCCGGGTCGACCTGGCAGGGGGTACCCTCGACATCTGGCCCCTCGGGCTCCTGCATCCCGGCGCGTCCACGGTCAACGTGGCCGTGGACGTGCCCGTCCACGTGGCTCTGGTGCCACGCCGCGACGGCTATCGAGTGCGCCAGGGCGACGCCGAGACCGAGGTGCGGGAGGCGCGCGAGCTGGCGGACGACCCCCGGACCTCGCTGGCCGCGCTCGTCGTCGAGGCCGAGGAGCTGGGTCCGTGCGACCTCGAGCTGGCGAGCGCCTCGCCTCCAGGTGCCGGTCTCGGGGCGAGCTCGGCCTTGACGGTCGCGCTGCTCGCGGCCGCGGAGCTGGCGCGCCACGGCTCTCTGGCGCGGACCGCCGACGAGCGCGCGGCGGTCGCACGCGATCTCGAGGCGCGGCTGATGGGGCTGCCCACGGGGCGGCAGGACCACTTCCCCGCCCAGCTCGGCGGCGCGCTCGTCCTCGAGCATCGCCCCGGGGGGAGCGGCTGGCGCGGCTGGAGGTCGATCTCGACGCGCTCGGAGAGTGTCTGGTGGTCGCGTACACCGGCAGCAGCCACTTCTCGGCGGGGCAGAACTGGCAGGTGGTCCGTCGTCGCCTGGACGGCGAGGGGGACGTCATCGCGCGGTTCGACGCGATCCGCGACGTCGCGGTCGAGACGAGGGCGGCGCTGACGGCGGCCGATTGGCCGCGGCTGGGATCCCTGATGGCCGCGGAGTGGGAAGCCCGGCGCGGGCTGGCGGACGGGATCTCGACGCCGGAGATCGAGTCCTTGCTCGAGCTCGCCCGCGCCCGCGGGTCGTGGGGCGGCAAGGCCTGCGGCGCCGGCGGCGGGGGCAGCCTGGCGGTGCTCTGCCCGCCCGATGCGCGGGCCGGGCTGGCCGCGGCCTGGAGCGCGGCCGGCGCCCGGGTGCTCGACGCGCGGCCGACCTCGAGCGGCCTGACGGCCGAGGGCGGGACGGCGTGAACCGGACCTCTTTCTTGTTGCGCGAGCTGGTCCTGCGCGACCTCCGGAGCCGCTACACGGGCTCGCTCTTCGGGTTTCTGTGGGCCTTCCTCTACCCGCTCTGGCAGCTCGCGCTGTTCAGCCTCGTCTTCTCGATCATCCTCAGGATTCCGCTCGTCGGCGAGCGCACCTCGAGCTTCGCGGCGTTCCTGTTCGCGGGCCTCGTGCCGTGGATCGCGTTTCAGGAAGCGGTCTCGCGCGGCGCCACCGCCATCGTCGACAACTCGCATCTGGTCAAGAAGATGCGCTTCCCGAGCCAGGTCCTGGTGTGGTCCGCGGTGATCGCGGCGCTGATCCACTCGGTCATCGCTCTCGGCCTGTTCGCGGCCATCCAGGGGGTGCGCGGCGAGATCGCGCCGCTGCACGCCGGCTGGCTCCTGATCGGACTCGCGGGACAGCTCGCCCTGACCTCGGGTGTCGCCCTGCTCGTGGCCGCGCTCCAGGTCTACGTCCGCGACGTCGTCCACGCCGTCACCCTGGTGCTCTCGGCGCTGTTCTACGTCACGCCGATCGTCTACCCCGTGGGACTGGTTCCGGCGTCGCTGCGGGGCTGGCTCGCGCTCAATCCCCTGACCACCGTGGTCGGGTTGTACCGCAGCTTCCTCATCTCCGGCGACCCGCCGACGCCGGTCGCGATCGCCGGCCTGTGCGTGGGCGCGGCAGCGGTCCTGGGTTTGGGGGCGGCGGTCTACCGGCGGCTGGCCGCCGGCTTCGCCGACGAACTATGAGCGGCGAAGCGCACATCGCGGTCACCGCGCGCGAGCTGACCAAGGACTACCGGCTGTTCCCGGGTCCCGGCGCCCGGATCCTGGAATGGATCACCGGGCGCCCGCGCCACCGACTCTTCCGCGCCCTGTCGCGGGTCAGCTTCGAGCAGCGGACGGGGCAGGGCCTCGCGGTCATCGGCGAGAACGGAGCGGGAAAGAGCACGCTGTTGAAGCTCCTCGCCGGGGTGACCCAGCCGAGCGCGGGCGAGGTCGAGGTCCGGGGACGCGTGGCGGCGATCCTGGAGCTCGGCGCGGGGTTCCACCCGGACTTCACCGGGCGGCAGAACATCCGGCTCAACGCCGCGCTGCTGGGACTGACCGAGCAGGAGATCCGCGAGCGCGAGCCGGAGATCGTCGCGTGGAGCGAGATCGGAGACTTCATCGACCGTCCGGTGCGCGAGTACTCGAGCGGCATGTCGGTCCGGCTGGCTTTCTCGATCGCGACGCAGGTCGACCCGGACGTCCTGATCGTGGACGAAGCCCTCTCGGTCGGGGACAGCTACTTCCAGAAGAAGAGCATGGACCGCATGGTGGCCTTCGTGGAGGCCGGCGGCACGCTCCTGTTCTGCTCGCACGCCCTGTACCTGGTCTCGGCCTTCTGCGAGAAGGCCCTGTGGCTGCGCGGCGGCGAGATCGCGGCGCTGGGCCGCACCGCCGACGTCGTGCGTGACTATGAGCGCTTCGTCGCGGCCAAACAGGCGGACGGCGAGTCCGGACGGACGACGTCGGCGCGGCGGGCGGAGTTCCAGGAGGCGACCCACGGGCCCGCCCGCATCATCGAGATCCGGCAGCTCGACGGCCAGGGCGACCCGCCGACCTACGCCCCGTGGGGTCCGTTCCGGCTCCAGGTCGGCTTCGAGACGAGCCGTCCCGAGGCGCGGTTCCACGTCGGCGCGCAGTTCCAGAGCGAGGACGGTGTCCTGGTCTCGTCGCTGGGCACGCTGTACACCGGGCAGGAGCCGTTGACCGGGCAAGCCAGCTACCGGGTCTGCTTCGACATCCCCCACCTGCCTTACCAGAAGGGGCGGTTCCATCTCGAGGTCCTCCTGCTCGACGAGAACGGATTGCACGTCTACGACCGGCGCGAGATCCGCAGCGCCTTCAGCGTGGTCGGCGCCCACTACGATCCCGGTCCCTTCGGAGTCGGACACCGGATCCGGGAGCTGGGCCCGGACGGGACGGATCGGGACGGTTGACGGTGGCGCGCCTGGACCTCGTGGTCGTGATCCCGGCGTACGACGAGGAGGTGCGCCTCGGCGCGACGCTCCGGACGGTGCTCGACTACCTCGCGCAGCGGCCGGGCACGAGCGGCGTGATCGTGGTCGACGACGGCAGCCGGGACGCGACCGCCGCGGTCGCGGAGGGGTTCGCGGCGCGGGGCGTGACGACGCTGCGGCTGCCCGAGAACCGCGGCAAGGGCGCCGCGGTACGCGCCGGCTTGGCGGCGCAGCGGGGCGACCGCGTCCTGATCTCCGACGCCGACCTCTCGACGCCGATCGAGCAGCTCGAAGTGCTCGAGCCCCGGTCGCACGAGGCCGAGGTGGTGCTCGGGAGCCGTGCGGTCGCGGGCTCGCGCATCACCGTCCACCAGCCGGCGCGCCGGGAGATCGCCGGCAAGGTCTTCAACCTCCTCGTGCGTGCGGTCGGCGTCCGCGGCATCCGCGACACGCAGTGCGGGTTCAAGCTCCTGGATGGCGGCGCGGCCCGCCGGCTCGCCAGCGAGATGACCCTCGACGGGTTCGCCTGGGACGTCGAGATGGTGTGGCTCGCGCGACGCCTGGGATATCGGGTGGTCGAGGTCGGCGTCGAGTGGCGCGACGACCCGGCGAGCCGCGTTCACCTGATCCGCGACTCGGTCCACATGGCGATCGATCTGTTCCGGTTCCGCCGGCGTCACCGGCGGCCCTCCGCTGGCGGTGAGCGGTGACCGAGGCGAACCGTACCCGGGTGGCGCTGCTGTCGAGCGAGCCGATTCGGCCGGCTCTCGGCGGCATCGGCGTCCGCTACCTCGAGCTCGCGCGACGCCTGCCGGCTCTCGGCTTCGACGTCGTCCTGGTCTCGCCGGCCTCGCGCGAGCAGACCGTGGATTGCGGTGTCGAGCCGGAGCGGGTCAGGCCCTGGCGGGCGGACGCGCTCGCGTCGCTGTTCGCAGACCGCCAGGCGGTCGTGGCGCAGGGCCAGCTGGCCAACGATCTGTTGACGGCCCTGCCCGGTCTGCCGGTGGCCGTCGACCTCTACGACCCGTGGCTGGTGGAGAACTTCCACTACGCCGGGTCGCTCGGCTTCGAGGCCTACCGCAACGACCACGCCAGCTGGGTGCTGCAGCTGTCGCGCGGCGACTTCTTCCTCTGTTCCTCGGCCGAGCAGCGGCTCTTCTACCTCGGTTTTCTCACCGCGCTGGGCCGGGTCCATCCCGAGCGGCTGGCGCACGACCCGGAGCTGGCCGGACTGATCGGTCAGGTCCCCTTCGGCCTCGACCCCGCGCCACCGGCGCACCGCGCATTGCTGCCCACGCGCCGGCCCGGCGAGCGCCGTCTGCTGTTCGGCGGTCTCTACGACTGGTACGACCCGACGCCGGTGCTGGGCGCGCTGGAGCGTCTCGACGACGGCGTCCGGCTGCTCGTGGTGCGAAATCCGAACCCGGAGTCGACGCCGCAGCGGCGCTTCGCCGAGGTCGAGGCGGAGTGCCGGCGGCGGGGCTGGTGGGGCGGGCGCGTCGAGGCCATCGACTGGACCCCCGCGGAGCGGCGCTTCGATCTGCTGCGCGAGGTCGACGCCCTGGTGGCGACCCACCGGCCGGGGCTCGAGACCGACCTCGCGATGCGCACGCGGTTCCTCGAGGCGCTCACCGTCGGCTGTCCCGCGGTGACGACGACCGGAGGCTCGGTGTCGCGGCTCCTGGTCGAGCACGGAGCGGGCTGGGTCTTGCCTCCGGGCGACGTTGGGGCTCTCGCCGGGGCGCTCGCCGAGGTCCTCGCCGGCGGCGCCGAGGTCGCGGCGCGGCTCGCGCGCGGTCGCGGCCTGGCAGCGGAGTTCGCCTGGGAACGCGTGCTGGCCCCGCTGGTCGCCTTCCTGGCCGAGCCGAAGTCCGATTCGAGCAAGGATCGGTTCAGCCACCGGCCGCCGACCGTGGCGCCGGCGGAGGGTTTGGGGCGGCGGCTCCGGCGTTGGCTCGCGCGACGGGTGCGCCGGTGACGGCAGGCGTGGCCTCCGGCGCCGGGCGTCTCTCGGTCCTGATCGTGAGCTGGAACGGCCGGGAACATCTCGCGGAGTGCCTGCCCGCTCTGCTCGCGCAGCGAGACGAGGCCGGCTGCGAGGTCGAGGTCCTGGTGCTCGACAACGGCTCGACCGACGGAACCGCCGCCTGGCTCGCCGGGCACCATCCGGAGGTCGTCGCGGTCGAGAGCCGCGAGAACCTCGGCTTCGCCGCCGGCAACAACCGGCTGGCCGAGGCGGCGACGGGCGACGTCCTGATTCTGCTCAACAACGACACGAGGCCGGAGCCGGGATTCCTCTCCGAGTACGCCGAGGCCTGGCGCCGAGCGCCGGCCGACGTCGCGGCGGTGGCCGGGCGGCTCGTCGACTGGGACGCCCGCCGCCTCGACTTCGGACGCGGAGTGGCGACCTTCGACGGCCACGCCTTCGCCCTCGACCAGGGACGACCGCTCGACGCCGCGCGCTGCCCGGCCGACGGCGAGGAGCTGCTCTTCGCCTGCGGCGGGAACCTCTCGGTGCGCCGTCGCAGCTTCCGCGACGCCGGCGGCTTCGACGACACCTACTTCGCCTACTTCGAGGACGTCGACCTGGGCTGGCGCCTGTGGGCCGGCGGCGAGCGGGTCGTCGCGGCGCCGCGCGCCTGCGCCCGTCATCGGCTGGCCGCCAGCAGCGCCCGGCTGGGCGAGTTTCGGCGCGGCGCGCTGTTCGAGCGCAACGCGCTGCTGACGATCGCGAAGAACGCCGAGGACGGATTCCGCGAGCAGCTCCTGCCGGTCGTCCTCCTGACCTTCCTGGCACGGCTGCGGGCGATGCAGCCGCCGGTGGCACGCGGGGGAGCGGTATCCCGCGCGCGCTCGGCCGTCGGCGCCCGACTACGCCGCTGGATCGACCGGTTGGACCCGCTCGGCGGCGCCGGAGTCCGCCTCGGGCATCCGCAGGCCGCGGCCCAGGTCGGCGGGCTGGCGGGATTCCTCGACGCGCTCGAGCCCTTGGAAGCGGAGCGGCGGCGGCTGGCTCTGCGCCGCCGCCGCCCCGACCGCGAGATCTTCGCGCGCTTCCCGATGTGGATCGTGCCCACCTATCCGGGCGACGAGGAGTTGTTCGCGAGTCCGGGCTTCGAGGCCTGGCTGCCGCGCGAGCTGAGCTTCGTGCGGGCGACGCTCGACGAGGTGATCGACCGGCCCGGGCCGCACTCGGGCCGCGGCGCCTCGCGGTGACCGGCGGACAGCCTGTACGATCCCGTCGTGGCGGACTTCGAGTTCTCGGTGATCGTGCCGTCGCACAATCGCGGACCGGTTCTGCTCGAGGTTCTGGCGGCTCTCGACGCGCAGGTCGGAGCGCCCGAATTCGAGATCGTGGTCGTGGACGACGGCTCGTCCGACGCCACCCGCGAGCGGTTGCGGGCGTGGCGCTCGGCGCGGCCGCTGACCCGGATCGAGCAGGAGGCCCGGGGCCCGGCCGCGGCGCGCAACCGCGGCGTCGCGACGGCGGGCGGGCGTCGAATCGCGTTCCTGGGCGACGACACGGTGCCGGAGCCGGGATGGCTGGCGGCGCACGCCTCCGCCCACGCAGATCGCGGCGGTGGGGACGAGATCGCCGTGCTCGGCCATACCGGGTGGCACGCTCGGATCCGGCGCACCCCGCTCCTCGACTATCTCAACGAGCACGGCCTCCAGTTCGGCTATGCCTTGATCGAGGATCCCGAAGCGGTTCCGTTCAATTTCTTCTACACCTCGAACCTCTCCCTGGACCGCCGCCGTCTGCTCGAGGAGCGTTTCGACGAGGAGTTCCCGGATCCCGCCTGGGAGGACATCGAGGCCGCCTGGCGCCTCTTCCGGAGGGGTCTCCGGCTGGTCTACGAGCCCGCGGCGCGGGCGGCACACGACCACCCGACCGACTTCGACCGGTTCGCCGCGCGCCAGCGGCGCGCAGGCTACAGCGGAGTGGTCTTCTACCTTCGCCACCCGGAGCTCGGCGGCCTGCTCGGGCTCGGTCCGGACGGTCCGCCGCCCCTGCCCGCCGCGGGCCGGCAACGGCGCCGGGAGGCCCTGGTCCGGGTGTTGCAGAGTTGGCCCGTGAGGCTGCCGCGGCTCTGGGAGGAGTCCCTCCGGTACCATTACCTCCAGGGGCTGCACCAGGGTTGGCGGGAGCTGGTTCGAGAACGAGGAGGCGTGCCGTGAAGATCGCACGTTCGATGGCAATCTTGATGATCCTGGCCGGGTTCGCCGCGACCGCGGCTCCGGCCCGGGCCGACCACCGTGGCGGTCAGAGCCACGGGAGCAGTCACTACCGCGGGGGCGGTCACTACCACGGTGGAGGCACGGTGGTGGTCCGACCGTCGCTGGGCTTCTACTGGGGGTCCGGCTGGGGTGGCTGGGGTGGCTGGGGTGGCTACGATTCCTGGGGCTACGGCCCCCGCTGGGGCTACACCGTCGCCTACCCGAACCAGGTCTACGGCGACTACGGCGCCTTGGACGTCGACATCAGCCCCGAGCGGGCCGAGGTCTGGGTGGACGGCAAGAAGCTGGGCGTCGCGGACGACTACGACGGCTTCCCGACCTACCTGTGGCTCGAGAAGGGGACCTACGACGTCGTGTTCTACCTGCCGGGGTACAAGACCATCTCGCGGCAGTACACGATCTATCCCGGTCTCGTGATCGACGTCGAAGACGACATGGAGAAGGGCGAGGCGACCCATCCGCTCGATATCGGGCCCAAGAGCCACGAACGTCGCGACGCCCGGATCCAGGCCGACCGCGAGCGGCTCGAGCGCTGGCAGCGCCAGCAGGCCGAGCAGCGTCTGGGTGGAGCCGAGGAGCAGCCGCGGGCGCGGGACGAGCGCCGCGGGTCGGGCGTCGACGCCCGAACCGAGCCGGGACGGATCTCGATCCACGTCCAGCCGGACGACGCTTCCGTCTATCTGGACGGACGCTTCCTGGGCACCGGTCGCGAGCTCGCGAGCCTGCGGGCCGGCCTGATCGTCGATCCCGGATCGCACAGGATCCAGGTCGTCCGGCCGGGAAACCAGGCCACCGAGAAGACGGTCGTCGTCGATTCGGGACAGGAGGTCGCCGTCGAGATCGACCTCGAAGCCGACTGAGGCGCGGATCAGCCGATCGGCGGCAGGCTCTCGCGCTCGAGCTTGAGCAGCCAGCGCTTGCGGGCCGTGCCGCCGACGTACTTGCCGACCCCCTGTTTCGAGGGCAGGATCCGGTGACAGGGGACGAGCAGGGGGAGCGGGTTCTTCTCCAGCACGGCCATCACCTGGCGGTAGGCGTCCGGGCGGCCTGACGACTCGGCGATCTCCTTGTAGGTACGCGTCCGTCCGTACGGGGTACGCCCAGTCTCCTTGAGGATCCGGCGGGCGAAGCCGTCGAGGCCGGAGGGCCCGAGGTCGAATTCCAGCTCGAGCGCCTTGCGGGCACCCGCGAGGTACTCCGAGATCCGCCCGAACACCTCGTCGAGGAACTCCGAGTCCTCGTAGTCCGAGAAGGGGTAGAAGAGCTTCTTCTCCGTGCCCGTCGGAGCGATCACCACCCGCGTGATCGCGGTGTGGACGAACTCGACGCCCAGATTCCCGATCCGGGACGGGACCATCACCCGGACCGGCTCCGGAGGGGGCGCCGGAGAAGGGGCCCCGGAAGCCGGGATCTCGGCCGACATGTCGGCCGAGGTTACTGCAGGGTGCCGCCCAGGACAAGCCGAGCGGGCCCGGTGCCTCCGTTCAGGGGCCGCCGCCACCATAGAGAGCCCGGTAGACCTCGCGCGACTCGAGGACCCGCAGGACGTAGGCTCGGGTCTCGCGGAAGCCGATCTTGGCCAAGTACTCCTCGGGCTCCGCCGTGACGCAGCTCTGGCGCCACAGCGCGGCCTGGTCGGGGCCGGCGTTGTAGGCCGCCACCACGGCGGCCTCGGCGCGGGGAAAGCGCCGCGAGAGCTCGGCCAGGTAGGCGGCTCCCAGCGGGATCGAGACCTCGGGCCGCTCGAGGTCGCGGGCGCGCACGGGTCCGAACCCGGTCTCGCGAGCGATCCGCTGGGCGGTCTGCAGGGTCAGCTGCATCAGGCCCCGGGCCGCCGCCGGCGAGACGGCGTGGGCGTCGAAGCGGCTCTCCTCGCGGATCACCGCGGCCAGCAGGGCGGGATCGATTCCGAAGGCGGTCGCCTGGGCACGGATCAGAGCGGCCCAGGGGAACGGATAGAGCAGCCGGCGCAGCTCGGGGGCGACCCAATCGACAGGCACCTCGGACGGGCAGCGGCCGAACAGGGTCTCGGCGATCGCGATCCCCCGGTGCACCGAGGTCTCGTGGGCGACCAGGCAGGCGGCGCCGGTGAAGCCCAGCCTCAGGTCGGAGCCGGGAAAGAGCCGGCTGACGGCGCTGCCCGGATCGCCGAACAGGCCCAGGCCGACGAGCCGCTCCTCGGGCCGGCCCCCCTCCTCCTGCCAGACCGGCCACTCGGCCACCGGGACCGGGGACCAGGCGAGCCAGGGCGCCGAGCGCGCCCGGTGGGAAAGCGACGTCACGCCCCGGGCTCGCGCCCGGATCCCCTCCGGGGTCCCCTCGTCCAGCAGGAGCGCCGCGGCGTGGAGGCTGCGCGGATCGCCGCGGGCCGCGAGCGCGATCCGGCGCCGGGCGACCTCCGCCCGGAGGCTCGGGGCGGCCAGGCGACGGCGCGCCGCGGCTGCCAACGGGTGATAGGGATCCCGTCCCACGACGTCGAGATAGCGCGTCACGGCGACCTGCGGGTCGCCGTGAACCTCGGCCAGGCGACCCCGCCAGTACGAGAGCTCCTCGGGCGACGCCTCTCCCGTGCGCGCGGCCGTGTCGAGGTCGTTGCGGACCGGTCGGAGGTCGCCGCGCAGCAGGTCCGTCACCGCCAGGAAGATCGCTCCCCGCGCGGTCGCGCGGCGCAGGGTCGAGGAGCGGGCGACCTGGGCGAGGTCGGCGTGGGCCCGGTCCGCGCTACCGAGCTCGACTTCGAGGCGCAGGATGCCGAGCAGGGCGGCGCCCGCCCACTCCCCGTCCGCGTCGTCGTCGAGGGAGCGATGGAAGGCCGCCAGGGCGTCGTCCCGGCGCGCCGCCAGCTCCAGGCTGCGCCCGAGCTGGCAGAGCCCGTCGGCCCGGAGCTGGGGCGTTCCGGGTCCCTGGACGATCTCCGCGAAGCTCTTGGCCGCTTGGTCGTAGCGGCCGAGCCAGAACAGAGACCGCGCCATCGCGTACGCGGCCTCGCGCCCCCCCGGATCGAACCATCGGTTGGCCAGGCTGGCGCCGCGCCGGAGCTGGGCGAGGGCGCCGAGGAAATCGCGATGGTGGAACGCCGTCATTCCGATCAAGCGCGCCACCGCCGGATCCTCGGCTGCGGGCAGGTCGGCGAGGCGGCCCGCGGCCTCCCAGGCCACACCGTCGCGGGTGTCGTCGCCCAGCAGCTCGCGCAGCATGCGGGCCGCGTCGTCTCGGCGGTGGTCGCGCAGCAGGCAGTCCGCCTGGACCAGGTCGCGCAGACGGTGCAGATCGGCCGGCAGCCGTTCGCGCGGGACGCTGACCAGAAGGCGACAGTCCCCCCCGGAATCGAGGGCGCGATGGAGCAGCTCGAGGGCGGGTCGGACGAGGGCGTCGGGTGGTTCCCCGGCGAGCAGAGTGGCGACCAGACCCGCGGCCACCTCGGGGTGTCCGAGGCGGTCCTGCAGCAGAGCCAGCCGCCAGCGCGCCCAGGGCTCCAGTCCCGAGCTCGACGACAGCGCCGCCGCGTACGCCGCGACCGCCTCGCGCTGGCGGCCCAGTTGTTCGAGCAGCGCGCCGCGCAGGAGTCCCAAACCGAGGCGGCGAGCGCGCTGGGGCTCGGCGCCGAGCCTGCGGCCGACCTCGTCGAGCGCGATGCGGACCTGGCCGGCGGCCATCCGCTCGACGATCGCCGGGCGCGGGTCGTCGGCGATCGCGGCCGCAGCCACGGTCGCCGGAGCGGGCGGCGCCGGAGCGAGCGCGAGAAGGGCCGCGGCGAGGATCATCCCGGCGGCCAGCTGAAGACGCGGCCGCCGAGCAGGTGGAAGTGCAGGTGGAAGACCGACTGTCCGGC
Source organism: uncultured Acidobacteriota bacterium (assembly GCA_963781755.1). Classification (GTDB taxonomy): domain Bacteria; phylum Acidobacteriota; class Thermoanaerobaculia; order Multivoradales; family JAGPDF01; genus JACTMI01. The sequence continues at coordinate 438,521 of CAWAGZ010000003.1, forward strand.
GCTCTCGCCGCAGTTGACCACCACTCGGTAGCCGTTCGTGGTGAGCTCGCGCGCCAGCTCGACCGCCGTCGCCATCAGCCGGGCGAGCAGCGCGGCGTCGTCGGGGCCGGTCTCGGCCAGCGACGCCACGTGGCGACGCGGGATCACCAGAACGTGGACCGGGGCCTTGGGCGCGACGTCGTGGAACGCGACCACGTCCTCGTCCGAGTGCACGATTCGAGCCGGAATCTCTCCGGCGGCGATGCGGCAGAACAGGCAGTCGTTCACGTCGATCCTCCGTCAGGGGCGTCCCGGACCCGTTCGACGCGGGCTCCGAGGGCGCGCAGCTTGGACTCCATCGATTCGTAGCCGCGGTCGAGGTGGTAGATGCGGTCGACGAGGGTCTCGCCCTCGGCGGCGACGCCGGCGAGCACGAGGCAAGCCGAAGCGCGCAGGTCCGTCGCCATGACGTGGGCGCCGGAGAGCCGGGAAGGACCGTGGATCCTCGCGGCGCGTCCGTCGATCCGGATGTCGGCGCCCATCCGGGTCAGCTCCGCGACGTGCTGCATGCGATTCTCGAACACCGTCTCGATCACCGTCGCCACGCCCGAGGCCTGCGTCATCAGGGCGACGTACTGGGCCTGCAGATCGGTCGCGAAGCCCGGGAACGGCGCCGTCACGACGTCGCGCGGTCGCAACGGTCCCGGCCGCGCGACGCGCACGGCGCCGGCGTCGACGGAGACCTCGGCGCCGCATGCGGAGAGGGTCTCGAGCAACGGCACCAGATCCTCGGGGTGCGACCCGGTCAGAACGACGTCGCCGCCGGTCAGGGCGGCGCCGATCAGGTAGGTGCCGCCCTCGATGCGGTCCGGGATGACGTGGTGGCGGCCGCCGGAAAGAGCGGCGACGCCTTCGATACGGAGGGTCTCCGATCCCGCGCCCTCGATGCGTGCTCCGAGCGAGACCAGGAGCCGGGCGAGATCGACGACCTCGGGCTCGCAGGCGCAGCGCTCGAGCACGGTCGTGCCCTCGGCCAGCACCGCCGCCATCATGAGGTTCTCGGTCCCGGTGACCGTCGGCACGCCGAATCGGAAGCGGGTGCCGACGAGGCGCCGGGCGCGTACCTCGACGTAGCCGTGCTCCAGCCGGACCTCGGCGCCCAGGGCGGTCAGGCCCTCCAGATGCTGGTCGATCGGGCGGACGCCGATCGCGCAGCCCCCCGGCAACGACACGCGGGCGTGCCCGCGCCGGGCGGTCAGCGGACCGAGGACGAGCACGCTGGCCCGCATCGTCTTGACCAGTTCGTACGGGGCATCGTCGGGACGGGCCTCGCCGCCGGGCTCGAGGCGCAGCGTGTCGGCCTCCCAGCGGCTGTCGACTCCGAGATGTGCCAGCAGCCGGCGCATCGTCTCGAGGTCGCGGACTTTCGGAGCGCCCTCGATCACCAGCGGCTGGTCGAGCAGGAGCGAAACGGCGAGCGCCGGCAACGAGGCGTTCTTGGCGCCCCCGGCGCGCACCGTCCCGCTCAGACGCGTCGGACCCGTGATGCGGAACTTTTCCATGAGGTCGCCGGTCGGAAGCCGCGCTCAGGCGTGCCGCCTCAATACCACATCCCGTTCGATCCCGGCCAGGTCTTGTCGGACCTCGACGTGATCGAAAGCCCCGGTGCGCTCGGCGAGCAGAGCCACGGAGTCGGCCTGTCCGAAGCCGAATTCGAGCAGAGCCCAACCACCCGGGGAAAGAGCAGTCATCTCCGAGAGAAGTCGGTCGATCGTCTCCAGTCCACCGTGACCACCGATCAGGGCGACGTGGGGCTCGAAGTCGCGCACGTCCCGCGAGAGGTGAGGCACCACCTCCTCCTCGACGTACGGCGGGTTGCCGACCACCAGGTCGAAGGCGGTCAGGTCGACGGCCGCGGTCAGATCGGCGGCGAGGAAGTGAACCCGCTCGGCGACTTGGTGTCGGCGGGCGTTGCCGCGGGCGACGTCGAGCGCGGCGACCGAGACGTCCGTGGCCAGGAGCCGCCACGCCGGCCGCTCGAGGGCGAGCGTGACCGCCAGGCAACCCGATCCGGTGCCGACGTCGATCACCCTGGCTCCGTCGCCCAGCGGCAGCTCGAGGGCGAGCTCGACCAGGTGCTCGGTCTCCGGCCGTGGGATGAGCACTCGGTCGTCGACCGCGAAGGCGCGGCCGAAGAACTCGCGCTCTCCGAGCAGGTAGGCCATCGGCTCACCGTCGCGGCGTCGCGAGACGAGCTCGCGGTACCGGCGGATCTTCCCGGGCGCGACCGTCTCGTCCGCGCGGGCGAGCACCTGTGCCTCGCTCAGGCCGAGCTGCCGGCCGAGCAGGAGCGCGGCCTCCCGTCCCGGGTGGTCCAGGCCCGGCCGCGCGAGAGCGCTGCGCCCTTCCGTCAGGAGATCTCCGACCGTGGTCATCCGGCGGATCCTAGCGGCTGGAGAGGCCTCTGGAAGAATGCCTGAATATTGACAGATCTAGAGATGAATCGTCGCAATATTCTTTGCTTTGTAGACAGTTCTTCTGTGTTTTGCTAGCGTCCCGCCGCTATGGACGACCGGGACCTGAACCTGTTGGCGCTGCTCCAGCGCGACGCACGGACCACGATCGCGGACCTCGCCCGCGCCCTCGGCATCGCGGCCTCGGCCGTGCACGAGCGGATCCGCAAGCTCGAGCGCCGGGGCATCCTGCGCGGCTACACCGCGCGCCTCGATCCCGCCGCTCTCGGACAGTCCCTGCTCGCGTTCATCTTCGTCCAGGCCGACGAACGGCCCGGCGGCGAGGACCTGGGAGGGGTGCTGGCCGCCGTCCCGGAGGTCCAGGAGGTGCACCACATCGCCGGCGAGGACTGCTACCTGGTCAAGGTCCGCTGCGCGTCCACGACGGCGCTCGGCCAGTTGCTCAAGGAACGGCTCGGGCCGCTCCCGGAGGTCCGGCGCACGCGCACGATCGTGGTGCTCGGCACGGTCAAGGAGGAGTCGACCCTGGAGATACCGGCGACCGCCGAGGAGGTGGGCCGTGAACCGGATTGAGCGCCGGCTCGGCCTCGGAAAGGGCGTCGCCCTGGCGCTCGCCGCCGTCTACCTGATCTGGGGCTCGACGTACCTCGCGATCCGGTTCGCGATCGAGACGCTGCCGCCGTTCACGATGGCGGGCTCCAGGTTCCTCCTCGCCGGCACCGCGCTCTACGCCTGGGCACGGTGGCGGGGTGCGCCGCGTCCCAAGCTCCGTCAGTGGGCGCCCAGCCTGCTCATCGGGGGCCTGCTCCTGCTCGGCGGCAACGGCAGCGTGGTGTGGGGGGAGAGCCGGATCCCGTCGGGCGTCGCGGCCCTTCTGGTCGCGGCCGAGCCGGTGTGGATCGCCGTGCTCGCGCCCCTCGTGCTGCGTCACCCGCGCGGTGGCCTGCGGGCGTTGGGCGGCTTGGCGGCCGGCGTGTCGGGCGTCGCCGTTCTGGTCGTCGATCCGCGCGGAATCGACCCGACCTCGATCGACCTGGTGGGTGCTGCGGTGGTCGTCTTCGGCGGCGCCTGCTGGGCCCTCGGCTCCCTCGTGACGCTGCGCCTCGAGCTCCCGGAGTCGCGCGCCGTGGCCAACGGGATGCAGATGCTCGCCGGGGGCGTGCTCCTCGTGGCTCTTGGAGGCGGCGTCGGCGAGTGGTCGCAGCTGGCCGACCTCCGGCCCTCGCCGCGCTCGCTGGCGGCGTTTGCCTACCTCGTCGTCTTCGGCTCCATCGTCGCGTTCTCGGCCTACACGTTCCTGCTGCGCGCGACTCGTCCCACGGTCGCCGCAACCTACGCCTTCGTCAATCCCGTCGTCGCGGTTCTCGTCGGCTGGTTCCTCGGCGGCGAGATGCTGAGCTGGCGGATCGGCGTCGCCTCGGCGCTGATCCTGGCTGCCGTCGCGCTCCTGATCACGGAGGGCGGCGCCGGAGCGGACGGGCGCGGCTCGGGACGGAAGCGTCGCCGGCTCGAGGCGGCGCCGGCCGCGGTGGCGGTCGCCCTGGGGGCGGCGCCGGGGCCGGTCCACGAGACCGCGGCCGGCGGCTGACCGCCGGAACCGTCAACCGGTCGATTCGCGCGCCTGCTCTTCGAGGGCCCGGGCCCGATCGTCCTCGGAGAGGGGTTCGATCAAGGGATCGAGGTCGCCGCCGAGGATCGCCGGCAGCTGGTGAAGCGTCAGCCCGATGCGGTGGTCCGTGACCCGGTTCTGCGGGAAGTTGTAGGTCCGGATCTTCTCGGATCGATCGCCGCTGCCGACCATCCGCCGCCTCTCGGCCGCGAGCTTCTCGTCGGCTCGCGACCGCTCGAGCTCGAGCAGCCGGCTCCGCAGCACTCGCATCGCCTTCTCGCGGTTCTTGATCTGGCTGCGCTCGTCCTGGCAGGAGACCACCAGCCCGGTGGGCAGATGGGTGATCCGCACCGCCGAGTAAGTCGTGTTGACCCCCTGCCCGCCCGGGCCCGAAGCGCAGAAACGGTCGATGCGCAGGTCCTTCTCCTGGACCGCGACCTCGACGTCCTCGGCCTCCGGCAGGACGGCCACCGTGGCGGCCGACGTGTGGATCCGGCCCGACGCCTCGGTGACCGGCACCCGCTGCACCCGGTGCGTTCCGGCCTCGTACTTCAGCCGACTCCAGGCGCCGCGGCCCTCGACGATCGCGGAGATCTCCTTGTAGCCGCCGGCGTCCGATTCCGAGAGCTCCAGGACGTCGACGCGCCAGCCCTTGCGCTCCGCGTACCGGGTGTACATCCGGAACAGCTCGGCGACGAAGAGTGAGGCCTCGTCGCCGCCCGTTCCGGCGCGCACCTCGAGCACCACGTTGCGTTCGTCGTTGGGGTCCTTCGGTACCAGGGCGGCGCGGAGCCGTGCCTCCAGGTCCCCGAGCTCGGCCTCGCGTGCCGCGATCTCGGTCTCGGCGAGGTCGCGGATTCCGGGATCCGGTCCTGCCGCGAGCTCGCGCGCCTCCTCGAGATGGCGCTCCGCCGCTTGCCAACGACGGTGGAGGTCGGCCACCTCGTCGAGCTCGGCCAAGGCTTTGGCGGTCTCGCGGTAGCGGCGCGGGTCAGAGGCGATCTCGGGCGAGGCGAGGCGCGCCGCGAGCTCGGCATGGCTGGCCGCGATCCGTTCGAGCTGGTCCCTGAGAGTCATGGCTTCGCCTCCGCCCGTGCCGCGTCACGTCGAAACGTCGGGAGCCCCGGAGGCCGCCGGTCGACCGGCGCCCTTCCCGGGGCTCCGAAGGCGCGATTGCGCGCGCTAGGCCGATTTCGAGTAGCGACGCTTGAAGCGCTCCACGCGGCCGGCGGTGTCGATGAACTTCTGGCGGCCGGTGAAGAACGGATGGCATGCGCTGCAGATCTCGAGCCGCAGCTCCTTGCTCGTCGAGCGGGTCTGGAAGGTGTTCCCGCAAGCGCAGACCGCGGTGACCAGGTGCAGCTCGGGATGGAGGTCCTGCTTCATGGGAGTCCCGTCCTTTCGTACGGTGCGCCGGGCGAGTACCGACGCCGGAAACGAGAAGGATACCGCACTCGTCCAGCCCCCGCCCTACGGCGCTTCGAACGGGCGCCGGAAGCCCACCGCAAATCTTTTGTTTTCAGTAGCTTCAGGTGTTCAGGGTTTCGGCGCTGATCGACAGCCGTTTCATCATCTCGTGCAGGGTGGTCGGCTTGACCTGGAGGATCTCCGCCGCCTTCTTCTGGACCCCGCCGGACGACTGCAGCGCGCGCACGATGAGCTGCCTCTCGTAGGACGACACGGCGTCCCAGAACGACACCCCCGGCTCGGGAAGCGCGGCCGCGGCCGCGAAGCGCGAGGCTCCGTTGCCCGCCCGCACGGCGGGGGGCAGCAGGTCGAGGTCCACGGACCCGGTGGTCGAGAGGACCACGGCCCGCTCGATGGCGTTCTCCAGCTCGCGGACGTTGCCCGGCCAACGGTAGTCCATCAGCCGCTCGAGCGCGGGCGTCGAGACGTCCTCGATCCGCTTGCCGTTCTCCTCCGCGTAGAGATGGAGAAAGTGACGTGCGAGCAGGGGGACGTCCTCGGGACGTTCGCGCAGAGGAGGCAGGTGAATCGTGATCACGTTGAGCCGGTAGTAGAGATCCTCCCGGAAGTCCCCCTCCTGAACCAGCTTTTCGAGGTGGGCGTTGGTCGCGGCGATGATGCGCACGTCCACCGTGATCGTCTCGATGCCGCCCAAGCGCATGAACTCCTTCTCCTGGATGACACGGAGAAGCTTGGCCTGGGTGTCGGCGGGGATGTTCCCGATCTCGTCGAAGAAGATCGAACCCCCATCCGCGAGCTCGAACAGCCCCTTCTTCGCCGCGATGGCGCCCGTGAAGGCCCCCTTCACGTGGCCGAAGAGCGTCGACTCGAGCAGATCCGGAGGCATCGAGCCCGAATTCACGGTGACGAACGATCCCTGGGCGCGCCGGCTGTGATGGTGGATCGCCTTGGCGACGAGCTCCTTGCCCGTTCCGCTCTCGCCCAGGATGAGGATGTTGCTCTTCGACGGCGCGGCGAGCCGGATGAGGTCGAAGACCTGTTGCATCGACTGACTCTTGCCGATGATGTTGTCGAGGCCGTAGCGCTTTCCGAGCTGCTCCCGGAGGTCGCGATTCTCCTGGGTGAGCCGTCGCTGATCGAGCCCCTTGCGGACCGTGAGCAGGACCTCGTCGTTCTTGAACGGCTTCGGGATGTAGTGGAAGGCCCCCTCGCGCATCGCCTCGATCGCGCCTTCGATCGAGGAGTATGCGGTGATCACGATGACGACCTGGTCGGGGTCGCGTTGACGGATCTGGCGCAGCACCTCCATGCCCGACATGCCGGGCAGCATGACGTCCAGCAGCACCAGGTCGATCGGCTCCTTGTCGAAGAGGACGAGCGCCTCCTCGCCGGAGCGGGCGAAGATGGGCCGGAAGCCTTCCTTGCGGAGCAGGAGTCCGAGGACGTCCTGGAGGATCTCCTCGTCGTCGACGACGAGTATGTTCATCCGACCTCGCTCGGCAGGTCCGCCGCATCGGGGCGGTCGGGGCCGCTTCCGGTCGGCTCTCCGCCGGGGCCGTCGAAGGGCAGGACGACGGTGAACCGGCAGCCGCGGTCCAGGTTCTCGGCCGAGATCCGACCGCCGTGCTGTTGGACGATGTTGAAGCTGATCGAGAGGCCGAGCCCGGTGCCGCCCTCCGCCCGCTTGGTGGTGAAGAACGGCTCGAAGATGCTCTGGATCCGATCCTGCGGCACGCCCGGACCCTTGTCCTCGACGGAGATCCAGGCCTCCTGTCCGCGGCGCTCGAGCTGGACGGCGAGGGCTCCGCCGCCCTGGGGTGCCATGGCGTCGATGGCGTTCATCATCAGGTTGGTGAAGACCTGCTGGAGCTCTCCCGCGCTGCCCGTGACCGTGACCGGCTCGTCGGGTGGCGACCAGACGAGGTGGACGCCGCGTCCCGACATCCGCTCGCGCAGGAGCTCCGCGGTTTCCGTCAGCAACGGGCCGAGCTCGACCTCCTGCCGCTCGCGGCCGGGCTTGCGCGCGAATTCGAGCAGGTTCGACACGATCCGCGAAGCGCGGAAGGTCTGGCGCTCCACCTTCTCGAGCAGCGTCCGGCGGGGATCGTCGCTCGCCGTCTCCGAGAGCAGAAGCTGGGCGTACGAGGAGATACCCGTCAACGGCGTGTTGACCTCGTGCGCGACGCCGGCGGCGAGGACTCCGAGCGCCGCCAGACGGTCCTTCTCGCGCAGCGCGCCCTCCATGACGACCCGCTCGGTGACGTCCTGGAGCACCAGGACGCGCTGGCCTTCGAGCTCGTCGTCCTGGACCGGGGCGAGGCTGACGTCGAGGACCCGCTCACGGCCGTGCGCGTCGCGGCAGGTCAACTGCAGCGGTCCCGATCCGACCGGCGGAATCTCGGGAAACGGGAACACCTCGGCCAGGACGCGACCGGCCAGCTCGCCGCGCGGTCGCCCCGCCAGCGCGGCGAAGGCCAGGTTGGCGGTGACGACGCGGCCCGCGGAGTCGAGCAGGGCGATGCCCGCGGGCGTCGATTCCAGGATGCCCTCGTTGTGCTTCTGCAGCGCCACGACGCGCTCGAGCTGGCGCTGGACCTGATCGAGGAGCTGCGCGTTCTCGATCGCGAGCGCGGCCTGGTCGAGCACCGAACGGACCAGGTCGACGTCGTCGCTGTTGAGCGGATGATGGCCGTGGCGGAACGTGGTGAGCAGAAGCCCGATCCGGGCGTTGCGCACCCGCAGCGGGAAGACGTACCGGTAGCCGGCGGCGTAGAGGCGCTGCTCGGCGCTGGCCGGCTCGCCGGGCAGGGCGACCGCGACGAGGGTCTCGAATTCGCCATCCCACAGACGTGCCGGCAGACCGGCCCCGGCCACGGCGTTCGGCAGCTCGGCCTCGGGACGCACCGGCAGCAGGCTCGAACCCTGTGCCAGCAGCAGATTGGCGCGCCCGAGATCGAGGCCGTGCTCGAGCTCGGAGATCAGGACCTCGCAGAGACGGTCGAGGTCGCGCTCCTGAAGCAGCTCCTGACCCAGCCACGCCAAGCCCCGGCGGCGGCCGAAGACGCGGCCGTAGGCGAGCCGCTCGAGCGCGCCGTGGATGCCGCGGTGGGCCGGGATCGCCAAGCCGACGATGGTCAAGCCGCCGAAGAAGGTGAGCAGGTCGCGGGCGAAGCCCATCCCCTCCGGCAGCGCGCGGCTCAGGGCGAGGTCGAGCAGCGCGAAGCTGCCGACGCCGAACAGGATCGTGAGCACGTAGGCCGCGCCGTTGCGCACGATGACGCCGAGGTCCCAGAGACGGTAGCGCAGGATCGCCCAGCCGAAGGCCAGCGGCACGCAGCCGAGCGGCAGGACCGCCGCCGCCGCGAGCAGCCTGGGCAGCGGCACGCCGGCCAGGTACGGCAGGCCGTAGACGGCGAGGAACGGCCCGTAGCCGCCGATCATCCCGACCAGGAGCCAGAGCAGTTGGCGGCGCTGCTCCCAGTCGCGGACCCGGACCAGGCGGCGCGCGAGAACGCCGATCGCGGCGGTCGCGAACAGCGCCAGGTGGATCAGCTCGAAGCGGTCGAGGCGCGCCAGCGAGGCAGAGGTCGGAGCGCCGAACAGGAACCGGCCGTCGAAGAACACGAGGTCGATCTGGAGCAGCGCGAAGACCGAGGCCGGCAGGTAGAGGAAGGCCAGCCAGCGTCGCCTCGCGCTCGCCTCGGCGCGCGGGATGGAGAGGAACAGGTGCAGCGTCAGCGGTGGCAGCAGGAGGCGCGCCAGCTCGTCGGCGAGGTAGACGGCGGCGCCGAAGCGGTCGATCGGGAAGACCGGCGAAAAGGCGTACAGCACCGCGGACGTCAGGCACCACAGGTAGAACAGCCCGCCCTCGGGCGTCCGCCAGAGCGTGAACAGCCCGACCGCGAGATACCCGAGAGCCAGCCCGGCGAGCACCAGCCAAGCCAGGTCGACGTCGAGCGGCGGACGGTGGTAGGTGACGGTCTCGAGCCGGTCGCCGCGCAGGACCACGAGCTGCGCCTCGGCACCTCGGGCGAGCAGGGAGCGCAGGTCGGCGATATCGGCGGCTTCGGCGCCGTTGACGAGGACGATCCGGTCGCCGGCGTCGAGACCTGCGGCGGCCGGGGCGGTCACCCGGCGGACGAGCCAGTGATCGGACGCCGCGACGGCTTCGAAGCCGAGAGGCTGGAACGCCGCGAACTTGCTCTGGAAGGCGTGCGCGCCCAGGACCCCGAGGGCACCGGTGAGGACGAGCATCGCGAGGACGCCGAGGCGCCGAAGAGGTCGTTCGGAAGCCGAGGTCAAGACACGCTCCTAGCCACGCCAGGAGATAGCAGGATCCATGCCGCTCGCGAGCGCTCGCAAACCGCCTCGGCCATTGCCTTTACAGTGTTTTGGACGGCCCTGATCCGGAAATCCGAAGGCCATTCAGAATTCCGGATCCGATTCGACCGGGTGAACCTGGCGCAGCGACGCGGCGCGCACCGGCAGCCGGGGTGCGTCGACGTACGGAATGTGGCGAGCGGGAGGGGGAGAACCGCGGGGCGGCTCAGAAACGGACCGCCACGCCGGTGGTGACGCGGTGACGGAGCTCGCTGCTGTCGACCGGCAGCGTGTCGAAGAGCGTGTCGCCGCGGAGCAGCTCGACTCCGACGCGCACGGCCCAGTCGGACGCGAGGTGGAAGAGCCCGGCGAGGTTCTGCGACACTGCGATCTCCAGACGATCGAGTTGCGCCGAGGTCGCGGGGCGCAGGCGCCCGCGGGAGTAGCGCTCGAGTCCCTGCTGAACGCGGTGGAAGGCGATGTAGACGCCGGTCGACGTGGGCCGGATCGTGGTGTCCAGCGAGGTGGTCATGTAGGCGACGTCGTTGCGGTAGACGCGCTGGTTCGCCGCCCGGAAGGCACCGCCGCCGCCGTCGGCGTAACTGGTGGTCAGGGTGGCCACGACCGTGTCGCCCAGTTGCCGCCGCACCGTCGCGTGAACCTCGGGAACCTGATCGCCGGGAACCAGGAAGAGACCTTCGTCGGCGGCGAACAGGTCGTCCTGCATGAACAACCGCACGGTGCGATCGAACTCGCGCCAGGAGCCGCCGATCTGCACGTGGTTCGCCTCGCCGTCGCCGTGCAGGAGCTGGAGCTCGTAGCAGGAGGCCTCGGCGTCTTCGCAGGCGAGCGCCGAGCCGAGCGTCGTGGGCACGAACTCGCCGAGCAACGACCGGTCCTCGGAAATCGCGATCCGCTTCGTCGCCGAGGCCGAGAGCTGCAGATCGGGGTGGATGTGAACCACCAGGCCGCCGCGGGGCGCCAACGAGACCACGCCGTCGTGGGCGGTCGTGAACAATCCGTACTGGACGACGTAGGTCGGATCGAGATTCCAGTCGGCGAAGCTCCAGGCGTCGACCGACCGGTCGAGGACCGGGTCGCCGGTCACGCCGGCACGGCGCGTCGCGTAGTCGAACACGCTCTCGCGGTAGCGCAGCCCCGCCCGCAGCTTGGTGTCGTCGCCCAGGTCGCGGGAGTAGCTGCCCTCGAGCCTCAGAGCCCGCGAAGCCAGCGGCAGGTCCTGCGGGTGGACGCGGCGCCCACCGTAGATTCCGGTCTCGTCCACGTACTGGGCCATCAGAGCGGTGGAGGAGTCCTCCCCGAGGTCGCGACGGTAGCGGAATTGGAAGCGCTCGAAATCGACCGGCGATTCACTGGCACCCGTGGTCGTGACCACCCGGTGGGTCTCGGCCGCCAGATCGAAGCGACCTGCGTCGGGCGCGGCCAGCGCGACCTTCAGGGCGGTCGCTTCGCCGGCGAGGCTCGGGCCCGCGGGCTCGGCCAACCGGGCGTCGCTCCCGAGCGTCCGGAAGTCGCCGTTGACCGCCAGCTCCATCTTGCCGACGCGCCCGCGCAGCCCGACCCGGCCGGAGACCATCTGTGCCTGCGTGTCGTGGACGGCGCTGCTCATCGAGGTCGAAGCCGCGACCTGCGTCAGGTAGCGCGACGCGAGCGTGGAGGCGTCGGACTCCGCCGGCACCAGCGAGACGACCTGGTCGGAAAGCGGCGCCTCGAGGTCGCGCAGGACGTCCGAGGGAACCTCGCCGCGAAGCTGCCAGAAGGACTCGGCGTCTCCGGTGACTTCTCCGGCCGGAAGCTCGACCTGGACGAACTGGTTCTCGTCGGCGGCGCGGCGCGTGACGACGGTCACCGCGGGCGCGAATCCGCTCTTGTGGGCGATGATCTTGTAGAGCCCGGCGGGCAGGTCCGCGAAGCGGAAACGCCCCGAGCCGTCGGTCAGGACCTGTCGCAGGGTCTTCTCGACCACTTGATAGGCGTAGACGGTCGCGTCGGCGACCGGTTGAGCGTCCGCCAGCACGCGGCCCGCGACCCCCGCCTCGACCTCGGCCCGGGCCGGAACCGGCGCGAAAGCCAGCCCCGCCAAGGCGCTCGCAGCGAGCGTCCAGGCCCTGAGCCGGGCGTGGCGGCGCAATGGAGAAACACCCATTGAACCGGCAGTTTAGGATCCGGCGCAAGAGCTGTCAAGGCGCCTCGCGGAGCCTCCGGCAGCGGCTCCGAACGGGGTCCAGGCGGCGACCAGGACGGTCACCCGCGCGGCGCCCCCTGCGACCAGCTCGGCGGCCGCGGCGCGGGCGGTCGCGCCGGTGGTCAGGATGTCGTCGACGAGCAGGACACGGCGTCCCGCCAGCCCCCGGCGACTCCGGAGGCGGAAGGTTTCCGCCACGTTTGCGCCCCGCTCGACTCTCGCCAGCCGGGACTGCGGACGGGGTCGGCCCCGGCGTCCGACGACGCTGCGGAGAGGAACGCCCAGCCGGAGCGCGAGCGGCCGGGCGAAGCGCTCGGCCTGGTTGAAGCCGCGCCGCAGGCGCCGCGGCCAGGCCAGAGGCATGGGGACAATCAGGTCCACCGCCGGCAGGCGTCGCGCGACGTCCGTCGCCAGTGCCGTCTCTGCCAACCCGCGGCCGAGGAAGTCGAGGCCGCCGAACTTGAACGCCCGCAGGACGGCGTCGAGCGGTGGGCGGTACCACCAGACGGCGATCGCGCGCTCGAAGGCCGGGGGGGAGGCGCGGCAAGCGAGGCAGACCGGGTCCCCGGACCGGCCCCGGGCGAGCGGACGCAGACATCCGCGGCAGCCGCGCCCGGGATCGAAACGGATCAGGCGCCCACGGCAACGGATGCAGAGCAGCAGCCCGGAGGGTCCGTCGATGCGCCCGCCGCAGCCGAGACAGAAGCGCGGGAACACCGAGTCGAGACCGGCTCGCGCCAGTCGGTGCAACTCCGCGGCGAGGTGGTCCATGCGTCCCCGGGACGCGAAACCCGGATGCTAAACTCGCGCGCCGTCGTGCCCGCCACGACGGCGCGCCGATCCAGGAGGCCGATCTTGAAGCGATCCACTGCCGTTGTGCCGGTGCTGCTCGCCCTGTTCGCGCTCGCGGCTCCGTTGCGTGCCCAGGACGACTACACGTTCACCGCGGGAATCCTCGGCGGCATCGGTGGGTCGCTCGACAACAGCCGTAACCAGAGCTTCGACCAGCGGGCCTACGAGGTCTTCTTCGGCGGTCTGACCAACGAGCGCACTTTCGCGACCGTGCGCTACGGCGCCCTCCGGTTCAACCGCAACGAAGAGGTCGGAGGCCTGTTCGACGCCAAGCTGCGCTATCTGACCGTCGCCGGCGAGTACCGCTTCAAGCAGCCCACCTACGACTTCGGCATCTATCTCGGGCTGGGCGGCTACGAGCTCAGCGGAAGGCCCGCGGGGCTGGGCCGGACCACCGACCAGTCCCTCGGCCTCGCCTTCGGGCTCACCGGGGACTTCGACCTCTCGCGCCATCTCGCCGTGGTGGGCGAGTTCTCGGCGCACTACGCCTTCCTCGATCGCGCCGACTTCTACGGACTCGCGTTGGCCGGCGTCGCGGTCCACTTCTGAACCCGGGCCCGGACGGCCGGGTCGGACCAGTCGGTCGCGCCGATGAAGGAGTCGACGACCTCGCCGTCGACGACGATGTGGGTCTCCGGGAGCTTCTCGGTTCCGAAGCGGTGGGCGACGTCCCAGCCCGGGTCGAACAGCAGCGGCAGGTCGGTGCCTCCGACGAAGCGTCGCGCCGCGGCCGGATCGTCGGCGACCGCCACCAGTACGATCCCGAGCCGATCGTTGACGGCGGTGCGGGCGTAGGCGAGCAGCGACGGGATCTCGGTGATGCACGGCGGGCACCAGGTGGCCCAGAAGTGCACCAAAGTGACCTGACGGAAGCTGCGGGCGAGAGGCTGGGGACGTCCGGTGGAGTCGATCAGGAACCCTCCCGGACGCAGGTGACGCTCGGTCTCGGAGCGCGGCCAGAACAGGGCCACCGCGGCGGCGACCACCGCCAGCGCGAGCACGATTCGGGCGGGTCCGAACCGGCGGCCCGGCGCCGCGCTCTCGGGAGTCGCTTCGGAGGATTCCGCAGCCGGGGGCTCGGGAGTCTCGTCCATGATGAGCTATTCTTTCCCAGTTCTCGAATGTCCGCCTCTCCGGATCGCACGACGACCACCACCCCAGGCTCTCGCCGCCGCGCCTACCTGATCGGGCTCGTCCTGCCCGGCCAGCCCGCCTGGCTGGTCGAGGAGCACCTGGCGGAACTGGCCGCGCTCGCGGACACGGCGGGGGCGGAGGTCGTGGGCCAGAGCGTGCAGGCGCGACGAGCTCCGGATCCCCGTCTCTACGTCGGCGGCGGCAAGGCCGAGACCATCGCTGCGGCCGCTTCCGGCCTCGGCGCGGACCTCGCCATCGTCGACGACGATCTGTCCGGCAGTCAGTCGCGCAACCTGGGACAGGCCCTGGGATTCGAGGTGATCGACCGCAGCGAGCTGATCCTGCGCATCTTCGAGCAGAGGGCGCGGAGCCGCGAGGCGCGGACCCAGGTCGAGCTGGCGCGGCTGCGCTACGAGCTGCCCCGTCTCGCCCGGCGGTGGGGGCACCTGTCGCGGCAGGCCGGAGGCATCGGGGTTCGGGGCGGCGAGGGCGAGACCCAGCTGGAAGCGGACCGCCGGGTCCTGCGCCGGAGGATCGCGAACCTCGAGCGCGAGCTGGTCAAGATCGACCGGATGCGGCGCGTTCAGCGCCGCGGTCGCCGCGACGTGCCGGTGATCGCGCTCGCCGGCTACACGAACGCCGGCAAGTCGACCCTGTTCAATCTCCTCACCCGCGACGGCACGCTCGCCGAAGACCGCCTCTTCGCCACGCTCGACGCCCGGCTGCGGCGTGGTGTGCTGGAGCCGGCCGGCCGGCCGGTGGTCTTCGCCGACACGGTGGGGTTCATCCGCAAGCTGCCCCATCACCTCGTGGCCTCGTTCCGGTCGACCCTGGACGAGATCGTGGAGGCCGACCTCGTGATCCACGTCGTGGACCGCTCGCATCCGCGCTGGGAGGATCAGCGTCAGGTCGCCGAGGAGGTGATGGCCGAGCTCGGAGTGGTGCCCGACCGCATCCTGCCGGTCTTCAACAAGATCGACCGGCTCGATCCGACCGAGCGGCTCGACCCTGCGGTGCTGGCGGTCTCGGCGGTCACCGGCGAAGGCCTCTCGCACCTGCGCGCGGCGCTCTCGGCACGGCTCCTTCCCGCGTCGACACCGTGCCAGGAGGCGGCAGCGTCCGTGGCGCCCGGCGCCACCGCGGACCCCGCCGGCGGGGGCCCCGGAGGCTTGTCGCAGGTCGATCCCATCGCGTAAGCTCGCGGCTCCCGTGGGGCTGTAGCTCAGCTGGGAGAGCGCTTGAATGGCATTCAAGAGGTCGGCGGTTCGATCCCGCTCAGCTCCACCATCTCCCTCCTTCTCGCGTTCCGGGCCGACCCGGTCGGCGGCACCGGCCGTCCGGTCCGGCCCCGACGCGGCCGCACGTCGCAAGCGCATCGTGGCCGTCGTGGCGCGCATTCCACCCGGCAGGGTGGCGACCTACGGCCAGGTGGCCGCGCTCGCCGGCCTGCCGCGTCACGCCCGCGAGGTGGGCAGGGTTCTCGGCACGCTGCCGCCCGGCTCCGAGCTGCCCTGGCAGCGGGTGATCAACGCTGCGGGGCGCCCGAGCCCGCGCGGAGTGCTGGCGGACGAAGGGCACCAGCGGCTGCGCCTCGAGGCCGAAGGCGTCGTGTTCGACGCCCGGGGGCGGGTCGATCTGGAGCGATTCGGCTGGGATCCGGAGCGGCTCGAGGCACCGCGGCGACGCCCGGCCTCCCGCGACCACGAATCGGCGCCGGGGACTTCGATATCCTCCCGCTGACTTGAAGCGACGCAACTCCACGTTCATCGCCGAGCTCGGCCCAGGCGGCCTGTCCTCGCTCGTCCTCGCCCTCGCCAGCGGCGTGCTGGGCTTCGGCCTGCCGGTGGCGGCGCGTCTGCGCGAGGTACTGCACCGCGCGGGACACGACGATCGGCGGCCGTCGGACGCGGTGCTCATCCTGGGCCGTGAGCTGGTCGGCGATCGGCCCACCGCCATCTTCCGCGCCCGACTGGAGCACGGCGCCGCGCTGTGGCGGGAGGGCTGGGCGCCGGAGATCGTCGTGTCCGGCGGGATGACCGGCTCCGCCAACCGGTCGGAAGCGGCGGCGGGCCGGGAGCACCTGATCGGCCTCGGCCTGCCCGCCGAGGCGATCTGGATCGAGGAGGGCAGCCGCCACACGCTCGAGAACCTCTTCAACGTGCGCGAAGCGCTGCGTCGGCGCGGCTTGGGCCGCCTGCTGCTGGTCTCCGATCCGCTGCACCTGGCGCGCGCCGAGACGCTGGCGCGCGGGTTGTCGCTCGATTGCGGCTGCTCCCCGGCTCCGGCCGCCGGCCCCGTCCGGGGCACGATCGGCTGGTGGTCGCGTGCGGTCCGGGAGGCCTTCCTGCTCCACTGGTACCACGTCGGCCTGGCCTGGAGCCGACTGCTCGGCTCGCGCCGGATGCTGGCGCGGGTGACCTGAATCGGGCCCGGACGGAACGCCTCGCCCCGGGGCTCCGGGCGCGGGTTAGGATCGACCCGGAAGCGCGCGGGGGCTGGTGCCTCCCTCGGTCTTCAAAACCGTCGTCCGGCGCCCTTCGAGGCGGCGGAGGTGGGTTCGATTCCCATGCGCTTCCGCCATCTCCCGACTCAAGGGAACTCGACCGCCTCCACGCTCCCGCCGGCCGCGCGCGCGGCCTCTCCGGCCCGGATCCGGAGCAGGCGGTCGGCGCGCGCGACCGCCGCGAGGTCGTGCGAGCCCTGGCTGGCCAGCGGACGAGCGCGGCGGCGACCGGTTTCAGGCTCCGAGGCGGCCGGCACGAAACGGTCGCGCTCGCCCGCCGCGGGAAGCGGTCCGGCGAGCTCGACGTCGAAGGCCTCGCGCCAGAAGCCCGCCGGACGTCCCAGCAGACGTTCGAGCGCCGGACGCACGAACAGGCGGAATCCGACCATGACCGAGGCCGGGTTGCCGGGCAGGCCGAAGACCAGGGTGAGGTCGCGACAGGCGAACAGGAACGGCTTGCCCGGTTGCATCGCGACGCCGTGGACGAGCGTGCGGCAGCCGAGGCGGGCGAAGACCTCGGGGGCGTGATCGGCGCCTCCCATCGAGACGCCGCCGCAGGTGATCACGACGTCGCAGGAGGCGATCGCGGGCGCGAGGAGGGCCTCGAGCTGCGCGCGGTCGTCGGCGGCGATGCCCAGCGACTCGAACTCGAGGCCGAGATCACGGCCGGCGGCGACGAGGAACCCGGTGTGGGAGTCGCGCAGCTGGCCGGGCGCCGGACGGGCATCCGCCGCGACCACCTCGTCGCCGGTCGCGAGCACGGCGACCCGCGGAGCGCGCACCACCTCCAGCTCGGCGACGCCCTGGCTGGCGGCGAGCGCGATCGCCGCGGCGGAGAGTCGCGAGCCCGGCTCGAGCAGGGTGTCGCCGGCGCGCACGACCTCTCCCCGTCGCCGGATCGCGGCACCGCGGGGAGGAGCCGTGAGGATTCGCACGGCGTCGGCCCCGGCCGCTTCAGTGTGCTCGACGCCGACCACCCGGTCGGCTCCCGCCGGCACCGGGGCTCCGGTCCAGATGCGCATCGCCCTCCCGGGCGGCAGCCGCGTCCCCGGGGCGACGCCGGCCGCCAGGGTGCCGACGACCGGCACGACGGCGTCGGTCGCCGGCGCCGCGTCGAGCGCGAAGCCGTCGAGCGCGGACACGTCGGCCGCCGGAAGGTCCTCCCGCGCGACGAGCGGCGCGGCCAGAGTCCGGCCGTGCGCCCGCTCGCGCGCCAGCGACTCGCGCCCGCGGGGCGCGCTGCGGGACTCGATCTCGGTCCAGAGCTCGTCGGGAGACGTCACGCCCGCTCGTCTATCACCGGGCCGGGGCCCGCCGCAACGGCAGGCCGTCCGAGGCCGGTGCCGGGACCCGCCTGCGATAGGATGCACGGATCACCATGAACCGCGGCGAGCGCGTTGCCCAGTATCGCGGCGACCTGCGACAGACCGCCCTGCCGGAGATGCTCTCCATCATCGACCGGACCCGGGTCGCGGGCGTCATCGAGGCCGAGTACGGCGACACGTCGAAGAAGATCTACCTCGACAACGGCTACGTCGTTCACGCGGCGTCCAGCGACCGCTCCGACAGCCTGGGCAGCTTCCTGCGCCGTTCGGGCCGGCTGACCGACGAACAGTACCAGGGCGTGATGCAACGACGCAGCGAGTTGCCGCGCCGGCTGGGCGAGCTGCTCATCGAGCAGGGCCTGCTCACCCCGGCGCAGGCCTACCAGGCGATCCGGGAGCAGGTCGAGGCGATCCTCTGGAGCCTCTTCTCGTGGGAGGAGGGGGAGGTCTCCTTCTCGATCGGCCAGCCCGACCTGACCGGCATCGTGCGCATCCAGATCCCGCTCCGGCAGGTGATCGTCCAGGGCGTGCAGCGCGCGGCCAACGCCAAGTCGCTGGTCCAGCGCATGGGCGGCCGGGACACCCTGTTCCGTCCCAGCTTCCGCTACGAGGATCTGATCGAGATCGCGATCGACGCCGAGGCCTATTCCCTGCTGGCGCGGGTCGACGGCCAACGGTCGCTCTACGAGCTGTGCACGGGAGGTCCGCTACCGGCCAGCGACGCGGCGCGCCTGTTGTACGCTTTCTCCGTCATCGGTCTGATCCGCAGGTCGGACTCGGCCGAGCACCGGGAGAAATCCTCCGGCGGGATCAAGATCAAGCTGCCGTCCTCGTCCACCTGACATCACCGCGCGCCGCCATGCCCCTCTACGAATACGCTTGCGAAGCCTGCGGTCGGCGGACCGAGGCCCTGCAGCGCCACTCCGACCCCCCCTTGAGCGTCTGTCCGCACTGTGGCGGCAAGCTCAAGAAGCTGGTCTCGGCGCCGGCCTTCCAGTTCAAGGGCAGCGGCTGGTATGTGACCGACTACGCCCGCAAGTCGGGAGACTCCTCCGGCAAGGGCGACGCCGCGGCCGACGGGTCCGCTGCGAAAGAGGCGTCCGCCGCGAGCGCGAAGCCCGGCGGCGAGGGCGGCGAGAAGAAGCCGGCGGCGACGCAGCCGGCCAAGGAGAGCGGGGGATCGAAGCCGCCCTCCGGGGGCTGAGCCCGGGTCCTCGGTCAGCCCCGGTCCAACGAATCCAGGATCCTGCGGTAGGTCGCGTATCGAGGCAGCTCGCCGCGCTCGGCGGCGGCACGCACGGCGCACTGCGGCTCGTGGTCGTGGGTGCAGTTCGCGAACCGGCAGCGGGTCGTCAGTTCGCCGAACTCGTCGAAGTAGGCCGCCAGCTCGCGCGCGGTCATCCGCCACAGTCCGAATTCCCGCAACCCGGGCGTGTCGACCACCCGCGCACCGTCGCCGATGCGGTAGATCCTGGCGCGCGTCGTGGTGTGTCGGCCGCGACGGTTGTCCGCGGAGACGTCGCCCACCTCGGCCCCGACACCCGGCGCCAGGACGTTGAGCAGCGAGGTCTTGCCGACCCCGCTGTGACCGACGAAGGCCGCGGTTCTGCCGGCCAAGAGGCCGCGCAGGCGTTCGATCCCCTCGCCGGTCAGCGTCGAGCAGGGAACGACCGACAGGTCGAGCTCGAGGTAGGGGCCGAGCGCCGAGATCTCGGCGTCGGCATCGCGCGGTTCCGGGACCAGGTCGACCTTGTTGACGACCAACACCGCCGGCACGCCGCCGTGGGCCAGGGCGACCAGGAAGCGGTCGACGATTCCGGGGACGAAGGGCGGTCGGCGCACGGATGCGACGACGATCGCGAGGTCGAGGTTCGCGGCCAGCACCCGCTCACGGTGGGCGTAGAAGGGATCGGGCCGTGACAGGCAGGAAGTCCGGGGCAGCAACTGGGCCACGGCGAGCGCGCCGGAGCTCCGGCGCTCGAGCAGCACCCGGTCGCCAACCGCGATCTCGGTCTGCTGGTGGAGCGCCAACGCCTTGGGCAGGTGCGCGACGACGAGCTCGCCGCCGCCGGTCTCGACCTCGCACTGACCGCGCGTCAGCGCGACGACCGAGGCCGGCTCGGGCTCGAGGGTCCGCGGCGCGGAAGGCAGGCCTGGCTCGTCCTCGGACCGCAGCCGGCCCACGCGGCGGCGGACGACCTCGGAGCGCCGGCCGCCGTGCCGCTGCCGGGTCGGCAGCCGGTCGAACTCCTCTTCGAGCCAGTTGCCGGCCTCGATCCGCGGCCGGTCGGCGGGGGAAGCGTCGGCTCCGGCCGGTTCCCGACCCGTCGTCGGCACCTCGGTCGGCCGGTCGTGTCGCCGGACGACGTCCTTCGCCATACGCCGCGCGGAGCGGTCGTCAGGGTCGCGAACCGGGCACACGGAGGACGCTCAGCTGCCGGTCAGGCCGGCCTTCTTGGCGTAGTAGCGGAACGACCGGAAGGTCATGCCGAGAAGCTCGGCGGCCTGCGTCTGGACGCCGTCGGTGCGCTTGAGCGCCTGCTGCATCATCTCGGTCCGGATGCGGTCGAGATAGGCCTCGAGCTCGAGTCCGTCCTCGGGCAGCGCCGCCGCCTGTCCGGAGTGCGCGGTCGCCGAGGCCAGGTAGTCGGGGAGATCGACGGCGGTGATGACCTCGGAGAGGGACAGCGCCACCGCCCGCTCGATCAGATTCTCGAGCTCGCGCACGTTGCCGGGCCAAGCGTAGCCTTCGAGCAGCCGCATCGCCTCGGCGGAGACCTTCTTCGCGGCAAGGTCGAGGGATTCGCAGTTCTTGCGCAGGAAGTGGCCGACCAGCAGCGGGATGTCCTCGCGCCGCTCGCGCAGAGGCGGAAGCAGTACCGGGATGACGTTGATCCGGTAGTAGAGGTCCTCGCGGAAGTCCCCCCGCGCGGTCTTCTCGCGCAGGTCCTGATTGGTCGCGGTGATGATGCGAACGTCGACCGCCTCCTCGGCTGTGCCACCGACCCGACGGACGACCTTCTCCTGCAGGGCGCGCAGCAGCTTGACCTGCATCGAGAGACTCATCTCGCCGATCTCGTCGAGGAAGAGCGTGCCGCGATTCGCCTCCTGAAACAGGCCCCGCTTGTCGCGGACGGCGCCGGTGAAGGCGCCCCGCTCGTGGCCGAAGAGCTCGCTCTCGAGAAGATTCTCGGGCATGGCGCCGCAGTTGATGGAGAGGAACCGCTCGGCGGCCCGCGGGCCCGAGTAGTGGATCGCGCGCGCGATCAGCTCTTTGCCCGTGCCGCTCTCGCCCTGGATCAGCACCGTCGAGGAAGTCCGCGCGACCCGGTCGATGAGCCCGAAGATGTTCTGCATGCGCGAGCTTCGCCCGATGATGTTCTTGAACGCGTAGCGTTCGGAGAGCTCGCGACGGAGATAGACGTTCTCCTCGGCCAGCCGGGTCTTCTCCAGAGCGCGCTGGATGACGACTTTCAGCTCGTCGACGTCGAAGGGCTTGGGAACGTAGTCGTACGCGCCCAGCTTCATCGCTTCGATCGCGCTGCGGGTCGAGGTGTAGGCGGTCATCATGATCACCGCCGGGCCCGAGTCGTGGACCCTGATCTCGCGCAGCAGCTCGAGGCCGTTACCGTCCGGCATCATCATGTCGCAGAGCACCAGGTCCGGCACGCGGTCGACGAGACGCTCCCTGGCCTCGCTCGCCGAGGCCGCCGTGACGACCTCGTAGCCCTCCCCCTGGCACAGCACGGTGAGGAAGTCGAGCAGTCCCTGCTCGTCGTCGACGATGAGGATCCTGGCCGCGGTCATGGCTCAGATCTCGACGGCTTCCCGCAGGGTCGCAATCGGGACCAGCGGGAGCTCGACGACGATCACCGTGCCCTGTCCCGGAAGGCTGTTCACGGAGAGCCGGCCGCCGTGCTCCTGGACGATCCGGTAGACGATGGCCATGCCGATTCCGGTGCCCCCGTCGAAGAAGGATCGGAAGGGCTGGAAGATGCGCGTGCGTTGCTCCTCGGACATGCCGAGACCGGTGTCGCGGAACTCGATCCGGTAGCCGCCGCCCACCGGACCCGCGACGAGGCTCAGAGTGCCCCCGTCGGGCATCGCCCGTAGCGAGTTGCGCACGAGATTCCAGAAGATCTGGCTGATCTGGTCCGGATCGCCGACCAGAAACGCCGATGGCGGATCGAGCTGGAGCTCGAATCGGTGGCGCCCGGTCGCCTCCTCGGAGTTGCGCAGCAGCTCGAGGTTCTCCGCGAGCAGTCGAGCGATGTCGAAGCGGACGGCGGCTTGCTCCTTGGGCCGTGCGAACCGGAGGAAGCCCTTGATGGTGCGGTCGAGCCGGTGGCTCTCCTTGAGGATGATGTCGAGGAGCTTGCGCTGTCCGTCGTCGGCCGGAAGCGCCGAAGAGAGCAGCTGGACCGAGCCCGAGATGGCCGCCAGCGGGTTGCCGACCTCGTGGGCGATACCGGCGGCGAGCTCTCCCGCCGCGGCCATGCGGTCCTTCAGTCGCAGCTCCTCCTGCAGCCGACGCCACTGGGTGAGGTCCTGGAAAACGAGGATGGTCCCGATCGGCACGCCGCTCGCGTCGGTCAGCCGCGACAGCGAGAAACCGATCGGAACGGTGCCGTCGCCGCGACGGATCTCGGACTCCGTCCGCTCGGTACGTCGGGACGCCTCGACCTCGGCGGCGAGGCGCAGCCACTGCTCCCGCGTCAGCAGGCCCAGACGCTCGACCGACGCCCCGAGCAGCTCGGCCTCAGAGTAGCCGAGGATCTCGAGCGCGGCCCGGTTGACCGACGTCACCACGCCTTCGAGGTCGGTGGTGGCCAGGCCGGTCGAGATCGACTGCACGACGTCGCGGTGGAAGACTTCCAGGTTGGCCAGGCTGTCGCGTTGGGCCTCCAGCTCGGCTTCGGCGCGGCGGACATTCTCCACCAGCATCGAGGTCAGGATCGCGACGGCGTAGAAGCCGAACCCGTGGATCGCGAGGTTGTACGGGAGCCGCCACGCGATCTCGGTGTCCGAGAGCGCGGGGCCGAAACCGGGGATGATGCCGCGCGAGAGGCCGAGCAGCAGGCCCGCATCGAGCAGGTAGGCCGCGGTTGCGACGATCAGCCCGGCGCGGCGGCGCAGCATCACCGACGCCACCATGATGACGACCAGGTAGAACAGCGAGAACGGGCTCCCGATGCCGCCGAAGGACGCGACCAGCCCGGTCACCAGCAGCAGGTCGCCGCCGAACTGGATGTAGGCCTGGAGCGCCGGCCGGCGGCGCAGGAGGCGCAGCAGGGCGATGTACATCAGGCTCGCCACGTAGGTCAGGCCGGCGAGGAAGTAGAGCAGGTCGAAAGTCGGCAGCGTGCCCGGAGTCGCGAGCTGCGCCAGCAGGTAGGGCAGCAGAACGCTGGTGATGACCACCAGCCGGATTGCGATCAGCCAGCGGAGCGAGCGTTGGAGCTGGGGATCGGCCGCCGGTTTGCGCATCAGGACTTTCGAAAAAGCGAAAGACGGGAGGAACCGCGGTTCCTCCCGTCTCTTCGTACGCGAGTCGCTGGATCGAGCCGGGACGTCGTCGCCGCCGTCAGCCGATCTTGTTGAGAATCGCGTACATCGGCAGGTACATCGCCGTGACGATGGTGCCGATGATGCCGCCGAGCACGACGACCATGAGCGGCTCGAGCAGCTTCATGAGGCCGGCGACGGCGGTGTCGACCTCTTCCTCGTAGAAGTCGGCGATCTTGGACAGCATCTGATCGAGCGCGCCGGTCTGCTCGCCGACGTTGATCATCTGGACGACCATCGGCGGGAACACCTTGGTGTCCGCCAGTGGAGCGGACAGGGTCTTGCCTTCTTCGACCGCCTTGCGAACTGCGAGGATCGCGTCCTCGACGACGGCGTTGCCCGAAGTGCGCGCCGTGATCTCGAGGCCGTCGAGGATCGGCACGCCCGAGGACGTCAGCGTCGCCAGCGTGCGGCAGAACCGGGCCACTGCGATCTTTCGGACCAGCATGCCGAGGACCGGAATCTTGAGCGCGAACGAGTCGAGCAGGTGCCGCCCGGTCTCCGTCTTGTAGTACTGGCGGATGGCGAAGTAGAGGGCGATGAGGCCGATGATCACGAGCCACCCGAAGCGTCCGAGGAAGTTCGAGGCCGCGACCACGACCCGGGTCAGGAACGGGAGCTCGGCGCCGAGACCGGCGAACAACTGGGCGAACACCGGGATGACCTTCCACAAGATGATGAAGACGACGCCCCCGGCGATCAGCAGCACGGTCACGGGGTAGATCAACGCGGCCCGGACCTGCGACTGCAGCCGGACCACCTTCTCGATGTAGATCGACAGGCGCTGGAGGATGATGTCCAGGATGCCGCCCGCCTCGCCGGCGGCGATCATCGACACGTAGAGGTTGTTGAACGCCTTGGGATGCTTGCGCATGGCGTCGGCGAGCGAGGAGCCCGATTCGACGTCCGAGCGGACGTGCTGGATGATCTCGCGGAAGACGCGGTCCTCCTCCTGCTCGCCCAGGATCTCGAGGCACTGGACGAGCGGCAGGCCGGCGTCCAGCATCACCGAGAACTGACGCGTGAAGATGGCGACCCGCTTGCTGCTGATCCCGTGCGGGAACTTCGGCAGGAGCTTGATCTCCTTGCCCTTCTCTCGGATCGACGCCACCTGGATGTTCTGACGCCGGAGCGCGGCCGAAGCCGCATCCCGGCTGTCGGCGATCAGAACGCCTTCCTGGAATGCACCGAAACGATTCTTTCCCTTCCAGACGAAGCTCGGCATCGGCTCAGCTCCTGTTGGCCACGGTCGCACCCTGGCCTTCGGTCAGGTTGGGGTTCAAGCGCCGCCGGCCCGCGGGCGATGATCTCCTGGAGCTCCTCGGGATAGGAGGATCTCGCCAACGCGGTTTGCAGCGTGATCATGCGCTTGAAGTACAACGAGGCCAGCGACTGGTTGAAGGTCTGCATTCCGTACTTGGCTTGGCCCGTCTGCATCATGCCGTAGATCTGGTGGACCTTGTCTTCGCGAATCAGATTCCGGATCGCGGCGCTCGGGATCAGGATCTCCATGGCCAGCGCCCGACCCTTGCCGGAGGCCTTGGGAAGCAGCGACTGGCAGAGGATCCCCTCCAGCACCATCGAGAGCTGCACCCGGATCTGGGACTGCTGGTGGGCGGGGAAGATGTCGATGATCCGGTTGATCGAGGACGACGCGGAGTTGGTGTGAAGGGTGGCCAGCGTCAGGTGACCGGTCTCGGCGATGCGCAGCGCCGACTCGACGGTATCGAAGTCCCGCATCTCACCGATCAGCACGATGTCGGGGTCCTGGCGCAGAGCGGACCTCAGCGCGTTGGCGAAGCTGTGGGTGTCGGCGTGCAGCTCGCGCTGGTTGACGATGCAGTTCTTGTGGCTGTGCAGGTACTCGACGGGATCCTCGATCGTGACGATGTGCTCGTGGCGCTCGCGGTTGATCTTGTCCATGATGGCCGCGAGCGTCGTCGACTTTCCAGAGCCGGTGGGGCCGGTGACGAGGACCAGGCCACGCGGCTTCTCGGAGATCCGCTCGATGATGGGCGGCAGGCCGAGCTCGCGGAAGCCCCGGATCTCGTACGGGATCTGGCGGAACGCCCCGGAGACCGCGCCGCGCTGGTGGAAGATGTTGGCGCGGAACCGGGCCAGCCCCTTGATGCCGAACGAGAGGTCGAGCTCGAGCGTTTCCTCCAGCCGGTGCTTCTGGTTGTCCGTCAGGATGGAGTAGCAGAGCTGCTTGGTCTCCGTCGGTGTCATCGGCGGCATGTTGAGCGGCCGGAGGACGCCGTCGACCCGGACCTGGGGCGCGGAGTTGGTCGTGATGTGAAGGTCCGAACCCCCCTGCTCGACCATCGATTTGAGCAGTGCGTTCAGAGTCGGCGGCATGATCGCACCTCTCTCTGGCGACTAGAGTTACAGCTTCCGAGTGTACACAAAACCCCCTGCAGGCGCCACCGAGAGCGCCACAGCTCCGATTGCGGGCTCCGCGGGGACCCCGGCGGCCGGCTCGGTTACGATCCGCGGCAGGGGGAACGAGCTTGAGCTCCGAGACCGACGTCCGGACCGAGGAGAGCCTCGGCAAGGCCTACGACGCGCGCCTGATGCGGCGCCTGCTCGCCTACCTCCGGCCCTACCGGGGATTGGCGCTCGGGGCTCTCGGCCTGATGCTGGTCTCCTCCGTCGGCCAGCTCTTCGGCCCGGTGGCGACGGCGGTCGCCTTCGACCTCTTCCTGGCCCCGGCGACCGGGGCTTCGAACCGGCGCTCGGGAGTCTCCGAACACGTCGCTTCCTGGCTGGCCGGCCTGGGTCTCCACCCCACCCCGATCCAGGGGCTGACCTGGATCGCCGCTGTCTGGGTCGCGGTCCTGGCGCTCACCTTCGTCGCGCTCTGGAGCCAGGGCTATCTCTTGCAGACCATGGGGCAGCGGGTTCTCGCCGACCTGCGTGAGGACGTCTTCGCCCGCCTGCAGCGACTCGACCTCGCCTTCTTCGACCGGACGCCGGTGGGGCGGCTGGTCACCCGGGTGACCACCGACATCGACTCGCTCAACGAGCTGTTCACGGCCGGGATCGTTTCGATCGTGGGCGACGTGCTGCTGCTGGTGGGCATCGCGCTCGTGCTGTTCGCGCTCGACTGGCGACTCGCGCTCGCCGCCTTCGCCATCCTGCCGCTGCTCTTCGCCCTGACCCTCTGGTTCAAGACCCGCGCGCGGCGCAGCTTCCGCGAGGTCCGGGTCGAGGTCGCCCGGCTCGCGGCGTTCCTGCAGGAGCACGTGACCGGCATGCCGGTGGTTCAGCTCTTCGGGCGCGAGCAGCGGGCGTTCGAGGAGTTCCGCGAAATCAACCACGCTCACCGCGACGCCAACGTCCGCGGCATCTTCTACTACGCCGTGTACTTTCCCGGCGTCGAGCTGCTCACGGCCCTGGGATTGGCGCTGATCCTCGCCGCGGGAGGGAGCCGGGCGGTGGGAGGGACGCTCTCCGTCGGCGCGCTGGTGGCCTTTCTGCAGTACGCGCAGCGCTTCTACCAGCCGCTCGCCGACCTGTCGGAGAAGTACAACATCTTCCAGCAGGCGATGGCCTCCTCCGAGCGGATCTTCCAGCTCCTCGACACCCCGGCGGCGATCGTCTCGGCGCCGGGCGCGCACGCCCCCGCGACCGTGCGCGGGGCGATCGAGTTCGACCGCGTCGAGTTCGAGTACGTCGCCGGCGAGCCGGTCCTGCGCGACGTGTCCTTCCGCGTCGAGCCGGGCGAGATGGTCGCCGTCGTGGGTGCGACCGGGGCGGGGAAGTCGACCCTGGCGAACCTCCTCCTGCGCTTCTACGACGTGACCTCGGGCGCCGTCCGGGTCGACGGCGTCGACGTCCGCGAGTGGGACCTGCGGGTGCTCCGGCGGTCGGTGGGCCTGGTGCTCCAGGACGTCTTCCTGTTCGCCGGCACCGTGGCCGAGAACCTCCGCCTCGGTGAGGCGGCGTTCGGAGACGAGCGGCTGCGGGCCGCCGCGCGCGAGACCGAGGCCCTCGGTTTCATCGAGAAGCTCCCGGGCGGGCTGGCGGCGCCGGTGCGCGAGCGCGGGGCGGGACTTTCGGTCGGGCAGAAGCAGCTCCTCGCCTTCGCCCGCGCCCTGGTCTTCGATCCACCGGTCTTGGTGCTCGACGAGGCCACGGCGTCGATCGACACCGAGACCGAACGACGGATCCAGGCGGCCCTCGAGCGCCTGCTCTCGGGCCGGACGAGTCTGGTCATCGCCCACCGGCTGTCGACCATCCAGCGTGCCGACCGCATCCTCGTCCTCCACCACGGCCGCCTGGTCGAGCAGGGGACCCACCGGGAGCTGCTCGACCGCGGCGGCCTCTACCACCGCCTCCACGAGCTCCAGAGCCGCGATCCGGCCCGCGTCGCCGGCGGCTGACCGCGGCGGGTCCCGGCTCCGCGGGAGGCGCGGCGGGAGCGCGGCTCAGGGCCGCGCCGCGGCGGGCGGAGGGAGCGCTTTCAGGGCGGAGAGGAAGTCGATCGTCTGCTGCATCCGGGCGCGCGAGGCGCCCACGTCCCCGGGAGGGTAGCGCAGGGAGAGCGTGACCAGCCGGTCACCGCCCCCGGGGTGGAGGAGGAAGACGCGCCGCTCCTCGACCGTCCCGCCGTCGACCAGGGCGCGCGCGGTGTATGCCGATCCGCTCGGAACGACCAGCTCGTTGCCGCCGAAGAACTTGCCGCCCGCGGCCGCGGCCGCATCGGCGCCGAACTTCTTGGTTTCGGCGACGAGGTCGACGCCGCTCGGGTCGGGCGCGGAGACGGTCACGGTCAGGCTGCCCGGCACGCCGTCCGAGACGGCGTCGAAGGTCAGCTTCTCGCCCCGGTTCTCGGCCACTTCGACGCCCGCCGGAAGGGGCGCGACCTCGAGCCCCAGCACCGCGTTCTCGACCGCCTTCGGCTCGCGGTCGGCGGCCGCCGCCGGCGCCTGGCGGCGGCAACCGGTCAGCGCGAGACCCGCGCTCAGCGCGACGCAGAGAAGGGCTCGTTGACGGTGACGGTGCATGGGAGCTCCTCGCGCGGCAGAGTCTAGCGCGACGTGCCGGCGACGGGGGGCGTCACCGGGGCGGCTCGCTCAGTGTCCGACCTCGAGCGGCGGCTGTCGCGCGGCGCGCAGGCGAGCTTGGAGGGCAGCCACACCGGTGTCGCTCACCTGGCTCCAGTCCGCCAGGGCCCGCTCCGCCAGCGGCGTCGTCGCGTCGAAACCGGCGCGGGCGTCGGGACTGGGCTCGGCATCCGCCCCGTCGACGGCCTGGGCGAGCGTCTCGAGCGCGGACTGGACCCAGCGCAGCGTCGCCGTGCGTTTCGGCGGGAACGCCCAGGAGTTCGTCGAATTGGGTTCCGGACGGACGCCGGAGACGTCGGCCACCCGGGCGCGCAACGCCGCGAGGTCGGCCTGGACCGAGGCGGGCGCGCCGGCGAGCCGGGCGTCGAGGGCATCGCCCAGATCGCCGGCCTGCTTGGCGGCGCGGACCACCCGGGCGCGCAGCGCCACGATGCGCCGCGCCAGGGCGAACTGGTCCGCGTAGGCCACCGCAGGCAGATCGACGCGCGGGTCCGGGCGCAGCTCGAGACTCTGAGTGTGCACGACCCCGTCGACGGTCAGCACCAGCGTGTAGCGGCCGGGGGGGGCCCAGACGCCGTCGCCGTAAGGATCGCCACGGACCAGCTCCGGCGGCGCCGGGTAGCGCAGCGGCCAGACGAAGCGGTGCATGCCCGGCGCGGCGGACAGCGTCGACGGGGTGGCGAACCAGTCGGGCGTGACTCGGAGCTTGGAGAGGTCCGGTCCGCGCGCGGGGATGTCGCTCGAATAGTGGCGCACCGTGGCGCCGGAGGAGTCGAGCACGTCGAGCGTCACGGGCTGCCCGGGTGTCGTCGCGAGGGAGTAGTCGATCCAGGCGCCGAACGGCGGGTTCGCCGCCATCGGCTCGTCCTTGGGCAGCGGCGTGCCGGCGAATCCCTCCGGCCGGATCCGGTACGCCGGCGCCGGGGCGAAGAGCCAGCTCTTGGCCGCGGCGGCCTGTGCGTCGAGCTGGCGCAGCGGCGTGACGTCGTCGAGGATCCAGATGCCGCGGCCGTGGGT
Organism: uncultured Acidobacteriota bacterium; assembly: GCA_963781755.1. Taxonomy (GTDB): domain Bacteria; phylum Acidobacteriota; class Thermoanaerobaculia; order Multivoradales; family JAGPDF01; genus JACTMI01. Next base: position 468,002 of record CAWAGZ010000003.1, read on the forward strand.
CCCGGCGACGAGGTCGTCGCCGTGGACGTCGAGATCGCGCACCGAGGTCGGGGGCAGGTCGAGCTGGAGCGACTGCCAGTGGTCGCCGTCGTCGAACGAGACGTAGACGCCGAGCTCGGTGGCGGCGTACAGCAGGCCCCGGCGAACCGGGTCCTCGCGCACGGCGTTGACGAAGTGGTCCTCCGGGATGCCGGCGACGACGAGCTGCCAGCTCTTGCCCCCGTCGTGGGTGCGGTAGACGTACGGGTGGCGGTCGTCGAGGCGGTGGCGGTCCACCGCGGCGTAGACGGTCTCGGCGTCGAAGTGCGACGCCTCGAGGATCCCGACCTTCGACCAGGGGGTCAGCGCGGCGGGCGTGACGTTCTCCCAGTGACCGCCGTCGTCGCGGGTGCGCCAGACGAGGCCGTCGTCGGTCCCGGCCCACAGCTCGTCGTCGGCGAGGTGCGACGGAGCGAGCGCATAGACCACTCCGCGACGCGGTCCCGTCCCCAGGTCGTGCGCGGCGGTGACCGGGTCGAGGTTGGGTGGGACGCCGGGATCCTCGCGGGTCAGGTCGGGGCTGATCACGTCCCAGTGGCGGCCGCCGTCGGCGGTGCGGTAGACCTTCTGCCGGGCGAAGTAGAGGACGTGCGGATCGCGGTGCGAGAAGGCGAGCGGCAGCGTCCACGTGGTGCGTTGGAGGTCCGGGTGGGCCATCGTCGGATCGACGTCCCGCGTCTGCTCGGTGCGCAGGTCGAGCCGTTCGACCGTACCCCCGAAGATCACCTCCGGGTCGAGCGGGTCGGGCGCGACGTTGTGCGCTTCGCCGCCCGCGGTCAGCTCCTTGAACTGGCGCATGTTGATGCCGTCCCGCGAGATCGTCCGGCTGGGCATCGCGACCGCGCCCGAGTCCTGCTGCGGGCCGTAGACCCAGTAGGGGGTCCGCGAGTCGGTGCTGACGTGGTAGAGCTGGGCGGTCGGCTGGTTGTACCAGGAGCTCCAGGTCCTGCCGCCGTCCACGGTCACGACCGCGCCCTGGTCGACGGCGAGGGCCTGCCGGGCCGGGTCGCGCGGGTCGATCCACATCTCGTGGTAGTCGTCGCCCCCGGGCGAGCTCTTGTACGGAACGAAGGTCCCGCCGCCGTCCTCGGAACGATAGATACCGGTGTTGCAGACGTAGACCACATCGGGATTCGTGGGATCGACGGTCACGGCGCCGAAGTACCAGCCGCGGCCCCAGATGCGCTCGTCGTCGCTGATGCGCGTCCAGGACGCGCCGGCGTCGTCGGAGCGATAGAGGCCGCCGGCGTCGGCGTCGACGATGGCATAGACGCGTTGCGGCCGGCTGGGCGCGACGGCGACGCCGATGCGACCCGGATCCGCGGGCAGGCCGCCGCCGAGCTGGGACCACGTGTCGCCGCCGTCGGTCGACTTGAACAGACCGCTGCCCGGGCCCTCGGAGGGCGGGTAGATGTTCCACGGCGTCCGCCGCGTCTGCCACAGCGCGGCGTAGACGACGTCGGGATCGCCGGGCTGGAGGGCGAGGTCGATGGCCCCGGTGTCGGCGTTCCGGGAGAGGACCCGCTGCCAGGTCTGCCCGCCGTCACCGGTCCTGAACACGCCGCGCTGCTCGTTGGGGCCGTAGGGATGGCCGAGCGCGGCTACGAAGGCGACGTTCGCGTCGCGCGGATCGACCACGATCTTGCCGATCTGCTGGGTGTCCTCGAGCCCGACGCGGCTCCACGTCGCGCCGCCGTCACCCGAGCGGTAGACGCCGTCGCCCTGCGCGATGTCCGAGCGCATGTCGGCCTCGCCGGTGCCGACGTAGATCACCCGGCGGTCGGACGGCGCGACGGCGAGCGCGCCGATCGCCCCCGTCGGCTGGTCGTCGAAGATCGGCCGCCAGGTGCGTCCGGCGTCGAGGCTCTCCCAGACGCCGCCGTTGACCGCCCCGAAGTAGAAGTGCTCGGGCTCCCCGGGGACACCCGAGACGGTCAGGACCCGGCCGGCCCGGAACGGGCCGATCAGCCGCCAGTGGAGGTCCTGGTAGAGCGCGGGATCGAAGCCGGCGCTCCAAGCCGGCGCGGCGAGCAGCAGCAGGAACGTCCAGACCCGGTTCGAGCGCATCACCACCTCCATCCTCCAAGCGGCCCGGAAGCCCGCGGGCCGGCCGATGATACCGGCGCCGCGGCCTCAGGCCGCGGCCGGCCGGCGCACGAGTTGCCGGACCACCGCGAGGAGCAGCAGCGCGACCCCGAACGTGGCGACGATCGTGGCTCCGGTCGGCAGGTCGAGCACGAAGGAGAACGCCACGCCGGCGCCCGAGACCGCCGCCCCCATGATCCAGCCGATCGCCAGCCGCACGCCGAGGCGCTCGGAGAACATCATCGCCGCGACCGAGGGCACGATCAGGAAGCAGAAGACCAGCAGCACGCCGGCGATCGCCACCGAGGAGGTGACGACGAAGCCGAACGAGACATAGAAGAGGAAGTCCCAGAAGCGGATGTTCCAGCCCTGCCTCTCCGCCTCCTTGCCGTCCATCGAAATGGTCAGGAAACGCCTGCGGAAGACGTAGTGGAAGAGTCCCACGAGGGAGTAGAGCACGGCGGTCTTGCCGAGCTCTGCCCAGGTCACCGACAGGATGTTGCCGACCAGCATCTCCTTGAGGTGCTCGGTTTCCTGTGTGGCCTTGGACATCACCAGGATCGCCACCGCGGCCGAGACCGCGTAGACGATGCCGATGACCGCCTCCTGCGGGATCCGGGTCCGCCGGTGCACCCGCGAGAGGGCGAAGATCGCGGCGCCGAGGAAGGTGAACCCGAGCGAGAACAGCCAGGCCGCGGTCGAGTGGAGGTCGTAGCCCGCCAGGTAGGCCACCGTCGTGCCGAGGGCGGCGATCTGGGCCAGCGAGAGGTCGACGAAGATGACGCCGCGCTCGACCACGTGGACGCCCAGGTAGGCGTGGATCCCGGTCAGGATCAGGCTGGCGACGAAGGCGGGGACGAGCAGCTCGAAGATCGTCACGGTTTGCCTCCGAGGGCGGCGACCAGGCTCGAGATGTCCTTGTCGAAGAGCGAGAAGTAGTCGGGGATGTCCTTCTCGCCGCCGACCGACGGATAGAGCCGGAGCACCTTGGCGCCCGTCTTCTGGGCGATGAAGTTGGGTGTCTTGAGGTCGAAGTAGGGCTCGACCAGGATCAGCGGGACCTTGTCGGTCTGGATCAGGTTGATGATCTCCAGGGTGTGGCTCGGGGTCGGAGGGATGCCGGGCTTGGGCTCGACGTGGCCGACGACGTCGAGGTGGAAGCGCTCGGCGAAGTTCGGCCAACTCTCGTGGAAGGTCACCACCTTGGTGCCGGCGTAGGGCGCCATCATCGCCTCCCACTCCTTCTCCTTCTCGGTGAGGCGCTGCTCGAAGGCCGCCAGGTTCTTCTGGTAGACGGCGGCTCCGTCCGGGTCGAGCTCGGTCAACTTCGCGGCCACCTCGCGCGCGATGGCGCGTCCGTTCTCGGGGTCGGTCCAATAGTGCGGGTTGCCGTAGGGGTGGACGTCCCCCATCGCCCGGGTGACCACCGTGGTCGGCCGCTGCAGGATCTGGCACGCGGTCGAGGCGTCGAGGTAGCCGGGCGAGCCGAGGTGGATCTTGGCGTTGCGGCTCTGGTCGATCAGCGGCGGCAGATAGCCGATCTCGAGCTCGAGACCGGCGACGATGAGCAGGTCGGCGCGCGAGAGCTGCAGGACGAAGGACGGCTTGGCGTCGACGAAGTGGGGGTCCTGGTAGCCCTTGGCCAGCGCGAAGGTCTCGACCCGGTCGCCGCCGACCGCCTGGGCGATCGATGCGAAGTCCTGGAGCGAGGAGACGACGTGGAGCTTGGCGACGGCCGCGCCGGGAGCTGCGGCGAAGCCGAGGGCGGCGAGCGCGAGGGCGGCGGCGACGGGTCGGGAGGCTCGGAAAGCTCGAAGCGTTCGGAACATGACTTCTCCTCCGGTACGGCTCAGAAGGGGTGGGCGCCGTGGGCGCCGATGATGAACTGGAGCTGGAACAGGATCTCGTTGGCGGTGACGTTCTCGGCGTAGCGGCGCCGGCGCAGCTCGGTGCGCAGCTGCGAGAACTCGCTGGGGCTGAACGTGACCAGGAGCGCGGCGCCGTCGTCGCGCAGGTTGGCGTCGAGACCTCGCTCCGAGGACTCGAGCCGGGCGCCGAGCCACCAGCGACGCGCCAGACGGTACTCGCCGGAGAGGAACCAGCCGAAGGCGGAGGCGTCCGGCCCGATCGCGGAGGGCTGGGCCCGCTGGCTGCGGATCGCCTCGCCGCGGACGATCAGGCCGCGGTAGGTCGCCGTCCGCAACGGCTTCCAGCGGTAGGTGAAGTCGAGGCCCGCGAGCGTCGTGCGGGCGGTGGGCGTCGTGCCGTTGGGTCCATCCGCCCAAGACAGGCCGACCTCGAGGTTGGAGGCGTCGGTCAGGTCGCCGAACAGGCGGTAGCGGCTCGAATAGACGAGCCCGCCGCGGCGATCGGACTCGAACAGGTCCGGCGTGTCGGCGCGCACGGCCTGGACGGTCAGCTCGGTGAAGGTGTTGCCGATCGGGAACAGGCGTCCGAGCGAGACGCCGGTGCCGATCCAGCCCTCGTCGCCGCCCAGCAGGTTGACCACGGTCAGCGGCTCGTCCGGCCAGGGCAGGACGTGGAGGTGGAGGGAGTTGACCTTGCCGAAGTTCATCCGCATGCGGCCGACCTTGGCCAGCAGCTGCGCGGGCAGGGCGGTGAAAGTGACGAAGCCCTCTTCGACTCCGACGCCCTCCTGGCCGAAGGAGAGGAAGACGTCGGCGCGGGCGTAGGGGTCGACCACGGCCTGGAAGCCGATCTCGGACTCGCGCAGGTCGGAGTTGGGCAGGTTCTCGATTCGGTTCTGGCCAGCCACCGCGAGGTAGTTGCCGATCACCGAGATCGACGGATTGAAGTAGGTGTTGGTCTGTTGGTTGCCGCCGCTCGGCGGCGGCACGGGAACCGGAGCGGGGGCGGGCGGGGCGGCTTGCGCGGCCTCGAGCGCCTGGAGCTGGGCTTCGAGCTCGGCGATGCGGCGGTCGTAGTCGGCGCGCAGCGTCGCGATCTCGGTACGGAGCTGGGCGACCGAGTCCGGGGCGGCGGGCGGCTCCTCGGCCACGGCGGGCGTGGCCGGGGCCCACGTGAGCAGCGCGAGAACGGCCAGCGCGGCGGTGGGCGTGCGCGGCGGGCGGGGACGATGGAACTGGAGCATGGACCTCTCCTCGAACGAGGTTCGACGGTGCTTCCTGCGGGAATCGGGGCGGAGCGGCGGCGCCCGTACCGGTCTCCCGGCGGGCGGTTCGCGGCGCTCGAAGACCGGGCGGTCCGGAGGACCGCGTCGGCGTCAGGTCGGGCGGCGGGAGGAGAGGTCCGGCGGAGCGCGCCCGACGATCGGCGACGAGGGGTTGCGGCGACGGAAGGAGCGGCGGTAGCGCGGCGGCTGCGTCGAGGCCGCGGGGCGCGGTCTCGAAGCGGGCCGCCGGAGCGGACCGGTCGAACGGCGTCGCGGAGACCAGGCAGGCGGCGCAGGCCGGGTGGTGATCGGGCCGTGCGCCGCCCCACAGCGGCTGGCCGCCGCGCACCGCGCCGCGGTCCACCTGCTCGAGCTCGTGGGGTCGCAAGTCCTGCTCCCACAGCGAGTGGGAGTGGACGTCCATCTCGACCGAGAGGCTCGCCGCGAGCCAGGCGGTCAGAATCGAGGTGAAGGTGGTTCGCAGCCAGCGGTCTGCCACGGACCGGGAGCATACGGTATCGGTGACGTCGCGCCCCGGTTGCCAAGAGCCTGACGAGTGGGGCTCGTGCTACCCTAGCGCGCGCATGTCCGGCTTCCGGAGCCGCCCGGCACGATTCCGCCTCGCCGCAAGCATCGCGGCGTGGGCGACCCTCGCCGCGCTCGGGGTCTCGACGCTGCAGCTCCACGAACCGGACGAGCAGATGGGCGTGTCCGCCCTCCGAGGCCAGTGGTTCGACGCCGCTGCGGTTCACCCGGATGCCCCCCACCACTTCGACCCGTCGCGGCCAGAGTACCGGGACGAGTGCGCCGCCTGCCTCGCCAACGCGCGGCCCGGAGCGCAGCGCGCGGGTGTCGCCCCGGCGCTCGTGGCACCGCGGGCCGTCTCCGACCCGCCGACAGGACCCGTCGTGCTGCTCGCGCGGCGGTCCGTCTCGGCGCCCTCCGGTCGAGCCCCTCCCGGCCTGCTCCCTTCCGCCTAGCACCGCCGCCGCGAGAAGCCTGCCCCCGGGGGGGCGTCTTCTCCGGGCGCAAGTCGCAACGATTCCGAAGCTCTCGACTCTCGAAGTGCGGGTCTCCGACCCGCACGCAGCAGGAAACGTGGAGCTCGACGTGATCCACGCCACCGCAGGATTCCCCGTGACCCTCCGCCGCGCCGCGCGGAGAAGGACGATTCGAAGTTGAGCCCGCCCGCGGAATCGAGGCAGGAGGCGACTGCTGCAGCTCCTCGACCGCATCCGGAACCCTTCCGCGGCGTTTTGGTCCTGCTGGCAGCGGTGAGCCTGACGGGTGCGCTCGCCGCGACGGCGGGGGGCATCCTGACCGGACGGCTCCTGCTTCTCGACGGGGCCATCGCGCTCCTGCTCGCGGCGGCGATCCTCTCCGGCATCGCCTTCCAGCGGCGCCGGTCCGCGAGCGGAACAGGAACCGAGGCGGCCCCGCCGGTCCCCTGCGACGCGCCGGCGCGGCCGAGCGAGGCGGCCGCGGTCGAGCCCGCACCGGAATCTGCCGGACTCCGAAAGCTGCTGCGCCGACTCGTCGAGGGTGCGAGCACCTTGCGCGGCGACGGAAGCCCCCGCCGCGGCATCGGCCTCGGCGGCCTGGTCGCCGTTGTCGTCACCCTCTTCGTTTCCTTCCCGGCGGGCCGGATGACGACCGGTGCGGCGATCGTCGGCGCCGCCCTCTGCCTCCTGGCCGTGGGACTGAGCGCGACGACGGCGCGCTATTTCGCCCGCATCGGAACCGACCGTCTCGCCGAGGCGACCGTTCTCGCCCAGGGAGCCCGCGTCACGGCCTGGATCTTCGTGCTCGCGGCGCTTTCGATGGCCGCGGCGTGGGCCGGGCGCCAGACGCTCGAGCGCGGCCTCCACTATGCGGCCTTGCTGGTCGACTCGGCGGTCGTTTTCCAGGTGCTCACCGCGCGCAGCGCGGACGCCGGGAGACGGACGACCGTTCCTGCCCGTCTCGGCGTGCTCTTGCTTCTCGGGGGGCGGGCCAACGTCGTGGCGAGCGTGCTCGACGCCGTCCAGCGGCAGCTCGGCATCGACGTGCGGTCCACCTGGGCGCTCACCGTCGTGCGTCGGAGCCTGGAGCCGCTCCTGATCGGTCTCCTCCTGGTCGGCTGGCTCTCGACCTCGGTCGACGTGGTCCGCGTCGACGAGCTGGGGCTGGTCGAACGTTTCGGCGCGCTGGTTGCGGACCCGCCGCTCGAACCGGGGATCCACCTGCACTGGCCGTGGCCGATCGACCGCGTGGAGCGCATTCCCGCGCGGGTGGTGCAGAGCCTGACGGTCGGTCACGAAGGCGAAGAGGAGGGCGGACCGGAGGACGTCCTCTGGGCGGTCCGTCACGCCGCCAACGAGTACACGTTGCTGCTGGGCAACGGCCGCGACCTGATCACGGTGGATGCCGCGGTCCAGTATCGGATCCGCGACGTCCGGGCCTGGCAGTACAGCTGGAAGAACCCGGCGGACGCCCTGCGAGCGGTGGCCTACCGCGCCGTCATGAGATCGACGGTCAACCGGACCCTCGACGAAGCGCTGTCCGAGAACCTCGAGACCCTGGCGGCGAGCATGCGGGAAATGGTGCAGCACGACGCCGACCAGCTGGGTCTCGGCGTCGAGGTCGTCGCCTTCACGGTCGGCGGCCTGCATCCTCCGGTGCCGGTCTCGGCGTCCTACCAGGAGGTCGCCTCGGCTCAGCTCTTCAAGGTCACCGCGGTGGTCTCGGCCAACGCCTACCGGACGGGAACCGTCGCGGCTGCGGAGACCGAGGTCGACCGGCGCCTGCAAGCCGCGCGCGCCGACGCCGCGACGCAGCTCGCCCGCGCGGCCGGCGAGGCCTGGGGCTTCCGGGCCCTCGCGTCCCAGTACCGAGCCACGCCCGGCGAATTCTTCTTCCGCCGGCGGCTCGAAGCCCTCGAGCAGGGCCTGAAAGGGCGACAGTTCACGATCGTGGATCGGCGCATCCAGAGAGACGGAGGTCAGTTGTGGCTGATTCCCTGAAGACCCAACGGTGGCTGCGGGCGATCGTCGGCGGCCTGGCTCTCCTCGCGATCTCCTTCTTCTCGACCGGCGTCGTGGTTCGTGAAGGAGAAGCGGTGCTCGTGGTGAGGTTCGGGCGGCCGCTGCGCGCGGCGACCCAGCCGGGGCTCCACTTCAAGCTGCCTTGGCCGATCGATCGCGAGATCCCCCTCAACATGCGGCGCCGCGTCTACGAGACCGGCCACACCGAGATGCTGACCCGCGACAAGAAGAACATCATCGTTCGCACCTTCGTCGTGTGGCGGATCGGCGACCCCCTCGCCTTCGTGCAGGCGGTGGGCAGCGAGACGCGTGGCGAGGCCAAGCTCGACGGACTGCTGACCAACGCCGCGATCGGCACGCTCGGCAGACACGATCTCTCGGCCCTGGTCTCGACCGACCCCAAGGATCTCCAGGTCGACGAGATCGAATCCGAGCTGCTGAAGTCCACCGCTCCCGTCGCGATGCGCAGCTACGGCGAGCAGATCGAGCAGGTGCGCATCGAGCGGATCGCGCTGCCGGAGCAGAACGTGACCGCCGTCTTCGAGCAGATGCGCGCCGAGCGACACCAGTTCTCGGTGAAGTACCAGGCCGAAGGGGCGCGCGACGCGAGCCGGATCCGCTCGCAGGCCGACCTCGACGCGGCCCGGATCCGGGCCCGAGGGACCGAGGAAGAGGCACGCATCCGGGGCGAGGCGGCGGCGCAGGCGGCCAAGATCTACGCCGACGCCCACCGGATCGATCCGGCGCTCTACCGCTTCACCCGCTCTCTCGATTCGCTGGACAAGATCGTGGGTCCCACGTCGTCGCTGGTCCTGCGCACGGATTCCGAGCCCTTCTCGATGCTCGAGGGCAAGGAACCGCCCAAGGAGCACAGGTGAGGAGACGTCTGGCTCCTTCCGAGGTTGGCCGGCTGGTCGCGCCCCTGCTCGCCCTGATCGACGCCGCGTGGCGGAGGATGCACTGGTGGATCGCCGTGATGGCGGTGCTCTACGCCGCCTCCGGGATCACCATCGTCAAGCCGGACGAGGTGGCGCTCGTGCTCCGGTGGGGCCGGCTGGTGGGTACCGCCGCCGCGCTTGAGGAGCACGGTCCGGGTCTGCTCTTCGCGCTCCCCCGACCCATCGACGAGGTCGTTCGGGTGAAGGTCAAGCGCGTCTCGGAACTCCGGGTCGACGCCTCTCGGCGACCCAGGGATGGAGTGGCGACTCGACCCTCGATCCGCTCTCGGAGGGCTACGCCCTCACCGGGGACCGCAACATCGTCCGGGTCGAGATGATGGCGCGCTTTCGCATCCGCAACCCGGCCGACTGGGCCTTCTACGGTCCGGATCCCGACCGCGTGCTGCGCACCGAGGTGAGCGCGGCGATGGTGCGCTCGCTCGGCGAGATGGGGGTCGACAGCGTGCTGGCCGAAGGGCGGCAGGATCTCGCCGACCTCGTGACGAAGAGGACGCAGGAGGGGCTGGATGCCGCCCACTCGGGGCTCGAGCTGACGTCGCTGGAGCTGACGCGCCTGGCCCCGCCCGCGGCCCTGGCGGCCGACTTCAACGCCGTCCAGAGCGCCTTCATCGGCGCCGAGACGGCCCAGAAGGAGGCCCTGGCCTACCAGCAGAGCGCCATCCCCGACGCGCAATCGACTGCAGACAGTGGGACCCAGGCCGCGCACGCCATCGCGGCCGCCGGCCTGGCCCAAGCGAGAGGCGACGCCGACGCATTTCGGGATCTGGTGCGCGAGTACCGCAAGAACCCCGCCGTGGTTCGCGAGCGGCTCTACCGGGAGGCGGTGGAGAAGGCGATCCAGGGGAGCCGCGACGTCCGCTGGGTGCCGCCCCCGGTCGGGGGCGTCTACCGAGGACTGCGCATCACGGTCCGGGCCGGGGAGGCCGGATCGAGGTCGGCCGATGAGGAGTCGCCGCAGTGAGCGCGGACCCAGGACGGGAAGGGGACCGGGCATGAACGAAACCGCGAGCGCGGATTGGAGCTCCGCCGGCGTCGGGGTCGAGGGCACCCTCGCCGGGGAGGAACGGCGCCGGATCGCGATCCGGCTCGGCACCGGCCTGGCCGGAGCCGCGCTGCTCGGCCTGGGAACACTCCTCGTCCGCGTCGAGCCGGACAAGTTCCAGGTGGGAGAGCTGTTCCGAGGCCTGGCGGTGCTCGTCGTCGGAGTGCCCACCCTGTGGTCAGGAATCCGAGGAATGTTCGCCGGCGAGACGCGCCGATCGACCGACCAGCTCGTGGCGATCGCGGTTCTCGCCGCGGCGGCGAGCCACGACTTCGTCACCGCGACGCTGATTCCGCTCTTCCTCGAAGCGGGGCGTCTGTTCGAAGAGCGCGGGTCGCTCGGTGCCCGGGCGGCGATCGACGGAATCCGCGCGCTGGCGGCGCGGCGCGCCACGCGGCTGCGGGACGGGGAGGAGGAATCGGTCGAGCCCGAGACCCTGGCGCGGGGAGACCTGATCCTGGTGCGTCCGGGCGAGAGGATCCCGGTCGACGGCACGGTGCTCGAGGGTCGCGCCGCAGTCGATCAATCCGCGATCACGGGCGAGTCCCGGTACGAGGACGTCGAGCCCGGGAGCGTCGTCTTCGCCGGCACGACCGACCTGGACGGCTTGCTGAGGATCCAGGTCCGTGGGGCCGGCAGCGACACGGTCCTGGGCCGGGTCGTCCGCCTGCTCGCCGAAGTGGAAAGGACCTCGGTACCGGTCCTGCGTCTCTTCGAAAGGCGGGCCGGGGCGTGGCTGCCCTTGGTCCTCACGCTCTCGGCGACGACGCTGTTCTTCACCGAGAGCCTCTCGCGGGCGATCGCCGTCCTCGTCGTCGCGACCCCGACGGCGCTGGTCGTGGCGGGGCCCGCCGCAGCGGTCGCAGCACTGACGGTCGCCGCCCGTCTGAGGATCTTGATCAAGAGCGCGGACTTCCTCGAGCGTGCCTCGGAGGTCGATACCTTGATCCTGGACAAGACCGGTACGGTGACGGTGGGCGCCCCGGCGGTGACCCGTCTCGAACCCGTCCCGGGCTCCTCGGAGGAGGAGCTGCTCAGGGTTGCGGCGGGTTGCGGCTTCGGCTCCCTGCATCCGGTCTCGCGAGCGCTCGTCGCCGAAGCTCGGGCACGCGGCATCGGCGCGGTTGCTCCCGCAGAGCTTCAGGAGCGGCCCGGCCTCGGCGTCGTCGCGCTCATCGATGGCCGGAGCGCGATTCTGGGACGGCGCGCGCTGCTCGAAGAATCGGAGGTCGAGCTCGACTCGTCCTCGGAAGACGACGCTTCGCAGGTGTGGGTCGCGTACGGCGGCAGGTGCCTCGGCCGGTGCACGCTCCGCGACCGGCCGCGTCACGATGCGCGCGAGGCCCTCGACGAGATGCGGAGGCTGGGAATCGAGCGCATGTTGATGTTGACCGGCGACCGGGAGACGGTGGCCCGCGAGGTGGGAGAAGCGCTCGGCATGGACGAGATCGTCGCCGAGGTGCTACCTGAGCAGAAGCTCGAGGTGGTCCGCTCGGAGCAAGCCGCAGGGCGGACGGTCATGATGGTCGGAGACGGTGTCAACGATGCGCCGGCGCTGAGCGGATCGGATGTCGGCGTGGCGATCGGAGCCGAGCTCAACGAGGTGGCGCTGGGTAGCGCCGACGTGGCCCTGCTCGGGACGGATCTCGGTCGCCTGCCGCGCCTCGTCGCCCTCGCGGACCTGAGCCGGCGCGTCATCGGACAGAACGTCTGGCTAGCCTTCGGTCTCGCGTCGGTGCTCATCGGTCTGGCGGCGTGGGGCGTGCTCGATCCGCTGACCGGAGCTCTGGCCCAGAGCGCGGCGGTCTTCATCGTGGTCGCGAACAGCGCCCGGATCCTGCGTTTCGACAAGCCGAACCCTGCCGCAGTGGTCCCGGGCGGATCGATCGAGGCGGCGACGCCGTGAAGCGGCGTCGTGATCTCTCTGGAGATCCCTTCCGGGGGGCTCGCCGGGAGCGGGACCGCGTCGGGGGTCGGGCCGTGGCGTGGGCTTCGCTCGCCGCGTTGCCTGGCCGGCCTGCAGCACCACGTCGCCGGCGAGACCCTCGGCCGGCATGCGTTGCGTGGCGAGTGGTACGACGCGGGCGCACGCCATCACCCGGCGGCGCACCACATCTCGATCCCTCCGAACCCGAGTACCGAGAGGAGTGCGCCGCGTGTCTGATGAGTGCGCGGCCGGGCGTGCGGGACGCGGGCGCGTCACCGGCGCTTGGCGCACCTCGACAGGATCCGGCTCCTGTCTGCCGCGACCGTTCCTCCCCCGCGCCCCTCTTCGCGATCCCGTCCGGTCGCGCTCCGCCCTCGCCTGGGCCTCCGCCGAACAGTGAGAACTGAATCTGCCGCGCACGGTTTCCGTGACCCCGCCGGTGCGCCGCTGGGGGGCCCCGGCCCCGAGTACACGCCGAGCGCGGAGGGCTCGGAGGAGATACCGTTCTGCTCGAGGAGGGCCGCAGATGACCATTCGACATCGAGGGAGCAGATGCCACCGAGCCTGCGCGATCGTTCTTCCTCTTTCTTCTCTCCTGTTCGGTTCTCGTCCGCTGCTCGCGCCGGCCAGGTGCGTGGCTCGGTCGTCGGACCGGACGGCCACGCCCTTCCCGGCGCCACCGTGAGTCTGATCAACAGCGTCACCGGGTACCAACAGACGGTGCAATCGGGAGCCGACGGCTCCTACCTGCTGTTCAACGTTCCCGACAATCCGTACCACCTCACGGCGACGCTCGACGGCTTCCAGCCCGTCCACCTCGACCTCGACGTCCGCGGCTCGGTCCCGGTCGAGCGCGAGGTGAAGCTGGTTCCCGCGTACTCCGAGACCGTCAGCGTGAGCTCGGAGAGGGAACCGGTCGCGCTCGAGACCGACTCTTCGAGCAGCCACGTCGACATCGACAAGTCGCTGATCCGGCGCTTCCCGGCCGCGGTGGCGTCGCGGGCGTTCGAGTCGATCGTGCTGTCGGCGCCCGGATTCAGCCAGGACGAGAACGGTCGCTACCACTTCCAGGGTGGTCACTCTCAGCAGCTCCTGGTGATCGACGGCCAGCCGATCGGCGACCAGGTCGGCGTGACGTTCTCGAACTCCCTGGATCCGGCGATCGTCGACGACATGGAAGTCGTCGCCGGCGGGATTCCCGCGGAGTACGGCGAGAAGGCGATGGGGGTGATCAACCTGACCACGCGCTCGGCGCTGGGCCACCCAGGCTGGAAGGGGGACGTCGGGCTCGGAGCGGCGCGCTTCTCGACCCGCGAGGAGTCCGCGGACATCGGCTGGGGCAGCGCGCGGACGGGGCTCTTCGGCAGCGTCGACCACTCGAGCTCCGACCGCTTCCTGGATCCGGTGTCGTTCGACAACTTCCACAACCAGGGCAACACGACGCGCGGCTTCCTGCGCCTGGACCGGTTGTCGGCCGACGGCTCCGACTCCTACCGGCTCACCGGCAGCGCGGGACGCACGAGCCGTGACGTCACCAACCTGCCGTCGCAGGAGGTGGCCGGGCAGGACCAGTCGGTGCGCTCGGAGGACTGGAACGCGAATCTCGGCTACCAGCACGTGGCGGGAAGCTCGACGGTCTGGGACGCGCAGGTCTACGGTCGCAGCAACCGGCTCGAGCTTTTTCCCTCCGCAGGCGACACGCCCGTCACCGCGAACCAGGACCGCACGCTCGCGAACCAGGGGATGAATCTCTCGGTCAGCCACCAGCTGGGCGTTCACGAGCTCAAGGCGGGGATCCAGCTCAAGCGGTTCCCGATCGACGAGCGGTTCGCGTTCGGCATCACCGACCCCGGCTTCAACGATCCGGACTCGGAGGAATTCAACCCCAATCTGGCGCCCTACGACCTGACCCGCAGCGGCGAGATGTTCGTCTTCGCGGGCAACCGGACCGGTAGCTACGGGGCGCTCTACGTGCAGGACCACATCGTCTGGCGCGACCTGACCGTCAACGCGGGTGTGCGCTACGACCGGAATCACCTGTTCGAGAGCGAGCACCAGCTCCAGCCCCGGGTCGGGGTCGCCTACTCCATCCCGAGCACGCACACGGTCGTGCGCGCTTCGTACGATCGCATGTTCATCACTCCGGAATACGAGAACATCCTGCTCTCGTCCTCCGATCAGGCGGCGTCGCTGGTGCCGCCCGAGATCCGCCAGTCCAACCAGCTCGGGTTCGGCGAGCTCCGCAACGTCTCCGAGCGTCACGACGCCTACTCGATCGGCGTCCAGCAGGGAATCGGCTCGGCGCTGCGGCTCGACGTCTCGTACTGGAAGCGCAAGGTGACCAACGCCGCCGACCAGGACCAGTTCTTCAACACCGGGATCGTCTTCCCGCTCAACTTCAAAGGCGGCGACCTGAACGGCTGGAACGTCCGCTTGGACGGTGGACCCGTCCACGGCCTGCGCGGCTACCTCTCCGTGGGCCACGTCCACGCCCTCTACGATCCGCCGTTCGTCGGCGGGCTGTTCCTCGACGCGGAAGCGCTCGACAGTCTCTCCGCCGGGCCCTTCCTGATCGATCACGACCAGGACCTCCAGGAGCAGCTCGGGCTGTTCTGGGACGTGCCAGGAAGCGGCTTCTGGCTGGGGGCCACCCAGCGCTACGACTCGGGCCTGGTCGCGGACGCGGGAACCCCCGCGGACGTGCTGTCGAGCCCGGACACGGCCTATGCCGAGCCGTACCTGCGCTTCGGCAGCGATCCGCAGCGCATCGAGCCGCGGACGGTGTGGAGCTTCTCGGCCGGCGCGCGGCTCGAGCGCTACCACGTGCCGCTCGAGGTCCAGGTGGACCTTCTCAACGCGTTCGACGAGCACGGTCTCTACAACTTCCAGTCCGTCTTCGGTGGAACCCACGTGATCCCGCCCCGGACGATCGCCGGGAGGATCCGCTACACCTTCTGAGGGCGGGTTCGAGACCCGCTCCGAGGAAGAAAAGGGGCCCGCGGCGAGGTGCCGCGGGCCCCGATGGGACTCGCTCCCGGGAGAAACGGCTACGGCGTGCAGGCCGAGACCTGGACGTCGTCCAGGAACCAGCCGTCGTCGGTCACCGAGCAGTCGGTGATCGACGTGAACGCGACGTAGAGCGTCTGGCCGGCGCAGCCGCCGGAACCGCCCGTGATCGCGTTGCAGACCGCGTCGAGGTCCACCGTCGTGGTCGAGAAGCTGGTCGAGGCGCCGGTGAAGACCGCGGTGCCCGCGGCGCCCGACGGGGCGCAGTAGGCCGCGATCGTGCCGTTGTAGGACGCGCCCGAAAGAGCGGACGCCGCCACCCAGGTGTAGTTGCTGCCGTCCAGCGAGACCGCGACCGCGCCGCCGTCGTAGCCCGACTCGAACCGCCGCCGGTGCTTGAAGGTCAGCGAGGCGCCCGACGAGCCGGCCGGCACCGAGATGCCGGTCGCGCCATTGGGCACCGCGAACGTGAAGTCGTTGCTGGTGTAGTTCGACGTGCAACCGGTGCCGCCGAAGCGGAAGATCTTGGAGCCGGAAGCCGCGGAGCAGGTCTGGATTCCGCGCCAATCGGTCGTCGATCCACCGGACACGAACGTGCCCTTGGTCCAGTTGGACATGCCGCTGCCCGACTCGAAGTTGTTCGAGTAGAGGGTGGAGTCGGTGCAGCCGCCGGTCGAGTTGTTCACCGTCACGTTGACGGTGGACGAGGTGCCGACGTTGCCGGCCGCGTCGTAGGCGCGCGAGAAGATCGAGTGCGAGCCATTGGCGACGGCCGTGGTGTCCCACGAGTAGCTGTAGGGCGAGGTGGTGTCGGTCGATGCGAGACCGCCGTCGATGTAGAACGCTACCGAGGTCACGCCGACGTTGTCCGAGGCCGAGGCGGTCACGGCGACCGTGCCGGAGACCGTGGACCCGTTCGACGGCGCCGTGATCGAGGTGGTCGGCGGCGTGGTGTCGGGCACCGTGTTGTTCACGGTGACGTTGACCGTCGACGAGGTGCCGACGTTGCCGGCGGCGTCGTGGGCGCGCGAGAAGATCGAGTGCGAGCCGTTGGCGACCGACACGGTGTTCCACGAGTAGCTGTACGGCGAGGTGGTGTCGGTGCCGGCGAGACCGCCGTCGATGTAGAAGTCGACGGAGGTCACGCCGACGTTGTCGGACGCCGAGGCCGTGACGTTGACCGTGCCCGAGACCGTGGCGCCGTTGGACGGTGCCGTGATCGACGTCGAAGGCGGCGTCGTGTCACCGCCGCCGCCGCCGACCGCGAAGATCAGGTCGTCCCGGTCGTTGTAGGAGCCGGAAGCGCAGAAGCCGGCGCTGCCCTGGTAGCGGAACGCGGCACGGACGGCCTGCAGGCCGCCCCCGGACGGCAGGGTGTAGGTGGCGGAGAGGACCTGCGAACCGGCCGCCGTCGGGTCGACGGAGGCGATCAGGGTCCAGGACGGGCTCGTGGCGTCCGCCGCGTAGTAGAGGTCGAGATGGTCCGAGGTGTAGCCGGACCAGGCCCAGACGGTGGCCTCGACGCGGACCTGCTTGCCCGGGGCGAAGTCGGTGCCGTCGACGGTGGAGACCTTGACCCGGTCGTTCGACTCGTCGGAGTGGAAGCTGCCGGAGGTCCCGTCCGCGCACGAGTTGTTGATCGTGTTCGGCTGGTTGGGCTCCGGTCCGAGCGAGGCGCGGCCCAGGACGAGCGCGGCGCCGCTGTCGCAGGTGTTGCCGACGGTTCCGCACTTGGGCGCCTTGAGGGTCGAGTCGTAGGTCGCGGTCGAGCCGCCGCTGCAGGCCTGGGTGGTCGCCGAGGCCTGGGCGGAGTTGCCCGAGTCGCAGGTGCCGTTCGACGCGGTCACGACGTAGTAGTACGACGTGTTGCACGTCAGGCCGCTGTCGCCGAGCGACGTCGACGAGGTCGTTCCGATCGAGCTGTAGGGACCGCCGCTCGTCGCCGAGCGGAAGACCGTGTACGACGTCGCCCCGCTCGAGGCGCTCCAGCTCACGTTGACCGCGGTCTGGGAGGAAGCGCTCGCCGAGACGCCCGTCGGCGCCGCCGGCGGCGTGCATCCGCCGCCCCCGCCGTCGACGACCTTGGCGGACCAGATCTCCTCGTGCCCCCCGCTGCGGCGATCGGTCCACGACGGGAAGAAGTTGCCTGCGATTCCCGACAGAGAGTTGTAGTCGCCGAACTGGTTGCCGGAATCGGCGCCGGAGATCGTTTCGTCGGTCATCGCGGTCGTGACCTTGAGGGGCGAGGTCCACGTCGCGCCGTTGTCGCTCGACGACTGATACCAGACGTCCACCTTCTTGCGCCCCGAGTCGCCGACGGTGTCGTAGTACATGACGGCGATCTTTCCGGTGGTCTCGTCGACCACGAGCCAGGGATTGAACTGGTCGTTGAGCGACGACTGGTGGTTGAGACGAACCTTCGACGACCAGGTGGAACCGCCGTCCGTCGAGCGGGAGAACCAGATCCGCGTCTTGCAGCTCGAATTGACGTTGGAACCGGGCTCGTTCGAGGGCGAGGTGCAGCCGCTCTCACCCGACAAGTCGGCCCAGACGGTGTAAACGTTGTTGGTGGAGCCGTTGCGATAGGCGCCCGACGCCGTGTAGATGAGAAGCTTGCGGCTGTTGAACGAAGGCACGCCGATCTGGAAGCTGCCATAGGTCGAAGCGATGATCGTTGGCGAGGACCAGCTCGAGCCGCCGTTCGTGGACTTCGAGACGAAGATCCGCTTCGAGCCCGTGTCGGGCCAGAACGCGAAGACGTCGCCGCTGGCGTTGGTCTTGACGTCGGCCCCGATTCCCGTGCCGGTGGTCTCGGATCCGCTGAGTCGGACGGGGCTGGACCAGCTACCACCTGTGCGGCGACTCAGGTAGACGGGCGTCCCGTTGTGGTAGATGGCGTAGATGTTGTCGTGATAGGTCGAAGTTGCGCTGTGATCGGTCCAGATCATCTGCTTGTCGGCGGAGGACTGGGAGCCGGAGAAGGTCGCGTCGAACGTCCAGGTGGCGCCGTTGTTGGTGGACTTGTAGGCGCGCATCTTGAGCACGGTCGCGGACGAGTTGATGCCGATCGTGGTCGACCAGGCCGTTCCGTCGGAGGTCCAATCGACTGTGGGGTCCGACATGAAAGCGTCACCGCTCTGCAGGGGGAGATAGGTCTGCCCCCAGGTCTGTCCGCTGTCCGTCGAGTAGAACTGCGCCTGCTGGCCGCTGCTGCTGATGTTGTTCGATGCGCCGATGATCTTGCTCGGATCCCAGTAGTTGACGCGGATGTCGGACTCGCTGCGGGCCGCCGACTGCGCTCCGGAGAGGCGGACGTTGGCGCCCGTGGACGCGTCGTAGTCCACCGAGTCGTCGTCGAGCTGGCTGACGGTGGCCTCGAAGTTCTGGTGGGTGACCATCCACTCGTGGGCCTCGTGCAGCACCAGGGGATAGCCGTGCGTGGGGTCCGCCGGGGAGTACTTGAGCTCGGGGTGTGCCTTGCGCCAGTTGACGCGCAACCAGAGCGGGATTCCGAGCGAGTCGTGCATCTCGCCGGGATCGAGGATCGAGAAGTCCTGGTTCTCCGAGATGAGCTGTTCGAGCGCGGTGCCGTGCTGAACGTTGTCCGCGCGAAGTTGCTCGGCGTAGGTGGGCCAGGTGGCCGCGCGACTCGGTTCCGGGGGGGCCCCGGAGGTGCCGGCGGCGGCCAGCGCCGGCGCGCCGGCCTGCAACAGCACGAGCAGACCGGCAAGGGCTAAGCCGAGTTCGAGGCTCCTTCTGGACGATCGATTCGACATGCTCCGGGCTCCTTCTCTGAGCGTCGCCGTACGGCGGCGCCCGACGGGTTGGACGGCACACCCATCCCGTGTCCGGCGGGGTGGTGCTGCGCGACATCCGCGCCGCGTCCCCGACCGGAACCCGTGGTCACGGGGCCGGTGGCTCGTCCGATCAACAGACAAAGGCAGTGATGTAAGAAGCTGGCGCCGACATTAGGAGGGCGGCTCAGATCCTGTCAAGTGGACTCGTCCACATCCGGGGAGGACCGCAAGAAAAGGACCGAATCTGCGACCGACGGACCCCCTGCCCGAGCCCGCGGTTCACTCCCGGGGAGGGCCGGGCGGCGGTGCTGCGGCGTCCGGTGGCTCCACCCGGCCGCCGCGCAACTGCAGCTCGAGCAGCTGTCGCGCGACGGTCAGCAGGTCGAACTCGGTGATGATCCCGACCAGCCGCCCGTCCTTGAGCACCGGCAGGCAGCCGACCTTGTGGCTGCGCATGAGGTCGATCGCCTCGAGCGTCGGCGTCTCCGGCGTCACGGTGACGAGGTTCGTCGACATCACCTCGTGCACCGGGATCGGTCCCTTGCCGAGGTCGGCGGCGCGATCGGCGATGATTCCGATCAGGGTGCGCTGCGAGACCAGGCCGATGAGGTGGTGCTCCGAATCCTCCACCGGCACGTGGCGGATCCTCTTCCACTTCATCAGCGTCGCCACCAGCTCGATCCCCTCGTCGGGACCGACGGTGATCAGGTCGGCGGTCATGAACTGCTCGATGCGGGCGTGATGCTTCTCCCAGCCGCCCGCGTGCTCGAGGCTGGCGAGCGACCAGGTGTGGACCGGCCGGCCCTCGGCTTGCTTCTCGATCGTGGCCGCGGTGATGGCGGCCAGGCGCTCCGCCCGACTGCCGCGGTCGCGCAACGCGGAGAAGGAGTCGAGCTGCCACTGGGCGCCGGTGCGTTTGGTCCGCACCCGCTCTTCGAGGACGCCCAGGAAGCGGTCGGCGTCGGCGGCGTCCACGCCGCGATTGGCCAGCCCCTCGCGCGCGACGGGCAGCAGCTCCTGGAGGATCAGCTCGTCGGCCGGGATCTGCTGGTGACCGGGCCAGCCGAACTGCGCCCGCAGTCCCAGGCGCGCCGCGGCGATGAAGTTCTCGAGCGCGGTGTCGAACTCCATGACCCGACGCACGTCCGGGTAGACCCGGGAGAGCCCCGAGAGCAGGCCGAACCAGAACGCGGCGTTGGCCATCTCGTCGATCACCGTGGGTCCGGAGGGCAGGATCCGGTTCTCGATGCGCAGGTGGGGTTTGCCGTCGAAGACGCCGTAGCAGGGCCTCGTCCAGCGGTAGATCGTGCCGTTGTGGAGGCGCAGCGCCTGCAGCGCCGGCACCTGGTTGGCGCCCAGCATGGCGAGCGAATCCTCCTCGATGTCGGCCGAGAGCAGCACCTTGAAGCGGGTGATGTCCTCCTGGAAGATCTCGAGCACCGAGTCGTCCACCCAGTGGCGTCCGAACGAGACCCGCGGCGCCTGCTCGCGCAGGTGGAGGCCCGTGGCGCGGTGGTCGACCGACTGCTGGAACAGGGCGATCCGCGTCTCGCGCCAGAGCCGGCGGCCGAAGAGCAGGGGTGAGTTCGAAGCCGCGGCGAGCACCGGCGCGGCGACCGCCTGGGTCAGGTTGTACAGCGGGGCGAACTCCTCGGGACCGACCTGGTAGTGGACCTGGAAGCTGGTGTTGCACGCTTCCACCATGACGCTGTCGTGCCGGATGATCAGCTCGTCGGCGCCCTTGATGAAGAACTCCCAGTCCTTGCCGCGCAGGCGCCGCATCGCCTCGTTGAGCGCGAAGTAGCGGGGCTTGGGCGTCATGTTCTCGAGCGTCAGGTCGGAGATGTCGACGGTCGGCAGGATGCCGATCAGGGCCACCTGGGCGTCCAACCCGGCCGCCGCCACGCGCGCCTTGCCCAGGAGGCCGTCGAGCTGGGACTCCAGCCGCGACAGGCAATCGCCCCCGAAGAGCAGCGGATCGCTGTTGAACTCCAGGTTGAAGCGGGCGACCTCGGTGGTGAAGTGCGGGATCGTCGATCCGCTCGAGCATCTCCATGGCGAGCGGCGCCGGCCGGAATTGCCGGTCGACCAGGAAGAGCTCCTGCTCGACGCCGATCCGCCGGACGCCCGATTCCAGGACGCCGTGATGCAGCATCAGCTCGAGAGCACGCAGATCGGCGAGCAGGTGGCGCGTGAAGGAGCGCAGGCTCTCGAAATCGAGCTCCCGGACGTCCTGGGTCCCCATCGCGCTCCTCTCCCCCTCAGGAAGGATCCTGCGGGGAGTGTAACGCGGCTCAGAGGGAGGAGGTGCTCCAGGCCGCGGCGTCGGAGGACTCGAAGCCGTCGGCGAAGACGAGCGAGTCGGCGAGCTCGACGGCGACGAAGTCGAAGTCCCCGGGCGCCGACTCGACCCCGCCGACGGCCAGGATGCGCCCGTCCCCGAGCACCGTGACGGCGCGCGCGACCGAGTAGGTGCCGGTGCCGGTGGCGACCTCGTAGAGCCGCGTCCCGTCGCCGGCGAACGAGGGGTCGAGCTCGCCCGCGGCGGTCAGGCGGGCGACGGCGAAGCGCATCCCGGTCGCTGCCGAGGCGGCGCCCCGCCCCACGGCGACCACCTTGCCGTCGGACTGGACGGCGACTCCGAAGGCGACGTCGATCAGGCCGGAGCTGCCGCTGCCGAAGTGGAAGGTGCGCTTGCCGCTGGAGGCGAAGGTCGGGTCGAGGGCACCGGACGGTGTCAGACGCGCGATCGCGGCCTCGTTGCCCGCCTGGCCGGCGAGGAGAATGCGCCCCCGCAGGTCGATCGCCAGCGCCCTCACGACATCGTCGCTGGCGGTGCCGCCGTCGAAGCCGAAGACGACCTTGCCGCCGTTGCCGAAGCCGGAGTCGAGGCTTCCGTTCGCGGTCAGCCGCGCGACGGCGAAGTCGGCGTTGGCCGAGCCGGGGCCGTCGACGTCGGCGCTGCCGGCGACGACGATGCGGCCGTCCGGCTGGAGCGCCATGGCGTACGGGTAGTCGTCCCACTCCGCGCCGCGGTTGAATCCCACCACCGAGCAGCCTTGGTCGCCGAAGCTGGAGTCGTACGAGCCGTCGGTCAGCAGCCGGCAGACGGCCAGCTCGAAGTTGATCGGGATCGCCCCCTCGTCGAGGAACCCCTCGAGCTCGAGGACCTTGCCGTCGGGTTGCACCGCGACGTCCACGCCGGTGTCGGCCACGTCGAGGTAGGAGGCGAGCCCCTGGTCGGCGAAGGCGTGGTCCAGCGCGCCGCCGGGGGTGAGGCGGGCCAGGGCCCAGCCCACGGTCGGACCGGAGGTCGCCGCGTTGTGGAGATAGATCTTGCCGTCCGGGGCGAGTCCGAGTCTGCCGCCGCGGATCCGCGTGCCGGCCGGATCGTCGGGGAAGGGCCGGATGCGCACCTTGCCGCCGCTGCCGAAGGCGGGGTCGAGCGCCCCGTCGGGCGTGAGGCGGACCGCCACCATGCGCTCCTCGACAGCCGTCGAGCCGACCGTCTGGGCGCCGCCCGAGAGCAGGATGCGGCCCGCGGCATCCACCGCCACGCCGGTGGCCACGTTGCTGCGCGGGACCTGCTGGATCCGGATGTCGGTGACCACGACCCCGCCGTCACCGAAACGGGCGTCGAGGTCGCCGTCGGTCTGGGCGCGGGCGGCGGGAGCGCCGAAGGTCGTCACCGCGGTCAGCAGGGCGACGGCGGCGACGGGCGGGGCGACGGAGTGACGCTGCGACGGGCGCATGGAAGGGCTCCGTTCGGAAGAGTTCCTCTCGAACCCTTCCTACGGAGTCCGGCCCCGGGGGGGACGCGGCCCCTGCGCCGCCGCGGGTCAGGCCCGGACGGCGGTCTCTGTCAGCAGCGGCGCGATCGCCGGGTGGACGACCTGTCCGGCGTGGGTCAGCAGCGTGCCGGTCACCACCTCGTCGTCCTCGGGCACGGCGAGCTTCTGGTCCTTCCAGAGCAACATCAGAAGATTCAGGACGTTGCGCGAATAGAGCAGGCTCGCGTCTCCGGCGACGGTGGCGGCGAGGTTGCTGGGGCCGAGCACCAGGACGCCGTTGTGGACGACCTCCTCGTCGGCCCGGGTCAGCTCGCAGTTGCCGCCGGTCGAGGCCGCCAGGTCGATGACCACGGAGCCGGGGCGCATGCCCTCCACCATGTCGCGGGCGAGCAGCACGGGCGCCTTCTTGCCCGGGACCTGGGCGGTCGTGATCACGACGTCGGCCGCCGCGACCCGCCCCTTGAGGATCTCGCGCTGCTTGTCGAGGAACTCCTTGCTGACCTCCTTGGCGTAGCCGCCGGTGCCCTCGGCGGTGGGCATCTCGGGCAGGTCGATGAAGCGGCCGCCGAGCGATTCCACCTGCTCCTTGACCGCCGCGCGGATGTCCGACACCTCGACGATCGCGCCCAGCCGCTTGGCGGTCGCCAAGGCCTGGAGCCCCGCGACGCCGGCGCCCAGGATCACCACCCGCGCGGGCTGAACGGTGCCGGCGGCGGTCATCATCTGGGGGAAGTGCTTGGGCAGACGGGAGGCCGCGAGCAACACGGCCTTGTAGCCGGCGACGGAGGCCTGGGAGGAGAGCACGTCCATGGCCTGGGCCCGGGTCGTGCGCGGTACCAGCTCCATGGCGAAGGAGGTGACCTTGCGCTCGGCCAGGCGACGCACCAGCCCGAGGTCCCGATACGGGTCGAGCAGGGCGAACAGGATCGACCCCTCGCGCGAGCGAGGAAGCCTCCTCGTCGCTCGGAGCGCTGACGCGCAACACGACGTCGGCGCCGCCGGCGGCGGCCGGGGCGGAGGCGACCAGCGACGCGCCGGCCTCCTGGTAGGCGGCGTCGACGAAGCCGGCGGCGGTCCCGGCCTGGTGCTGGATCTCGACCTCGAAGCCGGCTTTGACCAGCTTCTTCACGGTCTCCGGTGTGGCAGCGACCCGACGCTCGCCGGGGCGCGATTCTTTCGGTACGAAGATTCGCGGCACGCTCGATGACCTTTCTGAAGTTCCCACCCTCGGCGCGATCGTACCCGCCGCTCGGAGAGGCACGCAACCTCCTTTGAGGCGGGCTTTTCGGGACTTAGGACGCGTGCTCGGGTCGGGCGAGGTCGAGGACGGTCTTGACCGGAGCGAAGGTCCACGCCGGCACTTCGACGAAGACCGACCGCCACCCGGCCATGGCGCCGTTCCACAGGCCGGGCCGCTCGAGCACCCGAAGCGTGCGCCCGCCCTCGCCCTTCTCGGTGACGAAGGAGGCCGACGGGTCGACGAAGCGGTGGAGGTCGTGGGGACGGCCGCCGGGGCCGCGCAGCGCGACCACGAGGTCGACCGGGTTGAAGTGGGTGGAGGCCCGCCAGACTTCCCTCTGGCCGGGGTCGTGGGGGTCGATCTGCGAGGCCTCGACGATCTGGGGCGAAACGGTGCCGCCGGGCGAGGCCACCCAGAACGGCCCGCCGCCGGGCTCGCCGGTGTTGGCCACCACGCCGCAGACCCGGACCGGCCGCTCGCCGGTCTCCCCGGCGAGCTCGTCGGCCAGCCCGGCCAGGACGAGCTTGAAGCGCGCTCCCTCGGCGTGCCGTCCGGTCGGCAGGACGTTGTCGATGTTCTTGATCACCACCAGGTCGCCCCCGGAGGCCCCGAGGTTGGCGAGCAGCGCGCCGTGTCCGGACGGCCTCAGGACGAGCCGCCCGTCGGGGCCGCGGGCGGGCGCTCCCGAGGCGTCGAGAGCGAGCGTGTCGGTCGCCGGGTCCTGCTCGGAGAAGCCGACCAGGAGCCTCCGGCCGGCAACCTCGAAGCGCGCGCGCAGGATGTCGAGCCGGGCCTCGAAGCGGGGTCGCGATCCGGGCGGCACGGTGAAGTGGTAGCGGGCCCGGCCCCGGCGGTCGGGCAGATAGCCGAGGCCTTCGGCCAGCTGCTCCTCGAAGGCGGTGACCGGACGGCCGGCGTCGAGATGGAAGTCGAGCAGCGCCTTGGGCGAGGCGGCGGCGTCGAGGCCGGCGGGATCGAGCAGCGCGGCGAGCACGGGCTCGAGCGGCCCGGCGGCCGCGCGGCGCGCCAGCGTCGCGGGGTCGGTCCCCAGGAGCTCCGCCAGGGGTCGCGCCAGCGCCAGCCGGGGCAGCTCCTCGACGAAGCGCAGCGCCTCGGCGGCCTCCTCGTCGCCCGCCCCGGCCGCCGCCGCCAGCGCCGCGGAGTCGCGGGCGAGCCCGCGCTCGCGCACCGCGACGAGGGCGCGGAACATGCGGGTGGCGGCGCCGGAGGCCGGGACGAACTTGCTCAACCGCCCGGCTTCGGCCGCCGCGCGACCGCGGCGCTCGAGCTCGTCGAGCCGTCCTTCGGGGAGCGCCAGGATGCCGTCTCCGACCGTGCACGGGCGCACCAGCCGGGCGGGCCGGGGTGGCGCCGCGAGCAGCGCGAGCTGGCGCTCGGCTTCGGCGGCCGGGATGCCGGCGGCGGCGAGCTGCGCGCGGTCCTCGGCGGAGAGCGGCGGTGCGGGCACTTCCGGCCGCCCTCGTCAGCCCGCGAAGCGGGGCAGCCGGTCGCCGAGGTCGGCGAGCCGCAGCGCGGCGGCGTCCTTGGGCGAGAGCACGGGATCCGCGAGCGGCCACTCGATGCCGATCTCGGGGTCGTTCCAGGCGATCGAGAGGTCGCCGGCGGGCCGGTAGTGGGTGGTGCACTTGTATTCGACCTGCGCCCGCTCCGACAGGACGCAGAAGCCGTGGGCGAAGTTGGGGGGGATCCAGAGCTGGCGCTGGTTGTCGGCGGACAGCTCGACTCCGAGCCAGCGGGCGAAGCTCGGAGAGCCGACGCGGATGTCCACCGCGACGTCGAAGACCGTCCCCTCGAGACAGCGGACGAGCTTGCCCTGGGGATCGACGAGCTGGGTGTGGAGGCCGCGCAGCGTGCCGTGCTCGGACAGCGAGTGGTTGTCCTGGACGAAGCTCACTTCGAGCCCCTGCGCGGCGAACTTCCCGGAGTGGAAGACCTCGAGGAAGAAGCCGCGCTCGTCGCGGTGGACGACCGGCTCGACCAGCCGCACGCCCGGCAGCGAGGTCTCGACCAGACGCACGGCTCAGGCCTCCCCGCCCTCGGCGCTCTCGGCGATGATCCGGCGCAGGTACTCGGCGTACTCGGTGCGGCCGAGACCGTCGGCCAGCGCCAGCACCCGCTCGGCGCCGACGTGGCCGAGCCGGAAGGCGATCTCCTCCAGGCAGGCGACCTTCAGGCCCTGGCGCGCCTCGACGGCGGCGATGAACTGAGCGGCCTGGAGCAGCGACTCGTGGGTCCCGGTGTCGAGCCAGGCGATGCCGCGGCCCAGGCGCGCGACGTGGAGGTCGCCGGCCGCCAGGTAGGCGCGGTTGACGTCCGTGATCTCGAGCTCGCCGCGCGGCGAGGGCGCCAGGCCGGCGGCGATGTCGAGCACCCGGTGGTCGTAGAAGTAGAGCCCGGTGACGGCCCACGAGGAGCGCGGGTGCGCGGGCTTCTCCTCGATCGAGCGCGGCCGGCCGTCGTGCCCGAGCTCGACCACGCCGTAGCGCTCGGGGTCGCGGACGCGGTAGGCGAACACCGTCGCCCCCGAATCCCGCCCGGCGGCCTCGCGCAGCAGCTCGGGGAAGCCGTGGCCGTAGAAGACGTTGTCGCCGAGCGCCAGGGCGACCCGGTCCTCGCCGACGAAGTCGCGCCCGATCACGAACGCCTGGGCCAGGCCCTCGGGCCGCGGCTGCTCGGCGTAGGAGATCGCCAGGCCGAAGTCCGAGCCGTCGCCGAGCAGGCGCTCGAAGCCGGGCAGGTCCTCGGGGGTCGAGATGACCAGGATCTCGCGGATGCCGGCCAGCATCAGCGACGACAGCGGGTAGTAGACCATCGGCTTGTCGTAGATCGGCAGCAGCTGCTTCGACACGCCGCGGGTGACGGGGTAGAGCCGGGTGCCGGATCCGCCGGCGAGGACGATTCCCTTCATGATCGAGCGCGGAACTCTATCAATCGCGCTGGCGTAGGATCGCGCTCCGTGAGCGCGGTCCGAGGCTTGCCCGCATGACCCCGATCCAGGCCGTCGTCCTGGCGCTCGTCCAGGCGGCGACGGAGTTCCTCCCGGTCTCCTCCTCCGGACACCTGATCCTCGTCCCGCGCCTGCTCGGCTGGTCCGATCAGGGGCTCGAGTTCGACATCGCGACCAACACCGGCACCCTGATCGCGATCCTGGCCTACTTCCGTGCCGATCTCGTCCGCATCACGCGCGCGGTGCTGGCTTCGCTCGGCCGCCGCGGTCCGGACGCCGCCGACGAGCGCGCCGCCGACGCGCGCCTCGGCTGGGCGCTGATCCTGGGCACCGTCCCCGCGGCGGTCGTGGGCCTGGCGATCGAGCACTGGGTCTCGACCTACGCCCGCGACCCGCGGGTGATCGCCACCACCGCCCTGCTCTACGGCCTCCTGCTCCTCCTCGCCGACCGCTGGGGCCGGCGCACCCGCGAGCTGCCCTCGCTGGGGGTGCGCGATGGCGTTCTGATCGGCTGTGCGCAGGCGCTGGCGCTGGTCCCGGGCACCTCGCGCTCGGGGGTGACGATGACCGCGGCGCTGGCCCTGGGTGCCACCCGCGAGACGGCGGCGCGCTTCTCGTTCCTGCTCGCGGTTCCGGTCGGGCTGCTGGTCGCCGCCAAGCAGGGGCTCGACATCGCGCGCGGCGTCGAGATGGGCGTCCCGCCCGGTGCGCTGCTGATCGGGATCGCGGTCTCGGCGGTGGCCGGCTATTGGGTGATCGCGCTGCTGCTGGGCTGGGTGCGGCGGCGGTCGCTGGCCGTCTTCGCCTGGTACCGGCTGGCGCTGGGCGTCTTCCTGCTCGTCTACTTCCGCGGCTCCTGAGGGCCGGGTTCTCCGCTCGCCTCGGTCGCGCCGGGCTCGCGCGGCGGGAAAGCGAAGGAGGCGAGGATCGATCCCGCCAGCAGGACCACGATCACCGCCAGCGAGAGCTCGATCGGGACCTCGAACCAGGCGCTGGCCACCATCTTGGCGCCGACGAAGGCGAGCACGAGCCCGAGCCCGGTGGACAGGTAGTGGAACCGGTTCATCAGGTCCGAGAGCAGGAAGTAGAGCGAGCGCAGGCCGAGGATGGCGAAGATGTTGGAGGTGAAGACAATGAACGGGTCGCGGGTGACGCCGAAGATGGCCGGGATCGAATCCATGGCGAAGACGACGTCGGTGCCCTCGATGACGAGCAGGACCAGGAGCAGGAGGGTGGCCTGGCGCCGGCCGTCGTAGCGCACGAAGAAGCGCGGGCCGTGGTAGCCGCCGGTGACCGGCAGGAAGCGCCGGACCAGCCGCACGACGAGGTTCTTCTCCGGCGTGACCTCTTCGTCCCCGGTGAACAGGAGGCGGATCCCGGTGACGACCAGGAACGCCCCGAACAGGTAGATCAGCCAGTGGAAGCGCCCGAGCAGCGCGGCGCCGGCGAGGATGAACGCCGCGCGCAGCGCGAGGGCGCCGAGGATGCCCCAGAACAGCACCCGGTGCTGCAGCTCCTGCGGCACCTTGAAGTAGGCGAAGATGACCAGGAAGACGAACAGGTTGTCGACCGAGAGCGCGTACTCGATCAGGTAACCGGTGACGAACTCGAGCCCGACCCTGTGGCCGAACTCGAGGAAGAGCCAGCCGGCGAAGATCCCCGCCAGGGCGATGCAGAACAGGGTCCATGCCGCCGCCTCGCCCGGCCGGACGACGTGCGCCCGCCGGTTGAACACCCCCAGGTCGAGCACCAGGATCGCCCCCACCCCGGCCAGGAAGAGCGTCCAGAACAGCGGCGTCCCGATCGTCGTCACGCCCGCAGTCTAGCGAGGGACCGCCACCAGGCACCCACCACACGGTCCCCGTCCGGGAGGTCCTCACGGCCCCGGCCCTACCGCGAGCAAGAAGCGAGAAGGCTTCCATAGATGGGAAAGGCCCCTGGGCGCCCGCCCCGGCGAGGCGCTCCCTTCGGCTCGGCGCAGGCCGCGCAGGTCTTTCCCTTCACTGGAAGGCCTTTCCGTTTCTGTCCGCTTGCCGACGGCGCCGGCGATGAAGGGTGGGTGGGCGGGGATCGTCTAGGATTCGGCTCGTGGCGTTGTTCATCACGTTCGAGGGGTTGGACGGGAGCGGGAAGTCGACGCACCTGAAGCGCGTCGCGCAGCGGCTCGCGGGTTCCGGGGTGCCCCACGTCGTGACCCAGGAGCCGGGGGGGACCGAGCTCGGGTCGGCGATCCGGGACGTCTTCCTCGACCACCGCTTCCGGGGCATGGACGGCGTGATCGAGCTGCTGCTGGTCTTCGCCAGCCGGCGCCAGCAACTGCTCGAGATCGTCGAGCCGGCCCTGGCGGCGGGCCAGCACGTCCTGTGCGACCGGTTCACCGACTCGACCCGTGCCTACCAGGGCTTCGCCCGCGGCGTTCCCCGCGACGTCATCGATCAGGTCGACCGCATCGCCACGGGCGGTCGGCGGCCCGACCGCACCCTGCTGTTCGACCTGCCGGCCGAGGCCGCGCGGCGGCGCGGACACTCCGCGCCGCGGCGGCGCGCCGGCACCGCCGACCGGCTCGACGCCGAGGAGATCGATTTCTACGAACGGGTCCGGCAGGGGTTCCTGCGCCTGGCCGCCGAGGAGCCGGAGCGCTTCCGGGTGATCGACTCGGGCGGACCGGTCGAGGCGACCGACGCCGCGGTACGGGGCGCGCTGGCGGACCTGACCGAGCTCTCGGCGCTGCCGCGACTGCCGGAGCCGGCGCGGTGAGCGTCGCTCTTCCCGGCCTCCAGGACCTCGCCCGCCGCGGCCGGCTCTATCCCTCGGTCCTGCTCCACGGCAGCTCGGCCGAGGGCCGGCGCGAGGTGGCCGTCGCGCTGGCGCGGACGCTGCTCTGCGCCCGGGAGTCGCCGGACGAGCGGCCGTGCGGCGAGTGCCGGAACTGCGCGCGGATCGGCTGGCCGGAGAAGGACGGCGGTTTCCACCCCGACTTCGCCGTGCTCGAGCGCGACCTGAAGACCTCGACCTCGGCCGAAGCGACCCGCGCCTTCCTGCGCGTCGCCCACTCGGCTCCGTTCGAGGCCCGCGGCCAGGTCTTCGTCGTCGCCGAGGCGGACACGCTCTCGGCCGAGGCCGGCGACGCCCTGTTGAAGCTCCTCGAAGAGCCGGGCGAGAAAGCGCCGCGCCACTTCTTCCTGCTCGCCTCCTCCCGGCTCGACCTGCCCGAGACGTTGCGCAGCCGGTCGCTCGCCGCGTTCCTGGGTCCGGCCGAGAAGGCTCCCGGAGGAAACCGTCGAGAGGACGGCCCGATCGTTCGGCGCCTCGCTCGCGGCCTGGACCGAGGGGCGCGACGGAATCTACCTGCTCGACGCCGCGGCGCGTCTCGGGGAGATGGGCGGCTTCGAGGATCCGCGGGCGGAGGGTCCGTGGAGTGCGGCGGCTTCGGCGGTGCACAAGGTCGCGATCGAGATGGAGACCGACGCCGGCACGCGCCGCGCGCTGCTCGCCTTGGCCGAGGATCTCCTGCTCGCCCCGGCGATGCGCCTGCGCGGCATCCCGGCCGAGCGCATCCTGGAAGGTCTCGTCGCGCGCCGCCTGGGCGGCTGACGGCTCCTCCTGCGGTTACTTCTTGGGCGGCTGTGAGGGCCGGATCTCGATCAGGCTCGGCAGGGCGCGGTCGGGGAAGTCGAGCAGGTCGGTGACGACCTGGGCGACGTCGTCGGTTTGGAGCATCCAGTCCTGGGGCTCCGCGCGCATCGTGGTGCGCATCTCGGTCGCCACGCTGCCCGGACAGATCGCCGCCATGCGCACGCCGCCGTGCCGCAGGTCCAGCATCGCGGCTTCGGACAGGCCGACCAGGCCGAACTTCGAGGCGTTGTAGGCGGCGCCGCCGGCGAAGGCGTTCTTGGCCGCGAGCGAGGCGATGTTGAAGATCCATCCGCTCCCCTGCTCGCGCATGACCGCTCCGGCGGCGCGGATGCCGTGGAAGGCGCCGAACAGGTTCACCTCGAGCACCTCGCGGAACTGCTCGGGGTCCATCTCGTCGACCGGCGCGAAGTAGCCGAGACCGGCGTTGTTGACCAGGACGTCGAGCCGGCCGTCGGCTTCGACGATCTCGGCGACCAACGCCGCGACCGCGGCGTAGTCGCGCACGTCGCAGGCGCGGCCGTGGGCGGGTGTCGGGTAGAGCTTGCCGAGCTCGGCTTCGGCGGCACGCAGAGCCTCGGCGTCGCGGCCGCAGAACCAGACCGTCAGGCCGCGTCGCAGCAGCGCCTCGACGATCGCGCGCCCGATGCCGCGGCTGCCGCCGGTGACCAGCGCGACCTGGGGATCCGTCGTCATTTCGTCTTCCTCTCTCTCCGTCCGCTCCGTCTCCTCCAGCGGGAGCGGACCGGGCAACGTCACGATGCTAGCCGAACCGCCCGGGCGGGTGGCGAGGCTCGTCGACCGGGGCGTAGAATGCGATGCGTCGTGAGCGTTGCGCGCCGAATCTCGATCGCCCTCGTCGCCGTGGCCCTGTTCGCGGTCGCGGCGCCGCTGCCGGCGTCGGCCTGCGCCGGAGCCTCGGCGTGCCCGCAGATGCAGGGCATGGCGCCGGGCTGCCCGGCCTGCCCGCCGCGAGCTTCGGTGCGTGCGGAGATGGCGTGCTGCTCGCCGGGCGCGGCTCCGGCCGCAGTACCGGCTGCGGTCCAGGCCGGCGCCGAGCGTTCGCTCTCGCCGCAGCCCGCGCTCGGCGCCGACCTCGAGATCGCGCCCGCGTCCCGGCCGGACGTCGCCGCGGACGCGGCGGTCTGCTCGCGCGCCGAGCGAAGGCACGAGGTCGGCCTGAACGTCCTCCACGCCGTCTTCCGGATCTGAGACTCTCTCCCAGTTGAAGCAGGACGCCGCCGCGCGTGGTGCGCGGCGGTCGGAGCGCGCATTCCGGGAGGAGTCTCGTGATGGAACGTCGATTCTCAGCCGCCGTCGCCCTGTCGGTCCTGGCCCTCGGCGCGCCGCTCGCCGGCGCGGCGGCGACGGCCGCGGCAGGCACCGGCGCCCAGAACGCGACGCCGGCTCCGGCGGACCGATTGCTGGCGGCGCTTCCGCCGCCGCTCGCCGGGCTGGCGGCCGAGGTCCTGGAGCGCAATCCCGACCTGGCGCGGCTGCGCTCGACGGCGGCCGCCGCGGCGGCGCGGGCGCCGCAGATGCGGTCGCTGCCCGACCCGATGGCGTCGCTGACCGCTTTCCTGCTCACTCCGGAAACGCGGGTCGGGCCGCAGCAGGCGGCGGCCACGATCTCGCAACGCTTTCCCTGGTTCGGCAAGCTCGAGCTGCGCGAGCGTCAGGCGCTGTTCGCCGCCGCGGCGGCCGACGGCGGACGTCGAGGCGAAGCGGCTCGCGCTGGTCACGGAGACGCGGCGGCTCTACTACGAGCTGGCCTTTCTCGGCGTCCAGGAACGGGTGCTGCGCGACGACCGGGCGACCCTGGGCCACTACGAGGAGCTGTCTCGGGCGCGCTACGCGTCGGGCGTGGGGCTCGAGCAGGCGGTGATCAAGCTCCAGGCGGAGATCACCCGCGACGACAACCGGCTGCTCGAGCTGGCCAACCGGCGCGCCGGCCTGGTCGCCGCGCTCGACGCCCTGCGCGACCGCGCCGGAGGGGCACCGCTGCCGGTGCTCGCGCTGCCTTCGGCGCCGTCGCCGTCGATCGCGCTCGACGCCGCCGATCTGCGGGCACGGGCGCTCGACGAATCGGCCCGAGATCGCGCGCGCGCGGTCGCTGATCGCGGCGGCCGAGGCCGGCGTCGACCTGGCCAAGAAGGAATCGAAGCCGGACCTGACGTTGGGGCTGGGCTACACCCTGGTGGGCCGGCGCGAGGATCCGGCGGGCCGCGCGATGCCCCCGACGGACAACGGCGACGACATCCTCGGGGTCACCTTGGGGGTCAACCTGCCGGTCTGGCGCGAGCGGATCGCCGCCGGCGTGACCGAGGCGAGCTCGCGCTCGACGGCCGCCGAGGACGGCCTGCGCGCCGAGACGGCGACGATCGACGGCCAGCTCGACGAGCTGACCGCCCGCCTGCCGCTGATCGCCGAGCAGCTCCGGCTCTTCGACCGGGTGCTCTCGACCCAGGCGCAAGAAGCGCTGCGCTCGGCCGAATCCGGCTACGCCGCCGGCGCGGTGGGTGCGCTCGACCTGCTCGACGCCGAGCGGGTCCTGCTCGAGGTGCGGATCGCCACGGCCCGCAGCCGGGCCGATTACCAGATCACGTGGTCCCGACTGGAGGGCGCCGTCGGCGCCCCGCTCGCCGCGGAAGACGGCGGAGGTGCGAAGTGAACGAGGAGCTGCGCGACGAAACGACCCCCTCCCGGCGGCCCCGCGGCCGCTGGATCTCGAACCTCGGATGGCTCGTCGGGGGCGGCATCCTGACCCTGCTGGCGCTCGCCGTGCCGCTCGACATTCACCCCATCGACACCTGGATGCACCGTCTGCTCGGCCACCGCGACCTCGTGGCGGAGCCCTCGGGAGCGTCGGCGGCGAAGGGCGAGCGCAAGGTCCTCCTCTACCGCAATCCGATGGACCCGACGATCACCTCGCCGGTGCCGATGAAGGACTCGATGGGGATGGACTACGTCCCGGTCTACGCCGACGAGGCGGAGCCCTCGGGAGCGTCGGCGGCGAAGGGTGAGCGCAAGGTCCTCTTCTACCGCAATCCGATGGACCCGACGATCACGTCGCCGGTGCCGATGAAGGACTCGATGGGGATGGACTATGTCCCGGTCTACGCCGACGAGGCCACGAACGCCGCCGCAAACGGCGCGACGGTGACCATCGATCCCGCGGTGGTGCAGAACATGAACGTCCAGACCGCCGCGGTGGAGCGGCGCGATCTCACGCGCGAGATCCGGACGGTCGGCTACCTCGACTACGACCAGGAGAAGATGGTCTCGGTCACGACCAAGTTCGCCGGCTTCGTCGAGAAGGTCTACGTCAACTACGTCGGCGAGCCGGTGCGCAGGGGCCAGCCGCTGTTCGAGATCTACTCGCCCGAGCTGGTCCAGACCCAGGAAGAGCTGGTCTCGGCGCTCGCCTTCGCCCGGCGGCTGGAATCGGCCCCCGAGGAGGCGCGACAGCGCGCCGAGGAGCTCGTCGCTGCCGCTCGCCGGCGGCTCGGCTACTGGGACATCAGCCCGGCGCAGATCGAACGGCTCGAGACCAGCGGCCAGGTGCGGCGCACGCTGACCGTGACCGCGCCCGCCGGCGGCGTGGTGATGATGCGCATGAACGGCCTCGAGGGCATGGCGGTCAAGCCCGGAATGGAGCTCTTCCACATCGCCGACCTGTCGAGCCTCTGGCTCTCGGTCGAGGTCTTCGAGGACCAGCTCCCCTGGCTCCGGACCGGCAGCGAAGCCGAGATCACGCTCTCCTACTTCCCCGGCGAGACCTTCCACGGCAAGGTGCGGTTCGTCGAGCCCGAGGTCGCGGAGAAGACCCGCACCGTCGGGCTGCGCCTGGAAGTGCCGAACCGGGACGGCCGGCTGCGCGCCGGAATGTACGCCACGGTGCGCTTCGCGCCGGTGGTCGCGCCGGGCGCCGTGGTGGTCCCCTCGCTCGCGGTGCTCCGGACCGGAGAGCGCACCGTGGTGGTCGTCGCCGAAGGGGACGGACGCTTCACGCCGCGCGACGTCCAGCTCGGTCCCGAGGGGGACCGCTATGTCCAGGTGCTCTCGGGCATCGAACCCGGCGAGCAGGTCGTGACGTCGGCTCAGTTCCTGATCGACTCCGAGTCGAACCTGCGCGAGGCGGTGCAGAAGATGATCGCGGCCGCGAAGCCGAAGCAGGACCGCTGAGGGGCGACGCCATGTTGAACAAGCTCATCGAGTGGTCGCTCAAGAACCAGCTTCTGATCGTGGTCGGCTTGCTGTTCGCCGTGCTCGGCGGGGTGTGGGCCGTTCGCGGGATGCGGCTCGACGCCATTCCCGACCTTTCGGACGTCCAGGTCATCGTCTACACCGAGTACCCCGGCCAGGCTCCGCGCGTGGTCGAGGACCAGGTGACCTATCCGATCACCACGAAGATGCTCGCGGTGCCCTATGCCAAGGTCGTGCGCGGATACTCCTTCTTCGGTTACTCGTTCGTCTACGTCATCTTCGAGGACGGCACCGACCTGTACTGGGCCCGGTCGCGGGTGCTCGAATACCTGTCGGGGCTCTCCCGTCAGCTGCCGGCGGGGGTCTCGCCCCAGCTCGGACCCGACGCGACCGGGGTCGGCTGGGCGTTCATGTACGCGTTGAACTCGCCCAAACGATCGCTCGCCGAGCTGCGCAGTCTCCAGGACTGGTATCTCAAGTACGCGCTGACCGCGGTCGACGGCGTTTCGGAGGTGGCCTCGATCGGCGGCTTCGTGCGTCAGTACCAGGTCGAAGTCGACCCGGTGAAGCTGCGCGCGTACGACATCTCGCTGCAGAAGATCAAGGCCGCCATTCAGCGCTCCAACAACGACGTCGGCGGGCGAGTGGTGGAGATGGCCGAGAAGGAGTTCATGGTCCGCGGCCTGGGCTACGTCAAGGACGTCCGACGATCTCGAGCAGGTGGTGCTCGGGACCTGGGGCCCGGCGGGACGCCGATCCTGCTCAAGGACGTCGCCCACGTGACGATCGGGCCCGAGATCCGGCGCGGCATCGCCGACTGGAACGGCGAGGGGGAGACGGTCGGAGGCATCGTGGTCGTGCGCGCCGGCGCGGACACGCTGTCGACCATCGAGGCGGTGAAGAAGAAGCTCGCGATCCTCAAGGAGGGCCTGCCGAAGGACGTCGAGATCTCGGTGGCCTACGACCGGACGGCGCTGATCCACCGGTCGATCGAGACGCTGACCCACACCCTGATCGAGGAGTCGATCATCGTCGCCCTGGTCTGCATCCTGTTCCTCTTCCACTTCCGCTCCGCGCTGGTCGCGATCTTCTCGATTCCGGTCTCGATCCTGATCGCGTTCATCGTGATGAGGATGCAGGGCCTGGGCGCCAACATCATGTCGCTCGGCGGGATCGCGATCTCGATCGGCGTGCTGGTGGACGCGGCGATCATCATGGTCGAGAACGCGCACAAGCACTACGAGGAGTGGCGCGGCAAACGCTCGCACTTCGAGATCATCCTGCGCTCGGCGCAGGAGGTAGGTCCGACGCTGTTCTTCACCCTGCTGGTGATCACGGTGTCGTTCATGCCGGTGTTCACGCTGGAATCGCAGGAGGGGCGGCTGTTCAAGCCCCTGGCGTTCACCAAGACCTACGCGCTGGCCGCCTCGGCGATGCTGGCGGTGACCGTGATCCCGGTGCTCATGTACTGGTTCGTGCGCGGCAAGATCCGCAGCGAGGAGAGGCACCCCGTGTCGCGGGTGCTCTTCCGGTTCTACACGCCGCTGCTCGAGGCGGCCTTGCGCTGGCGCTGGCCGATCGTCATCGGCAGCGCGATCCTGGTGGCGATCACGGTCTGGCCGATGCGCCAGATGGGCTCGGAGTTCATGCCGCCGCTCTGGGAGGGTGACCTCTTGTACATGCCCACCACCTTCCCGGGGATCTCGACCACGAAGGCGAAGGAGCTGCTGCAACAGACGGACAAGATCCTGCGCACCTTCCCGGAGGTCGAAGTCGGTCTTCGGCAAAGCCGGGCGCGCGGAGACGGCGACCGACCCGGCGCCGCTGTCGATGATCGAGACGACGATCGTGCTCAAGGATCCGTCGCAGTGGCCTCCCGGGATGACCAAGGACAAGCTGATCGAGGAGATGGATCGTGCGATCCACTTCCCCGGCGTCACCAACGCCTGGACGATGCCGATCAAGACCCGCATCGACATGCTCTCGACCGGGATCAAGACACCGGTCGGCATCAAGATCGCGGGGCCGGATCTCAACGAGCTACAGAGGCTCGGCAAGGAGGTCGAGGCGGTCGTCAAGGACCTGCCGGGCACGCTCTCGGCATACTCCGAGCGGGTGATGGGGGGGAGCTACTTCGACTTCCAGATCGACCGCGAGGCGGCGGCCCGCTACGGCCTGACGGTGGGCGACGTCGAGGACGTCATCCAGTCGGCGATCGGCGGCATGAACGTCTCCTGGACGGTGGAAGGCCTCGAGCGCTATCCGATCAACGTCCGGTATCCGCGCGAGCTGCGCGACAGCCCGGAGCGGCTGGCCGAGATCCTGGTCGCGACTCCGACCGGCCTGCAGGTGCCGCTCGGCCAGCTCGCCAAGATCGACATCCACGACGGTGCGCCCGGCATCAAGTCCGAAAATGCCCGGCCCAACGCCTGGGTGTTCGTGGATCTGCGCGGAATCGACGTCGGAACCTGGGTGGAACGGGCGCAGAGAGAGGTCCGCGAGCGGGTCCACCCGCCCGCCGGCTACGACATCTTCTGGTCGGGCCAGTACGAGTACATGCAGCACGCCAAGAAACGACTGATGGTCATCGTACCCATCACCCTCTTTCTGATCTTCCTCATCCTCTACTTGAACACGAAGTCGCTGATCAAGACGGCGATCGTGCTGCTCGCGGTGCCGCTCTCGGCCGTCGGGTCGGTCTGGCTGCTCTATCTGCTGCACTACAACTGGTCGATCGCCGTCTGGGTCGGCCTGATCGCGCTCGCCGGGCTGGCCGCGGAGACCGGGGTCGTGATGCTCCTTTATCTCGACATCGCCTACGAAGACTGGAAGCGCAAGGGCAAGATGGCGAGCTACCGGGACCTCGCCGCGGCCGTGGATCACGGCGCCGTCAAGCGCATCCGGCCCAAGATGATGACGATCCTCGCCATTCTCTTTTCGCTGGCGCCGATCCTCTGGTCGACCGGGACGGGCTCCGACGTCATGCGCCGGATCGCGGCCCCCATGGTCGGAGGCGTCTTCACCTCTTTCCTCGGCGAGCTGGTGGTCTTCCCGGCCATCTACTTCATCTGGCGCTCGATCGGCCTCCGGAGCTCGCCGCTGTTCCCCCGTGGGCAGGAGGAGCCGGGGTCCGGACCGGCGGAGTGAGCCACGGGCTCAGACGCTCTTCGCCGCCGGCGCGGGGAACCAGTGCCGGGTGCGGTTGCAGAACGCGCACACCGAGAGCATGACCGGGACCTCGACCAGGACGCCGACGACGGTGGCGAGCGCCGCGCCCGATTCCGGGCCGAACAGCGAGATCGCCGTCGCCACCGCCAGCTCGAAGAAGTTGCTGGCGCCGATCAGAGCGCCCGGCGCGGCGACGTCGTGGGGCACCTTCAGCCACTTCATCAAGCCGTAGGCGAGGCCCGAGTTGAAGTAGACCTGGATCAGCAGCGGGATCGCGATCAGCACGACGTGGAAGAAGCGCTGGGTCAGGTTGTCGGCCTGGAAGGCGAAGATCAGCACCAGGGTCGCGAGCAGCGCGACCACGGTGACCGGGTGGAAGGCGGGCAGGAAGCGTCCCTCGAACCACTCCTTCCCTTTCAGGCGCAGGAGCGTCGCCCGGCTCGCCGCCCCGAGCGCGAGCGGGACGACGATGAAGACGACCACGCTCAAGAGCAGGACCCGGAAGGGCACGGTCAAGCGTGCTGGCGCCGGTGACCAGGAATCCCACGATCGGGGCGAAGAGCACCAGCATGATCAGGTCGTTGAGCGAGACTTGAACCAGGGTGTAGGCGGGATCGCCGTCGGTCAGGTAGGACCAGACGAAGACCATCGCCGTGCATGGGGCGGCGGCGAGGATGATCGAGCCGGCCAGATACTGGTTGGCCAGCTCGGCGCCGATCCAGGGCTGGAACAGGACGCGGAAGAAGAGGTAGCCGATCGCCGCCATCGAGAACGGCTTGACCAGCCAGTTGACGAACAGGGTGACCAGGATCCCGCGTGGCCGCTCGCGCACCGCGACGATGCTGCCGAGGTCGATCTTCAGCATCATCGGATAGACCATGAGCCAGATCAGGACGGCGATCGCGACGTTGATCCGGCTGCCGGTCCCGAACTCGAGCCGGCGGATCCCGTCGGTGAAGCCGGGCAGGAGCTTGCCCAGCGCCACGCCGGCGACCATGCACGCCGCCACCCAGAGCGACAGGTAGCGCTCGAAGACGTTGAGCCGCCTCTTCGCGCCCGGTCCGGTCACGAAGGGACGGGCCCCGCGGCGCCGAGCATCTCCTTGAGCCGGGCCGTCGAGGGCACGTGGCCGGAGACCACGATCTCGCCGTCGACGACCAGCGCCGGGGTCGCCACGACGCCGAACTCGAGGATCTCGTCGAGGTCGGTGACCTTCTCGAGCCGGTAGTCGAGACCGAGCTCCCGCGCCGCGCTCTCGGCGTGCTCGGTGAGCAGCTTGCACCTCGGACAGCCGGATCCCAGGATCTGCAGTTTCGTGGTCATCGATGCTCCTTCTCAGGCGATGGCGCCGTAGAGAATGCCGGTGACGGTCGCCATGACCACCACCAGCGAGACGTAGACCGCGGTCTTCTGCCAGCCCAGGAAGCTCTTCAGCACGAGCATCGCCGGCAGCGACAGCGCCGGACCGGCGAGCAGCAGGGCGAGCGCCGGGCCCGGCCCCATGCCGCTGCCGAGCAGGCCCTGGAGGATCGGGACCTCGGTCAGGGTCGCGAAGTACATGAAGGCGCCCGCGACCGAAGCGAAGAGGTTGGCGCCCAGCGAGTTGCCGCCGACCGCCGCCGCGACCCAGGCCGACGGGATCAGGCCCTCGTGCCCGGGGCGCCCGAGCAGCAGCCCCGCGACCAGGACGCCGCCGAGCAGCAGCGGCAGGATCTGCTTGGTGAAGCCCCAGGTCGCGGCCAGCCACTCGCCGAGCTCGCCCTCGTCGCCGGCGAGAACGGCCGCCAGCGAGGCGAACCCGACGGTGAAGGGCACGACCGGATGGCCGGGCGCGAGCGCCGCGGCGAGGACGATCGCGGCCGCGGCGGCCCCCGCTTTCCAAGCCGCGAGGCCGAGCCAGCCGACGAGGATCGCGAGCAGCGCGGCGCCGGCGATCGCGGTCAGCCACCACTTGGCCGCGAAGATCGCGGCCCAGGCGCCGCTCGGGGCCGGTGCCCAGTTGGCGAAGATCAGGATCGCCACCAGCGTGGCGAAGAAGGTCGCCTGACGACCGAGGCCGAGCCGTGGCTCCGGCGCCGGCTGGGAGCTGTTCGCCGCCGCGCGGCGACCCTCCTCGGCACGATAGATCCAGGCCATCGCCAGGCCGACCAGGATGCTGAAGAGCACCGCGCCCACGGCGCGGGCGACGCCGATCTCGAAGCCCAGCACGCGGGCGGTCAGGATGATCGCCAGCGCGTTGATCGCCGGGCCCGAGTAGAGGAAGGCCGAAGCCGGCCCCAGCCCGGCGCCGCGCTTGTAGATGCCGCCGAACAACGGCAGCACCGTGCACGAGCAGACCGCGAGCACCGTGCCCGCGACCGACGCCACCCCGTAGGCCAGCGGCCGCGGCGCGTCGGGACCCAGGTAGCGCATCACGGAGGCCTGGCTGACGAAGACGCCGATCGCGCCGGCGATGAAGAACGCCGGGACGAGGCAGAGCAGGACGTGCTCGTGCGCGTACCACTTCGCGAGCTGGAAGGCTTCGACCAGGGCGCCGTCGAAGCGCGCCGTTCCGACCGGCAGGAAGTAGAGCGTCAGGAAGACGGCGGCGAGACCGGCCGACCACTTGAGCTCGGTGCGCGCGCTCATGCTGCTCCGGTCAAGCCCGCAGCGCGGAGGTGGGCGTCGGGGCGAGCGGCTTGCGCACGCCGATCGCCACCAGGTCGAGATCGGCGGCGCACAGGGTCGCCACCGGGATCCGGCGCAGCCGGCCGACGAGCTTGCGGTCGGCCTGCGCCGCCGGATCGGCGGCGAGCAGCTCGAGCAGGGGTACCAGGAGCGGGGCAGCAGGCGCGTCGTCGCGCAGCCGGTAGAAGACGAGCTTGCCGTCCTTGCGCTCGGCGACCAGCCCGCCCCGGGCGAGCACCGAGAGGTGCTGGGAGACGGTCGAGGGCGCCAGCTCGAGCACCGAGGTCATCTGGCAGACGCACAGCTCGCCGGTCGCGAGCATCCCCACCAGCCGGAGCCGGGCCGGGTGGGCCAGTCCCTTGGCCACGTCGACGAGCTGCTTCAGCCGGGCTGCCGGCTCCTTTCGTCGATTCGTCATATTACGAATTGTAGGACCACCGATCCTCCCCGCGCCACCCGGCCGGGCGGTGAGGCGCCGGCCGGAGGGTGGGCGCCCCCGACGCTTCCCCTATCGCCTCGACGTCGGGCGCTCGGCCAGCGCGATGAAGTTGCGGATCCGGGTCAGCAGCTCGGTGGCGGCGCGCGTGAATGCGGCGGCGCGCTCGCGCTCCGTGCCTTCGACGGCGGCGGGGTCCTCGATACTCCAGTGGATGCGCTCCGGGGCCCCCGGGAAGATCGGACAGCTCTCGCGGGCGCGGTCGCAGACGGTGACGACGTAGTCGAAGCGCTCGCCGACGAGCTCGTCCATGTGTTTCGAGCCCTGGCCGCGGATGTCGATCCTGCGCCGGGCCATCTCCGCGACCGCCAGCGGGTGGACCGTCGAGGGTTCCGAGCCCGCGCTCGAGACCTCGAAACGCTCGCCGGAGAGGTCGCGCAGCAGCCCTTCGGCCATCTGGGAGCGGGCGCTGTTGTGGGTGCACAGAAACAGCACCCGCAGGCGCTTCCGGCTCCGGGTCGTCGGGTCACCGGTCCCGGTACCCTCCCCAGGCGCGACCGTTCCGGGCGCGACCATGCCGGGGTGGAGCTCGTTCGCGGCGGCGAGGTAGAGACTGCGGAGACGGTCGAGGTCGAGGCTGTAGTAGACGTCGCGCGCGTCGAAGCCGCTGCGCCGCTCCGCCACGAGGCGCAGCTCGCGCAGCTTGCGCAGGTGGTAGGAGACCAAGTTGGGCTTCTCGTCGACGGTCTCGACGAGCTCCTGGACCCGCCGGTCGGAGCGCGAGAGCGCCTCGACGAGGCGCCAGCGCTGCGGGTGGGCCAGCAGGCCGAGCAGGCTGCGGGAGAGGGCGGCGGAATCCGGTGTCCCGACCATTGCTTCACACTAGATTGATTCAAAACGATATTGCAACCATGGTGGAGGTCGGTCATCCGGGCGGTCCGCTCCCGGGAACCCTCCGCTACGGGATCGGATCCAGGACGGGGACGCCCCGCCCGGGTTCTGCCGGGATTTCGACGAAGGCGTGGCCGCTCGCCTGGTGGCAGCCGTTGCAGGCCGCGGCGGCGCGTGCGAACGCCGCTCGGAAGGCCGCCGGGTCGTGGGCCGCGATCGCTCCGGCCAGATCGGGCAGGCGGCCGTCGTGGAAGCCCTTGGCCAGGGCGTCGAGATCGGCGCCGGAGTTGACCTCGGGCGGCTCGGCGCCGGGCAGGTCGTCGAACACCTCGGCGAGCTCGGAGCGCTCGAAGTCGGCCAGCTCCCAGCGGTGCGCCACGGCGGACTTGCCGAGCAGCTCGAAGCGGTGGCCGGCCTCCGCCATCAGCGCGCCGTAGCGCTCGGGTGCCTCCGCCGGAGCCGCCTTCGCGGTGGCTTCCCTGCCGGCGGTGGCGGGCTTCTTGTCCTCCACCGTGAGCTGGCAGCCGGCGGCCAGGAGGCCGATCGTGGCCAGCACCATGCTGATGCCCCACCGGGCTCGCCGGACGGCTGCCGCTCCGGGTCCGCGCCGTGTCTCTGCGTTCATGGCGCTCAGGCTGTCACGCGCGGCGCCGGGAATCCAGGCCGGGGCGGAGGGGTTCGAGAGGGACGCGGCGGTAAGGTCGCAGGGCTCCGGGCGTCGGCCCGGGGCGAGAGAGGAGCGGGCCAACCATGTCGACATCCGATCCAGGCGCGGGGCTCGAGGGTTCCGGGACCTCTGCCATGGCGATCGATCCGGTCTGCGGGATGAAGGTGGATCCGAACGCCGGCAAGCCGTCGCTGGTGCACGAGGGCGAGACCTACTGGTTCTGCTGCTCCGGTTGCAAGGCGAAGTTCGAGGCGGATCCCGCGAAGTACCTCGCGGGTCGCCGGGAGCCGATGGGCCACGGCGGACACGGGCACGCGGCGCTGCCCATGGCGCCGGCCGGCGCGGAGGCCCCGGACGTGCCGGTCGCGATCGACCCGGTGTGCGGGATGAAGGTGGACCCTAACGCCGGCAAGCCGTCGCTGGTGCACGAGGGCACGACGTACTGGTTCTGCTGCGCCGGCTGCAAGGCGAAGTTCGAGGCCGACCCGGAAAAGTACCTCGCGGGTCACCGGGAGCCGATGGGCCACGACGGCCACCGCCACGCGGCGCCGGTCCCGGGCGAAGCCGCGGCCCCGGGCACGAAGTGGATCTGTCCGATGGACCCCGAGGTCGAGAGCGACCGCCCCGGACCGTGCCCCAAGTGCGGCATGGCGCTCGAGCCGGCGACGCCGGCCGCCCCCTCGACGCGGACCGAGTGGACCTGTCCGATGCACCCGGAGGTGGTGCGTTCGGAGCCGGGCAGCTGCCCGAAGTGCGGCATGGCGCTCGAGCCGCGCACGGTCGAGGTCGAGCCAGGTCCCAACCCGGAGTACCTGGACATGCGCCGCCGCTTCTGGATCTCGGTACCGCTCGCGGCGCTGACGCTCCTGCTGGCGATGGGGGAGATGATCCCGGGCGACCCGATCGGCCGGCTCGTCGGGCCGACCGCCCGGGTCTGGCTCGAGCTGCTCTTCGCGACCCCGGTGGCGGTCTGGGCGGCGTGGCCCTTCTACCAGCGGGCGGTGGCGTCGCTGGTGAACCGCAGCCTCAACATGTTCACCCTGATCGGACTCGGGGTCGGCGTCGCCTACGGCTACAGTCTCGTGGCGGCGCTCCTGCCCGGGATCTTCCCGCCCGCCTTTCGAACCGCCGACGGCTCGGTGCCGGTCTACTTCGAGGCCGCCGCGGTGATCACCGCGCTGGTGCTGCTCGGCCAGGTGCTCGAGCTCAGGGCGCGCGGCGAGACCGGCGCCGCGTTGCGGAAGCTCCTGGGCCTGGCCGCCAAGACCGCGCGCCGGATCGAGGAGGACGGCGGCGAGCGCGACGTGCCCCTGGACGCCGTGCACGTCGGCGACCGCCTGCGGGTGCGCCCGGGCGAGAAGGTCCCGGTCGACGGCGTCGTGCTCGAGGGATCGAGCTCGATCGACGAGTCGATGGTCTCGGGCGAGCCGATCCCGGTCGAGAAGGGCGTCGGCGACCGTGTCGTCGGCGCGACCGTCAACGGCAACGGCTCGTTCGTCCTGCGCGCCGAGCGGGTGGGCTCCGAGACGATGCTCGCGCGCATCGTCGCGATGGTCGCCGCGGCGCAGCGCTCGCGCGCGCCGATCCAGAAGCTGGCCGACCGGGTCTCGGGCTGGTTCGTCTTCGCGGTGGTCGGCGTGGCGGTCCTGACCTTCGCGCTGTGGGCGACGCTCGGGCCCGATCCGCGGCTCGCGCACGGCTTGGTCAACGCCGTCGCGGTGCTGATCATCGCCTGCCCGTGCGCGCTCGGACTGGCGACTCCGATGTCGATCATGGTCGCGTCCGGTCGCGGCGCGTCGATGGGCGTGCTGTTCCGCAACGCGGAGGCGATCGAGTTCCTGCGCCGGGTCGACACGCTGGTCGTGGACAAGACCGGGACCCTGACCGAGGGCAAGCCACACGTCACCGAGGTGATCGTACGCGGCGTCGAGGAGGCCGATCTGCTGCGGCTGGCCGCGAGCCTCGAGCGGGGCAGCGAGCATCCGCTGGCGAGCGCCGTCGTCGCCGGCGCCGAGGAGCGCGGTCTACGGCTGGCCGCGGTGGACTCGTTCCACTCGTACTCCGGCCAGGGCGTCGTCGGCGTCGTCGAGGGGCGGGTCGTCGCGCTCGGCAACGAAGCCCTGCTGGAGGCGAAGAAGCTGGATCCCGGCGAGCTCGCCGGCGCCGCCGCGAACGCGCGGGCGAAAGGAC
Source organism: uncultured Acidobacteriota bacterium (assembly GCA_963781755.1). Taxonomy (GTDB): domain Bacteria; phylum Acidobacteriota; class Thermoanaerobaculia; order Multivoradales; family JAGPDF01; genus JACTMI01. Next base: position 512,870 of record CAWAGZ010000003.1, read on the forward strand.
GCACGGCGGTCTACGTGGCGCTGGACGGCGAGGTGCGCGGCGTGCTGGCGATCGGAGATCCGGTCAAGGCCACCACGCCGGAGGCGATCCGCGCGCTGCACGGCGAGGGGATCCGCATCGTCATGCTGACCGGCGACAGCCGGGCGACGGCCGAAGCCGTCGCCGCCGAGCTGGGGATCGACGAGGTGATCGCGGAGGTCCAGCCCGACCAGAAGGCCGACGCGGTGGCGCGGCTGGAGACGGAAGGACGCTTCGTCGCGATGGCCGGCGACGGGATCAACGACGCCCCGGCCCTGGCGCGGGCCCACGTCGGCATCGCCATGGGCACCGGCACCGACGTCGCGATGGAGTCGGCCGGGGTCACCCTGGTCCAGGGCGACCTCAACGGGATCGTCCGCGCCCGCCGGCTGTCGCGGGCGACCATGGGCAACATCAAGCAGAACCTGTTCTGGGCCTTCGCCTACAACTCGCTCGGCGTGCCGATCGCCGCCGGCCTGCTCTACCCGTGGACCGGCTGGCTGCTCTCGCCCATGCTCGCCGCCGCCGCGATGAGCTTCAGCTCGGTCACCGTCATCGCCAACGCCCTGCGCCTGCGCAGGACGGCGATCTGACGGCGCCCCCCCTCATTCCGCCTGGGCGTCGGAGCCGTGCTCGGAGAGTTGCGCGCCGAACCACCGGTGGACGGAGGTGACGAGGTGGAGATCCTTCGTGCGGAACGAGATCGCTGCGCCGTCGGGTAGCTCCTGGTAGGAGACCTCGATCTCGGAGGCGCCGGCCCGAAGCTCCTTCAGGCCGGGCATGTCGGCTCCATGCAGCGCCGCAGGGTCCGAGTAGTCGCCCTTCTGGAATTTCCCGGCCTCGTGCTCGAGATGCCGGCGGATCAGCTCGATCTGTTCGGTGTCGCCGGGATCGCGCGCGACCACGCGCATCACTCCTCCCGAGTCGTCCATGGCGAAGACGTGAAGGGTCTTCGCCATGTCGAAGGGCATCACGGTGTGCGACATGTGGTGGACGTGCTCTTGCGGAGTCTGGGCGCCGAGCGCGCAGCAGCCGAGGAGCAGGAGAGCGGCGCCGGCTCTCGCCGGGAGAGAAACCCATCGTGACGGCGATCGCATGAGAGCGTCCTCCAGAGTGGATGGGAAGCTGGACGTGGCTGCGCGGGTGGCTGTGGGCGTGCCCGATCGCGGTGCCGGAGAACCGATCGTGGCCGGCGCGTGACTCATGAGTCGTGAGTCTAGACCCTGGAGCGATCTCCAGAGTCGAGCGCCGCGCGGCCGGGGGTCGGCGCCGCCCGGCGGCCGGCCGCGACGGAAGCCCGCCCGGTCCGGCTCCGACCTCTCGCTATACTGCCGCGCAATGGCCGTAGAGGGCCCGCCCCGCACCACCGAGCTGCTCGCGGCGATCGCCAAGGCGCAGCGCATCCCGCTCGAGCGCGTGACCCTCGACAGCACCTTCGAGGAGCTGGGGATCGACTCGCTCGACGGCTTCAGCCTGCTCTACGACGTCGAGGAGCGGTTCGGCATCGAGATCGGCGACGACGACGCGCGCGAGATCCGCGACGTGCGCAGCCTGCTCGCGCTGGTCGAGCGGCTCGTCTCGGCGCGCGACGCGTCGGCCGGCGGGCCCTCGGCGACCGGGACATGACCGCCCGCAGGGTGGCGGTGACCGGGGTCGGCGTCGTCTCGGCCCTGGGCCCGGACCGCCGGGCCTTCTGGGACGCGCTCGCCGCGGGCCGGCCGGGAATCGAAGCGATCCGCTCGGTCGATTGCTCCGACCTCCGCTTCTCGAACGGGGCGGAGGCCCGCGACTACGTTCCCGAGCGGCACTTCGAGCCCAGGGCGCTCGACCACCTCGACCGGTTCAGCCAGCTGGCGCTGGTGGCGGCGCGCGAGGCGGCGGCCGACGCCGGATTCCCCTGGCGCGGCGACCTGTCAGCCCGCACCGCGGTCGTGACCGGCTCCTCGCTGGGCGGCCAGACCACCGAGGACGCGTACTTCTACGATCTCTACGCGCGGGGGCGCAAGCGGGTGCCGCCGCTCTCCATTCCGCGGGTCATGGCCAACGCCGCGACCAGCGCGGTCTCGATGGAGCTCGGCCTGAACGGACCGGCGTTCACGCTCTCGACCGCCTGCTCCTCGGCCAACCACGCCCTCGGCCTGGCGCTCTGGCTGGTGCGGCAGGGGACCTGCGACTGCGCCTTCGCCGGGGGCAGCGAGGCGCCCTTCAGCCGCGGCAACCTCAAGGCGTGGGAAGCGTTGCGCGCGGTGTCGCCCGACACTTGCCGACCGTTCTCGCGCGACCGCAGCGGCCTGATCCTCGGGGAGGGCGCCGCCTTCCTGGTGCTCGAGCCGCTCGACGCCGCGCGCGAGCGCGGCGCCCACGTCTACGTCGAGCTCGCCGGCTTCGGGATGTCCGCCGACGCCTCGCACCTCACCCAGCCCTCGGTCCCCGGCGCTGTGGCCGCGATGCGCGCGGCGCTGGCCGACGCCGCGCTGGCGCCCGGCGAGATCGGCTACGTCAACGCCCACGGCACGGCGACCCTGACCAACGACCCGTCGGAGACCCGCGCGTTGCGCGAGCTCTTCGGAGCGCACGCCGACCGCCTCGCGGTGTCCTCGACCAAGTCGATGCACGGACACGCCCTGGGCGCGGCCGGCGCGCTCGAGGCCGTCGCCACGACGCTGGCGCTCGCCGAGGGCCTCCTGCCCCCGACCGCCAACTTCACCGCAGCCGACCCGGAGTGCGACCTCGACGTCGTCCCCAACCGGGCCCGCGCGGCGCGGGTGGCGGCGGCGCTGTCCAACTCCTTCGCCTTCGGAGGCTTGAACGCGGTGCTCGCCTTCCGCAGCGCCGACGCCGCGAGCCGGTGAGAAGATAAGAGCTCGTGGGTCCGACGGACCCGAGGAGACCCGTTCCAATGCACAGCATTCCCGTAGCAGGCTGCATCCGCATCGTCGCGGTCCTCGCGGCGCTCGCGTTCGTCGGGGGCGAGGCGATCGCCCACGAGATCCGTAGGGATCAGTCTTGTTCTTCGCCTTCCGTGGCCTCCGTGGAAGCCGGCGCGGCCGGAACCGAGGCGGTGTCGGCGACCATCGCCTGGACGCCGAGTTGGTGGACGAGTCGCCCGCCGGCGTGCGCGGTGTTCGCGAGAAGCGCTGCACCCGCCAGGTAGGCGATCAGGAAGAGCCCCAGGAGCATCGTCTGGGGGACCCGCGCCAGAGGCCGTCGCAACGCGGTCGGTGCGAGCAGGATCGCGGCCAGGGCGACGGTGAGCACGGTGAACACGGCGCGGGTCCGCTCGGCGAGCTCCTCGTGGTGTTCGAGCGCGGCGTTGATCTCCGCAGAGCGCTCGGCGAGCGCTCCTCCCGCTTCACCCGTTGAGACGGCCACCCAGGCGCCGAGAGTCCCGAGCGCCAGCAGGGTCAAGGCGGCGGCCAGCCAGGTTCGATTGCGGGGAGCGCGGAGCCAGACGCCGACGAGGACGAACAGCGGCGCCACCAGCAGCAGTGCGACCGGGAAGTGGACGACCAGCGGATGCAGGCCGTTCCAGGCGGGCAAAGGAGGGAGACCGATCACGGCGGGCCCGGGTCAGCCGACTTCGACGTACTTGTCCCGCGAGTTGAAGCAGGACGGGCACTTGCTGAAGTCGATCTTCATCGTGGTGTAGCCGCAGACCGTGCAGACGTAGTAGGTCACGGCCTTCGAGCCCTTGAGCTCGTCGAGCTGGTCGAGGGCGGCCTGGTAGAGCTTGGCGTGCTCCATCTCCGCGGTCCGGGCGTAGTTGAACGTCTGGACGGCGTCCGCGAGACCGGCGCCGCGGGCCCGAGCGAGGAACTCCGGATACATCTTGTCGCGCTCGTAGCTCTCGCCTTCGATGGCGGCTTTCAGGTTCTCGGCCGTGGTGCCCGCGACGGGGGTGGCGACCTGGACGGCGGGGATCCCGCCCATCGACCGGATGACCTGGGCGTGGTTGTCGGCATGGATCTTCTCGGCCCGCGAGGCCGCGCGGAACAAGCTGGCGACCGCGCCGTAGCCATCCTCCTCTGCGCGCGCGGCGAAGGCGGAGTACTTGGCGGAAGCATTGCTCTCGCCCTGGAGCGCGGTCTGAAGGTCGGCAAGCGTAGGCGAGCCTGCGGGGACGGCCGCCGAAACGGGAGCGACGCTCACGGCCGCGGCGACGAGCACGAAGGCCAGAGCCAGCGGGAGTTTCCTGGAAGGCATGGTGGTGTCCTCTCGGGGAGCCGAGGTGCGGGGTCATCCCGGGCCTCGGCGAGAGGTAGTGGCAAGGCGGGGGCCAGGTCGTCCCGAAGCCGCAAGTCGTGAATCTGCGGCTACTTCGGTCGCTTGTCGGTGGCGGGCGGCGATTCCTCGCGTGCGAACTTTCGCACCGATTTCCGCGGACCGTCCGAATCTTCGGACGCCGGAACAGGGCCGGCGGCTTCCGCGGCGGTCTTCTGCAATCGATAGTGGAGATCGCCTCGATTCAGACCCAGCCGGCGGGCGGCCTCCGCCTGAACCCCGCCCGCATCGCCGAGCGCCCGGGCGATCAGGGCCGACTCCACCCGGCTCAGGAGCGAGCGCAGGTCGACACGGGACGGCAACTCGCCGAGCCATTGCTCGAAAGCGTCGGAAGCGTGCGCCGGAAGATTCTCGCCGACGAGTGGAAGATCCTCGGGCTCGATCGCCGGTCCGCGGGAGAGGATGGTCGCGCGCTCCAGCAGGTTGCGCAGCTCGCGCACGTTCCCGGGGAAGGCGTAGCCGCGGAGTTTGGCCAGCGCGGCGCGGGTCGGCGACCGGATCGGTAGCTTGAGCTCGACCGCGATCCGGGCGAGCAGCGTCTCGACCAGCACCGGCAGGTCTTCGAGCCGGTCACGTAGCGGCGGTACGTCGATGGGCACGACGGCGAGGCGGTAGTAGAGATCGCGCCGGAACGTTCCATCCGCGATCCGTTGCAGCAGGTCCCGATGGGTGGCGACCAGCAGCCGGACGTCCACCCGGCGGGGCGTGGTGGACCCGACGCGCACGACCTCGCCCGTAGTGACGGCACGCAGCAGCTTGGCCTGGAGAGCGAGCGACATTTCACCGGCCTCGTCCAGAAAGAGAGTTCCGCGGTGGGCGGACTCGAACAGGCCGGTACGCGCACGGTCGGCGCCGGTGAACGCTCCACGCTCGTGGCCGAACAGCTCGCTGTCGAGAAGCGACTCGGCGAACGCGGCACAGTTGGCCGCGACGAGCGGGCGCGACGCCCTGGGGCTCGCGGCGTGGAGCGCCCGCGCGACGAGCTCCTTGCCGGTACCGGTCTCGCCTGTGATCAGGACGGTCGCCGGCGTCGGTCCGACGCGGGCGATCAGATCCCTCACGGCCCGGATCGCAGGGCTCTCCCCGGCCAGGATCCCCTCCGTCCGCTGCGCGACCTGGCCGCGCAGCGTGGCGTTCTCACGCACCAGCTCGGACCTCTCGCCGGCGCGGGCGACCACGGCGACCACCTGATCGGGGTGGAACGGCTTGGCCAGGAAGTCGAAAGCCCCCCGGCGCATGGCCTCGACCGCGAGCTCGACCGAGGCGTGAGCCGTGATCACCACGACGGGCAGCGCCGGGTCGATCTCGTGACAGGTCCCGAGCAGCTCCAGCCCGTCGCCGTCGGGCATCTTCTGGTCGGTCAGGACGACGTCGAAGAGCCCGGCGTCGAGCGCGCGCTTCGCCGCGCCGAGGTTCTCGGCTTCGACGGTCTCGTGGCCGGCGCTCGCCAGAATGCCGGACAGAATGCGCAACATGTTGCGCTCGTCGTCGACGATCAGGACGCGGGACACGGGACCTCCGTGACGGAATGCGTCGGCCGGACGGCTCGGGGAAGGACGAGCCGGAAGGCGACCGCGCCGGGACGGTTCACGTGGAGCTCGAGGTCACCGCCGTGGGCCTGCGCGATCGACCGGGTGATCGCCAGCCCGAGACCGGTGCCGCCCTGCTTGGTGCTGAAGAAGGGCTCGAAGATCCGTTCGACGTCTTGCGGCGGGATCTCGTCGCCGGCGTCGACGACGTCGACGAGTAGATCGCCACCTGCCGACTCGGCAGTGAGACGGATCTCCGCCCCCTCCGGACTGGCGTCGATGGCGTTTCCGAGCAGATTGAGAAGCGCCTGCTGGACCTGGTAGCCGTCGACTTCGGCTTCGAGGTCGTCGTCACACTCCACGCGGATCGCGACCCGTTTCTCGCCGGCGCGCGCGCGGGCGAGCTCGGCGGCGGCACCGAGCGCCGGCGACAGCGGCCAGGCGCGCAGATCGGGAGGCCTCTGCCGCGCGTAGGAGAGAAAGTCCGAGGTCAGCCGCTCGAGACGGGTGATCTCCTGCTCGAGGATCCCGCGCAGCTCCTGACTCGGGAGCGCGCCCTCCTCGTCCTTGCGCCAGAGAGCGAGCGAGCTAGAGATCATTGCCACCGGGTTACGGATCTCGTGGGCTACGGCGCTGGCCAGCCGGCCGGCGACCGCCAGGCGCTCGCGTTGCACGAGCTGGTCGCGGGTCCGCTCGAGCTCTCGGAGACTGTCGCGGAGCTCGGCCTGCTCGGAGCGGAGCTGGCGCGCGAGCAACGCCACCACCACCGCCACGGTGACGTAGATCAAGGCGACGTGCGACGCCTCGAAGTACTCGGCCATGTCCGACTGCAGGCCGCGGGAGTGGAAGAAAAGCCAGACCTGGAGCGAGGTCGCACCCGCCGCCGCGAGCACGACCAATCCGATTCCCGCCGGGCGGTATCGCACCGCCGCTGCGATGACCGGCAGCAGCATGAGGACGAGGTAGTGGCTGTCGACGACCGGGCTCAGCCGCGACACGGCGAAGGCGAAGCCCAAGTTGACCCAGATCGGGACGTGCGCGTAGACGCGCAAGACCCGGTCCGGAATCTCCCCGGCTGCGAGCCAGCTGAGCTCGACCGCCTGGATCGCAAAGCGGCTCAGAAGCAGGACGAAGAGCAGCGCCGGGGGCATCGGAATCACCGGCGCGAACAGAGCGTGAAACAGAGCGCTGCCGGCGAGCAGCGCGAGATTGAGCGGGATCAGGATCATCTCCTGACGCCGAATCGAGCTTCCCGAGAGGGGCTCGAGCAAGAGGGCGGAACCGGTCACGGTGTCTGGGTCGATGATCGCCGCGCGGCGCACACCGCCACACGCCACCTTAGCGACCCCGCGCCTCCCGCGCCCCGCGCGAAAGGATGGGACGAGTCGACTCCGTCCATGCCGCTGGGAACGGCTTCTCGTTCTCTCGCGACGGTGCAGGAGCGTGAGACGATCACCGAAGTGAGCGAGGAGCGCGCGTCGTACCGCATCGAGGGCATGGATTGCGCCGAAGAGGTCGCGATCCTGCGCCGCGAGCTGGGTCCGATCGCCGGCGGCGAGGAGCGGCTGGAGTTCGACCTGGTCGCCTCGCGGCTGTCGGTCCCGGCCGACGTGGACGACGCGCGGCTGCGCGAACGGGTCGCCGCCACCGGCATGCACGCCGAGCCTTGGCGTGAGCGCGGCGACGAGCGGCATCCGGGCGCCGCGCGCCGCGGCCGGCTGCGCTCGACGGTCGCGAGCGGCCTCGCCGTTGCGGCGGGATTCCTGCTCCATCTGGCGAGCGGCGGAGGCCTGGCCGCGGCGCTCGGAGCCGACGCCGGACCCGGCTGGACCGGAGCCGTTCCGGTGGTGGCGCGAATCGCCTACCTGGTCGCGATCGTCGCCGGCGGCTGGTACGTCGCGCCCAAGGCGTGGGCGGCGGTCCGGCGGCTGCGTCCCGACATGAACCTGCTGATGACCCTGGCCGTCCTGGGCGCCGTCGCCCTCGGCCAGTGGGTCGAGGCCGCCACCGTCGCCTTCCTGTTCGCGCTCTCGCTGGCGCTCGAGGCGTGGAGTGTCGGCCGGGCGCGCCGGGCGGTCGAGGCGCTGCTGGCGCTGGCGCCGCCGAAGGTGCGCGTGGTCGACGACGACGGTGGTGAACGCGAGATCGCCGCCGCCGCAGCGGCGCCCGGAACCCGCTTCCGGGTCCGGCCGGGCGAGCGGATCGCGCTCGACGGCGTCGTGGCGTCGGGCAGCTCCGAGGTCGATCAGGCGCCGATCACCGGCGAGAGCGTCCCGGTCCCGAAGCAGGGGGGCGCCGAAGTCTTCGCCGGGACGATCAACGGCCGCGGCGCGCTCGAGGTGGAGTCCACCCGGCCGGCGTCGGACACCGTGCTGGCGCGGATCCTGCGCTCGGTCGAGGCGGCGCGGTCGCGCCGCTCGCCCTCGGAGCAGTGGGTGGAGCGGTTCGCCCGCATCTACACGCCGGCGGTCTTCGGCGCCGCGATCGCCCTGGCGCTGGCCGGACCGACGCTGTTTGCGCTGGCCTGGGGCGATGCGCTCTACCGCGCCCTGGCGCTGCTCGTGATCGGCTGTCCCTGCGCGCTGGTGGTGTCGACCCCGGTCGCCGTCGTCGCGGCGCTGGCCGCGGCGGCGGGCCACGGCGTGTTGATCAAGGGCGGCCGCTTTCTCGAGTCGCCGGCGGGGATCCGGACCGTGGCGATGGACAAGACCGGAACCCTCACCCGCGGGCGCCCAGCGGTCGTCGAGGTCGTGCCGCTCTCCGAGCACGACGAGCGGGAGCTGATGGAGCGGGTGGCGGCGCTCGAAGCCGCGAGCGAGCACCCCGTCGCCCACGCGCTGCGCGAGCATGCGGAGGCGCTGGGAGTGCGCGCGGCGGTGGCGGAGGACTTCGAGATCCTGCCGGGCGAGGGTGCCACCGGGACGATCGGCGGGCGCCGCTACTGGGTGGGCTCGCACCGGCTCCTGGAGGCACGCGGCCAGGAGACCGAGGCGATCCACCGGCGCATCGAGGAGATGTCGGCGTCCGGCCGGACCCTCGTGGTCGTGGGCAACGACGACCACGTCTGCGGCCTGATCGCCCTCGAGGACGAGATCCGACCGGAGGCGCGCAAGCTGGTCCGCGAGCTGCACGCGCTCGGCGTGGGACGGGTGGTGATGCTGACCGGCGACCACGCCGCCACGGCACGAGCGGTCGCCGCGGAGTGCGGCATCGACGAGGTCCGCTCCGAGCTGCTGCCGGAGGAGAAGCTCGCCGCGGTCGAGGAAATCGTCGAGCGCGACGGGCACGTGGCGATGGTGGGCGACGGCGTCAACGACGCGCCGTCGCTGGCGCGCGCGACCGTGAGCATCGCGATGGGGGCCGCCGGCTCGGACGCCGCGATCGAGACCGCGGACATCGCCCTGATGTCGGACGACCTCTCCCGGCTGCCCTGGCTGATCGCCCATTCGCGGCGCACCGTGGCGATCGTGCGCGAGAACGTGGGCTTCGCCCTGGCCGTCAAGGCGGTCTTCTTCGTCCTCGCCGTGATCGGCCTGGCCAGCCTCTGGGCCGCGATCGCCGCGGACATGGGCGCGACCCTGCTGGTCGTGGCCAACGCGCTGCGCCTGCTGCGCGGCTGAGCGCTCCGGCGCCGGCCCGGCGTCAGCCGAAGCCGAGCCGGATCACGCTGCGGCCCAGGACGAAGAGCGCGACCAGCGCCAGGACGGCTCCGAACACGCGCCGGTGACGCTCGGCGGAGACACGCGGGCCCAGGGCCCTGCCGCCCAGGCTGCCGGCGACTCCGACCGCGGCGACCAGCGCCAGGGTCGGCCAGTCGAGCTCGCGACCGTGGCCGCGCAGCTCGACGAAGTGGGTGACGAAGCCGACCGAGGCGTTGGCGGCGATGATCGCCAGGCTGGTGCCGATCGCCAGCGGGATCTCCAGACCGCCGAGCAGCACCAGCGCCGGCACGATCAGGAAGCCGCCGCCGACGCCGACGAACCCCGTCAGGGCGCCGACGGCGAAGCCGTCGCCGACGAGCTTGGCCGTCGGCCGCCGCGCGCGGCGCCGCGGCGCCGGCGGCCGCGGGCGGAGCATCAGGACCGCGGCCGCGAGCGCGGCGAGCGCGAAGACCGCCAGCTGCACAGCGCCCGGCACCGGTGCCGCGAGGCGGGCTCCGACCCAGGTTCCGAACATCCCGGGCGCGCCAAACAGCGCCGCGTGCCGCACGTCCACGGCCCCGGCGCGCGCGGCGGCCGTGGCGCCGGCGAGCGCCGCCGCCCCGACCACGAGAAGCGCGCTCGCGATCGCGGTCTTCTCGTCCTGGCCGAGCAGGTAGGTGAAGACCGGGACGGCGAGGATCGACCCGCCCGAGCCGAGGAACCCCAGCGACAGGCCCACCGCCAGCGCGCCGAGGACGACCGGGATCACGTCCGCGGTCCCGTCCGCGCCGCTCCCGGCTCCGAAGTCGGGTCGGAGCTCAGGTGGACGTCCCCTCCGGCGGCGCGACCAGGACCTCGGGCTCGAGCGCGACCGGCGTGCGCATCGAGCGCGCGATCAGGCAGGCCGACTCGGCCTTCTCGATCAGGCGCAGCGCGCGCTCGCGGTCGGCTTCGCGCCGCACCGTGACCCGCGGCCGGAGGCGGATGCCGGCGAACTGGTAGCGGCGGTCCTCGGAGCGCTCGAGGGTCCCTTCGCCGTCGGCCTCGACGGCGACGTACTCGAGGTGGGAGAGCTCGGCCACCGCCAGGAAGGTGGTCATCCAGCAGCTGGTGGCGGCGAGCACGAAGAGGTGCTCGGGGGTCCAGCGCTCCCCCGGACCGCCGAACGACGGCGGCGAGGCGACGTCGAGGTCGGGCAGGCCGCCCGGCGCCCGCGCGCGCCCGCTCCGGCCGTCGAGCCAGCGGACGGAAACCGGGAAGGTGCCTTGCGAATCGGTCATCTCGGACCTCCTCTCGGGCGCGCTCAGGCGGCGTGCGCCAGCACCCAGTCGCGCAGCGCCGGCTTCGGCAGGGCGCCGACCAGGCGGTCGACGACCTGGCCGCGCTGGAACAGGACCAGGGTCGGAATGCCCTGGATCCCGAACTTCACGGCCAGGTCCGGATGATCGTCGACGTTGACCTTGGCGATGGCGACCTTGCCGTCGAGCTCCACGGCCAGCTCCTCGAGCGCCGGCGCGATCATCCGGCACGGTCCGCACCAGGCGGCCCAGAAGTCGACCAGGACGGGGGTTTCGGCGGCGACCACGGCGTCGAAGCGCTCGGCGCCGGAGATGTGTTCGGGTTGGGACATGGGAGCGTTCTCCTTGCGAGTCGGTCGATACGGCCGCGCGTTCGGCGGCCCTCGTCTGGGTAGAGCCGGATCGCGGCCGAAAGGTTCCCGGCGCTCCCCGGCTCAGCCCTCGGCCGTGGCCGCGAGGATGCGCCGGCGCAGCCCGCGGGGTAGCGGCTCGCGGCCGAAGGAGGCGCAGGTCTCGCCGGCCAGGTCGAGGGTCGCCAGCACGGTGCGGCAGCGCTCGCACAGCGCGCGGTCGGAGTAGGGGAACGGCGCGCGGCGGTCGACGGCGTCGAGCTTGGCCCGGAGCAGGTCGAGGCAGACCCGCCGGGCGTGGTCCGCGGGCCGTCGTGCCGGTCGCTGCGGCAAGCCGTCGGCCAACACCTGCCGCAGCTTGAGCCGCGCGCGGTGAATCCGCGTCTTGACCGTCGCCTCCTTGATCCCCAGCGCCGCCGCGATCTCGGGGATCGTCAGCTCGGCGACGTCGGCCAGCACGAGCGCGACGCGGAACGGCTCGGGCAGCGCGGCCAGGCCGCGCTCGACCAGCTCCCGGGCCTCCGAACGGACGCGGTCGCCGTGCGGATCGCCCCGGCCGGCGGCGCCGAGGTCGGGACCGGTCGCGCCCGGACGCGGCAGCAGCGCTTCCAACGGCTCGAGCCGGCGCGGCTCGCCGGAGCGGCGGCGGTGCATCCGCTGGCAGGCGCGACGGGCGATGGCGTAGAGCCAGGCGCGCGCTCTCTCCGGATCCGAGAGCTGCTCGCGGGAACGGAAGGCCGCCAGAAAGGTCTCCTGAACCAGATCCTCGGCGTCGGCGGGGGGGCCGCACATGCGGCGGGCGAAGGCGTGGAGCCGCGCGCCCTCCTCGTCGAGCAGACGCACGATCACCGCACGTCGCGGATCGGGGGCGTCGCCGCGCCGCGGTCGTTCGGTCACGGCGGAACTCTACCCCCGGTGAGTGGCGGCGCGGCGCGGGCTGCGCGGTAGCTCCGGCATGGAGACTGCGCCGCGGACGCGTCGCCGGCGCAGAGCCGCGGCGGCGTGAGAGGATCGCCGCGGGATGGGCGACGACTTTTCCCGTTACGAGCTCGAGGGCTGGATCCTCGCCTGGTGCCGGCTCGAGACGACCGGCGATGCTGCGGCGGCCGAGCGGCTCGAAGCGAGGCACCGGCGCGTCGTCGCCGGGCTGCGCGAACGGTGGACGCCCGCCGAGCTCGGCGAGGATCCCGTGGTGGCGGGCTTGCGCCGGCTGTTCAAGGCCGCGGGCACCGATCCCGCGCGCTACCGGCCCTCCTCCGAGGCGCTCCTGCGGCGGCTGCTCAAGGGTGACGCGATTCCGCGCATCCACCCGCTGGTGGACCTCAACAACGAGCTCTCGGTCGAGCTCAAGGTGCCGTGCTGCGTTCTGCGCGAGGAGGCGTTCGCCTTCCCGGTGACCCTGCGCTCCGGTCGCCCGGGCGAGGTTCTGGACTCGATGCGCGGACCGCTCGACCTCGACGGCAAGCCGCTGCTCGCGGACGCCGACGGTCCGTTCGGCACGCCGATCACCGACGGGCACCGCGTCAAGATCCTGCCGGACACGACGGCGGCGTGGCTCGTGGCCTACCTGCCGGAGGGCGAGCTCGACGCCAACCGGGCAACCGCGACCCTGAAAGAGATCCTGGCCGAAGCGCCGCTCGCTACCCTCGCGTGACTCCGAGCCCGCGCCGGACCTCGACCCATTCCCGTAGGGGGCGGGCGTGGCTCCGGCGCGCGCGCCTGACGAAAGTCGAAGCGGGGCGGCAACCGCAGGAAAGACTTGCTGTTGAAGGGAAGGACTCCGAGAAGAAGCTCGCCTCGGGACCTGAGGCGTCGGCCGACGATCCGGTCTTTCCCTTCATTGGAAGTCTTTGTCGTGCCGTGGCTCGCGGTGGAGTTGTCGCTCCCGAGCTTGCTCTAGGATGGTGGCCGTGGAGCTGACCGGGAAGCAGCGCAAGTGGTTGCGCGGCCAGGCGCACGGGCTCGAGCCCGTGGTGCACGTGGGCAAGGCGGGCGTCACCGACGAGGTCGCCGCCCAGGTCGACCGCGCACTCGAGGCGCACGAGCTGATCAAGGTCCGCTTCGTCGAGGGGAAGGACGGCCGGGAGGCGCTGATCGCCGAGCTCGAACGGCGGACCGCGGCGGCCCCGGTCGGACGCGTGGGGCACGTGGGGATCTTCTATCGCCCGCGCGCCGACCCCGACGAGCGCAAGGTCCGGCTGCCCGAGGCCTGAGCCGGGCGGCACCTCCGCTGGCCGGCGAATTTTCGCCCACAAGCGTCCTTTCGCTGGTTTCGGTGCGGCGTTCGGGATAGCGTCTCGCGCCGACGGAGGTGCGATGGCGGGCGGAACGGAGAATCTGCGCCTGGTTCTGGGGCTCAAGGTGCGCGCCGGGCGGGAGGCCCAGGGTTGGACGCTCAAGCAGCTCTCCCGGCGCTCGGGGATCGCGATCTCCTACCTGTCAGAGATCGAGAAGGGCAAGAAGTACCCCAAGCCCGAGAAGCTCCTGGCGCTGTCGGGAGCGCTGGAGCTCTCCTACGAGGAGCTGGTGTCGCCGAGGGTCGACGAAGACCTCTCCCCGCTGGGTGCGTTCGCCGGTTCCGCGTTCCTGCGCGAGTTCCCTTTCGAGCTGTTCGGCATCCAGGCGGCCGATCTCTTCGACCTCGTCGCCGCCGACCCGAAGCGCGCCGGAGCGCTGCTGCGCACCTTCGGCGACATCGCCCGCCGCTACGACCTCGAGGTGGAGCACCTGCTGTTCGGGGCCCTGCGCTCCTTCCAGCAGCTCCACGGCAACTTCTTCCCCGAGATCGAGGCGGCGGCGGAGGGCTTCCGGGCTCAGGCGGATTGGACGCCGCGCGAGAAGCTCGGCGAGCCCGAGCTCCGCGCCGTCCTCGAGCGCCTCTTCGGCTACCGGGTCGATCTCGACACGCTCGCGTCGCGGCGGGACCTCGCCGACCTGCGCTCGGTCTACTCCGCCGGCCCCCCGCCCACGCTCCACGTCCACTCCCGGCTGACTCCACCGCAGCGCGCTTTCGCCATGGCGCGCGAGGTCGGCTACCGCGTGCTCGGCCTGACCGAGCGTCCGGTGAGCGGGTCCTGGCTGCGGGCGGAGTCGTTCGATCAGGTGCTGAACAACTTCAAGGCGTCCTACTTCGCGGGCGCCCTGCTGATCCCGCGCGCGGTGCTGGCCGCCGAGCTCGCGCGCTGGTTCGCGGCGCGCAAGCTCCGGGTCCGCTCCCTGGTCGACTGGCTGGGCCGTTTCGGTGCCACGCCGGAGATGCTCTTCTACCGCATCAGCCAGCTCGCTCCCGCGGAGCTGGGCCTGTCCGAGATCTTCTTCGTCCGCTTCTTCCGCGAGCCCGAGCGCCGGCGGCCGCGCCTCACCAAGGTGCTGAACCTGTCGCGGGTCGCGGTTCCCTACGGCGTGTCGCCCGCCGAGCACGTCTGCTCGCGCTGGCCGGGCGTGTCGCTGCTCGCCGACCCGAAGCTCGCGGGGTCGGGTCCGGGCGACCCGCCGCCGGCGGCCGCCGCGCGCTGCCGCTTCCAGACCGAGCCGGTCGAGTTCTTCACCGTGGCGCTGGCGCGGCGCCTCTCCCTGCGGCCGCGGACGCTCTCGTCGGTCTCGCTCGGCTTCCTGGTCGACGACCGGCTGCGCTCGGTGGCCCGGTTCCTCGACGACCGGGCGGTGGCGCGGCTCGAGGTCGATCTGACCTGCGAGCGCTGCCCCCTGCCGCCCGAGGCCTGCTCCGAGCGCGCGGCTTCGCCGGCGCTGCTCGAGCGCCAACGCCGGCGCGTCCGGCGCGAAGCCGCGATCGCCGAGCTGACGAGCCACGGGGCGAGCCCCGGCGGAACTCCTCCCGCGGCGAGAACCGCAAGGCGTCCCGGCCGCGTCCGCGAGGTCCGGTAGACTCGATCCGGTCGGCCGTGACCGGAAATCTCCGGAGCGCGCCCGGCGTTGTAGACAGTCGCGGGGCGGTGGATCCCCGCGAAAAGGAGCCTCCCGGTCATGATGCTCGGATTCGATCCCCTCTACCTCTTGCTGGTGCTTCCCGCCTTCGCGCTGTCGCTGTGGGCGAGCTTCCGCACCAAGTCGGCGTTCAAGAAGTACTCCAAGGTGCGGGTGTCCACCGGTCTGACGGGCGCCCAGGCGGCGCAGCGGATGCTCGAGGCCGCGGGCATCCACGACGTCCAGATCGTCGCCCACCAGGGCGTGCTCACGGACCACTACAACCCGGTGACCAAGACGCTCGCCCTCTCGCGCGACGTCTACGGCTCGGCCTCGATCGCCGCGGTCGGGGTCGCCTGCCACGAGGCGGGTCACGCCATCCAGCACGCGGTCTCCTACAAGCCGCTCTGGCTGCGCTCGGCGCTGGTGCCGACGGCCAACCTCGGCTCGACGCTCGGCTACATCGCGATGTCGCTCGGACTCCTGCTGATGTACATGAGCGGGGGCAAGGCGGGCTCGACGGTCGTCCTGTTCGGCGCCCTGCTGTTCTCGGCCGTGCTGCTGTTCCAGATCGTGACGCTGCCGGTCGAGTTCGACGCCTCGGCGCGGGCCAAGAAGCTGGCGGTCGCCAACGGCATCGTCCTGCCGCAGGAGCGCGAGGGGATCGACCGGGTGCTCAACGCGGCGGCGCTGACCTACGTCGCGGCGGCGATCTCGACGCTGATGACCCTGCTCTACTTCCTGCTCCGCTCGGGGATCCTGGGCGGCCGCAGCCGCAACTGAGCCCCCCACGTCGCTGCCTCGGGCGCCCCGGCGCGCCGCCCGGCGCACCGCGCTAGGCTCGGTGCCGGCAAGTTGGCGTGAAGGGAGGCCCGATGCGGAATCTCTGGCTGTCGATGGCGGCGACTTCGACGCTCGTCCTGGCCGGTCTGGCGCTGTGGCCGCGCGAAGCGGCGGCGGTGCGCACCCAGAAGCCCGAGCTCTACGCGCACAAGTGGCTGGCGATCACCGGTAAGCCGCTGGCGGCGACCGCCGGGGCGCGGATCTTCGAGCGCGGCGGCAACGCGGTGGACGCCGCCTGCGCGATGCTGGCGGCCGCCTGCACGATGTGGGACACGCTGAGCTGGGGCGGCGAGACCCAGGCGCTGGTCTGGAACCCGAAGACGCGTCAGGTCATCGGCGTCAACGCGCTGGGCGTGGCGCCGAGCGGCGCGACGCCGGAATTCTTCCGCTCGAAGGGCCTGCGCTATCCACCGGAGTACGGCCCGCTGGCCGCGGTGACGCCGGGGACCCCGGGCGGCCTCCTGGTCATGCTCGCCGAGTGGGGCCGGCTGCCGCTCTCCGAGGTCCTGGCCCCGGCGATCGAGATGGCCGACGGCTATCCGGTCGAGGCCCAACTGGTGCGGACGATCGACTACTTCCGGCCCAAGATCGAGCAGTGGCCCTTCTCGCGCGCGGTCTTCCTGCCCCACGACGGCGCGCCGCCGGTTCCCGGGGAGATCTTCCGCCAGCCCGACCTGGCGCGGACCCTGCGCCGACTGGTCGCGGCGGAGACGGCCGCGCTCGCCGCGGGCAAGAGCCGCAAGGAGGCGATCCTCGCCGCCTACGATCTGTTCTACAAGGGCGAGCTGGGCGAAGGAGTTCGCCGCGGACGTCGAGGCCCAGGGCGGTCTGATCACCGCCGAGGATCTCGCGAAGTGGCACCCGAAGCTCGAGCAGCCGGTCTCGACGACGTACCGGGGCATCGAGGTCTACAAGCTCACCACCTGGACCCAGGGCCCGGCGATGCTCGAGGCTCTGAACGTGCTCGAGAACACCGACCTGAAGCCGATGGGCTACAACACCGGCCGCTACATCCACACGGTCGCCCAGGCGCTGCAGCTCGCCTTCGCCGACCGCGACTTCTACTACGGCGATCCGGATTTCCCACCTGCCGAGCCGATCGCGGGCCTGCTGTCGAAGCAGTACGCCAAGCAGCGCTTCGCCGAGATCGACCCGGAGCGGAACCTCCCGGACCTGAAACCCGGCGACCCGTATCCCTTCCAGGGGGAGACGAACCCGTTCGCGGATCTGCTCGCGGCCTGGCCTCCGGCGCCGGAGCCGATCGCTCCGGACAAGAAGTCGAGCCTGACCTTCGACCAGGCGTTCCGCGCCGGGACGACGTCGGTGATCGCGGCCGACGCCGACGGCTGGGTGGTCTCGATGACGCCCTCCGGGGGCTGGGTCCCGGCGGTGGTCGCCGGCCACACCGGGATCGGCCTGTCGCAGCGGATGCAGAGCTTCGTGCTCGACCGTCGCGAGAATCCGTTCAACGTCGTCGAGCCGGGCAAGCGCCCGCGGGTGACGCTGACCCCGAGCCTGGCGCTCAAGGACGGCGAGCCCTATCTCGCCTTCGCGGTCCAGGGCGGCGACACCCAGGACCAGAACCTGCTGCAGTTCTTCTTGAACGTGGTCGAGTTCGGCTTCGACGTCCAGGAGGCCGCCGAGGCGGCCAACTTCACCACCTACCAGGTCCGGAGCTCCTTCGGCGACCACGACTCGAAGCCCGGCCACCTGACGCTCGACGAGCGCACCCCGGACTGGGTCAAGGACGAGCTGAGAAAGAGGGGCTACGTGCTCGACACCGCCCCCCGCAACTCGGGCCCGATCAACGCCATCCTGATCGACCGCGCCCACGGCACGATGCGCGGCGGCTCCAGCAACCAGGGCGAGGACTACGGCATCGGCTGGTGAGGCGGGTCGGCTGGTGAGCGGCTCAAGGCTGGACGACGTCCCAGGCCGAGGTGTCGCCGGACTCGAAGCCGTCGGCGAAGATCGGGATCAGGCCGCAGTCGACGACGGCGCGGATGGCGAAGTCGCCGCTGACGCCGAGGGCACAGGCGCTGAACCAGGACCCGGGCGGGATGGCGAGAATGCCGTTCTTGCCGGGCTGGCAGCCGTCGATGTCGGCGACGATGCTGGGCCCGGTGCCCGGCGGCGGGTCGAGGAACTGGAAGTCCACGACGACCGTCTCGCCCGTGGTGACCGCGATCGGCGGCACGATCGGGAACTCGTTGAAGGCGCCGTCGGTCATCTGGGGACCGACCAGCGTCGCCAGGGTGGCGCCGGGATTCGGAAACGTGCCGGCGGCGTAGACGCGGATCTCCTGGCCCAGGGTGTCGCCCGAGCCGCCGGTCGTCGAGAGCCAGAGGATGCGCACCGCGGTCAGATTGCCGTTGCAGGTCGAGGTGAGCCAGGCGGCGGCTCTCTCGTCGGCCGCGAAGCCGACCTCGATGGCGACCTGCCCGAAATCGACGACGGAGTCGTTCTTGAGCTCGACGAGAGAGCGGGTCGCAGCGGTGACGGTGCCGGCGCCGGCGAGCAAGAGGAGCAGGAGCGACGGAACGACGAGACGCGGACGAGGGGACGGGTTCATGGCGCGACTCCCTTCTGGCCGGACACGGCGCCCCTCGCCGGCGATCGCGGGAGACGCATCCCGCCACCGGACATGGACGTCTGTCTGCCTTCGAGAACGTCGACCATTGTACGCGTAGATTCGAACCGCCGAGTGTGCGAGGGTGTGAAGCGTTTCACCCCGATCGGGGACCCTTGGCACCACGATTGCTCCTCTCTCGGGGACGCAACGCCGGATCGGCAGGTCCGGCACCAACGTGAGGAGGGAAGTCATGCGGAAGGGCTGGATTCGAGCGGTCGCGACGGCCGGGCTGGCGCTGGGCTTCGCTGGCGACGGTCGGCGCCCCCGCGGCGCGCGCGCAGCAGGTCGACTTCGGCGTCCGCGCCGGCGGCTACCTCGATCACCAGGACCCGTTCCTCGGGCTCGAGGTGCTCTCCCGGCTGGGGTCGAGCGACTGGTACATCAACCCCAACGTGGAGTTCATCTTCGCCGACCAGCGCGACCGCGTCTCGCTGAACTTCGACTTCCACTACGACTTCCTGGTCACCCAGGACTACTACCTGTGGGCCGGAGGCGGCCCGGCCGTGATCCACATCGACGGCGACCGCGGCCACTCGGCCGAGACCAACGGCGGTTTCGACCTGCTGGGCGGCATCGGTTGGCGCCTCCAGGGCTTCACCCCCTACGCCCAGCTCAAGATCGTCCTCTCCAACGATTCGAGCGTGGCGGCCGGCGTCGGCATCCGGTTCTAGGAGATTCTTCAGCGACAGCCGTCGGTGGGCCGGCAGTGCCCGGTTGGAACCGAGGCGAAAAGACTTTCTGTTGAAGGGAAGGACGGAGTGGCTGACTTCGCCTCGTGGCCCGAGGCGCTGGTCAGCGGACTGCTTTTCCCATCACTGAAAGTTTCTGCCCGGCCGGATCTGGGCTCCGTTCCCCGCCCCCCCCGCCGAATGGCGGAAGTGAACCCCTTCCTTCGAGCTTCCGGTCCGGCTCAGTGGGTGATCGGCGTGCCGATGCGGCCGACGAGCTCGGCCATGCGGCGGTCGAGCATCTCGTCGCTGCGCGCCTCGACCACGAGTCGGAGCAGCGGCTCGGTGTTCGACGGCCGGACGTTGAACCACCAGTCGTCGTACTGGACCGTGATGCCGTCCAGCCAGTCGATCCGGCCGTCGCCGTAGGCGTCTTCGAGCTCGCGGATCTTGCCTTCCTTGTCCGCGACCTCGAAGTTGGTCTCGGGGGACTTGGCGTAGCGGCGCAGCGGCGCGACGACTTCGGACATCCGCTTGCCCGAGTGCCAGAGCAGCTCGAGGATTTCGATGATCGCGAGGATGGCGCAGTCGGCGAAGTAGTTGTCGCGGAAGTAGTAGTGGCCCGCGAGCTCGCCGCCGAACAGCCCGTCCACCCGGCGCAGCGTCGCCTTCATGAAGGAGTGGCCGACGCGCTCGCGCACCGGGATGCCGCCCCGCTCGCCGATGTACTCGGGGACCGCGTGCGAGGAGCGCAGGTCGTAGAGCACGTGCTTCCCCGGCTCGGCCGCCAGCAGCTCGCCGGCGATCAGCGCGGTCGCCAGGTCGCTGCCCACCGGCTCGCCGGTCTCGTCGACGAACGCCGCGCGGTCGAAGTCGCCGTCGCAGGAGATCCCCAGGTCGGCCCCGGTCTCGCGCACCTTGGCCTGGAGATCGCGCAGGTTCTCGGGCTTGAGCGGGTTGGCCTCGTGGTTGGGGAAGCTGCCGTCGAGCTCGAAGTAGAGCGGGACGAGGTCGATCCCGAGCGCGTCGAAGATGGCGCGGTCGGTGATCGCCATGCCGTTGGCGGCGTCCACGACGACCTTCAGGCGGCGGGCTCCCGAGGGCTTGTGGAGGAACGAGAGGACGTGCTCGCGATAGGCCGCGGCGACGTCGTGCGAGGAGACCGATCCGGGGGCGCCGGCGGGCGGGAAAGTGCCCGTCGTGACGGCTTCCTCGATCCGCGGGATGCCGTGATCGCCCGAGACCGGACGGGCCTCGTGGCGCGAGAACTTGAGGCCGTTGTACTCGGCCGGATTGTGGGAGGCCGTGACCTGGACGCCGCCCGCGGCGCCGAGATGGCCGATCGCGAAGTAGTTCATCGGCGTCGTCGCCAGGCCGATGTCGAGGACGTCGAGCCCGGCGGACGTCAGGCCTTCGATCAGCGCCTCCGCGAGCGGAACGGAGGAGGGCCGCATGTCGCGGGAGACGACCACCCGGTTGCCGCCGTGGGCGCGGTCGCTCTCGTCGAGCACGACCGGGAAGGCGCGGCCGACGCGGCGCGCGATCTCCTCGGTCAGGTCCTTGCCGTAGATACCGCGGACGTCGTACGCCTTGAAGATGCCGCTCATGGTTCCTCTCGGGTGAGTCGAGATGAAGCGCTAGCGCTTCCGGGGAGTCGAGCCTATCAGCCGCGGCGCGCGTCGCCGCGTCGCGGCGGCCATCGCGCCGGGTTCGTCACGCGGGGTCGAGGGCCAGGTCCAGCTCGTAGCCTTCGATCTCGGTCGCGGCGAGGTCGGTCGCGTCGCCGCCCGCCCGGTCCCAGCCGACGGTCAGCGTCTCGGCCGCGATCCAGTCGCGGTGGGCCTCGATGGCGGCCTCGACCAGCGGGTGCGCGCGATAGCGCACGCGGATCCGGTCGGCGTAGTCGAGACCCGCCTCCTTGCGCGCGGTCTGGATCCGGTTGACCACCTCCCGCGCCCGCCCCTCGGCGATCAGCTCGGGCGTCAGATGGGTGTCGAGCACGACCAGGAGCTCGCGGTCGCCCGCCGTGGCCAGCCCTTCCTTCTCGATCAGCCGCACCTCGACGTCGTCGGGACCCAGCTCGACCGCTCCGCCCGGAACGTCGAGCGAGATCCGCCCGTCGCGCTCGAGCGCTTCGGCGAGCGCGTCGCCGTCCGCCGCCGCCAGCGCGGCCTGGACCGCCTTCATGCGCCCGCCCAGCTTCTTGCCCAGGACCCGGAAGTTCGGTCGCACCTCGTGCGTCACGAACTCCCCCCGCCTCTGGGCCCACCGGATCTCCTTGACATTGACCTCGTCGAGGATCAGGTCCCGGACCCGTTCGACGTGATTCTTGACATCGACGCCGAAGACCTCCGAAGCAAAGACAAGGACCATAGATGGAAGGGGCTGCCTCGTCTTGAGGTCGTGGCTGGCACGCGCCGCTCGGGCCAGTCCCACGATCCGCTTCGCCAACGACATCGCCTGAACGAGTCTCAGAGACTCGTTCCGGTGGACCTTGGAGAGCTGGTCGAGCCAATCGCGCTTCTCCGGCCAGGTCTCGAGGTGAACGCTCTCGGCTGAGGAAGTGTCCTGGCTGCGCACCAGGTGCTCGTGCATCTTCTCCGCGACGAAGGGCGTGAAGGGGGCGATCAGGCGGGTCAGAGACGTCAGGACTTCATAGAGGGTCTGGTAGGCGGCCTCCTTGGCGCTCGGGTGGCCTTCTGCGCCGGACCAGAAGCGAGACCGGCTGCGTCGGATGTACCAGTTGGTCAGATCGTCGATGAACTCGCCGATGGCACGCGCGGCCGGGGCGACCGCGTAGCTCTCGAGCGCCACGGTGACGCTCTCGATCAGCTGGTCGAGCCGCAGGAGGATCCACCGGTCGAGATCCTGTCTTTCCCCTATTTGGAAGTCTTTCGGTCTTTCCGGGCTTCCAGCCGTCGATGTTCGCGTAGATGGTGAAGAACGAGAGCGCGTTCCAGATCGGGAGCAGGAAGCTCTGCGCGGCCTCGCGCACGAGCTTGGCCGAGAAACGGGAGTTCTGTTCCGGGTCGTTGACGTAGAAGTACCAGCGCAGGGCGTCGGCACCGGTCTCCTCGACCACGGCCATGGGATCGACCACGTTGCCCAGGCGCTTCGACATCTTGCGTCCCTGGTCGTCGTTGACGTGGCCGAGAACGATGCAGTTCTCGAAGGCGACCGAGTCGAAGAGCGCCACCGCCAGCACGTGCAGCGTGTAGAACCAGCCGCGGGTCTGGTCCACGGCCTCGGAGATGAAGTCGGCAGGGCGGAAGTGGCCTCCGGGCGCGACGAGCTCGGTGTTCTCGAAGGGATAGTGATGCTGGGCGAACGGCATCGAGCCGGAGTCGAACCAGGCGTCCGCTACGTCCTCGATCCGGCGGAAGACGCCGTTGCGGCCCTGCTCCCGGCAGTGGAGGCAGTCCCAGGTGATCGCGTCGATTCCGGGACGGTGAGGGTCGAACTGCCCGGGGTCGTAGAAGTCGTCGGGTCGCGGCGAACCGGAGAGGGCGAAGAGATCCTCGTAGGAGCCGACGATCTCGATCGCGGGGCACAGGTCGCACTTCCAGATGGGGAGCGGCGTTCCCCAGTAGCGACGACGCGACAGCGCCCAGTCGACGACGTTCTCGAGCCAGTTCCCGAATCTCCCGCTGCCGATCGCCTCGGGGCGCCAGCGGATGTCGTCGCGGTTCTTCGCCACGAGCTTCTCGCGCAGCGCCGTCGTGCGCACGAACCAGCTCTCCGTGGCGTACTGGAGCAGCGGGGTCTCGCAGCGCCAGCAGAACGGGTAGCTGTGCCGGTAGCGGTCGACGTGGAGCATGAGCCCGCGCTCCCGGAGGTCGCGCACGACCTCCTTGTCTGCGTCCTTGAACCAGAGTCCGGCCAGGCGCTCGAGCCCGGAGCGATCCGCGATGCGGCCGTTGGGCTCGACGGTGCGGAAGAGGGGCAGGCCGAACTTCGAGCCCGTCTGGTGGTCCTCGGCGCCGAAGGCGGGCGCGGTGTGGACCAGCCCGGTGCCGTCGGTCAGCGTCACGTAGTCGGCCTCGACGACCGGCCACCCGGCCTCGTCGGAGGGCGCCGGGTCGAAGACCGCCGTCGTCGCCGGCGCGTCGGCGGGTTCGGTGCGATAGGGACGGTCGTAGCGCAGGCCCGCGAGCTCGCGGCCGCGGATCGAGACCACGGCGGGCAGCGACCGGAGGTCGATCCGCTCCCGCTTGCCGTCGCGCTCGACGTCGCACGGAATCGGGACCTCGATCGCGTCCGCGAAGAGGATCGTCGCGCCGGGACGCGAGGGGTGCTCGACGACGCGGTAGAGGAAGTCCGGATGGACGGCGATGCCGGCGTGGCCCGGCATCGTCCACGGCGTCGTGGTCCAGGCCAGCAGGTGGAGTCCGTCCGGGATCGTCCACCGGGTTCCGGCGTCGGTCGCGAGCTCGCGGCCCGGCCGCACCGGGAACAGCACCCAGATCGAGGGATCGTCCACGTCCTTGTAGTTCTGGGCGACCTCGTGCGACGAGAGGGTGGTTCCGCAGCGCGCGCAGTAGGGTTGACTCTTGTGCCCCTCGTAGAGGAGACCCTCGTCGTGCAGCCGCCGGAGCGCCGACCACACCGACTCGACGTAGCGGTTCGAATAGGTGAAGTAGGCGTGGTCGAGGTCGATCCAGTAGCCGAAGCGCTCGGTCATCGCGCGCCACTGGCGCTCGTAGGTCATGACCGACTCGAGACAGGCGCGGTTGAACTTCGCGATCGAAGCCGAGCGGTCCCCGGGGACGAGCTGCTCGATGTCCTTCTTGCCCGAGAGACCCAGTTTCTTCTCGACCTCGATCTCGACCGCCAGGCCGTGGGTGTCCCAACCGGCCTTGCGCGCCACGTGGCGTCCGCGCATGGTCTGGAAGCGGGGGAACAGGTCCTTGACCACGCGCGTCACGACGTGTCCGACGTGGGGCGAGTTGTTGGCGGTGGGCGGCCCCTCGAAGAAGACGAAGTCCTCGCCCTCGCGTCTCCTCGACTCGGCCAGCGTGCGCGCGAAGATCGCGTGGTCGCGCCAGAGAGCGAGGACCTCGCGCTCGAGCGCGGGGAAGGGATAGCCGCCCGCGACCGGCGGGAACGCCGTTCTGGTCATGCCGGCGGCAACGACTCCGCGAAGCGCGCCACGAGGTCGCGGAACTCGCGGGGGGCCTCGGCGTGGGGGAGGATCCCGGCGTCCTCGACGACCTCGAGATCGGCTTCGGGGAGGGCCTTCATCCAGAGGTCGGCCGACTCGACGGCGGGGCTGGCGGCGCTCCGCCCCCAGACCACCAGGACCGGCTGGTGCAGCCGCGGCAGCGAGGCCGCGATGTGATGGTTGAGGTAGCCGGACAGGTAGGCGGCGAGCGCGGCGCGGCTTCCCGGCTCGTGGGCGCGCCGCCAGTAATGCTCGACCAGGGCGTCGTCCACGTGCTCGGCGTCGGCGTACACCTCCTGCCGGAGGTGGTGTCCCACGCCCCTGCGGCTCGAGTAGACGTTGAGGGCGGAGGTCCCCAGGACCGGAAGCCGCAGCAGCCGGTGGATCACCGCGTCGCCCAGGTCGGGCTCGTCTCCGGCCTGGTCGAGGCCCAGCGGGCAGACCAGGACCAGGGCGCGCACCAGCTCGGGCCGATCGAGAGCGACCTGGAGGGCGTACGCCGCCGAGAGTCCCGACGCGACGACGAGCGCGCGCCGGCGGACGACGTCGATCAGGAAGTCGATCAGGAACTCGATGTAGAGCTCCGAGTCGTAGTCGACGGACGGTCGGTCGGAGCTGCCCCATCCGGGCAGGTCCGGCGCGAAGACCTGGAAGCGCTCGGCCAGCTTCTCCGCCGCGTCGCGCCACTCGATCGAATCGTGGCCGGCTCCGAACGAGTGCAGCAGGACGACCGGCTCGCCCTCGCCGAGGCGCTGGAAGAAGACGTCTCCCAGCTCCCAGGCGTAACGGTGCCGGCGGCCCCAGGCGGTGGCTTCGGCGCTCCGGACGCGGCGGGCGATCGCGGCGTTGATGAGCGCCGGGACGCCGACCGCCGCCCCTCCGATCAGCAGCCCTTGGAGAAGCCTCTTCCGGCGTCGCCGGCGCTGTTCCTCCTCCGAGGTCCAGGCGGTCATGGGCCGGCGAGAATACCATGCGGACGGGCTGCCTCCGGCGGTAGTAAAATGTCGCGAGAGGCTGTCTCCATGGCGATTCTCCCGATCGTCCGGCTGGGTCATCCGGCCCTGCGGACCCCCGCCGAAGCGGTGTCCCCCAAGCGCGTCGCAGAGCGTGCGTTCCGGCGCCTGGTCGACGACATGGTCGAGACCATGCACGACGCCGGCGGCGTCGGCCTCGCGGCGCCGCAGGTGGGCTTCGGCCTGCAGCTGTTCGTCTACGAGGCGCCCGAGATCGACGGCGGCCGTGCGGTTCCGTTGCGCGTCGTGATCAACCCGATGGTCGAGCCGGAGCCGGGGGAGCTCGTCTACGACTGGGAGGGTTGCCTGTCGATCCCCGACCTGAGGGGTCTGGTCCCGCGACAGCCCGCGGTGCGGGTGCGAGGCCTGGACCGCGAGGGCGCGGCCCTGGACTTCCTCGCCGAGGGTTTCGAGGCGCGCATCGTCCAACACGAGTTCGACCACCTCAACGGCATCCTCTTCCTGGACCGGATGCGCGACCTGCAGTCGCTCGCCTTCTACGACGAGTGGGAGCGATTCCTCCAGGGCGAGGAACCCGGCAAGCGCCCGGTCCCACCCGAATAGGCGACCGCCGGCCCTTGTCCCTCGAATTCCGGATCCTCTGGGCGGGCCGGCGCTCGCCGGCCGAGTGGGAGGCGTTGTGCGCCCCGTACCTCAAGCGCATCGCCGCCTGGCACCCGATCGAGGAGCGGGCGATCCGCTGCCGGACCGCGGCCGGCGATCCCGGTCGCCGGCGCGCCGAGGCCGACGCCCTCGCCGCGGCCGCCCCGCGCGACGGACTCTGGATCGCGCTCGACCGCAGGGGCCGGGCGCTCGACTCGGAGCGGTTCTCGGAGCTGGTCGGACGCTGGCGACAGGAGTGGCCCCGTCCGGTGGTCTTCTTCCTCGGATCGGACCTCGGCCTCGACCCCGAGCTGGTGGCCCGGTGCCGTTCGCGCATGTCGCTCGGGCCCCTCACCCTGCCCCACTCGCTGGCCCGTCTGGTGCTGCTCGAGCAGCTCTATCGAGCGCTTTCGATCCTGGAGGGAATCCAGTATCATCGCAAGCCATTTTGACGGCCCGGCGAGTCTGCCGGGGGGGTTCCGGCGGACGCGAGACGAGGGAGGCCGGCGTGGCTGCGAAGAAGACCAAGGCGAAACCGAAGTCGAAGCGCTCACCGGCTCGAGCGGCGAAGAAGGGCTCCGCCGGGAAGGCCACCCGCCGGACTCGCGCCGCCGGCGCCGCGAAGTCGGCGGCGAAGAAGCGGACCGCGAAGAAGTCCGCAGCGAAGAGATCTGTCTCGAAGAAGCCTGCGGCGAAGAAGCCTGCGGCGAAGAAGCCTGCGGCGAAGAAACCTGCGGCGAAGAAGCCTGTGGCGAAGAAGCCTGTCGCGAGGAGGCCCGTGGTGAAGAGGTCGGCGGCGAGCCAGCCCGTGGCGAAGAAGACGACGGCGAAGAGGGCCGCGGCGAAGAAGCCGGCGCGCGAGCCGGCCGGCGCCCAGGCGCCGACCTCCCGGCGGGCGAAGGGTTCCGGCTCGTCGAGCACCGGGCGCAAGGTCGCGGCGAAGTCCGGTCGCAAGGTCGAGGTCCAAGCGGCCGGCGGCGGGTCCATGGCGAAGACCGCGGCCGGGCGCTCGCGGGCGCGGCGTGGAGCGACAGGCTCCAGGCCGGTCAAGCAGGCGCCGCCGGCGCTCGCGGTTTCGCTGCCCACGAGCCCGGCCCCGACGCCCCGGGTGCGGACGCGCGCTTCGGCGAGATCACGCGCCACGACGCAGTCGGCGTCGCAGGGCCGGACGACCTCGGCGACGCCTCTCGCGGCTCCCGTCCACCTGGACCTCGCGGCGGTCCGCGAGAAGCTGCAGGCCAAGCGGACGGAGATCCTCGATCTCTACCAGTCCGACCTGCGCAACGGGCAGGAGTCCAACGACAGCCCGACCGAGGACATCGTCGATCGCGCCAACAACGCCTACAGCCGCGAGCTCAACTTCTCCATCTCGGACGCCGAGCGGGCTCGGCTGCTCGAGGTGAACGAGGCCCTGGACCGACTGGACGAGGGGACCTACGGCCGCTGCGCCCACTGCGGCGACCCGATCGCCGGGTTGCGGCTTCAGGCGGTGCCGTGGGCCAAGCTCTGCCTGAACTGCCAGGAGCTTCTCGAACAGGGGTTGCTCCCGGAGGGCTGAGGAGCCGATGCGGCTGCGCTCGTTCGTCGGTCTGCTGCTTGCGGTCGCGGCCGTCTTCGCCGGTTCCTACCTGACTCATCACAATCGGGACCTCCTTCACGAGCGGTTCCGTCTCGGCCCGACCGCGAGCCTGCCCCTGTGGGGAGCGCTGCTCGCGGTCTTCCTGGTCGGCTTCCTGCCCGCCGGTCTGACCCTGGTCGTGGACACCCTCCGGCGCGAGCTGGCGGCCCGCCGCGACCGGCGCCGGACGCGGGAGCAGGAAGCTCTCGAAGCGACCTTCCGGCGCGCGCTCGATTTCGCTGCGGACGGACAGCAGGCCCGCGCGGCGGTCGAGCTGGAGGCATACCTGGCGGCCCGGCCGGGAGACTTCGAGGGCCTGCTGCGCTACGGCGAGGTGCTGCGCGGCCTGGGGCGCTTGGACGAGGCGGTCGAGGTCCACCGTCGCGCCGCAACTCTCTATCCGCGCTCGGTCGGCATCCTCCATCAGCTCGCGCAGGACCACGTCGAGAAGGGCGAGACCGACGTCGCGCGGGAGATCCACGGCAGGATCGTCCGCGAGTTCCCCGGCTTCGGACTCGAGGTGCTGCGCCGCCAACGGGCCGCTGCCGTGGCCCGCCGCGACTGGGCCGAGGCCGGGAAGCTCCACGAGCGCATCGCCCAGTTCCTCAACGAAGCGGGCGACGCGGCGGCACTGGCCCGGGAGTCGAGCCTCGCGCAGGGACTGGAGTACCAGGGAGGCGTCCTGCTGCTCGAGCAGGATCGCGCCGAGGAGGCGGCGCAGATCTTCCGCCGGCTGCTCGCCGGCGAGCCGCGGTTCCTGCCGGCCCGGATCATGCTCGGCGAGGCCGAGTTGCTGGCGGGGCGCGAGCCGGCGGCGGTCGCCGCTTGGCGCGCCGGGTATCTCGAGACCGGGAGCCCGGCCTTCCTGCACCGGATCGAAGACCACTTCATCGAGCAGGAGGAACCCGTGCAGGCGATCGAGACGCTGCGCGGCCTGATCGCAGAGGCGGACAACGACCTGCTGCCACGCTTCTACCTGGGCCGGCTCTACTATCGGTTGGAGATGCTCGACGAAGCGGCCAAGACGCTGACCTCGATCGGCGAGCGGATCCGGTCCTCGCCCACGTACCACTTCCTGCTCGGCCGCATCCAGGAGCGCAAAGGCGACCTGGCCCGGGCGGCGGACGCTTACCGCACCTGCCTGCGCCAGCTCGAGCTCGGCACCGCGGAGTACGTCTGCCGCGTCTGCCGCGAGCGCTATCCCGACTGGCGCGACTCCTGCTCGCGCTGCGGCTCCTGGAACTCGGTAGAGCTCGATTTCGAGGAGGAGCGCCTCTCGGCGGAGGAGCTCGGCGTCCGCGCGGTGCCGGTGTGGGGCGCGGCGGACGACTCGGGTGAGCACTCGCTGGCGGCGCCGCCCGCCGATCCCGACGGCTGAGCCGGATCCGGGAGGAGGGAACGGACGCGATGGAGGAGCTCCTCGACGCAGCCCGCGCGGGGGAGCTGGCGCCGGTGGTCCTGGTGCGCGGCGACCGGCCGCTCGCCGAGCCCGCGGCGCAGAGGCTCGCGGCGGCGCTGGCCGAAATGTGGGGAGCGGAGCCGGCGACCCACCGGCATCCCGACTCTCTGTCGCGCCTGATCGAGGACCTGCGGACGTTCTCGTTGTTCACGACGGGAAAGGTCGTCGTCGCGGTCGGGACCGGAGCCCTGGCCGATCGCGCGGCCGCGGCCGACCTGCTGGGCGAGGTGCGGCGCGAGGTGCCCTGGTCGGGAAGCGCCGCGGACCTGGCGGGTCGCCCCAGGGAAGCCGCGCTCGGGCTGCTCCGCGTCCTGCGCCTGTTCGACCTCGATCCGGAGTCCCACGACCCCGCACGGCTCCTGGCCGAGCTGCCCGACGCGGTGTTCGGAAGCGGCCGGGGCCGGACGGGGAAGGCCGCGGCCGGGCAAGCGCGAACGGAGCTCGAGCCGCTGCTCGCCGCGGCGATCGAGGCCGGTCTCAAGGGCGCCGGCGAGAGCGAGGTGTCCCTGCTCGCGGACCTGGTGCGGGACGGCCTGCCCGAGCGCCACGTCCTCGTCCTGGTCGAGAGCGCGGCGGCGGACACGCATCCGCTGGTCGCGACCCTCCTGCGCCGCGGGGCCGTGATCGAAGCCGGGCGGCTGGCGACCGGACGGCGGGGCGACGTCGAGGGCCTGGAGCCTCTCGTCGTCGAGCTCCAGCGCGAGACCGGAGCGAAGATCCGCAAGGATGCGGCGGCGGAGCTCGCGCGGCGCACCCTGCGCGCTGCCGATTCCCGGCGCGCCGGTCCGGGGGGCGCCGTCGGGGAGGACTCGACCGAGCGCTTCGCCGCCGAGTTCCGCAAGCTCGCGGCTCTCGCCGGGGACGGTCCGATCGATCTCGCCCTGGTTCGCGAGCAGGTCGAGGACCGCGGCGAGCAGGACGTCTGGGCGGTGCTCGACGCGGTCGGCTCGGGACGGGCCGGCGAGGCGCTGGCGGCGCTCGAACGGCGGCTGGCCGGAGCCGAGGACCGGATCGCGGAGCGGCTCTCCTTCTTCGCTCTGCTGGCCGGTTTCGTCCGCCACCTGAGCGCCGTGGGGGGGCTGTTGCGGGTCGTCGGCGCGCCGCCCGGAGTGACGAGCTACCCGCGCTTCAAGGAGCAGATCGCGCCCCGGCTCCAGGGCGAGGTCGCGGGGATCGCCAAGAACCCCCTCGCCGGCGTCCACCCGTTCCGCCTCCATCGCGCCTACCTGGCGTCCGGGCGATTCTCTTCCGATGAGCTCGCCCGTCTTCCGGCGCTCCTGCTCGAAACCGAGCTACGCCTCAAAGGGGATTCCGGCGAGCCCGAAGCGGCGCTGGCCGACCTGGTCGTGCGCCTCTCCCGGCCGCAGGGGCGGGAGGAGGCAGCGGCTACGTCCGGCCGGCCACGCTCCGCGGGAAGCCGGCGGCGAGGCGCAGGCGGCGGAAGGTCGTGAGCAGCCGGTCGCGGGCCGCCTCGTCGAGGTAGTCGCGGCCGGCGTAGAGCCGGCGGTAGAGCGGCGCGAGCGACGAATACTCCCGGTCGAGCCAGGCGAAGAAGTGGCGGCGGGCGGTGGGCCGCAGGAAGAGCGGCTGGGCCACCACGTGTCCGGCGCCAGCCTCCCACGCCGCCGCCAGCAGCGGCGCCAGGACCTCTTCGCCGTCGTTGATCCCGGGCATCACCGGCATGCAGTTGACGCGCGTCGCGAGCCCCGCCTCGGCCAGCCGCGCCACGGTGCGCAGGCGCGCGGCGGGCTCCGGCGCGTGCCCTTCGAGGCGGCGGGCGAGCCGGGCGTCGACCGTGGTCACGGTGACGTGGACCTCCACGGCGTTGCGCCGGTCGAGCTCGCACAGCAGGTCCAGGTCGCGCAGGACGAGCGGCGACTTGGTGGTGATCGCGAGCGCCAGCCCGGAGACCGCCGCGAGCTCCTCGAGCAGGGAGCGCGTCACGCCGTAGTGGCGCTCGGCGGGCTGGTAGGGGTCGGTCGCGGTGCCCAGCGCGATCGTCTGGCCGCGCAGGTCGAGACGGCGCAGCCTCCGGCGCAGGCGCGCCGCCGCGCCGCGCTTGACGAAGATCCGGTTCTCGAAGTCGAGCGGGTCGGCGAGGTCGAGGAAGCCGTGGGTGTCGCGGGCGTAGCAGTAGGCGCAGCCGAACTCGCAGCCGCGGTAGGGGTTGATCGTCCACTGGAACGGCAGCCGGGGACTGTCCACCCGGTTGAGGACGTCGCGGGCGAGCAGGTCGTGGTACTCGACGCCGGCGCGGCGGCGCAGGGCCTCGGCGGCGGGGTCCGGCCGGCCGAAGACCGGCAGCTCGGGAAAGAGGGGAAGGGTCGCGGTCGCCATGATTACGCCTTTTTTACGCCTCTCCGGGGATTTCGTCAAGTCGCGCCCGCAGAGCCCCCTCGGAGGACGCCTCTAGAATCCGCCCCGTGCCCGAGCTGCCCGAGATCGAAGTCCTGCGCCGGAGCCTCGAGCCGCGCCTCGTGGGCCGCCGCATCCAGCGCGTCGAGGTCCGCTCGCCGGCCCTGCGCGAGCCGCTCGACCGGCGGCGCCTGCGGCGCGCGCTCGAGGGCCGGGAGGTGCGCCGGCTGGGGCGGCGGGGCAAGTACCTCCTGATCGACGTCGAAGCGGGCTGGACGCTGGTCGTCCACCTGGGGATGAGCGGTCGACTGACGCTGGTCCCGGAGGACCGGGCCGGCGAGCCCCACGAGCACCTCGTCCTCGGCCTCGATCGCGGCGACGAGCTGCGCCTGCGCGACCCGCGCCGCTTCGGCCTCGCCTTCGTCGCCGCCACCCGCGACCTCGCCCGCGACCGCCACCTGGCGCACCTCGGCCGGGAGCCGCTCGATCCGCGGTTGGCGGGCGCGGACCTGGCGGAGCTGGCGCGCGGTCTGCGCGCACCGGTCAAGGCGTTCCTGATGGACGCGACGAAGCTCGTCGGGGTCGGCAACATCTACGCCACCGAGGCCCTGTTCCGCGCCGGGATCCATCCCTTCCGGTCGGTGGCGCGCATCGGGCGGGAGCGCTGGGATCTGCTGGCCGCCGCCGTCGTCACGGTCCTCGAGGACGCGATCCGCCAGGGGGGGACGACGCTCAACGACTTCCGCGACGGCGACGGCAACGCGGGGGAGTTCCAGGTCGATCTGGCGGTCTACGGTCGCGGGGACCTCCCCTGCCCGCGCTGCGGCACCCGGATCCGGCGCCGGGTGCGCTCGAACCGCAGCGCCTTCTACTGCCCGCGCTGCCAGCGTTGACCGGGATCGCAAGCGCACCCGGAGGCGCGGAGGGACACGCCGCGATGCCGTAAGATCCGGTCGCGATGGAGCCGGTGGTTCTGGGGGTTGCGGGAGGTACGGGTTCGGGCAAGACCACCGTCGCCCGGACCATCCTCGAAGCCGCGGGGGCCGACCGGATCGCCTTCCTGGCGCAGGACAACTACTACCGCGACGTCGCCTGGTCCGGCCCGTCCGAGATCGCCGCGCACAACTTCGACCACCCGGACGCCCTCGACACGCCCCTGCTGGTCTCCCACCTCCGGGCTCTCAAGTCCGGGATCGCCATCGAGCTGCCCGTCTACGACTTCGTGAGCCATCGCCGCACCGGGAGGACGCAACGCGTCGAGCCCCGTCCGGTGGTCCTGATCGAAGGCATCCTGCTGTTCGCCGAACGGTCGATCCGCGAGCTGCTCGACTTCAAGGTCTTCGTCGACACCGATCCGGACGTGCGCCTCGTGCGCCGGATCCGGCGCGACCTGACCGAGCGGGGGCGCGAGATCTCCGACGTGCTGCGCCAGTACATGAAGACGGTGAGGCCGATGCACCTCGAGTTCGTCGAACCCTCCAAGCGCTGGGCCGACGTGATCGTCCCCGAGGGCGGCGAGAACCGGGTCGCGCTGGCGATGGTCATCGCCCGGGTCGAGCAACTCCTCGAGCCCGGCCGGAGGGTCCCCGCCGTGGCCGGCTCAGAAGGGCCAGAAGACCGGTAGCAGGAGGCTGGCGAGGAGCCAGAAGAAGAGATTCAGCGGGATACCGGCGCGTAGGAAGTCGCGGTAGCGGTAGCCGCCGGCGCCGTAGACCATGGCGTTCGTCTGGTAGCCGATCGGGGTGACGAAGCCGTTCGAGGCCGCGAAGCAGACCGCCATCAGGAGCGGCTTCGGGTCGACGCCGAGGGCCGCGGACGCCGAAAACGCGACCGGAACCATCAGGACCGCGGTCGAGGCGTTCGAGAGCACCTCGGTCAACAGCATGGTCGCGAAATAGAGCAGGGAGAGGGCGACCCACGGTCCACCTCCCTGCCCCTGCGCCGCGATCCACTGCCCGAAATGGCTGGCGAGCCCGCTCTTCTCGAAGGCGACTCCGAGCGGGATGGTCGCCGCGAGCAGGAAGTAGACGGGCCAGTGCACCGCCCGGTAGACGCGCTGGACCTTGACCGTCCGGCTCGCCAGCAGCAGCACGACCCCGACCAGCCCGGCGGTCAGTAGCGAGACCTGGAACACCGACACCGAGAGCACGACGCCGACCAGCGTCGCCGCGTGCAGCCACCAGCGCGGGTGGAGCCGGAGGCGCAGGTCCACCTCCTGCAGCGGCAGGAAGTCCTCGAGCTTGTAGATCTGCTCGACGGCGCGGCGCGGCCCGAACACCAGCAGCGTGTCCCACCGCTTGAGCGGGATCAGCCCGAGCTTCTCGCGGATCACCTCGCCGGCCCGCGACAGCGCCAGCACGAAAGCGCCGAAGCGGCGCCGGAAGTCGATCTCCTTGAGCGACATCCCCTCCAGCGTCGAGCTCGGCGAGAGCTGGACCTCCACGAGGATGTTCTGCTGGTCGGCCAGCTCGCTGTCCGAGAGCTTGATGTCCGACAGCAGGAGCAGCCGCTGCTGCTCCTTGAACAGGACGATGTCCTCCATCGAGCCGCGGACGATGAGCACGTCGTCGCGCTCGATCGGCGTCGAGCGCAGGTCGAACGCGATCTTGATCGTTCCGCGCAGGATCTCCAGCACGTTGAGGTGGTAGCGGTCGGAGATCTTCTCCTGAACGACCGTGCGGCCGATCAACGGCGAGCCGGACGGAACCCGGACCTCGGTGAGATAGGTCGCGAGCTGGTACTTGCCGGTCAGGTTCGACGAATCGCCGCGGTCGGGAAGCCAGCGCACGAGCAGGAAGTTGTAGGCCATGCCGACAGCGAAGAACACGCCGCCC
Organism: uncultured Acidobacteriota bacterium; assembly: GCA_963781755.1. Lineage (GTDB taxonomy): Bacteria > Acidobacteriota > Thermoanaerobaculia > Multivoradales > JAGPDF01 > JACTMI01. The sequence goes on from CAWAGZ010000003.1 coordinate 547,097, forward strand.
ATGCGCAGGAACTCGAACATCGAGAACGCGTGGACGCCGCGGTCGGCAGCGAGCGAGGAGACCAGGATGTTGGTGGAGGTTCCGACCAGCGTGCAGGTGCCGCCGAAGATCGCGGCGTAGTTGAGCGGCAGGAGGAGCTTCGAAGGGCTGCTCCGCAACTGCTTCGAGAGCTGGATCGCGACCGGGATGAACATGGCCACCGCCGCCGTGTTGCTGATGAACATCGACAGCACGCCGGCGGTGAGGAGGAGGAGCGCGATCTGGGCCCGGGACGACCCGCGCGAGAGGCGGCTGATGCGGTGGCCGACCTGTGCCACGACACCGCTCTCCACGATCGCCTCCGACAGGATCATCATCATCAGAACGGTGACGACCGCCGGGTCGGAGAAGCCCGAAGTCGCTTCGGCCACCGACAGCTCGCCCGTGATCAGGAGCGTCGCGAGCACGACCAACGCCGCGACCTCCACCGCCATCCACTCCAGGGCGGCGGCGACGACCATGAATGCGAGCAGAGCGACGAGGACCCATGCCGACATGGGAGGGGCAGTCTACGTTACGATTCGGCCGATGGCCCGATACGTGCTCGAGGTGTCGGTCCGGTTCGAAGCGGCGCACCACCTGACTTCCTATCGGGGGGGCGCCGAACCGGTCCACGGTCACAGCTGGAAAGTGGTGGCGCGACTGGGCGCGGGCGAGCTGGATTCCGACGGCATCGCGGTCGACTTCGTGGTCGTCCGCGACGCGCTCCAGCGGCTCGTCTCCCGCTTCGACCACCGCGACATCAATTCGGTGGCTCCGTTCGACGCCCTCAGCCCGTCGACGGAGAGGCTCGCGGAGTGGTTCTTCGGCGAGCTCGAAAAAGCGCTCGGCGCCGGGACGAAGCTCGAAGCGGTCACCGTCTTCGAGGGTCCGGACGCGAGCGCGACCTATCAGGATCGGGAGGTGGACCGATGACCCGGAAGCGCATGCCGTGCTCGCTCGCGGTCCTGGCCGCGCTGATGACCTTGGCCGGCGGTTGCAAGCGGTCGGCGCCGCCCGTCGCGGCGCTCGAGGCCTCGCCGAACCACCTGATGCTGTTGTGGCCGGAGTTCACCGAGCTGCAGCTGACCTTCGAGCCGCTGACCGAGCTGCCCCCGGGTGGCGGCGAGCCGATCGTCTTCGTCCATCTGCTCGACGAGCCGGGTTCGGTGGTGCGCACGTTCGATCACCCGTTGCCGCAACCGTGGCGGGTCGGACGCAAGATCGAGGACCGCCTGCGCATCTACCAGTCGGCGCTCGCCGAGCCGCTCGAAGCCGGACAGTACCTGCTCTCGGTCGGCCTCTACCGGTCGGGCTCGGAGCGCTTCCCCCTGCGCACCGAGGGCGAGCAGGTGAGCCGCTACGAGTACCGCGTCGCCATGGTGGACGTGCGGGCGCCGAGCGACAAGATGCCGCACGCCCGGTTCTCGGACGCCTGGTTACCGCCCCAGCCGGGAGCCGACCTTCAGGTCCTCGCCCGGCGGTCGCTGCGCGGGGGAGTCTCCGGAACGATCCAGTTCGGACCCGTGGACGGCGCCGGGCGCCTGCTGGCCACGCTCGAGATCCCCCACGAGGGCGGCTCCGGGGCGAGGCTGGAGATGCTGGACGGCACGACGTTGCCCAAGGTGAAGCTGTCGTCGAGCTGCGGCGGCGGACAGCCCGAAGTCTCGGGAGCCGGGCGCGTCGACGTCGAGCTGGAGATTCCGCCCGCGGCCGGAGCACGGATCTGCGAGGTGACGATCACGCCGAACTTCCAGCTCACGAGCACCGACAAGGCCGAGGCGACCTCGGTCGTTCTCGAAGAGCTGTCCTGGGAGCGGACTTCGGGTGGCGCGGGCGACTGACCCGATCCTGCGCCCGCGCCAGGCCCGCTACCTGAGCGCGCTGCTGCCGCCGCGCGATCCGCTGCGCGTCGAGATGGAAGCCCGCTCGCGCGAGCAGGGTGTCCCCTCCTCGCGCCCCGAGTTGGCGAGGCTGCTCGAGGCTCTGGCCGCGATCGCGCCGGCCGGCCGGGTGCTCGAGATCGGCACCGGCATCGGCTACGGCACGCTGCACCTGGCGCGGGGCGCCCGCAACGGGCGCGTGACCTCGATCGATCCCGACCGGGAGCGCCTGGAGACGGCGCACGGATACCTCGCGCGGGCCGGCGTGGCCGACCGGGTGGAGCTCGTCGCCGGCCGCGCGCTCGAGGTGCTGCCCGGTCTCGAGCCGGGCTTCGACCTCGTCTTCCTCGACGCGGAGAAGAGCGAATACCGACGCTGCCTGGATCTCGCGCTGCCCCTTCTCGTCGTCGGCGGCCGGCTGGTGGTGGACAACCTGCTCTGGCACGGGCGGATCGGCGATCCGTCGCTGCGCCCGGACGACGATGCGTCGGCGGCCGCGATCGAGGCGTTCAACCCCTACTTCACGATCCACCCGCAGCTCGCCTCGGTGATCCTGCCGCTGGGCGACGGCGTCGGGCTCGGCGTCAAGCGACGCGAGACGATTCTCGAGCTGGGCGGGCCGTTCTGAGCCGGGGACCGAAGGAGCCCGGAGGCCCATGACCCGGCGCCCCGTGCTCTGGATCCTCAGCCCCGTCTACCTCGACGTGGAGAGCTATCTCCGCGTGCGCGAGAAGGTCCTCCAGGTCGTCGCGGGCCGACCCGACACGCTCTTCGCCGCGCTGCGCTTCGTGGCCATCGACGACACCGGCGGCCTCGATCCGGAGTTCGAGCGGCTGCGCTCCCTGTCCGACGTGGTCGTGGTGGCGCCGCCCTTCAATCTCGGCCATCAACGGGCGCTGGTGTTCGCGCTGCGTTCGCTCGCGGAGTCCTTCGCGCCGGACGACTACGTGGTCACCATGGACGCCGACGGCGAGGACCGGCCCGAGGATCTCCCCGAGCTGCTCGCTCCTCTGCTGGCGTCTCCGGGGGACCTGCGCAAGCTGTCGATCGCCGAGCGCACCCGCCGTCGGGAGTCGGCGGCGTTCAAGATCCTCTACTTCTTCTTCCGACTCCTCTTCCGAGCGCTCACCGGCCGCCTCGTGCGCTCCGGGAACTTCGCCGCGTACCGGGGCTGGCTGGTCCGCCAGGTGCTCTTCCATCCGAACTTCGACCTCTGCTACTCGTCCTCCCTGGTGAGCCTCAACCTGACGATGGAGGCGGTTCCGCTCGCCCGCGGCGACCGGTACTCCGGAAGGTCGCGGATGAGCTACTCGAGGCTGTTCGGTCACGGCGTCTCGATGCTCTTGCCGTTCACCGACCGCATCGCGATCCGCTCCCTGGTCGGGGCCGGAAGCGTCCTGGCCGGCGCCGCCGCGTCGCTGTTGGTGGCCGCGGCGGGCCGGTACGCGTGGGGATGGCACGCGCCGACCTGGCTCTGGCTCACGGCTCTGCTGCTGGCACTGCTCTCGTTCGTCGCGATCGGCAACCTGATCCTGCTCTTCGCCGCCTTCGCCCAGGCCCGCGGCAGTCTCCTGCGCGGGATCGAGAGGGAGCACGGCGTCTCCGTCCCGGGTGCATCGCGTGCGCCCGACTGACCCGGTCGCGCCGTCGCCCCCCGGGGAGGCGGCGCCGGGATGAACGCCGACCCGGTCCTGTTGCTCCGGCTCGGTGCAGCGTTCCTCCTGCTCCAGGCGACGCTCGCGCTGCTCGCCCGCGGCGTCGGCCGCCGGCTCCGCCCCGAGGCGATCTTCGCCGCCTGGGCGCTCCCCGCGCTGCTGCTGCTGCCCTGGCTGACCGGGCCGCACCTGATCATCCCCACTTCGGTTCTGGGCGGTCACATCCCCGGGACCGAGAAGCGACCCGAAGAGCCGATCTGGAAGCTGAACGATCTGGTCTTCCAGCTGACCCCCTGGGAGATCGAGAACCGCCGCGCCTTCGGCCGGGGCCGCTTGCCGCTGTGGTCGGACCGGATCGACGGCGGCAGCTCGCCGTGGGCCAACCCGCAGGCCTCGGTGCTCGCGCCGACGTCGATGGCCGCCCGCCTGCTGCCGGTCGAGCACCACGCGCTGGCCGCCTTGGCGCTCAAGATCCTGGTCGCCCTGGAGGGCGCGTGGGTGGCGGCGCGCGCGCTCGGCGTCCGCCGGCCTGCGGCGCTTCTCGCGGCTTCGGGATTCGCCCTGGGCGGCGGCATCCTGCCCTGGGGCCTCTTCCCGCACTCGGCGCCGGTGGCGTGGGCGCCCTGGTGCATCGCGGGAGGCCTGGCGGTGGCGCGACGACCCACGGCTCGGAGGACCGCGTCGTGCGCGCTGATCGTCGCCTGCCTCCTGCTCTCGGGGCAGCCGGAGATCGCGGTCGGCGCCAGCGCGCTCACCGCTGCGGCCGCCGTGACGTTCGGCCGCCGCAGGAGGGTGTGGCGCGGCGTGGCGCACGTCGCGCTCGCCGGCGTTCTCGGCTTCGCGCTGGCGGCGCCTGCCCTGCTCCCCTTCGCGGCGATCGTGCCCGCGAGCCAGCGCGCGTGGGACCTCGAGCACGGGTCCAGGGAGGCGGGCCAAGCGGAGGCGGCCGAGCTTCCCTGGCACGAGACCCGGCAGGCCCGGTGGCTCCGGATTCCGCTCTCTCCGGAGGCGTTGGGCGGCCCCTACCGGAGTATCCGCTCGGAAGCCTCGAAACCGGTGCCCCTCTCGATCTACGGTGGCCTGCTCGCTCTGGCGGGAGCGGTTCTCGCCGCGGCGTCGCGGCGTTCCCGCCGCCGTGCCGCTCTCTGGTGGGGGGCGTACCTGTTCCTCTTCGGGCTGGGAGCGAACCTCCCGCCGCTGATGTCGGCCTGGAGGCACCTGCCCGTGCTCGGACTGGTCGTGCCCGACCGGCTGTTCCCCATCGCCGTGCTCGGTCTCGTACTCGCGGCGGCGCTCGGGCTCGACCTCGTGCTCCGGAGCCGGAAGACGCTTCCCGTCGCCTGGGTTCTCCTGCCGATCGCGGGGGCGAGCCTGGCGATCTCCCCGTCGTTGGTCGTCGGCGCGATCTGGCTGGCCATCCTCGCGGCCGTTGCCATCGCGCCGCGCTGGCGGACCGTGGCGTTCGCCCTCCTCGCTCTGGCGATGCTCGGCGACCAGGTGCCCTGGGGCCGACGGCAGCTTCCGGTCGACGACCCGCACCTGTTCTACCCGATGACGCCCGAGATGGAGCAGTTCGTCCGCCTCGCCGGCGGCCCCGGAGGACGCGCGGTCGGGATCGGATACGGCGTCTATCCTTCGATCCTCGCCGCGTACGGATTGAGCGACCCGCGGCCGCACGACCCGCTCGCCTCGCACCGCTATCTGGAGACCCTCGGGGCGGCCTTCGACTTCACCCCGTCCTCGAGGCACTACTTCAGCGCCTTCTTGCACCCGGAGCACCCGTTCCTCGAGTTTCTCGGCGTGCGCGCCGTGCTGTCCTACCGCGGCGCCGGCCCGATCTCGGGCATGAGGCTGGCGCGGTCGAGCCCGGGCCTGCAGCTCTTCGTCAATCACCGGATGCTCCCGCGCTGCTTCCTGGCTCGCCGGTACGACGTCGTGCCGCGCGCCGCGATCCCGACTTGGATCCGCGACCTGCGCGACCCGCGGCGGGTCGCTCTGTCGGCCGAAGAGCTCGCCGAGCGGCCCTTTCCGGGCCCTCCGCGTGGCGGGCGCGTCCAGCGGCACGGGGTCGAGCCGGGGCGGTTCGCGCTCGGGGTGCCGGCCCCGGGGGTGAAGCTGCTCGCGACCTCGATCCGGGGCCCGGAGGGGTGGACCGCCCTGGGGGGAGGCCGGCGGCTCAGGACGCTGACCGTCGACGGCGCCTTCCTGGGAGTCGTCGTGCCCGCGGGCGTGGATCGGGTGAGCCTCTCCTACCTCCCGCCGGGTCTCCTGCCGGGGCTCTGGCTCGCGGTGTTCGGAGCGGCCGCGCTGGTCGCGCTCGGGGTCGGCGAGCGACGGCGGCGCAGGCTCGGGCGCGCCGTCAGTACTTGACCGAGCAGCCGTAGGGGCGGGTCGAGGCGGGGTCGGGACGCTTGCCGTTCTCGAGCGCGGTCAGGGCGGCGTCGACGTAGTTCACCTTGGCGCCGGTGTCGCGCGGGTCGTCGTCGATCGCGCCCATGTAGGCGATCCTGCCGTCCGCGTCGATGACGAACAGGTGCGGCGTCGTGCGGGCGCCGTAGGCGTGGCCGACCTGCCCGCTCGGGTCGAGCAGGACGGGGTATCCGATCTTCCGCTCGGACAGGTAGCGGTGGTACTCGGCCGCGTCGACGTGGTCGGAGTGGTCGGGGCGCGTGCTGTTGATCGACAACCAGACGACCTCGGGATGGCGCGCCGCCGTCGAGGTCATGGTCCCGGCGTCCGCGTGCCGGCGCGAGACGGGACAGTTCGGGTTCGCCCACTCGAGCACCACGATCTTGCCGCGGAACGAGGCCAACGGGACCGGATGTCCGTCGAGGTCGGAGAGGGTGAAGTCGGGTGCCTTCTGACCGACGGCGACCTGGGCCTGCGAGGATCCGGAGCAGGCGACCGCGGCGAGCGCGAGCGCGAGTCCGAAGCGGAGCGGAGCGCGAAGGAACATCGGAGACCTCCTAGGGGGTGACGGGACGACGCCGGAAGCGCCGGATTGCGAGGGCGACGAACAGCGCGACCAAGGCGAAGGCGGCCGCGGCGCGCAGCTCGGCCCCGCGGCTCACGCCCGGGGCCGGGCGCGCGAGGTCGAGCCGGCCCGCGTAGGCCATCGGAAGCCCGTCCGAGCTCCAGCCGGTGGCGGTCCAGGCCAGCGAGAGCCGCGCAGGCAGCGGCCGGGTCTCGTCCACCGGTCGCAACGGAACCCGGAAGCCGGGACCCGCCGCCGAGGCGTAGGGCCGGGGTCGGCCGATCTCGAGCAGCGGATCGGTCTCGAAATACAGGTCGGGAGCGTGCGTGGCGGGGGGCGCGCCGCGCAGAGTGAAGACCAGGGTGAGCCCGGGCCCGTGCTCGTGCTCGAGGCGTGCCTCGACGTCGGGCCCACCAGCGCCGCCCACCGGGCGCGGCAGCCGGCGACGCCAGGCGGCCCACCGCGGCGCCGAGGCCGGGTCCTCGAGCGCCTCGCCGGCGGGCAGGAGCAGATCGAGGGCCGTGTGGTGCGGAACGCAGATCTCGGCGCAGACCAGGTAGTCCACCGTCGCCGCGACCCGAATCTCGCCGCCGACGGGGCCGCTGCCTCCCGGAGCCCAGCGCGTGTCGACGGGGTAGATCACTTCGTCGGCGTAGCCGAAGGCCTCGAGGCCGCCGGGCAGGTCGAACCGCTGCGGCGCCGGATAGCGCAGGCGGGCGTCGACGATCGCGCCCCCGCGCGCGAGCTCGAGTCCGGGCGGATAGCCGGCGTCGCCGGGGTTCTTCCAGTAGACGTGCCACCCGGGCGCGAGCGCGAACTCGAGCCCGAGCTCCGGGTCCGCCGGCGCTTCGACCCGAGCCCGGCCGGAGATCAGCCGGACCCGCGCCTGCCCGTCGTCGACCCACGAGCCCTCGACCGCGGCCAGCGGCGCGGCGAGGCTCCCGGCGAGCGCGCAGGCCGCGAGGCTGCGCGGGAGGCGCAAGGACAGGCCGTTCATTCCTGCGAAGGATACGCAGGAACGGTGCCGTTCGTCGCCTGCGGCCGGCATCTGTCCGCCGGAGGGCGCAGTAGACTGCGCCGCCATGCGCTGGCGAAAGATCGCGATCGGCGCCGCCGTCCTGGCGGCTCTCCTCCTGGCCGCGGCGGTGGCCGGGTATTTCTGGCTGGCGGCGAGCGGGCGCGCGCAGCGCGACGGCAGCGCCCCGGTCCCGGGCCTGTCCGGCCGGGTCGAGGTGCGCTTCGACCGCTTCGGCGTTCCGACCGTCCGCGCCGCTTCGGCCGTCGACGCCGCGGCGGCTCTGGGTTGGTTGCACGCCAACGACCGGATGTTCCAGATGGAGATGATCCGCCGCGCCGCGACGGGACGCCTGGCCGAGCTGTTCGGCGCCCGCGCCCTCGACTACGATCGCCGCATCCGGCAGCTCGGATTCCCCGAAGCCACGCGCAAGCTGCTCGCCGACGCCTCTCCGCAGACCCGGGCCCTGCTCGACGCCTACGCCCGCGGGGTCAACGCCTGGCTGGCGGAGCGCGGCGACGACCTGCCGCCCGAGTTCCGGTTGCTGCGTCGCCGGCCGGAACCCTGGCGCGCCTTCGACAGCGTCAGCGTCATCTTCGTCATGGCACGCATGCTCTCTCCGGTGACCTCGCCGACCGAGGACGAGAACTTCCGCTTCCTGCGCGCGTTCGGCCCCGAGCGCGCCCGCGAGCTCGCGGGTGCGCCCGACGCCAGGATCTTCGACGAGATCGCCGAGCTGGCGCGCGAGACCCCCGCGCGGCCCGAAGAGGTCGGCGACCGATCCGATGGCGCCGGTCTGGGCAGCAACAACTGGGCGGTCGCACCGGCTCGTTCGGCCTCGGGACACGCCCTGCTCGCCAATGATCCGCACCTCGGCCTCGCGCTGCCGAACGTCTGGTACGCGGCGACCCTGGAAGCACCCGACGACCACGTCACCGGGATGACGCTGCCCGGTGCTCCCGGGGTCGTCCTCGGGCGCAACGAGCGCGTGGCCTGGGCGGTGACCAATCTCTACGTCGACGACGTCGACGTCTTCTACGAGAAGCTGGATCCGACCGGGACCAAGGTCCTGCGTGGCGATCACTGGGAGCCGATCGCGGTCGAGCAGGACACGATCCGCCTGGACGACGGCAGCACGGTACCGGTCGAGGTCCGTTCCACGGACCGCGGGCCCCTGCTCGAGGCGGACCCCGAGCGTGGGCTGCCCGCGCGCAGCCTGGCCTGGACCGGCTGGGAGCCCGGCGACCAGCTCGCGGCCTTCGCGGGTCTCGCCCGCGCGAGGAGCGTCGACGACGTTCCGGCGGCGGTGGCCGGCTACTCCTTTCCGGCGCAGAACCTGGTCGCGGCGGACGCCGACGGCCACCTGCTGTGGACCCCGCTCGGCCGGGCTCCGAACCGGTTCGGCTGGGACGGGCACTTCCCCGCGCCGGCCTGGCGAACGGACGTGGGATGGGCGGGGCTCGTGCCGGCGTCCGACAACCCGGTTCTGCATGATCCGGAGCAGGGACTGATCGCCACCGCCAACAGCTTCCTGCCCGTGCCGCAGCCGAGCTGGTTCGAAGGCGACTTCGACACGCCGTTCCGCGCCGACCGCATCCGCGAGCTGCTCGCGGCGCGCAGCGACTGGGACGTCGATTCGCTGGCCACGATCCAGCGCGACGTCACGTCGCTGTGGTCGCGGCGGCTCGTCGCCCTGATCGGCACCGGCTACGGCGGCGACGCGGGCCGGGCGTCGGGTGTCCTGGCCGCGTGGGACGGGACCATGGCGCCGACCGGGCCGTCCGCGCTCTTCGCGCTGGTCGAGCGCGAGCTGCTGAGGAAGATCTTCGAGGACGAGGCCACGCACGCCGGCCTGCCCCGGTTCGGCAGCCGCTGGCGATTGCTCCGGCTGCTCGAGGGCCGGATGTCGCCGGTCTGGTTCGACGACGTCTCGACCCCGGCGGTCGAGAGCCGGGAGGAGACGATCGCCCGGGCGCTCGAATCGGCGTGGCGCGAGGGCGTCGCGCGCTGGGGCGAGGACGTGTCGAAGTGGTCGTGGGCCTCGATCCACACGCTCACCCTGGATCACCCGCTCGGCAGCCTGCCCTTGCTCGGGCGGTGGTTCGACCGCGGCCCCTTCCCCCTGCCGGGGTCTCCGACCACCGTGGACGCCCTGGGCGGACCCTGGCGCGGCGACGCGGTCGACATCTCGTACGGTCCTTCGATGCGCTTCGTCACCGACGCCGCCGATCCCAGCGCCACGATATCGGTGCTTCCCGGCGGCGAGTCGGGGCATCCCGCGGATCCGCACTACGCCGACCAGCTGCCGCTCTACCTCGCGGGCGGCTACCGACCCGTGCCCTGGACCGAGACCGCGATCGAACACGCCACGGTTTCACGGCTGGTTCTCGTCCCCGGCCCGGAGTGAGGCCGGGAGCCACCCGGGCCGGCGTCTCCGGGCCTTTGCCCGCCCGCCGGCTGGAGTACACTGAATCGTCACGCAACGGACAGAGGGGGGGGCGTCATGGAGCGATGCCGGAAGATCGGAGTCGCCGTCTTGGTCGCGTGGACGGTCAGCGTGGCAAGTCTCTCGGCCGAGGGCCCGGTGTGGGGATCGAGCTGGGCGAGCGGGCAGACTCTGCCACTGCGCTGGGGCGCTTCCCTGACGGTGTACGAGCAGCGCCAGCCCTACGAGATCGATCGGCTCGCCGTCGGCGTCCCGGGCTTCGAACAGATTCCGACGAGCCGGCTCGCGATCGACAACCGGGTGCGCGAGTTCGACGCCCAGGTCGACATCTGGTTGCTGCCGTTCCTCGACGTCTTCGCCCTCGGCGGCAAGATCGACGGCCGCACGGTGGTCGACTTCAGCGCCATCGACCTGGGGCTTCCGCTCGGCTCGGTGACGATCGCCTACGACGGCGAGGTCTACGGCGGAGGAGCGACCCTGGTGGCCGGAACCGAGCGCGCCTTCGCTTCGCTGACCGCGGTCTGGACCCGGACCAGCCTGTCGGGAGACTTCGACTCGACCGCCGACGCATTCGTCTTGACGCCCCGGTTCGGGCTCCACGACGAGCGCGGCTCGCTGTGGCTCGGAGCCATGTACCAGCGCGCCGACGAGAAGCACCGGGGCACCGTGGCACTGCCCTTCCTCGGCCGGGTTCCCTTCTCGGTCGCGCTCCGGCAGAAGGACGATTGGAACGGCATGGTGGGCATGAGCGCGGCGCTCGACGGACACTGGCAGATGCAACTCGAGGGCGGATTCGGCAATCGGCGCAGCGCGACGGCGACCGTCACCTATCGCTTCTGATCGGGAAGGGCCCGAAGTGCCCGGACTCGAGCGTCACCGGCCGGGAGAACGTACCCGTCGCCGGCGGGGGATTCCGCTGGTGGTCGCCCTGACGCTCGCGGTCCAGATCGTCGGTGTCCCGGCCGGCGCCTACGAGACCGACCAGTACTCCCACCGCCTCCAGCCGCTGCGCGACGCCGAGCCGGTGCTCGACGGCGTCGTCAACCGGACGCTCGAGCAGGTCGCGTCCGACTGGCGGGGCCCGGAAGACCGGTTGCGGTTCGCCACCGCGGTCTGGAGCCGCCTGGGTGGCCTCTACTGGGTCGACCGCATCGAGCGCATGGCGATGAAGTCGCGAGAGATCCAGAAGCTGCCCCAGCACCGCTGGGACAGCATCTACCACGGCGCGCCGTTCTGGGCCACGCGGGTCAACTTCGTCTTCGGCATCGGCCGGACGATCCGCCTGGCCGGAAGCCTCATCGGCAGCGACAAGCTCGGCCACTTCTTCTCCCAGGGCCTCAAGTACTACCGCAGCGACTTGGCGGGCTGGAGCGAGGACCGGATCGCCGGCCGCGGCCGCTTCAACGAGCGCTGGATCTTCGGCCAGCTGACGACCTCGGTCTACTCGAACGCGGACCTGGTGGCCAACTGGGAGGGCTACCGCTTCTACCGCAGCCTGTTCGAGGACGGCGTGGTCGCGGGCAAGCCGCGGATCGTGCGCTTCGGCGACGGCGAAGCGCGGATCGTCCGCGACTTCTCCTGGGCCGACCACGTCAACGACTACTGGGACGAGGCGCTCAATCCCTCGCACTGGAGCCCGGCGCTCGAGAAGGCGTTGCAGCCGAAGCTCCACAGCCTCTGCGACCAGTTTCGCAAGGACCCCGCGGCCTGGGTCTCCGCCCGCGACGCCGAGCTCCGAGCCCGATATGCTCACCTCGGTCTGCGCCCCGCGCCGGAGAACCGGCTCGATCACGTCTGCGCCCCGGGTCCGGGGCACGCGCCGGTCGCGCCGGTCTCCCGCCGATGACGCCGTCGCGGTCGCGGGCGCGGCGGACCGATCGGGAGATCACCATGCACCCTTCGAGCCCTTCGCCAATCCCGGCCCGTGCCGTCTTCCTGATTCCCCTGGCGTTCTGCCTCGTCCTGTCGGCCTCGAGCGCCGCGGCCGCCGGTGCCGACCGCGGACAGAGCGTGGTGGCCGGTTGGGAGGAGCGGATCCAGGAGGCCGACGCCGACGTCCGGAGCGGCGAGTGGAAGCACGCCGCGCGCACCCTGGACGACCTCCTCGACGAGATGACGGAATCACTGGCGGACGGACCGGCGGCGCTCTCCCTGCTCGGCCGCGCCGAGGCGCTGCGCGGCCTCGCCGAGGCGGGGCTCGCCCAGAGCCGCGCCGCGGTCTGGGACTGGACCGTCGCGGTCGCCCTGCTGCCGGCGGTGGACACGATGGACCTCGGCGCGTACGGTGAGGCCGGAGAGCGTCTCGAGGTGGCCCGCCGCGCCGAGGCGCCCGCCGCGGGAGAGCTCCCGGCCGGCGCGTCGTCTCCGACTCCCCGCAAGTCGCCGCGCATCGTCTACCCCGAAGCGCGGCTCCGGCGCTGCGATCCGGCCCCGGTCGAGGTCGCGGCGACCGTCGGGCTCGACGGCGCGCCGCGGGCCCCGGAGCTCGACCCGGCGCACGCCGTGGTCGGCTTCGTCAACCTGGAGGCGCTGCGCGACTGGAAGTTCGACCCGGCGACCCTCGCCGGCAAGCCGGTGGACGCCCGCTTCACGCTGCGCACGGCCTGGACGAAGAAGCTCTGCCGCGAGCTGCTCTCGGCGCAGCGCCGCGGGCTGCCCACCGGAGGTGATGCGGACGAGGAATGACCCCGGGGTGACCCGGGGCGTGCGGCGTCAGCGGGAGCGGCGCATCCGCCGCCGGGGGTTCATCTCGACGTAGGGCTCGACGCCGGGGGTGACGCAACGAGGCAGCGCCTGGCCGAGGGCTCTCTCGATCTGCCGGATCATCTCTTTGTCGATCCAGCTCGCGATCGTCGAGACCAGGCCGGTGGCCGAGCCTCTGGCGGTGCGTCCGCCGCGGTGGACGTAGTCCTCGACGGTTTCCGGGATGTCGTAGTTGACGACGTGGCGGATGACCGGGATGTCGAGGCCGCGGGCGGCGACGTCGGTCGCGACGAGGATGCGGTGATGACCCTCCCGGAACCCGGAGAGCGCGATCTGGCGCTCCTTCTGCGACATGTCCGAGTGCAGGCGCTCGACCGGGTGCTCCTCGCGCCGGAGCGCCTTGTAGAGCCACTCGGCGTCCGAGCGCCGGCGGACGAAGACCAGCGTCGAGCCGAGCTCCTGGTTGAGCAGCGAGAGGATGCACGGCTTCTTGTTGTCGACGTCGACCAGGTAGAGCCGGTGGGTGATGCCTTCGGCGGCCATGCCCGGGGGCGTGATGTCGATGCGGAGCGGATCGCGCAGGAATCGCTGAGTCAGGCGCTCCACCTCCGGCGGCATCGTGGCGGAGAACATCATCGTGTGCCGATCTTCGGGCACCTTCGACAGCACGGCGTGGATCTGGGGCAGGAAGCCGAGGTCGAGCATGTGGTCGGCCTCGTCGAGGACCAGCTCGCGCACCCGGTCGAGCCGGACCGTGCCCCGCTCCATGTGGTCGAGCAGGCGGCCCGGCGTCGCGACCACGATGTCGGGGTTCTTGCGCAGCACGTCCATCTGGTGGCGGATGTTCAAGCCTCCGATCAGACACACGGCGCGCAGGTGGCGGCTGGCGCCGAAGTAGTCGAGGAAGGACTTGGTCTGGAGCGTGATTTCGCGCGTGGGCGAGAGGATGAGCCCGGTCACGCCCTGCCCGGGCTCCAGCCGCTGGACCATCGGCAGGGCGAAGGCGGCGGTCTTGCCGGACCCGGTCTCGGCGAGCCCGACGATGTCGCGCCCCTCGATCGCGGCCGGCAGCACCGCGGCCTGGATCGGAGTCGGGTGGACGAATCCGAGCTCGGCCACGGCGCGCCGGATCTCGGGCACCAGGTCGAGCTCGTCGAAGGATCGGTCGGTCTCGGGTACGGGGTGTTGCGGTAGTGAGGCTTCGGCCATCCGGACGATTCTATTCTGTCCGGTCGAAAAGACGCGACTGGAGCTCCTCCCCGGACTCTTCGCGGAAGTTGGAGAGGCCGACGCCGGCCAGGCGGTAGCGGGTTTCCGGCGGCAGCCCGACCCGCGGCAGGAGGCCGCGGACGATGTCGACCAGCGCCTCGGCCGAGTCGGGGCTGCGCGCCGGGGTCGCCCGCCGTGTCACGACGCGGAAGTCGGCGGTCTTGAGCTTCACCGTGACCGTCCGCCCGCTGCGGCCCTTGCGCCGCGCCGCCTCCCAAACCCGGAGGGCCGACTGGACCAGCACTCCGTCGAGGGCCTCGAGCGGGCGGTCGTCGGGGAAGGTGTCCTCGGCCGAGATCGACCGGACGGGGCGGTCGGGGCGCACGGGGCTCTCGTCGAGGCCGCGGGCGAGGTCGTGGAGGCGGCGCCCGAACCGCCCGAAGCGGCGCTCGAGGTCACGCAGCTCGAACCGGCGCAGGTCGCCGACGGTGGCGACGCCGATCTCGGCGAGGGCCGCCGCGGTCGAACGGCCGACGCCGGGGATCCGACGGACCTCGAGCGGCTCGAGGAACGCCTCGACCTCCTGCGGCCGAATGACGAACAGGCCGTCGGGCTTCTTCCAGTCCGAAGCGATCTTGGCCAGGAACTTGTTGGGCGCGACGCCCGCCGACGCCGTCAGCGTGGTCTCGTCCCGGATCTCGGCGCGGACGACGCGCGCGGTCTGGGTCGCGGAGGCGAGGCCGGTCTTCTCGATCGTGACGTCGAGGTAGGCCTCGTCGAGCGACAGGGGCTCGACGAGGTCGGTGTGGCGCAGGAAGATGCCGCGAATCTGGCGCGACACCTCGCGGTAGCGGGCGAAATCGGGGCGGACGAAGACGGCGTCGGGGCACAGCCGCTCGGCGCGCAGCGCGGGCATCGCGGAGTGGACGCCGTAGCGGCGCGCCTCGTAGGAGGCGGCGCAGACGACGGAGCGCTTTCCGGTCCAGGCGACGACGACGGGCTTGCCGCGCAGCTCGGGGCGGTCGCGCTGCTCGACCGAGGCGTAGAAGGCGTCCATGTCGACGTGGACGATCTTGCGCACGGCCGGAGATTACTCCGAGCGGGGACGGGACACGCAGCGTGCCTGCAGGCCCCTCGGGGCGCCGCGCGCCCTGCCGACGGTCAATCCTGCGGTTCGTCGACGCGGCGCGGTTCCACGGTGAGGGACTTCCAGCGCTCGAGGGTGACTTCGCCGGGGGGCTGGCCGCGCTGCTTGGAGACGTCGGCGCCGCGGCACGCGTGAACGGCGACCCGGCCCGCGTTGCGCGCCTTGGAGTAGCCGGCCGCCAAGCCCGCGGCATAGCGCTCGGTGTCGCGCGGCAGGCGGTCGAGGCGCTCCGGGTTGCGCACGACGACGTGGGAGCCGGAGTCGGCGGCGAGGTGGAACCAGAAGTCCCAGGGCTGGCACAGGCGCAGGGAGAGGTCGTCGTTGTCTTCGGCGGACTTGCCGACCAGGACGGTCCAGCCGTCGGGGGAGACGACGCGTCTGGCGATCTTGCGGCCCTGCCAGACGCCCTGTTCGGGGTCGGAGGGAGGGGGCTCTCTTCTCGGGGGCATCGGGGGTGAGTATCGCCCAGAAGCTGGAAACACTTCGAGCTTCGCCGGGGTCCGGAATCGGTCGAGCTTCGCCGGGGTCCGGATCCTCGCGGCCGCGGGAACCGGCTCGGGCCTCTGGGGTCGGAAGGCGGCGTGCCCTCGCCTGCGCTCCTCGGGACGCCGGACCGGGGGCGGTCGGCACTTCGTTCTGCGCGCCCTCGTCGAGCTTCCCGCGGCCGCGAGGATCCGGACCCCGGACCACCGCCGCGCCGACTCCAGCGACGATCTGGAGGCGCGCCTTCCTATAAAAAGCTCTTTGTTTTGTTGGATTTCTACGAATCTGTCACTCGGGGCTGCTAGAATGCTCCGAACTTGGCGCGCCCTTTCCGGGCGCCCCCGGCCGTGCGGACCCCGGGTCCCGGCCGGTTTCCGAAGAGGACGACTTCCCTTGACCCGTCGAATGCTGATCAACGCGCAGAGTCGCGAGGAGCTGCGAATCGCCGTGCTCTCCGACTCGACGCTGGAGAACTACCAGGTGGAGGTGGCCGAAGGGGGATTGACCCGCGGCAACATCTACCGGGGTGTCATCGCCAATCTGCAGACCGCGCTCAACGCCGCTTTCGTGGACTACGGCGCGACCCGCAACGGTTTCCTCGCCATCCAGGACGTGGTGGCGGAGGCGCGCTACAAGGAACCTCCCTCCGGCCGCCGGCCGCGCATCGACGACCTGCTCGAGAAGGGCAAGCCGATCGTGGTCCAGGTCACCCGCGAGCCGGAGGGCCAGAAGGGCGCGGCGCTGACCACGAATCTCTCGCTCGCCGGCCGCTACCTGGTCCTGACCCCGTTCGACGACACCCGCGGCGTGTCGCGCAAGGTCGAGGACGACGAGCTGCGCTCGCGCCTCAAGCAGCTCGTCGGCAAGCTGGAGCTGCCCGTCGGCTGCGGCGTGATCGTGCGCACCAACGCCCTGGACCAGACCCGGACCGAGCTCCAGCGCGATCTGGCCGCGCTGCTGCGGGTCTGGAAGCGGATCCAGAACGAGGCGATGAAGGGCGAGGGCGCCCGGCTCCTGTACAGCGACCAGGACCTGATCCTGCGCGCCCTGCGCGACCATCTCGACGGCTCGGTCGAGGAGGTCCTGGTCGACGACGAGGGCACGTTCCAGCGCGCCCTCGACTACACGCAGACGTTCATGCCCCGCTCGCGCACGGAGATCGTCCGCTACACGGAGCGGATCCCGCTGTTCTCGAAGTACGGGCTCGAGTCGCAGATCGAGCGCATCTTCAACCGCACGGTTCCGCTCTCCTCGGGCGGCTCGATCGTGATCGACCGGACCGAGGCCCTGACGGCGATCGACGTCAACTCCGGGCGCGCCTCCGGCGGCGGCAGCCACGAAGAGATGGCCCTGGCGACGAACGTCGAGGCGGCCCGCGAGGCGGCGCGGCAGCTCCGGCTGCGCGACCTCGGCGGCCTGGTCGTCGTCGACTTCATCGACCTGCGCTCGTCGAAGAACCAGCGCGCGGTCGAGAAGGCGGTCAAGGAGGCGCTCAAGGCGGACCGGGCGCGGACCACGGTCGGGCGCCTGTCGCCCAACGGGCTGCTCGAGATCAACCGCCAGCGGATCCAGCAGGCGCTCTCGGTGCGCGCCCACCGGCCCTGCCCGACCTGTTCCGGAACCGGACGCGTGCCCTCGATCGAGTCGGTGGGCTTGAACCTTCTGCGCCGGATCGAGGCCCGAGCCGCGACCGGACGGCTGAAGAAGGCCCGCGTCGAGCTGCATCCCGAGCTGGCGGACGCCATCCAGAACGGCCGCCGCCGCGACTTCGCGCGCCTCGAAACCGAGTACGGGATCGAGATCGAGATCGTGGCGTCGCCGCGGCTGCTCGGTCCGGAGGAGCAGATCGAGTGGCGGGACCGCCCGGGCGGCGCCGCGCAACCGCCGCTGCGACCGTCCGAGCCGATCTCGCCCCGGGCGTCCGCCACGGACGACCCGGACGAGGCCGCGGAGCCCGCCGTCCTGGACCTCGTGCCCACCGGCGAATCCGCGGGTGAGGACGAGACTCCGGAGGAGGGCGTCGCCGCGGCCGAGGCCGCCGGAGGTACCGAGACGGCCCGCGGTGGCCGCAAGCGGCGGCGCCGCGGCGGACGCCGACGCAAGCGCCGGCCCGGCGGGTCCGGTCCGGTGGAAGCGGACGCGGCTTCGGAGGCGGCGGAGCCCGCCGAGCCGGCGGCCGAGCCGGCCGCCGCGGAATCGGTGGCCGCCGGCGCCGATCTCTGAGCAGGTGACCGCGCCGGCGGCCGTCGCGCTCGCTCTGGCGGTGCTCGCCGTTCCCGCCGCAGCCGACTCGGGACATGTCGCGATCGTGACCCCGGAGCAGCTGGCCGCTGCGACCGCGGTCGACCTTCTCGACGCCCGGGACCTCGACGCCTTCCGCGCCGGGCACTTGCCGGGCGCACAACGCCTCGACTGGCGCGACTGGACACGGGAGAAGCCGTCGGCCTGGAGCTGGTTGGTGGGTCGTCCCGGGTCCTGGGGCCTGCTGCCCGAGACCGGCGAGGGCGCCGCCGCCGAGCTCGGCGCCCGCCTCTCGGCGCTCGGCCTCGCCAACCGGAGGACGGTCGCGGTCGTCGGCTCGGGCGGCGGCTGGGGAGCCGAGGGGCGGATCGCCTGGATGCTGCTCGAGCTCGGCGCGGAGCGGGTCTGGCTGCTCGACGGCGGCTTCGGGGCGTGGGCCGCGGATCCCGGGCGCCCGGTGGAGCGGGGCGCCGGCCGGGCGCCGTCTCGCGGGGACTTCGAGGTCGTGCCGCGACCGGAGCGCAGGATCTCCGCCGGCGAGCTCGAAGCGCAGCTGAAGTCACCGGGTCTCGTCCTGCTCGACGCCCGCACGGCCGAGGAGTTCGCCGGCCGGACGGTCACGGGCCAGCGCCGCGGCGGACACCTGCCGGGCGCGCGGCTGGTTCCGGTCGCCTCCCTGTTCCTCCCGGACGGCCGGTACGTCGACGGCACCGAGCTGCGACGCCGGATCGGACCGACGCCGCCGAACGCCCGGGTCGTGACGTACTGCACGGGGGGCGTACGTTCCTCGCTGCTGGCGCTGCTGATCGAAGCCCGCCTGGGCGTCGTCGTCGCCAACTACGATGGCTCGATGTGGGAGTGGTCGGCGGACCCCTCCCGCCCGCTCGTCACCGGTCCCTGACACCCGGTCGTCGCCCGGCTGCCGCGGCGCGGCGTGGCGTCCGCCTCCGGCCGGTCGCTATCCTAGGAGGTTCGAGGAGGACGGATGTCCGACAGCATCGACTTCGACGTTCAGGAAACGAGAGAGTGGCTGGAAGCCCTCGACGACGTCATCGCGACACGCGGCGAGGAGCGCGCCCGCTTCCTCATGCAGCGGCTCCAGGATCACGCCTACCGGCGGACGGTCCCGCTGCCGGCGCCGACCACGCCGTACGTCAACACGATCCCGGTCTCCGAGCAGCCGCCTTTCCCGGGCGACCGCGCCCTGGAGCGCCGGATCAAGAGCATCGTGCGCTGGAACGCGATGGCGATGGTGGTGCGGGCCAACCGGCACGAGGACGGGATCGGCGGCCACATCTCGACCTACGCCTCGGCCGCCACCCTCTACGAGGTCGGCTTCAACCACTTCTTCCGCGGCCGCGGCGAGAGCGGCTTCGACGGCGACCTGGTCTTCTTCCAGGGACACGCCTCGCCGGGGATCTACGCCCGCGCCTTCCTCGAAGGCCGGCTGTCGGCGCAGCAGCTGGAGAACTTCCGGCGCGAGCTGGCCCCGGGCGGCGGACTCTCGTCCTATCCGCACCCCTGGCTGATGCCGGATTTCTGGGAATTTCCGACCGTGTCGATGGGCCTGGGCCCGATCACGGCGATCTACCAGGCGCGGTTCATGAAGTACCTGGCCAACCGCGGCCTGCTCGACACCTCGGGACGCCGGGTCTGGGCCTTCCTGGGCGACGGCGAGTGCGACGAGCCCGAGACGCTCGGCGCGCTGACCCTGGCGTCGCGCGAGCGGCTCGACAACCTCGTCTTCGTCGTCAACTGCAACCTGCAGCGGCTCGACGGTCCGGTGCGCGGCAACGGCAAGATCATTCAGGAGCTCGAGGCGTCGTTCCGGGGCGCGGGCTGGAACGTGATCAAGGTCATCTGGGGCTCCTCCTGGGACCCGCTGCTCGCGCGCGACACCGAAGGCTGGCTGGTCCGGGTGATGAACGAGACCGTCGACGGCGAGTACCAGAAATACTCGGTGGAAGGCGGCGCCTACATCCGCGAGCACTTCTTCGGCCGGTATCCGGAGCTCGCGGCGATGGTGGCCGACATCCCCGACGAGCGGATGCCTTACCTGCGCCGCGGCGGGCTCGACCCGGCCAAGGTCTGCGCCGCCTACTCGGCGGCGGTCGCGACCACCGGCCAGCCGACCGTGATCCTGGCCAAGACGATCAAGGGCTACGGCCTGGGCCTGGCCGGCGAGGGCAAGAACGTCACCCACCAGCAGAAGAAGCTCAACGAGGAAGAGCTGCGGGCCTTCCGCGACCGCTTCGACATCCCGGTCTCGGACGCCGGGATCGCCGACGCGCCCTTCTACCGTCCCGCTGACGACAGCGAGGAGATCCGCTACCTACTCGAGCGCCGACGGGCGCTGGGTGGCTTCGTGCCGGCGCGCCGCGCTTTCGTCGGCTCGCTCGTCACCCCCGAACGCGACACCTTCGCGGAGTTCCACGCCGGCATCGACCGCGAGGTCTCGACGACCATGGCGTTCGTCCAGATGCTCCGGCAGCTCCTGCGCCACGAGGGAGTCGGCGCGCGCATCGTGCCCATCGTCCCGGACGAAGCGCGGACGTTCGGCATGGAGTCGCTGTTCCGGCAGTGCGGCATCTACTCCTCGGTCGGGCAGCTCTACGACCCGGTCGATTCGGGGACCCTACTGCTCTACAAGGAGGCCTTGAACGGGCAGATCCTCGAGGAGGGGATCACCGAGGCGGGCTCGATGTGCTCCTTCACGGCCGCGGGGACGGCGTATTCCAACCACGGCCTGCCCATGGTCCCGTTCTTCATCTACTACTCGATGTTCGGGTTCCAGCGCATCGGGGACCTGATCTGGGCGTTCGGCGACCAGCGCGGCAGGGGCTTCCTGCTCGGCGCGACCGCCGGACGGACGACGCTCAACGGCGAAGGGCTGCAGCACGAGGACGGCCATTCGCACATCCTCGCCTCGGTGGTGCCCAATCTGGTCGCCTACGACCCGGCTTACGCTTACGAGCTCGCGGTCGTGCTGCAGGACGGCCTGCGGCGGATGTACCGCGAGTGCGAGGACGTCTTCTACTACGTCACGCTCTACAACGAGAACTACGTCCAGCCGCCGATGCCGGACGGCGTCGCCGAGGGCATCCTCGCCGGTCTCTACCGTCTGCACCGTTCGGCGCTGGGCGGGGACCGGCCGCGGGTCCAGCTGCTCGGGTCCGGTTCGCTGCTGCGCGAGGCGGTGCGGGCGCAGGAGATCCTCGCGGACCGCTTCGGCGTCGCCGCGGACGTCTGGAGCGCGACGTCGTACAAGGAGCTGCGGCGCGAGGCGCTGGAGTGCGAGCGCTGGAACCGGCTGCACCCGGCGGCCGACGCGCGGGTGCCCTACGTGACGCGGACGCTGGGCGACGCGCCCGGGCCGGTCGTGGCGGTGACCGACTTCCTCAAGCTGGTCCCCGACCAGATCGCGCGCTGGGTGCCGCAAGGGATGGTCTCGCTGGGCACCGACGGCTACGGCCGCAGCGAGTCGCGTTCCGCGTTGCGCCGCTTCTTCGAGGTCGACGCCGAGACGGTGGCGCTGGCCGCGCTCTCCGAGCTCGCCCGGCGTGGCGAGATCGACCGCGGCGTGGCCTCCGGCGCCGCGGCCGAGCTCGGCTTCGATCCCGAGAAGGCGGACCCGATCCGCTCCTGAATCATCGCCGCCCGAGCTCCTCCCGCCCCGCGGGCGGGGCCGGCGGCACCCGCGTCGGGGTGGCCTGGCCGTCGGAGCGGGCGCGTAGGCTGGGCAGCCGGACGATGTCTGCTCAAGCCCCTCCCGGTCCGCTCGCTCCCGAAGCGCTGCGCCGTCGGTGCGATCCGGCCGAGATCCCGTTCGCGACCACCGCCGAGGCCGAAGAGCTCGACGAGATCCTGGGCCAGGATCGCGCCGTCGAGGCGGTCCGCTTCGGCATTGCGATCCACCGTCACGGCTACAACATCTTCGCTGCCGGGCCTCCGGGCACCGGCAAGCAGACCCTGGTCCGCCAGTTCCTCGACCGCCGCGCGGCCGACGAGCCGACGCCGCCGGACTGGTGCTACGTCCAGGACTTCGCGAACGCGCGCCGTCCGCGGGCGCTCCGGCTGCCGGCGGGCGCGGGCGCCCGTCTGCGCACCGACATGGAGCAACTCGTCGGCCAGCTACGCGTCGCGTTGCCCGCCGCCTTCGAGGGCGACGAGTACCGGACGCGAAAGCAGCAACTCCTGCGGGTGCTCAACGAGCGGCGCGAGCTCGGTTTCGCGGCCGTCCAGCGCCGCGCGCGCGAGCGCGACGTGGCGGTCGTGCAGGCCGACTCGGGAGTCCTGGTGGCCCCCGCCAAGGACGGCACGGTGCTCGAGCCGGAGGTTTTCCGGAAGCTCCCCGAGGAGGAGCGACACCGGCTCGAGGGGTCGCTGGAGAAGGCGCGCGAAGACCTCGCGGAGCTGTTCCGCTCCGTCCACGAATGGGAGCACGAGCACCGCGAGGCGGGGCGTGCGCTCGATCACGACACCGCGACCTCCGTCGTCCACCAGAAGGTCGAGGAGGTCCGGGAGCGGTGGCGCGGCGAGGCCCCCGTCGTCGCCTACCTCGACGCGGTGGAGAGCGACGTCGTGACCAACGTCGGCGACTTCGTCTCGCCCGGGGAGTCCGGCGTCGAGGGGATGCTCCAACGCGCGCTCGCCCGCGGGCAGTCCGACGGATCGAGCCTGAAGCGCTACGAGGTCAACCTCCTGGTCGACCACTCGCAGACGAAAGGGGCGCCGGTCGTCGTCGAGGACCACCCGACCCTGGCCGACCTGGTGGGGTGCATCGAGCACACGGCGCAGTTCGGAGCCCTGGTCACCGACTTCACCCTGATCCGGCCGGGCGCCCTGCACCGGGCCAACGGGGGCTATCTGCTGATCGACGCGATCGAGCTGCTGCGGCAGCCGGGGACCTGGGATGCCCTGAAGCTGGCGCTGCGCCGGCGCGAGGTGCGTATCGAGTCCCTCGGCCAGCAGCTGGCCCTGGTGTCGACCGTCACCCTCGAGCCCGAGGCGATCCCGATCGAGGACCTCCGGATCGTGCTGGTCGGCGAGCGCTCGCTCTACTACGCGCTCGCGGCCCTCGACGCGGAGTTCCTCGAGCTGTTCAAGGTGGTCGCGGACTTCGAGGAGGGCCTCGACCGCGACCCGGAGTCGCAGGTGCGCTACGCGCGGCTGGTGGCGACGATCGCGCGCCGGGAGGGGATGCGTCCGTTCGACCGCGGCGCGGTCGCCGCGGTGCTCGAGCAGGCCTCGCGCCTTTCGGGTGACGCGAGCAAGCTGTCGGTCCGGATGCGGCCCGTGGTCGATCTGCTCTCCGAAGCGGACTTCCGCGCCGGCGCCGAGGGCCGGGACGTCATCGTCGGGTCCGACGTCGAACAGGCGATCGCGGCACAGCTGCGGCGCTCCGGGAGGATCCGCGACCGGCTCCTGGAGGCGGTGCGGCGAGAGATCCTGAGGGTCGAGACGTCCGGCGTCAGGGTGGGCCAGATCAACGGCCTCTCGGTGATGCGGCTGGCCGAGACCGAGTACGGGCACCCGGTCCGGATCACCGCGCGGGCGCGCGCCGGGAAGGGCGAGGTGGTGGACATCGAGCGCGAGGTCGAGCTCGGCGGACCGCTGCACTCGAAGGGCGTGCTGATCCTGTCCGGCTTCCTGAGCGGACGCTACGCCCCGGACCGGCCGCTGTCGCTCGTCGCCAGCCTCGTCTTCGAGCAGTCCTACGGGCAGGTGGACGGCGACTCCGCGTCGCTCGCCGAGCTCTGCGCGCTGCTCTCGGCGCTCTCGGGTGTGCCCATCCGCCAGTCCCTGGCGGTCACGGGCTCGGTCGACCAGACCGGACGGGTCCAGGCGATCGGCGGGGTCAACGAGAAGATCGAGGGCTTTTTCGACATCTGCGACGATCGCGGCCTGACCGGAGAGCAAGGCGCGCTCATCCCGGCCGCGAACGTCCAGCACCTGATGCTGCGCCAGGACGTCGTCGACGCGGTCGCGGCGGGCAGATTCCGGGTCTGGCCCGTGGCCACCGTCGACGAGGCGCTCGAGCTGCTCACCGGCGTGCCCGCGGGCGTCGCCGACGAGCGCGGCGAGCTTCCGCCCGACAGCGTCAACGGGCGCGTGGACGCCCGCCTCGCCGCCCTGGCCGCCAGCGCCAGCGCGCGCGCCCACGGACGGGACGCCGGCCCCGGCTGAGCGTCACGACTCCGCGTGCTCGCGGGTCTTCTCGAAGCGGATCTGCGGCCAGTCCTCCAGCGCGACCTTGAGCCGGTAGGCGTTGGCCGCCAGGAACACCGGCGCTCCCGACCAGTCGTCGGCGATGGCGCCGGCATGGGCGTCGGCGAAGCGCCGGAGCTCGCGCGGGTCGTCGGCCTCGAGCCAGCGCGCGGTGTGGAGCGTGGTGGTCTGGAACTGGACCCGGAGGTCGTACTCCGTGCGGATGCGGTCGGCCAGGACGTCGAACTGCAACGGCCCGGCGACGCCCACGATCCACTCGCCGCCGACCCGTGACTTGAACACCTGGGCGGCACCCTCCTCGGCGAGGTGGGTGAGCGCCTTGCCCAGGTGCTTCGCCTTGAGCGGGTCGGCGGCGCGGACCTTCTGGAGCAGCTCGGGCGCGAAGGAGGGGATGCCGGTGAAATGCAGGACCTCGCCTTCGGTCAGCGCGTCGCCGATGCGGAGCTGGCCGTGGTTCGGGATGCCGACGATGTCGCCGGGGAAGGCCTCTTCCGCGATCTCGCGCTCGCGCGCCAGGAACAGGACCGGGGTGTGGACGTTGAGAGTCTTGCCGGTGCGGACGTGGAAGAGCCTCATGCCGCGCTCGAAGCGGCCCGAGCAGACGCGGGCGAATGCGATGCGGTCGCGGTGGCGCGGGTCCATGTTCGCCTGGATCTTGAAGACGAAGGCGGAGACCCGTTCCTCGGCCGGGTCCACCTCGCGCTCGACCGCTCGCTGGGGCCGCGGCGACGGCGCCCACGCGGCGAGCGCCTCGATCAGCTCCCGGACGCCGAAATTGTGCAGCGCGGAACCGAAGAAGACCGGCGTCAGGTGCCCCTCGAGGTAGGCGGCCGGATCGAAGGCGGGGCAGAGCGACGACGCCAGGTGCGCCTCCTCGCGCAGCCTCTCGACCGTGCCGTGGGGAAGCAACCGCTCGAGCCGGGGATCGGCCAGTCCGTGGAACGCCTCGCCCTCGACCCGGCGCGCCCCCTGGCCGCGCTCGAACAGCAGCAGGCGCTCGCGCAGCAAGTCGTAGCAGCCGCGGAAGGAGGCGCCCATGCCGATCGGCCAGTTCGCCGGGGTGACGTGGAGCTGGAGGTCGCGCTCGATCTCGTCCATCAGCTCGAACGGATCGCGTCCGTCGCGGTCGAGCTTGTTGACGAAGGTGATGATCGGCACGTCGCGCAGCCGGCAGACCTCGAACAGCTTGCGCGTCTGGGCCTCGATCCCCTTGGCGGCGTCGAGCACCATGACGGCCGAGTCGACGGCGGTCAGCGTCCGGTAGGTGTCCTCGGAGAAGTCCTGGTGGCCGGGGGTGTCGAGCAGGTTGAAGGTCTTCTCCCCCCAGTCGAAGGTCATGACCGAGGCGGTGACCGAGATGCCGCGCTCCTGCTCGACCTTCATCCAGTCCGAGCGCGCCCGCCGCGCCTCGCCGCGCGCCTTGACCGCGCCGGCGAGCTGGATGGCGCCGCCGAACAGCAGCAGCTTCTCGGTCAGCGTCGTCTTGCCCGCGTCCGGGTGGCTGATGATGGCGAAGGTCCGCCGGCGGGCGGCCTCGGCCGCGATCGTGGTCATGAAGGCTCTCGTCCAGGGGCCCGGCGCCCGAACCCGGGCCTCCGAGGCGACGCGCAGCTTACCAGCGCTCCCGGCCGCCCCGGACCCGTCCCCGTCCGCCCTCCGTGGCATCGACGCGGCGGGTGCTATTCTGACGTTGCATTACATTCGCCCGCGAGGGCCGGCGCCGCAACGTGGCGCCGGGCATCCCATCCGGGCGGGAGATGGCGCGGGATGAGCATGACGCAGGTCTATGTCTTCGGTGCAGCCCTGGTCCTGGTGGTCTTGGCCCTATGGTGGCTCCGGCGCATGAGGCACCGGCACGTAGACCGCTCGCAGAAGGTCCGGCTGTCGGCCGAGCGCGAGAGGGCCGACGACCTGCGTGACTGCCTCGTGGCGCACCAGTCCATGGTTCCCGATCGCACGGCGGGCGCAGCCGACGACACGTCGGGTGACCCGGAAAATCCCGACGCCCAATTGAGCCCGGAACAACGCAAACGGGAGGAGCGCTGGCGGCGCGCCCAATCCGCACTCGATCCCGAGCTTCCCGCAGATCCCGAATCGCGGCGCTGAGTCGGTCGGCGTCGCCTCGTCGCGCCGGCCCGTCTGCGATACGGGAGCTCGGCCGAGAGACGACCTTCGTCGCGGTCACGCTCACGGTGCCGCTTCGAGGGCGGCGGCGAGCGCTGCGAGCCGGCGCGGCACGGCGGCGACCGTGTCGGGGTTGCGCAGGTCGGCGCCGGCTTCCGCCAGGAGGTCGAGCGGCGCCCGGCTGCCTCCGGCGCGCAGCAGGGCGAGGTACCGTCCGCGCGCGGCGGACGCACGCGCCGGGTCGGGGTCGGTCAATCCCTCCACCAGCCGGGCGGCGGCGGCGAAACTCAGAGGATAGCGGGCCATCGTGAACGGCGCCGTGTAGAAGTGCGGCACCTCGAGCCAGCCCTCGCCGTCGTCGGGCTCCAGGTCGAGCGCGTCGCCGTGGAAGGCGACCAGGCGCTCGCCGTAGAGCTCGGCCAGCCGTGCGGCGGTCAACCCGGGCGGCTCGGAGTGGACCGCGACCTCGAAGTCGGCGTCGAGCGCGGTGTCGACGAAGCTGCGATGGATGAGCTGGGCCTCGAAGTCGAGCGCAGCGATCCGTTCGGCCGGCGACCTCGCGTCCTCGGCCCTCCGCCGCGCCAGCAGCAGCTCGTCGACCGCCGCCGCCGTCTCGGCGACCAGCACCGACGGGCGGGAGGGACCGAAGGGCTGGGTTTCGAACGCGAGCTGGTGGTGGATTGCGTGGCCCAGCTCGTGGGCGAGCCGCAGGACGTCGGTGGGAGTGCCCCGGTAGGCGATCGAGACGAAGGGGTGCGTGCCGTAGACGAAGGTCGAGAAGCCGACCGGCGACTTGCGCGGCCGCTCGACGGCGTCGATCCAGCCGTCGTCGAAGGCGTTGCGTAGGAGGGCGCTCCAGTCGGGTCCGAGAGGCTCGAGCGCCGCTTCCAACTCCCCCCGCGCCACGGACCAGGGCAAGGACGTCCGCGGCATGCCCAGCGGGACCCGGACGTCGGCGACGCCGTAGCGGTCGAGCCCGAGCCGGCGCTTCCTCGCGCGATTCCAGCGCGCGACCGCGGGCCCCGCCGCGCGCGCCGCCTCGAGCATCGAGCGCACGGTCGCGGCGGGCACGCCCTCGCCGGCGAAGGAGGCCTCGAGGGCGTCGGCGAAGCCGCGCTCGCGCGCGTCGAAGCCCTCCCGGCCGACGATCCCCGCGAGCAGCGCCGCGCGCGTGGCGGCGTGCTCGGCGAGCGCTTTCAGCCAGGCCGCGTGGACCGCCCGGCGGTCCGCGGGATCGGCGACCTCGTCCGCGAGGTTGCGGGCCAGCGCGGGTCCGACCTCGAGCGACCCCCCCGAGGGGAGATCCACGTGGATCCTCGGCGCTTCGGTCACGTTCAGCGCCCGGAAGACGTCGGCGGCCGAGGCGCGATCGCGGTCGACGCCGGCCAGCAGCTCCAGGTCACGCGGCGAGAGCGTCTTCGGCGACGCCCGGAAGACCCGTTCGAGTCGCCAGCGGTAAGGCGCCAGGTGCTCTTCGGCCGCGAGCCAGGCGGCGATCTTGCCGGCGCCGAGGTCGAGCAGCCGGGGCTCGAACCAGATCGAGGCGCTGCGATCCCAACGTGCCCCGATCGCGGCCATGCGGCCACGGTGCGCGAGCGCGCCGGCGTCGGTCGAGTCGAGCGCGAGGCACAGGCTCAGGTAGCCGTCGACCCGCGCGGCACCTCGCCGCACGTCGTCCTCGGCCCGCAGCGCCGTGAGCAGGTCCGCGGGCGAGTCGAGCGAGCGCGCCCCCAGCGCTTCGAAGCGCGCGACCGCCGCCTCCAGCTCGTCGGCCCCGCCCTCCCACGCCTTCCAGTCGGGGAAGATCGACGAGAGATCGGCCTCGGGCAGGCCCGTCTGCGGCGCTGCGCGTCCCGGGACGCAGGCGAAACCGAGGGCTGTGGCCAGGACGATCCTGGCGAGGGGACGACTGGACTGCAGCATGAGACGTGGAGCTTACGCTCTGCCGCGTCGGCTCGTCCGGGCTCGAAGCGCCGCTCAGGGCACGACCGGGCTCCAGGCCGAGGCGTCGCCGGACTCGAAGCCGTCGGCGAACAGTGGGCAGGTCGCGTAGACCGAGAATCCCGCCGGTCCGTCGGCGACCAGGATCTCGCTCGCGGCGGCGGATACGCCGCGCGCGTCGCCAGGGGTGTCGATCCTAGCCAACTCCTGTGGATCCAGTGGGTCCGAGACGTCGAAGAGAAGCAGACGATCGTCGAAGTTCTCTCTCCCGAGCTCGTTCTTCCCCGGCGCGACGGAGAGCAGAGTGCCGTAGAGCGAGAGCCGGCGACCGCGCGGGTCGCCGGCCGGCAGCGGAAGTGCCACCACCTGAACGGGATTCGCGGGATCCGCGACGTCGAAGACGGAAAGTTGCGTCGGACCGGCGCGGAACAGGTGGGAGCCTCGAATGACACTCTCTCCCTGCGTGGAGGGGAGGGACGTCGTCGTCGACCCGAGCTCGAGCGGCGCGCCCGGATCACTCACGTCGAAGATCGTCAAGTGCTGTCCGGGCGGATAGCCTTCGAACTCCCACGCGTAGAGGCGGCCGGCGGAAGTCGTGAAGTCCGACAGGAACAAGAACGGCGTCAGGTGGACGACGCCCAACTGGACGGGCGCCGCCGGGTTCGAGACGTCGAAGATCCGGATCGCCTGGGAGGCGCCGTCGTGGGCATAGAGCCGGTCGCCTTCGATTCGCGGTGGAATGTCGCCGTACGGACCGAGCAGTCCCTCGTCGCGCGGGTGCCTCGGATGGGAGAGGTCGAGAGACCGGAGGTCGTAGTAGTTCGAGGTCACGTAGGCCCGATCTCCCTTCCGGACGATCCGGCTCCACGGAGGGTCCTGGGCGGCCACTGCGCCGACCAGGACCGGTCGATCGGGGTGGGCGAGGTCGAGGAGCCGGGTGCCGCGGTCGTGGACCGCTACAGCCAGACCGCCCAGCGCCAAGACGTCCTCGCTCTCGCCCGGGGTGTCGATCGACGAGACCTCGTGGGCCTCGGCGGGTGGGTCGACGTCGAAGATCCGCAGCCCCTGTTGTACGCCGGCGACGAGGAGGTGCTCTCCGCCCGCAGCTCCGGTGAGCTGAACGGCTCCGTAGATCGAGAACGCCCCGGCGAGAAGAGGATCGGACAAATCGTGGAGGTCGTAGATCTCGATCTCACCGCCGACGTCAACGTAGGCCTGACCGGCAGCGAGCGTCATCGCGTACGGACACGAGTCGCCGTCGTTGTAGTCGAGGCCGCTGCGCAGGACCGGCAACGAGGCGTTCGAAAGGTCGAAGAAGGCGACCGCGCCCCAGTCGTGGCGGCCGTCGGTGTCGCAGGCCCAGGTGGCGAGTCGTCCGCCGCCGGGAGCGACCGTGATCCGCTTGTACGTCTCCTCGGGAACCGGGACGGAGCGGATCTCGATCGGTGACGCGGGGTTCGTCGTGTCGAGGACGTGGACCGCGGAACCCGCGAGGAGGTAGGCGCGGCCAGAGCGGACGGCGACGTCCCGGGCGTCGGCGATGGCGACGAAGCCGATCTCGACGGGGGCCACCGGCTGGGAGATGTCGACGACGTGCAATCCGTCCGGGGCCACGAGGAACGCCAGGTCGTCGCGGGCGTCGACGCGCAGCGGGTCGGAGGCCGCCGGGTACGGGAGCCTCGCGACCTGGCGGGGTTCGTCGGGGTCGGTCGCGTCGACCACGTCGAGCGCGCCCGGGACGGCGGCGACCACCGTCCAACCCCAGGACGCGACGTCGCGCACGACGCCGTCGAGGTTCGCGAATCCGTGCTCGACCGGGTGCTCCGGGTCGGCGGCATCGACCACGATCACCGCGCCTCCGGCGCCGAGGAAGACGCGGTCCCCTGACCGGGCGAGCGCCTTGGCCGGACCCCTGCGGTCCCCGCCGGTCAGGTGCGGGATGCAGGTGCTCTGGGCCCCGAGGGCGGGGGCGAGCGAGAGGAGGAGCAGCACGCACGCCGGGAGGCGGACGCTCATCGTGGGATCCTTCCGACCCCTTCTACGGAATCGCGCGCCGGGAAGGGACGCGGACCTCAGGTCCCCAGCGCGCGGGTGGCGGCTTCGAACTCCTCGCGGCGGACGTAGACGATGTAGCCGAAGCCGCCGCGGCCGTCGCTGACGCCGTTCGAGGCGAAGGGGAAGACGCCGGCCGCGGCGAGGCGGCCGTGGAGCTGGGCCAGAGCGCCGAGCTCGTCGTCGCCCTGGATCAGGAAGGCGCGATCGGGGCCGGCGAGGTCCAGCTTCAGGGTCTTCGCCGTGGTCTCGAGCAGCGCGCCGTCCTCCGGGAAGAGCACCAGCTGGGTGGCCTCGAGGCCGACCGGGATGGCGTTGAAGGCGAGCAGGTTGACGCCCACGCCGGCGAGCTGCGAGAGCAGCCGGGAGGCGGCCTCCGAGGATTCGCGCAGGGTGGTGGTGAAGTACTCGACGGGACGGATGGTCAGGCTCATTCCGCACCTCCGGGCAGGTCGGTTGGGGCCGGGCGAGTCGCGGATCGTCCGGCCCGAGGATACTCCCCCCGGCGGACGGCCGCTCAGGCGCCGGCGACGTCGTCGACCAGGGCGCGGTCGCCCTGGAGCGCGACGCGCTGGAGATAGGGCGCGAGTCCGCGCAGGCCGCCCAGCTCCTCGCCGCCGCCGGCGCGGCCGGGTCCGCCGTGGACCGACGCGGGAAGCGCGGCGCCGGAGCCGAAACCCTCGGAGCCCGAGGAGCCGACGTAGATGCGACCGGTCGAGTGACCGGCCGCGGTGACGAGCGCCGCGAGCCACTCCCGGTCGTCGCCGTAAGCCGAGGTCACCAGCGTGCCGCCGGCCAGCTCGACGATGCGGGCCGCCTCGTCGGCCGCGCCGGAGTAGGGCAGCAGGGTCGCGACCGGGCGCGAAGACCTCGCGCTCGTGGACCGCCGCGGCGGCCAGCGGCTGCTCGGCGCGCAGCAAGCGTCGGCGCGAGGAAGAAGCCCTTCCCCGCGGGCGACGCCAGCGCCGTCCACGCGCTCCCCCGTGCCGAGAACCAGCCGCGCGGCCGCGCCGAGCTCGGCGACGCCGGCCACGGCGTCGGCGAGCTGCGCGGCGGTGGCCAGGGGGCCCATGCGCACCGAGGGGTCCGCCGGATTGCCCGGCGCGGACTTCGCGAGCCGCGCCGTCAGCGCCTCGAGCAGCGCGGACTCGCGCTCGCGGGGAACCAGGATGCGGCGCACCGCGGTGCACTTCTGGCCCGCCTTCTGGGTCATCTCCCGGGCGACGTCGCGCACGAAGAGGTCGAAGAGCGGCGTGCCCGGCTCGACGTCCGGCGCCAGCACCGCGGCGTTGAGGCTGTCGGCCTCGACGTTGACGCGCACGCTCGCCGCGAGCAGGTTGGACCGGCCGCGCAGCGCGAGCGCGGTCGCCGCCGAGCCGGTGAAGGCGAAGACGTCCTGGGGCCCCAGCCGGTCGAGCAGGTCGCCCGTCGCGCCGACGACGAGCTGGAGCGAGCCGGGCGGGAGCAGGCCGGACTCGAGGATCAGCTCGACCATCCGGTGCGCCGTCAGCGCCGTCGCGGTGGCCGGCTTGGTGATCACCGGCACGCCGGCGAGGAAGGCGCAGGCGAACTTCTCGGCGAAGCCCCAGGCCGGGAAGTTGAACGCGTTGACGTGGACCGCGACGCCCGCGGCGCGGCACCAGCACGTGGCGGGTCCAGAAGCTCTCGGTCTGGCCCAGCTGCACGCCGTCGCCGTCGACCAGGTGGCGGCGGTCGCCCAGCCCGATCCCGAGCGCCCCGTAGTAGGCGAGCGTCCCGCCGCCGCCGTCGACGTCGAAAGCGCCGTCGGACTCGGTCGCCCCGTTGTTGATCCGCGACCGCTCGAGCAGCTCCTCGCGGTGTCCGCGCAGGTGCTTGGAGACCGCCTTGAGGATCTCCCCGCGCTGGCCGAAGGAGAGCTCCGCGAGCGCCGGCCCTCCGACGGAGCGCGCCCACTCGAGGGCCGCGGCGAAGTCCGCGCCGGCCGAGGAGGCCTGCGCGACGGGCTCTTCGGTGGCGGGGTCGAGGAGGGTCCGGAAGTCGCGGTCCGCGGTGTACCAGCGACCGCTCAGGTAGCTTGCCAGGGTCTTCATCGACAGGTTTCCTCTCGCGATCCTATAACCGCTCCCGCGCCGGGGCGGGGTCCGGAGCCCGTGCCGGGGCGCGGGGCGGAGGGCAGATCGAGTCTCTAGCATCGCCGGGGGGGGTGTCCGGGCGAATGCGAGAGCTCATCGACGGTTCGACGGCGATCGTCCGGGGTGCGCTCGCCGCCGGCTGCGACTTCTTCGCCGGCTATCCGATCACGCCGGCCTCGCCGATCCTGATGGCGATGATGCAGGAGCTGCCCCGGGTCGGGGGCGTCGCGATCCAGGGCGAAGACGAGATCGCCTCGATCGGCATGTGCATCGGAGCCGCGATGGCCGGGGCGCGGGCGATGACCGCGACCAGCGGTCCGGGCATCAGCCTCTACTCGGAGAACGTCGGCCTGGCGATCATGGGCGAGGTGCCGCTGGTCGTCGTCGACGTCCAGCGCCTCGGACCGTCCACCGGCGGCGCGACGACCGTCGGGCAGGGCGACGTCCAGTTCGTGCGCTGGGGGACCTCCGGGGGATATCCCGTGATCGCGCTGGCGCCCTCCTCGATCCCCGAGTGCTACCGGTTGACGCGGCGGGCGTTCGAGCTCGCGCGCCGGTTCCGCTGCCCGGTCTTCCTGCTCACCGACAAGGAGCTCAACTTGACGACCACGACGGTCGAGCTCGGCGCCGCCGGCGACGGCGGGGCGAGCGCGAGCGGCCGGTCGCCGCGCCTGCGTCACGCCGCCGCCGACGCCGGGTTCCTCCCGTACCGCTACGAGCCGGCCGACGAGGTCCCCGAGCTGGTACCGTTCGCGGAGGCGCCGGGGCTCCGCTTCACCGGCTCGACCCACGACGAGCGGGCGTTCCTGACCAAGGACCCGCCGACCGTCGCCCGCCTCAACGCGCACCTGCACTCCAAGATCGAGAGCCACCGCGACGAGATCGAGGACGTCGAGCTGGACCTCGAACCCGGCGCCCGCACCTTGTGGCTGAGCTACGGCGTCACCGCGGGCGCCCAGCGCGAGGCCGTGCGCACCGCGCGCCGCGACGGCAAGGCGGTCTCGGCGGCGACCGTGCGCAGCCTCTGGCCGGTGCCGGCAACCGCGCTCTCGCGGGCGATCGAATCGGTCGAGCGCGTGGTCGTCGCGGAGCTCAATCTGGGCCAGTACCGGCGGGAGATCGAGCGACTCGCGCCGGATCGCGAGGTGGTCGGCATCGAGCGCGTGGACGGCCGCCTGATCGGACCCGAGCAGTTCCTGGAGGGCTGGGCGTGAGCGATCCCGGCGCCGTCTCCGTCCGCCGCTGGACGACCTATCGCAACGCGTCGCCCTATCCGTTCTGTCCCGGCTGCGGCCACGGCTCGATCCTCGACCGGCTCGACGAGGCCCTGGTCGAGCTCGCCGTGGATCCACGCCGGGTCGTGCTGGTCAGCGACATCGGTTGCTCGGGTCTGTCCGACCAGTACTTCGACACCCACGCCTTCCACGGTCTCCACGGCCGCTCGATCACGTACGCCAGCGGCATCAAGCTCGCCGACCCGGCGCTGATCGTCGTCGTCCTGATGGGCGACGGTGGCGTCGGGATCGGCGGCGGGCACCTGCTCGCCGCGGCGCGCCGCAACCTCGACCTGACGTTGCTGATCTTCAACAACTTCAACTTCGGCATGACCGGCGGGCAGCACTCCTCGACGACGCCGACCGGCGCCATCACCTCGACGACGCCGCACGGCCACCTCGAGCGGCCGCTCGACATCGGAGCCACCGTGGCCGCCGGGGGCGCCGGCTTCGTCTATCGCGGCACGAGCTTCGACCCCGACCTGGCGAAGCGGATCGCCGAAGGTGTCCGGCATCCCGGCTTCGCCGTGCTCGACATCTGGGAACCGTGCACGGCCTACTACGCACCGCGCAACCGCCTGACCCGCAAGGCGGTCTTCCAGCAGTTCGACGAGCTCGGCTTCGCCGCGGGCTTCCTGCGCCGGGTCGAGCCCCCGGAGTTCGGGGCCTCCTACCGCGCGACCTGCACCGGCGACGGGGCCGGCGCGCTCGCGCCGCAGGCCGTCGCGGCGCGCTTCGAGAGCGCCCTCGAGCGTCCCTTCCGGCTCGTGCTGGCGGGTTCGGCGGGCGAGAGGGTGGGCACCGCCGCCCGCCTGCTCGCCCGCGCCGCGATGCTCTGCGGTCTGCACGTGGCGTTGCGCAGCGACTACCCGGTGACGGTCAAGACCGGCCACAGCCTGGCCGAGCTGATCCTCTCGCCCGAGCCGATCGAGTACGCCGCGGTCGAGCGGCCGGACGCGGTGGTGGTCCTGAGCGAGCCCGGGCGCCGTCAGGTCCAGCGCTACCGTTCGCGGATCGACGCCGGCACCGCCCTGTTCGCGGTCGCGGGGTGCGAGCCGGCCGACCTACCGGCGCCGGTCGTCGTGCTCGATCCCGCCGGATCCGCCGGCCGGACGGCGGGCCGGCTGCCGCGAGACGGGACCGCAACAGCCGTCGCTGCGGCGGTCGCCCGGCACCTCGACCTGGTTCCCGCCGAAGCCCTGACCGCGGCGGCCGCGGAGTCGGCGGGTGAAACCGGGACGATCCCGCTCGCCGTCGCCGTCGGGCTGGCGATGGCGGGCGACCCGTCCGCGGCCGGCGCGACGCCGGTCGCCGGAAGCCTCTCCGAGCCCTCCTAGTCGCCGGCGGGCGCCAGCCGGGTCGACTCCGCATCGAGCGCCGCCGCGGCGCGGTCGAGCAGTCCGGCGACGTCGAGGATGCGGCCGTCGACCTGGGTCCATTGGCGCAGCTCGATCGGCTCGCGGATCGCCGGCAGCGTCTTGACGCCGTAGCCGGTGTACAGGCCCGGGGCGTAGATCTCGTGGCGGTACCAGGGGCGTCCGGGAAGGCCGTCCGGGCTGGTCAGGAGCCGCTCGAAACCGGCCAGGAAGCGGTTGACCGCGGCGACCGACGCGGCATCGGGACCGCCGGCCTCGAACGCCGCGAGCGAGGTCCGGAAGGTCTGTGCCGCGGCCGCGAGCCGGGCGACCGCGTTGTCGAGCGGCGCGAACTCCAGGAACGGCACCGCGTCGAGCGCCGGCGGCGGCAGCAGCGGCTGCGTCGGGTCGGAGGTGAGCTCGAACGTGCGTCCGGCCAGCAGACGGCCGCGCTCCTCGGCCTGACCGCGCTCGTCGGCGGTCAGCTTCTCGACTTCGCGGGCGTAGTCGGCGATCTGCGCCGCGCTCGCCTCGGGCTCGATCGGCAGCACGTCCGCCTGGGCCAGACGCAGCACCAGGCGCGCCCCCAGGCGGGCGGCGGCGGCCGGGTACTCGAAGCCGGGGTCGCCGAAGCGGACGTAGTGGTCGAAGGAGTCGTAGATCGAGTGGTACTGGCCGTACTGCTCCTCGCCGCCGAAGCCGAAGTCGAGCGCGGCGACGCCGAGGTGCTGCAGGAACGGGGTGTAGTCCGATCCCGAGCCGAGAGCTTCGAGGCGCAGGTCCGGACGGTCCCGGGCTTCGTCGCGCGCTTCGACGTTCGCCGCGCCGGCGTCGAGGATCCGCTGGGCGCGGGCGCGCTCGAGGATCGAGACGCCGGTCTCCGGATCGGCGACGTCGCGCGCCGCCTGGTTGAAGAAGCGCTCGAGCGAGTGCGAGCCGCCGAGGGAGAGGAAGCCGCGGCCGATCGAGTCCGTGTTGACGTAGGCGACCGCCTTGGCGGTCAGCTCCTCGGCGTGGGTCTCGGCCCACTCGGTCGAGCCGAGCAGGCCCGGCTCCTCGCCGTCCCAGGCGGCGTAGACCACGGTGCGCCGGGGGCGGAATCCGGCCGCCGCCTGGGCGCCGACGGCCTTGGCCTCGGCGAGCAGGGCGACCAGGCCGGAGAGCGGATCCATCGCGCCGTCGACCCAGGCGTCCTGGTGATTGCCGCGGATCACCCACTCGTCGGGCCACTCCGAGCCGGGCAGCACGGCGATGACGTCGTGGATCGGCTTCAGGCTCCAGTCGAAGGCCAGCGCCAGGTGCAGGCGGACCGGCCCGGGCCCCAGGTGGTAGGGGAGCGGCAGGTTGCCGCGCCAAGCCTCGGGCGCCATCGGGCCGGCGAGCTCGGCCAGGATCGGCTGCGCGTCACCGTAGGAGATCGGCAGCACGGGGATCTTCGTCAACACCGGTGACTCGGCGACCGGCAACCGGTGGGCGTCGGCGGTGGCGCCGACTCCGGGGGTCAGCGGATCGCCGGAGTAGAGCGGCATGTCGGCGACCGAGCCGCGCTGGACGGAGTCGCGCGAGCGCCAACCTCCATCGGGCCAGACGTCGCCCTGGAAGTAGCCGTCACCGGCGGGATCGCTGTAGATGACGCAGCCGACCGCACCGTGCTCGGCCGCCACTTTGGGCTTGATCCCGCGCCAGCTTCCGCCATAGCGCGCCAGCACGATCTTGCCGCGGACGTCGATCCCGCGGCGGGCGAGCTCGTCGTAGTCGGCGGGCACGCCGTAGTTGACGTAGACGACCTCGCCTTCGACGTCGCCGTCGACGGAGTAGGCGTTGTAGGTCGGGAGCTGCTCGCTCTTCTGGCCCGAGGTCGAGTCCCCGGGCACCGCCGGCTCCTCGAGACGGGCCCGCCAATGCCGCGGCGAGGTCATCTCGAGCACGCGCTTCTTCGGCGTCGGGAACAGGACCTGGAAGGTCTCGATCCGCGTCCGATAGCCCCAGCTCGTGAACTGGTCGCGCAGCCACTCGGCGTTGGCCAGGTCCCCGGGCGAGCCGACGTGGTGCGGGTGGGCGCTCAGGAGCTTCATCCACTCCCGTTGCTCCGCCGGCGTGATGGCGGCGTCGAGCCGCTGCTCGAGCGCGCGCTCGGTCGCGGCGCCGTCCGCCGAGAAGCCGAGCAGTGGGGTTTCGGGATCGGAGCCGGCGGCCGGGCCGGCGGCGAGAACCGAGGCGAGGAGCGCCAGCGGTAGCAGGATGTGACGGGGGAAAGGGTGGTTCATCGGACCTCCAGGAATTGCACCGGGATTGTAGCGGCAGCGCCCGGCCGGTCTCCTTGCTAGAGTGCGGGCGAACTCCCGATGGCTTGTTGCCGACTCGGAAGGAGATCGCGATGATCGCCCGCTTCCTCCGCTTTGGCGTTCGAGACGGCGCGTTGACTCCCTTCGTGGAGCTCTACGGGGACCGCATCCTGGACGTGCTCGCCGGCATCGACGGCTGCCTGGGGGCCGCTGTCCTGCACAGCGTCCGGCGCGAGCGGCACCTGACCTCGATCACTTTCTGGGAAGGTCCGGAGAAGGCCGCTGCCTACGACCGGGAGGGCCGCTTCGGGCGCCTGCTCAACGAGGCGGACGCCCTGATGGCGGGCGGCGACGACGACCCGGGCGCCCCCGACGATCTGCAGGTCGAGGGCTACACGGCCGAGTTGCTGGTTCCCGACCAGCTGCGCTCGGCGATCGCCGTCGGTCTCTACGCGCGGACGGCGGAGGCGCGGGTGGAGTCGAGCCACCTGGAGGAGTTCGACCGCCGGTACCGGGCCGAGGTCGGCATCGCTCAGTCCAGCTTCGACGGCCTCGGGGCGGTCCTCCTGCTGCACGGCGTTCCCCACCCCGAGCGCTTCATCGGCCTGAGCGTGTGGGACAGCGAGGAAGCTGCGGCGCGCTACGAGCTGAGCGGCCGCTTCGAGGAGCTCCAGGAGCGTCTCGCCGACACGCTCTCCCCGGTCTACCGATGGCGCGCCTCGCTGACGGCCGGCGACTCCGGCGAGGCGACGCTGGGCTTCCGCGTCGAAGGCCACCGGATCCTGGTCGCGCGCTTCTTCTGAGCCGGCGACGGGCTCAGGACGCCTGGCGGCGCAGCACCACGATGGTGCGGTCGTCGGCGTAGGGAACGCCGCGGACGAAGGCGGCGAGATCCAGGTCGACCGCCTGCGTCAACACGGCGAGATCGGCGTCGCGGTGGGCGAGCAGAACCGAGATCAGTCGATCCAGGCCGTACTCTTCGTCGTCCGGATCGACCGCCTCGACGATGCCGTCGGTGTAGAGCACGAGCAGGTCGCCGGCTCCCAGACGCTTCTCCTCGACGTGATAGGCCGCCACCGGCAACAGGCCCACCGGCGGTCCGGTGGCGCCCAGCGTCTCGATCTCGCCGCCGGCCCGCACCAGGAGGGCGGGATTGTGGCCCGCGTTGGCGTAGGTCAGCTTTCCGTCTTCGGCGGCCACCACCGCCGCGAAGGCCGTCGCGTACTTCTCCGGCGGCGTCCGTCGGTAGAGCTGTCGCGACAGGCGGGTGAAGATCTCGTCGGGAGCCAAGCCGTCCTCGATCGGGCTCGCCGAGAGCGCTTCGATGCTGGCGGTCAGCAGGGAAGCGGCGATGCCCTTGCCCGAGACGTCCGCCACCAGCAGGACGCACTCCCGGCCGTCGTTGCGCTCGAGCACTTCGTAGTAGTCGCCGGAGACGCCACGCGAAGGGACGTTGCCGCCGCGGATCTCGTAGCCGGGAATCTCGGGAACATGGGCGGGCAGCAGGGCGACCTGGATCCGCCGCGCGAGGGCGAGTTCTTCCTCCATTCGCCGCCGCTCTGCCGCCTCCTCCGCCAGCGCGACGTTGCGGATCCGCAGCGCTGCCACCGCGGCGAGGCCGGCCAGCAGCTCCAGGTCGTCGTCCTGGAACTGGCGCACGACGATGCGGGAGTCGAGAGCGATCATGCCCAGAACGCCGTCGGGTGTGAGCAGCGGCGCCGCCATCAAGCTGCGCACGCCGGAGCTCAGGATGCTCTGCGCGCCGGCGAAGCGCGCGTCGGTCTGGGCGTCGACGACGAGCGCGGCGAGTCCCTTGTCGATGACCTCCTCGGCGAGCCGCTGCGAGTCCAGGAAGGCCTCGTTGCCGACGGCCGACCGGCTCGCGGCGCGCACCAGCTCGCCCTGCGGTCCCCTGAGGAAGATCGCCGCGCGCTCCGGCCTCAGGTGGTCGAATGCCCGGTCCAGGATCATCTCGAGCAGATCGGCCAGCGAGATCGGTTGCGCCAGGGCGCCGTGCACGTCGTGCAGGAGCTTGAGGCGGTCGGCGTAGCGCTCCAAGGCGGCGGTGTCGCCGCCGCCGGTCTGGCGCGGACCGCCGCCGACCAGATCCGACGCGCGCCGGAAGACGGAACGGCCCAGACCGCTGCTGCTCGAGGAGTATGGCTCGGAGCGGGGGCCCCCGGTGTGCAGCGTGATGACGCTGCCCGAGACCTTGACCACGTCGCCGGCCTTGAGCGGGTGCGGCGACTCGACCAGCTCGCCGTTGAGCAACGTGCCGTTGCGCGACCCGAGGTCCTCCAGGAACAGCTGCTCGCCGCGGCGGAAGATCCGGGAGTGCTGGCGGGAGAGGTAGCGGTCCGGCAGCGCGAGGCCCGCGCTCGAGGAGCGTCCGATGACCAGGGAGTCCTCGGTCAGCCAGTGGTCGAACTGGTCACCGTCGGCAGGCACGACGTGCAGCCGGAACGGCGCGGCGCGGGTGTCCTTTGGTTCGGTCGCCAGGTTCGATTCCAAGGGGTTGGACTCCGACGAATCGTAGCACGCCGACAACGCGATGTTGGCGGCGTAGCATAGGGGCCGGACGACCCCGATGCTGGCACCCAGACGGATCCGCCGGATCTACGACCGACTTGGCTCCACCTTGGACAGCCAGGCCTTCTACGAGGATCGCGCGCTCGCCGAGCTCGTCGCCGCGCTGGATCTGAAGGGCTCGCGGCGCGTGGTCGAGCTCGGCTGCGGCACCGGGCGGCTCGCCGAGCGCCTGCTCGCGGAGCATCTTCCGGAAACGGCGACCTACGCCGGATTCGACCTCAGCCCGAAGATGGTGGAGATCTCGAGGCGCCGGCTCGCGCGCTTCGGCGCCCGGGCCCGGGTGACGCTCACGGACGGCGTGTCGCCGCTGCCGCTGGCGGTGGCCGGCTGCGACCGCTTCGTCTCGACCTACGTCCTCGACCTGCTCGAGCCGGAGCACATCGGACTGGTCCTGGGCGATGCCCGCCGGCTGCTCGCCCACGACGGCCGGCTCGGCTTGGCCAGCCTGACCTTCGGCCGGGGAGCCGGGTCACGGATGCTGATCGGAATCTGGCGCGGGCTCTTCCGGCTCGCGCCGTCGCTGGTGGGCGGCTGCCGCCCGATCCAGCTCGAACGCTTCGTGACGCCGCCCGACTGGTCGGTCGTGCATCACGGGTATCAGGTCGCCTGGGGGGTGCCGACGGAGATCGTCGTCGCGACCCCCGGGACGTCGCCCGGGCTGGGCTGAGGACGCCGCCCGTCCGGTGCAGGTGGCAAGCGCCACCCTCGGGGGTGGCGCAGTCGGCGGACGTCGTCGACTAGCTTTTCCGGGATCGGAACTCGCACGGGGGGAGGCCATGAGGGAGCTGCTTTCGGATTCGACTTTGGACTTTCAGGAGCGGGCCCGCCACGTGGCCGAGAAGGCCGTCCGGCCGGTGGCGGCCGAGCTGGACCGCACCGGGGAGTATCCCTGGAGCGTGATCGAGGCGCTTCGCGCCGCGCGCCTGATGGGTATCTGGATCCCGCGCGAGTACGGAGGAGCCGGCGCCGGCGTGCTCGATCTGTGCGTGGTCGTCGAGGAGCTTTCGAGGGCCTGTGGGGGCGTGGGCGTGGCCTACGCCGTCAACGCCCTCGGCAGCTTCCCGATCATCGTCGGCGGCACCGAGGAGCAGAAGCGCAAGTGGCTGCCGCCGATCGCGTCGGGCGACAAGCTGATCGCCTTCGGTCTCTCGGAGAAGCCGTCCGGGTCGGACGCGGGAAGCCTCAGGACCCGCGCCGTCCGCGACGGCGACGACTACGTCCTCGACGGCGACAAGAAGTGGAACACCAACGGCGACGCCGCCTCGTTCTACACGGTCTACGCCTCGACGAGACCCGACCGCGGGAGCCGCGGCATTTCGGCGATCGTGGTCGAGAAGGGAACGCCCGGCTTCGAGATCGGCAAGCGCGAGGACCTGATGGGGATCCGCTGCGTTCCCGTCCACGAGCTGCACTTCCGCGGCTGCCGGGTTCCGGCCTCGCACCTGCTCGGCGGCGTCGAGGGCAAGGGCTTCGGCAACGCCATGCAGACCCTCGACCGCGCCCGCCCCGGCGTCGCGGCGCAGGCCGTGGGCCTGGCCCAGGGCGCCCTCGACTGGGCGATGCGCTACACCTCGGAGCGCCAGCAGTTCGGCCAGTCGGTGATGAGCTTCCAATCGACCCAGTTCCGGCTTGCCGACATGGCCACGGAGATCGAGGCGGCGCGCCAACTCGTCTACTCCGCCGCGCGGATGATCGACGGCGGACATCCGGGGACCTCGAAGTACGCGGCGATGTGCAAGGTCTTCGCCACCGACGTGGCGATGAAGGTGACGACCGAGGCCGTCCAGATGTTCGGTGGCTACGGCTACTGCCGTGACTACCCGATCGAGAAGTACATGCGCGACGCCAAGATCACCCAGATCTACGAGGGAGCCAACCAGATCCAGCGCCTGGTGATCGGCCGGGCCCTGACCAAGGAAGCGACCGCACTCGCCTCGACGCTCGACGTCCGGGTCGAGCACTTCCCGGAATCCGAGCCCGAGGAGGTGCCCGCCGGGGAGGCGAAGGAATGAGCGGAATCCGCGAGTTCGAGTGCGTCGGCCGAATCGGGCTCGGGACGGTGGACCCGGAGACCCGCGAGAGGTTGTCGAGGTTCCGGGGCGAGTGGCTGGAGTACTCGCCGGAGGAGCGCGCGGTGGTCGTCCGGCACGTGCAACCGGGCGGCTCGCCGGCGATCTCGGCGGTCCCGGCGGAGCTGATCTCGCTGCTCGACCGTCTGCCCGCGAAAGGCCGCGAC
Source organism: uncultured Acidobacteriota bacterium (assembly GCA_963781755.1). GTDB lineage: Bacteria > Acidobacteriota > Thermoanaerobaculia > Multivoradales > JAGPDF01 > JACTMI01. The sequence goes on from CAWAGZ010000003.1 coordinate 589,069, forward strand.
GACATGGCCGGCGGCACCCTCCTGCTGCGCGACCGCGAGGGCCTGCTCCTGCGCCTGGTGGTGGACCACGAAGGGATCCGGGTGCAATGGCCCCGGGAAGACTGGTCGCACGCCGTGGCCGTGGACGTCGAGGAGATCTTCCGCGTCGCCGACCCGTTCTCGGCCCGGGTGTCGGGGTCGCTCCGCTTCGCCGGACCGAGCGGCGCCGAGCAGCGCCTGATCGATCTGATCGAGAACTTCGAGGGCCTCTACCCGGAGGGCGACGTGCGCGTCGACCGCGAGGGCGGCAACGTGCGCGCCGAGCTCTTCGAGGTCAACGTCGGCCCCGAAGAGCTCCTGGGAGTCCTGCGCGCGGCGGCCGACCCCGCCGATTCGCTGGAGGGCGACCTGCGGATCGGGTCGTTCGCGCCGCACGCGGTCGAGCGCGATTTCCGCGTCACCCTGCGCGCGGGCGAGGCGCGCGCGGTCCGGCCGGCGCTCTGGCCGGAGGGCTGACCGCGCCCGTCCCCCGATCTACTTCTTGACGATGTCCAGCAGCTGGACGTCGAAGACCAGCGTCGCTCCGGGCGGGATCCCCGGTCTGCCGCGGTCGCCGTAGGCGATATCGGCGGGGCAGATCAGCTTGGCCTTGCCTCCCACCTTCATCTTCTGCAGCCCCTCGGTCCAGCACTTGATCACGCGGTTCAGCGGGAACTCGGCGGGCTGTCCCCGCTTCACCGAGCTGTCGAACTCGGTTCCGTCCACCAGTGTCCCGGTGTAGTGCACCTTGACGGTGTCGGTCGGCACCGGAGAGGCGCCGGTCCCGGCCTCGGTCTCGATGTAGACCAGGCCCGAATCGCTCTTGACCGCGCCGGGCTCGGCCGCGGCCTTGTCGAGGTAGGCCTGGCCGAGCTCCTTCTCCTTCGCCGCCTGACGATCGAGCCGCGCCTTGCGGAAGGTCTGGATCTTGGGCCCCGCCTCTTCGAGCGTGACCGCGGGCTCGCGGCCCGCCGCGGCGTCCTCCAGGCCGCGCTCGACCAGCTTCAGCTCGTCGGCCGACAGCTCGAGCGAGGAGAGGTTGCGCCACATCGCCAGCCCAACGGCGTAGAGCGCCTGCTCGTCGTCCGTCGCCAGGCCTTTCGCCGCCGCGCCTTCGGCGGGTTTGGCGGCGGCGGAAGCCGCTGCCGCGGGGGCCTTCGCGGCCGGGGCGGCCGACGGCTGGTCGGCGCGCGCGGCGGCGCCGAGGAGCACGAGCGAGGCGAGGGAGACGAGCAACGACGTGCGCATTTCGGGTCCTTTCTCGTAGGTGGTCTGCGGAGCGCTCCGGTGGAGACGGGACGCGCCCCGGCGGAAGCCGTCACAGTAGGCAAGCGGAGGCGCGTCGTCAAGCGTCCCGGCTCGCGCCGGGGCGCGTCCGCCACGCCGGCCGCCGGAGGAGCGGGTGGTAGGCTTGCGCGGGTCTTTCGACACTCCGAGGGAGGGAGTCCATGCCGCATCGCTTTCCCCAGGAGGCCGTTCTGCGCGACGGCCGCCGCGTGCTCCTGCGCCCCTTCGCCCGCAAGGACGTGGCGGCGCTCTACCAGTTCTTCCAGCGGCTGCCCGTCGAGACCCGACGCTTCACCTGGGACCGGGTGGAGGACCGCAAGGTCATCGAGCGCTGGGGGCGGGAGCTGGACTACGAACGGGTCTTCCCGCTGCTGGCGCTGGACGGCGGGAAGATCGTCGCCGACGCCACGCTGCACCGGCGCGACCGGGGGCCGCTGCGCCTGGTCGGCCGGGTGCGCTGGACGATCGACCCCGCGTGGCGCGGCGCCGGTCTCGGCTCGTTGCTCGCCAACCACTTCATCGACACCGCCCAGTCGCTGGGTCTCAAGCACCTGAACTGCATGTTGATCTCGGACCTCGAGGCCGACGCGATCCGCGTCCTGACCGAGCTCGGCTTCCGCTCCTACGAGGTGCCGGGCTACGGCGCGGATCCCGACGGCAATCCGCACGACATGACGCTCCTGGTCCTCAAGCTCTAGGACCGAACCGGAACCCCGATTCGCGCTCCCCGACACCCCGGGCCCCGCTGGCGCGCTGCCGCCGTCGCCCTGGGACTGGCCGCGGCCGCCGCGACCGGGGTGGCCTGGTGGGCCCTCGTCCAGCTCGGCTCCGCACCGGTCGCGATCCCGATCGCCGGCCTCGGGCCTCCCGGGCCCCGACCCCCGGCGCCGCCGCAGCGCACCCTGCGACCGGCGGGATTCGGGGAGCTCGAGGGGTGGACGGAGGACCCGATGGCGCCGGCGCTCGCCGCCTTCCTGGCCTCCTGCCGCGCGGGGACGAAGGGTTCCGGAGGCGCGCTCTCGGCCGCGCTCGGGACGGCTCTCCAGGGCGTCTGCGCCGAAGCCCGGGGGGTCCGAACGGGGGACGACGCCGCGGCGCGAGCCTTCTTCGAGCGCGAGTTCTCGCCCTGGGCGGTGGGCGACCGCGGGCGCGCCGAGGGTCTGCTGACCGGCTACTACGAGCCGGAGCTCGCCGGCGACCGGAGGCGCCACGGGCCCTACGTGCACCCGCTCTACTTCGCGCCGGGCGACCGCAGAGTCCTCGATCTGGGCCAGTTCAAGCGCGACCTGGCAGGCCGGCGGATCACCGGCATGATCCGGGGCGGCCGATTTCGCCCGTACTGGGACCGCGCCGAGATCGAGGCGGGAGCGCTCGGCGGGCGCGGGCTCGAGCTGCTCTGGGTCGAGGATCCGGTGGCGCTGTTCTTCCTCCAGATCCAAGGCTCCGGGCTGGTCCGGCTGCCCGACGGGAAGCGGATCCGGGTCGGCTACTCGGGGCAGAACGGTCACGACTACACGGCGATCGGGCGGGTCCTCGTCGAGCGCGGCGCGCTGCGGTCCGGAGGAGGTCTCGCTGCAGTCGATTCGCGCCTGGCTGCGCTCTCACCCCGACGAGGCGCAGAAGGTGATGAACGCCGACCGCTCCTACGTCTTCTTCCGCGAGCTGCCGGGCAGCGCGCCGGTCGGAGCCGAGGGGACCGAGCTCACGCCGCGCCGGTCGCTGGCCGTGGATCCGGCGTTCCACGTCTACGGCTTGCCGCTGTGGCTGGAGTCCACGCTGCCCCCGGCGCCGGAGATCGGGCGGGCCGACCCGGCCCCCCTGGCCACCCTGACCGTGGCCCAGGACACGGGCGGAGCGATCCGGGGGCCGGTGCGGGCGGACCTCTTCCTGGGCGAGGGCGAGGAGGCCGAGGCCTCGGCCGGGCGGATGAAGCAGCCGCTGCGGCTGTGGCTGCTGTGGCCTCGGGTGGCCGCGCCGCCGCCGCCCGAGTCGCCGGAGCCGGGTCCTTGACCGGCAAGCGGCCCTCTTCCCTTTTCGGAGGACTTGTGCAAGACTGCTTGTGACTTCGGGCCCAACGGCCCTCACACCCTTCCCCCCATTCCCAAAATTCACCTTCGATACCGGCTTTTCCTGGGGCTCCATTCCGGAGGCCCCGTTTCGGCGGTCGGATCCGCGGGCCGCGCAACATCAATACGCAACACGCAGGAGATGTAAGGAGCAGGGTATGACCGAACAGGGTACTGTGAAGTGGTTCAACAACGAGAAGGGTTTTGGCTTCATCACCCGCGAGAGCGGCCCGGACGTCTTCGTCCACCACACCGCCATCCTCGCCGAGGGCTACCGCAGCCTCAACGAGGGTGACCGCGTGTCGTTCGAGGTCGTTCAGGGCCAAAAGGGGCTCCAGGCGCGCAACGTCGTCCGTCTGTAAGTCCCCACCCCGATCCGGTCCTCCGGATCGATCCGATCGCTTGAGCTCGCCCCGCCGGTCCGCTTTCGGCGGGGCGTTTTGTCTTCCGGGACCGCCCCCCGGCGGGGGGGCGCCGGGCCGCGCCCGTGCTACCTTCTGCCACGGCAGGAGCGACGCTCCGGCCCCCCGGTCCCCGCTGAACGAGGCTCGCATCCCACCGTGATCTGGATCATCGCTGCCGCGATCGTCGTCCTCAACCTCCCGTTCGGTTTCTGGCGGGCGGGGGTGCGCAAGTTCTCCTGGCAGTGGTTCGTCGCGGTCCACGTCCCGGTGCCGCTCGCCATCGGGCTGCGGCTCGCGTCCGGCCTCGGCTGGCACCTCGCGACCCTGCCCCTGTTCGTCGCCGCGTTCTTCGGCGGCCAGTTCCTGGGCGGCCGCCTGCGCGGCGGGTGGGACCTGCGGCGCGAGGTCGGCGAGACCCCCGAAGCGTGAGCGAAACCGGGCGGACGGGTTCCGCCGCCGCTCCGGTGGCGCCCCCGCGCCGCCGGTTGCCGGCGGCGCTGCGCTCCCTCGGGCACCGCAACTACCGGCTCTTCTTCGCCGGCCAACTGATCTCGCTGATCGGCACCTGGATGCAGCTGGTGGCCCAGTCGTGGCTGGCCTACCGGCTCACCGGGTCGGCGGTGTTGCTCGGGCTGGTCGGCTTCTCGAGCCAGATCCCGGCGTTCCTGCTCGCGCCCCTGGGCGGCGTCGTCGCCGACCGGTTCGATCGCCGGCGGACGCTCGTCGCGACGCAGACCGTCTCGATGCTGCTCGCCTTCGGCCTCGCCGGGTTGACGCTCGCCGGCCGGATCCGCATCTGGGAGATCCTCGCCTTCGCCGCCGCCCTGGGCCTGGTCAACGCGTTCGACATCCCGACCCGGCAGGCCTTCGTGGTCGACATGGTGGGCCGCGAGGACCTGCTCAACGCCATCGCCCTGAACTCTTCGGTGTTCAACGGCGCGCGGATCCTCGGCCCGGCGATCGCCGGCGTGCTGGTCGCCCGGATCGGCGAGGGCTGGTGCTTCCTGGCCAACGCGGTGAGCTACCTGGCGGTGATCGCCGGGCTCGCGGCCATGCGCATCGGCGCCTCGCGCGCGCCGCGTCCGGCGCCGGGCGAGGGGGGCATCGTCGAGGGGCTGCGCTACGTCTGGGCCAATCGGCCGGTGCGCGCCCTGCTCCTCCTGCTCGGGCTGGTCAGCCTGACCGGCATGCCTTACGCCGTCCTGATGCCGGTGTTCGCGAGCGCGGTCCTGCACGGTGGCGCCGGCGCCCTCGGCGTGCTGATGGGCGCCACGGGCGTCGGCGCGCTGCTCGGAGCGCTGAGCCTGGCGGTGCGCGACGGCATCCGCGGGCTGGGGAGGTGGGTGGCGGTCTCGGCGGCGGCCTTCGGCATCTGCCTCGTCCTCTTCTCCTCGTCGCGGACGTTCGGCCTCTCGGTGGCGCTGCTGGTCCCCGTGGGCTTCTTCATGATGGTCGAGATGGCGTCGTCGAACACGGTCATCCAGTCCCTGGTGCCGGACTCCGTGCGCGGCCGGGTGATGGCCGCCTACGCGATGATGTTCATGGGCATGGCGCCTTTCGGCGCGCTGCTGGCCGGGGCGGCGGCGTCGAGGATCGGGGCGCCCCGGACGGTCGCGTTCGGCGGTCTGGTCTGCGTGGTGGGCGGGGCCCTGTTCGCCAGCCGCCTGCCGTCGTTGCGCGTCGAGGCCCGGAGGCTCGTCGTCGCGCTGCAGATGACCGGCGGCGACCCGGTCGAGGAGCCCACCGGCGCCTCGGGCGTGGTCGATGCGCGCGGCTCCTGAGACGTAGAATGCCGCCATGACCACTTTCGTCTCCGAGCTCGATCCCCGACCGCTCTGGCGGCATTTCGACCGCATCCTCGCCACTCCGCGCCCCTCCAAGCACGAGGAGGCGATGCGCGACTACGTCCTGGAGGTCGCCCGCGGGCACGGCCTCGAGGCGAAGACCGACGGCGCCGGCAACGCGGTCGTCTACAAGCCCGCGTCCTCCGGCCGGGAGGGCGCGCCGACCGTCGTCCTGCAGTCCCACCTCGACATGGTGTGCGAGAAGAACGCCGGCGTCGAGCTCGACTTCTCGAAGGACGCCCTGGTCCCCCGGCGTGAGGACGACTGGCTCTACGCCACGGGCACCACCCTGGGCTCGGACAACGGCATCGGGGTGGCGGCGATGCTGGCGGTCGCCGAGGCGGAGGACCTCGTCCACGGCCCGCTCGAGCTCCTGTTCACGGTCGAGGAGGAGACGGGGCTGGACGGCGCGGCCGGCCTCGAGCCGGCGCTCGTCTCCGGACGCACTCTGCTCAACCTGGACACCGAGGAGGAGGGCGCGCTCTACGTCGGTTGCGCCGGCGGTGCGGGCAGCGAGCTGGCGATCCCGCTCGACGCGATGTTCGGCGTCGAAGGGCGTACGACGCTCGCCGTCCGGGTCTCCGGTCTGCGCGGCGGACATTCGGGGGTGGACATCCACCTGCAGCGCGGCAACGCACTGCAGATCCTGGCGCGGGCCCTGGCACCGCTCTGGCGCGAGTTCCAGTTCGAGGTCGCGGCCGTGACCGGCGGCAACCTGACCAACGCGATCCCGCGCGAGGCCCAGGCCGTGGTGCGGATCGCCCCGGAGGACCGGGGCGCCTTCGAGCAGGCTCTCGGCCGGGCGCTCGCGGCCGTCCGGGCCGAGCTGGCCGCGGTCGATCCGGAGCTCGCCTGGTCGCTCGAGCCGGCCCAGACGGGCGTCGAAGTCTGGTCGGACGCCACCGCCGAGCGCGTCCTCGCGCTGCTCGCGGCGCTCCCCCACGGCGTGCTCCGGATGAGCGACGACATCCCCGGCCTGGTCGAGACCTCGACCAACTTCGCGCGCGTCCGGACCGAGGAGAGGCTGCTGCGGGTCTCGATGGCCAACCGCAGCTCGGTCGACAGCGCCCTGGTCGCCGTCCAGCAGCGGATGGCCGCGTTCGCGACCCTGGCCGGGGGCGAGGCGACGGCGAGCGAGGGCTATCCGGGGTGGAAGCCGAACCTGGAGTCGGCGCTGCTGGCGCGGATGAAGACCGTCCACCGGCAGGTCCTGGGCAGCGACCCGGAGGTCCGGGCGATCCACGCCGGGCTCGAGTGCGGCGTGCTCGGAGCCCGGCTTCCCGGCGCCGACATGATCTCCTTCGGACCCCAGATCGAGCACCCGCACTCGCCCGACGAGCGCGTCCTCATCCCCTCGGTCGGACGCTTCTGGAAGCTGCTCGTGGCGACGCTGGCCGACCTCGCCGCTTAGCGGGAGCGGTGCCGGAGCGGGGCCGTCGGGACGGCCTCGGGCCCGGGAGCGCTACGATTCCCGCCAGGAGGACCTCCAAGGTGAGCGATACCGAGAACCGGAAGGGTGGAGTGGACCGCCGTTGGTTCCTGGGCGGCCTGGGTGCGTTGGCGGTGGCGGGCAAGGCCGGCGCGATCGGCGAGGCGGCGGCCTCCGGCGCCGCCGGCGGCGCGGAGAAGCAGACGGCCGCGGCCGCGGGATTCGAGCTCGAGGAGGTTTCGGTCTCCGAGCTCGCGGCCGGACTGGCGTCGGGTCGCTGGACGACGGAGCGACTGGTCGAGCTCTACCTGGGGCGGATCGACGCGGTGGACCGGGGTCCGGGCGGCACCAACGCCATGGCCGAGACCAATCCCGACGCGCTCACGGAGGCCCGGCGTCTCGACCACGAGCGCAAGGCGGGGCACGTGCGCGGGCCGCTGCACGGGATCCCGGTCGTGCTCAAGGACAACATCGGCACGGCCGACGCGATGCAGACGACGGCGGGATCGCTGGCGCTGGTGGACGCGCGTCCCGCCCAGGACGCGTTCCTCGTCGCGCGCCTGCGCGACGCGGGGGCGCTGCTGCTGGGCAAGACGAACCTGTCCGAGTGGGCCAACTTCCGCTCCACGCGCTCGAGCTCGGGGTGGAGCGGCCGCGGCGGCCAGGTCCACAACCCCTACGCGCTCGACCGCAACCCCTGTGGCTCGTCGTCGGGCTCGGGAGTGGCGGCCTCGGCGAGCCTGTGCGCCGTGGCCGTCGGCACCGAGACCGACGGCTCGGTGACCTGTCCGGCGTCGATGAACGGTCTCGTCGGGCTCAAGCCCACCGTGGGCCTGATCTCGCGCACCGGGGTGATTCCGATCTCGCACACCCAGGACACCGCCGGGCCGATGGGCCGGACGGTCGAGGATGTCGCGATCCTGCTCGCCGGCATGACCGGCACCGACGTGCGCGACCCGGCCACCGCCGCGAGCGCGGGCAAGGCCGCCGGCGACTACCGTGCGGGCCTGACCCCGGACGCGCTGCGCGGAGCCCGTCTGGGCGTGACCCGCAATCTCTTCGGTTGGCACCCGGAGGTGGACCGCCAGATGGTGGACGTCCTGCGCGCGCTCGCGGACGCCGGGGCGGTGCTCGTCGATCCCGTCGAGCTGCCCCACCGCGGGGACTACGACGACTCCGAGTTCGACGTCCTGCTCTACGAGTTCAAGCACGACCTCAACGCCTATCTCGCGGAGCTGCCCGATCACGGCCAGCCCCGGACCCTGGCCGCGCTGATCGACTTCAACACCGCCCACGCCGACCGCGAGATGCCCTGGTTCGGCCAGGAGGTCTTCGAGAAGTCCGAGGCCAAGGGACCGCTCACCGACGAGGCCTACACGAAGGCGCTCGAGAAGGACCTGCGTCTGTCGCGCACCGAAGGCATCGACGCGGCGCTGGCCAAGGACCGCCTGGACGCGCTCGTCTGCCCGTCGATGGGCCCGGCGTACCTGACCGACTGGATCAACGGCGACCACTACGGCGGCTCGGCGACGACGCCTTGCGCCGTGGCCGGCTACCCGCACCTGACCGTTCCCGCGGGTTTCGTCCACGGACTGCCGTGGGGGGTCTCGTTCCTCGGTCCGGCCTGGAGCGAGACGCGGCTGCTCGGCTTCGGCTTCGCCTTCGAGCGGGCGACCGGAGCGCGGCGCGCGCCCCGGTTCCTGCCCACGCTGCCGCTCGCGGTCTGATCAGCCGTCGCGGAACGCGCCCCGAAGGTCGGGGTCGAAGAGCCGCGACAGGGTGATCCCTCCGAGCAGGGTGCCGAGCGGGAAGAACAGGCAGCCGACGATCGAGGAGACGACGCACAACCGCCAGCCGCGGCGGCGCAGCATCCGCGCGCCGCCCCAGACGACCACGCCCGCGGCGACCATGCCGATCACCGTCAGCGTGAGCGAGAGGGGAACGGAAGCCGTCAGCGCCACCGCGCCGGTCGCGTCCTGCTTGAGGTCGACGTCCCGGAGCTCGTGCCCGATGGCGAGGTAGACGGCCGGGATCAGCGCCACCATCCCGATCATCGCCCCGAGCGCGATGTGGAAATAGCCGAAGACCTGGAGCTCGTCGCCCGGATCACCGCCGGCGCCCGCCGGCTGGGGTGCCCCGTTCGCGGTCATCCGGAAACCGGCTCCTCGCGGGAGGTGATCCGGACGCCGCGGGCGGCGAGGTCGTCGAGCATCGCCTGGAAGCACCGGGCGTCGGTCCCGAGGTGCTCCGGCGGCACGATGCCCGGCTTCTTCCAGGCACCGCTCGCGAGCAGCCGGACCGCGGCCGTCGCCGTGTAGCCGGTGGTCCGGGCCATGGAGGTGGTGCGGGTGCCCTCGTCGTAGCGGTCGAGGAGCTCCCAGACGAACCGGCGCCGGGACCCGCCGGTCACGCCTTCGATCTCGATGCGCAGGACGGTGACGTCGGCCTCGCCCTCCTCGAATCGCCACATGGGGAAGAGCAGGGCCGCCGTGAGGTCGATCGGCGCCACCCGGACGCCGCGGACGTCGATCGGCTCCTTGCCGAAGAAGCCGGTCTCGCGCAGCACGCGCATCAGCGCGATGTGCCCCGGATAGCGCAGCGTCTTCTCCTTCATCTCGGGGCAGGCGATCGTGGTGAGCACCGTGCGCAAGCCGTCGGTGTTGAAGGCCTCCAGGGTGCCGACCTCCGGGAAGTCGATCAGCTCGGGTTCGGACAGCGCGGGCCGGATGGCGATCTCGCCGCGTTCGACCATGCGCGCCGGCCGCGTGTACTCCTCGAGCACGTCGATCGGCGAGAACCCGGCCTTGTACTCGTAGGGCCAGCGGCGGACGGCGGGAAGCCCGCCGACGTAGTAGACGAACCGGTCCAGCCGGTCGAGCTCGGCGCCGAGCCGCCCGGCGACGAGGTTGGGGATGCCGGGTGCGACGCCGCAGTCGACGATCGCGATCCGTCCCCGCTCCCGGGCCAGGGCGTCGAGCAGGAAGGGGTCCTGGTCGAAGAAGGAGATGTCGACGACGTCTTTGTCCGCCTCGAGCACGGCCCGCAGCGCGGCGAAGCCGAGGAAACCGGGGACGGAGCCGAGGACGAGGTCGGCGTCGGCGACGACCCGGCGGATCTCCTCCGGCGAGGCGAGGTCGGCGCGCACCGTCGCGAGGCCCGCGGCGGCGAGCCGCGCCAGGGTCTCCTCGGAGGCGTCCGCGACCCGGACCTCGAACTGCCCCTCGCGGGCGAGGTCGAGCGCCATCGCGCCGCCGACCCGGCCGCCGCCCAGGACCACGACCCGGCGCGCGCTCACTTGCGGCCCTCCAGCGCGTGCAGGAAGTCGGACGACCGCAGCAGTTGCGCGGTGGCCTCGAGCAGCGCGTCGGAAAGCGTCCCCTGATAGTCGGCGACCTTGTAGGAGCGCGCGATGCGCCCGGCCTGGCCCGAGCTCGTCCCGCTCCAGATCGGCCGGCCCTGAGAGTCCTCGACGACGACCCCCAGGCGCACCTCGGCGTCGCAGTGATCCCCCTCCGTGACGAGGAAGCGCTGGATCTCTCCCCGGAGTCGAACTTGTATCGCCTTCTGGTCCACGATGTCGGCTCCCATCTCGCGCAGCATCCGATCGTCCACCACCGGCAGACCGCTCGCGCGCAGGATCGCGAGGAAGCGGTCGGTGACGAATCCCGGGACGTCGTCCGGAGTCGTCACCTCCAGCGGCTCGCCCGTTCCGCTGCGGTTCTCGCCGATCAGCCCGGGTGTCCCGCCCCGCGCGTCGGTGAAACGGTCGATCCGGATGCGGACACCGGCCAGCGGCGCGAGGTCGACGGTCGGGACCGCCGGCCCGTCCTCTCCGGTCGAGGGGCTCCATGCCAGCGGCACCTCGCCGACGCTCGATCGCGCCGCCTCCGCCGCCACGGCGAAGGCGAGCGGCAGCGAGAGGGCGACGGCGATGGCGGCGAGGCGTGGCACGAGGTCTCTCCCGGCGCGGGAGGACGCCATTCTAACGGGCGATCGAGCCGGAGCTGGCGGCCTGGTTGATCGGCAGCCGGAGCCGGAAGCAGGCGCCGCCCAGAGGCGAGCGCGTGAGGTCGACACCGCCGTGGAAAGACTCGGCCGCGGCGCGCACGGAAACCAGGCCCAGTCCTCCACCGTCGCTCCGGGTGGAGAAGAACGGCCGGAAGATGCTCCCCGCGATCTCCTCGGGCACGCCGGGTCCGTCGTCGTGCACCTCGATCCAGACGTCGCCGTGCGTGCGCCGGGCGCGCAACGCGATCCTGCCGCCGCCCGAGGCCTGGGCCGCGTTGAGCAGGAGGTTGAACAGGGCGCGGCCGAGCAGAGAGCGGTCGCCGAGCAGGGTCGCCTCAAGGTCCACGTCCTGCTCGACCTGCTGGATCCGGATCGTCGCGTGCGCGCGCGCCAGGGCGAGGACGTCCGCGATCAGAGCCGGGACCTCGAAACGCTGTCGCGCGGACACGCTCCGCCCTCGCCCCATCTCGCGCAGCTTGCGGCCGACGGTCGAGATCTCGCGCAGCGACCGTTCGAGGTCGCGGGCCGCTTCGGCGACCGAAGGCGGCGCCGCCTCGGCGCCGAGCAGCTCCGTCTGGAGCAGGGCGACCTGCAGGAGGTTGTCGAGATCGTGCGCGATCGAGCTCGCGAACACCGCCGGCAGGCGCCGGGCCTCGGCGTCGGTGAGCTCGCGCTCGAGCTCGATCATCCGGAACCGCTCGCGCTCGAAGCGGCGCAGCAGGAGCGCGAGACCGGCGAACAGCAGCAGCGCCGTGACCACGACGAAGAGCTGCCCCTTGATCAGCTCGAGCCGTTCGAGGTCCGGCACCGAGGCGGAGACCAGCGCCACGCCGCGGCTCGAGAAGCGGATGTAGAGGAGGGCGGTCGCGAAATAGGCCAGCGACAGGGACGCAGCCGCCGGCAGCGGCCGGGAGAGCCACGTGGTGAGTCTCTCGGCGCGGATTCTCATGTCCAGACCGCCGGGGATTGTATCCGAGCGAAGGGCGCCGGCGACGGCGAAACCCCGGGAGTGGGAGAATCGGCCGATGCCGGATCCGCGGCGCAGACCGCTGGCCGAGTTCCTGCCCGCTTCCGCCGCCGGCGAAGACGAGCTCCTGGACCGCTTCCTCTCCTGGTGCGCCGAGGCCGGCTACGAGCTCTACCCGGCGCAGCAGGAGGCCCTGCTCGAGCTCTGGGCGGGGCACCACGTCGTGCTCTCGACGCCCACCGGCTCGGGCAAGTCCCTGGTCGCGCTCGGGCTGCACTTCAAGTCCCTTGCCCAAGGCAGGACGTCGTTCTACACCAGCCCGATCAAGGCGCTGGCCTCGGAGAAGTTCTTCACCCTGTGCGACGAGCTGGGAGCCGACCGCGTCGGGATGCTGACCGGCGACGCCTCGATCAACCCGGAGGCGCGGGTGGTGTGCTGCACCGCCGAGGTGCTCGCCAACATGACCCTGCGCCGCGGGTCGCTGCTGGACGCGCCCGACGTCGTCATGGACGAGTTCCACTACTACTCGGACGTAGAGCGCGGGTGGGCTTGGCAGGTACCCCTGATCTCGCTGCCGGCGACCCGGTTCCTGCTGATGTCCGCCACCCTCGGCGACATGAGCGGGATCGCCGCCAAGCTCGAGTCCGCCACCGGCCGACCGGTCGCGCAGGTGACCTCCGACGACCGCCCGGTGCCGCTCGACTTCGAGTGGCGGGAGACGCCCCTGCACGCGACGATCCAGGATCTGCTCGACCGCGAGCTGTCGCCGGCCTACGTGGTCAGCTTCACCCAGCGGGAGTGCGCCGAGCTGGCACAGGCGCTGACCTCGACTCCACTGACCAGCCGCGCCGAGCGCGAGACGATCCGGGAGGCGATCGGCGACTTCCGCTTCGACACGCCGTACGGCAAGGAGATCCGGCGCTACGTCTCGTTCGGCGTCGGTCTCCATCACGCCGGATTGCTGCCCAAGTACCGGCTGCTGGTCGAGCAGCTCTCCCAGCAGGGCCTGCTGCGCGTGATCTGCGGCACCGACACGCTCGGAGTCGGGGTCAACATCCCGATCCGGACCGTCCTGTTCACCAAGCTCGCCAAGTACGACGGGCGCAAGGTCAACATCCTCACGGTCCGCGACTTCCGCCAGATCGCCGGGCGCGCCGGCCGGAAGGGATTCGACGACCGCGGCCTGGTCGTGGCGCAGGCGCCGGAGGACGTGATCGAGAGGAAGCAGAGCCGGCGCAAGGGACGCCGCGGCGGCGCCGCGGCGCGGCCACGCCCCGGCGAGGTGACCTGGACCGAGGAGACCTTCCAGCGTCTGATCGAGCGTCCACCCGAGACGCTGCGCTCGCGCTTCCACGTCACCCACGGCATGGTGCTGCAGCTGCTCCAGCGCGACGAGGAGATCGACGACCCGGGGAAGCGCAACTTCGACTCGCTGCGCGACCTGATCGCCTCCTGCCATGACGAGGAGGGGGCCAAGCGCCGGCACCTGGCGCGGGCGGCGGTTTTGGTGCGGTCGCTGGGGCGCGCCGGCATCCTGGAGCTGCGGCGCGACACGCTGCGCGACTACTTCTGGGTGGTCGTCTCGCGCGACCTCCAGTTCGACTTCTCGCTGCACCACGCGCTCTCGCTGTTCCTGGTCGAGGTCGTCGCGGACCTGGATCCGGAGTCGGAGACCCACCTGGGCGACCTGGTCAGCGTCGTCGAGTCCGTGCTCGAGGATCCGCACGTGATCCTCCGCCACCAGGCCGACCGCGAGAAGCAGCGCGTCCTGGCCGAGCTCAAGGCGGATGGGATCGGCTACGAGGAGCGGAAGGAACGGCTCGAGGAGATCACCCACCCCAAGCCGCTCGCCGACTGGCTGGCCGGACAGTTCGACGCCTTCGTGCGCCTGCATCCGTGGGTCGCCGGCCACGACGTGTCGCCGAAGTCGATCGGGCGGGAGATGATCGAGACGTTCTCTTCGTTCAACGACTACGTGCGCCTGTACCAGCTCCAGCGCAGCGAGGGCATTCTGCTGCGCTACCTGTCGCAGCTCTACCGGACGCTGGGATCGAACGTGCCCGCCGCAGCCAAGACCGAGCCGGTGGACGACGCCGTGGCCCTGCTGCGGACGACGATCGAGCTCACCGACTCCTCGCTGCTCGAGGAGTGGGAGAGCCTGCTCCACCCCGAGCTGCTGCTCCGGCGCAAGGACGAGCGGGCCCGTGCGGTGGAGGCGATCTGGGTTCTCGAGCTGGTCGAGAACCCGCGCGCCCTGGCGGACCGAGTCCGCTCGGAGATGCACCTGCTGGTGCACGCTCTGGCGACGCGCAACTGGGAGGAGGCGGCGGAGCGGGTCGCGACGGTCCCCGCGGACCTGTGGGACGCGGAGCGTTTCGAGCGAGAGCTGGCGCCGTTCTTCGCCGAGCACTCGGCGCTGCTCGACACGCCCGAGGCGCGGCGGCACCGGTGGACGCGGATCGAGGCGGCGGGAGAGCGGCGCTGGCGGGTCACCCAGGCCCTGCTCGACGCCGAAGGCGACCACGACTGGGGGATCCGCGCCGAGATCGACCTGCGCGCCGCGCGCACCGTCGACCAGCCGCTGCTGCGGCCGACGTGGATCGGACGCTGAGGCGGACCCGGACGACCCTTCCGCACCACGGCGCCTCGCGGAGCCCGCGCTGCGCTTGTTAGACTCGAGAGCCAGGAGATGAAGTTCACGATTCTCGAGCAGGGTCTCGCCGCCGTTTTCTTCCACAATTCGCTCGCGCAGTGGCTGCTGGCGTTCGCGGCCGCGCTCGCGGCATGGCTCGGGCTGCGCCTCGTCCAGCGCGGGGTGCGCGGGCGGATCCGCAAGTTCGCCGAGCGCACGAAGACGGAGTGGGACGACCTGCTCGTCGACGCGCTGAGCCGGACCAAGTCCTGGTTCCTCCTCTTCGTCTCGCTCTGGGTCGGCGCCTCGGTGCTCGAGCTGCCGCCGCGCCTGGCCGTCGTGATCGGGCGTGTCGCGATCGTCGCCGCGCTGCTCCAGGTCGGAGTCTGGATCTCGACCGGTCTGGCCGGCTGGCTCGAACGCTACACGAAGCGGGAGCTCGAGACCGACCGCGGCGCGGCGACCACGGTGAGCGCGATGGGATTCGTCGCCAAGCTCCTCCTGTGGTCGGTGCTGCTGCTGTTCGCGCTCGACAACGTCGGCGTGGACATCACCACCCTGGTGGCGGGCCTCGGCGTCGGCGGCATCGCCGTGGCGCTCGCGGTGCAGAGCATCCTGGGGGACCTCTTCGCCTCGCTCTCGATCGTCCTCGACAAGCCCTTCGTCCTCGGCGACTTCATCGTCGTGGACGACCAGGCCGGCAACGTCGAGCACGTCGGCCTCAAGACGACCCGGGTGCGCAGCCTCTGGGGCGAGCAGCTGGTGTTCTCCAACAGCGACCTGCTCAAGTCCCGGCTGCGCAACTACGGGCGGATGCAGCAGAGGCGGGTCGTCTTCCGGCTGGGTGTCACGTATCAGACGCTGCGGGAGAAGCTGGAGAAGATCCCGGAGATGATCCGGGAGGCGATCGAAGAGCAGGAGGACACGCGCTTCGACCGCTCCCACTTCGCCACCTACGGCGACTCCGCGCTCGAGTTCGAGTCCGTCTACTACGTCCTGTCCTCGGACTACAACGTCTACATGGACCGAAACCAGGCGATCTACCTGCGCATCCACGAGCGTTTCGAGCAGGAGGGGATCGATTTCGCCTACCCGACCCAGACCCTGTTCCTCGAGAAGACGGGAACCTGAGTCCGGCCCGACGCCGTTGCTCGGGCTCCCGCCGAAAGGCGGAACGACTTCCACGGAAGGGAGAGGCACGGGGCCGTCCGAAGCGCCCGGACGCTCGGCTGTGGCCGGGACCTCGCCTTCCCATCTCTGAAAGTCTCTGACGCGCCAGGGCGCGGCGGTGGGAGACATCCACCGGGAACGGGAGGGGCCTGCCGGGGACCCGCGGCGCCGTAACCTCCCGGCCGCTCGTCCGTACCTCCTCCCGACGCTCGGCCCACGGTCGAGACCGGAGACGACGCCCTGACGCCCGCCGCCCACCTCAGGTCCACCACGGCCCGGATCTTCTGCATCCTGGCCCTGACCGGGATCTGCGCGACGTCGGCCGGGGCCGCGGGGCTCGCCGACAACGGGCCGCCGATCCGGATCGGCCGCGCGGCGGGGCCGATTCAGGTGGATGGCGACCTGTCCGATCCCGGCTGGGCCGGCGTCGAGCCGATCGACACCTGGTACGAGACCAATCCGGGCGACTCGATCCCGGTCCCGCCCGGGCTGAAGAGCCTCGCTTGGCTGGCCTACGACGACCAGTACTTCTACGCCGCCTTCGAGTTCGACGACCCCGACCCGAAGGCGATCAAGGCCCAGCTCGGCGACCACGACGCTCTCGGCGGCGGCAACATCTCCGACTACGGCGGCGTGATCCTGGATCCGCGCGGCGACGGCAAGGTGGCGCAGATGTTCCTGGTCAACGCCAGCGGCATCGAGTACGACGCCATCTCGAACGACGCCTCGGGCGAGGACAACTCGCCCGACTTCTTCTGGGAGACCGCCGCCAAGCGGACGGCCAAGGGCTGGCAGCTCGAGATCCGCATCCCCTTCTCGACGATCCGCTACGTCGACCCCAACCCCGATCACTGGGGGATCCTGCTCTACCGCAACCGGCCGCGCGACTTCCGCTACCAGTACTTCTCCTCGAAGCTGCCGCGCGAGCGCAACTGCTTCATCTGCAGCTCGCGCGAGCTGGTCGGGTTGCAGGGGCTCCCGACCGGCCGCCACTGGGTCGTGGCGCCCTACGCCAGCGGCAGCCGGGTCGAGCACCCGGAAGACGGTCTCGGCTCGCGGCTGGTGGACGGCGGCGGCGACTTCACCGGCGGGCTCGACGTCAAGTACCTGCCGACCCCCGACACGGTGATCGACGCGACGGTCAACCCCGACTTCTCGCAGATCGAGTCCGACACCGCGAAGCTCACCGCCAACGAGCGCTTCGCCCTGTTCCAGCCCGAGCGGCGGCCCTTCTTCCTCGAGAGCGTGGACCTGTTCGCGACCCCGATGCAGGCGATCTACACGCGGACCTTCACCGACCCGCGCTGGGGGGCGCGGGCCACCGGCGGCTCGGAGCACACCAAGTACACCTTCCTGGTCGGCCAGGACCAGGGGGGCGGCCTGGTGGTGCTGCCGGGCTCGAACTCCTCCGACCTGGCGCCCCAGGACTTCACCTCGACGGTGGCGATCGGCCGGATCCGGCGCGAGATCGGAAACTCGTTCGTCAGCTTCCTCTACTCCGGCCGCGAGATCGACGGCGGCGGGCACAACCGGGTCGTCGGTCCCGACTTCGAGTGGCGCCCGGGCGAGAGCGAGCGGGTCGACGGACAGTTCCTGTGGAGCACGTCGAAGACGCCGAACCGCCCCGACCTGGCCGACGAGTGGGACGGGCGGGACCTCACCGGCCACGCCGCCGACCTGTGGTGGAGCCACTCGGACGCCAAGTGGGACAACTACGTCGAGGCGAAGGACATCTCCGAGGGCTTCCGCGCCGACAACGGCTTCCTGCCGCAGGTCGGCTACCGCATGGGCTACGAGGAGCTGGGCTACACCTATCGGCCCACGAGCGGTCCGATCCGGCGGCTCCGCCTGTTCACCTTCGGCTCGTACTCGGAGGACGCGGACGGCAATCTCCTGCAGCGGCAAATCGTCCCCGGCTTCGGCCTCGACGGCAAGTGGAACTCGTTCGTCCGCTTCGAATTCGCCCAGGAGGACCTGCGCGCGGTGACGCGCGTCTTCCGTCGGCGCCAGATCCGGCCCACCTTCCAGATCCACCCCAACCGCTACTTCGCCTACTTCGAGCTCGACGGCGTCTTCGGCGACGAGATCGACTTCGCCAACGACCGCCTCGGCACCGGCACGACGCTCTCCTTCTGGGCCACTTTCAACTCGGGCAAGCACCTCGCGATCGACCCCTACTACACGCGCCGGACGCTCGACGTGACCACGGACTCGGGGCTCTCCGGACGCCTGGTCACCGCCGACGTCGCGCGCGTCAAGGCGACCTGGAACTTCGACGCCCGCTCCTGGATCCGCCTGATCGGTCAGGAGACCTCGAGCCGGCGACGGCCGGAGCTGTGGACGTTCGAGGTCGAGCCCCGCTCGCGCGACTTCGCGGCGTCGGCGGTCTTCGCCTACAAGCTGAACTGGCAGACGGTGCTCTACGTCGGCTACGCCGACAGCCGGACGCTCGACGACGCCGACGTGCTGCAACCCGCCGAGCGCCAGGCCTTCTTCAAGGTCTCCTACGCTTTCCGGCGCTAGCGCAAGCTGGCGCCGAACAAACGAAGACCTTTCTGGTAAAGACGAAAGACTTCCACCTATGGGGTGATCGGTCGGGCTTCGTCTGCCCTCGGGCCGGGCGCGAGCCGGGGTTCCTTGTCCCCAGAGCTGTTCCGCCTGTCGGCGGGGAAGCGGGGAACCACGCCGGGGATCCGTCCGGCTCCGAAAAGCGAAAGGCGAAAGGCGAAAGGCTTCCAATGAAGGGGTGATCGAGTCGCCTTCGCCCGGCGCTCGGGCCAGGCGAGAGGCCGTGCATCTGGCCGCCCTTTCCGCCTTTCGGCGGGGGAACGGGGAGCGGCGCCGAGGGGCGGTCCGGCGGTGGAAAGACGAAAGGCTTCCAATGAAGGGGTGTTCGGGGCGCCACCGTCCGGCCTTCAGTCGGGGCGCATGCCGAAGTGTCTTTCCCTTCGATGAAGGCTTCTGTCTCGCCTGGGCCGTTCGGTTGGCGTCGGCCACCGGCGAGGATGGGGCGCGAGAAGCAGAAAGAGAAGGTTCTGTTTCTGTCTTCAGTGGGTCAGCCAGTAGAAGAAGAGCAGGACGATCGCGGCGACGCCCAGGGCGAGCGCGATCTTGATCGCGGACCAGGGGGCGGTGCCGGTGGCCTTGCCGGTGGCGCCGTTGACCGCATAGCGGAAGCTCTTGCCGGTGTACTCGTAGGCGGCGATCCAGACCGGGATCAGGCCCGACTTGTAGGCGAGCCCCGACCAGCGCGTCTGTACGACCAGGTTGCGGCAGGCGTCGCCGGGGACCTCGGCGCGGCAGGCCGAGCGCAGCGTCGCCTCCATGCGCGCCTTGGCCATGGCGAAGGCCTGGTCGAGCGGGGTGCCGTACTCCTCGGCCTGGAAGCCGGAGAGGTAGTCGGGGTCGTAGGCGACGAGCTGGTCGGTGGGGAAGGGCTCGAGGTGGCGCGAGGTGTTGCCGTCGAGGCCGCGCGAGGCCGGCACCGGGACGTCGTCGAAGAAGTGGTCGAGGGTGCCCGAGACCGGCCGCCACTCGATGTGGGCGTTGTTGCCCGAGCCGCGCCGGTAGCCGGCCTCGGCCTGCCAGCGCGAGTTCGTCTGGGCGTCGAAGGTCCAGAACGGCACGTAGATGCCGCGGATCGATTCGATCTCGGCCTTCTGTCGCAGGTCGTTGGGGCGGAACCAGAGCGAGGCGAGCCAGAGGCGGAACTTGGCCAGCGCGTCGTGGCGCGAGATCCGGAAGGGCAGCACGCCCTCGGGGCGGACGAGCTTCGCGTCCGCCGGCGTCTCGACCACTGCCGGCGCGCCGCAGAAGGCGCAGGCCGAGGCCGCCGCGCCCTTCTCGAGCGAGGAGACGGCGCCGCACTTGGTGCACTTGAAGGTGCGCCGCTCGGTGCCCCAGCCGACCTTGGCCGGCGCCTTGAGCCCCTCGTCGAGCGGCCGCTCGTGGACGATCTCCGGCCCGGCGCCCGCGACGTCGCTCGCGTCGCGCTCGTAGCCGCAATACTGGCAGCGGACCTTGGCGGAGCCCGGGTTCCAGACGACGTCCGCGCCGCAGCGCGGGCAGGGGAACTTGTGGACGTGGACGGAGCTCGGCGCCGGAGGCTCGGCCGCGCCTCCGGGAGCTCGAGATCTGGGTTCGCTCGGGTCGGACGCCATCCTGGATCTCCCCGGCCCGGCGACTCCCGGGCCGGCGCGGGAGCTCAGCCTCCGGTCGGCGGCGCGGGCGGCGGCGGCGGCGGTGGCGTGCCCGCCGCCGAGGCGAACTCGGCGTAGGTGGACAAGGGCGCCCACCCGGCCGCTCCCGGACGCCAGGCCATCGTGGAGACCACGACCTGACCGGAGGCGATCATCGCGCGCAGCTGCTCGTCGCTGTACGGACCGTAGGTCTTGCCCTCGACGGTCAACGACCAGCGCGGCGGGAAGGCCGGCGGCGGAGGCGGCATGCCGCCTCCCGGGGCGCCGGGCATCGCTCCCGGAGCCGCGCCTCCGGACATCGCCTGGCTCATCGCCTGACCCATGGCGACGCCGGCGCCGAGTCCCACGCCGGCACCCGCGAGGCCGCCCGGGTTGGCGGCCGCGGTGCCGATGGCGTCGGCGGTCTGGAGCTGGGTGTACTGCTGCATGCGGTCGCCGAGGACGCCGAGCTTGGAGCGCTGGTCGATCGCCTTCTCGACCTCGTCGGGCAGCGAGATGTTCTCGATGAAGAAGCGCGCGAGGTCGAGGCCGAAGGCCGAGAACTCCGGCTCCAAGACCTGCTTGCCGGTGGCCGAGAGCTCGTTGTAGTGGGCGGCGAGGTCGAGCGCCGCGATCTTGGACTCGGCCAGGGCGTCGGAGAGCTTGGACAGGACGATCGAGCGCAGCTGGCCGGTGATCTCCTCGGTCGCGGTCAGCCCCTGGGTGCCGACGACGGTCTCGAAGAACTTCTTGGCGTCGGCGACCCGCATGGCGTAGGTCCCGAACGCGCGCAGCCGGATCATGCCGAACTCGCTGTCGCGCATCATGACCGGGTTGGACGTGCCCCACTTCAGGTCGGTGAACAGCCGCGTGTTGAAGAAGTAGACCTCGGCCTTGAACGGGCTCTGGAAGCCGTACTTCCACCCGCGCAGGGTGGTCAGGATCGGGATGTTCTGGGTCGACAGGGTGTAGGTGCCGGGCCCGAACAGGTCGGCGGCCTTGCCCTCGTTGACGAACAGCGCGACCTGGTTCTCGCGCACGACGAGCTTCGCTCCCATCTTGATCTGCTGCTGGTAGACGGGGTACCGCCAGACCATCGTGTCCTGGGTGTCGTCGAGCCACTCGAGGATCTCGAGGAACTGCGTCCCGATCTGCTTCTTGATGTTGTCCATCAGTCCCATGGCTGCTCCTCCTCGCGCGAACCGGGCGAGTTTACCGGGTTCCGGCCCCTCGCCCGGCCTCGGCGAGGGCTCTCGCTTGACGATACATACAAACGTACATACACTGTGATGAGTCGGCAGGCACGGAGCGCCGGAGCTACGAGGAGCTGATGCGCAAGGAATACGACTTCAGCAAGGGAAGGCGGGGCGCGGTCGCGCCGGTTCCGCGGGGCAAAGTTCGGATCACGATCCGTCTCGACGAGGACGTCGTCGCCTGGTTCAAGCGCGCGGTCCACGAAGCGGGCGGCGGCAACTACCAGACCCTGATCAACGCCGCCCTGCGCGAGCACGTGAGCCGCGCCGCGGAGCCCCTGGAGGAGACCCTGCGGCGCGTTCTCCGCGAGGAGCTGGCGCACTCCCGCTTGAGCCGCCGACTTTCCCCTTTCTCACGTGAATGGGACTTCGGCCGGATCGTGCACGACCGCCGGCGGGAATCCGTCTCCGGTTCGATGGAACCAGAGTCTCCGGCTCCGCGGCGCCGCGTCGCTACCGCCTCGGCTGCTCGAGCGGGTCGTCCTCGAGGCGCGCCGCCGCCGCCTCTCGCTCTCGACGGAGCGCTGCTACGTCGACTGGGTGCGCCGCTTCGTCCGGTTCCACGGCCGGCGTCATCCGCGCGACCTGGGCGCAACCGAGGTCGCGGCCTTCCTGAGCCACCTGCGGTCGAGCGCCACGTCGTCGCTTCGACTCAGAACCAAGCGCTGGCGGCGCTGCTCTTTCTCTACCGTCAGGTGCTCGGAATCGACCTCGGCGAGCTCCCCTCTACCGTCCGGGCCCGGCGTCCGCGGCGCCTGCCGGTCGTCCGCTCGCGCCAGGAAGCGCGCCGACTTCTGGACGCCCTCGACCGCAAGCTCCCGGGCGCTCCCACCGACTGGCGCTGGCAGTGGGTCTTCCCGAGCCCGAAGTACTCCCACGATCCACGCACCGGAGCCCTCGGCCGCCACCACCTCTACCCGGACCGGATCCAGCGCGCGGTCCGCGCCGCCGCGAAGACGATCGACCTCAGCAAGCGAGTGACCTGCCACACCCTCCGCCACAGCTTCGCCACCCACCTGCTCGAGGCGGGCTACGACATCCGCACGGTCCAGGAGCTCCTCGGCCACCGCCAGGTCACCACGACCATGATCTACACCCACGTCCTCAACAAGGGCGGCCTGGGCGTCCAGAGCCCCCTCGACCGCGATTCGGATTAGGACCGTGACAACGCCGGAATTGGCCTCGAGCCGCGAGGGGCCTACAATGGAGCCAAACCCGCGGTTTCACGGAGCTTGCAACCGATGAGCGAGCGCCCCGACAATCCCATTAGCACCGCAATTTCACACGCTCTGAATATTCTCGTTAGCAGCACTAACCCTAGTTAGGCCCCGCACATGCGCGCCGTTGTCACCTCGTTCAATCGCGAAATTGGCAACTACCAAGCACGTACCGACAACGACATCGCCTTGTCGTTCAGCATCTGCGACGGCCAGCACCTCAGGTTGAGCGAGTACATTGAGGTCGACCTACCCAACGTGGTCGCACTACAAAGCGTCGTCCGCGTTCTGGATGGTCGCACCGTTGCAATCAAGCTCGGTGCACAGGACATTCACGATCTAGGGTCGCGGTCTGGGCATGGAATCAATCGTCCTCCAAGTCCCGAACGTCTCGCCGGGGCCTAACCCTTCGCTCCACCTGACGTTCGCCAGCCCGCTTCGCGGTCTGGCGCCCGCAGGTGAGCTCAAGAGTTAGGCGGCACACCAGCGGTCCCACGTAGTTCTTGACAGCTTCGCCCGAGGCACAGGCAATGAGTGAGATTCAGGGTGTTGCGAGGCTCAGGATCCACGCCGGCAAGCTCCGCGAATTCAAGGAGCTTGCAGGTCAGCCTGCACCTGGGTGCGCTGCGCGCACTACTCGCCGTACGGCCCGCCGCTCAACTCACGATTCGTTAGGCCTGCAATAGCCACCGCCACCGCTCTCCGCCGTGTCGAAGACCATCCAGGCGGGTCTCGCCTACTTCGCCATCGTGCTGGGCGCGGGCTTCGTTCTCGGGGTTTTCCGGGTTCCGTTTCTGGTCCCGCGCATCGGCGAACGCTGGGCGGAGCTCGCGGAGATGCCGATCATGGCAATCGTCATCTATGTGGCTGCGGGATACATCCTTCGCCGCTTCCCCGAAATTGGCTCGCCGAGTAGGTCATGGATGGCCGGAGTCCTGGCCCTGGCCCTCTCGGTCGCCGCAGAGTTGACTCTCGCGACGCTCCTGCAGGACAGAACACCCGCCGAGTTCATCGACAGTCGAGACAAGGTGTCGGGCTCGGTCTACGTCGCGCTTCTGCTCGTCTTCGCAGTCATGCCGAGGCTTCGCCTCGCGAGGCATGCGCCGCATGCAAGCAAGCGTAGCGAGGCCTGAACTCTCGCTCGAGCGGAGCGACGACGGCGGAGAGCCGGGAAGACGCTCGCTGTGAAACCAGCGCCTGGGCCAGAAGCCGAGCAAGCGTCATCGAGGCCGTTCACCGACGCCGATCGACCGCGACTCGACGATTGGGCGCGTCGGATCGGTAGCGAGGCGTACATGTCCCGTTACGTTCCCCGCCCGGAGAAGTGCTTCCTTTGGTGGGTCATCGAAGCCGGCGGCAACGATGTGGGCACGCTCTGGCTCGAGTCGGCCGAACCGCAGACGGTGCTACTGGGCGTTTTGCTCGGCGATCCCGAGCTGTACGGGCGAGGGATCGGCTCTCGGGCGATCGCTCTGGCGCTCGAGCAGGTCTCCCGAGCCGCAAGCATCCGCACGGTGCGACTCAACGTGCGCGCTGGCAATGGCCGCGCGATCGCGTGTTACGAGCGCTGCGGCTTTCGGGTGGTAGCGTCCGGCACGCGCGAGGCGCTCGGCAGTCGCCACGAGTTCCTCACGATGGAAGGGCAAGTGCCTCTCGACGAGACATTCACGAGCCCAAGAGAGGGCGTTCATGACCGGCCCGCCTGATCACGCGTTGCCGCGAGCGCTGCCGTGGGGGTCTCGTTTCCGGCGGATCCGGGCTCACCGACATCGTGTTCGCGGCCCCGCTCTTCTGCTCCGTCGCTGAGCTCCATATCCGTTGGATTGCAAGGAGTGCCATGTCGCTCTTGAAGACTCTGCGGTCGCTCGAAAAGGCGCTTCATCGGTCGGAGGTGAGGAGCGATCGGGAGGAGCTCGACCGGCTTCTCGATCCCGAGTTCCGGGAGCTCGGAAGATCGGGCAGGGTCTACGAGAGAGCGGAGATCCTCGACGAGTTCGCCGACCGGGTCCCGGAGTACGAGGTGTGGGCGCAGGACTTCCAGCTCGTGCGGTTGTCCGACGCGGTGGCCTTGCTGACCTACAGGTCCGCGCACGTGACCCGTGGCGGGGAGTTGGAGAACCACACGAACCGGTCTTCCGTGTGGCGGCTCACGGCGACGGGCTGGCGAATGATCTTCCATCAGGGGACGCCCACCAAGGCCTTCGCGAAGCTTGCGATCTGAAGGAGGGCCGCACCGGACCGTCGCCTTGCTCCTCACACTCCGGTAGGCGCGTTCCCGGGTCGGCTTCCGGAGGCTCCTGCTCGTGGGACGGTCGCCTGGCCTTCCGGGGCACCCGCGAGGCTCGCGAGATCCTCGGCTCGACCCGTCCCGCTGCGGTGGTGGGTCTCGCCCCGTCTTGGACCGGGCGGTCGAGCACTTCCCGGAGGGATCAGCCGCCACGGTCCTGCGCCTTGTCGAAGCCGCGCCGGAATCGCTCGAGGCCGCGCCGCAGAGGGCCGGGATCGCCGTAGATGCGCGCCAATACGATCGATCCCTCGACGCAGACGAGAAACTGCTCTGCCAGGTCGGTGGCGGTGGCCTTCGGCGTGGCCAGCGGAGCGAGCAGGTCGGCGAGCAGCGCGCGCAATTCGGCGGTCCGCTTCCGGAGCGCGTCGGAGAGGACCGGGCTGGATCCGGCGGCGTCCGCCGCGAAGCTCGCCAGCAGGCATCCCTCCTGCCACAGGTCCGGGGCGATCCGGGAGGCGTGATCCAGGAAGAGATGGGCGCGTCGGAGCGGATCGGTCTCGGCGGCATGGGGACCGGCGGCCAGGCGTCCGACCCGGTCCGCGTAGTAGCTCTCGAGCGCCGCGAGCCCCAGCGCTTCCTTGCTCTCGAAGAAGTGGTAGAAGCTGCCCTTGCTCAAGCCCGCGCTGCGGATCACGTCGTCCACGCGCGTTGCGGAGTAGCCGCCGCGCAGCATCAGCCTCTCGGCGGTGTGGACGAGCTTTTCTCGAGTGTCCATGCGATCTCCTGGGCGGTGGTCCGGAGCGCCGTGTGCCTCGGGATCACCACGCGTAGTAGGGGCGGCGTTCGCCGAGGACGAAGCGCGTCGAGTCACAGGCGTCGATGGCGAGACAGATCGAGTTGGTGACGACGAGCAGGGCGAGCCAAACGCGGAAAGCGGTTTCCCCCGCCGGGATCGAGTGCAGGCGCGTCGCCATCCAGAGGAACATCGGAACCCAGACCAAGAAGTGGGTCGCCCCGAGGATCCGGATGAAGCGTCTGCGCTGGTAGATCAGCGCCTGGGCGACGACGGCGACGCCGACCGCGCCCAGCGCGACCTGTGCCTCGACGTGACCGATGAAGAACAGGCCCGCCACGTTTGCGGCGACGAGCCAGGTACCCCAGAGCCGCGGCACAGGACGGAATCGCACCAGGACGATGCCGAAGAGCTCGAGGATCGCGCGCAGGAAGCCGACTTCAGATGTCTTTCCAGTCATGGTCCCTTCCTCCACGGCGAGGGGTCCAGGTCCTCGCCGGCGAGTAGACTAGATGGTCTAGACGAAATGGTCAAGGGCTCCGGGGAAGCCGAGTTTCCCGAGGTGGTGGCTTACTGGGGGTGCCGGGAAGGCGGGCCCCGACTCGTTCGAGCGGATGCGTCCGGCAGGGGCGGACGGTCGCATCGGCCCGGATTCGCGTCTCGCGGCCCGACAACGGATTCGTGTCGCCCCGGAGAGGAGGACCCGGCGCTCGAGTATCCCGCGGTGAAGATCGCCGGCCTCCGCCGCGTCGTCGACCGGCTGCTGGTCCACGTCGAGCGGGTTCACGGACCCGAGCTGCGGCTCGACGAGGACTACTACTGGGAGCGCGGCGAGGGTATCTACGACCTGACGAAGGACATCTCGGCGCTCAACGAGATCCAGCCTGCCGTGAGCCAGATCGAGGTGCATCCGTTCGGCCAGATCGTCCTGTGCTGGGTCGTACAGCTCGGCGTCGTGGCGCCGGCCAAGACCGTGCGCAAGGAGCGCATGGTCGAGAACCTGGCGATCTTCGATTTCGAGCTCGATGAGGACGAGATGGTCAAGATCGCCACTCTGGACACGGGCACGAGCAGCTTCTTCTCCCACCCCGATCCCGGGATCGTCAAGTGGATGAGCGAGCGCAAGCTGGACGTCTGAAGGAGTGCGGTCTGGCCACCGGTGGCGGCGGAGGGTGCATTGCGCGGCCCGCCGCTCAAACCCGGACCGCGGCCTCGCCCTCGTTGACGAGCAGCGCGACCCGGTTCTCGCGCACGACGAGCTTCGCCCCCATCTTGGTCTACTGCTGGTAGACGGTGTAGCGCCAGACCATCGTGTCCTGGGTGTCGTCGAGCCACTCGAGGATCTCGAGGAACTGTGTCCCGATCTGCTTCTCGATGTTGTCCATCGGGGCCATGGCTGCTCCTCCTCGCGAGAACCGGGCGAGTCTCTCGATTTCTCACCGTCCGGGTGGGATCCCTTCGTCGCTGGGCGGGCTCCCTGGCGCCTCGGAGGCCTCCACCGTCACGTGATCCGCGCACAGCGGTCCACCGTCGAGGGATCTCGCTTCGACGACGACCTCGGCCCCGACCCGGACGATGTCCGGGGAGGCCAGGGTCTCGTCGTGGGGGCCGCGGGCGAGGTGGTAGTACGTCGAAGGTTCGAGCCCGATCGACACGACGCCTTCGGCGGTCCGGACTTCGATGTGCTTCGTGTCGGCGGCCGCGATCGTGCCAGATATCTCCCGCGCGATGAGGGGATGCTCGAGATCGTAGCGGCGGATCTCCTCGACCTTCCGCTGGTCGGCCAGGTTCATCACGCCCAGGCCCCCCCAGTACAGCAGGCTACAGGCGACGACCAGCCACCCGCCCAGCCAGATTCCCTTGCCGACCGCTGCGAAGCCCCACCGCTTCGCCAGGATCGCGGCCGGCGCGACGTAGATCCACTGGAGAAGAGCTAGGAGCGTCCAGAAGGGCAGGACCAGGAGACCGCCTCCCGGGCCGAGGATCAATGTGCCGAGGACGACGATGGCGGCACTCGCGACGAAGTTCAAGAGCCCGGCGGCCAGGCAGCCGCCGATCCAGGGGACCGCCCTACCGCCTGGGGACCGTTGCCCCTCGAGAGCGCTCACGGGTTCATCTCCACCTCGGCGCCGCGGCTCGAAGCCGCGAAGTCTCGCCGCGGGGCCGGAAAGGACCCCGGCCCACCCCCGACGGCGGCGCGTCCGTCCTTGTCGACATGGAAGTCGCCACGATCGTAGCGCAATCGGTCGCCCGCACCACGTCCACCCCGACCGGATCCAGCGCGCCGTTCGCGCCGCCACGAGAAGGATCGACCTGATCAAGCGCGTGACCTGCCACACGCTGGGCCACCGCTTCGCCACCCACCTGCTCGAGGCCGGCTACGACATCCGCACCGTCCAGGAGATCCTCGGCCACCGCCAGGTGACGACCACGATGCTCTCCAGGTCCTCAACAGGGGCGGCCTCGGCGTCCAGAGCCCCCTCGACCGCGATTCGGATTGGTACCGTGACAACGCCGCAATTGGCCTCCGGCCGAGAGAGACCTAGAATCGAGGCAAGCCTGAAGCCCCACAAAGCTTGCAACCGATGAGCGAGAGCCCCGACAACCCCGTTGGTACCGCAAGTTCACGCGACTTGATTGTTGTGGTTAGCAGCCTTGGCCCTAGTTAGGCGCCGATCGAACTGTTTGGAGAGGAGGGAGTCATGGAGACGAAGCTGATCTCGTGGACGCTCATTGTCGAGGCAATTCTCTTCGTAGCTGCCGATCTCGTTGGCGGCTTCTTCGGAATCCTTCAGCTCACACTCCCAATGGCGCTGCTGGCGCTCGGTGTTGACCTCCTGGGCCAGCAGAGCGCACGCAAGACGACGCTCGCTCTCGCTGCGGTCGCCGCAGTACTGGCGGCAGTGAGCATTATTCGAAGGTTCATGTTGTGACGATGTTCGGAGGTGCCTCGTCGCCCAACCATTCGCTCCAGCCGAGGCGCCAACCGCGCCGCGGCACGCTTCGCTCGGCTGGCCATCGTGGGGCCCGCCGCCGAGCTCTGGATCCGTTGGAGGGCATGAATGGCGATCGTCCTATTGATCGGTAGCTTCCTGGCGGGTGCCGCGCTGTCAGGCGTAGCGACCGCGGCAATTACGGTCTATTGGCTTGGCGCCTTCGACCCGAAGTTCCGAGGGTCACCATCGACCGCCTTCGAGATTGAACTGTGGGGCCTGCTCGTTCAGTGCCTGGTCGCGCTCGTGGTCACTGCCGTTGTCGGGCTATTCCTGAACAATCGCCTACGTGCGTCGGCGCGCTCCATGGTGCATGGCGCTTTGTGGGGTGTCGCATATCCGCTGTTGCCTCAGGTCATGTTCGCGCTTCTGAAGCGCGTCGTGGACGCCGAGAACCTCTTGTTTCCAGTCGTTGGCTGGCTATATCTAATAGCATTCCCGGCGTTGGCTATGCTTGCACTTCGCACGATCAAGCTGCATGAAGTACGACACGCCCTCTAACAGCGCAGCCCACGCGGACGCGCGCGCCAGCGGCGTGCTTGGCAAGGGTCACCGGGCGCGCGCCGGTGGCTGCGAACGTTAGGCGGCCCAGTAACGGTCCTCGAACTGCACAAGGGTCCGGTGCAGTACGCACTCGAGCACGCCATTGCCGCGTGCACCGTGGTGTTCGCGGCCACCACGTTCGCGGTTGTGGCGTACTTCGGGCTGCTTGCGTGGGCGGTCTTGGCGGGCGAACTGCTTGGCGGCCCACTCGCTGTGCCCTTCGCAATGATCGCCGCGACTCTGGCGGTCACCGTCGCAGCCATCGCAGTCTTCTGGCCTGTCACGACCCTCGGCGGGTTCCTGCGAAGGAGCACACTTCCGCGCCATGTGGTTGCCGAGATCCCAATTGGCGCGGCTCTCATGACCGGCTACCTGATCGTCGTTGCAGTGCTCGTGTCCATAGGCAGCGGCGGTCAAGCTGCGCGCGGCCGCCTCGACCGCGACTCGAGTTGGCCCTGTGACGACGCCGCCCTTGGCCCGCAACGACGAGAGACCTACAATTCCAGGATACCGGCACCACCAGGGAGTCTGCGGGCCATGAACAGGCCGAGGGCGAGATTCGTTGGCACCACGACGTCACGCGCACGGATCGTCGTGGCTGGCAGCATCAACTCCAGTCGGGGCGCATGAAAGATGCAGCGCAACCAACGCCTCACGGCCTCCATCGATGGCGAGTTCGTGGTGTTCCTCATCGGCATGCGCATCAATCGGCCAATTCGCGTCGACAAGTGGCTTCCCGTCGTCACCGCGATGACGCGCATGATCGGCGAGCTCAAGGAACAACCGCACCTCGGGCTTCTGCACGCCGAGATGTGGACCTCCAGGACCTCCATCATGGTTCAGTACTGGCGGTCGATGGAAAAGCTCCTCGAGTACGCGAAGAACAAGAATGTTCGACACCTGCCCGCTTGGCGCGCATTCAACAGGGCGGTCGGAGACAACGGCTCCGTGGGCATCTGGCACGAAACCTATGCAGTGGCCCCTGGCACGTATGAAGCGTTCTACGGGAACATGCCGCCGTTCGGGCTTGGAGCAGCGGGTCACCTCGAGCCGGCGGTGGGCGGCAAGCAGTCGGCTGCAGGCAGGCTCGGGCGGGCAGAGAACGCGCCCTGACCCGTCGCTCGAGCGGGCGACATTGGTCACGACGGACATTTTCGAGGCGATGACCCCGGGCGAGCACTTCATCGACCCGCGCTGCTTCGGCGAGGACGAGCACTGTAGCTGGACCGACTTTCCGGAAAGGGCTCAAGGCCATGAACAAGGTGACGCCGTTCCTGATGTTCGACGACCAGCTCGAAGCGGCGATCGAGTTCTACACCGCGACGTTTCCGGATTCCGAAGTGCGCAACGTCGCCCGCACGGGCGAGGACGGCCCTGTCAGATCCGCCGAGTTCGTCGTCGGTGGTCAACTCTTCCTGGGCTACAACGGAGGTTCGTACTTCAGCTTCTCCGAGGGGGTCTCGCTCTACGTGGACTGCGCGGATCAGGACGAAGTGGACGAGTACTGGGACAAGCTCGTGAAGGCCGGTGCGGAGCCCACGCAATGCGGTTGGATCAAGGACCCTTTCGGTCTCTCCTGGCAGATCGTCCCGAGACGATTCACCGAGCTGATCGGTGATCGGGACCCGAAGAAGGTGAAGGCTGTGATGGATGCCATGATGACGATGGTGAAGCTCGACGTGGCGGAGCTCGAACGAGCGTACGACGAGGCGTAGTCGTGCTCGTTCGGACGGAGGCCCTGGCTTTCCATGATTGCCGTCCGACAAGGCATGCCACCCCACGTCACGAAGTCTGCTGGCGCAAGCTCGGCGCCGGGGCCGAATTTGGGCCTCGGGCCGAGACGCTTCCGAGATGGGGGAGACCGCCATGCCTGTGCGCGAGAAGGGTAGGGCTTCCAAGCCCGTCGTCGGGAAGCCGGCCGAGCGCACGGCGGGCACGCGGCTGCCGGAATCCATGGTGACCGGCAAGGCGAGTCCGGCGAAGGCTGCGGTCGGCGACGAGCCGGTCTTCGCCTATATCGCCAGCCTGCCGCAACCGCAGCGCGGCATCGCGGAGAGAGTCGATGCTCTGGCGGCCGAGACGCTTCCCGGCCTCGAGCGGTCGGTGAAGTGGGGCATGTCCTACTACGGCGTCGGCGACGGCTGGTGCTTCTGTTGCGGCGGATTCGCCGGCCACGTCAAGCTCATGTTCGTGAACGGCGCGGCGCTCGAGCCGGTACCGCCGGTGACGCCGGTGGCGATGGGCAAGTCCACCCGGGGCGTGGAGCTCAGATCCGTGAAGGACCTCGACGAACGCCAGATCGCGGCATGGATGAAGCAGGTCGCGGCCCTGCCCGGCGTCGGGGGCAAGAAGCGGTAGGCCCGACGTCGGCCGCGAAGGCGACGGTTGCGTCGAATCAGAACGGACCTCCCCGATGACCTCTCTCGTCAGAACGTTCCTCTTCTTCTGGATCGCACTGGTCACCGTAGGCGCCAGCGCTCGGACCGGATCGACAGCGAACCCCGCGGAGGGCACGCCGCAATGGGAGATCCTGCGCAGCATCCGGGACTTCGGCGGGCTCGAGACGTACGCGGAGGAGAACGCGGCACTGCCTGCCGCGCCGGCGAATCGGGTCGTCTTCCTCGGGGATTCCATCACCGAGCATTGGGGCGGGAAGTCCCCGTTCTTCCCGGGCGAGCCGTACCTGAATCGCGGCATCGCCGGTCAGACGACGGCTCAGATGCTCATCCGGTTCCGCCAGGACGTGATCGACCTCGAGCCTGCCGTCGTGATCATCCAGGGAGGACTGGCGGACATCGCCGGCTTCACCGGGCCATCCAGTCTCGAAGAGATCGAGAACAACCTGCGGTCGATGGCGGAACTGGCGAGCTTCCATCACATCGTCCCGATTCTCGTGGGGGGGCCACCTGCGGCGGACTATCCGGGGCGCACCGGCCCGGAGCCCGCGGCACAGATCGTCGCTTTGAATACCTGGTTGGCACGCTACTGTGCCGCATCGCACTTCGTCTATCTCGACTACCACTCCGCGCTCGTCGGAAGCGACGGGCAGATGAAGGAAGGAGTCAGCGATGACGGAGTGCACCCGAACGAGAAGGGCTATGCAATCCTGAGACCCCTGGCGGAGAAGGCGATCGCAGACGCTCTGAAGCAACGGGCGGGAGAGCCTCCACATCCCTGGCGAATTAGGGTCGAAGTGGTTGTCGAAAGCTCCGGTCGCAGCAGGGTGACCCTCGACGTCCTGCGCGGCCGACATCTGGGTGGGATCGAGCTCCACGACGGACTCCCGTAGTCAACGCAACCGGAACGACCCGCCCAGGCGGCCACCGCCGGCGTTGCGCTGACAGAAGCTGACAGGCGTTGCGGCCTCCGCCGGGCGGCCGTAGCATCCGGGGCGATGTTCCACGAGTCGGGGAGCCGCGCGGCGGTCATCGCGCAGGCGGAGTGCGATCGAGGGTCGGCATGATCGAGATCCTCTTCCTCTGTCTGGCAGGCGCCGCGCTGGCGCGGCTGGCGAAGCTCCGCGGCGGCCGCGGCTGGCCCTGGGTCGTGGTCATGGTCCTGGGCTACGTCGTCTTGTCCGTCGCAACCACGCTGGTGCTCGGCAGGGGCCCCGGCCTGTTGGCGGGCGTCGTCTGGGTCGGCCTGCTGTTCCCGATCCTGTTCCTGGTCGTGGGAAAGGGCCGGCGCCTGAAGTCCTCCTGGCAGTGCCCGAGCTGCCAGTTCTTCAACGACCCGACCACCCTCGTCTGCCCGTGCGGGTACCGAATGGAGACGACGGACGGTGGGTAGAGTCGACAACTCGAGAGCGCACGAGCCGACGGAGCCGCGCCGCTTCTCGAATCGCGAAGGCCTGCTCCGCTAGCAACTCGCGTCTTCACCCATGGTCCTGACGCTCACCGTCCTGCTACTGGCATTCCTCGGGGCACCGAGCGCGCCGACTCCCGAGGATGAGATCGGCGCCAAGGTCGAGGCAGGCCTCGACGCCGTACTGGCGGCCCAGACGCAAGACGAAGAGCAGGAAGCGTTCGACTCCATCGTCGCGCTCGGCTGCCACGCCGTCCCCCAGCTCGTCGACCGCATGGACGACCGGCGCAAGCTGCCGGTTCGCTACCTCAGGCTCGACAACGACTTTCCGGGTGCTTTCGAGGCATTTCGACAGTACAGCCCAGAGGTGGTGACCGATGCCGTGGCGGCCATCCTGAACCAGATCACGGCCTGGGACTGCGGATTCATCTTCAACGGCGCCTCCGAGGAGGAGCGCGTGAAGGTAGTCGAGTGCTGGCGCCAACATGTTCGTGACACCCCGGTGCAGAACTGTGGGCGCAAGCAATAGGTCGTCTGATGATTCGTTCCGAAAGGTGGCTGAAACTCGCACGTCCGCCGCGCAGCGCGCGATCCGCTTGGAGCTGACATGAAGAAGCTTGCGCCCTTGATGATCCTTCTCGCCGCGTTCTGGTGTCAGTCGACCTATGCGGAAGAATTCGAGGATTTCGGAAGACAGACTTCGTACTTCTACCTGAATCCTTCGCGCGAATCCTTCGAGAAGTTCCAACAGCAAGCGGAGAGTTTCCGCGAGAAGCTGGATTCGCTGGGCAATGGGGCCAGCGTGCTCGTGGCCGTGATGATCGCGCGGATCTCGGAAGCGCACGACTGGCCGATCACCGAGGGTGTCTTCGGCGACAGAGCAAGGGAGATACTGGAGGGCAAGTCGCGCTTTGCCATGTACGTGGGCGACGACTCGCAGGTCGATCCCACGAAGTTGGACATCTGGTGGGCAAGCTTCTTTGCCACCGGTGACGGTGAGTACCTGGACAAGATCCTCGAGTACGCTGGGCTGGACCTCCCGGAGAGTGATGTGGCGAGCATCCTGGTGATTGGGGCGGCAACCTGGTCGTTCAAGTCGAACTGCCGCCAGCACCAGCGAGTCCTCGAGTATGCAAAGAGCAGGCTCCGCAGGGGTGGTCTACCCGAATCCCAGATGAGATTCCTGCGTGAATGCATCGAGGGCGCGGGCGACGAGGGCAGCGACCAAGGTACTCCGATCGGCGCGACGGACTTCGGCGTGCTCCATTCGAGGCTCGCCCGATGAGTTGCGCCAGAGGGCGGCCTGGGCGTCCACAGGCATCTCGACCGCACCCAGGTCTAGCCCAGCGACAACGCTGCCTTGGCCCCACGCGACGAGAGACCTACGATCCGAGAAGACCGGCACCACCGGGGAGCCACCAGGCCGTGAACAGGCCGAAGGCCAGATCCGTTGGTACCGCAACGTCACACACCTCGATCTTTGCGGTTGGCAGCGTTAGCTTTAGTTAGGCGGGACGGAACGGGTCACTGCCGATGTTCGGCCTATTCAAGTCGCCCACGTACACGGATCCTGAGTTGGGACGGCTCAGCCGCTCGCGGGGCATGTGGCGCGGCACAGTTCAATTGCCTGGTTTCTCAGCCGTGCCGCTTGCGCTGTCGGGCAGCAAGTCTGAACCCGATTCGCAGGCTCTTGCAGCGGCAAGAATGCTGGGCACCCTGGTCCCTGGTTGGGCTCCTGCGATCCAGTCGGAGCTCTTCGAGCACTATCGTCCCTATGCCGAGGCAATTGCCGCCGGAGAAATGCCGCAACCAGACGAACCCTTTCCCCACCTCAGCGAGGCAAGCCAAGTCTGGCCGCATGTCACAGCTCTGTTCGTCGCCGTGTCGCCGCTGGACGGCACTATGACTGTTGAACTGGGCTACACGGTGGCATGGGACGAAGAGCACACGCTCGGCGCTCGGTTTCAACAGGGACACTTCGTCGAGCTCAACGGTAGTGTCCTCCCACCGTAGCGTCGCCCAACCCTCGGCTCGAGCGGACTCAAACCGGCATGACACTTGGTCCGCGCGCCTCTTCGGGTCATCCTCCGAGTCGCGGGCCGAGCGCCATACCGTCGCTCTCCGCTCAGCCTAATCGTCAGGTTGCTGGATTGTCTTCCAGCGTAGTCGCGACGCCTTCACGAGCCTCCTAGCCCCCTTGCTCTGGGCGGCGGGCAGGGTCGCGACCCGACTTCTGGCGAAGAGCTCGATCTCGGCAGCGATCGAGGGGTAGATGGAGCGCCACGCTCGGCAGGCACGGCTCGGGTCCAGAGGGGCTACATGCGGCTTGCGCCCCTGGGGTCATCCCCTTGCAATTCACCCAGTTGTGCCTTATAGTGAACTGGATGGTTCACTATCAAGCCCGCCTCGACACGACGTTCGCCGCGCTCTCCGATGTCACGCGACGCGGCGTGCTCGAGCTGCTCGGAAGCTCGGACGCCTCGATCAGCGATCTTGCCCAGAGGTTTCGGATGACTCTCACGGGCATGAGGAAGCACGTCGGCGTCCTGGAGCGGGCGGGGCTCGTGACCACGGAGAAGGTCGGGCGCGTACGGACCTGCAGACTCGGAGCGCGCCGGCTGGAAGAGGAAGCCGCCTGGATCGAGCGGCACCGCCAACTTTGGAGCGCACGCTTCGACGCGCTGGACGAGATCGTCGAAAACCTGAAGGTCAAGGAGAAGGCAGATGCCCGAAAGAAGAGAAGATAGCCCCGCCGCCATGAGCCGCACCGCCATGAGCCGCACTGCCGTGGAACGCAAGTCCGACCGCGAGCTCGTCGTGACGCGAACGTTCGATGCCCCGGCGCGCCTCGTCTTCGAAGCGTGGAGCAAACCCGAGCTGTTCCAGCGTTGGTGGGTCCCGAAGTCGGCGGGCCTGACGCTGCTCTCGTGCGAGATGGATGTGCGCACCGGCGGCGCGTATCGTCTCGTGTTCCGCCATCCGGCGTCCGATCAACCGATGGCATTCTTCGGCACGTACCGGGAAGTGACGCCGCACCAGCGCATCGTGTGGACGAACGAAGAGAGCGATCAGGGCGCCGTGACCACGGTGACGTTCGAAGAAGATGCCGGCAAGACGTTGGTCACGCTACACGAGCTCTACCCGACGAAAGCGGCCCTCGACGAAGCCCTCGCCGGCTCGGCGGAGGCCCTGCCCGAACAGTTCGCGCAGCTGGATGAGCTGCTGGCAGGCAGATCGTGACCATGCCGCGGCCACCGGCGCCTGGAAGGCTGACGATGACGCACTTGATCCCTGCCGCACCGGCCAGTCGGGCGCCACGTGAGGACGATGTGATCGGACGAGCCTCTTCAGGAAGGTCGGTGACCTGACCCGGCGCACCTTCGACTGGGGCGCCGACGTCGCCAGGATCCAGGCACGCACACAGCTGGTCCATGCCGGCGCCGATGCCATCCGGCCCGAACACCAGCCACTACACGATCCCCGTGACCCCCAGTGGTCCCGCTGCTGCCGGAGCTCGTCGAGCGCTTCCTCGCAACCAGATAATCTTCATGATCTTCGAGCTGTTCGCATTTCGACAGGATCACTCCTTGGGGAAGAGGACAGGTTCCTGAGCCGGCCTGCCGAGCGGCGCTGGCACGGAGCTCGTCGCCGGCACCGTGTCCGAAGAGGCAGTAGAGTGGCCGCATCGCAGCGGTGAAAGCGAGACGAAAATGACGTCGAGAACGTTGAACCGGGAGCTGCTCGAGGGCAACACCTGCTTCGGATGCGGCCACGAGAATCACCGGGGTCTCAGGATCGAGGTGGTCCAGGATGGAGAGACGCCGTCGAGGCTGCTCGGATCGTTCGAGCCCACCGAGGAGATGGCGGGCTTTCCCGGGGTGATTCACGGTGGGGCGATCTTCACGGCGCTCGATTGTCTGGCGACGTGGGTGGCCACGATGTCCGGCGGGCAGGCCGGAAAGATCTGGCTCCTGCGATCCGCGGAGACGACCTACCACCGCCCCGGCAGCACCTCGGACAAGCTGGCGCTGAGCGGCGAGATCGTGGAGCGGGCCGGGAACGGGAGCTCCCTGGTCGTCCACGCCGAGGCCAGGAACTCGGCCGGCGACCTGGTCGTGTCCGCCGAGCTCCGGGAAGTGTCGGTCACCGTCGATCGGTTCCTGAAGATCACGGGCCAAGCCGAGCTCCCGGACAACTGGGCGGCATTCCTGCGGTCGGCGCGATAGGCCGCCATGAAGCCGGCGTCCTACCGCGTCGCGGTCATCTATCTCGTCCTGGTTGCGGCGATTTGCGTCCTGATCGGTCTGAAGCTCACGGTCTGGTCCGCGCCGGGGATCGTGGTCGCGGCCTACGGCAAGGAGCTCGTGATCGACTCCAGATTCCTCGGTGAGTACCGCCTCGGGGTCGAGAGGATCCGGATCAGCGGCGAATCCGGGCGAGGGGCGATCGTCGACGTTCGAGACCCCGAGGGACAGCTACCCGACGTCTTTCGTCTCGTCGAAGGCGTCAACCACCTCGAGCTGCCGGACGGGGAGCGAACCATCTTCGAGCTGCACTCCGACGAGCCCTACGTGCTGATGCTCTGCGGGAACAACGGTTGGGGGCGGACGACCTGTCGCTCGAAGTCCGTGCGCGTGCCGCCGGGCTAGGCTCGCGCTCCAGGCAACTCCGGCCCGCTGGTCGGTGAGCTAGACTCCTCGAAAAGACAGTGTTCAGCGTGATCGGTATCGGTCTCGCCCGGGCAGGGGCGCCTGAGCTCGCAACAGTCGTTCCGGTCGCGAGACCGTAGGGAGACCCAGATGAGACGCGTCCAGATCCGAGCGTCGGCAGCCTTCGTGGCCGCCCTACTGATGGCAGGGGTGGGGGCGGCGCTGGCTCAGAAGGGAAACTTGGCCATCGCTCATGCCACGCTGATCGACGGTACGGGGGGCGCGGTACGGGCGAACGTCACCATCCTCGTCCGCGACGGTGTCGTCGCCCAGGTCGTCGATGCCGACCATGCAGTCATCCCCGAGGGCACCCGAGTCGTCGACGCCACCGGCAAGTTCGTGATTCCCGGTCTGGCCGACATGCACGTTCATTTCGGCACGGGGGGACTCCTTCCGTTCGACGCGCACACCGTGGACCGGGTGCTGCGGCAGTTCCTCTACTACGGCGTGACCACGATCTTCAACGTCGGCGCGTCCGGCGGCGGCCTCGACGACGTGCTCGACCTGCGAGCTCGTCGGGCGGCGGGCCGCCTGCTGGGGCCTCGCATCTACGCGACCGGTGGCTTGCTCACGGTCCCGGGAAGCCATCCGATCGCCACGATCATGGATCTGCCGAAGGGAGCGGACGCTGCGACCTACGACTGGTCACGACGGGGCGTCTGGGTCGTCCGGACCCCGGACGAGGTCCGCCGGGTCGTCCAGCGTCTGGCGAAGGCCGGCATGGACGGGATCAAGATCGTCATCGAGTCGGGGCCCAAGGCGTTCGGCGACGATCACCCTCAGATGCCCCCGGAGCTGGTCGCGGCGGCGGTGGAGGAGGCGACCCGGAACGGGCTGCACGTCTTCGCGCACGCGACGTCGCTCGACGAGCTGGAGGTGGCGGTCGCACACCATGTCCACGCGGTGATGCACCTCGTGGTCGATCCCGAGCCTCCCGACGGCAAGCTTCTCGCGGTCATGGCGAAGCAGGGCATCTACTGCGTCCCGACGCTGTCGCTGTTCATCTGGACCGGAACCTGGGGCGCGCCGTCTCAGGTTCTGACGGACCCGTTCCTCGAGAGCGGGGTCGAGGCCCGGGTCCTTCAGAGCCTCGTGAAGTCCCCCATGGCACCGAAGACGCCGCCTTCCGCAGGACGACTGGGCGTGGCGCCGGAATCTGCTCCGGGCGCTCGAGACGGCTCACGACGCCGGCGTGCCGATCGTCGGCGGCACGGACACGGGCAACCCGTTCGTCTTTCCCGGCTACAGCATGCACGAAGAGCTGGAGCTGATGGTGGAGGCGGGGCTGACCCCGATGGAGGCCCTGGTCGCGGCGACGCGCCGCGCCGCCGAGATGCTCGGAGCCGAGGACGTCTTCGGCACCATGGAGCCGGGGAAGCGCGCGGATCTGCTCGTGCTGGGAGGCGATCCCCTGAAGGACATCCGGAACACGCGGACCCTCGAAGTCGTCGTCCAAGGGGGAGAGATCATCGACCGATCCTCGCTGCTGATCCACGAATGAGCGGTACGAGGCGCTGTTCCGTCGGACGGCCCTGCGAGTGGCATTTGGAATCATGCCGAGGCTTCGTCTATCAAGCAGATCGGTCGGCAACTCACGAACGCGGCAATGCCTGACGCTGCAATCTGCCGGACGGTCGGCAGGCTCCGCTTGCCTGCGTCCGGTGACCTTCGACGTCGGGCGTCAGAAACGAGGTACTCCAGATGCGCAGCTCTACGTGGTACTCCAAGTTCGCGAAGTCGGCGGCGCACTTCTGCGGCAGGCCCCGGGTCTTTGCCATCGCGGTGGCCATCATCGTGGTCTGGGTCGTCACGGGGCCGATCTTCAAGTTCAGCGATACGTGGCAACTCGTCATCAACACCGGAACGACGATCATCACGTTCCTCATGGTCTTCCTGATTCAGAACACTCAGAACCGGGACACCGAGGCCATTCAGATCAAGCTCGACGAGCTGATACGGGCGACGAAGGGCGCACACAACGCGCTGCTCGATCTGGAGGAGCTCGAGGAAGAGGCGTTGGACGCGTTTCGCAAGAAGTATCAGCTCCTGGCCACCACCGCCAGAGAGCAACTGGACCAGGGCGCGCTGGACACGGACTCCCCCGAGCCATGACGACGCGAACACTGGCGTCGAACCTCTACCTCCTCGGTTGCCAGGGCCTGTCCAGCGATTGCATGGAGCATCGCGAGCCGAATCCATGGGTAGCAGTGAGGCTGGAGGTCTAGCCCGCGATGGGTTCAACGTCATCAGGCACCTCTCAATACGAGGAACTGCGAATGAAGCCAAGCGAAGGGCATCGAACCCAACGGATCGGCTGGCTCCGCGCGGCGGTTCTCGGCGCAAATGACGGAATTGTCTCTACTGCAAGTCTCGTCCTGGGCGTTGCCGCAGCGGGGGCTGATTCTCACGGCATCCTGGTCGCGGGCGTTGCCGGCCTGGTCGCTGGAGCCATGTCGATGGCTGCCGGCGAGTACGTCTCGGTCAGTTCACAGGCCGATACCGAGAGCGCCGATCTGGCCCGAGAGAGTGAAGAGCTTGCCGCCGATCCCGAACTGGAGCAAGCGGAGCTGACGGCGATCTACGTCAAGCGCGGTCTCGATCCGGCACTCGCCTCCACCGTGGCCACCCAGTTGATGCAGCACGATGCACTGGGTGCACATGCGCGGGATGAGATCGGTATCTCCGACATCTTGACGGCTCGCCCGATTCAGGCCGCGCTTGCCTCCGGCGGTACATTTTCGGTGGGCGCCGTTCTTCCGCTTCTGATCGTCCTTCTGTTTCCGGCTCCGGCGCGGATGTGGGCGGTCTCGGGCAGTGCGCTCCTCTTCCTTGCCCTGTTGGGTTCCCTGTCCGCCAGAGCAGGCGGCGCTCCGGTGATCGTCGCCGCCTCGCGCGTCACCTTCTGGGGCGCCTTGGCCATGGCGTTGACCGCCGGGGTGGGTGCGCTCTTCGGGGTGGCGGTTTGACTCTCCTGGCTGCGGGATGTCGACGCCTGACAATGCCTCGCAGCGGACGCGCTTGGCGCGCGACCGGACTCGCGAGCCGTTGGACATTTCGGGAATCAGCCACGTGAGCGGACTGCCTGTCGTAAGAGCAGGGGGGGAGCCGCCTGTACTACCACTGACCACAGAGGGGTTCCGACTGCGTCCGCCTCCTGTTCTGGAGCGGCCAGTCGTTCGACGAGGAGGGGCTCGCCAAGGAGGGCAGCTTCGAGACGGCCGAAGTGCGCTACACCGAGTTCGACCAGGTGAACCGGAAAGACCTGAAGCGGTGGCTGCTCGAGGCCCGAGACATCCAGTGGGACTACAAGAACATCGTACGGCGGAGAGGCCGGTTGGAGCGGATCGAGTGAGGGCCGAGCGTCCTCCAGGCGAATCTCGGGGCTCCCCGGTGATCGTGTTTGACCCGCGTCGGGGCGCGGTGCAGAATCGTCTCCTCTCGAGAGGGGAGCTTCGATGAGCGATCGGCGCGCATTTCTCAGGGTGTTCTTCGTCCTCGTCTCGTTCGGCGCGCTCAGCCTGCTCGCCATGCTGACCCGCCCGAGCTTCGCGACCATCCGGGTGGTGGATTGCGTTCACCTGATCGGCACCGGAATGTGCTTCGGCGGGGCGATCGTGGCCCTGGTCGCTCACCGGCGCGGAATCTCGTCGCCCTAGGATGGAGCGGATGCCCTCGATGCCGGCCGAGAGAGAGCGCGTGAGATGAAGAAGAGCGGTTCGAAGAGAGTCGGGTCTCCGTCCGAGTCGATCGACGCGCGGATCGAGGGGCTGGGCGACTGGCGGGGCGAGATGCTCGCCCGGCTCCGGGCGCTGATCCGGGAGGCCGACCCGGACGTGGTCGAGGAGTGGAAGTGGGGCGGACCGGTCTGGTCGCACGACGGGATCCTCTGCACCGGCGAGACCTACAAGAAGGTGGTGAAGGCGACCTTCGCCAAGGGCGCTTCGCTCGAGGACCCCTCAGGTCTCTTCAACTCCAGCCTCGAAGGCAGGGTCCGGCGCGCGATCGACTTCCACGAAGGCGAGGAGATCGACGAGAAGGCGTTGAAGGCCCTGGTCCGGGCCGCCGTGGCGCTGAACCAGTCCACGGCCCGACCTTGAGCCTTGACGTTGGGCCATCTGGCCTGTAGCATTGGCCACATGGCCGAAACGACGCACGCTTCCCTGCCACCCGGCCGGGTCCGCGAAGGAGCGGATGTCGCCAAGTTCGTCGATTGCGTACTTTCGGGAAAGCCCGGAGCTCACTCCTACGTCCTACTTCTCGGCTTGGACGATTTCGACCCTGCCCGGCTTCTCGAGAGCGTCGATCGAGGTCTCTCCTTCGACTCCTTGGTTCGCCTCCAACGGAATCTGGACCTTCCCTACGCGAGGCTGCTCGAGATCGTGCAGATCCCTCAGCGAACGATGACGCGTCGCAAGAAGGAAGGCCGCCTCACTGCCGGCGAGTCGGACCGCGTCCTGCGCACGGGGCGCGTGTTCGGACGAGTCATCGAGCTCTTCGGGGGAGATGCTTCCGCAGCGCGGCGGTGGCTCTCCACGCCACAGACGATTCTCGGGGGAGCCGTGCCCTGGGACTTGACTCGCACAGAAGTGGGATCCAGGGAGGTCGAGGCGGCCGTCGGGCGGATCGAGCACGGGGTCTTCTCGTAGCGTGACCGTTGCCTGGAGGATCGTCGCGATCCAGCACCTGGCCACGGCGTTCGACGGTGAGGGGGCGAGACTCCACGGGGGTCGCTGGAACTCTCCGGGTGTTCCGCTCGTCTACACGTCGGAGTCGCCGGCGCTCGCAGCTCTCGAGCTCCTGGTGGGTCTGGGCGACGCGGGCCACCTCGCCGGATTTTCCCTCCTCTCGATCGAGCTCCCCGACGCCGGAATCGCCGATTTGGATCGCTCGCTTCTGCCGGGGAACTGGAAGTCCTATCCCGCCCCTCCCGAGCTCGCCCGGCTCGGCGACTCCTGGGTGTCGAGTGGCTCGTCGCTGGCTCTGCGTGTTCCCAGCGTGGTGATCGAACAGGAGTGCAATCTCCTCGTCAACCCCGATCATGCCGATTTCGGAAAGGTGGTCATCGGATCTGCGATCCCCTTCCAGTTCGACGAGCGGCTCGCGCGTCGATCTTGACGGGTCGCCGGAATCCTCTCCCAAGAGCGGATCAGGCCGTCCTCCCCGCCGACGGTGCTAGGTTAGGTGCCGTCGGAGCGACGGAGGATTCATGAAGAAGAACATGGGTACGGTGGATCGCACGATCCGGACGCTGCTCGCGCTGGGGGTGGGCGTCCTCTACTACATGGGGAAGATCGGCGGCACTCTGGCCATCGTCCTGGGCGTCTTCGCCGTCGTCTTCCTGCTGACGAGCTTCGTCGCGTGGTGTCCTCTCTACATGCCGCTGAAACTTTCGACCCGGAAGTAGCGCGTCCGGAGCGCTTCTCCCGCGAGGGACGTCGGCCGGAGGCTCTCGCGTGCGACGGCCGGTCCGGGCGCCGGGGCGCAGAGAGCCCCGGAAGGAGGCTCCGTGAACAAGTTCGCATCCGCCATCTCGCGCCGCGGGCTGCTCGCCGGAGCCGTCGCCGCGTGCGCCGGCCCGGCAACGCTTCTCGG
This sequence comes from uncultured Acidobacteriota bacterium, assembly GCA_963781755.1. Taxonomy (GTDB): domain Bacteria; phylum Acidobacteriota; class Thermoanaerobaculia; order Multivoradales; family JAGPDF01; genus JACTMI01. The sequence continues at coordinate 632,203 of CAWAGZ010000003.1, forward strand.
TGAGGGCCCGGGAGCCGAGTTCGACGCCCAGTGCGTGTTCTGTCAGATCGTCGCCGGGACGCGGGAGGCGTCGGTCGTCTGGAGCGACGGCCAGTGCGTGGCCTTCGGGTCCAATCGCCCGCTCCAGCCGGGTCACCTGCTGCTCGTCCCTCGCCGGCACTTCGCCAACCTCTACGAGCTGCCGGCGGAGGTCTCGTCCCACCTGCTCCCGGTCGCATCCAGGTTGGGCCGGGCGCTCAAGGCGACGCTGCACGCGGACGGCCTGACGCTGCAGCAGAACAACGAGAAGGCGGCCGGGCAGAGCGTCTTCCACTTCCACCTGCACCTGATCCCGCGCTTCGCCGGCCGGGAGATCTTCAAGACCGTGGTCGAGGCGCCCGAGGCGAGCCGGCAGGAGCTCGAGAGCGTCCTCGCGCCGGTCCGCGAAGCCCTTGCGACGCCGGGGCTCGGGTAGAGGCTGCGTCCGGATCGTCGCCATGTCCGCCGATCGTGATGCCGTCGCCGTCGATGCCGAGTCCCCGGACGAGCGCGTGGCCGTGGCCGCGAACGAGCTGACGGGCGGCTCGGGGGTCGTGCTGCTCGAGGGGGTCGTCGCGCTGCGCTCTGCGTACGCATCTGCTCTGCGAGGTCGTCGATCCGGCGCCCTCGGAGCGGAGGTGCGAGAACGAATTCGGCGTGCTGGTGGAGAACGCGCGGCGAATGCTGGAAGCCTCCAAGCTACGCAGCTTCCTGCCGGATCTGCCGCAGACCTGGCGGGTGGTCGAGGACAATGGAACCGACCTCGTGGAGCTGTGGCGCGCGCCCTGACGCACCGCGGCCCAGGGCATCCCCGGACCCGACCTTCGTTCGGCGGACGATGAGTATCATCGACGACAGGAGATGAGCCGGGCATGCAGATCCACTACCTGGAGATCGTGACCCGACAGGTCGATGCGGTGTGCGCCGCGTACGCGGCTGCGCATGAGCTGAAGTTCAGCGAGCCGGACGCCGGGCTCGGCAATGCGAGGACGGCCGCGCTCGCGGGAGGCGGGCTGGTGGGGGTGCGGGCGCCGATGCACGAGTCGGAGCAGCCGGTGGTCCGGCCCTACTGGCTGGTGGACGACATCGAGGCGGCCCTCGCGGCGGCGGTCGAGGCCGGCGCCGAGGTCGCCCACCCGCCGCTCGAGATCCCCGGCCACGGCACCTTCGCCATCTACCTCCAGGGCGGAATCCACCACGGCCTCTGGCAGCTCTAGGCTGCGGTCGGGCGCAGGTGCTCGGGCGCAGGTGCCAGCCACCTGTCAAACCGCTGAAATCAGGTCGGTTATTCACCAGCGGCGCTCTCCCCCTCAGGGGATCGGCAGCCGCCGCCCCGGTCCGGCGCGCAGCCTGTCGATTTCGGGTCGCCTCGTTCGTCGTCTCGATGAAGCGCCGGAAAGGGAGCCCTCCCGGGGCGGTCCGGCGCGGGATCGGAAGAGACCGACAAGGGGAACGACGATGACCACGAAACTCCGCAGCCGCAAGTCGAACGCGGCCCTCTGGGTCGCCCAGGGCGTGCTGGCGGCGCTGTTCGGGTTCGCCGGCTACGTCAAGCTGGCGATGCCCTACGCGGCGCTCGATGGACAGATGGGATTGCCGGGATGGCTGTTCCGCTTCGTCGCGGTGGCCGAACTGGCGGGGGCGCTGGGGCTGATCCTGCCCTGGGCGCTGCGCATCCGGCCGCGACTGACGGCCTGGGCCGCGGCCGGGCTGCTGGTGATCATGTCCGGCGCCACGGTCCTGACCGCCCTCGGCGGCCGGGTCGGGCCGGCGCTCCTGCCCGCCGTCGTCGGGCTGGTCGCGGCGCTGATCGCCGCCGGGCGCTGGAACGACTCGCCCGGAGCGGCGCACGGACGGGTCGCGGCGCACGCGAGCGCGTGTTGACGGCCGATCCCAGGTCGAGAGGTTCGAAGCGAAGCCACCGAAGTGTCACCATCGAGAAGAGACGAAAGGAGCAGAAGATGCGAGTCGTGGTGCTGGTCAAGGCGAGTGCCGAGTCCGAGGCGGGTCGGATGCCCGACGAGAAGATCCTCACCGAGATGGGCAAGTACAACGAGCGGCTGGTCGCGGCCGGCGTCATGCAGGCGGGCGAGGGGCTCCACCCTTCGTCGAAGGGGGTCCGCGTGCGCTTCGCCGGCGACCGCAAGTCGGTCGTCGACGGACCGTTCACCGAGACCAAGGAGCTGGTGGCCGGCTTCTGGATCTGGAAGGTCGCGTCGATGAAGGAGGCCGTCGACTGGTTGCGGCAGGCACCGTTCGAGGAGGCCGAGGTCGAGATCCGGCCGATCTTCGAAGCCGACGACTTCGGCCAGGAGTTCACGCCCGAGGCGCGCGCGCGAGAGGAGCGAGTACGCGCGCAGGCCGAGAAGAACAAGTGAGCGGGGCGCCGATGCGATTCATGATCCTGGTCAAGGCGACCCGCGACACCGAGGCCGGCGTGCTGCCGGACGAGGCGATGCTCGAGAAGATGACCGTCTACCACGAGGAGGCGGCGAAGGCGGGCGTGCTGCTCGACGCCTCCGGCCTGCAGCCGAGCTCCAAGGGGTGGCGGGTCGAGTACGAGGGGGAGAAGCGCACGATCGTGGACGGCCCGTTCGCCGAGTCGAAGGAGCTGGTCGCGGGCTACACGATCCTCCAGACCCGGACGCGGGAGGAGGCGAAGGAGTGGACGCGCCGCTTCCCCAGCCCGACGCTCGACGGCAGCGACTGCCACGTCGAGGTGCGGCAGATGTTCGAGCTCGAGGATCTCGGCGAGAGCCCCGCGCTCGAGCGCTTCCGCGAGCTGGGCGTCGCCGGCGTCGACACCGGAGGAGACTGAACCCCGGACCGCCGCTTCCCTCCGCCACGGCGATCGATGGAGCGCTCTGCTCTAATCGGTCGCCGTGGCGACGTCGTCCGCGGCAAGGGAAGCTGTCGAGGCGGTCTGGCGGATCGAATCGGCGCGGCTCATCGGGAGTCTGGTGCGGATGGTGCGCGACGTCGATCTCGCCGAGGAGCTGGCGCAGGAAGCGCTGGTCGCCGCCCTCGAGAGCTGGCCGGAGTCGGGGGTCCCCGACAACCCCGGCGCCTGGTTGACCACGACCGCGAAGCACCGCGCCCTGGATCGGCTCCGCCGCCGCGAGATGCTCGAGCGCAAGCACGCCGAGATCGGCCGCGAGCAGCGGGAGGGCTCGGCGGCCTCGGTCGAGGAGCTCGAGGCGTCGCTCGACGATCCGGTCGGCGACGACCTGCTGCGCCTGATCTTCGTCGCCTGCCACCCGGTGCTCCCGGAGGAGGGAAGGGTCGCCTTGACGCTGCGCCTCGTGGGCGGGCTGACCACGGTCGAGATCGCGCGCGCCTTCCTGGTTCCCGAGGCGACCGTCGCGCAGCGGATCGTGCGCGCCAAGAAGGCGATCGCCAAGGCGGGGGTGCCCTTCGAGGTGCCGCGCGGCGCCGAGCTCGAGACGCGCCTGGCTTCGGTGCTGGCGGTCGTCTACCTGATCTTCAACGAGGGCTACACGGCGACCGCGGGCGGCGACTGGCTGCGTCCCGACCTCTGTCGCGAGGCGCAGCGGCTGGCGCGGATCCTCGCCGAGCTGCTGCCCGACGAGCCGGAGGTGCACGGCCTGGCGGCGCTCGTCGAGCTCCAGTCATCGCGTCTCGCGGCGCGGACGACGCCGGCCGGCGACCCGATCCTGCTGCTCGACCAGGACCGCTCGCGCTGGGACCGGCTGCTGATCCGGCGCGGCCTCGCGGCGCTCGAGCGGGCGCTCGCCGCGGCGGCGGCGAAGGGCACGCCGCACGGGCCGTACGCGCTGCAGGCCGCGATCGCCGCCTGCCACGCCCGCGCGGCGACGCCCGACGCGACCGACTGGCCGGCGATCGTGGCGCTCTACGGCCGCCTCGTCGAGCTCACCGGTTCGCCGGTGGTGGAGCTCAACCGCGCGGTGGCGGTGGCGATGGCTTCCGGCCCGGCGGCGGGTCTGGAGCTCGTGGACCGGCTGACGGACGAGCCGAGCCTGGCCGGCTACCACCTGCTTCCCGCGGTGCGCGCCGACCTGCTGGCGAAGCTGGGTCGGAACGAAGAGGCGCGCGTCGAGCTCGAGCGCGCCGCCGCGCTGACCGAGAACGCCCGCGAGCGCGCCCTCCTGCTCGAGCGCGCGGCGCGGCTGACGGGGCTGATCCCGCGCGGAGCCTCAGCGCGGGCCGACGGTTCCGGCGGCGCGAGTAGGCTGGATCGAACGATGCTCTCCTGAAGCGAGGAAGTCTCGAGGTCGCGCGATGTTCGTCGAAGGATCGCCCGCGACGACGTCGAGGTCGGCGGCTTTGCCGGGCGCGAGCACGACTTCATCGTCGCCGAGGAATCCTCGCCGTTCTGCTGGGCGGCGCCTCGCGGCGCGAAGCCGGCCGGAGCGCGGCCGAGCGCTGATCGCCGTAGCCGGGGACGACGCCGCCGTAGCCGGTCGGGTCGAGGCCCGCCAGGAGAAGGCCGCCGGCTGCGCGAAGTCGTGCTCGAACGCCATCTCCTTGGCGAAGAGGCCGGGCCAGGGCGAGTCCTTCGCCGCGGCGACCTTCTCGCGCCGGTCGAGGTACTCCTGCCGCGCCTCCGGGAGCATTGCGGCGAGCACCGCGGGTCGCGGGCGCCCGGCCCGGCACGAAGGTTCGAACCTCGGCAGCGTCGAGGTGAAGGCGACGTGCTTCGCGACCAGGTGCCGGATCAGGCCCTGGATCTCCGGCCCCTTCTCGTCGAGCTTCACCAGGGCGTCGCGCGCTGGCCCGGCCGGGGGACACACGTCGGGCTTCTTGCCGGGCGTGAACTCGGTGTCCACCAGAAGACCGTGCTCGAGGTCGTCGATGCCGAGGTCCGCCGCCTCGGTGAAGCCGACGCTGCACAGGTGGCCGGTGACCCGGATCCCGTGCGCGTGCGCGGCGTCGATCGCCGCCTGGAGCTCGGCGCGCGTGACGAACATGTAGGCCTTGAACGACGTCACCCCTTCGAAGGCCCAGTACTCGACCGTCCGGCGGGCGTCCTCGGGTCCGGTGAGCTGGTGCATCTGGAGCGCGAAGCTACCCGGACCCTCGAGCTACGGTCCGGTGACGTGGAGCTTCGGGCCGACGCGCCGGAGTGGATAGCTTCTAGCTCGGGTCGGCGGAGGGCGCGACGACTCCCGTCGCGCGGCTCGTCGACTACTACCGCCGGCGAGATAGAGCTTGGGGAAGCTCGAGGCGTGCTCGGGGTACATCCCCTCCTTGGCCGCCGGTTGACGCGCGGGGCGGGGTAGAACGGGTGTCGTGCATCCCGAGCTCCGACCGAATCGAGGGCGGGAGGTCGCCGTCACCTGCGGCGTCTGCGGGCGGGCGAGGGAAGCGGGGCCCGACACGTCCTCCGTGGCGATCACAGCGCCGGAGAGCCGGCGCGCCGGCACCATCCTGATGACCGTACGGCGTCACGCGATCGCCGGCTGGTCGTAGCGGACGAAGGGCGCGGACTCCTTCGCCGGGACGGCGGGTGTGGACGCGGCGGGCTGGGCCAGAACCGGTGTCGAGCAGAGCAGGAGAATCGCTGCAGTCGTCCGCATCCGCGTAGGATAGCGGAGCGCGATTCGTGAGAGAGGGTGCGGCGCGATGCCAGCGGCGCGGGAACCGGAGTCCCCTGGACGCGGGAGTGGGGAGATGACTCGATCCGGTGCAAAGTCGTACCTCGAGCCGACCCGGGAGGCCGGTCGAGCCTTCTTCGGACAGGGGATCGCCGGCCCGGTCGTGATGCTCAACCTGCTGAGATTCCGCGCGGTCGCCGATTACTCGGCCACGCCGGCGCTGGCGCCGGAGGCGCCGATCTCCGGCGCAGCGGCCTATGGGCTCTACGTGGAGCACACGACGCCTTTCTCGAGGCGTCGGGCGGCGAGGTGCTCTTCTTCGGCAAGGGGAGCCGCTTCCTGATCGGTCCCGACGAAGAGCGTTGGGACGCCGCGATGCTCGTGCGTCAAGCCAGCGCCGAAGCGTTCCTGGCCTTCGCCTCCGACCCGGACTACCTGTCGGGCCTCGGCCATCGCCTGGCGGCGCTCGAGGACTCCCGCCTGCTCCCCCTGCTCGAGAGCCCGATCGATGTGGTGGGCTGACTCTTCGGATCACCGAAACCCGCCGAGAGGCGCGTCGACCGGGGCCGTAGAATCGGTGCCGGACGTCCCGAGAGAGGTCGCTTCGGAGTCGACCGGAGGGCAGACATGAGACAGACCGCGAAGGCGCGATTCGCCATTCAGAGCTGGGACGAGCAGCCATGGAGCGAGGGGCAGGACCCGCCCAAGCTCACCCGGGCGACCGTGACCAGGACCTACACCGGGGACGTCACAGGGAAGGGCCGGGTCGAGTACCTCATGATCTACCGCGAGGACGGGTCGGCGGCCTTCGTCGGGCTCGAGCGGGTGGACGGCCGGGTCGCCGGCCGGAGCGGGAGCTTCGTGCTCCAGCGCACCGGCGTCTTCGAGGGCGGCCAGGCGAAGGAGGCCTACTCCGTCGTGCCCGGCTCCGGAACCGGCGAGCTCGCCGGCCTCGTCGGCGAGGGGAGCTCCGCCGTCGGCCACGGCATGGAGCATCCCTTCGCCCTGGACTTCGAGCTGACCTAGCGACCGGGCGACCTGGCGAGCTTCCGCGATCCTCGCCCGGTCCTGGGATCCTCCTCAGCATCGTATCGAGCGCCGATCGAAAGGAGGTATGGCGCTAGTGATCTTCGACGTGGACATCCGGGACATGGACGATATCGGAATTATGGAGGGCGCGAAGCGGGGTCGAGGCGCTGGAGGTACCGACCTGGCGCGAGGCGGCGCTCCAAGGTCTACGAAGGGGATTGGCAGCGCGCTGGATCGTTCGCCGGAGTTCTTCGCCGCCGAGCCCTTCGAGGCCATCTAGACGGACCTGCTACCTCGGATAGGCTGATCCGGAGATGACCTTCGCGCGGCTGGTCCTGGTCGAGGGACTGTCAGGATGAGTTCCGGGCACGCTGGATTCGGGGTGGATGGTGAAGTGGCTCGGGGCGCGATCTGAAATCTCCGGGGCAGCGAATCGTTTCTCCTGGTGGGGCTCGACTCGGTCGGCATCTGGGGGACGCGCGCTGATCTCCGGCGGCCGGACGGGCCCGGAAGGGGAGAAATGACGCGCACGACATCGGCGAGAGTCGCCGGTTTGGCGTACCTCGTCTACATGGCGGCCGGCGCCTGCAACGAGCTCTTGATGAGCCGCGCGACCGACGCCGAGGGGACGGTGCGGTCCTCGCGCGTGCCGCCGGGCACACGACGGACCTGCGGGTCTCCATTCTGCTCACACTGATCGCGTGCTTCTCGGCCCTCTGCTGGCCGGGACGCTCTACGGGATCCGCGCATCAGGACCCGAGTTGGTGATGCTGGCGCCCTGGTCTTCCTCTTCGAGGAGCGTGATCGGCTCGAGCGGCAGTTCCGAGGAACCTGGGACTGCTGTGGCTCGCGAAAGCGAGAACCGGGGCAGGAGAGCTCGACCCGGTCGCCTCGAGCTCGTTGGGCGCGTTCCTGCTGCTGCCCGGAGAGCCCGTCGGCGCCGTCTTCTTCGCCGTCGGGAGCGCGATCTTCTCCTGGCTCCTGCTGCGGGGCCGCATGGTCCCAGCGTGGCTCGCGGGTCTGGGCGTGGCTTCGTCGGCTCTGCTCGTGGTGGGCCTGCCCCTGCAGGTCGCTGGCTTCCTCACGGGTCCTCTGACCGGATACCAGTGGCTGCCGGCGGTGGTCTTCGCGCTCGCGCTCGGGCTGTGGCTGCTCGTCCGAGGCGTGACCACTCCGCCGACCGGAGCCGAGGAGGCCCTGGGAGGATGAGATGACCCTCGTCAGGATCGACGAATCGCAACGCAAGGCCGCGCGCGTCGTGGGTTTCGTCTATCTGGCAGCGCTCGCCCCGGCGATCTTCGCGGAGTTCTACGTCCGCGGCCAGCTCGTCGTCGCCGGCGACGCCGCGCAGACGGCCCTGAGCATCGTGGCCCACGAACGCCTCTTTCGTCTCGGCATCGTGAGCAACCTGGCCGTCTCGCGCTCGAGGTGGCTTTCCTGATCATCGCGCTCTACGTCGTCTCGAGCCGGTCCGAAGAGGGCTCGCCTGCTGACCGCGGCTGGGGGCTGCTCGAGACTGCGGTCTTCGTCGTCGTCACGCTGACCGACTTCGGCGTGCTTCGCATCCGAGCGGGGCGCCGTACCTGAGCGCGTTCGAACCCGATCGGTTGCAGGCGCTGGCGAGGCTGGCGATCGGCGCGCACGGCGCCGTGTACGGTGTCGGCCTGGTCTTCGCAGGGCTGCGCAGCACCGCCTTCTGCTATCTGAAGCTCCGGGCGCGCTACGTCCCGAGAGCTTTGGCGGGGTGGGGAGTGGTCGCGTCCTTTCTGATGGGAGCATGCGCCTTCTCGTTCGTCGTCTTTCCGGAGCTCGTGAGGGTCGTCCCCGTGGAGATCTACGGAGGACCCATCTTCCTCTTCGAGCTGACGATGGGCTTCTGGCTCCTGGTGAAGGGACTCCGGCCGTCTCCCGTGGCGGAACCCGACGACAGGAAGGAGTCGGGCCGAGGCCGGGACGCAAGCGCCTGAAAGGCGCAGAGCGTGGCGGCGCGGTCGTGCTGTTCCAGGGCTACGAGCCGCCGCCGGGTCGCTGAGCGCGGCGGAGCCAGAGGACCGCGACGAGCGCGCCGACGAGCGCCGCGGCGAGCGCCCCCGTCGATCCGAGGAGCAGCCGGCCGACCGGGATCGACCAGAAGGCGCGGAAGGGATTCGCGACGGCGGCGGTCTCGATCGCGACGCCGAGGGCGGTCAGAGTGAAGAAGGCGATCCGGAACGCGCGGCTTCCCGACCAGCGCCTCCACGCCAGGGCGAGGCCGATGGCGAGCGCGGGGAGCGCGGGCAGGAGGAGTCGCGGACCGAAGCAGGAGCCGCCGGTCCAGTCGTTCCAAGCGGCGACGAGGACGATCTGGGACCCGAGGACGAGTCCCGCCAGGGCCGCCAGCCGGCGGTCGTTCCGGCCGCGCGCCGCAGCCAGGCCCGCGACAGCGACGAGCGCGAGCGGTGCGAACGGCAGCAGGCCGTGGGCGGGATCGAAGAGGGTTCCGAGGAGGCCGGCCGACCGGGATCGACCAGAAGGCCCGGAACGGGTTGGCCACCGCCGCGGTCTCGACCGCGACGCCGAGCGCGGTCAGGGCGAAGAAGACGACGCGGAACGCCTGGCGCCCCGACCACTGCTGCCACGCCAGCGCCAGGCCCACCGCGAGCGCCGGGAACGCGGGCAGGAGCAACCGGGGACCGAAGCACGAGCCGCCGGTCCAGTCGTTCCAGGCGGCGACCAGGAGGACCTGCGAGGCGAGGGTCACCGCCGCGAGCGCCGCCAGGCGGCGGTCGGTCCGGCCGCGCGCCGCAGCCAAGCCTGCGACAGCGACGAGCGCGAGCGGCGCGAAGGGCAGCAGGCCGTGGGCGGGATCGAAAAGGGTTCCGACGAAGCCGCTCGCGAAATCGCCGAGACGGAACGGCTGGAAGAAGGCGACCGGTCCCGATCCATAGAAGAGGATGTTGCGCACGACGAAGGCCGCCGCGGCGAGGATCGGACCGACGCTCGCCCACACCAGCGCCCGGCCGCTCCGGAACAGCCAGGCTCCCAGCAGGACGGGGACGGCCAGCACGACCGCGGACTCCTTGATCACCAGTGCCAGCCCGAGCAGCAGGCCCGCGGCGAGCGGGTGCTCCCGGACCAGCAGCCAGGCCGCGATCGCCGCCAGCGCCCACAGGTAGGGCTCGGTGAAGAAGGTGCGGCCATAGAACCAGAGCGGCGTGGCGAAGTAGGTCGCGCCGGCGACGAGCGCGGCAAGCCCGTCGTCTTCCAGCCACGCTCGCAGCGCGCCGCGCAGAGCGAGCAGGCCGGCGAGGGAGACCGTCACGGAGAGCGCCAGCAGGAGCGAATCGGGGAGGCCCGGGAGCCGCGCGGCGGCCGCGAGCCAGAGCAGCGGAGCGGCCAGCAGCGGCAGGCCGAGCGGGTGCGATGGGACCTCCCGGCCGCCGCGAGCGATCAGGTGCGGCTCGAGCGCGCGGCCGCGGAAGGCGACCCCCGCGCCCGGCGACCGGCCGGCGGCGACGTCGCGGTAGTCCGGCGCCAGGTCGAGGTCGTGGTCGAAAGCGATCGACCAGGCCGCGAGGGCGTAGTGCGGCTCGTCGCCCCCGACCAGACGCGGCCGGACCAGCGCCGGCGCCGCGACCAGCAGGACCAGGGCCGCCCAGGACAGCCAGCCGGGGAGCTTCAACCGCCCCCCGCCCCCCGCGCCGGAGGCCTACAATCGGTCCCGGAAGCGGTCACCGTCGGTCCCAGGAGGTTCGTCATGTCGAGCGTCGCCTATCCGCGGATTTCCGGAACGATCTTCGCACTGGTCGCCCTCGCGCATCTCTACCGTGCGATCCAGGCTCTGCCGGTCCAGGCCGGCAGCCTGGCGATTCCGGTCTGGCTCTCCTGGGTCGCATTCGTCGTCGCCGGCGGCCTCGCCGTCTGGGGCTTCCGCAGCCGCGCCTGAGCGCGGCGCCGAGGCGGGCGGGGGGAGGCAACCCCGGCCGCCGGTCCCGGGTGGGACGGCGGCGGCCGGGTACTGGATCTGTCTCAGCCCGGTCCGGCGCCCGACATGCCGCTGGACATGGCGCCCCAGAAGGCGAGGCCGCTGCCGATCAACCCCACCACCAGGCAGAGCAGCCAGCGCAGGAAGGGCGTCTTGCACTGCGCCCAGTTCTTCGCCACGTAAACGAAGATCGCGAACGGTATGAGCAGGCTCGCCAGCCCCCAGCCGACGCTCGTCTTGAACGCGTAGATCAGGATCTGGATTCCGAACACCGCCATTCCGATCCAGCCGATCCAGCTCACAATCATCCCCACGGTACCCATCTCGACCCTCTCCTCCTGAAAGTACGTGCACACGAGCCACGGGAGCGCACCCCGATCACGCGCCGGGGTGGGCGGCCGCAGCGACCGACCTCCGACCTGCCCGGAAAGCGGAACGCGTGGCGCGCCGCCGCCCGGACCCGAGAACCCTCGGTTCCTGCTCTTGAGCTTCCCTCTACACTACGACGAATCCGTGCCGGACAGGCCAATCTCCGGCCGCCGGCCGCCGACGGGTGGTCGGGATCGCCCCGGCGCGGCCGAGCGGTACAATGCCGGTCTTCCGGGGGGGTGCGATGTCGCTTTTCGTCAAGTTCAACCTGATCCTGATCGCCGTCTTCGCCATTGCCCTGGTGCCCGCCGGCTGGCTGTCCCACGGGCTGCTCCAGCGCAACGCCCGGGCCCAGGTGGTCGAGAACGCCAGCATCATGATGCAGACCGCGCTCGCGACCCGCACCTACACGGTCAAGCAGATCAAGCCGTTGCTGGCGCCGATGCTGACCGAGAAGTTCCTGCCCCAGACGGTGCCGGCATACTCGGCGACCGAGATCTTCAACTACATCCGCGAGAATCACCCCGAGTACACCTACAAGGAAGCGACCCTCAACCCGACCAATCCGCGCGACCGGACGGTCGATTGGGAAGCCGACGTCGTCAACGGCTTCCGCGCCGACGACAACCTGAAAGAGGTCGTGGGCGAGCGCAAGGGGGCGCTCGGGCAGTCGCTCTACCTCGCGCGCCCGATCAAGATCACCGACGCCGGGTGCCTGTCGTGCCACACCTCGCCCGAGACCGCTCCGGAGACGCTGATCAAGACCTACGGCCCGGACGGCGGCTTCGGCTGGAAGCTGAACGAGGTCATCGGCGCCCAGATCGTGACGGTTCCGATGTCCGTGCCCGTGCGCATGGCCGAGACGGCGTTCCGGACCCTGATCGGGTCCCTGGTGGGCGTTTTCCTGCTCATGCTCCTGATTCTCAACTTCCTGCTCTGGGCCGTGGTCATCCGGCCGCTGCGGAGGCTCGCGGGAATGGCCGACCAGGTCAGCACCGGGAACTTCGACATCCCGGAGGTCCAGGTCAGCGGCAGCGACGAGGTCGCAGTCCTCGCCAGCTCGTTCAATCGAATGAGAATCAGCCTCGCCAAGGCCCTCCACATGCTCGAAGACGAATGAGCGGAGAGGGCCCCTCCGCGCCCGACGAGCTCGCCCCGGGCACCCAGTTCGGCGACTACGAGATCCTCGGAGTCCTCGGCGCCGGGGGGATGGGTCGCGTCTACCGCGCACGCGAGAAGACGCTCGAGCGGGTGGTCGCCCTGAAGACCCTGGCCGCGGAGCTCGCCGACGAGCCCGGCTTCGTCGAGCGTTTCCTCAAGGAAGCGCGGGCGGTGGCGAGGCTCAACCACCCCAACATCGTCCAGATCTACGCCTTCGGCTCGGTCGAGGGCACGTACTACCTGGCGATGGAGCTGCTCGACGGCCACTCGCTCGGGCACTACCTGAAGAAGAGCGGGCACTGGCCGGAGAAGGACGCCGTGCTCATCGTCCGCCAGGCCTGCCGGGCTCTCGCGGTGGCCCACGCCGAGGGGATCGTCCACCGCGACATCAAGCCGGAGAACCTGATCCTGACCCAGCGCGGCGAGGTCAAGGTCGTCGATCTCGGCATCGCCAAGCGGATCGGCGAGGAGCAGTCGATCACCCAGACCGGGTCGGCGATCGGAACGCCGCACTACATCTCGCCCGAGCAGGTGCGCGGCCAGCGCGACATCGACGGCCGCGCCGACATCTACTCGCTGGGCGCGACGCTCTACCACCTGGTCACCGGGCACACCCCCTACTCCGGCTCCTCGGGCCCGCACGTGATGTCGATGCACCTGTTCTCGCCGTTGCCCGACCCGCGCAGCTTCGAGCCCAAGCTGTCCGAGGGGATGTGCCGGGTGCTGCGCAAGATGCTGGCCAAGGATCGCGACGAGCGGTATCCGGACGTCCAGTCGCTCGACGTCGACCTCTACCAGCTGCAGATGGGCCATACGCCGCAGCCCGGCGAGCCGAGCGCGACGCTGATCTCGAGCGAGATCCGTCCGCCGGCGGCCGGCGCGACGACCCGGGGCACCGGTGCGGCCTCGGCCTTCGACTCCGCCGTCCTGAACCGGATCGAGGAGCGCCTGACCTCCCACATCGGGCCGATGGCCAAGGTCCTGGTCCGGCGCACCGCGCGCTCGGCGCCGTCGCTCGAGGCGATGTGCGAGGAGCTGGCGCAGCAGGTCGCGCCCGGCGAAGCCCGCGACGCCTTCCGCCGCCGCTGCCTCCAGTGCGGCGGCAGCGCGACCGGTACGGGCGGCAGCGGGACCGGTCCGGGCCGCGCCACGCGGGCCTCGGGTTCGAGCCCGGCCCTGGCGCCGACGGCCGGCGGCTGGACCGGGGCTGCCGGCTCGACACCGGTGAGCGAAGGCGAGTTGGTGGAGATCGAGGCGGCGCTCGCCCGCCACATCGGGCCGCTGGCCCGGGTCCTGGTGCGCAAGGCCGCGCGCAAGGCGGGGTCGGTCGCCGAGATGGTGGCCGCGCTCGAGGGCAACATCTCCGACGAAGCGGGCCGGCAGGCCTTCCGCCGGGCCGTGCTGCGCCTCGGCTGACCCGTCCCGTCGCCGCTTCGTTCCCGCGGCGTGCCGCCGCGCCCCACGCGAGCGTCTAAGATCGAAGGCCCGGACCTCTCCGGGACGAAGGGGGACTCGAAGATGAAGATCGGCTGGGTGGGGCTCGGCAGGATGGGCGGCAACAGGGCGCGGAGCTCGGCCGAGCCGGAGCCGAAGCCTTGAGCGCCGAGCCGGCCCGGGCGCCGGCCGCGCCGCCCACCCTGCTGGTGATCTTCGGCGCCTCGGGCGACCTGACGCGGCGCAAGCTCTTCCCGGCGCTCTACAACCTGGCCGCGCAGGGGCTGCTGCCGGAGGACCTCGCGGTGGTCGGCTACGCGCTGTCGGACTGGACCGACGAGGCCTTCCGCACCCGGATGGCCGAGGCCCTGGCCGAGCACTTCGGCGACGGCTACGAGACCGAGCTCGGGCGCCGCGTCACCTCCGCCGCGCACTTCGTGGCCGGCAAGTTCGACGAGGAGGAGCACCTCAGGCAGCTCGCCGCCAAGCTCGAGGAGCTCGGCGGCCCCGCCCGCTCCGGCGGCGACATCCTCTTCTACCTCGCGACACCCCCGACCTTCTTCGGCGGCCTGGTCGAGACGATCGGCAGGCTCGGCCTGCTCGACGGCAGCCGCGGCGGCGAGCGGCGGGTGATCGTCGAGAAGCCGTTCGGACACGATCTCGATTCCGCCCGGGAGCTGACGGCGCGCCTGCTCCGGGTGGCCGACGAGAAGCAGATCCTGCGCATCGACCACTACATGGGCAAGGACACGGTTCAGAACCTCCTCTTCTTCCGCTTCGTCAACGGCATCTTCGAGCCGATCTGGAACCGTGGCTTCGTCGACCACGTCCAGATCACCGTCGCCGAGGACCTGGGGGTCGAGCACCGCGGGCGCTACTACGAGGAGGCGGGCGCGCTGCGCGACATGGTGCCCAACCACCTGTTCCAGCTCCTGGCCCTGACCGGCATGGAGCCGCCGACCTCGTTCGACGCCGAGCCGGTGCGCGACGAGAAGGCCAAGCTCCTCGCCGCCGTCCGGCCGCTCGATCCGGAGGACGTGCTGCGCGACACCGTCCGGGGGCAATACGGAGGCGGACGGGTGCCCGACGTCGGGCGAGTGCCGGGTTACCGCGAGGAGCCCGACGTGGCGCCGACGTCGGGCGTCGAGACCTACGTCGCGTTGAAGCTCGGCATCGACAACTGGCGCTGGGCCGGGGTGCCCTTCTACCTGCGCACCGGCAAGCGCCTGCCGCTGCGCTCGACGGAGGTGGTGATCCGCTTCAAGAGCCCGCCGCTCAAGCTCTTCCGCGGCGACAGCGATCCCGAGCCCAACCAGCTGGTGATCTCGATCCAGCCGGAGGAGGGGATCGCGCTGCGCTTCGGAGCCAAGGTCCCGGGTCCGCTCGAGAAGGTCGGATCCGTGGACATGCGCTTCTCCTACGCCGACTACTTCGGGCGCACGCCCTCGACCGGCTACGAGACGCTGCTCTACGACGCCATGTGCGGGGACTCGACCCTGTTCCAGCGCGCCGACGCGGTCGAGGCGGGCTGGCGCATCGTGCAGCCGGTGCTCGACGCCTGGGCCACCGTGCCGCCGCGCTCGTTCCCGAACTACGTGGCGGGCTCCTGGGGTCCCGACTCGGCGCGCGATCTGCTCGCCCGCGACGGGCGCACGTGGCATGACCCGGCCTGATCGCCGGCGGGCCCGGGTGGAGGTCGTCGCCGACTCCGCCGCGCTCGCCCGCCGGGGCGCCGAGCTCGTGCTCGAACGGCTGCGCGCGGCGATCGAGCGCCGCGGCCGGGCGCGGTGGGCGCTGTCCGGCGGCGCCACCCCGAACGGGCTCTACGGCCTGCTGGCGCGGGAGGCGCGGCCGGAGCTGGACTGGACGCGGGTGGCTCTGTTCTGGGGCGACGAGCGGACGGTCCCTCCCGACGACCCCCGAAGCAACTTCGGTGCGGCCCGCACGACCGGGCTGCTCGACCTCGTGCCGCCCGCCCGGGTCCACCGCTGGCCGACCGAGCTCGCGCCGGAGGCCGCGGCGTCGGCCTACGAGGCGACGTTGCGGCGCGAGCTCGCTCCCGGTGCCGGCGAACTGCCGCGCTTCGACCTGGTCCTGCTCGGTCTGGGCGACGACGGGCACACCGCGTCGCTGTTCCCCGGGACTTCGGCGCTCGAAGAGACGACGCGGCTGGCGGTCGCCAATCCGGTGCCCGCCCTCGCGACGATCCGCCTGACCCTGACCCTGCCCGTGCTCGACGCCGCGCACGCGGTGCTCTTCCTGGCCGCGGGGACGGCGAAGGCCGCGGCGGTGACGGGCGTGTTCGGGCCGGGGATGGCGGACCCGGACCTGCCGGCGGCTCGCGTGGATCCGCGGCCGGGCGAGCTCCACGTCCTGCTCGACCGGGCGGCGGCGGCGGGCCTCGTCGCTGCCGGAGAGCCGTCCGCCTGACGGCCGGGTGAGAGAATCGGCAGCCATCGATCCGGGGGGGTGCAGCCGATGTCCATCCTGATCCTCGCCACGGGCGGGACGTTCGACAAGGAGTACGACGAGCTCTACGGGCGGCTCGACTTCGAGAACACCCACGTACCGCAGATGCTCAAGCTCGGCCGTTGCCGTCTCGAAGTGGAAGTCCGCACGACCATGTTGAGGGACTCCCTGGACCTCAGCGACGAGGACCGCGAGGCGCTGGCGTCGATCTGCCTGCACGCCCCGGAGAGCCAGATCGTGATCACCCACGGCACCGACACCATGGCCCAGAGCGCCGCGGTCCTGGCGCGCCGCCTGGAGGGGTCGGGGAAGACCGTGGTCATGACCGGCGCGATGATCCCGTTCGCCTTCGGCAGCTCGGACGGGCTGTTCAACCTCGGCAGCGCACTGTCGTTCGTCCAGGTCCTCGCGCCCGGCGTCTTCGTCGCGATGAACGGCCGCTACTTCCCCTGGGACAACGTGCGCAAGAACCGCGACCTGGGAGTCTTCGAGCACGTCCGCTGAGCCCTCCGCCCGCGCCGGTATAGCGTAGGAGCGGAGGCAGAGCGGTGACGACGACAGGAAGCGTCGACAACGGCGCCGGCCGGGTACCGAACCGCACCCTGACCCCGCTGGCCTTCTCGCTCCTGTCGGCGGGGATCGGCGTGGTGGCGGGACTGGGTGCCGCCGCCTTCCGCGCGCTGATCGCGCTGTTCCACAACCTGCTCTTCCTCGGGACGTGGTCGCTCAGCTACGACGCCAACGTCCACACGCCGCCGTCGCCGTGGGGCGCGTGGGTCGTCCTGGTCCCGGTGATCGGGGCCGCGGGCGTCGTCTTCCTGGTCAAGACCTGGGCGCCGGAGGCGAAGGGCCACGGCGTCCCCGAGGTGATGGACGCCATCTACTACAACCGCGGCCGGATCCGCCCGGTGGTGGCGGTGATCAAGTCGCTGGCGTCGGCGCTGTCGATCGGCAGCGGCGGCTCGATCGGACGCGAGGGCCCGATCATCCAGATCGGATCGTCGTTCGGATCGGCGGTCGGCCAGTGGATGCGCCTGCCGGCCTGGCAACGCATCGCCCTGATCGCCGGCGGCGCGGGCGCCGGCATCGCCGCGACCTTCAACACGCCGGTCGGAGGCGTGCTGTTCGTGCTCGAGATCATGATGCACGAGGTGAGCGCGCGCACGCTCGTCCCGGTGGCGATCTCGACCGCGACCGCGACCTACGTCGGCCGCCTGTTCTTCGGGCCGCACCCGTCGTTCGTCGTGCCGGCGCTCGAGATCCCCTCCTTCCAGGTCACGGCGCCGCTCCTCCTGCTCGCCTACGTGGGGCTGGGCTTGATCATGGGCGGCGTGTCGGCGCTGTTCATCAAGGCGATCTACGGCGCCGAGGACTTCTTCGTCAAGAGGGTCCGTGGCGGTTACTGGGGCCAGCATCTCGCCGGCATGCTCGGCGTCGGCCTGCTGATGTACGGACTGATGACGGCCTACGGCCACTACTACGTCGAGGGCGTGGGCTACGCGACGGTCCAGGACCTGCTCTCCGGGACGGCCCTGCCGGTCTCCTTCCTCGCTCTCCTGCTGGGGTCGAAGCTGCTCGCGACCTCCCTCACTCTCGGCTCCGGCGCTTCGGGTGGGATCTTCTCGCCCGCCCTGTTCCTCGGCGCGACCGCCGGGGCGGCTTACGGCACCGTGCTCGCGGACCTCTTCCCCGGCGCCGGCATCCACCCGCCGGTCTTCGCCCTGGCCGGCATGGCGGGCGCGGTGGGCGGCTCGACGGGAGCCGCGATGGCCGCGATCGTCATGATCTTCGAGATGACGCTCGACTACAGCGTCATCGTGCCCATGACGGTGACGGTGGCGATCGCCTACGGCGTCCGCAAGGTGCTCTCGCAGGGCAGCATCTACACGGTGAAGCTGCAGCGGCGCGGCCGCTACATCCCGGACGTGCTGCGCACCAATCCGCAGTTCGTGCGCCGCGCGTGCGAGATGATGACCACCGACTTCGGTCCGGTCGCCGCGACGCTGCCGCTGGCCGACCTCGTGGCCGTCTTCGCGGGCGACGGCGCACCGCGGGTGATGCTGGTGCGCGACGGCGAGCGGATCGCCGGGATCGTCGCGGTCGAGAGCGCGCTGCGGGCGTGGCACCGGGGTGAGCCGGGCGGGACGGTGGCTGACCTCGCGGATCCGGGCTGGGTGGCCGTGGGTCGCCAGGAGTCGCTGTTCGACGTCATGACCAAGATGCGCTCGCGGGGAGCGCGGGTCGCGGTCGTCACCGACGGCTCGCCGGCCGCCTCGATCGACCGGGTCGAGGGGATCATCACCCGCCGCCGTCTCGCCGACGCCGCCGTCGAGGCTTCCGAGCTCTACCTGGACTAGCGAAGCGCCGAACGGGAGCGCGCGCCGGGCGGGCCACCCCGGCGCGCGGGCGGAGCGGCCCCTCGCGCGGGTGTGTTCCTGCCGCCGGCCTTGGCGCACGATTCTCGACGGGGAATCACGGGCCTGAATCTCGCGGATCGCCGCGAGCCCGAGTCGATCGCAGGTCCGAAGTCGTCTTCGAGGAGGAGCCCTATGGGTCGCACTCCTGTCTCTCCGGCGTCCGGCGCCGACACGACCGACGGCGGTCGCGCGGCGCGCCGTCGCATCGACCAGGAGCACCGGCAGCTCGACGCGCTGCTGGCGGACCTGGCCGGATCCACCGATCTCGCCCGGATCGGGCGCCAGCTCGACGATCTCCGCGCCCTGCTCGTGGCCCACTTCGAGACCGAGGAGGGACCGGACGGCATGCACGAGATCGTGCGCGAAGGCGCCGCCCACCGGCTCCCCAACGTGCAGCGCCTGTTCGAGGAGCACCGCGAGATGCTGGCTCAGCTCGACCGCCTGCGCTCGGAGATCGCGAGCTGCCTCGCCGGCCCGGTGGCCATCGTCGTGGGCGGCGTCAGCGAGCTCGCCGAATCGCTGGCCCGGCACGAGGCCGACGAAGAGCAGCTCTTCGCCGAGGCTTTCTACAGTGACATCGGCGGACGGTCCTGAAGCGGGACGCCCGCGAGGAGAATCCATGACCGCATCAGCAAAGACAGGAACCGTCGGCACGCGGCGGGCCGTGGAGAGGAAGCGGGTCGACGAGAGGATCGTCGAGATCGTCTCCGACTCGGGCGAGGGGGCGCAGAAGGCCGGCCAGACCCTGGGGACCGTGTCCGCCAAGCTCGGCAACGGCGTCTGGACCGTCGAGATCATCCCGGCCGAGATCAAGCCCCCGGCGCGGTCGCGCGCCGGAGCCTCGGGGATCCGGGTCCGGTTCGCCAGCCGGCCGGTGACCAATCGCGGCGAGCGTGCGCACCTGGCGGTCGCCTTCAACGAGCAGGTGCTCTACGGACGGATCGAGAACGGTGCCTACGGCCCGGGAACGGTGGTCCTGCTCGAGAACAAGTGGGCGGAGGATCCGCAAGAGGAGATCCGGACCCAGTACCGGGAGGCGGTCGCCGAGTTCCGCGCCCAGGGCCTGGAGATCGTCGAGCTGCCGCTCGAGAAGGCCTGCCTCGAGCTGGTCCCCGACGCGCGCGTGGGAAAGAACATGTTCGTGGTCGGGATGTTGTGCCAGATCTTCGGGCGCGGCATGGACAAGGCGCTCGAGGAGGTCGAGGCCGTCCTCGGCCGCAAGGGGCCGGAGGTCGTCCAGGTCAACCAGGAGCTCGTGCGCCGCGGGTTCGCCTTCGCCGAGGAGCACGTCCCCTTCGCCTGGGAGGTGCCGGCTGCGCCCTCGAGCGGGCCGCAGGTGGTGATGAACGGCAACCAGGCCGTCGGCCTGGGGATCATGGCCTCCGGCATGGAGGTGCTGGCGATGTACCCGATCACGCCGGCGACCTCGGTGTCGCACTTCCTCGGCCGCTCCTTCCCCGGCGTCGGCGGGTTCCTGCACCAGGCCGAGGACGAGATCGCCGCGGTCGGCTTCGCCATCGGGGCGAGCTACGCCGGCAAGACGGCGTGCACGGTCACCTCGGGCCCCGGCCTGGCGCTCAAGATGGAGTTCCTGGGCTTCGCCACCATGGCCGAGATCCCGCTCGTGGTGGTCCTGGTCCAGCGCGGCGGGCCCTCGACCGGCCTGCCGACCAAGGTCGAGCAGGGCGATCTCCTGGCGGCGCTCTACGGCCAGCCCGGCGACACCCCGAAGGTGGTCCTGGCGCCGTCGACGATCGAGGAGTGCTTCCACTTCGTCATCCTCGCCCGGCAGCTGGCCGAGGAGTTCCGCACGCCGGTCATCCTGCTCACCGACGCCAATCTCGCCACCGGGGTTTCGTCCTTCCCGCGCCCGAAGGCCCAGCCGGAGTGGATCGCGCCGGAGGTGGACCAGTCGCCCTGGCCGGAGGGCCTGGCCCCGTTCGACTGGGACGCCGAGACCGGCCTGTCGACGCGCCCGGTCCCGGGCCGGCGCGGCGGCGAGTACGTGGTCACCGGCCTGGCGCACACGCGCTGGGGCAAGGTCGCCTACGACCCGAAGTCCAACCAGGAGGGGTGCGACATGCGCAGCCGCAAGTTGGCGGCGCTGGCACAGACCCTCAAGCCGCCCGTTCCCTACGGCGCCGAGAAGGGCGACCTGCTGGTCGTCGGCTGGGGCTCGACCCGGGGCGCGATCGAAGAGGCGGTCGACGGGCTGCGCGCGGAGGGGCACGACGTGGCTGCCCTGCACCTGCGCTTCCTGTCGCCGCTCGAACCGGGCCTGACGGAGATCTTCCGGCGCTTCAAGAAGGTGCTGACGGTCGAGATCAACTACAGCGACGATCCGGATGCTCCTTCGATGACGCCGGAAGCCCGGCGCCGCGCCCAGCTCGCGCAGATCCTGCGCGAGCGCACCCTGATCGACATCGACTGCTGGTCGTCGGTGCGCGGAAGACCCTTCGGCCCGGGCGAGATCGCGGAAGCGCTCCGCCCGCTGCTCGGGTCGCCCGCCCGCCGCGACGAGCGAGGAGTCGCGTGATGTTCGGCTTGCCCTCCGACTCGACCCTGGACGTCCCCGAGCGCTACTTCACGCTCGAGAACTACGACGGCGGAGTCGCCCGCTGGTGCCCCGGCTGCGGCGACTTCGCCTTGCTCTCGGCGGTCCAGCGGATCTGCCGCGACGACCAGATCCCGACCGAGAAGCTGGCGATGGTCTCGGGGATCGGCTGCTCGTCGCGCTTCCCGCACTACATGCACGCCTACGGCTTCCACGGCCTCCACGGTCGCGCCCTGCCGGTGGCCTGCGGCATCAAGTCGCGCCGCCCCGACCTCAAGGTCTGGGTCGCCACGGGCGACGGCGACTGCTGCTCGATCGGCGCGGGGCACTGGCTCCACGCCACCCGCTACAACATGGACCTGGTGGTGATGGTCTTCGACAACAGCGTCTACGGTCTGACCAAGAAGCAGACTTCACCGACGACGCCGCTGGGGTTCGCCACCAACACCCATCCGCAGGGCGCGATCCTGCCGCCGCTCAACGTCTCCGAGACGACCCTCGGGTTCCCGAACGTGTCGTTCGTGGCGCGGACGGTGGACTGGAATCCGGCCCACCTGTACCAGACGCTGCAAGTGGCGTCCCGGCACCGCGGCACGAGCTTCGTCCACGTCCTGCAGCGTTGCCCGACGTACACGCCGAACATCTTCGACGAGTGGCGCCGGAACCCGGACCTGACGCTGCTCCTGACCCATCCCGACGGCGTACCCGCGGACGACGGCGTGGCGCGCATGTACAAGAACCACCTCGAGCACGACCCGAGTGACCTGGTCGCCGCGCGCCGTCTCGCGGCGATCCACGATCAGCTCGCCATCGGCCTGCTCTACCGCAACCCCGACGCGCCCCGCTACGACGAGATGTCGGTCGCCGGACTGGGGATGTCCCGCGAGCGCAAGGTCGCCGCGCTCGAGCGCGAGCTGGACCGCTTCGCGATCTGACCAGGGGAGGTACCGGAAGTGACCGAAACCTGTCCGCTGCCCGCCGGAGGCTCCGCGCCGCCGGACGAGACGCTCGTCCGCGCCCGGCTCGAGCAGCTCCGCCGCTTCCACCTCGGCGATCCGGAGGCTTCGCGCGCCGCGCTGCCCGACGGTGTCCTGCCCGCGGCCCTGCACGGTCTGCGCGGGGTCGCCGTGCGCGGCGGTTGGCCGCTGCTCGTCGACGCCGAAGGCGCCGGCGAGGTCTTCGGCCGGCCGTTCGGGGAGTGGCTCGCGAGCGCGCTGCCCGCGACCGGCGTGAGGACGCTCGAGGACAACCGGGACCGGCTGGAGAGCACCGTCGCGAAGGCCTTCGAGACCGATACGGTCCAGGACGCCCGCGGCGTGGTGACGGCGGCGGTGGCCCGGATGGCGGACGAGCTGGAGCTTCCGGCCGGAGAACGCGCGGCCGCCCTCGATGGCGCCGCGGCGCTGGTCGCCGGGCTGTCCGCCGGGGCGACGCTGATCGCGTTCACTCCGAGAGCGCCGCACGCCCTGCTGCTGGCGGCGGCGTGGCGGCGTCTGCGCAAGGCGCGCGCCGCGTTCGCCGGCGAGGCGCAGGAGCTCGCCACGACCGCCTCGGCCTGCCTCGAGTCCGATCTCGTCCGGCGTCCGGGGGCGGTGTCCGAAAGCGACCGGGCAGGCCGGCTGGGAGCCCTGGGCTCGCGCTTCCTCGACGCCGGCCGGCTGGGCGGCGTCGTCGCGCACCGCCGCTCCGGCGCCCCGCTGGCCGAGGAGCGCCGGCAACGGCTGGAAGCGGCGCGTGAGCACCTGCTCGGCTTCGACGCGGCACCGGCCGATCCCCTCTGGGTGCTCCCCACCGGAGTCGACGTCCGCGAGCTCGGCGGCCGGGTCTTGCACGCCGACGATCCCTGCGCGGCGGCCTACGCGGCGTTCGACGACGCAGCGGCCGCGGTCGCCGTGCTCGCTCGCGCCGCCCGCCGGGTGCGGCTCGAGACCGCGGGCGCCTTCGAACCGGAGCGCCACGAACCCGGGCTCGAGCGGCTGGACTGGCGCGCCTTCACGAAAGCGGAGCTGGCGCTGGTGCCGCCGGTCCTGGTGCTGGCCCGCGAAGCCGATCTGCTGGCGGGACAGCTGCCGTCGCTGTCGCGGCTGCTGCTGTCCGGGCGTCCGGTCCAGGTCCTGCTGACACGGGGCAGCGACGCGGTCGAGCCCGAGGCCGGAGGCTTCCGTTTCGAGCCCGCCTACCTCGGCATCGGTCATCGCGAGGCGTTCGTCCATCAAGGCTCGGTTGCCCGTCCGCAGGCTCTGGCCGCCGGCTTCGCCCGCGCGCTCTCCGGCTCGCGGACCGCGCTCCACGTCGTCGACGCGCCGGTCTCGGCGCCGCCCGACCTCGATCCCTGGCTGGTCGCCTCGGCACGACTCTCCGGCCGCGCCACACCGCTGTTCTGGTACGACCCGGAGGCGGGCACGAGCTGGGCGCGGAGGATGGGATTCGAGGCCAACCCCGAACCGGCCGCCGACTGGCCGAGCGAGGCGCTGCCCGAGGGCGCGGAGGCTGTGGGCGCGCCGCGAGAGGTGGCGTTCACCTTCGGCGACGCGGCGCTGCTCGACCCCGCCTGGCGCCTGCACTTCGCACCCGCGGTCGTGGCCGACGGCGACCTGGTCGGCTTGGCCGAGTGGCTGGGCCTGGACGCCGAGGAAGGTTCGCGCCGGCTGCCGATCGTCTGGTCGTCGGGCGGCGACGGTTCCCTCGTCCCGCTGGTCGTCTCGCGGACGCTCGCCCTGGCCGCGCGCGACCGGCTCGCCTTCTGGCGCTCGCTCGAGGAGCTCGCGGGGGTGCGCAACGAGTACGTCGACCAGGCGGTCGCCCAAGCCCGCTCGGAGGCCGCCGTCAAGGCGCAGCGGGAACGGACCGAGCTCGAGGCGCGTCACGCGGCCGAGCTCGAGCAACTGCGCGCCGAGGCCGACGCCGGTGCCGTGGACCGGATCGTGGCGGCGCTGTTCGAGGTCGAGCCGGAGCTCGGCGGAAGAGCCGCGGCGGCGCCGCGCGCCGCACGCCCGCCGGCGTCCGTCACGGCCACGCCGGCGCCGGCCACCGCGACCGAGGCGACCGCGCCCCCGGCGCCGCCGGACGCTCCGGCCGAGACCGCCGAGGAGGCCTGGGTGGACACCGCGATGTGCACGTCGTGCGACGAGTGCACGCGCAAGTTCCCGGCCATCTTCGCCTACAACGGCGACAAGCAGGCGTTCGTCAAGAACGCCCGCGGCGGATCGTTCCACGACCTGGTGCTCGCCGCCGAGGCGTGCACCGCCAAGATCATCCACCCCGGCACGCCGTGGGACCCGAGCGAGCCCGAGCTGGCCGCCTGGGTCGAGCGGGCGCGCAAGTTCGCCTGAGGCGCGCGGAGAGCACCTCCTTGTCGAGCATCCTCGCCGCCGCCGCGATCCTCGCCGGGCTCGGCCTCTTCTTCGGCCTGCTGTTGGCGCTGGCCAACCGCTACCTCAAGGTCGAGGAGGATCCGCGCATCGACGCGGTCGAAAAGCTCCTGCCGGGCTCCAATTGCGGCGCCTGCGGACAGCCCGGCTGCCGCGGCCTGGCCGAGCGCATCGTCTCGGGGTCGGAACCGCCTTCGCGGTGCACGGTCTCCTCGGCGACGGGACTCGAGCAGATCGCCGATTACCTCGGCGTCGAAGTCGGCGCGGCGGAGAAGCGGGTAGCCCGGGTGCACTGTGGCGGCGGGCTCGGGCGCGCGCGTCAGCTGGCCGACTACGAGGGGTTCGACAGCTGCCGGGCCGCGCATCTGGTCGGCGGCGGCGGGCTGGAGTGCTCGTGGGGGTGCCTGGGTCTGGCGGACTGCGTCCGCTCCTGCACCTTCGACGCCATGAGGATGAGCGCGTGGCGCCTGCCGGTGGTGGACGTCGACCGGTGCACGGCGTGCGGCGACTGCATCGAAGCCTGCCCGCGGGACCTGATCGACCTGATGCCGGTCGCGCACCGGCTCGTGGTCCAGTGTCAAGCGCCGCTCGCCGCCGAGGCGGCGCGGAACCTGTGCAGCGCGGCCTGCGACGCCTGCGGGCGCTGCGCGGCCGACGCGGCGCCGGGCCTGATCACGATGGTCGGCAACCTGCCGGTCGTCGACTACGCCGCGGGAGGTCCGGCCGAGCCCCGAGCCACCTTCCGCTGTCCGACCGGGGCGATCCGGTGGGTCGTCGCGGACCAGTTCGTCGAGGACGAGGCGCAGGCGCCGAGGAGTGCCCATGCCTGAGCACGAGGCCGGTGTGCGTGGAATCGTCCGGCGGATCCTCGCCGGGGGTGGCAGTCACCCGCCGCCCGATCCCGGCAAGGCGTTCGCAGGCAGCGGGCTGGAAGCCCTGGTCGCTGTCGAGCGCCGCTCCGGAGCGCGCCTTGTCGCCGGCCCGGGCCCGGGCGCTCGACCGGAGCTCGCCGATGCCGAGACCGGAGGCCTCGGTACCGCGCTCGGCCTGGCGCTGGGGGGAGAGCGCGTCGCCCTCTTCGTCGCCGCCGAGGAGCTCGACTCGGGACGTCTCGAGCTCGCCGAAGCCGTGGCGCGCCGGGCGCCCCTGCTGATCTATGCCGTCGGGAGCCAGCGCGCCGCGCGCGCGGCGGCCGCGGCGGGAGCGACCACCTGGGTTCCGGCCTCCGTGGCGGAGGCGGTGGACCTGGCGGTCGCGCTGCGCCGCTTCGTCGAGGACGCGCTGGGACTGGCCGTGGTCGTGCTCGACGGGCCCGGGCTCGCCGAGGCGGTGCAGGAGGCCTGGCTGCCCGAGCCCTCCCCGCTGGCGCGTCACCTCGGTCACCCGGCCGACGAGGTCCACTCCGCCGGCCCGGCGCAGGAGGCGCTGTTCGGGCGCCACCGGCGGCGGGTGCCCCGCTGGCACGATGCCGGGCGCTTTCTGCGGCTCGGCGGCGAGCCGGGAGCGTGGGGCGCGGCGCCGAGCCGCGCCGCCGCGGAGGTCCTGTTCGGCTCGACGCTCGCGGCGCACCTCGAAACGGCGCTGGCCGCGGCGACGGCGGCCACCGGCCGGGCGCTGCCGGCGCTCGTCGGCCGACGGCTTTCGCGCCCCGACCTCGGACTGGTGGCGGCGGGTCCGTTGGCCGAGACCGCGGCCGCCGTGGCCGAGCAACTGCGCGACGGCGGCCTCCGGGTGGCGGTCTTCGGTGTCCATCGCTGGTCGCCGTTCCCTGGCGCCGAGCTCGGCGAGCTCGCCGCGTCGTGCCCGCGCCTGGCCGTGCTCGAGCGCGTCGGCGAAGGCGCCGGTGAAGGACCGCTCGGCGCCGCGGTGGCGCGCGCGCTGGCGGCGACGCCGCGCGCGGTGGACGTGGCGACGCTCGAGGTCGCGGGCGACCGGGTGTCGGTGCGCGGCGGCGAGCTGGCGGCGGCGTGCCGGGATCTCGCGGCGAGCGGGCGGACGAAGGTCGTGCTGGGTCTGGCGGGCGGAGCCACGGACCAGGAGGGGCCGCGGCGCCGGGCGCTCCACGACGAGCTGGCGCGCGAGGCTCCCGGGCTCGACGCCCTCGCGGTCCGGGCGGATGCCGGCACCGTCGATCCGCGCCCCCCGGGCTCCAGGACCCTGGTGATCGTCGGCGCTCCGGGAGGCGGAGCTTTCGCGGCCGACCTGGCGCGTCTGATCCACGGCCTGGCGGGGGGTCATCTGCGCTGCCGGGCCGTCGAGCCGGCTGCCGCCGGCCGCGAATCGCTGCGCCGGATCGTCTGGTCGACCGAAGTCGTCGCCGAGCCGGGAGACGGGCTGCCGGCGGACGTCGTCGCCCTGATCGATCCCGCCGCCGCCGAATTGCCGGCGCTCGCGCCGGGCGGCACCCTGCTCGCCGCGCTGCCGCTCCCCGCCCTGCCGCCTCGCGTCCTGGAGCGCGCCGCTGCACGGGAGATCGAGATCCTCGGGCTGGGCGCGCAGGCGACGGAGCCGGAGGCGCTGCACCACGAGCGCTGGCTGGGCCGGCTGATCGCCGCGTTCGGCCGCCGCGGCGCCGGGGAGCTCAAGGTCCGCCGTCTGCGCGCCGAACGCGAGAATCAGCTTCTGGCCGTTCCGGTCGAGGAGCGGGAGCGGCGGCTCGACGCCCTGGCGTCCGGATTCGAAGAGCTGGAGCGAGCCCTCATGGCGCCGCGACCCGCCGTCACGGCCGCTGCGTCGCAGGCGTCTGCGGCCGTCCCGCTGGCGCTGGCGCAGACCCTCGCCGCGCCGCGCGAAGGGGAGGGACTCGGTGACCCGGCCCGCTTCTACGACCTGGCGGGCCGGCCCGCCGCCGAGGGACTGGGCGGGCGCATCCTGCCCGACCCGACGCTGGCGGTGCTCGCGCTGCCCGCATGCTCGGCGCCCCTGGGGGCGCGCGCCGCGGAGCTGCCCGAGCTCGACGCCTCGCGTTGCACGGGCTGCGGCGAGTGCTGGACGCTGTGTCCGCACTCGGCGATCGAAGTGCGGGTCCTGTCACCCACCGCCCTGCTCGAGCACGCCTTCGAGCGTGCCGGGCGCAGCGTGGAGCCGCTGCGCCGGTTCGGCTCCCGCATCGCGGCCCGGGTGAGCGAGCGCACCGGCGAAGTGCGCGGTGGCGCGGCGGCCGAGCTGCTGGACCACGCCGTGGCCGCCGTGGTGGCCGACGCCCGCGTTCCGGAGGAGCGCAGGCAGGGGCTCGACGCCGCGCGGTCGGCGCTGATCGCGGCGCTGGGACCGCTCGCGCTGATCGCGACCGAGGTCTTCCACGGCGAGCCCGAACGCGCGGCGCGCGGCGGCGGCGAGCTCGCGACCCTGGCCCTCGACCCCGACCGTTGCACCGGCTGCGGCATCTGCGTCGCGGCCTGCGAGCCGGGCGCGCTCACCGCGCTGGCCACCGCCGGCGAGCGCGTCGAGCTCGGGCGCCGGGCCGCGGCGGCGGTCGCGGCGCTGCCGCCGACCGCGCCGGCCACCGTGGAACGGGCCCGCGCCGACGCGCGCGTCGGCGCCCTGGCCGGGGCGCTGCTCGCCGAAGCGGCGCGGCGTCCCCTCGCCGGTTTCGACGGCGCCGAGGCGGGCTCGGGTCCGCGCCTGGCGGCGCGCCAGGCGCTCGGCTCGCTGGCCTTCCATCTCGAAGCGCGCCGGAGCGGCGTCGTCGCCGCGATCGACGAGACGGCGGAGCGGCTGACCGCGGCGATCCACGAAGCTCTCGCCGGCGCCGTTCCGGACCGCGACCTCGGAGCGCTCGCGCGCGGTCTCGACGAGGTCGAGCGCCCCACCGCGGACCTGGCCGACGTCGTCGCGCGGCTGACCGGCGCGGTCGAGGGCGAGCGGGTGGACGTGCCCCGTCTGCGCCGCCTGGTCGAGGTGGCGCGGGCCGTGGGAGACCTGCGACAGAAGCTGCATTCCGGCGAGTCCGGTAGTGGCCGCGCGCCGGTCTCGGTGGTGGTCGGCCGCGGACCGGCCCTGGGCTGGGCGCGGCGCTTCCCCGACAACCCGTTCGGCGTTCCGGCGACGGTCGCCGTCGGGTCGGCCCTGGAGCTGGCGCGTGGACTCGCCCTCGCCGAGGCGGATCGGGCCGTGGCCGAGGCGAGCGTGCTGCGCCGCGCCGCGGTCGAGCTCGAGCGGCCGGGCGAAGCGGTGGCCCTCGCCGACGCTCTCGCCGGGCTCGCCTGGGAGGACCTGAGCGAGGAGGAGCGAGCCCTGGCGACGCCGGTCGCGGTGCTGATCGACGAGACGGCGGAGCCGTCCGCGGCGGCGGAGCTGCTGCGGCTGACCGCCGGCGAGCTGCCGGTCGCGATCGTGTCGCTGGTGCCGCTGCCGGTCGTGGGTGCAGAGCCCTCGGCATACTCGGCGCTCGCCTTCGCGATTCCCGCCGGGATCGTCGCGCACGCGACGGTCGCCGCCGGAGAGCCGCTGGACGCAGCGGCGGTCGCCTTCGCCGCGCGCTCCGGAGGAGCGTTGATCCGCGTCCTGGCGCCGAGCCCGGAGCGCGAAGGAATTCGTCCGACGGAGATTCAAGGTCGTGCCCGGGGGGTGGTGGAGGCCCGTGAGTTCCCCCTCGGCTGCCGCGTCGCGGCAGTCCACCCCGCCGCTGCCGCCCCCCGGGTCGACCCCTCCGCCGAAGCCGCCGCGATCGAGCGGCGCCACGCCGCCGAGCTCGCCGAAGCGGAGCTCCGGCACCGCGCCGAGCTCGCCGGCCTCGAGCACGAGACTCGCCGGCGCCTGGCGGCCGCCGCGCGCGAGCGACTGCTCGAGCTGGCCGCCCGCCACCGGTCGCAGTCACCGGAGCCACCGCAGCCACCGCAGCAACCGGAGCCGCCGCAGCCACCGGAGCCGGCGGAGGCGCGGGAGGTCTCGTGACCCTCGCGCGCACGTTCCGCCACGGCATCCACCCGCGGGCGAGCAAGGAGGCGACGGAGCACCTCCCGGTCGAGCGGATGCCGTTCGTGGACCGCTACGTGCTGCCGCTGTCGCAGCACACCGGCGCGCCCGCGCGCCCGGTGGTCGCGGTCGGCGACCGCGTCGAGCGCGGCCAGGTCGTGGCCGAGCCGGACGGCTTCGTCTCGACGACCCTCCACGCGCCGGTGACCGGGCGGGTGGTCGCCATCGCGCCCCGCCCGCACCCTGCGGGCCGGCTCTCCGAGGCGATCGAGATCGCCATCGACCCGCTCTCCGCGCAACGCCTCGACGGCGACCACGCCCTCGACCCGCTGGCGCTGACCGGCGACGAGTTCGTCACCGAGCTGCAGCGGGCGGGGCTGGTCGGCATGGGCGGCGCGGCGTTCCCCACCCACGTCAAGTACCGGCTCCCGGAAGGACGCAAGGTGGAGCGGCTGGTCGTCAACGGTTGCGAGTGCGAGCCGTTCCTGACCTCCGATCACCGGATCATGGTCGAGCGCGCGGACGAGGTCGTCCGCGGCGCGGCGATCGCCGCCGCCCGGCTGGGAGTCACCGAGACCGTCTTCGGGGTCGAGATCAACAAGCCGGACGCGATCGCCGCGTTGCGCAGCGCGACGGCGGACCGCGAGGCGATGCGCGTAGTGCCCTTGGCGGTGAAGTACCCGCAGGGCGCGGAGAAGATGCTGATCCACGCCGTCTACGGCGTCGAGGTTCCGGGCGGCAAGCTGCCGCTCGACGTCGGGATCGTGGTCAACAACGTCGCGACGATGGTCGCGATCGCGGACTGGTTCGACCACCGGCGGCCGCTGGTCGAGCGCGTCGTCACGGTCGCCGGCCCGGGGATCGGGCGGCCGACCAATCTCCTGGTACCCGTCGGCACTTCGGTGCGCGCGGTGCTCGAGCACTGCGGCGGGCTCGACCCCGAGACCCGTGAGATCGTGATGGGCGGGCCGATGATGGGAACGCCGTTGGCGAGTCTCGACGTGCCGGTGCTCAAGGGGACTTCCGGCCTGCTCGCCTTCACCGAGGGCGATTCGCGGCTGCCCTCCGAGTACACCTGCATCAAGTGCGGGCGCTGCGTCGAAGCGTGCCCGCAGTTCCTCAACCCCTCGCGGTTGGCGCGGCTGGCGCGCGCCGGGCGATTCGAAGAGGTGGTCGCCTACCACGCCGCGGACTGCGTCGAGTGCGGGTCGTGCAGCTTCGCGTGCCCCTCCGGGATCCCCATCGTGCAGCTCATCCGGGTGGCCAAGATGGCGTTGCGGACGAGGAAGGTGGAGAAGCCTTCGTGAGCGGGGAGCCGGATCCGCGACTGATCGTCCGCCCCGCGCCCTTCCTGAGGCCCTCGGTGTCGACGCCGCGGGTGATGGGAGACGTGCTCATCGCTCTCGCGCCCTCGGTGGTCGCCGCGGTGTGGTTCTTCGGACTCTCGGCGTTGGCGGTCACGGCGGCGGCGACGCTGGGCTGCGTCGCGACCGAATGGGGTCTCGGCAAGGCGCCGCGCGGCCGGTCGCTCGGCGATCTCACGGCCCTCGTCACCGGCGTCCTGCTGGGGCTCGTCCTGCCGCCCTCGTTTCCGCTCTGGATGGCGGCCCTGGGCGGCTTCGTGGCCATCGCGCTGGGCAAGCTGGCGTGGGGCGGCCTCGGCCACAACCTGTTCAACCCGACCCTGGTCGGCCGCGCCTTCCTGCAGGCGGCCTTCCCCATCGCGATCACCACCTGGGTGCCCCCCGGCGGGCCGCTCTCGCTCTACCGGGGCAACTTCGCCTGGCCCTTCATGTCGGCGCCGATCGACGCCGTGACGGCGGCGACCCCGCTGGGACAGATGAAGTTCCAGTTCCAGGCGACACCCCTCGTCGACCTGCTCTGGGGTCACGTCGGCGGCTCGATCGGCGAGACCAGCGCGGTGGCGATCCTGCTCGGCGCCCTCTGGCTGCTCGCACGTCGCAGCTGCGACTGGCGGATCCCGGTGGCGACGCTCGGTACCGCCGCGGTCCTGGCGGAGCTCTTCCACCGGATACAGCCGGAGCGCCTGCCCGGCGCGGCGTTCACCGTGCTCTCCGGCGGGTTGCTCTTCGGTACGGTCTTCATGGCCACCGATCCGGTCACTTCGCCGCTCTCCCCGCGCGGGTCGTGGCTGTTCGGCGCCGGCGTCGGCGCCCTGGTCGTGCTGATCCGGTTCTGGGGCGGGCTGCCCGAAGGGGTGATGTACGCGATCCTGCTGATGAACGCGGTCAGTCCGCTGATCGACCGCGCGCTGCAGCCGCGCGCCTTCGGTTACGGGCGCGGGGCGGGGGGGCGGCCGTGATCGGGCCGCAGGCCCCCGCGCGCGGCGAGGGATTCCGGCTGGCGGCGACGCTGGCGGTCGCCGGCCTGATCTCGGGCCTGGCGATCGTCTCCGCCTACCGGCTCACCGCGCCCGCGATCCGCGCCCACCAGGCCGAGGCGCTGCGCAGCGCCGTCTTCCAGGTCCTGCCCGGGGCGGAGCGCATGGAGCGGCGGGTGTGGAAGGACGGCGCCCTCGCCGCCGCCGCCGAGGGCGGCGGGGACCTCGAGAGCTCGATCTTCGCGGGGTTCGCCGCCGACGGACACCTGGTCGGCTACGCGGTGCCGGCGGCGGGTCCCGGCTTCCAGGACACGATCAAGCTGATCTTCGGGCTCGACCCGACCGGTGGCCGGGTCGTCGGCCTCGCGATCCTCGAAAGCCGCGAGACCCCCGGCCTGGGCGACCGCATCTACAAGGACCCGCACTTCCTCGGCGAGTTCAAGGACCTCGCCGTGGAGCCGGTCATCGTGGTGGTCAAGGGGCACGGCGAGAACCCCAACGAGGTGGACGCGATCACCGGCGCGACGATCTCGTCGAAGTCGGTGGTGCGCATCGTCAACCAGGCGTGCACGCTCTGGCGGCCCCGGCTGCCGGCTCCCGGGGCGGCTCCGGCCGCGCCGGCGAAGCGCGACGACGCCGCCGCCGTGCCGCGCGACGTCGAGCGCGGCGGACCGGTGCCCGGCGGCGGGGGAGGGGAGAAGCCGTGAAGGCCGACGAAGGGCGCCTGCGCGCGGAGTTCGTCAAGGGGATCGTGAGCGACAACCCGATCTTCGTCCAGGTCCTCGGACTCTGTCCGTCGCTGGCGGTGACGAACTCCGCCGTCAACGGGTTGGCCATGGGACTGGCGACGATCTTCGTGCTCTCGATGTCGAGCCTCCTGGTGTCGGCGCTGCGGCGCTGGATTCCGTCGCAGGTCCGGATCTCGACCTACATCGTCGTCATCGCGACTTTCGTCACCGTCGCCGACTTCACCCTCCAGGCGACGGCGCCCGACGTTCACCGCGAGCTGGGCGCCTTCATCGCCCTGATCGTGGTGAACTGCATCATCCTGGGCCGCGCCGAGGCCTTCGCCTCGCGCAATCCCGTGCTGCCCTCGCTGGCGGACGCCCTGGGCATGGGCGCCGGATTCACCCTCGCCCTGGTCCTGATCGGCTCGGTCCGCGAGGTGCTCGGCAAGGGTTCGCTGTTCGGGTTCTCGCTCTTCGGACCCCACTACGAGCCCTGGGTGGTGATGATCCTCCCGCCCGGCGGCTTCCTGGTCATGGGCGTCCTGCTGCTGATCTTCGCGCGCGTCGCCGAGGCGCGCCGGCGCGCGGCGTCCGCCGCGGAGGAGGTCGGATGAGCGCCGGGCTGGTCTCGATCTTCGTCAGCGCCCTGCTGATCAACAACTTCACGCTCAGCTATTTCCTCGGGCTGTGCCCGTTCTTCGGCGTCTCGAAGCGCATCGAGACCGCCTTCCGGCTGGGCATGGCGAACCTCTTCGTCATGGTCATCACGTCGCTGGCGGCCTGGGCGCTCGACCGCTACGTGCTGGTGCACGCGCCCTACCTGTCGCTGATCGCCTTCATCCTGGTGATCGCGAGCACGGTCCAGTTCGTCGAGATGGTGATCAAGAAGACGATCCCCGCGCTGTTCCGCGCGCTCGGGATCTACCTCCCGCTGATCACCACGAACTGCGCGATCCTGGCGCTGGCCCTGTTCCAGACCAGCCGCGCGTACGGTCTCGTCGAAGGGTTGGTGTTCGCCGTCGGCGCGGGGCTCGGGCTCACCCTCGCCCTGGTGCTGATGGCCGGTCTGCGCGAGGAGGCGGAGCTCTCGGACGTGCCGCGGCTGTTGCGCGGCACGGCGATGAGCTTCCTGATCGCCGGCATCCTCTCGCTGGCTTTCATGGGTTTCGCGGGCCTGTTCGGCGGATCGTGATGGCTACCGAGATCGTCGCCGTCCTCGCCCTGGCGCTGGCCTGCGCCGCGTGGGTGGCGTTGCAGCGTTGGATCGCGCGCCGCGACCCCGGCAACCCCGGCCTCGACCGCGGCTGCGACGGGACCTGCGGCTCGTGCACCGGTCACTGTCGTGAGTGAGCGTCGCTGGCTGCGGGTCGGCCTGACGGCGGCTGCCGTCGCCGCCCTCCTGACGATCGCGCTCGCCTTCCGGTCCGGCCCGGCGTTCCGGTCGTTCGAAGGCGAGGCGATGGCGACGCGGTGGCGCATCGAGCTGCCCGATCGCCCCGGCGCCGAGGCCGCGGCCGAGGACTGCCTGGCGCTGTTCCGGCGCCTCGACGCCGAGCTGTCGGAGTGGCGGCCGGGATCGCCGCTCTCGGCGGTCAACGCGGCGGCCGGCGAGCGGCCGGTGCGGGTTCCCGAGGAGCTGTTCGGCCTGCTCGACCGCTCGGTCGCGCTGGGTCGCGCGAGCCACGGCGCCTTCGACGTCTCGTGGGCCGCGCTCTGGGGCCTGTGGGACTTCCGCGACCCGGACGCGCGGGTGCCGGCGCCGGCCGCGATCCGCGCCCGCCTGCCGTTGGTCGGCTACGAGCGGGTGGCGCTCGACTCCGCGGCACGCACCGTCTTCCTGCCCGAGCCCGGAATGAAGCTCGGCCTCGGGGCGATCGCCAAGGGCTACGCCCTGGGGCGCGCCGCGGAGCTCCTCCGGGGACGCGGCTTCGACGACTTCCTCCTGGTCGGCGGCGGCCAGGTCGTGGCGCGCGGCAGGCACGGCGACCGGCCGTGGCGCGTCGGCCTGCGGGATCCGCGCGGCGGACCGGACGATGACTTCGCGCGTCTCGACCTCGCCGACGCCTCGCTCTCGACCTCGGCCGACAACGAGAGCTTCTTCGTCCGCGACGGCGTGCGCTACCACCACATCCTCGACCCGCGCACCGGCTGGCCCGCGACCGGCCTGCGCAGCGCCACGGTCCTCGACCGCGACCCCGAGCGCGCCGACGCCCTGTCCACCGCGGTGATGGTCTTGGGCCGGGAGCGCGGCCTCGCGCTCGCCGAGCGGTTGGGCGCCGAGGCGGTGGTGGTCGACGACCGGGGCGAAGTGGCGACGACGCCGGGCCTGGCTGGCCACCTCGACCTCCTTCACCAGCCGCGGTCGCGCTAGGCGCCGCTAGAATCCCGCCCGGACGCCGCGCTGGCGGCGACACCGACATGAGCTCAGCCGCCGATCGGACCTCGGGAAAGCGCCCCGCCGGAAAAGCCGGCGCCGTCGTCGGCGTCGATCGCCTGGCGCGGCGGGTCCAGAGTCTCCACCCGGAGCTCTCCTACACGCGGGCGAAGAAGGCGGTCGAGAGCGGACGGGTGACGGTGGACGGCGAGGTGGTCCAGGATCCGGGGCGCGAGGTGGCGCGCGACTCGACGGTCGTGCTCGATCCGAGCAAGAGCGCCCTGCCGCGGCCCACCCGGCGGAAGGTCGAGATCCTCCACGCCGACGCCCACGTCGCGGTCGTGGTCAAGCCGGCCGGGCTGTTGACCCAGCCGACCGCGGATCGCGAGCAGGACACGCTGAGCTCGCGGGTCTCGCTCGAGCTCGCCCGGCGCACCGGGGAGCGGCCCCACGTCGCCGTCGTGCAGCGCCTCGACAAGGAGGCGTCGGGGCTGCTCGTCTTCGCGCTCAGCCGGCGCGGCCTCGAGTCGCTCCAGGCGCAGCTCGCCGATCACAGCCTGTCGCGGACCTACGAGGCGGTGGTCGAGGGCGACGTGCGCGGTGACGCGGGAACCTTCGACCGCGCGCTGGCCGGCGACGGCACCCACCGCAGACGCTGGGTCGCCCACCTGGGCGCGGCGGGGCGCGCCGCGGTGACGCACTGGGAGGTGGTCCGCCGGTTCGGCGTCGCGACGCTCGTGCGGGTCACCCTGGAAACCGGAAGGACCCACCAGATCCGGATCCACTTCGCCGCCGCCGGCCACCCGGTGATCGGCGAGCGGGTCTACCGCCGGCGCGGGGGGCCCGCGCCGCCGGTCGCCTTCCCGCGCCTCGCGCTCCACGCCGTCGAGCTCGGCTTCCGCCACCCGGAGAGCGATCGGGCGGTGCGCTTCCACGCGCCCCGCCCGGCGGACTTCGCGGCGCTCGTGCGCAAGCTCGGCGCCGGGGTGCGGAAGATTCCCCGGAGATAGGCTCGGGGCGTGGACGAAGCCTTCGAGCGCCTCCTGCGCGACTCCGCCGCCAGCGGCGAGCCGGTCGTGCTGGCCACGGTGCTGACCGGTCCGGGCGCCGGCCGTCGGCTGCTCGTCTGGTCGGCGGGGCACACCTTCGGCGACCTGGGCTGGCCGCGGCTCAACCAGCGCGTGGCGCTCTACGCCGAGCAGCTCCTGGAGCGCGGCGCGGCGCGACGGTCGCGGAGAAGCGGTTCGAGGTGCCCGGCGGAGCGCCGGTCACGGTGCGGCTCGAGCTTGCCGTCCGGCACGGCGCCCTGAGGCCGGGCTCCGCGCGGCGCCGCGCGCCTACTCGCGGCGCGCCAGGCGCACCAGGCTCTCGAGCGTCTTCAGCTTGCGGTCCTTCGAAGCGAACAGGCGCGCTGCGAACAGCGCCGAGGCGGCGTGCGCCGAGAGCAGATCGAGCAGGTCCCGGTCGTCGGGCTTGAGCGCCGGCTTGTGGTCGAACAGCTTGAGCACGACCAACGCGCCGACGATCTCGTCCTGGATCTTGAGCGGCACGGCCGCGATCGTGGAGGTCTCCCGGGTGGGACCGATACGCAGCGACCCGTCGGCCAGAGTGGCGTCCACCATCGGATCCCCGCCTTCGTAGAGTGCACCGGCGAAGCGCGGAGCCATGCTCGCGATCTCGCCCTGGGAGTGGACGACCTCGCACTCGGGCGAGCCTTCGTGGCGCAGCAGCAGCGCGAAGCGCTCGGCGCCGAGCAGGTTGACCGCGATGTCGGCGATGGCGCTGTGGACCTGC
This sequence comes from uncultured Acidobacteriota bacterium, assembly GCA_963781755.1. Lineage (GTDB taxonomy): Bacteria > Acidobacteriota > Thermoanaerobaculia > Multivoradales > JAGPDF01 > JACTMI01. Next base: position 668,719 of record CAWAGZ010000003.1, read on the forward strand.
TTCGGATCGAGGAAGGCGTGGAGCTGGTAGGTGGCGACGTAGAGGCTCATCAGCCGGTCGAGCTGATGCTCGGTGTCGACGAGCCGGGTCGAGAGCTCCTGGACGTCCACGCGCGCGGCGGAGAGCTGCTTCTCGATGTCGTTGTCGAGGCCCAGGGGGATCTCGGCGGTGTCGTCCTCGGAGCTCCGGGACGCCGAGGCCAGGGTGGTCGAGAGCCTCCCGACCAGCTCGCTGGCACGACCCAGGGCGTCGCGCAGCTGCTCGACCAGGTGCTCGTGGCCGGGCGGCAGGACCCCTCCGGGGGGCGCGTCGGAGCTCATCCCTCGCTCGCTTCGGGCAGGGCGGTGATCGCGGCGCGGACCTCCTCGCCGCGAAAGGGCTTCTTCAGGTACGCCGCGGCGCCCAGCGAGAGTCCGCGCTCGGCGTCCTGATCGCGCCCTTCCGTGGTCACCACGATGACCGGGAGTCCCGGCAGCAGCGAGCGCTGGACGAGCTCCGTCAGCAGCTCGAAGCCGTTCATGCGCGGCATGTTGATGTCGAGCAGGAGCAGGTCCACGTCGGGGTGCTCGCCGAGCCGGTCGAGGGCCTCCTGGCCGTCCCGCGCGTGCACCAGGGGGATGCCGCGCAGCATCACGTCGTACATCCGGTGCATCAGGTCCGAATCGTCGACGACCAGGACTTTGGAAGGCTGCACGGGCGTGGGACCTCGAGGGCTCGTGGACGGGTGCTCAAAGTCGCCTGAGCGCTGGAGCGGCCGTCAGTGTAGACGAAGGGTCGGGGGGGTTCAAGGACCGCCCGGCCTTGCGTCGGCGGCCTGAACTGCGCGACGATGGGCCGTCATCCCGCACGATCGGAGGCGCGTGGACTTCGGGAGGAGCCGTCCTTGAGCGAGAGATCCGTCACGGGCAGCGCTGCGCCGGCGGCCTGGCCGGCCGTCGCCGCTCTGCTGCTGTCGTGGGTCGTCGGTGGCTGGCTGGTCGCCGGCGCGGCCCGCGAGGCGTCCGCCCCGGGCCTCGACTGGATCTTCCACGTCGTGGCCGCGCTCACGGCGGTGGCGCTCGGAGTGTCGCTCGTCCGCGCCTCGGGACGCTCCTCGGAAGCGGCGAGCGCAGCCCGACGGCGGGCCCTGGGCGCCGCGTTCCGCGAGCTCGGGGCGGGGGACCTGCTCCACGCCTCGATGCTGGCCCGCTCGCTCCCGGACGAGCTGGGGCCGGCCTTCGAGCGTGCGGTCGAGGGGATCGGCGGACGGGTCGAGCGGCTGCAGACGAACTCGCTCGCCGTCGCCGGCGCGGCCGAAGGGGTCGATCGCGGCGCCGGCTCGCTGGCGGCCGGGGCGGCGCAGCAGGCCGCCGCGGCCGGCGAGGTCACCGCCGCGATGGAGCAGCTGGCCCGTACCGCCGCCGAGATCGCCGAGCACGCCGAGGGACAGAGCGGGCTGGTCGACCGCGCCGGCACCGAGGGTACGGCGGGGGGCGCGGCGGTGGCCGACGCGACCGCGGGGATCGTCGCCGTCGAGGAGCGGATCGCCGACGTCACCTCCCGGGCCGACACGCTGGGCAGCCGGTCGCGCGAGATTTTCCGGGTCCTGGAGCTGATCAGCGAGATCGCGCAGGAGACGCACCTGCTCTCGCTCAACGCCGCCCTCGAGGCGTCGTCGGCGGGCGATCGCGGCCGCCGCTTCTCGGTGGTCGCGAGCGAAGTCCGGGTCCTGGCCGAGCGGGTACGCGACTCCGTGGCGTCGGTCCGCAGCCAGGTCGAAGAGTTCGCCAGCGCGATCCGTTCCACGGTCGTCGCCACGGAAGAGGGCACCAAGGAGGTCGCGCGGGTTCTCGAGGAGGCGCGTGCCGCGACCGAGGCGCTCGACAGCCTGCGCTCGGCGCTCGGGGAGAGCTCGCTCGCGGCGCGTCAGATCTCGGCCGTCACGCGGCAGCAGACGGCCGCCTCCGAAGAGGTGGTCTCCACCCTCAGGGAGCTGCACCAGGTCGTCGAGCGCATGTCGCGGGACCTCGGGCAGCTGTCCGAGACCGCCTCGGGGCTGCGCGAGGTCGGCCTCGACCTGCAGCTCCTGGCGCAGGCGTTCCGCCTCGACTCGCCGCGGTCTCTCAAGCGTCTGATCGACCGCTGGAACGACCGCGTCTCGGCCGGCGACTCGGCCGGGGCGCTGGCCGAGCTGGTTGCCTCGAGCCGCTTCGTGGAGGCGGGCTACCTGGCCGACGCGGCCGGCCGGCTCGTCTCGCTGCGGGTCGCCGACGCCTTCGCCGACTCCACGGAGCGCGCGACGGAGGAGCTGCGCCGGCTGGACCTGCGCGACCGCCCCTGGTTCCGCGCCGCGGTGGACGCCGGGCGCTCGATCGTGACCCGGCCGCACCGGTCGCTGCTCTCGGGCGAGCCGTGCCTGATGGTGGCCCTGCCGCGCTACGGAACCGACGGATCGCTTTCGGGCGTCCTCGGCTTCGACGTCAACGTCGGGAACTGGACGGAGATCGGCGAATGAGCCCGGCCCATCTGCTCGTCCGGCTCGGCGACGCGACCGTGGCGCTGCCCGCGGGCTCGGTGCGGCGCGTGGTGCGTTCCCTGCGCCTGTACCCGCTTCCCGGCGCCGGCGAGGGCCTGATCGGGCTGGCGGAGTTCGCCGGCGAGCCCTTGGCGGTGCTCGACCTGCGCCGGATGCTGGGCCTCGAGAGCGCCGCCGGCTCGACCCCCGCGGTGACCGTCGTCGCCTGGGTCGGGGCGCCGGAGGAGCGCGAGCTGGTCGGCTTGGCGGTCGACGAGGCGCTCGAGGTCGCGGAGCTCGAGATCGGCGCCGCGCTCGCCGGCGGCGGCGAGCTGCTGGTGGGGAACCGGCCGGTCCGGCTGGTCGATCTCGAGCGGCTGGGAGAAGAGCCGTCATGAGCGCCGGAATCGTGGTCGTGCGCCGCGGCGGCGTCCTCTGGGGGGTGCCGGCGGAGGCGGTCGCCGCCGTCGAGCGGGAGTCCGAGGGGCTCGCGGTCCGTCTGGTCTCGGGGGACGCGCTCGACGCCGAGGCGGTGGTCGCGCTGGCCGGCGCGGCCCGTGTCCAATCGCTGTGCCGCGCGGTGCGACGCCAGTTCCCGGCCGGCGCGGCCGGGCTGACGTTGTGGAACGCGGAGCCGGTCGTGGTCTTCGGTCCCGAACCGGCACCCGCGGAGGCAGCGCGGTGAGCGGCCGCCGCGGCCTGGGCCTGATGGCCCTCGCTCCGGGCGCGGGGTTGGCCGCCTTGGCGCTCGTCCTGCTCGCCTGGGCCGAGACCGTGGGCGCGTCGCCCTGGCGCGCGGCGGCCGGCGGCGCGTTGGCGGTGATCGCTTTCGCGGTGGCGCTCCCGGCCTCCCGCCGGGGGTGGTTCGGGGAGGACGACGACACGCACCGGGTCCGGATCGTCGACTCGCTCACCGAGCTCGCCGCCGGCGACCTGGTCCGCTCCCGCCAGCAGGCCGAGCAGTTGCCGCCCGACGACGCGGCCGCGCTCGCCACCGCCCTGGGTCCGCTCGAGGTCCTGGCGCAGCGCATCCAGCGCTCGTCGGTCGAGGTCTCCGGCGCGGCGAGCGCCGTGAAGCGGATCGCCTCCGAGCTCGCGGCGGGCTCGTCGGAGCAGGCGGCGTCGGTGGTCGAGATCACCGCCGCGATGGAGCAGCTCGCGCAGACCGCGTCCCAGATCGCGGGCAACGCCGAGGCGCAGGCCGAGCTGGCCCGCCGGGGCGAGACCACCGGCGACGCCGGCGCCGCCGCGGTCGACCGCGCCGTGGCCGGAGTCGATCGGCTGCGGGAGCGGATCGCGGCGATCGCGCGCCGTGCCGTCGACCTCGAGCGCCGGGCCGAGGAGATCTTCGGGGTCCTGACGCTGGTCGAGGACATCGCGCGCGAGACGCACCTGCTCTCGCTCAACGCCGCGATCGAGGCGGCGGGGGAGAGCGGCGAGGCCGGGCGCCGTTTCGGCGAAGTCGCCGAGGAGGTCCGCCGGCTGGCCGGACGGTCGCGCGAGGCCTCGGGGTCCGTGCGCCGTCTGCTCGAGGAGTTCTCCACCTCCATCCGCGCCACCTCGGAGGCCACCGCGGCCGGCGGCCAGGAGGCCGAACGGGTGCTCGTCCGGGTGCGCGAGACCGCCGGCGCGATCGCCGGGCTGCGCTCGGCGCTGGCCGAGATCGCGGACTCGGCGCGCGAGATCTCCGCCGGCACCGGCGAGCAGAAGACCGCCTCCTCGCAGGTGGTGCAGACCCTGCGCGAGGCGTCGTCGGTGGTCCAGCAGATCGCGGAGGGGCTGCGCGGCTTCTCGGCGACGGCGCGCAGCCTCGAGGAGGCCGCCGTCGAGGTCCAGCTCCTGGCGCAGGGATTCCGCCTCGACTCACCCAACTCGCTGCGCGACCTCGCCGAGCGCTGGGCCGAGGAGGTGCGGCCGTTGCTCGGCAGTCCGGACGCGCTCGAGCGGCGGCTCGAGGCGCTGCTCGAGCGCCGGGCGGACGCCGAGTGCGTCTACGTCTTCGACCCGCGCCGCACCCAGACGTCGATCGTGGCGCAGCCCTCGTTGCTCGTGGACCGCGAGATCCCGGAGGCCATCCGCACCGGTCACGGATTCGCCGACCGCCCCTGGTTCAAGGCGGCCGTCGCCGAGCGACGGGCGATCGTGACCCCGGTGTTCACGTCGCTGCTCTCCGAAGAGCGCGTGGTGACCGCGGCGGCGCCGTTCCTCGCCGGCGAACGGGTCTCCGCCGTGCTCGGGATCGACATCAACCTCGAGCGCTGGACGTCGAGTTGAGGGCCTGAACCCGTGGAAGACGAGCTTTCCGAGCTCGTACCGGTCTTCGTGGCCGAGGCGCGCGAGCGGCTGCAGCGCCTCGGCGACCTGATTCCGAACCTGGCGACCGACCCGGGCGCGCTGGCCGAGGCCAAGCGCGAGCTGCACACCCTCAAGGGGGCGGGGCGGATGATGGCGCTGACGCCTTTCGCCGAGCTGTGCCATGCCGCGGAGGAGCTGGTGCTGGCGCGGCCGCCGCGCTTGTTCCCGCTGATGGCCGCCGCCCACGACGAGCTCGCGGCTTTCGTGGACGCGATCGAGCTGGGCGAGGAGTCGGTGGTCGACGATTCGTTGCTCGCCGAGCTCGCGGCCGCCGTGGGCGCCACCGCAGAGCGCGTCGAGGCGGAAGCTGCGCCGGCCGCCGAAGCCGCGCCGCGGCCGCCGGCAGCTCCGGCCACGGCGCCGCCCGAGCCTGCGACGGGCGAGGACCGGATCGACCTCGGCAACCTGGACGCTTTCGCCGAGCGCGCGGTGCGCGTGCGCGCGGCGGCAGTCTCCGCGGGGCGTCTGCTGGCGCGTCTCGACGAGCTGGCGCGCCTGGCCGAGGACGGAGTCCGGGACCCGCAGCCGGCGCAGGCGCTGGCGGTGGTCGCCGCGTCGCTGCGCCAGGCCGCGGCGGAAACCGGATCGCTCGAAGCGCGGCTGGCGCGCACCGGGGAGGAGCAGCTCGAGGCCGTCCTCGCGCTGCAGCTGTCGCCGCTGCGGCCGACGCTGCAGTCGCTCGCACGCTATGCCAGGGAGCTCGCGCGCGGGCTCGGACGCGAGCTCGACGTCGAGCTCGCCGGCGGCGAGACCCGGCTCGACCGGCGCATCACCCGCGAGCTCGACGGTGCCCTGCGCCATCTCGTGGCCAACGCCGTCGACCACGGCATCGAAGCGCCGGAGGAGCGCGAGGCGTTGGGCAAGCCGCGCAGCGGGAGCCTGCGGATCGCGGCGCGTCCGGCGGGCCGCGGCGTCGAGATCGCGCTCGAGGACGACGGGCGCGGGATCGATCCGGCCGGCGTCGCGCGCCGCGCGGTCGAGGCGGGTTTCCTGCCGCGGGCGGCCGCCGAGGCGCTGTCGGAGGCCGAGGCCCTGCACCTGGTATTCCTGCCCGGGTTCTCGACCCGCGAGGAGGTTTCGGAGGTGTCCGGGCGGGGAGTGGGACTGGACGCCGTCGAGTCGGCGGTCTCGCGTTTGGGCGGCGACGTCGTCCTGACGCGGCGCGAAGAGGGCGGCACGCGGGTGGCGCTCGACCTGCCCATGGCGCGGCGCGGCGAGCGGGTCCTGCTGGTCCGGGCGGCGGCGCAGCGACTGGCGGTCCCGGCGGTGGCGGTGCGCCGGGTCTCGTCGCTCGCCGACGTCTCCGTCGAGGAGCGGTCGGGGCACCGGCTCGCGATCTTCGGCGAGCGGGTGGTGCCGTTCGTGCCCATCGCCGGCGCGCTGGGTCTGGGCGATGACGCCTCGGAGCTGCTCATCGAGGGCGTGGTGGCGGGGCGCCCGGTGGCCTTCGCGGTCGAACGGCTGGAGGGCGAGGAGGAGATCCTGGTGCGGCGCCTGGCGCGGCGCGCGCGGGTCTCGCCGCTGGTCGACGGCGCCGCGCTGCTGCCGTCGGGCGAGCCGGTGGCGGTTCTGACGCCCGCCGCGCTGCTCGCGCGCGAGGCGCCGCGGCGCGCCGCCGCGCCGCCGGCGCCGGCCCGCCAGACGGTGCGGCTGCTGCTCGTGGACGACTCCCGGGTCACCCGCGAGATGGAGCGCCGAATCCTCGAGGACGCCGGCTTCGTCGTCGAGGTCGCGGCGGACGGCGACGAGGCGATGCGGCGGCTGGCGGGCGAGAGCTTCGACTGTCTGGTCACCGACATCGAGATGCCGGGCCTCGACGGCTTCGAGCTCACCGAGGAGCTGCGCCGGATGGAGCACTTCGCGCGCCTGCCGATCGTGGTCGTGTCGACCCGGGAGCGCCCCGAGGACCGCTTGCGCGGATTGCGCGCGGGCGCCGACGCCTACCTGACCAAGCAGAGCCTGATCGCGGCCGATCTGGTCGAGACCGTGCGCCGGCTGACCGGTGGGTGAGATGGGCACCGTCACGGTCCTGATCGTCGACGACTCGCCGTCGGTGCGGGCGGTGCTGCGCCGGTTCCTCTCGCGCACGCCCGAGATCCGGGTGCTCGGCGAGGCCGCGGACGGCGAGGCGGCCGTCGAGGCGGTCGAGCGCCTGCGCCCCGACGTCCTCCTGCTGGATCTCGTGATGCCGAAGCTCGACGGCTTCGGCGTCCTCGAGCGCCTGTCGAAGACCGGCCCGGTGCCGACGGTGATCCTCACCTCGCGCGCCAACCGCTCCGAGGTGCGCTCGGCATTCGAAGCGTTGCGCGCCGGAGCGGTCGAGCTGCTGCCCAAGCCGGAGGATCCGGACAGTTGGCGCCAGCTCTCGGAGACCCTGCCCCGGGTGCTGCGCGCGGCCGCGGCGGTGGAGCGTCCGGTTCGCTCCGCTTCGGATGCGCGGGTCGTCGCGGCGCGGCCGCGAATGGTCGCGGACGAATCGCGGGCCGGGGAGCTGCGCTGGTTGGCGCTCGGGGCGTCCACGGGCGGGCCGGCGGCGCTGCGCGACCTGCTGGCGGTGCTGCCGGCGCCGCCGCCGACGCGAATCCTGGTCGTGCAGCACATCGCGCGCGGCTTCGAGGCGGGCCTGGCCGACTGGCTCGCGGGTTCGCTCGGTCTCGACGTGCGCGTCGCCGTCGAAGGCGAGCGGCCGCGGTCGGGCACCGTGCGGATCGCCCCGGCGGGTGCGCACCTTCTGGTCGGAAAGGACGAGCGGTTGACCCTGGACGCGGCGACGCCGACCCGTCGCGGCCATCGTCCTTCGGTCGACGAGCTGTTCCACTCCCTGGCGGCGACCGCCGCGCGCGCGACCGCCGCGGTGGTCCTGACCGGCATGGGCACCGACGGCGCGGAGGGGCTGGCCGAGCTGCGGCGCGCCGGCGCCCTCTGCTTCGCCCAGGACGAGGCCTCGAGCGCCGTCTACGGCATGCCCAAGGCGGCGCTCGAAGCCGGTGGCGCGGAGGTCGTGGCGCCGCCGCGGGCGATCGGGGAGATGCTGGCGCGCAGGCTCGGGGACAAGCCATGAGCGATCCGCTCGACCCGCTCGAGCGGCTCGAGACGCTGGTCCGCGACGAAACGGGCAACGAGCTCGCCCCGGGCCGTCTCCCGTTCCTGCGCGAGGCCGCGGAGCGGCGGGCGCAGGCCGTCGGCGCCGGCGGTCTCCAGGCCTACGTCGAAGCGCTCGCCGCGGGCGAGCTGCGCGGCGAGTGGGAGCTGCTGGCGAGCTTCCTGACGATCAAGGAGTCGTCGTTCTTCCGCGTCTCCCAGCAGTGGGAGCGGATTCGGAACGTGCTCCTGCCGGAGCTGGTCCGCAACCGCTCGACGACGCGCCGGCTGCGGGTCTGGAGCGCGGCCTGCGCGGCGGGCGAGGAGCCGGCGACGATGGCGCTGCTGCTCGCCGAGGCGTTGTCACTGACGGGTTGGGACTGGTCGATCGTCGCCACCGACATCGACCCCGAGGCGCTGGCTCAAGCCGAGCGCGGGGTCTACGGCGAGCGCGCGCTGGCGGCCGTGCCGCGGGATCTGCTCGGTCGCTGGTTCACCGAGCGCGGCAGGCTCTGGGAGCTCGACCGGCGGCTGCGCGCGCGCATCCACTACCAGCGCATCAACCTGGCGCGGCCGCCCTACCGGCTGCCCGAGGAGCGCTTCGACCTGATCCTGCTGCGCAACGTCCTCATCTACTTCCGCGCCGATCTCCAGCGCCGCGTCGTGGACGAGGCCTCGCGCCGCCTGGCGCGCGACGGCTGGCTCTTCCTGGGCGGCTCCGAGACGCTGTGGCGGATCCAGGACCGGCTCGAGCCGGTCGACCTCGGCGACTGCTTCTGCTACCGCCTGCCCGACGAACGCAAGCCGGCCGCGGCGAAGCCGACGACGACGAAGCGCGCCGCGCCGGCCGCCGCCGACCGGCCCACCCCCCGTCCGGCGGTCGACCACCGGCCCGAGCCGGCGCCCCCGGCCGCGCCTCCCGCGCCCACCCCGGTGGAGCGCCTCGTCGCGGCCACCGGGCACCTCGAGGCGGACCGCTTCGACGAGGCGGAGCGCGAGACGGCCGCGGCGCTCGCGGACGATCCCGCCGAGCCGGCGGCGCACGTGCTCTCGGGTCTGATTCGCGATCTCCGCGGCCTTCCGGCCGAGGCGGCGGACGCCTTCCGCGCCGCGCTCTACCTCGAGCCCGACCTGGCCCAGGTGCGCCTGCTGCTGGCCGGCTGCCTGCGCCGCGACGGCCACCTCGATCTGGCCGAACGGCAGTACCGCGAAGTCATCTCGACCCTCGAGCGCGGCGGCGGCCGCCGCCTCGCCCTGCTCGACGGCCGCCTCCTGCCCGACCCGGGCGAAGTCCTCCGCCGCGCCCGCGACGGCCTCACTGCGCTGCGCGAAGGCTGAGTAGGGCGCGCCCGATCCGGCGGCTCAGCTCGTCGTGCGGCCGAGCTGGCGGCGGAGGAGCTCGTTCTCGAAGGCGATGCCGACCTGGGCCGCGGCGACCTCGAGCAGATCCACGTCGCGCAGCGCGCTCTCGCTGTCGCCGTTGTCGGCGTAGACCACGGAGATCACCTTCTCGGTGCCGGAGACCGGGAAGACGACGACCTGCTCGTTCGTCGGCGCTCCGAGCGAAGCCGCGAGCGCGCCCGGAAGATCGGCCTGGACGAAGGGCGCGATCTGGACCTGCGACGTCGCCAGGGCGCGTTCGAGGAGTCCGCTCGGCACGACCTCGACGCGCCGCACGGCGAGCGCCAGCGGTCGTCCGTCGGCGCCCGTCCCGAAGGCGCCCAGCGCGGCCAGGCGGTCGCGCTTGACCAGCAGCAGGATGGCGCGCTCGAACGACTCCGAGACGAGCTGCATCAGGTTGAGGGCGACCGTGGCGCTCGCCAGGCCGCTGCGAAGCTCGCCGAAGACGCGCTGCAGGCGGCGCACTCCACTCTCGGTCAACGCGGGCTGGCCGACGCGTGGGCCGGCGGCGTGTCCGGCCGGCGACTCGAGCAGGTTGACCAGGCAGGCGCGCACGGTTTCGATCTCGGCGGGGACCGCGGCCACGGCGCCGTGCCGGTAGGCGAGCTGGAGGATCTCGTCGGAATCGACCAGCACCACGATGCGCGCCTCGGGGCGCGCGGTGCGCAGCAGGCTCAGCCCCTCCGGGTCGAGGGCCCCGGCGCGGGCGTCGACCAGGACCAGGTCGGAGACCTCCCCGGCGGAGGGCTCGGACGCCCTTCCCAGCGCCACCCGCCGGAGGCTCGCGGTCGGCCCCAGCCGCTCGCGCAGGCGGCGGATGAACTCCCGATCCGGGCTCAGGACCCGGATCTCGGGTCCCGTCGCCGCGTCCGGCGCCGGCTCGGGCCCGGCGTCGAGCAGACCCTCGAGCGCCTCGTCGGCGACCTCCTCCAGGCTCTCGGCGCCGCGGCGGTCGCGCTCGTCGAAGATCCGCGCCGCCTCGAGCAGCACGACGTTGGTCGCCAGACCGTCTCCAGGCGCCAGCTCTCCGGCGTCCATGCCGATGTCGTCGAGCGGGCGGATCTCGTCGAGGGCGAAGTCGAAGCTGCCGCTCTCCCAGTTCATCACCCGTCCGACGGCGCTCTCGAGCTGGGTCTTGACCACCTCGTGGAGGGCTTCGGGCCGGAGCTCGCCGGCCTCGATCAGGATCTGGCCCAACGATCGGCGGGTGCCGGCGCCCGATTGCGCCGCCATCGCGCGCTGCAGGGCGCCGGTCCCGACGTGTCCGGATCGCAGCAGCAGCTCGCCCAGCCGTGGCGCGCCGGGGGCCTGGGCGCTGATCAGCGCCCCTTCGTGGAAGCCGAACCGGGCGCGCTCGCCCTCGCGCTCGAGCTCGAGGGTCCCGGTCCGCTTCCCGAGGTGGATGAACTGGAGGACGTCGGCGACCGCGACGTCTTCCAGGCTTCCTGAGATGGACATCGGGTCCCGACTCTACTAGGGAACTCCGTCCCGGACACCCGGGGGGCGGAGGCGGCCGGCTCCGGACGGGCCGCGGCCCCGGGCGCCGGGGCCAACCTCCCCGCGCCGGCATCGCGGGTGCAAGAATCACGCGCATGGCCGCGGCCGAGGAGCTGGCGCTGTTCGACGACCTGACCGGGGCGCTCAACCGGCGTTACCTGCGCGAGCTCTTCGAGCACGAGTGGCGGGCGCTGGTGGAGCGTCACGGCACGGTCGCGCTGCTCGAGCTCGACCTCGACGGCTTCAAGCCGGTCAACGACCGCCACGGGCACCTGGTCGGCGACGCGGTGCTGCGCGCCGTCGCGGAGCGCCTGAAAGGCGCCTTCCGCGACGGCGACCAGCTCATCCGCTACGGCGGCGACGAGTTCCTGGTCGTCCTGCCCGGCGCCGGGGTGGACGAGGCGCTGGTGCTCGCGCGCCGGGCGCGATCGGCGCTGGCGGACCAGGGCTGGGTGGATCCGGCGACCGGCGAGACGGTCGAACCGCGGGTGTCGTTCTCGATCGGCGTCGCCGCCGCACCGGAGGACGGCGTGACGGGAGACGAGGTGCTCGCCGTCGCGGACCGTCGCCTCTACGAGGAGAAGAACGCGCGCAAGTCGGTCTCGGGGGCGCGGCGGCAGCGCGCGCGCCGGGCGCGCCTGGCCGCCGCCGTGCTCGCCGGCGCGGCGATCGCCGGGGTCGCCTTTCTGCTCCTGCGCCACACCGTTCCACCGCCGTCCGGCGCCGTGCCGCCGAAGGTCTTCGAAGCCCCGGACGAGCGCCAGGAGATCGCGAGGCTGCGCGCGGAAGTGGAGCGGTTGACCCGGGCGCTCGCCGAGGAGCGCTCGGCGAGCCACCGCGAGGAGTACGAGAGGCGGATCCGGGAGCTCGAGAGCACCCTCGAGGCGGCGATGCGCCGGGACGCCCAGCGCGGCGCCGCGGTGGAAGCGCCTCCGCCCGTCGGCGGACGGCCCGAGGCCGACGGCCCGGCCGCCGCCGCTGCGTCACCGCCAGCCGGCCCCGCGTCGCCGCCGGCCGGTTCCCGCACCACGCGGAGGAGCTCCGCGCCGCCGCCGCCGGCGGCACCTGCGATCGTGCCGCCGCAGCTGATCTCGAACGACTCCCCCGAGTACCCGCCGGCCGCCCTGGTGCGGAGGATGGAGGCGACGGTGCAGCTCAGGGTGCGGGTGGACGCCGGGGGGCACGTCGTCGAGGTTTCGCCGAAGGGGCCGAGCCGCGGCTACGGCTTCGACGAAGCGGCGCGCCGCGCCGCGCTCTCCGCGCTCTACCGTCCGGGGACGCGCAACGGCGTCGCGGTGGCGATGGAGACGACGCTCGAGATCCGCTTCGTCCTGAGCGACTCCGAGCGGCGCTGAGCCGGTCCGCCGTCAGAGCACCGCGCCGAGCTCGCCGGGGACGATCGAGCGGCACTTCGGGCAGACCAGAACCCGGCCGCTGCGCGGCAGCGAGGAGACGAACGCCACGCGTGCGCGCCAGAGGCGGACGACGTAGAGCGAATCGACCTCGGCACGGCAGACCGGGCAGAGCACCGGCTGCTCCAGGCCGTAGACCGCGGGGGGCTCGGAAGCCCAGCCCGGGGGCGGCGGGGTAGGGTCGGACATCGCGGGTGATCCTAGCGCGGTCCGGGCCCGGGCATTCAGTCCTCCCAGTCCCAGAACAGATCGGCGTTGCTGAGCTCCTCGCCCCCGGCCGCCTCACCGGGCGCGGGCGTCGGCGGCAGACCGCGTTCGACGCGGGCCACGGCCGCCGCCTGCTCCTCGAGATCCAGGGTCTCGCGCTCCCAGGCCTCCTCGGTGCCGAAGTGGGGCCAGTTGCGGGGGAAGATCGGATCGTGCCAACGGCGGGCGAGCCACGCCGCGTAGTGCACCATGCGCAGTCCCCGCAACGGCTCGATCAGGCGCATCTCGGCGCGGTCGAAGGGGCGGAAGGCCTCGTAGCCCTCCAGGAGCGACGCGACGAGCCCTGCGGCTTCCGCGGCGCGGCCGGGCAGCGCGAGCCAGAGGTCCTGGACCGCCGGACCGATCATCGAGTCGTCGAAGTCGAGCAGGCGTAGCTGGCCGTCGCGCTCGAGCACGTTGCCCAGGTGCAGGTCGCCGTGCAGGCGCAGGACCGGGACTCCTTCGGCGAGCCGGTCGTAGGCGTCCGCGACGGCGCGCGCCGCAGTCGAGTAGCGGCCGGCGAGCCGGGCCGGCAGCACGCTCCGGCGCTCGAGCCAGTCGAGGTCCGCGCGCAGGTAGGCCGCGCTGGTCAGTGGCAGGCGGTCGGCGTCGGGGCGCCGGGCGCCGACGACGTGGAGACGCCCGACGAGCATGCCGAGCCGGCGCGCGGTCTCCGGCGTCAGCTCGTCGGGCGCGCGTCCCCCCCGGCGGTCGAAGACCGCGTAGCGGATGCCGTCGATCGTCGCCAGCGTCGAGCCGTCCGGGAAGGGACGGGCGGCGCACACCGGGATCTCCTCCGCTTCGAGCTCGGCGAGGAAGCGGTGCTCCTCGAGGATCTGCGCCGAGCTCCAGCGCCCCGGCCGGTAGAACTTGGCGACCACCCGCGAGTGGTCGGCGAGCTCGACCTCGTAGACCCGGTTCTCGAACGAGTTGAGCGGATAGCACAGCGGACGCACCGCCAGCCCGGCCGCCTCGACGGCGTCGAGCACGCGCTCCGGGGTCAGAGCGAGGAAGAGGTCGGTGGCGTCGGCGGCGGCGGGCATCGGTCCATGCTCTCAGACTCGGGTCTCCGCCGGCGGCCGGGAGGTCCGGTTCCCGCGCTCGAGCACCGCCCAGGCGGCGGCGCCTCCGCTGGCCAGGGCGCTGACCAGCGTGTGCCGCGTCGGGGGCGGCGGTCCGGGGGCCGAACCGGGCTCCGGCTGCCAGGGACGGATGTCGAGCTCGGGGTCGACCTCGGCGAAGCCGCGTGTCGGCGGCGCGGCGCAATCGGCGGCGACCAGCACGGCCGCGGCGAGGAAGGCGCCGCCATACTCGCCCGTGCTCCCCTTGGGCGCCAACAGCGGCGGCACGCCGTCTGCGAAGAGTCCGTGCAGCACCGCGGCCTCGAGCCGGTCGCCCCGGCGCGAGCCCGAGGCGCCGGAGACCACGCGAGCGACGGAGCGCGGCTCGAGCCCGGCGCGCGCGAGGGCCCGGCCGAGAGTGCGGGCCAGCTCGGCGCCGCCGTCGCCCCAGTTCCACGAGGGCGCGCTGGGGTCGAAGCCGCGTGCGGTGGCGGCGACGCGGGCGTAGCACGGGGCGCGGCGCTCGGCGACGAGCTCGGCCGACTCCAGCACCAGGACGCACGCGCCCTCGGCGGCGAGCAGGCCGTTGCGCCGGCGGTCGAAGGGCCGCGCGACCTCCGCTCCCCCTGCCGCCGCGTCCGCCGCCGTCGCCAGCGCCCGGTAGCGATCGAGGACGGCGTGGAGCAGCGGGATCATCTCGTCGACCACCGCCACCAGGACGCGCGGGGCGGCCCCGGTCTCGATCAGACGGGTGGCCTCGGCCAGAGCGACCAGGTCGCTCGCCTCGCGCTGGGTGATCGCCAGGTTGGGGCCGCGGGCGCCCAGCGCCAGAGCCATCTGCGAAGCCGCTGCGCTCGCGACCGACTCGGTGAACAGCGCCGGCGAGGCGGCGTCCGGCCCCTGGTGCAGGATCTGGCGCAGGAGCTGCTCGGTGACGAACGCGGGACCGAAGGCGGTCCCTGCGACGATGCCCGTGTCGGCGTGGGATCCGACCGGGAGGTCGGCCAGGCCGGCGTCGGCGAGCGCCAGCCGCAGTGCGGCGACGGCGAAGCGCGCGGGCGGGCTCATCCGGCGCGCCTGGGCTGCGGGGACGAGCGCGCGGAGGTCGGCGTCGCCGATCGAGAGCGCCGTCCGGGCGCCGTGCCGGCGGTGGAATCCGGCCGACCGGTCGAGCGCGACGGGGGCCGGCGGACCCTCGCGCAGCGAGCGGGTCAGCGCTTCGACTCCGATCCCCAGGGCGCCGACCGTGCCGACTCCCGTGACCACGGCGGAGCGCTTCAGGGCGCCTCCCGGTGGGCGAGGACGCAGGCCGCGTTGGTGCCGCCGAAGGCGAGATTGGTGGACAGCGCGCGGCGCGCCGACGGCACCGGACGCGGCACTCCGACCACGAGGTCGAGAGCGAGATCGGGATCGACGCTGCCCTCGCCGGGGGTCGGCGGCACCAGGCCGTGCTCGAGGGCGAGGACGGTGATCAGCGCCTCGACGGCGCCCGCCGCGCCCAGGTAGTGGCCGATCGACGCCTTGGTCGAGGTCGCCGGGAGTCGCCGCGCGCGCTCGCCGAAGACGCGCTCGAGCATGCGCGCCTCGGCGACGTCGTTGTGCGGAGTACCCGTGCCGTGGAGATTGACCAGGTCGATCTGGTCGGCCGTCGTGCCGGAGTCGGCGAGAGCGGCCAGCACGGCGCGGGTGACCCCGTCGCCCCGGGGATCCGGCGAGGTCATGTGGTAGGCGTCGCACGAGGCGCCGACCCCCGCGAGCCAGGCCAGCGGGCGGCCCCCCCGGCGCGCGACGGCGGCGCCCGATTCGACCACCAGGACGGCGGCTCCCTCGCCGATCGACATGCCGAGACGCTCGCGCCGAAACGGCCGGCAAGGGAGCCCGTCGACCGCGCGCAGGGAGTTGAAGCCGGCGAAGGTGAGTCGGCACAGCGAGTCGGCGCCGCCCACCAGGGCGAGGTCGATCTCGCCCGACCGGATCGCGTCGAGCGCCGAGCCGAGCGCGAGCGTCGCCGAGGCGCAGGCCGAGGCCATCGTCTCGACCGGGCCGCGGACGCCGTGCGCGCGCGCGACCGCGTCCCCCGGGCCGCTCGGCTGCTGCGAGGCCAGCAGCGACACCGGCGCCCTCCCGGGGGAACCGGTGACGCGGTCGAAGTACTCCTCCGACTCGAGCATGCCGCCGGTGGAGGAGCCGAAGAAGAGTCCCGCCGCGAGCTCGTCCAGCCGCTCGGGCAGGCCCGCCTCGGCCAACGCCTCGCCGGCCGCGACGAGCGCGAAGCGGTCGGCGATCGAGAGCCGTGGACCGGACGGGCAGGGTCCGACCGCCGGGACCTCCGGCACCTCGGAAGCGACGTGGGTGCGGTAGGCGGAGTGATCGAAGCGTCGGAAGTCGCGGATCGCCGAGACGCCGGAGAGCGCGCCGTCCCACAGGGCCCCGACCCCCCAGCCGTATCCCGAGACCGCCCCGAGGCCGGTGATCGCGGCCCACTCGCCGCTCATCGCTGTGCCCCCCGTCCGGCCGTCGCCAGCCGCGGCGCCAGCCAGTCGGCGAGCGTCCGCAAGCTGGCGAAGGCTTCGCCGCCGATCTCCTCCGACGGCACGGCGATGCCGAATTCGCGCTCGAGCGCGACCACCAGCTCGAGCGCGTCCACCGAATCCAGACCCAGGCGCGAGGCGAAGAGCGGCTCGTCGTCGGCGATCGAGTCCGGATCCAGGCCGTCGAGTTGCAGGCTCTCGATCAGCAGACGCTTCAGCCGGGGCAGCAGCTCTTCCGGGCTCATTCGACCTCGCCGAGCGCCAGGCGTTCGGTCGGGAAGCCGGCCGACGGATCGCGGCGGGCCAGCGGGCGGACCAGGCGGAACCGGCGCTGGAGGGCGACCGCGGCGAAGAAGAGCTCGACCAGCGCGCGCGTGCCCAGCGAGGGCCGCCACTGGCCGGCGAGGATCGTGACCACGGCGCGGAAGATCCGCGGCGGCGCCCCCGGCTGGAAGAACAGGTCGCGGAACCAGGGCGTATAGAAAGCCAGGACGAAGCGCCGGAAGACGTCGTAGCGGCGGCGCTGGATCCGCTCGAAGCGGCGGAAGCGATGGGCACTGAGATCGCCGGCGGCGAGCGCGCCGTCGAGCTCGGCAGCCGCCTCGATGCCGCTCTCGAGCGCGACGGCGACTCCGGTCGAGAACACCGGGTCGAGGAACGAGCCGGCGTCGCCCACCAGCAGCCAGCGGTCGCCGGCGTAGGCGGAGGAGCTGTAGGAGAAGTCCTTCTCGACGCGCACCGGCCACTCCCGGCGGGCCGCGCGCAGCAGCTCGGCCACCGCCGGCGTCTGCGCGACGGCGGCGCTCAGCATCGCTTCGGGGTCGCCTCGCTCGAGCTGGCGGTAGAGCGACCGCGGCAGGACGACCCCGACGCTGGTCAGCTCGTCGTCGATCGGGATCAGCCAGAACCAGCCGGCGTCGTCGCGGGCGACGATGCGGATGTCGCCGGCGCGCTTGCCCGGGGGCCGGGGGACGCCGGAGAAGTGGGCGTAGAGGGCGACGTTGGTCAGCCGCGGTTCCGCGCGGCGCAGGCCGAGCTTGCGGGCCAGGAGCCCGGCGCGTCCGGTGGCGTCGACCAGCGCCGCGGCCCGCAGCTCCAGGCGGCGGTCGGGGGCGGCCACCTGGAGCGCCACGCCGTCGGCCCCCAGCGCGCACTCCTCGACGCGGTGGCGCTCCAGGACCTCGACGCCCGCCTCGCGGGCGCGGTCGAGCAGGATCTGGTCGAAGCGCTCGCGGCAGACCTGGAAGGTCTGCGGCCGGGGAATCTCGCGCGAGGTCGCGAAGTCGACCGGGCGGCCCGAGGCCCCGTCGTGGGTCGAGAGGCTGGCTCCCCACTTCTCCGGGAAGCCTTCGGCGCGGACCTTCTCGGCCACGCCGAGGGCCTCCAGGCTCTCGTTGATCGTGGCGAGGAGCGACTCGCCGATGTGGAAGCGGGGGAAAGCCGTCGCGCTCGACCAGAACCACGCTGCGCCCGCGCTGGGCGAGGGCGATCGCCGCGGCGCATCCGGCGGGGCCGCCGCCGGCGACGGCGACGTCGTAGGGAGTACGGGTCTCGGGGCTCTTCAAGGCGCTCCGCAGGCCGGGGATCCTCGCCGCGTGGCTCGGCTGGCTCAGCTGGCTCAGTATACTGCGCCGACATCGACGATGCCGATCGATCCGATCCTCCTGGCGTTCTCCGAGCTCGCGGCGGGACGGCCCCGGGAGCCGCTCGTGGCCTGCCCTTCCCGCACTTCGACGGTGGCCCGGATCGATGCCACCGCCGCCGCCCTCGAAAGCCGCCTCGCGACCGACGGATTCGGCGCCGGGGACGTGATCGGCCTCGCCGCGGCCCCCGGCCCGGCGCTGCTCTCCGGCTACCTGGCGGTGCGCCGGCGCGGTGCCGTCCCGGTGCTCTGCGACAGCGCGCGGCCGACGCCCGACCGGTTGGCGGCGCTCGACGGACTGGGCGTCGTCGGGTTCCTCGCCAACGCCGACGGCTGGGCCGAAGCCGCGGGAGAGTGGCATCTCGACCGCCGCCGACCGGAGCGGCCGCTCGACGCGGATCCCTCCTGGGGCGCGATCAAGTTGAGCTCGGGCTCGACCGGCGAGTCGCGCGGCATCGCGGTCACCTCGGCCGCGCTGGTCGCAGACGACGCCCAGCTGACCTCCTCGATGGGCCTCGAGGCGACCGACCGATTCCTCGCCAAGGTGCCGCTCTCCCACAGCTACGGCTTCTCCAGCCTCGCCCTGCCCGCCCTGCTGCGCGGCTCGCTGCTGGTGGTGCCCGAGGGGCGGTCGCCGTTGGCGCCGCTCGCCGCCGCCCGGGCGCTGGGGGCGACGATCTTCCCCACGGTTCCGGCGTGGCTGGGGGCGTTCGTCCGGCTCTCGTCGGCGCCGCCCTGGCCGCCCTCCGTGCGGCTGGTGCTGGCCGCGGGCGCGCCGCTTCCGGCCGCGACGGCGGCGGCTTTCCGGGCCGCGACCGGCCGTCCCGTGCACGTCTTCTACGGTGCCTCGGAGTGCGGCGGCATCAGCTACGACCGGACGGGCGACGCGGCCGAACGCGGCGCGGTCGGGACGGCGGTCGACGGCGTTGCGCTCGGAATCGACCCGGAGTCGGGACGCCTGGTGGTGCGCTCGGCGGCGGTGGCCGCCACCTACCTTCCCGAGGCGCGGCCCGAGCTCGGCGCCGGCCGGTTCCTCACCGGCGACCTCGCCCGGATCGCCGAGGGGGAGGTCCGCTTGCTGGGCCGCGCCGACGACATCGTGTTCGTGCGCGGCAAGAACGTGAATCCGCGCGAGGTCGAGGCGACGCTGCGCGAGATCCCGGGCGTCGTGGACGCGAGCGTGCTCGGCGTGGACGGACCCGACGGACCGCGCAGCGTCTTGCGCGCGGTGGTGGCGGCGCCCGGCTCCGGACCGGGTTCGGGCGTCGACTACGGGACCATCCTCGCCCACTGCCGCGCGCGCCTGGCCGAGCACAAGGTCCCGCGCAGCGTGATCGTGGTCGCCGAGCTGCCGCGGACCGACCGCGGCAAGCTCGACCGCGCGGCGCTGGCGACCCTCGCCGAAGCGTCCGGACGACGGAACTCGTCGTGACGCCGGCGTCGGCTCCCGAGCGCGGGCGCTACGACGTCGTGGTCCTGGGCGGAGCGTTCGCGGGGGCCGCGACGGCGCTCCTGCTGCGGCGCGAGTTGCCCGATCTCTCGGTCCTCGTGGTCGAGAAGAGCCGCCGTTTCGACTCCCGGGTGGGCGAGGCGACGACCGAGATGTCGGCGATGTTCCTCACCCGCCGGCTGGCGCTCTGGGAGCATCTCGAGCGCGAGCACCTGCCCAAGGAGGGACTGCGCTACTGGTTCGCGGACGAGTCGGTCCACGGCCACGCGGAGGCGAGCGAGACCGGGGGTTACGTGCGCTCGGCGGTGCCGTCGTTCCAGCTTCGCCGCGACGTCCTCGACCAGCACCTGCTGGACCTGGCGGCCGCCGCGGGGGCCGAAGTGGCTCGCCCGGCACGGGCACGGGTGGTGCGCGTCGGCGACCTCGACCACGCGGTCGAGATCGAGGTCGGCGACGGGAGCGCAGGCGGCGTCGCAGAGGTGGCGTGCCGATGGCTCGTCGACGCCACCGGCCGCGCCTGCGTCGTGGGGCGCGAGCTGGGCCTGATCGAGCGCAACGAGCGGCACCCGATCGCGTCGATGTGGTGCCGGTGGCGCGGCGTGCGTCACCTCGACGATGTCGCGGCGCGTTCCGGGGGCGGACTGGCCGCGGGCAACGTCGCTTCGCGGCGGCTGAGCACGAACCACTACCCGGGGCGCGGCTACTGGGTCTGGTTCATCCCGCTGGGCAACGGCGAGACCTCGATCGGCATCGTCTGGGACCGCCGCCTCGTGGCTCTCCACGAACGACCGGACCGCGAGACCGCCTACCGCGAGTTCCTCGCCCGCCTGCGGCCGGCATCGGAGTTGCTCGACGGCGCCCGGATGCGCGACGACGACTTCCGCTATTACTCCGACCTCGCGTACGTCGCCAGGAGCTACGCCGGCCCGGGCTGGGCGCTGGTCGGTGACGCGGCGGCGTTCCTCGATCCCTACTACTCGCCCGGTCTCGACCACGCCGCGTTCTCGGTCGAGGCGACCTTGGAGTTGATCCGCGAGGAGACCGCCGGACGATTGACGGCCGATCGCATCGCGCACCACAACGAGGTCTTCGCGCGCTCCTACCGCCGCTTCTTCGATGCCGTCTACGAGGGCAAGTACGAATACATGGGCGAGGCCGACCTGCTCTCGGCGGCGATGCTCATCGACACGGCGCAGTACTACGTCTTCGTCGTCGTCCCGGCCTATCGGCGGCTCGAGCGCTTCCCCTGGATGCCGGTGCTGGGGCCGAAGGAGGCGTTCTTCGCCTACTACTTCCTGCGCTTCGTGAACCGCAGGCTGCGCCGCCTCGCCGAGCTGCGCCGCGCCACCGGCGAGGAGCGGCGGAGGAACGCGGGCCGCCGCATCCGGCTCTACTTCGATCTCGGCTTCGCCCCCTGGCGCATGGGCCTGCGCGGCACCCGCCTCTGGCTCACCGCCGAGCTCGACGGCCTCCGGCTGCAGCTCAAGAGGCTCTTCGGAGCGAACGGCATTTCTGTTCAAGAAAAAGACAAGAGCAAGAGACGTTCATAGAAGGGGAAGGTGGCAGGAAGGAAGTTGCGACTGCCGTTCGCCGCCGCGCTAGCCTGCGTGCTTCCGCTACACGCATTCAGCGTGCTTGGGAGGCGGGAGATGCTCAGGGGATCGAACCGTCGACGTTCGAGCTTGCTGGTGTGTCCCCTGCTCTGGGCGGCGACAGCGGTCACCGTACAGCCGCTCCGCGCCGTCGGCGACCAGGGTCCGGCGGGGGACCGACGGCGATCTTCTCGGACGGCTTCGAGAGTGGCGGTACCTGCCGCTGGCTGGCGTCGAACCCCTGCACCACCTACATCATCACGATCCCACTCGGCACGGGCGCGGGTGACCACGGATTTCCAGCCACGATCGACGTCGATCTCGGTGCCACGCTGCACTTCGTCAACGCCGACA
Organism: uncultured Acidobacteriota bacterium; assembly: GCA_963781755.1. Taxonomy (GTDB): domain Bacteria; phylum Acidobacteriota; class Thermoanaerobaculia; order Multivoradales; family JAGPDF01; genus JACTMI01. The sequence continues at coordinate 689,835 of CAWAGZ010000003.1, forward strand.
CGACGCTGCACCAGATCCACTCCGACGACATGGGCGTCTGCGGCTTCCCCCACCAGCAAACCTCGATGAGCCAGGGCGAGGAGTACGTCGTCACTCCGACCTGCGTGGGCTCGTATCCCTGACTATTGCCTCCTGCACGGCACGGGATCCGGCACGGCGTCGTCGTCCTCCACTGAGCGGTCCGTGGCCGGTGGCTCAGCGCTCGATCTTGTGGCCGTCCTCGTCGTAGTCGTAGACGCCCTTGCCCACCTTGCGGCCGAATCTTCCGGCCTGGACGTACTGGCGCATCAGGTTCGACGGGCGGAAGGTCTCGCCCAGGGTCGCGTGCAGGTGCTCGAGGATCTTCAGCCGGACGTCGAGGCCGACCAGGTCCGCCATCTCGAACGGTCCCATGGGGTGGTTGAGGCCGAGCTTGATCGCCTTGTCGATGTCCGCCGGCGAGGCGACGCCCTGCTCGAGCATGCGGAAGGCCTCGTTGCCGATCAGGGCGTTGATCCGCGAGGTCGCGAAGCCCGGGACGTCGCGCACGACGACGCACTCCTTGCCCATCCGCTCGCCGACGACCGTCATGGTCTCGACGGCGTCGTCCGCGGTTTCCAGCCCGCGGACGATCTCGAGCAGCTTCATCAGGTGGACCGGGTTGAAGAAGTGCATGCCCGCGAAGCGGTCGGGCCGGCCCGAAGCGGCGCCGAGCTCGGTGACCGACAGCGCCGAGGTGTTGGAGGCGAACAGGGCGTCCGCCGGGGCGTAGCGAGACACCTTCTGGAACAGCTCGATCTTGAGCGACATCGATTCCGGAGCCGCTTCGATCACCAGGTCGGCGTCCTCGACCGCGGCGGCCAGGTCGGTGTCGAGCGCGAGTCCCGCCTTGGCGACCTCGGCGCGGTCCGACGGGATCTTGCCCAGCTCGACGCCCTTGTCGAGATTGCGGTGGATCTTGGCCTCGGCGGCGGTGAGAATCTCCTCGTCGACGTCGTAGAGGCCGGTGTCGTATCCGGCCAGAGCGGCGACGTGGGCGATGCCGCGCCCCATGGTCCCGGCGCCGAGAACTGCGATGCACTTGACTTCCACGGTTCGTCCTCCGGTTCGATCCGCGCCGGCCGCCGGCTCAGGAAGCGGGGATCGGGTGCAGGTCGGTCAACTCGATTGCCGAGGGCGCGCAACGCCCTGGGCGCCCTCGTCCACGGTCAGCACGATCTTGCCGAAGATCTTGCGCGAGGCCAGCAGCTCCTGGGCGTCGCGCGCCTGCTCGAGCGGCAGGGTGAGCGCCACGACCGGTTTCAGCTCGCCGCTCTCGAACCAGGGCAGCAGCCCGGCGAGCTCGGCGAGCGAGCCCATGGTCGAGCCGAGCACCGAGAGGCTCTTGAAGAAGACGGCGCGCAGCGGGATCTCGGCGGCCGCGCTCGAGGTCGAGCCGCACAGGACGATCCGGCCGCCCCAGGCCAGGCACTTGAAGCTCTGCTCGAAGGTGTCGCCGCCGACGTGGTCGAAGACGACGTCGACGCCGCGGCCGTGGGTCGCCTCGCGGACGCCGCGGGCGAACTCCCCGGCGCTGACGTCGAAGCCGTGGGTCGCGCCGAGCTGCTTCGCCCGCTCCAGCTTGTCGGGCGAGGAGGAGGTCACCAGGATGCGACGGGCGCCCAGCAGCTTCGCGATCTGGATCCCCGCGGTGGTCACTCCGGAGCCGGCGGCGTGGAGCAGGACATCCTCGTGGGGCCGGAGCTCGGCACGCGCCGCGAGCATGTGCCAGGCCGTGAGGAAGACCAGCGGCACGGCAGCCGCTTCGGCATAGGAGAGGCCGCGGGGTAGCGGGAAGAGGTTGCGCCGCGGCACCTCGACGAGCTCGGCGTAGCCGCCGTCGCGGTGCTCGCCGAGCAGTCCGTAGCGCGGACAGAGCCAGTCCTGCCCGGCCAGGCAGCGCACGCACTCGCCGCACGAGACGCCGGTGCCGACCAGGACCGGGTCGCCGACGGCGACGCCCTCGACTCCCGGTCCGATCGCCTCGACGTCGCCCGCGACCTCGCTGCCCGGGATCAGCGGGAGCGGGAAGCGGTGCCCGGGGACACCGTTGCGGACCCAGAGATCGAGGTGGTTGACGCCGCAGGCGCGCACCCGGACCCGGACCCGGCCGGGACCGACCGGAGGATCGGGCCACTCGCCCCACTCGAGGGCTTCGGGCCCGCCGTGGCTCGAGATCCGGAAGCCGCGCACGCGGCGAGTCTACCGCCGGGCAGGCTAGACTGCAGGACGATGCGTCGGCTCCTTGTCGTGCTCGCGACGGTCTCGCTGGTCGCGCTGCCGTCGGCCGCGGGAGCGGCGGGCGGCCGCAAGCCGTTGCCGCCGCCCGGCACGCCGCCCACTCCGACGGAGGCCGCGGAGCCGGATCCGCTCTCCGGCTATCCGGACCTCCTGCTCCTTCCCGGTCGCCCGGTGGACGTGCGCTACGTCCCCGACTCGCTCGACCGGGCGGCCAACGTGCAGAAGCGGCTCGAGGTCATCGCGGCCGCCCTGGAGCCGATCGCCGAGCGCCCCTTCCCGCTGCGCGGCGTGGTGCTCGACCGGGAGGCCTGGACGAAGGCCGGCCTCGGCGCCGCCTGGGGTCTGCCGGCGCGCACCGGGCAGTCGGTGTTCGCGACCTGCGCGGACGGCGACTCCGAGCTGGTGGGCCGCATCCGGGGTCTGACCGGCGGCTGGCTGCCGGAGCTGGCCGGCGTGCCGATGCGCGGCACGCCCGAAGGGGCCGCCGCCATGGAGGTCTCCGACGCCCTGCTCGAGCTCGAGGTGGCGCGCGGCTTCCTCGACTTCGAGGGGGTGCGGGCGAGCGAGCCGTGGATCGCCGCGCTGCTCGACCAGGTCGCGGCGCGGCTCGCCTGGGAGGCGACCGACCCCGGCGGCATGCCGGCACTGGCCGACCTGTTCGACCGCATGGCCGACGTCCAGGGCGCCCCGCCCCGGCTCGCCGACTACCGGCGGGACCTGCCGTTCGAGCAGGACCTGCGCTACCAGTCGCGCTTCCTGCGCGGCGCCGACGTCGTCTGGGTGGCGAAGGGGGAGCGGGGGAGCCGGCGCTGGCTGAAGAAGCTGGTGCGTGCCGGCGTCCCGGTCAGCCGCGTGATGATCGAGAAGGAGTTCCCCGGCTTCGCCGCCTGGGAGCGCGACAGCTTCGCCCCCTGAGCGCCATCGACATCCCGCGGCCGGACGCGCCGCGCTGAAGCTTCCTCCCCGAAGCTTCCCCGATGTCCCCGCCGGCGGGCGGAATCCGTAGGAGAGAGCGGCGGGGAACGGGTCTGCCGGCCCGCTCCCGGCCGCCGCCTCGCGGGGTGGTGCACCCCACCGGAGGCGGGTCCATCCTGGCTCGGGAGGGGAAGGAGTCCTCGCCGTGAGACCTTCTCGAAGAGCCCACCGCACGGCGGGTCCGGCGACCGTCTGCCTGCTCGCCTTCGCCGTCGCGGCCCCCGCCCCGGTTGCCGCGGCCGGCATCGCCTACCGAGTCAAGGACCTGAATCCGGCACCCCCCGCGCCGACGACACGCGGCTTCTCCATGATCCCGATGGCTTCGACCGCCCTGACCTCCGGGACCGTGGCGTTCGCCTCCGGGCCACCCGGAATCCCGGGGGACGCGGGCGAGCCCTGGATCACCGACGGCACCGGCGCGGGTACCCGGATGCTGCGCGACCTGTGGCCGGGTCCGACCGAAGCCAAGGTGACCGACGCGGTCGCGGGGGCCGGCGGCTTCTTCTTCGTCGCCAGCTCGCCGGGAACCGGCTCGGAGCTCTGGTGGACGGACGGCACGACGGCGGGCACGCGTCTGGTCCGGGACATCCGTCCGGGCCGCGGCGACTCCTCGCCGGCGCTGCTCGGCGTCGTCTCCGGGGTCGTCTACTTCGCCGCCGACGACGGCGTCCACGGCGCCGAGCTGTGGGCGAGCGACGGGACCCGCTCGGGGACCTACTTGGTCGGGGACCTCGTGCCGGGGGCTTCGGGGAGCGGCCCCGGCCCGGCGACGGTCTTCGACGGTCACCTCTACTTCGCCGCCGACGACGGCGTCCACGGCCGCGAGCTCTGGCGCACGGAGAGCGCGCCGAGTCCGACCTCGACGACGGTGTCGCTGGTCGCGGACCTGGTTCCCGGGGGCCAGGGCGGCGAGCCGGCGGACTTCCACGCGGCGGCCGGGCTCCTGTTCTTCGCCGCCGGGGATCCCGACCACGGCCGCGAGCTCTGGGCGACGGACGGGACCACGGCCGGCACTGGTCGGGTGGCGGACATCGCGCCCGGCGCGGCCGGCTCGAGCCCAGGGCTGCTCGGCGCCGTGCCCGGCGCTCTGGTCTTCGCCGCCGACGACGGGGTGAGCGGCACCGCGCTCTGGGTGAGCGACGGCAGCGCGGCCGGGACGTCGCAGATCGGCGCGGTGCGTCCCGCCAACGAGGATCCGGAGGCGCGGCTCGAGGCCGCGGAGCTCGCCGGCCGGGTGATCTTCGCCGGCTACGACTCGGTCCACGGCCTCGAGCCCTGGGCGACCGACGGCACGCCGGCGGGCACGGTCCTGCTCGCCGACATCGGACCCGGAGGCTGGGACTCGGCGCCCACGGGCTTCGCCCGCATCGGCGACGGGGTCGTCTTCGGCGCCCAGGCCGACGGCCTGCTCGAAGGCTGGCTCTGGAAGACCGAAGGCACGCCCGGAGGCACGGTCGCACTGGCCGACCTCGGCGACTCGGACGAGGGGTTGCGGGTCTCGCCCGCCCGGGCCGCCGGGACGGGCGCGGTGCTCTGGGTCGACCGCTTCTACGTTCCCGGTCCCTACGTCGCCGAGTCCGAGGAGCTCTGGTTCACCGACGGGTCCGCGTCCGGCACGACGCCCGTCGTCGCCACCATCGAATCGCGCTCCTCCTCGGACCCCTACCGGTTGACCGCGCGGGCGGCGGGGATCGTCTTCGACGCTCTGAACGGCGAGATCTTCGCCAGCGACGGCACCGAGGCGGGGACGGTCAAGCTCGACTACACGACTCCGGGCGGGCCGTTGTGGGACTTCACCGACGGCGCGCTGCTGCCCGACGGCGAGCTGGCCTTCACCGCCGTCGACGAGCAGGCGGGCGTCGGCCTCTTCCGCACCGACGGCGACGAGGCTTCGCTGATCCGGTCCCTGGACTCGCCGTATCCGGGCGGCTTCACGCGCTCGGGCGACCGGGTCTACTTCTCGCACGGCGTCCCGGGCGCCGCCGAGCTGTGGGTGAGCGACGGCACGGCCGCCGGCACCGACGCGCTGCGCACGGTTACCAACGTCTTCGGGCTCGCGGACGTCTTCGGCAGGGCGTGGTTCCGCTCGCCGCGCAGCCAGCTCGAGTCGAGCCTGTGGGAGAGCTCGGGGACGACGACGACCACGATCGAGCATCCGCTCACGGGGATCTCGTTCGTCGACTGGCGCCCGCTGGCGATCGAGCCGCTCGACCCGGTCCGGGGCGACTTCGCGTTCCAGTCCACGGACGGGCTGCACCGGTTCGATCCCGCAACGGGCGGTGCACCGCTGTTCAAGGCCCTGGCCCGCCCGTCGAACGGCGACGACCTCGCCGTGCTCGACGGCCGGCTCTACTTCTTCAACGAAGGGGCGGACGGCAGCTGCACGCTGTGGCGCAGCGACGGCACGGCGGCGGGGACGACGAACGTCAAGACCTGGTCATCCGGAAGTTGCTTCGCGTCGCAGATGGTGGCGATGGGCGGCGCTCTCTACTTCGCCGCCTGCAATGTCCAGGCGGGCTGCGAGCTCTGGCGCAGCGACGGGACGACGGCGGGGACGGCGTTGGTGAAGGACATCGATCCGGGGATCTTCTCCTCGACGCCCACCGCGCTCACCGTCGCCGGCAACCGCCTCTACTTCGTCGCCTGCGACGCGGCGGCCGGGTGCGAGCCCTGGGTGAGCGACGGTACGGCCGCCGGCACCCATCGCGTCGCCGACGTCGACCCCGGCCCGGAGTCGAGCCTCCCGCCCGTGTTCCAGGGCTACCAGGATCCGGAGACGGCGAACCTCGCGGCGTGGGGCCGCCTGGTCTTCTTCGCCGCCGACGACGGCACGGGAACCGAGCTCTGGGCCGCGCCGGTGGAGATCTTCTACGACGGCTTCGAGACCGGGGACGCGTCGCGCTGGGTGGTGCCGTGAAGAGCGGCCGCGCAATGAGAGGTGGAAGGATGGCCCCAAGGCAGGCGGCAACGGCTCTGGGGGTGTCGATGTTGATCGGCTCGGCGGCGGCGTGGGCCGCGTCGGGCGTCGCCTATCGGGTCAAGGACCTGCGCACGACGCCCACCGAAACCGACTACCGGACGGCGGATCTCGCGCGGGTCGGCCCGCGGGCGTTCCTCTCGAGCTGGGCGCCCGGGCTCGGCGCGGAGCCCTACGTGAGCAACGGCACGACCGCCGGCACCCGCCTGCTCGCCAATCTCATCCCGGGCTCGGGAGGCTCGGGTCCGGCGAGCGTCGCCGAGCTGGGCGGCACCCTGCTCTTCTCTGCCAGGACGTTGGGCCAGGGCAGGGAGATGTGGGCGACGGACGGCACTGCGGCGGGGACGCGGCTGGTGCTCGACATCCGTCCGGGCAGCGAGGGTTCCAGTCCGAAGGGCTATGGAGTGCTCGGCGGGATCGGCTACTTCGGCGCCGACGACGGCGTCCACGGTTGCGAGCTCTGGCGCAGCGACGGTACGCCTGCCGGCACCTGGATGGTCGCGGACCTGGCGCCGGGTGCCGACTCGGGCCTCGATTGCGCCTACGCGTACGTCAGCTCGGCGGCCCTCGCCGGGCGCCTTTACTTCCCGGCGACCGACCCCGATCACGGCACCGAGCTGTGGGCTACGGACGGTACGGCGGCGGGAACCGCACGGGTCGCCGACATCGCGCCCGGCGCCGACGGCAGCGACCCGTCGAACCTCGCCGCGGCGGCGGGGCGGGTTTTCTTCGAGGCCTTTCATCCGGCACGCGGCCGGGAGCTGTGGGCGAGCGACGGAACGGGTGCCGGTACGCGACTGGTCGACGACCTCGTGCCGGGGAGCGACAGCTCCTACGCGACCCCGGTCGGTGTCGTGCCGGGCCGGGTCGTCTTCTCCGCGCGCGAATCGGGCACCGTTTATCCCCACCTCTGGGCAAGCGACGGCACGCTGGCGGGGACGGTCCGGCTGTCGACGGCCGACTTCGAGGTGGGAGTCGCCTACCCGTTCGGCGGCCGACTGGTCTACTTCGCCAGCGATCAGGACGGAAGCGAACCCTGGGCGACCGACGGGACGCCGGCCGGGACCGGGAGGTTGGGCGACCTCGACCCGGGCTCGGAGGGCTCGACCCTGGGAGGCGCCGCGGTCGGCGAGGACGGGGTCTACTTCTGCGCCTGGGACGGATCCGGGAACGTCTCCCTCTGGCGCACCGACGGCACTCCCGGGGGGACGCTGCCGATCGCTCCTCTCCCGGGCTGCGACTCGGTCACGCAGGGGCTCGCTCTCCCCGGCGCGACGCTGTTCGAGATCACCTGGGAGAAGGGTTGCGGCCACTGGGAATGCGACTTCTGGGAGCTGTGGCGCACGGACGGAACCGCCGCTGGAACTCACACGCTCTGGCCGGGGCCCTTCGAGATCTCCTCGTCCGGTCCCTTCTCGCTCATCGCGCGCGACGAGGGGATCGTCTTCGGCGCGCGCACGGACTACGCCTCGAATTTCGTCTACAACCGCGTCGTCGAGAGCGACGGGACCGAGGCCGGCACCCGGCCGATGAACTTCGACGGAACGGTCTGGTCGGAGGTGGCTCCCGGGATGGCGCAGCTTCCGGACGGCCAGGTGGCGCTCGTCGGCGACGACGACACCTACGGCAGCGAGATCTGGCGCACGGACGGCGATCGGCTCAGTGTCATCCGCGACATCGTGCCGGGCGAGGGAGGTTCCGGGCCGTGGCAACTCACGCGCGTCGGCGATCTCGTCTTCTTCTCGACGGGGCTCGACTACCCCTGGGCGACCGACGGCACGGCGGCCGGCACGATTCTCCTGGTGGACGCCCCTCCCTTCGCAGGGAACTCCGAGATCAACGAGTTCGCCGACGTCTTCGGCACGGCGTGGTTCGGCACCTTCGTGTTTCCCGGCATGGGCGAGCTGTGGGCGAGCGACGGCACGCCGGCGGGGACGCTGCGTTACTTCGGCGTCCCTTCGCCGCTGCCGCAGGAGGAGGTCATCCCAGTCGAGATCACGCCGCTCGACCCGGCGAGAGGCTCGTTCGTCTTCCGCTCGCTGGGCTCGCTCTACTCCTTCGACCCGGTCGGCCGCGTCCCGCTGCGGCTGCACGACCTCGTGGCGCCGGATCTCGGGGCGGGGGACGTGCTGAAGAACCTCGAGGCCGATGTCTGGTTCTTCGACGTCGACGGGTCCGGTACCTGCGCCCTCTGGCGCAGCGACGGCACGACGACAGGAACCTCCGAGGTCCACGAGGCCGACGCCTGGGGTACCTGTCCGAGCGAGCTGGTGGTCTTCCAGGGCGAGCTCTGGTTTCCGTCGTGCGACGAGGCGACGGGCTGCGAGCTGTGGGTGAGCGACGGGACCGAGCCCGGGACCCACCCCTTCGCCGATCTCGAGCCCGGTCCGGGCTCCTTCCTGCCTTCGGCGCTGACCCCGATCGGCGACCGCCTCTACTTCGCCGGCTGCCGGGAGGCGACCGGCTGCGAGCCGTGGGTGAGCGACGGCACTCCGGCCGGGACGCACCCTCTTGGAGACATTGCGCCCGGCTTGCCGGCGAGCGATCCGAGGGACTTCACCCTGTGGAACCGTCTGGTCTTCTTCACCGCCGACGACGGCACCGGGCGGGAGCTCTGGGCCGCGCCGGTGGAGATCTTCTACGACGGCTTCGAGACCGGGGACGTCTCGCGGTGGACGGTCCCGCCGGCTGCGGTCGGGCGTGTCCCCGCCGGGGCGGGGATTCCGTAGGAGACTGCAGCCGGACCCCTGCCGGGTCCCGGAGGCTCCGATGTACCGTCGTACACCGATCCATCCGCTCCTCCTACTCCTCTTCGTCTCGGCAGGGGTCCTGCTACCGGCGGTTCCGGGCTGCGCCCAGGTCACCAACATGGACGTCAACTCGGACCTCCCCTACACCTTCCTCCCCCCGGGCGCGCGCAGCGCCGGCATGGGCGGGGCCTTCACGGCCCTGGCCGACGACTCGACCGCGGCGTACTCGAACCCCGCGGGTCTGCTCAACCTGTCGCGTCCCGAGGCCTCGATGGAGATCCGGCACCAGGTCTTCTCGACCCCGATCGCCGACGGTCCGGGCAGCTATCAGGTGGGACCCGACGGCTCGCTGACGGCCTTTCCGCCCTACACGAGCTATGCCTCGCGCTCGACCGGGCTGTCGTTCCTCTCCTACACCTACCCGAAACCGGCCTGGTCGCTGGGCGTGTTCCGCGCCGAGGTGACGCGGTTCTCGATCAGCGCCCAGCCGGACCCGATCGACGGCCCGGGCAACTACCGCTCGCTCGCTCCGCGCGACATCCGGGCCGACCTGCTGATCGAGGTCTACGGCGTCGCCGGCGCCTGGCGGGCGACGCCGACGCTGTGGATCGGCGGCGCGGTGACGGCGCAGAAGATCACCTTCTCGGCGCGGCAGCTCGATCGGCGCGACCTCCACCTGCACTGGGGGCAACACGCGGCGGCGGACGACACGGCGCCGGCCGGGACGCTCGGGGTCCTCTGGCGCCCCTCGCCCGACTGGCGCATCGGCGCGGTGTTCCGCGGCGGCGCGAATCTCGACGCCAGCTACGCCTTCATCTGCGGCGAGCACCCGTCCGGCGCCCGACCCTACGTCTGTACCCGCGACCACGTTCCCAACGGCCAGCCCGACCCCGCGCTGTCCGGAGGGACGAAGTTCAAGGTCCCGGACGTCTGGTCGGTCGGCGTCGCCTACGCGCTCAACGACCGGGTCACCGCGTCGGTCCAGTACGACCGGATCGAGTACTCGCAGCTGCTCGACGGCTTGAAGGACAGCCTGACCGTGCGCACCGATCCGAACGCGTACGCGATCTCCGACGCCGGCGACGTGCACTTCGGGATCGAGGCGTTGAGCCGCGCCGGATCGGCCCACGCGCTGGCTTTCCGGGTCGGGGCGTGGAAGGAGCACCAGCACTCGTTGCGCTACCGGGGCGACCTGGTCGACGCGCCGAATGCGCGCGAGGAGGTGGCGGTGGCGCTGTTCTCGACCCCGATCGGCGACGAGTGGCACGGCACCGCCGGCCTCGGCCTGACCGTCGGCGCCCGCTGGCAGTTCGACCTCGCCGCCGACTTCTCCAAGTACCGCGACGACTACGTGCTGTCGAGCGTGGTGAGGTTCTGATGACCGGACCGGTCCGGAGATCGGAGGAGTCCATGATCTGGCGAGGCTTCCGACGTCCTCTCCTCCTCGCCGCCGCGAGCGCGGCGGCTTCGTTCGCTCTCGCGTTCCCCGCGTCCGGCACCGAGGGCGTTGCCTACCGCGTCAAGGACCTCAACACCGACGTTCGTCCCCGCTCGACCCTCGAGCTGGCTCCGCTCGCTTCGCTGGGTGACCGGGCTCTGCTCTCCCCGGTCATCTCCTCCAATCCGGCGCTCGACCGCGGCGGGCTCTGGATCAGCGACGGAACCGCTGCGGGGACGCGGTTGGTACGGGACCTGCGCGGGAGCTGGGCGAGCGGCGGCGCGTCGGTAGCCGGCGGCGCGCTGGTGTTCGCCGACTCGCCGGCGACCGGAACCGAGGTGTGGTGGACGGACGGCACGGCCGCGAGGACGCAGCTGCTGCGCGACATCTTCCCCGGCCCCTCGAGCTCGGCACCGTCGCTCGTGGGCACACTCGGCGGCGTCGTGTTCTTCGCCGCCGACGATGGCGTCCACGGCCGTGAGCTCTGGCGGTCGGACGGCACCGCCGCCGGCACCTGGCTCCTGGCCGACATCGCTCCGGGTCCGGCCGACGGCATGCCGCCGCCCTATGATCCGGATGGCGTCGGAGCGCGGTTCGACGGCAGGCTCTACTTCGCCGCCGACGACGGCGTACACGGCCGCGAGTTGTGGCGCACCGACGGCCATGCCGCGGGGACCTACCAGTTGAAGAACATCGCCCCCGGTGCCGCTGACGGCAGCCCGCGCAGCTTCCAGGTTGCCGCCGGAAGGCTCTTCTTCGTCGCCGACGATGCGGCGCACGGCTCCGAGCTCTGGGCGACCGACGGGAGCGCGGCGGGTACGACGCTGGTCCGCGACATCACGCCCGGGGCCGCAGGTTCGTCTCCGCAGCTCCTCGGCCGGGTCCCGGCCGCGCTGGTCTTCGCGGTCGGCGACTACCCCGGCCGCACGCTCTGGGTGAGCGACGGCACGGCGGACGGCACGCGGTCGATCCTGCAGCTGGAGATCGGCCCCTACGACCAGGGCGCGACAGTCGGATCCCGGGTGGTCTTCAACGTCTACGAGCCCGCGCTGGGCCAGACCGCCTGGAGCACCGACGGCACGGCGGCCGGCACGTTTCGGCTGCGCGACGACCTGGAAGGGGCCGTGTTCTTTCAGAGTGTCGGCCCCTTCGCGTTCTTCTGCGGCTACCGCAACTACGAGAACGAGCTCTGGCGCACCGACGGTACTCCCGCAGGCACGCAGTTGCTGGGCGCGGGCAGTGACCTGATCGAACCGCCGCTCGCGGTCGGAAACGTCTGGTTGTTCACGGCGTGCGACTTCGGCGTCCACGGCTCGACTTCCTGCTGGCTCGAGCGGTCGGACGGCACGCCCGCCGGAACCGGGGCGGTCGACTTCGACCTCCAGCTCTCCCCGTCGCATCCGGACTGGCTGACGGCCCGGACCGGCGGGGTCGTCTTCCACGCCGACCCAGGGGTGTCCGGCGTGGGCGTGACCTTCGTCAGCGACGGCAGCGAGGAGGGGACGGTCAACCCGGCCTACACGGGCTCGGGCCTGGCGCCGGCGTTCTACGGCGGCGCGGCTCTGCCCGACGGCGAGATCCTGTACTCCGCCGAGGCCGACGACGTCGGCTTCGGCATCTTCCGCACGGACGGCGACGAAGTGTCGGTCGTGCGTGCGATCTGGCACGTGGGCAACTGGCCGACGCTCGCGCGGGCCGGCGACCAGGTCTACTTCATCGTCGAGTCGGAGCTCTGGAGGTCGGACGGGACGGCGGGGGGCACCGATGTGATCCGCTCGAGCATCGACGGCTTCGGACTGACCGACGTGTTCGGCAAGCTCTGGTTCTCGGAGTCGCACGCCGCGGGTAGCCCGACGTCGCTGTGGGAGAGCTCGGGCACGGCGGCGACGACGATTCCGCATCCGCTCGGCTTCGCCATGGACTCGAGCGAGCCGAACGGCCTGACCCCGCTCGATCCGGACAGCGGCTCGCTGGTCTTCCGCGCTGCGGGAGGTCTCTACCGCTTCGAGCCCGGGACGGGCGAGGCGACGCTGTTCAAGGTTCTCTCGGAGGGCGCTCCGTCGAGCAACCACGACCTCCCGCGCGTCGTGGTGGGCACGACCCTGTTCTTCTTCGACGGCGAGCCGGACGGGACCTGCGCGCTCTGGCGCAGCGACGGCACGGCGGCCGGGACGGCGAAGGTCCGGAGGACGGGGGAGTGGGGATGCGGGCCGGAGGAGATCGTGGCCCTCGGCGACCGCGTCTACTTCCCGGGCTGCGACTCGACGGCCGGCTGCGAGCTGTGGCGCAGCGACGGCACGGCGGCCGGCACCGAGCGCGTCGCGGATCTCGATCCGGGGATCTTCTCCTCGACGCCTGCGCGGCTCGTTTCGGTGGCCGACCGGATCTACTTCACGGCCTGCGACGTCGCACGAGGCTGCGAGCCATGGGTCTCGGACGGGACCGCCGCGGGCACCCACCGCCTCGGCGACATCGCGCCGGGGCCGGCGTCGAGCCACGGCTACCAGTTCACCGTCTCCGGCGGGCTGATCTTCTTCTCGGCCGACGACGGCACCGGGTCGGAGCTGTGGGCGATGCCGCCGGAGATCTTCTCCGACGGCTTCGAGACCGGCGATGTCTCGCGCTGGAGTCCGCCGTCGCCCGACTAGCTCAGAACGGCTTCACCACCATGAGCAGGACCAGGGCGACGACGCCGAGCGCGGGCAGGTCGGCGAGAGCACGGGCGAGCTTCGAGGAGGCCAGGAGCTTGAGCTCGTCGTTGGGTTGGCCGGCGGCGAGGGAGTCCTCGGCGGCGGCCAGCATGCGCTTCGCCCGCGGCCGGAGGTAGAGCAGGACCAGGCCGAGGATCACCAGCCAGATCGCAAGCGAGACGTGGACCCAGCCGGGGCGGAAGTCGAAGCCCATCGGGTCGAGCAGCGACAGACCGGTCAGGCCGGCGGCGAGCGCGCCCGGGAGACCGAAGACCGAGCCCATGCGCACGCCCATGCGCAGCGCGGCCACCTTGCCCGGCAGATCGAGCGCCTTGCGCCCCTGGGCGCGCGCGATCGCGCCGCCGAAGGCGCCCGTGGCGAGCCACATCGCCGACAGCACGTGCACGAACAGGATCCACTTCGTCATGTCCCCTCCCGGGTACCGGAAAAGCTCATTCTAGCCGTCCGAGACGGGGCAGCGGCGTTAGGATCGAAGCCGCTGCCCGCGCGATGCTCCACCGCGGGTGAGGAGGTGCCGCCGTGACGCCACGCAGTCGTCCCACCTTCACCTGGCTCGGGCACGCCAGCCTCCGCTGCGACCTGCCCGGAGGCGAGGTCGTGCTCGTCGATCCCTTCCTCGAGCAGAATCCCTCCTGTCCGGCCGAGGCGCGCCGCTTCGATCGGCTCGACCTCATCCTGCTCACCCACGCCCACTCGGACCACATCGCCGACGCCGTGGCTCTGGCGAAGAAGCACGGCGCCACCGTCGTCGCCCAGTACGACCTCTGCGGCTGGCTCGAGTCGCAGGGGGTCGCCAAGACCGCCGGAATGAACCTCGGCGGCACCCAGGAGCAGCTCGGCCTGCGCATCACCCAGGTCCGGGCGGACCACTCGAGCAGCTTCACGGACGGCGGCCGGCTGGTCTACGGCGGGGTGGCCAGCGGCTACGTCGTCGGCGCCGCCGACGGCTTCGTCTTCTACCACGCCGGCGACACGGCTCTGTTCGGCGACATGGCGTTGATCGGCGAGCTGTACCGTCCCGAGGTCGCGTTCCTGCCGATCGGCGACCACTTCACGATGGGTCCGGCGCAGGCCGCGCGCGCCTGCCGGCTCCTCGGAGCGCGGCGGGTCGTGCCGATCCACTGGGGGACCTTCCCGGTGCTCACCGGCACGCCGGCCGCGCTGGCGGCGGAGCTCGAGACGCTGGGGGAGGCGACCGAGGTCGTCGAGCTGGTCCCCGGGCGGAAGTGGACCCCGGGCGCGTGATCGCGCCTTGAGCGCGGGCACGGGCGGGCCGCGGGGGTGGCTCAGGGTGGCTGGACGGGGTGTCGCCCGCCGGCCGCCGGGCGCTGGTCGCCGCCTTCGCCGGCTGGACGCTCGACGCCTTCGACTTCGTCCTCTACCTGCTCGCGATCCCGACGCTGCGCCGGGCTTTCGACCTCGACGCGGGCGCCGCCGGGATGCTCGCCACCGCGGCGCTGCTCTCGTCGGCGGTGGGCGGGGTGGCCTTCGGGGCGTTGGCCGACCGGATCGGCCGCAAGCGGGCACTGTCGCTGACCATCCTGATCTACTCGATCGCGTCGCTCGGCACCGCGACCTCGTCGTCGGTCGCCGAGCTGCTGGCCTGGCGGACGCTGCTCGGGCTCGGCCTGGGCGGCGAGTGGTCGGCGGGGGCCGTGCTGGTCGCCGAGAGCGTCCCGGCCGAGCACCGGGGCAAGGCGATCGGCTGGATGCAGTCGGGCTGGGCGGTGGGCTACCTGGGCGCGACGCTGGCCGCGGCGGTGGTCCTGCCGACCCTCGGCTGGCGGGCGCTGTTCGCCCTCGGCGTGGCACCCGCGCTCCTCGTGCTCTGGATCCGGCGCCGGCTGGAGGAGCCACGGATGTTCCGCGTCGCCGCCCGCCGCCCGGTGCTCTCCACCCTCGCCGCGCTCCTGAAGCCGCCGCTTCTGGGGCGGACCCTGGTCGCGACCGCGCTGTCGAGCGCCGTGATGTTCGGCTACTGGGGGTTCTTCACCTGGATGCCGTCGTTTCTCGCCGGACCGGTGTCGGCCGGGGGCGCGGGCCTCGGCCTGGTGCGCTCGGCGGCCTGGATCGCGCCGATGCAGATCGGCGCCTTCTTCGGCTACGTGACGTTCGGCTACGCCGCCGACCGCTTCGGGCGGCGCCGGGCGTTCGCCGCGTATCTCGTCGCCGCCGCGGCGCTGGTCGTCGCCTTCGGCGCGCTGGCGAGATCGCCCGTCGGGCTTCTGGTGCTCGCCGCCCCGGTCGGCTTCTTCGGCCATGGCTACTTCAGCCTGTTCGGCGCCCAGCTCGCCGAGCTCTTCCCGACGTCGCTGCGCGCCACGGCCCAGGGACTCTGTTACAACGCAGGGCGGGCCATCTCGGCCGCGGCGCCGACCGTGATCGGGGCGCTCGCCGACGCCCGCGGCCTGGCCGGTGCCCTGGCGGCGACCGCGGCCTTCTTCGCCGCCGGTGCGGCGCTGGTGACGTTGCTGCCCGAGACGCGCGGCGTGGATCTGGCGGAGGTCGAAGCGTGAGCACGACCGGCGCCTCCGCACCCAGCCCGTTCGAGGTCCTGCGCGTCGCCGAGCGCGCTCTCCTGGTCCGCTTCCGCGACGACGACCTCGCGACCGCCGTCGCCCGAACCCACGCCCTCGTGCGCGCCCTGAGGGCGCGCAAGCCAGACACCCAAGACAAAGACCTTCTGTTGAGGGCGGAATGGGTCCCCGGTGCGGGCAATCTGCTCGTCCTGCTTCCGCCGGACGCCTCCGCGCGCGACGTCGAGGCGGCGAGACAGGACCTCGAGGCCGAAGTCCCGAGTCTTTCCATCTGTGGAGGTCTTGGTCTTGGTCTTGGTCTTGGTTTTGGTCTTGGCGCTGGTCGTGAACCTGGATCTGACCTGGATGCCGTTTCCGGGTCCGGAACCGAGCACGTCTTCGAGGTGCGCTACGGCGGCGAGGAGGGTCCGGACCTCGAGGCGGTTGCGCGTGAGACCGGGCTCGCGCCCGAACGAGTCGTCGAGTTGCACTCGGGCGCGCGCTTCCTCGTCGCCTTCGTCGGCTTCTCGCCCGGCTTCGGCTACCTGATCGGAGTGCCGCCCGAGCTCGAGGTGTCGCGCCTCGGCGTCGCCGCGCACCCGGGTGCCGGCGGGATCCGTGGCGATCGCCGGAGCGTTCTCGGCCGTCTACCCGTCGGCGACACCCGGCGGCTGGCGCCAGATCGGCCGGCTCGCGGACCCGGAGGCGTCGATTGTTCGACGCGGTCGCGGAGCGGCCCTCGCGTCTCGCCGCGGGCGACCGGGTGAGGTTCGTCGCGTGCCGGTGATCGAGGTGCTGCGCGCCGGCGCCCTGACCACCGTCCAGGACCTCGGACGGACGGGATGGAGGGCCAGCGGCGTGCCCTCCGGCGGCGCATTCGATCCCTGGAGCGCACGCGCGGCCAACCGTCTGGTCGGGAACCCCGACGGCGCGGCCCTGCTCGAGATCACCCTCACGGGACCGGTGCTGCGCTTCTCCGAGCCCGCCGTGGTGGCCTGGGTCGGCGCTCCCTTCGAGTGCGAGCTGGACGGCCGGGCGGCGCCGGCCGCCGAGAGCCTCGAGGTGGGGCCCGGCGAGACACTGCGGATGCGCGGTGCACGGGACGGTGTCCGGGCCTGGCTGGCGGTCGCGGGGGGCCTCTCGGTCGAGCCCCGCCTGGGCAGCTCGGCCACCGAGATCTCGGCGGGCTTCGGCGGCCATCGGGGGCGGGCGCTGCGGACGGGGGACCGTCTCGAGTGCCCGCCGCCACCGCCGCGGGCTCCGCGGCGCCGCCTCGCTTCGGGCTTCCTCGGCCGGCTCGCCGAGCCCGTGCTCCGGATCGTCCCCGGACCCGATGAGAGACTCGTCGCCGGGATGGGATCGAAGCGGCTCACCGGTCGGCCGTTCCGGGTCGGCGCGCACTCGGACCGCCGGGGGATCCGCCTGGAGGGTTCGCCGGTGACTCTCGCGATGCCGGTCGAGATGAGATCGCAGGGGATCCTGCCCGGAGCGGTCCAGCTGCCGCCTTCGGGCGAACCGATCGTCCTCGGAGTGGACGCGCCGGTCACGGGCGGCTATCCGTGGATCGCGCAGGTCGTCGCCGCAGACGCCGGTCGGCTCGCCCACCTGGCGCCAGGCGACGAAATGCGCTTCGAGCTCGTGGATCTCGCCGTCGCCGAGCGGGCGCTCGCCGAGCGCGAGCGCGCCCTCGCCGCGGCGCTGGAGCCGGCATGATCCTCGAGCGGACGGAGCCGCGGATCGACCTCAACGCCGACGTCGGTGAGGGCTTCGACGACTCCGGTATCTCACGCGCGGTCTCGTCGCTCAACATCTCCTGCGGCGCCCACGCCGGCAACGAGCGCACGATGCGCGCGGCGCTGGCGCTGGCGCGCGACCTCGGCCTGGCTGCGGGCGCGCATCCCGGTTATCCGGATCGCGAGCGTTTCGGGCGCGTCGAGACCGGATTGCCCGCCGAAGCGGTGGCGGCGAGCCTCCGGCACCAGATCGAGGCGCTGGCGGCGCTGGCACGCGAGGGCGGCCTCCATCTCGCCTACGTCAAGCCGCACGGCGCGCTCTACCACCGCACGACCCACGATCGGGAGACGGCACGGGCGGTCGTCGAGACGATCGCCGCGATCGACCCCGGACTCGCCGTCCTCGGCTGGCCCGGCGGCGAGCTGCTGGCAACGGCGCGCGAGGCCGGGCTGGCCGCGATCCCCGAGGGGTTCGTGGATCGCCGCTACGCGCCCGACGGCACGCTCGTCTCCCGCGCCGAGCCGGGCGCGCTGCTCCACGGCGACGAAGCCCTGGCGCAGGCCGTGGCGCTGGCCACCGCCGGGGTTTCCACGATGACGGAACACCCGAAGGCCCAGAAAGACTTCAAAGAGTTCCATGGAAGGGAAGGAACTGCGGCGGGAGCGGGCGCCCGCTCGGGGGCCGACGCCGCGGCCGGTCGAGGAACGGCGACCGAAAGGGCAACCGGCGAGGCGGGCCGATCCGTCCAGGTCTCGCGCGACGACCCGTCGTCTGTCTTTTCCTTCAATGGAAGTCTCTCGTCTTTGAAGGGCTTCTTCGTCAAGAGCCTCTGTCTGCATTCGGATTCGCCGGGGGCGGTGGCGCTGGCCCGAGCCGTTCGGCGCGCCCTGGAGGGGGCGGGAGTCGTCGTGAGGCCGTTCGCGGATCCGGCGCGGGTGCCGGCGATTCCGGTCGTCCACGTCGTCGGCGCGGCGATCGTCGAGGCGGGCAAGGTGCTGCTCACGCGGCGCGGCGAGCGCATGTCGATGGCGGGCAAGTGGGAGTTTCCCGGCGGCAAGCTCGAGGCGGGCGAATCGCCACAGGACGCGCTCGTCCGCGAGGTGGCCGAGGAGCTCGGCCTCGAGGTCGCCGTGGGGGAGCGCGTGGGCCGGGGCACCTCGCTCCACGACGGGCGGCGGATCGAGCTCGAGGTCTATCGGGCCCACCGCCGCGGCGGCGAGCTGCGGCTGGTCGAGCACGAGGAGCACGGCTGGTTCCGCGCCGGCGAGGTCTCGGGCCTCGACTGGCCCGAGGCGGACCTGCCCGTCTTGCCCGCGCTCGAGCGTCTCCTGCGCTCCGGGGAGAGTCGGGGCTAGCCTCTCGCCGTGCGCCGCGCCGACCGTCTGTTCCGCCTGCTGCTCGAGCTGCGCCGCGGCCGGGTGGTGACCGCGCGCGAGCTGGCCCGCCGTCTCGAAGTCTCCGAGCGCACGGTCTACCGCGACGTCGCCGACCTGTCCGCCTCCGGAGTCCCGATCGCCGGCGAGGCCGGCGTGGGATACCGGCTCGCGGGGTTCGAGTTGCCGCCGTTGATGTTCGACCGCGACGAGGTCGAGGCGCTCGCGCTCGGCGCCCGCGCCGCCGAGGCTTGGGGCGACGCCGAGCTCTCGTCGGCGGCGCGCTCGGCGCTGGCCAAGATCGAGGCGGTGCTGCCGCGGGGGCGCGAGCGGCTGGTCGAGGAGACGCGCCTCTACGTGCCGGTCCACGGCGAGCCCCCGGGCGAGCGGATCCCGCTCGGCGACCTGCGCCGGGCGATCCGCGACCGGCGCCGTGTCCACGTCCTCTACGCCGACGTCGAGCACCGCGCGAGCGAGCGCACCGTCCGGCCCCTGGCTCTCGCTTTCTACCCGCCGGTCTGGCTGCTCATCTCGTGGTGCGAGCTGCGGGTGGACTTCCGCAACTTCCGCCTCGACCGCATCCGCGACCTCACCCTGCTCGAAGACCGCTTCGAGGACGAGCCGGGACGCACGTTGGCCGACTACCTGGCGCGGATGGAGGTGGAAGCCGCCGCCCGGGCCGAGGCCGGGCGGCGCGGCTCCGCTCAATCCTCCACGTAGGGCATGTCGGGGACCCGGCCCAGCAGGCGTCCGTAGACCGCCAACGAGCCGCGGTGGTGCGCGGTGTGATCGATGACGGCCTCGACGACCTGATATCGCGGGCGCGCGCCGAGGATCGGGTTATCGGCCATCGGTGACTCGAGATCCGCGTCGGAGAGACCTTCGATCCGGTCGTGCAGGTCCTTCCAGGCCCGGGCGAGCCTGTCGCGGGCGTCGCCGAGTGAAGTGACCGTGGCGACCTCGGCCAGCGCGGCCTCGAAGTCCGTGTCCCAACGGTCGTCGAAGACTCCGCTGCGGAACCAGTCGATGGTGTGCGCGACGTGGGCGACCTGGTGGGCGACGCTCCAGGTCTCCGGGGTGGCCCGGAAGCCGGAATCCGCCTCCGCGAGACAACGAGTGGTGCGGTCGAAGAACTTGCGGGTGGCCTCGAGCTGGGCCAGGGCCTGGACTTTGAGCTGCATCGGCGGACCTCCGGGGAGCGCTTCCCGCACACCATTGCGCAGGACGGAGGCGAGTCTGCGTCGGTCCTCCTGACAGGGTCCTGTCAGGAGTCTCCGGAAGGGCGTGGGGTCAGTCGCGCGGGGCGCGCAGGAGGAGGACCGGGATCTCGACCTCGTGGCGGACCTTGTGCACGGTCGAGCCGTAGATCAGGTCGCCCAGGAAGCGGTGGCCGTGGGTGCTCATCGCGATCAGGTCGACGCCGCGCTCCTCGGCCAGCCGCACGATCTCGTCCGCCGGCTCGCCGCGCAACAGCACCGTGTCGACAGGGATGCCGGCGGCATCGAACCGCTGCCGGACCTTCTCGAGGTAGGCGCGGTCCTCCTTCATCTCGGCGGACTCGGCCAAGTTCAGCCGGTCGTAGTGACGCGCGACCCAGCCGTCGGCGACGTGGACGAGCAGGATCTCTGAGCCGAGGCCCCGGGCCAGCGGCTCGATGTGGTCGAGGATCGCGGCGTCGGTCCGCGAGTTCTCGAGCGCCACCAGGATTTTGCGGTACATCTCAGTCTCCACGGTAGAAGTAGCGTACCCAGATCGTGAAGGCCAGCGCCAGCCCCGCCAGGAGGAGGCTCCAGAGGGTGCCGATCACCTGCCACAGCAGGGCGACGTTGAGTGCGGCGATCAGGACCGAGGTGGCGTAGCCGGCGATCTTGACCGGGAGGGAGTTGACGAACTCGCCCATCAGGGCGCGGTCGGAGGTGAACCTCATCAGCGGGAAGATCGCGAACGGGAGCTGCATCGAGAGCACGACCTGCGAGAAGATCAGCAGGGCGACCGTGTTGCTGCCTCCCGACGCCGAAATCAGGAAGACCGCCGGGACGATCGCCAGCGACCGGGTGATCAGGCGCCGCAGCCAGGGGCGGATCCGGATGTGGAGGAAGCCCTCCATGACGATCTGGCCGGCCAGGGTTCCGGTGATCGTCGACGACTGGCCCGAGGCGAGCAGCGCCAGTGCGAATGCGGTCGACGCGATGGGCGCGCCGAGCAACGGAGTGAGCAGGCGGTAGGCCTCCTGGAGCTCGGCGACGTCGAAGTAGCCGCTGCGGTGGAAGACCGCGGCCGCGACGACCAGGATGCCGCCGTTGACGAAGAATGCCGCTCCCAGCGCGACGATCGTGTCCGTGATGTTGAAGCGGATCGCCTGACGCTTGCCCTCGCGGGTCGCCTCGACGTCGCGGGTCTGAACCAGGGCGGTGTGGAGATAGAGGTTGTGCGGCATCACCGTGGCGCCGAGGATGCCCAGCGCGAGGTAGAAGGCGGCTTGGTCGGGCAGGGTCGGGACGAGCATCCCGAGCGCCACCGCGCCCCATTCCGGCTTCGACAGAAAGATCTGGATCGCGAAGCTGACGCCGATCGTCGACACCAGGGTCAGGACGATCGCCTCGATCTTGCGGAAGCCGAAGTGCATCGCCGCGAGCAGGAGCATGACGTCGAAGCCGGTGAGCACGACGCCCAGGACCAGCGGCATCCCGAACAGGAGGTTGAGGGCCACGGCGGAGCCGATCACCTCGGCCAGGTCGCAGGCGACGATGGCGATCTCGCACAGCGCCCAGAGGACGTAGGCGACGGGGCGCGAGTACTGCTCGCGGCAGGCCTGGGCGAGATCCCGGCCGGTGGCGATCCCCATCTTGGCGCACAGTGACTGGAGCTGCATCGCCATGAGGTTGGACAACAGGACCACCCAGAGCAGCGCGTAGCCGTACTTGGCTCCACCGGCGAGATCCGTGGCCCAGTTGCCCGGGTCCATGTAGCCGACGCTGACCAGGTAACCGGGGCCGGCGAAGGCCAGGAAGCGGCGCCACCAGCCGCGGCCGCGGGCGACCGCGATCGAGCCGTGGACCTCGGGCAGCGAGTGGGGGGCGGCGGGATCGGAGCTCATGGCGGCGGGGCCGGCGTCCGGCGCCGGCTTTCGAGCGGTCGAAATTAGAATCTTTATCAGACATGATGTCAAGTCTTGAGGACTCTGAATCACTGCGATAGCCTGCTCGGCGATGCCCACCTCCACCGTCGAGGACTACCTCAAGTGCATCCTGCTGGAGGAGCAGCGGGAGGAGGGCGAGCGCGTCCCGACCGGGCGCATCGCGCGGGCGCTGGCGGTGACTCCGGGCACCGCGACGGCGATGGTCAAGACCCTGGCGGACGGCGGCCTGGTCGACTACGAAGCCTACGGCGGGGTCCGGCTGACCGGTCCCGGGCGCCAGTTGGCGCTCCACGTCCTGCGCCGGCACCGGCTGATCGAGCTCTTCCTGGTCCAGGTGCTGAAGGTGGACTGGAGCGAGGTCCACGCCGAGGCCGACCGGCTCGAGCACGCGGTCTCGGACTCCCTGGTCGAGCGCATGGACGAGATGCTGGGCCGGCCGGCGGCCGATCCGCACGGCGATCCGATCCCGACCGCGGCGCTCGAGGTCCCCGCGGCCGGTTCCGAGACGCTCGCCGACCTCGCGCTCGGCCGCCGCGCCCGGGTCGCCCGCGTCGCCGATCAGGAGGCGGATTTCCTGCGCCTGGTCGAGCGTCTCGGCCTGCGCCCGGGAGCCCGGGTCAAGATCGTCGCCCGTGACGACGCCGCCGACACCATCGAGGTCGAGCTGGACCGCGGGGCGGTCGCCCGGCTGGGGCTCCGGGCCGCCGGCAAGATCTACGTCGAGAGCTGAGACCGGTCTCGGCCGACCGTTGAGGCGGTCGGCCGGTAGAGCGGGGGATCCCTCCTCCGGCTCCTTCGGGCTCCCTGGCTCGACCCAGTCGCCTGCGGAGCAAGAAATGGGGACAGGCACCAATTCCCTCCGCTCCGGACGGCGCGGCTGAGCCAGGGGTTCGGCCAGAAATTGGTGCCTGTCCCCGTTTTTTTGCGGCCGGGAGGATCGACTTGGACAGCTAGAAAAGGAGCCTCAGCCGAGCGGCTCGCGGCGCGCTTGCCAGAGCGCCCGGCGCCGCGTCCACCAGCCGAGCCGCGGCTCGCGCCCCGCCACCGCCTCGGGGTGGACCTCGATCTCGGAGAGCAGGTGGACCCCGACCGTCAACAGGTAGGAGAGCAGCCGGTGGAAGGTCAGCGGCGCTTCGGCCAGCGCCCGCGCCCCGCGCAGCAGCAGCGGCCGGATCGCCTCGCACTCGCTCTCGACCGCGACTCCGATCTCCATCGGGCTGCGGAACTGGAGCGGCTCGTGGAGGTCCTCGGCCGGAAGGTGGACCCGTCCCGTCGGCAGCGCCGCGGAGAGTTCACGCAGTGCGAGCAGGCGGTGGAGGGCGGAGGCCGCGTCCACTGTCGCCGGTGTCGGCACGGCGCCGAACAGCGCCGTGACGTAGGCCGTAGCGAGGTCGCGCGAGCGCCGGGCCCACTCCTCGCGGCTCCCGGCGCGCGGGCTCTCGACCTGGCGCCGCGCGGCCGCCAGCAGGGAGTCGAGCGCGGGGCGCGTGAAGCTGCGGCGCAGCGCCTCGGCGGCGAAAGCACGCACGAAGGGGGAGTCGGAGGGCTCGCCGGCGAGCGCCCGGGCCACCAGGTACGCCGAGCGGTGGAGCCGCGCCATGCGCTGCTCCGGAGGGTCGGCCTCGGCGGCGGTCGCCAGCAGGGCCTCGACCCAGCTCGTCAGCACGGCGGCGCGCTCCCGCTCGTGCGGCGGCAGCAGCGTCATCGCGGGAGCGAGCTCGCGCAGCAGGCGCGCCGGGGCGGTCGCGACGTGGCGCCCCATCGCCGCTTCCGAACCCACGTCGGGAGCGGGCGCGAACAGCGCCCCGAGCGCGGTGCCCGGAGCGATCGGAAGCTCGCCGACGAGGCCGGAGTCCGGCACGCGCCGGCGCGCCGTCGGGCCCGGGACGGTGAGCACGTGGACGGTCACTCGAGGAGCCGGAGCAGCTCGCGTTGCGGCTCGCCGCCGGTGACTTCGGCGACATCGGAGTTCAGCGCGATGTTGACCTCCGAGCGAACCCCGATCTCGCCGGGCAGGTAGACGCCGGGCTCGATCGAGAAACCGGTCATGGCCAGCAGCCGACGGGTGTCGTGGGTCTCGAGATTGTCCATGTTGGCACCCTGTCCGTGGTCCTGGGTGCCGATCGAGTGGCCGGTGCGGTGGATGAAGTAGTCGCCGTAGCCCGCCTGGCGGATCACGGCGCGCACCGCGTCGTCCACTTCGAAGCCGCGCACCGGCGTCGCCGGCCAGCGCCGGCGGACGAGCTCGATGCCGGCGTCGCGCGCGTCGCGCACGATCGTCCAGATCTCCTGCTGGCGGTCGCTGGGCGCCGCCGAGCAGACGCCGCACCAGGTGATGTCCGCGTAGACGCTGTCCGCCACCTTCTCCTTGGCCCAGAGGTCGATCAGCAGCAGGTCGCCGCGCGAGACCGGCAGCGAGGTCTCCGGCGTCGGCTCGTAGTGCGGGTCCGCGGCGTGGGCGTTGACGCCGACGATCGGCTCGGCCTCCGCGTGCAGCCCCGCCTGCTCGAAGGCGTCGAGGATGAAGCGCTGCACGCCGTACTCGTCGACTGGGCGGTCCGCGCGCAGCTCGGCGGCGGTGAAGGCGAAGGCCTCGTGGACGATGCGGTGGAGGTGGACGTTCGCCCGCCGGTGGCCCGCGAGCTGCTCGGGGGTCCACACCGCGGCGAAGCGCTGGACGAGGTCGGCCGAGGAGATCAGCTCGGCGCCGAAGCCG
This sequence comes from uncultured Acidobacteriota bacterium, assembly GCA_963781755.1. Taxonomy (GTDB): domain Bacteria; phylum Acidobacteriota; class Thermoanaerobaculia; order Multivoradales; family JAGPDF01; genus JACTMI01. The sequence continues at coordinate 714,423 of CAWAGZ010000003.1, forward strand.
GTGAGCAGCTCGGCCGTTCCGGCATCGAGCCGCGAGCACGTCGGCAGCTCGTTGCGTGGGCTGTACTGGGCGGCGAGGCGGCCGCAGTCGCGCACCAGCCGTTCGAGCTCCTGCCGGTGCTCCTGCCAGGTGCGGTAGCGCGCCTTGGTTCCCGGCAGGTGGTCGAGCATCGCCGGCTCCAGGTCGGCCACCAGCCTCCGGGGTTCTCCCTGCGACGGGATGAGGTAGTAGCAACGGCGGGTGATCAGGCCCTTGCCGGCGAGCCCGAGCAGGTCGACGCTGATCGGATCGTTGCCTTGGAAGACCGCGAAGAACCAGCCGTCGAGCTCCGCCTCGGTGAGGGCCTGTTGGATCTCCGCGATGCGCTGGGCGAGCATGGCACCTCCCCGGGGGCCTCCTCCGAGGCCTCCGATTGCACAAGGAATTGTACAGGAGCCAGCGGCTTCCGCCTCGCGGATCCACGGGGACCGCTCGTCGCCGGTGGGGACCGTTCCGTCCCCGGGATCCGCAGGCGCGCGGAAGCAGGGGATAGAGTCGCGGCCCGAGCCATGTCGCGACGGAGCTCGATGCTGCGCAGGGCCCTGCTCTGGGTGCTGCTGTGGACCGGTCTCGGGCTCTTCTTCGCCTCCGAGGCCGCGATCCGGCAGTACCCGGGGAGCGAACGCAACATCCCCTGGGGAGCGGCGCTCGCCGTCAACATTCCGTTCTACCTCTCCTGGGGCGTGCTCGCCCTCGGCGTGCTCTACCTCGCACGCCGGTTTCCGATCGCCGGCGACCGGCGCCGTCGCGCGCGCAACGTCCTCGTCCACGTGGTGGCGAGCTTCGTGGTGGCGTCGCTGCACCTGGCGCTGGCCGAGGGGGTGTTCGAGCTGGTCCGCGTCTGGCGCGGGATGTCGGTGAACTACGTCGATGCCGTGATCTTCTCGTTCCGGCACAACATCCACATCAACCTGCTGACCTACTGGGCGATCGTCGCGCTGCGCCACCTGCGCGACTACGACCGCGGCCTGCGCGAGAAGGAGCTGGTGGCCAGCCGGCTCAAGGAGCAGCTGGCCCGCGCCGAGCTCTCGGCGCTGCGCATGCAGCTCCAGCCCCATTTCCTGTTCAACGCGCTGAACTCGATCTCCTCGCTGGTTTACGAGCGTCCGGAGCTGGCCGACCGCATGCTGGTGCGGCTCTCGGACCTCCTGCGCCAGTCGCTCGAGACCAGCGGCCAGCAGGAGATCCCGCTCGAGCAGGAGCTCGATTTCGTGGCGCGCTATCTCGAGATCGAGCGGATGCGCTACCCGGACCGGCTCGAGGTGACGCGCCACGTCGATCCGCTGCTCGTGGACGCGGCGGTCCCGGCCTTCGTCCTCCAACCGCTGGTCGAGAACGCGGTCGTCCACGGGGTCGGCCGGAGCCCGGAGCCCTGCCGGGTCACGCTGCGGGCCTGGCGCGAGGACGGCGAGCTGATCCTGGAGGTCGAGAACGACCACCCGGCGGGTGCCGGCCGGGGGCCGGGACCGTCCGGCTCGGGGGTCGGGATCCAGAACACCCGGGCACGGCTGGAGCAGCTCTACGGCGGCCGGGCCCGGCTGGAGCTCGACCTGCGGCCCGGCCGGCGGGCTCTGGCCCGGGTCTTCCTGCCCTTCCGAGAACTCGGAGACTCCCGCTCCGTACATTAGGAGAGAACGTTCGGGAGGCCTCGAGATGACCGAGCCGATGCGAGTGGTTTTGGTCGATGACGAACCGCTGGCCCGTTCCAAGCTGCGGCGCCTGCTCGCCGGGGAGGAGGGGGTCGAGATCGTGGGCGAAGCCGCTTCGGCGGCCGAGGCCCGCGAGGTGTTGCTGGCGGAGCGGCCCGACTTGATCTTCCTCGACATCCAGATGCCCGAGGAGGACGGCTTCACGCTGCTCGAGAGCCTGCCGCCCGCCGTCGCGCCCGCGGTGATCTTCGTCACCGCCTTCGACGAGCACGCGCTGCGGGCCTTCGAGGTCCACGCCCTCGACTACCTGCTCAAGCCGTTCGACCGCGAACGACTGCGGCTGGCGCTGGAGCGCGCCCGGGAGGCCGTCGACCGCAGCGCCGCGGGACCCTTCGACGAGCAGCTGCGGATGATGCTGCAGGAGCTGCGCGGCGAGCAGCCCTACCTGAGCCGTTTCGTGATCCGCAGCGTCGGGCGCATCGTCTTCGTCAACGCCCCCGACGTCGACTGGATCGAGGCGGCGGGCAACTACGTCCGGTTGCACATCGGCAAGGAGAGCCACCTCCTGCGCGAGACCATGAGCTCGCTCGAGACCCGGCTCGATCCGCGCGTCTTCGCCCGCATCCACCGCTCGACCATCGTCAACATCGAGCGGATCCGCGAGCTCCACCACATCTTCCACGGCGACTATTCGGTCCTGCTCAAGGACGGAACACGGCTGACCCTGTCGCGTGGATATCGCGAGCAGTTCGAGCGGCTGGTGGGAGGCTCGGCGGAGGCACAGATCCCGGTCTGAGGCGCGGCCGCCGCGGATCGGTCCCGAGGTCCGCGGCCAGCAGGTCGCGGCTGGTGGCGAGCCCCCGCTCGAACGCGGTCGTGAAGCCACGCCCCGCCACGCGGCACTCGTCCGGCTGGACCCGCCGGGCGGCGAGCACTCCGTCGCGGCCGCGCGCGAGCTGGGCCATGATGTGGTCCGAGCAGACGGGGTCGAACTGATCCACCAGGCCGAGCGCGTGCCCGAGCTCGTGGGCGAGCGTCTCGACCAGCCGGTCGCGGCCGCCGCAGCTCACGAGCCGTCCGTCGCGGGGATCCCGGAACCTGCCGTGGAGGACGATGCGGGAGCCGACGAACTCGCCGCACGCCGAGGGCAGGATCGTCGAAGGACCCGGTCGGTAGAGCACCTCGATCCGCCGGTCGCCGGATCCCGGGATCAGCGTGAGGACGGGGAAGTCCGCGTCGCCGATGCAGTCGCGGCGGGTCCAGAGAGCGACGGCCCGCTCGGGGACGCCGGCGAAGGCGGCTGGAAAGCCGCGCGGCTCGAGCTCGATCGAGGACAGCGCCTCGACCGGAGCTTCGCGCCGGAGGGCGCAAGTCCCGGCCGCGCCCGCCGGCATGACGCCGGCGGTCGCCAGGAGGAGCGCGGCGGCGGCGTTCCACTTCCACGGCGGGGGCCAGGCAAAGAGGGCGACTCGCGGCATGGCACGCTTCCTCCTCGAATCGGGCTACGGAGGGGGGAGCGGTGGCGTTACCCGCCTTGGGCCGGAGCCGGCGATCCGTGGCGTCCGCCGGTCCCCGCGCGGGACGCGGGTTCCGGGCCGGACGCGGGCGAGGGGCGGGCGGCGGAGCCGGCGGTGGCTCGCCTGTGCGGACAAAAAAAGGGCGGCCGAAGCCGCCGTACCCAAGAAGGAGGCGGAGAGTCGTGACTCTCGCGTCCTCGACCGGCTCTACGGCGCCGGGGCCTCCCGGGTTACCGCGGCGGGGACGAACCGGCTCTGCCGTGACGCGGACACCTTCCGTCCCCCTCGCGTAGAATCCCGGCATGTCTGCCCCGTTCCCGGCGACCGTCGGCCGCTACCGGATCCTGGGCGAGATCGGACGCGGCGCGATGGGCGCCGTCTACCGCGCCGAGGATCCGAAGCTGGGCCGCCAGGTCGCGGTCAAGATGATCTCTGCCGCCGTCGCCGCGGGCGAGGACCACGACGAGATCGCGGCGCGCTTCGAACGCGAGGCCCGGGTCGCGGCGCGCCTCCAGCACCCCAACGTGGTCGCCGTCTACGACGCCGGTAGCGAGGCCGACTCCCTCTTCCTGGTCATGGAGCTGGTCGACGGCGATCCGCTCTCGCGGCGCCTGGTGCGCGGCGAGTTCCCCTCGACGGACGATGCCCTGGAGCTGGCCGCGCAAGCCGCGGACGCGCTCGCCGCGGCGCACGAGTCGGGCGTCATCCACCGCGACGTCAAGCCGGGAAACCTCCTCATCGACCGCAGCGGGAGGGTCAAGGTCAGCGACTTCGGAGTCGCCAAGGCGGTCGGGGAGAAGACCGACCTGACCCGCACCGGGATGATGGTCGGCAGCCCGGCCTACATGGCGCCGGAGCAGGTCAAGGGGATGCGACTCGACGGCCGTTCCGACCTGTTCTCGCTCGGCGTGGTCCTGTTCGAGATGATCCTGCGGCGCAAGCCGTTCCCCGCCGACACCGTCACGACGCTCGTCTACCAGATCCTCCACGAGGACCCGCTCGAGGACGTCGCCATCGTCTCGGCGCTGACTCCCGAGCTGGCGGCCTTCCTGCGCTGGACGCTGGCCAAGGACCGGGAGGCGCGGATCCCGGACGCTCGGACCTTCGCGTCGCGGGCGCGCGCGCTGGCCGCGGCCGGGCAGAACGCCGGCGCCACGGCGCCCACGGCGATGCTGCCCCGGACGCCGCCGCCGCCGCCGCCGGTCGCCGCTCCCGTGGCCTCGACCGGCGTCACGCTGGAGCCGCCGCGGCGTACGGCGCTCTGGTTGGGGTTGGGTGCGCTGGTCGTCGCGGCGGTGGCCGGCGCCTTCTGGCTCGGCCGCGCGCCGAAGGCCCCGGACGTGGGCCGTCCGGAGCCCGCGGGGCCGATTCCGGCGGCGCCCCTGACCCAGCCCGCCGTCGTCGCCCCGGCCGGGACCGAGGCGACCGCGCCGGCGCGCCGTCCCGAGCCGGAGCCGACGTCTCCCGCGGCCACTCCCGCCCCGGAGGGTCCGGTGGCGGGAACCCTGGTCGAGCCGGTCCGGAGCGTGCCGACCGCCGCTGCGGCTTCGGCCGCGGTGCAGGTGCCGCCCGCGGTCGCCCCCGCGCCGTCTCCGGCGCCCACCGCGGCGCCGGCCGCCGCTCCCGCGGCCGAACCCGCGGCTCCCGCGGTGAAGCTCGCCGGGGTCTTCGAAGCCAAGCGCGGGGCGGAGTTCCACGTCGATCCGGAGGACACGCTGGTGACGATCGACGGCAAGGTCCTGGGGATCGCCGACGACTGGGACGGCATGGGGGGCGGCAAGCAGTGGGTCGCGCCGGGCCCCGGCGAGTACCTGGTGAAGCTCACCCTCGAGGGCTACCAGACGGCGTGGATCAAGATCGTGATCAAACCCGACGCCAAGCGGCCGTTCGTCAACGTCGACACGGACCTCGAGGAGGTCGACGACTGAGCCGCGGCCGGCTCAGTAGATCTTCTTGCCCAGCAGGCTGACGGCGAGGTCGACGAGCAGGTCGGCGGTGCGGTTCTCGCGGTCGAGGATCGGGTTCACCTCGACCAGGTCGAGGCTGGTCACGCGGCCGGAGTCGGCCAGCAGCTCCATCAACAGATGGGCCTCGCGGAAGGTCAGGCCGCCGGGGACCGGAGTGCCGACGCCGGGCGCGAGCTCGGGGTCGAGCGCGTCGGCGTCGAAGGAGACGTGGAGCCGCGGCAGGTCGCCGAGCCTGCCGAGCGTGGCCTCGGCGATGCTCGACAGGCCCAGCTGATCGACTTCCTTCATCGTGTAGACGGTCACGCCCGCCTCGTGCATCAGGCTCCGTTCGCCGTCGTCGAGGTCGCGGATCCCGATCAGGACCACGTCCTCGGGCCGGATCTTGGCCCCCGGCCAGGCGAGGTCGATCAGGCGGCGGTCGCCGTAGCCGCACAGGGCGGCGAGCGGCATGCCGTGGATGTTGCCGGTCGGCGAGGTCTCCGGGACGTTGAAGTCGCCGTGGGCGTCGACCCAGATCAGGCCGGTGCGCTGCCGTCGCGAGCAGCCGGTGACCGATCCCATGGCGATCGAGTGGTCGCCGCCCAGGATCACCGGGAACGCGTCCTCGGGAAGCTGCGAGAGGATCTCGGCCGTGGCCTCGCAGGCGCGCCGGATCTCGTCCAGGAAGGCCATCCCGCCGCCCGGGCCGGTGTGGGACAGGCGCAGTTGCTCGGCGCCCGGAACGTCGAAGTCACCGAGGTCCAACACCTCGTGGCCGAGCCGCTCGAGGCGCTCGTCGAGCCGGCCGTAGCGCAGCGCCGAGGGGCCCATGTCCACCCCGCGCCGGCCCTGTCCGAGGTCCATCGGAACGCCGAAGATGGCGACGTCGCGTGGCATGTCGGCGGATCCTACCAGCGCGGCCGGCGGCATCGCGGACGTGTTAGCTTGTACCGGTGAGCGTCGAGACGCATCGGATGGAGGCGGCTTTGGCCGTCGAGCCCGCCTGGGCCGTGGTCACGGTCTCGGACAGCCGGTCGCCGGAGACCGACGCCGGGGGCTCCTGGCTGGTCGAGCGGCTCGGAACCGCCGGCTACAAGACCGCGCGCAGGTCTCTGGTGCGCGACCGCGAGATCGCGATCCGCGACGCCGTGCGCGACGCGCTCAACGACGCCGGGGTCGACGTGGTCCTGGTCACCGGAGGCACCGGCGTGGCGCCGCGCGACGTCACCGTCGAGGCCGTGCGCTCGCTGCTCGAGAAGGAGATCCCGGGCTTCGGCGAGATCTTCCGCGCCCTCTCCTACGCCGAGATCGGACCGGCGGCCATGCTCTCGCGGGCCACCGCGGGTGTGCGCTCCGGCAAGGCCGTCTTCGTCCTGCCGGGCGCCCCGGCCGCGCTCGAGCTGGCGATGGAGAAGCTGGTGCTACCCGAGGTCGCGCACCTGCTCGCCCAGGCCCGCAGCCCGCGCTGAGCGCCGGCACAGGCACCGCCTCCGAGGCCGCCGGGGATCAGCGCCGGCGCGCCGGCCGTACCAGTCGCAGCAGGATCAGGAACAGGACCGCCCCCAGGGTGGCGACGATCAGGCTGTGGACGTCGTAGCCGCGGAAGCCGCCGAAACCGAGCAGAGTGGCGACGAAGCCTCCGACCAGCGCGCCGAGGACGCCGGTCGCGATCGTCGCCAGGCAGCCCATGCGATCCGGACCGGGCAGCAGATAGCGGGCGAGCGCGCCCGCGGCGAGACCCATGAAGATCCAGGAAACCACCCCGACGCCGTCGAACTGAGGCAACTCCCACCTCCTCGCTCCAGCCCCCGAGTCTACGGAAGTCCGAGCCGAAAAAAGAGGGACAGGCACCCTTTTCCCGAAACAGCGCCGCGGATCAGCGCACAGGAGTCGTCAGAAAAGGGTGCCTGTCCCTCTTTTCTTGGGCTGGGGGCGGCACCTACGCTGGTAGGCTCGCGCGCGTGTCCGGGCGCCAGCGGCTGCTGCTGATCGACGGCTACCACAACATCTTCCGGGCGTTCTATGCGATCCGGGAGCTGACCAACTCGCGCGGCGAGCCGACCAACGCCGTCTTCGGCTTCGTCCAGATGCTGCGCAAGATCCTGCGCGACGAGAAGCCGGACCTCGTCGGCGTCGCGCTCGACGTCTCGGACCGCACGGTGCGCACCGAGAAGTACGCCGAGTACAAGGCCAACCGGGCGCCGATGCCCGAGGAGCTGCGCTCCCAGATCCCCTACATCCGGCGCCTGATCGAAGCCTTCCGCATCCCGGCGCTCGAGCTCGACAACTACGAGGCCGACGACGTCATGGGGACGCTCGCGCGGAAGGCCGCCGCGGCGGGCTACGACGTCGTGCTGGTGACCGCCGACAAAGACATGCTGCAGCTCGTCGCCCCGGGGATCACGCTCTACCACACCGGTCGCAACCGGATCTACGACGCGGACGCGGTGACCGCCGAGTGGGGCGTCCCGCCCGAGCGCGTCGCCGACGTGCTGGCCCTGATGGGCGACGCGGTGGACAACGTCCCCGGGGTGCCGGGGATCGGCGAGAAGGGCGCGCGCAAGCTGGTGGCCGACTTCGGCAGCGTCGAGCAGCTCCTCGAGCGCGCCGGCGAGATCTCGCGCAAGTCCTACCGCGAAGGGCTGATCGAGCACCGCGACCAGGCGCTGCTGTCGAAGGAGCTGGTGACGATCCACACCGGCCTGCCGATCGAGCTTCGGCCCGACGAACTGCGCACCGAGGAGCCCGACGTCGAGGCGTTGCGGCGGCTCTACTCGGAGCTGGAGTTCCGGACCCTGCTCGAGGAGCTCGGCGGCAGCGCGCAGGCCGCGGCTCCGGCGGCCGTCGAGCTGGTCGAGGTCGAGTCGGCGGCCGACCTCGAGCAGCGCACGGCGGCGTGGGAAGGGCCGGTCCGCGTCGCCCTGCTGCCGCCCGAATCGCCGGCGGCGGTCGTTCTCGCCGCCGGCGACGGGCCGGCGCTGCTCGTCGACCTGCGGCGCGACGGGCTCGCGGCGGCGCTGCGCCCGGCCCTGTCGCGCTGGCTCGCCGCGCCCGACGTCCTCCTGGTCGGGCACGACCTCAAGGAGGTTCTCCGCTTCGACGGCGACGCCGGCGCAGTGCGCTGCCGGCTGTTCGACCTGATGCTGGTCTCCTACCTGGTGCGCAACTCCTCCCACGGCCACCCGTTCGAGGAGATCGCGCTCGAGCGGCTGGGCGTCCAGCCGCGGACCGTGCGCGAGGCGGGCTTCGACAAGGATGGCGAGCCGCCGGTCGGAGACGGGCGGCTGCGCGCTCTTGCCGCCGAGCGGATCGGCCTGGTCGCGCGGCTCGAGACCGACCTCGCCGCCGCGCTCGGCGACGGACCTCTCGCCGACGTCTACCGCGAGATCGAGGCGCCGCTCGTACCGGTCCTGGTGGCGATGGAGGAGGCGGGGGTCGGTCTGGACGTCGCCTACCTCGAGACCATGTCGTCCGAGATGGGGGCGGACCTCGCGCGCCTCGAAGGCGAGATTCACGACGCCGCGGGCGAGACCTTCAACATCCAGTCCCCGCAGCAGCTCGGGACGATCCTGTTCGAGAAGCTGGGCCTCCCGGTCCTGCGCCGGACGAAGAAGACGAAGAGCTGGTCGACCGACGCCGGGACGCTCGAGGAGCTCGCCGCCCGTGGCCACGAGCTGCCGCAGAAGGTGCTGCGCTACCGCGAGATCTCGAAGCTGAAGTCCACCTACGTCGACGCCCTGCCGGCGCTGGTGGCCGCGGACGGCCGCGTCCACACCCGGTTCCAGCAGGCGGTCGCCGCGACCGGGCGCATCTCGTCGGTCAACCCGAACCTGCAGAACATCCCGATCCGCACCGAGCAGGGGTCGGCGATCCGGCGCGCCTTCCGGGCCGCCGAGGGAAATCTCCTGGTGGTCGCCGACTACAGCCAGATCGAGCTGCGGATCCTGGCGCACATCGCCCGCGAGCCGGCGATGATCGAGGCGTTCACCCGCGAGGAGGACATCCACGTCTCGACCGCCGCGGCGATGTTCGGCGTGGCGCCGGAGCTGGTGACGGCCGAGCAACGCCGGGCCGCCAAGACGATCAACTTCGGGCTGATCTACGGCATGAGCGCCTTCGGTCTGGCGAACCGCCTGGGGATCCCCGCGGCCGAGGCGGAACGCTTCATCACCGCCTACTTCGCCCGCTACGGCGGCGTCCAGGCCTACATGCGCGAGACCGTCGAGAGCGCGGAGCGCGAGGGCAAGGTCGAGACGCTCTGGGGCCGCGCGCGCTACCTGCCCGAGATCACGGCCCAGAACCGCGCCGTGCGCGAGAATGCGCGGCGGATGGCGATCAACGCCCGGATCCAGGGCTCGGCGGCCGACCTGCTGAAGCGCGCGATGATCGCCGTCGATCGACGGCTGCGCGCCGAGCACCCGGACGCGAAGCTGTTGCTCACCGTCCACGACGAGCTCGTCGCCGAGGCGCCGGCGGACGGGGCTCCGGCGGTCGCCGAGCTGATCCGGCGCGAGATGACCGGCGCCGCCGAGCTCGCGGTGCCCCTGGTCGTGGACGTCGGCACCGGTCCGACCTGGTACGACGCCAAGGAGTGACGTCGCGGACGCCGGCGTATGATGCGCCGGCCCGTGTCCGAGCCATCCGTTTCTCCCCCGCCGGTCACCCGGCTCGAGATCTTCTCGTGGGCGATGTTCGACTTCGCCAACTCGAGCTACACGACGGTCGTCGTCACCGTCGCCTTCAGTGTCTTCTTCACCCGGCTGGTGGCGGCGGGACCGGACGCCGACCTGTGGTGGGGACGGGGGGTGTGGGCCGCCAACGTGATCGTGCTCGTGCTCTCGCCGCTGATCGGCGCGACGGCGGACGAGTCCGGGCGCAAGAAGGCCTTCCTGTTCGGCACCTACGTCCTGTGCGTGGCGGGAACCGCGGCGCTGTGGTGGGTGGGGCCCGGCGACATCGCGCTCGGGCTGGCGCTGTTCGTCGTCTCCAACGTGGCGTTCTCCTTCGGCGAGAACTTCGCGGCGTCCTTCCTGCCCGAGATCTCGACCCCGGACAACGTCGGCCGCGTCTCCGGATTCGGCTGGGGGCTCGGCTACTTCGGCGGCCTCGCTGCGCTGCTCCTGGTCAAACCGCTGATCGCCGGCGGGTTCACCCTCGGCAACCTGCCCTCGCTGCGCCTGGCGTGGGTGGTGACGGCCGCGTTTTTCCTGGTCGCCGCTCTGCCCACCTTCCTGTTCCTGCGCGAGCGCGCGCCGCGCCGGTCCGAGCCGCTGTCGTACTACCTGCGCAACGGCTTCGGGCGCATGGCGACGACCGTGCGCTCGGCCGCCCGCTTCCGCGAGTTGATCAAGTTCCTGAGCGTCTTCTTCGTCTTCTCGATGGGGCTGACCAGCATCATCGCGTTCGTCGGCGTCTACGCGGAGCGGACGGTCGGCTTCAGCGCCGCGGAGCTGATCCTGCTCTTTCTCCTGGTCCAGATCTCGTCGGCCGCCGGGGCCTTCGTCTTCGGCGCGATCGAGGACCGGCTGGGAGCGCGGCGCACCATCCAGGTCACCCTGGTGCTGTGGATCGCCGTCTGCGTCGTCACCTACCTGAGCCGCGACAAGACCGTGTTCTGGGTCGTCGCGCTGGTCGCGGGACTCGGCATCGGCTCGCTGCAGTCGGCCTCGCGCGGGCTCGTCGGTCTGTTCTCGCCGGTCGACAAGAGCGGCGAGTTCTTCGGGCTCTGGGGCCTGGCCGGAAAGGGCGCGTACGCCTGCGGGCCGCTGATCTTCGGCTGGATCTCGTCGGCGAGCGGCTCGCAGAGCACGGCGATCCTCTCGACGGGGACCTTCTTCGTGCTCGGGTTCGTCGGCATGTTCTGGATCGACGAGGAGCGCGGCCGCGCCGCCGCCGAAGCCTGGAGCCCGGGCGCCGGAGCCTACTGAGAGCCGACGTCCGGCTCCCCGGCGAGCGCCCGGAGCAGCCGCTCGTAGTCGGCCTCGGAATCGACGTCGAGGCGGCCGCCCGGGAAGGCGACCAGCGGCAGGCCGCCGGCCGAGCGCCGCCGCTCGAGCAGCGCCTTGGCGCCGCGGTCGCCGGCAAGCGTCGCCAACTCGGGAAGCGCCGAGGCCGGGAAGCGGGCGGGCACCCCCCAGGCGCCGTCGCCGTAGTCGCAGGCCGCGTAGCCGCCGCCAGCGCCGGCGCTCGCAGCGCGCTCGAGACGCGCGAACAGGTCGCGGTCGGCCAGCGGCTGGTCGACCAGCGCGACGAGCACTCCCGCGAATCCGCCACCGGCCTCCGACCGCGCGTGCAGCTCTCGCGCGCCGAGCGCCAGCGATGTCCCCATGCCGGCAGCCGAGTTCGGGTTCCAGACGATGTCCGCAGCAAAGTCGCCCAGCTCGCGCAGGAGGTCGCCGCGGCCGGCCGCGAGAACGACGACGAGCGGCGACGCGACGGCAGCCATCTCCGTGGCGACGAGACCCAGAAAAGTCTTTCCCTTCACTGAAAGCTTCTGCTTTTCCCGCCCGAGCCTCGACGATCTTCCCGCCGCGAGCAGGATCCCTGCCGGCCCGCTCACGGCTCGCGGGCCGCGACGCCGGGTGCCGCCGCGCCGGCGCCGGCCAGCGGGCGGGCGTCGCGGCCGCCGAAGCTCGCCGCGATCTCGGCCGCGACCGCCAGCGCCACCTGCTCGGGCGCGCGGCCGCCCAGGTCCAGCCCGGCGGGCCCGCGCAGGCGCGGGCGCACCGCGACCGCGGCCTCCGGCGAACGGCGGGCGAGATCTGCGAGCAGCCGTTCCCGGCGGCGCGCGGGCCCGAGCAGCCCCAGGTATCCGACCGGCGCTCCGGAGATCGCCTCGAGGTACGCCAGGTCGTCGAGATAGCGGTGGGTCGCCAGCAGCACCGCAGTGCGTCCGGAGAGCTCGACGCGGCCGGAGATCGCGCCGGGGCGCAGCGACTCGAGCCGGGCGAGAGCGCCGATCCTCTCCGCCGCGCGCGGGTCGTCGCGCGGCTCGACGACCGTCGCCGCCCAGCCCAGCTCGTGCGCCAGCCGCAGCAGCGGCAGCGTGTCGCGCTCGGCGCCGACCACCAGGAGGTGGATCGGCGGCAGGAGCGACTCGAGCAGGAGGCCGCAGCGCGCGCCGGCGGCCTCGAGCTCCACGTAGCGGGCGCTGCCGGGCGCGAGGGCAGCGAGCGCCGCGTCCAGCCGGATCCTCTCCACGCCAGAAGGAAAGACGGAAAGGCTTTCAGCTAGGGAAGACGAGGCCACTTCGCCGGGCGCGGCGGCAGAATGCGCTCCGCCGTTCTCTCCGTCCCGGGAGAAGCTTGCTGCGATGACCGTGGCGGTGCGAACTTCGCGCCGCTTCTCGATCGCTTCTGCGAGCCGCGCGGCCAGGCGCATCCGGCGTGGTCCGTCGAGCGGTTCGACGAGAAGGGTGAGGACACCGGCGCAGCCGGTTCCGGTGCCCCAGTAGGCCTCGTCGTCGGCCGAGAGGTCGAAGGTGACGACACGCGGGGCGTGGTCGGCCAAGACCTCGCCGGCGAGCGCGACGAGGTCGCGCTCGAGGCAGCCGCCGGTGAGCACGCCGGTCAGACGGCCGTCGGGCTCGACCAGCATCCGGGCGCCTTCGCGCCGGTAGCTCGAGCCCTCGACCCGCGCCACGGTCGCCATCGCGGCCGACGAGTCGGCCGCGCCGAGCTCGCGCAGGCGGGTCAGCAGATCGTGGAGCTCGCGCATCGCGCCGAGGATAGCCGACCCGGCCGGCGGGGGGACCCGCGGGGGTCAGCTCCCCGGAGCGCCGTACTTCCGGGCGAGCTCGCGCGCCCGGTGGCGGTAGGCCTCGGCGGCGGCGTGGTTGCCCAGGTCGTCCAGGGTCCGGGCGGCCAGGGCGCAGGTCGCCGGCGTGGGCTTGGCAGCGATCATGGCGTCCAGCGTCGGCTGGATCTCGTCGAAGCGGTGCTCCGAGGCGAGCAAGATGGCGAGTCGGCCGTAGGCCTCCTCGGTGCGCGGGAAGGCCGCGATCTCCTTGCGGAAGGCGGCCTCGGCTTCCGCGTCGCGGCCCAGCCGCGCGAGCAGGTCGCCGCGGCTCGACTCGAGGGTGGGCAGCGGCCGGGCTTCGCCGGACGCGATGCGCCGGTCGATCGCCGCCAGCAGGTCGAGTCCCTGCTGGGTCTGGCCGCGCTGGCCGAGGATCTGCGCCAGCAGGAGCATCGCCGGGATCCGCGGACGGTCGCCGTCGCCGAAGGCGGTCCGGGCCTCGCTCTCCGCGCGGCTCCACTCGCCGTGACGGGCGGCCACTGCGGCGAGCAGCAGGTGCGCCTCGTCCGGGGAGGAGGGCATCGCGATCTCGGCGTTCTGCCGCGCGGCGTCGAGGTTTCCGAGGTCGAGCTCGATCTTGCCGATCTCGATCGCCACGGTCTGGAGGTAGCCCGGCTCCTGGCGGATCACCTCACGGTAGTTGGCGCGCGACTCCTCGAAGCGGCCGAGCCGGCGCTGGACGGCGGCGAGCTGGACCCGCGCGTCGATCATCTCGGGGTTGGCGCGGACGAGATCCCGGAGGTCCGTCTCGGCCTCCGTGAGTTGGCCTTTCTCGACCCGCTCGAAGTCCTGCTGCAGGCGCTCGAGCTGGCCGATGCGGCTCTTGGGATCGGGGCGTGGGCCGCCGGTCTCGGCGGCGGAGCCGGTGAGGTAGCCGAGGGCGGACAGCTTCTGCCGCTCCTCCTCGGTCGCCGGCGCCGCCGCGGTCAGCGCCTCGGGCACCTTCGCGAGCTCCTGGCGCCGCTCCTGGAAGACCCGCCGCTCGGAGTCGCGCAGGTTGTCGCGCTCCCGCGGGTCGGCGACCAGGTCGTAGAGCTCCGGGTCGGGGCCGTCGATCAGCTGGTAGCGGGAGTCGACCAGAGAGCGCAGCTCGCTCCAGCCCAGGTGGATGCGCGGGTAGAACGTCTCGGCGTAGAGATGGCGGTCGGGTCCGGCTGCCGCGAACAGGTCGCGTCCGGCGAGCTCCGGCGGCGCCGGCAGTCCGAGGTCGGCGAGCACGGTGGGCAGGACGTCCACGAGCCCGGCCGGATCGCGCTCGGTCTCGCCGGCGCGCCGGCCGCCGGGTAGCTTGATCACCAAGGGAACGTGGAGCGACTCGCGGTAGAGCAGGATGCCGTGCTCCTGCTCGCCGTGGTCGCCCAGCCCCTCGCCGTGGTCGGAGGCGAAGACGATCAGCGCGCGATCGTAGAGGCCACGTCGGTCGAGCTCGTCGAGCAGACGTCCGAGGACGGCGTCGGCGGCCTCGATCTCGCCGTCGTAGAGCGAGGGCGCGCGCGACCGGAACGGCTCCGGTGGGTCGTAAGGGCTGTGCGGCTCGAACAGGTGGAGCCAGAGCAGGAACGGTCGCCCGCCGACACCGTCGAGCCAGCGCAGGTCGGCGTCGAGCGCCTGGCCGCCGGGACGCTGGAGGGCGCCCAGCGGCTCGTCCTGGCGCACCTCCATCGAATCGTCGTAGCGCTGGAAGCCGGCGGAGATCCCGGTCTCGGAGCGCAGCACGTAGGCCGAGACCGCGGCGCCGGTGGCGTAGCCGTGGCCGGCGAGCAGCAGCGCCAGGGTCGGATGCGCGGCGCCGTCGAGCCGGAAGCCGATGTTGCTGCGCACGCCGTGCTGGTAGGGCAGCAGGCCGGTCATCAGGGTCGAGTGCGAGGGCAGGGTGAGTGGCACCTGCGAGTAGGCATTGTCGAACCGGATGCCGTCGCGGACCAGCCGGTCGACCGCCGGCGTGACCACCCCGGCATCGCCCCAGGCGGCGAGATGGTCCGCGCGCAGGGTGTCGATGGTGACCAGGACCACCGGGGCGTCGCGGTCGACCGTGCGGCCTCCGCCGCCGCATCCCGCCAGCCCCAGCGCGACGACAGCCGCGAGCAGCGGCGCCGCGCGCCTCACGATGTGCCTCCGAGTCCGGCCAGCGCCTGCTCGGCCCGCTCGCGGTCGCCGGCGCGCGGTCCCCCGGCCGGAGCGAGGTCGAGGAAGCGGGCGAGGGCGCGGCGGGCGAGATCGCGGTCGCCCGCGTGGGCGGCGGTCAATCCGAGGTTGAACCAGGCGTCGGCGAGCGAGGGATCGGCGCCGACCGCGTGCCGCCAGGCGTCGATCGCGCCGCGCGCGTCTCCCGCGTGGGCGCACGCCACGCCCAGCGTGTTCCAGGCCGTCGCGGCGCCGGGATCCAGCTTCACCGCCTGCTCGAGGGCGGTGCGCGCCTTGTCGTCGCGCTGGAGCGTGAGCAGCGCGACTCCGAGGCTCTCGAAGAACGACGCCTCGGGGCGCGAGGCGCGGCGGGCCTTATCGAGCCAGTCCACCCCTTCCTGCTGCCGCCCGGCGTCGGACAGCGCCAGGGCGAGCAGGATCCAGGACTCGGGCCCGCCCCCCTTCTCGGTCGGCTCGAGCAGGTCGACGGCGCGCTCGGGCCGTCCGTTGGAGAGCGCGTCGAGGGCGAGGCGGCGACGCGCGGTCTCGCTGGCGTGCCCGGTGGCGACCGCCCGCTCGAGCTTCGCCTGGCCCGCGGCGTCCTTGCCCTGGGCGAAGTCGACCTCGGCGAGGAGCTCCTCGGCGCGCTCCGGCTCGGCCGCGGCGGCGGCCTCGGCCAGGCCGCGCGCGCGCTCGACGTCGCCGGCCGCCAGGTGCCGCTCGCCGACCAGCAGGGCCATGCCGGCGTCGCCTTCGGAGAGGTCGAGCAGCCGGTCCCAGGCCGCCAGGGCTTCGGCGGTGCGGCCCTGACGGTCGAGCGAGCGGGCGACCATGCTCCAGACGTCGCGCATGTCCGGGTTGCGCGCCAGCACCTTGCGCAGCAGCTCGAGCGCCTGCGGGTCGTCGCCGGCGAAGTAGGCGTCGGCGCCGGCCTCGAGCGCGGCGAGCAGGTCGCGCTGGCTGCGCGGGTCGGGCAACCGGTCGCCGCCGGCCGCGACCGTCCCGGTCAGGTATCCGAGCGACGCGAGCTTGGCCGCGGTCGTCGAGTCGACGGCGGACGGCGGGGCGAGGGGCGCGTCGCGCCGCGCGATCTCGGCGCGCATGCGGGCGGCCTCCCGGCGCTCGTCCGCGAGCACGTCCCGGGTCTGGCCGGGGTCGGCGGCGAGGTCGAACAACTCCGGGGTCGGCCCGTCGACCAGCGACCAGCGCTGCTCGGTCCAGGCCCGCAGGTCGCTCCAGCCGAAGTGCAGGCGCGGGTAGAAGGTCTCGGCGTAGAGGCCGCGGCCGGCCGGGGATCCGGCGGACCCGTTCGCGCTCCCGCCGAACAGGTCGACGCCGTCGAGCCCCTTCGGGACGTCGAGACCGGCCGCGGCGAGCAGCGTCGGGACGAGATCGACCAGTCCCACCGGCGAATCCGCCACGGTGCCGGCGCGCCGGGCCCCGGGCAGCTTGATCAGCATCGGGACGTGCAGCGTGGTGCGGTAGAGGAAGACGCCGTGCTTCGACTCGCCGTGCTCGCCGAGGCCCTCGCCGTGATCGGAGACCAGTGCCACCACCGCCCGGTCGTAGAGCCCGCGCTGCCGCAGGTCGTCGAGCAGCGTCCCGACCGCGGCGTCGGCGGTCGCGATCTCGCCGTCGTAGCGGCTCGGGTAGCGGCTGCGGTAAGGCTCCGGGGGCGCGTACGGAGCGTGCGGCTCGTAGAGGTGGACGAAGAGAAAGAAGGGTCGGCCGGAGCTCTCGAAGCGTTCGCGGTCGAGCCAGGAACGCGCCGCCGCCACGGTGACGGTGCCGGGGCGCTGCGCCAGGTCGAGGATCTGGGCCCGGGGCCCGGGTCCGGGAGCGTCGTAGACCTCGAAGCCGTCGCCGACGCCGGTCTCCCGGCGCAGGACGTAGCTCGAGACGAAGCCGCCGGTGGCGTAACCGGCGCCGGCCAGACGATTCGCCAGGGTCGGGTGCGCGACGGTGTCGAGTGTGTAGCCGATGTTGTCGCGCACGCCGTCGTGCGGCGGCAGCAGCCCGGTCAGGAACGACGCGTGCGAGGGCAGGGTCAGCGGGTATTGCGAGTAGGCGTCGGCGAAGCGGACCGCGTCGCGGGCCAGGGCGTCGATCGCCGGGGTCTCGACGCCCCGGTAGCCCCAGGCGGGGAGATGGTCCGCGCGCAGCGTGTCGATCGAGATCAGGACGACCGGCGAGCGGGCCGGCGGTTTCGAGCAGGCGCCGAGTCCGAGGAGGAGCGCGAAGGCGAGGAGGAGTCTGGGAGCCGGGATCCGGCGAGCGATCCTGGCCGCGGGAGCGGGGACGACCACGCCGCGATCCTACTTCAGGGTCGCGGCGTGGCCGGGCGCGCGCCGTTCCCCGAGGACAAAACGAAAGGGGCGGCCGGAGCCGCCCCTTTCAGAATCCGGCCGCTCGGGTGAGCGACCGGGGTCGATCAGGACCGGATCAGAAACGGATGCCGGCCGAAATCAGGTACTCGCGCGGAGTGATGTAGTTGGTGTTGCTGACACCCTTGCCGAAGTTGGTCTGCTTGGTGTAGCCGGTCGGCAGGCCGAAAGCGTCCTTCGGGCTGTTGGGGTCGGCGTTGATCCCGGTGTTGTAGCTCACCAGCTTGTCCTGGTTGAGCACGTTGTTGACCTGGAACTTGATCCAGGGCGCCAGCGTCTTCCAGATCGGGACCTGGTAGTTCAAGGCCAGATCCGCGCTCCACACCGAGTTGAACTCGCCCGCGCCGCGGTCGCCGAAGTACAGGGTGAAGCGCGGCAGCGAGACGTAGCCGGGGTTCATCGCGATCATCTCCGGCGTCGGCGAGGTGTTCGACCGCGAGTAGCTGAACGTTTGCGGCGAGTCGTAGCGAACGACGCCGCCGATGCCCAGCGTGCCGGCACGGCCGAGATCGAGGTTGTAGTTGGTCCAGACGCGGATCTTGTGCGCCTGGTACTGCAGCAGGTGCCCGTCCGGAGCCGTCCGGCCGATCGGATAGATCTCGGGCCGGTCACCGAACGGCGAGGTGCCGATCGACTGGCCGCCTTCACCCTCGTAGGTGCCGTCGTTCTTGATCTGCCAGGTCCAGTTGCCGGCGACCATCCAGTTGTCGGTGATGTTGTACTGACCCTGGAACTGCAGACCCTCGTACTTACGGGTCGGCGTGCTGGTGTTCTTGAACACCCGGTTGTCCACCGCGCCGTAGTCGACGCCGTTGACGATGATCTGGGACGTTCCGTTGTCGAGCGTGATGAAGTCGTCGATGAAATTGTCGGTGTCGCGGTTGACGTAGGTCATCTTGCCGTAGCCGCCCTTGGGCAGCTGGAAGCCGAACGACACCGTGATCTCGTGCGCCACCGGCGAGGACAGGCCCTTCTTGAAGGAGGTGTTGATCGTCGGCAGGGCCGCGTCGTAGATGACGTAGTTGTTGAGGTCGAAGCCGGGAGCGAAGTCCAGGCCCTGACCCGCAGGTCCGACGTAGTAGGAGTAGATTCCGACCGGGTTGCCCACCGGGCTGTTGCGGCCGAAGATCGACGGATTGTAGCGGCCGGCGTAGTCGGCGTAGGTGACGTCCACCTTCCACTTGCCGTCGCCCTTGATGTCGTACGACGCGCCGAGGCGCGGTGCGAGGGTGCTGGTGTCGACGGTGTCGATGCCGCCGGTGGCCGTCGAAGTCACCTTCTCGTAGCGCAGGCCGAGGTTGAACGACCAGTGGTCGTTCAGGTTCCAGCGGTCGTTGACGAAGAGGGAGTCGGTCGTGATGTCGAGCTGAGCGCCGCGGGTGGGGATGTAGTTCCACAGGATGCTGTATCCCGGGGTGAACATCGGAATCAGGCGGCCGTTGGCGCCGATCACCGGATTGCCGTCGGGCCCCTGAACGTAGTCGGTTGCGAACACGTAGTTGGTCGAGCTCTGGGAGTTGCCGCCGGTGCGGGTGGTGGTGAAGCGCTCGACGCCGAACTTCATGTCGTGGCTACCGGTCTTCTCGGTCGACAGGAAGTAGGACAGCGACCCGGCATACTCCTTGTTGTTGCGGTCCTCGGGGTCGGTGGCGTCGAAGTACGGCTGGTTGTACAGGCCGTAGTCGTTGAAGAAGCCCAGCGAGTAGAACGGCGAGTCGTGGATGTCCTGGCTCGACCCGCCGAGGCCCTTGAACTGGAACTTCTTCTCGGAGTAGCGCAGCTCACCGTACAGGCTGTTGGTGAAGACGCCCGAGTAGCTCACCGACGTGCCGTCGTTGGGGAACTGGCCGTTGGGGATGAGCGAGTTGGTGTCGATCACCCGAAGCTGCCGGTTGTTCTTGTCCTTGCGGTCGTTGTTGATGTAAGAGACCTGCAAGTTGTGGTTCGACGTGATCGCGCCGGTCAGCTTGATCTGGTACCGGGGGTTGTCCGTCGTGGTGACGTAGGCCTCGCTCGACACCGGGGTGGTGCCCGCCGTGTCGCGCTTGAACTGGCGGTCGGCGACGAAGAACCACAGCCGGTCGCGCACGATCGGGCCGCCCAGGGTGGCCTCGTAGGTCTTGTTCATGTCCCCCGTGCGGGTGATGCCGTTCTCCTTCTCGTACGGCGTCTCGTCGCGCCAGTCGGGCTTGTCGAGGTCGACGCGGAAGGTGCCCGAGAACTGGTTGCCGCCGCTCTTGGTGATCGTGTTGATCACGCCGCCGGAGAAGCCGCCGTACTCGGCCGAGATGCCCGAGGTCAGGACCTGCGTCTCCTCGATGGCTTCCTGGATGTACAGGTTGTTGGTCTGGCCGAAGATGTTGTCCTGGACGTTGGTGCCGTCGATCAGGATGGCGTTGTCGTAGGCCATGCCGCCGTTGATCGCCACCTGGCCGGCGACCGGAGTGTTGACGGTGAGGCCGGCCGAGAGCTCTGCGATGTTGGTCGGGGTGCGCGTGATCGGCAGGTTGTCGATCGTCTTCTTCTCGAAGTTGGCGCCCACGGTCGTGGTCTCGAGCGCGGACGGGGCCTCGCCGGTGACCACGATGGTCTCGGAAGCCGCCGCGACCTCCATCGCCGCGTCGACGCGCGAGGTGCCGCCGAGGGCCAGGGTCGAGCTGCGCTCGACGGCCTGCATCCCCTCGAGGGTGAACTTCACGGTGTACTGCCCCGGCGGCATGCCGCGCATGATGTAGTCGCCGTTGACTCCCGACGTCGTCGCCCGCTCGCCGAGCAGCGCCGGCGAAGTGGCCGTCACGGTGACGCCCGGCAACGGCTGGCCGTCGTTCGACGTGACCGTGCCGATGAGGGTCGAAGTCTGGACGCCCTGCGCGTGTCCGGCGCTCGCGATCGCGAAGCCGAGAACCAGCGCGAGGCAGGCCATGAGAACTCTTCGCATCCTGCATCCTCCTTTTGGTAAACCAAAGAAGCCCGCGTCCGCCGCGGACAATTGTTCACAGCCTCGATTCGCTAGTTTCGTGCCATGAACAGGGCCTGCGGAGGTTTCGGACGGATGCGTCCTATTCGTTGACGTTAAAGCCCGTTACGACCTGCGGTAGAGCCTCGCCGACCCACCCCGGCGGGTTCCGGGGAGCCGGGATTCAAGATCTTGAGCGCTGCTCCATGGGATTGGATCGTGGCTGCGCGGAGACAAAGCAAGAGGGGCGGCCGGAGCCGCCCCTCGGAGGACCGGCCGCTCGAGCGAGCGGCCGGGGTCGATCAGGTCCGGATCAGAAGCGGATGCCGGCCGAGATCAGGTACTCGCGCGGCACGAGGTAGTTGGCGTTGCTCGTCCCCTTGCCGAACGTCGAGTTCTTGGTGTAGCCGGTCGGCAGGCCGAAGGCGTCCTTCGGGCTGTTGGGATCGGCCGCGATGCTCGTGCTGTAGGTCACCAGCTTGTCCTGATTGAACATGTTGTTGACCTGGAACTTGATCCAGGGCGCCAGCGTCTTCCAGATCGGGACCTGGTAGTTCAAGGCCAGATCCGCGCTCCACACCGAGTTGAACTCGCCCGCGCCGCGGTCGCCGAAGTACAGGGTGAAGCGCGGCAGCGTCGCGTAGCCGGGATTCGCTGCGATCATCTCCGGCGTCGGCGAGGTGTTCGACCGCGAGTAGCTGAACGTGGTCGGCGAGTCGTAGCGCAGCACGCCGCCGATGCCCAGCGTCCCGCCGCGGCCGAGGTCGAGGTTGTAGTTGGTCCAGACGCGGATCTTGTGCGCCTGGTACTGCAGCAGGTGACCGTCCGGATTGACCCGGTTCGCCGGGTAGATCTCGGGCCGGACGCCGAACGGCGAGGTGCCGATCGACTGGCCGCCCTCACCTTCGTAGGTGCCGTCGTTCTTGATCTGCCAGGTCCAGTTGCCGGCGATCATCCAGTTGTCCGTGACGTTGTACTGGCTCTGGAACTGGAGTCCCTCGTACTTGCGGGTCGGCACGTTGGTGTTCTTGTAGACGACGTTGTCCACCGCGCCGTAGTCGACCCCGTTGACGACGACCTCCGACGTGCCGTTGTCGAGCGTGACGAAGTTGTCGATGAAGTTGTCGGTGTTGCGGTTGACGTAGGTCAGCTTGCCGTAGCCGCCCTTGGGCAGCTGGAAGCCGAACGACGCCGTGATCTCGTGGGTCACCGGCGAGGACAGCCCCTTCTCGAAGGACGTGTTGATCGTCGGCAGAGCGGCGTTGTAGATCACGTAGTTGTTGAAGTCGAAGCCGGGCGCGAAGTCCAGCCCCTGACCCGCCGGGCCGATGTAGTACGAGTAGATCCCGGTCGGGTTGCCCACCGGGCTGTTGCGGCCGAAGATCGACGGGTTGTAGCGGCCGGCGTAGTCGGCGTAGGTGACGTCCACCTTCCACTTGCCGTCGCCCTTGATGTCGTACGAGGCGCCGAGGCGCGGCACGATGGCGTCGGTGTCGACGGTATCGATGCCGCCGGTCGCGGTGGACCGGACCTTCTCGTAACGGGCGCCGAGGTTGAACGACCAGTGGTCGTTCAGGTTCCAGCGGTCGTTGACGAAGAAGGAGTCGGTCGTGATGTCGAGCTGGGCACCGCGGGTCGGGATGTAGTTCCACAGGATGCTGAAGCCCGGGGTGAACAGCGGGACGAGACGGCCGTTGGCGCCGATCACCGGGTTGCCGCTGGCGTCGGCCACGAAGTCCGTCACGAAGACGTAGTTGGTCGAGCTCTGGCTGTTGCCGCCGGTGCGGGTGGTGGTGAAGCGCTCGACGCCGAACTTCATGTCGTGGCTACCGGTCTTCTCGGTCGACAGGAAGTAAGAGAGCGACCCGGCATACTCCTTGTTGTTGCGGTCCTCGGGGTCGGTGGCGTCGAAGTACGGCTGGTTGTACAGGCCGTAGTCGCCGAAGAAGCCGTAGGAGTAGAAGGGCGAGTCGTGGATGTCCTGGCTCGACCCGCCGAGGCCCTTGAACTGGAACTTCTTCTCGGAGTAACGCAGCTCACCGTACAGGCTGTTGGTGAAGACGCCCGAGTAGCTCACCGACGTGCCGTCGTTGGGGAACTGGCCGTCGGGGATGAGCGAGTTCGTGTCGATCACGCGCAGCTGGGCGTTGTTCTTGTCCTTGCGGTCGTTGTTGATGTAAGAGACCTGCAAGTTGTGGTTCGACGTGATCGCGCCGGTCAGCTTGACCTGGTAGCGCGGGTTGCTCTGGGTGTAGACGTACGGCTCGGAGGAGACCGCCGTGGTGTTCGCCTGGTCGCGCTTGAACTCGCGGTCGGCGACGAAGAACCACAGCCGGTCGCGCACGATCGGGCCGCCCAGGGTGGCCTCGTAGGTCTTGTTCATGTCCCCCGTGCGGGTGATGCCGTTCTCCTTCTCGTACGGCGTCTCGTCGCGCCAGTCGGGCTTGTCGAGGTCGACGCGGAAGGTGCCCGAGAACTGGTTGCCGCCGCTCTTGGTGATCGTGTTGATCACGCCGCCGGAGAAGCCGCCGTACTCGGCCGAGATGCCCGAGGTCAGGACCTGCGTCTCTTCGATGGCTTCCTGGATGTACAGGTTGTTGGTCTGGCCGAAGATGCTGTCCTGGACGTTGGTGCCGTCGATCAGGATGGCGTTGTCGTAGGCCATGCCGCCGTTGATCGCCACCTGGCCGCTGTTGCGGCCCAGCGCCACGTTCTCGGTCAGGCCGGCCGAGAGCAGGGCGATGTTGGTCGGGGTGCGCGTGATCGGCAGGTTGTCGATCGTCTTCTTCTCGAAGTTGGCGCCCACGGTCGTGGTCTCGAGCGCGGACGGGGCTTCGCCGGTGACCACGATGGTCTCGGAAGCGGTCGCGACCTCCATCGTCGCGTCGGCCTTCGAGGTGCCGCCGAGGGCCAGGGTCGAGCTGCGCTCGACGGCCTGCATCCCCTCGAGGGTGAACTTCACGTTGTACTGCCCCGGCGGAAGACCGCGCAGGACGTAGTCGCCGTTGACGCCGGACGTCGTCGCCCGCTCGCCGAGCAGGGCCGGCGAGGTCACCGTCACGGTGACTCCCGGCAACGGCTGGCCGTCGTTCGACGTCACCGTGCCGATCAGGGTCGAAGTCTGGACGCCTTGCGCGTGCCCGGCGCTCGCCGAGGCGAGCGCGAGGAGCAGCGCCAGGCAGATCATCAGGTTCTTTCGCATGCTGGTGCCTCCGTTCTGGGTCGACTTCTCGGCCGCGTACGCCGCGGCGGACGCCCCAGGACAGCGCGAGGCGCGTGCCAGTCGGCGGTCCCAGAGACGGGTCGCCGACGGAGACGCAAATCCTTTGAAACGTGCGGTTTGAGAATCGGACCCCGAGCCGTCGGTCCGGCTCGTCCCAGACCGGTCAGGATTCCGGAACCGGGCTCCGGGAGTCTGGATCGGGCGGCCGCGCCGCGGCGCGCAGGAGCTGCCGCTCCTCGCCCGCGCGGCGGGTGATCGAGAGCGCGTCGAGCCGTTCGAGCAGTGGGATCGCGAACTTGCGCGACAGGCCGAAGCGCTCCTTGAACTGGCCCACCGTGAATCGGGTCCAACCGCTGGCGTCGAGCTCGCCGCACAGCCGGTCGAACGCCGAGGCGCCCAGGATCATCCCCTGGGGCAGCTTGATCAGGCGCTGGCGCGCGACCAGGTGGCGCACGAGGCCCTCGACCATCGCCGGCTTGGCGCCCAGGCGGCGCGCGACCTCGGCCGGTGACGGCGGTTCCAGCCCGGCGCCGTCGTAGACCTCCAGGATCCGGGCGGCGAGCCCGGTCTCCTCGGCCGAGAGGTCCGCCTTCCGGCCGGGCGGACGGACGTGCTCGCCGTCGACGACCAGGATGTTGCGCTTCGCCAGCCAGCCGAGGTGGAAATCGGCCAGCGCCGCGGCGCGCCGGCCGAGGAGCTTGCGCACCAGCTCCGCCTTGGGCATCTGCTCGGCCAGCCGATCGCGCGCGAAATACTCCGCGAGCAGGGCGCGGGCGTCCCGCTCGAGGGCGGCCAGCGCCGGAGGCACGAACCAGCGGCCGGCGCCCGCGACCAGCGCGCCGTCCGCCGCGAGAAGCGCCAGCGACGCCGCGGCCGGCGCCTCGCCCCGCCCCAGCCGCAGCGCGATCTCCGACGCGGAGACGCCGGCGCGGCCCCCGGCCTCGACCCAGGCGCGCAGGGCGTCTCGCTCGGAGCCCGACAGGGCCGACAGTCGCCGCTCCAGCTCGGCGCCCCGGGGCCGGCGCCAGCGCGGGTCGAGCACCTCGCCGCCGCCCAGGGTGGCGGCGGGGGAGAGCCGGCGCAGGACGAAGCGGTCGCCGCGGGCGGCGACCAGCGGCCGGCGCGGCCGGATCTCGACCAGACCCTCGGCGCCCGGCTCGAGCCGGGCCGGCAGGAGCGGGCGCACGCGGGCCGGGGTCTCGGCGGCGAACAGGTGGAGGCGGGCGTCGCCGGTGCCTTCGAGGGCCGCCGGCGCGTCGGCCAGCAGGCGCACCCGCGCCAGCAGGCGGCGCGCGGGCAGCGGTCCGCCGGCGCCGACGAGCTCCTGGCCGCGCTCGACCTCGCCGGCCTCGGCGCCGGCCAGCAGCAGCGCGGTGCGGCCGACCGCGCGCGAGATCTCGCGCGGGTGGCCGTGGACCTCGAGCGAGCGCACCCGCACGTCGCGGCCGAGCGGCTCGAGCCGGAGCGCGTCGCCGGCCGCGATGGCGCCGCTGACCAGGGTGCCGGTCGCGACCACGCCCTGGCCGCGGACCACGAAGACCCGGTCGACCGGCAGCCGGGCCGGATCCTCCGCGGCGCCGGACGGGGCCTCGGCGCCGGCGCGGGCGACGAGCTCCGCGGCGAGCGCCTCGACGCCGGCCCCGGTTACGCTCGAGACGCGGAACACCGGCGCGCCGGCGAAGCGGGTCGTCCCCAGGAGCTCCTCGACCTCGAGCTCCACCAGGTCGACGAAGTCGGGCGCGACCAGGTCGGTCTTGGTCAGCGCCACGACCGCCGCCGGGACGCCGAGCAGCTCGGCCACGGCCAGGTGCTCGCGGGTCTGCGCCCGGACCCCCTCGTCGGCCGCGACGACGAACAGCAGCAGCCGGATGCCGCCCAGGCCGGCCAGGGCGTTGTGCAGGAAGCGCTCGTGGCCCGGGACGTCGACGAAGCCGACCTCCACCCCGTCGCGCTCGAGGTGGGCGTAGCCCAGGTCCAGGGTGATGCCGCGGCGCTTCTCCTCGGGGAGCCGGTCGCAGTCGATCCCGGTCAGGGCGCGCAGCAGGGCCGTCTTGCCGTGGTCGACGTGGCCGGCGGTGCCGACCAGCAGCGCGCTCACGACGGCGCGCCCTGCTCGGGGCCGGCCGCGCCCGACGCGCCGCGCGCCGGCAGCCGGATCCGGAACACCGTGCCGCGCGGCTGGTTGTCCTCGACCCGGATCTCGCCGTCGTGGTCGGTGACCACCCGGTGCACGATCGCCAGGCCCAGGCCGGACCCGCGCCCCTTGCGCGAGAAGAAGGGCAGGAAGAGGCGGTCGCGGTCCCGCGGCGGGATCCCGCGCCCGCTGTCGGCGACCCGGATCTCGACCGCGTCGCCCTCTCGCCGCACCGTCACGCCGACCTCTCCCGGCGGGTCGGTCGCCTCGACCGCGTTGTCCAGGAGGTTGATCAGGATGCGGCGGATGAGCTCCGGATCGACCCAGATCTCGCCCATCCCGGGCTCGACCTGCGCCACGACCTCGACCCCGGGCTTGAGGTCGCGGTAGAGGGCGACGACGTCGGCGACCAGAGGCTCGAAGTCGGTGGCGGCGAGCTGCGGTCCGGGCATGCGCGCGTAGCGCGAGAACTCGTCGACCAGGTGCTGCATGTTGCCGACCTCGCGGACGATGATGTCCACCGCGTCCTCGACCAGCTCACCGGCGTCGGCGTCACCCTGGCGGTGGCGTGCCCGCAGCCGCTCGGCCGAGAGGCGGATCGGGGTCAGCGGGTTCTTGATCTCGTGCGCGACGCGGCGGGCCGCCTCGGTCCAGGTGGCGAGCTTCTGCGCCCGGATCAGCTCGGTCAGGTCCTCGACCACGACGACGCGGCCGGTGGCGGCGCCCGGCGGCCCGGGCAACGGCGCGATCTTGACCTCGAACGTGCGCCAGGTTTCGCCGACCGGGAAGGAGACCTGCGACGTCGTCCGCCCCTCTTCGCCGGCGGCGTCCACCAGGTCGGCGAGCGGCGCGCGCACGTCGTCGGCGAGCACCTCGCGCAGCGTGCGCCCCGGCAGCTCGTCGCCGCGCAGGCGCAGCATCTGCAGCGCGGCGCCGTTGACCGTCAGCAGCCGGCCCTCGCCGTCCACCGCGATCACTCCCGCCGCCAAGCCGTCGAGCATGGCGCCGACCAGCGCCCGCTCCTCGGCCAGCACGCGGTTGGCCTGGGTCAGCTCGCGGTTGCGCGTCTCGATCAACTGACGGCTGCGCGACAGCTCCTCGGTCATGCGGTGGAACGAGTCGACGACCACCGCCATCTCGTCGTCGGCGGGAACCTCGATGCGTTGGTCGAGGTCGCCCGAGGAGACGTGGCGCATCGCCTCGGCGAAAGCCTGCACCGGCGCCATCAGGCGGCGGGCGAGAAAGAGCCCCATCCAGGAGGATGCGAGCAGGATGAGCAGGGTCACCAGGATGAAGGTCAGCAGGTAGCTGGTCTTGAACTCGCCCTTCTGGACTTCGAGCTGGCGGTAGCTCTGATAGGCGCGGATCAGCTTCTCGCTGCGCGTCGCGGTGGCCGGATCGAGCAGCGTCCCGACCACCACCACCGTGCGGCCGCCCGTGCGGCCGCCCGCGGTCGCGGCGGCGAGGATCAGCCGGCCGCGGGTCCCCGGCGGCTCGAGCACGCGCACCGAGCGGCCCCGCTCCGAGGCCTCGCGCGGCAGCGCCCGGCCCGGCTCGGGCAGGTCGGCGATGCCCGAGCTCGGGTCGAGGACCGCCTGGACGAAGTCGTCGCGGTCGTAGAGCGCGATGAAGTCGGCGCCGGTCTCGAGGCGGCCCCGCTCCAGGCGCTTCGCCGCCGTGGCGCGGCCGGAGGCCTCGCCGAGGTCGAGCCCCTCGAGGTCGCGGGCGAGCCGGGCCGCGTCGCGCCAGTTGCGGTCCTCGATCGTCTTGGACAGCGCCTGCGAGACGGCGTTGCCCTGCTCCAGGACCTCGGCGAGGGAAGCCGAGAACCAGCGGTCGATCGCGCCCTGCAGCAGCTCGTTGGCGTAGAAGAACAGGGCCAGGACGGGCAGCAGCGAGAGGCCGACGTAGGTGGCCACCAGCTTGGTCTTGAAACGCGAACCGAGGACCCGGCGGCGGCGCTCGTTCCAGAGCTTGAACAGGTTGCGGAAGAGGACGAACAGGATGACCGCGATCAGCACGCCGATCAGATCGCGCAGGACGAACAGCAGGACCCGGTCGGTGACCAGGGTCGGCGGCAGCTGGCTGCCGCGCTGGACCAGCCAGTAGATGACGACGGCGACGACGAGGCCGACCGCCAGGACCGCCGCGACCCAGCGGGTGTCGCGGCTGCGGCGCGCGAGCTGGGCGCGGAAGTCCTTCACAGGCTCAGAGCTCCGGGACCCGGACCTTGTTCGACTCGACCCACGAGGTCGAGCGCATGACCGGCACGAAGCCGAGGACGTTTCCCGTCCCCAGCTCGGCGCGGACGCGGATCAGGTAGCGCTCGCGCTTCGACGGGTTGTGGATCACGAATACCGGCAGCGCCATGAACCGGGTCATGGCGCGCTCGAGCTCGCCGAAGTCGCGCAGGGTCCGGCTGTCGATCAGCTTGCCCTCGAGCTTGGTGTTGAGCAGGTACTCGCGGGTGACCGCGTTGAACATCGCGACCACCTCGAGGTGCGTGGTGTCGAGCGACTCGTCCCACCAGCGCTTGCGGTCGCGCAGCAGATCGAGGTCGAAGACGAATCCGGTCGGCAGACCGCTCTCGATCCGCTCGCGCAGGTCGGGCGTGAAGCCGCCGTCGAGCCGGAAGGTGGCGAGAACCTGGACGCCGTTGAGCGCGATCGAGAGATCCCGGACGGCCGGCTCGCCGCCGGTCGCGGGAGCCGCCGCGATCGCCAGGAGCCCGGCGAGGAGGAGGGCCGGGGGCGCCTTCATGGAAGCCGAAACTGTAGCATCCGGGGGCCGTCGAGGGAGAGATCGTGACCGAGAAGCCCGCCGCCGTCCGGCCCCTGGCCGCCAACCGCAAGGCGCTCTACGACTACCACGTGCTGGAGCGCTTCGAGGCCGGGCTCGCGCTGACCGGCACCGAGGTGAAGTCCTGCCGCGCCGGGCGCGTCCAGCTGCGCGAGGGCTACGTGGACTTCCGCGGCGGCGAGGCCTGGCTGGTCGGAGTCCACGTCAGCGCCTACGCCCACGGCCACCGGGACAATCCGCCGCCCGAGCGCGACCGCAAGCTGCTGCTCTCCCGCCGCGAGATCGACCGGCTGGCGGGCAAGGTGCGCGGCAAGGGTCTCACCGTCGTGCCGCTGGCCCTCTACCTCAAGGGCAGCCGGATCAAGGTCGAGATCGCGCTGGTCCAGGGCAAGAAGCTCCACGACAAGCGCGAGACCGAGCGGCGCAAGGAGCTCGAGCGCGAGGCCCGGCGGGCGATGGCGGGCGAGCGGGACTGAGCTGCCGGATCCGGCGAAATACCACCCCGTGGCGCGATTGACACTCCCCGGAGGGGGCCTTATGTTCTCGGGCGTCGATTCTCGGGCCCACGGGCCCCCGAGGGAGGTTGCGATGATCATGCGTCTCGTCAAGAGCGCCGCGTTGGGCGTGTTCGGCCTCGCGGTTGCGGTAGCTCCGGCCGCCGGGGCCGGATTCGGTCTCTTCGAACAAGGTGCACGCGCGATGGGTCTGGCCGGCGCCTTCACGGCGCAGGCGGACGATCCGTCCGCGCTCTTCCACAACGCCGGCGGTCTCGCGTTCCTGGACCAGCGCGCGTTCGCGATCGGCGGCACCTACGTCACCTTCACCACCGCCGACTTCAAGGGCGGCAATCCGTTCCCGGGCGAAGGCGTCAACGCCGAGCAAGTCACGCTGTCGCAGGTCGTCCCCCACGGCTACTGGATCCAGCCGCTCACCCGCGACTGGAACTTCGGCCTGGGCATCGAGTCGCCCTTCGGCCTCAAGACCGAGTGGAAGGACCCGGCCAATTTCTCCGGCCGCTTCCTGTCGACCTTGGCGTCGCTGCGCGCGGTCGACCTCAATCCGACCCTGGGCTGGAAGGTGACCCCCAACTTCGGCGTCGGCTTCGGCGCCATCGTCCGCTTCTCGGACGTCGAGCTCGAACGCTACCTGCCGGCCTTCAACCCGTTCACCTTCTCGGTGTTCGACGCCGGCAAGGTGAGGCTCGACAGCAGCTTCGAGAACGGCTACGGCTGGAACGTCGGCATCCTCCACCGCTACAACGACAGCTTCTCCTGGGGCCTGTCGTACCGGAGCAAGATCAAGGTGGACTACGACGGCACCGCCCACTTCACCCAGATCTCCTCGGGCAATCCGGTGCTCGATGCGGTCGTGGCGCAGCAGATCCCGTTCAACCAGGCCGTCCACGTCGGCACGTCGATCGACTTCCCGGACATGGCGAGCCTGGGCGTCGCCCTGGCGCTGTCGCGCGACCTCCGGCTCGAGCTCGACGCGAACTGGACCGGCTGGTCGAGCTTCGACAAGCTGAACCTGAACTTCGTCGACTTCCCGCAGCTCTCCTCGACGATCCCGGAGAACTGGAAGGACGCGATGAACTACCGAGCCGGCTTGCGCTGGACGCGCTCGAGCGGCAACGAGTGGCGCTTCGGCTACGTCTACGACGAGACGCCGCAGCCGGACAAGAGCGTCAATCCGCTCCTGCCGGACGCCAACCGCAACGGGTTGACGGTCGGCTACGGGCACCAGTTCTCCGCCTGCAGCCTGGACCTGGCCCTGATGTACCTGAAGTTCGACGAGCGCACCACGACCACCAACTCCGACAACTTCAACGGCACCTACAACACCACGGCCTGGCTGCTGGGCGCGACGGTGGGATTCTGAGCCACCGCCGGGACGCGGCGCCACGGCCTTACCGAGGGGGTACGTCATGAGGAAGCTGGCATTCGCGACCCAACGGGTCATCGCGGCGTCGGCGGCGCTCCTGCTCCTCCCTGCCGCGGTTTTCGCGCAGGGGGGAGGCGTCGACTTCAGCCGCTACGTCGCTCTGGGCGACAGCCTCACCGCGGGCTTCGCGAGCGGTGGTCTCGCGATCGACTCGCAGCAGGGGAGCTACCCGCTGCTGTTGCACGACAAGGCCGTCGGTGGCGACTTCGAGCAGCCGCTGGTCTCGAACCCCGGGATCCCGGCCCAGCTCAAGCTGGCCAGCCTGGTGCCTCTGGTGATCACGCCCAAGGCGGGCCTGGGACATCCGCTCAATCTCAACCTGCCGCGGCCCTACGACAACCTGGGCGTGCCGGGATCGCGGATCCACGACACCGTGGCGACGGTCACCGACCACGGCGGCCTCCACGACCTGATCCTGCGCGGATTGGGCACCGCGCTGCAGCAGGCGGTAGCGCTCCACCCGACCTTCGTCACCGTCTGGATCGGCAACAACGACGTCCTCGCGGCGGCGACCAGCGGCATCGTGATCGAGGGCGTCACCCTGACGCCCGTGGCGCAGTTCAACCACGACCTGAACACGATCGCGAGCGCGCTCGCGACGACCGGCGCGAAGATGGCGTTCGCGACGATCCCGCACGTCACGTCGATCCCGTTCGTCACCACGATCCCGCCGGTGGTGGTCAATCCGGCGACCCAGCAGCCGGTGCTGATCAACGGCCAGACGGTGCCGCTGATCGGCCCCAACGGCCCGCTCGGCGCCAACGACCGCGTGCTGCTCACCGCCCAGACCGAGCTCGCCGCCGGCAAGGGGATCCCGGCCGCGCTCGGCGGCTCCGGCCAGCCGCTGTCCAACTCGGTGGTGCTGGACGCCAACGAGGTGGCGCAGATCCAGGCCCGGGCGGACCAGTTCAACGCGGCGATCCGCAACGTCGCGAGCCAGCAGGGCGCGGCGCTGGTCGACGTCGAGGGGATCTTCGACCAGATCGTCGCCTCGGGTTACAGCGCCGGGGGCGTCCACGTCGACGCCAAGTTCCTGACCGGCGGATTGTTCTCCTACGACGGCGTGCACCCGACGCCGTTCGGCTACGCCCTGATCGCCGACGCCTTCGCCCAGGCGATCGACGCCAACTACCGCTCGCACATCGGCCGGCTCAACCTGGGACGCGTCCTGCGCCAGGGCGGCGCGATCACCGCGCCGGTGACCCAGGCCCAGGCGCGCGCAGCGGAGCTGACGACGCGGGCGGTCAACAACTGGCGCAAGGTCCTGCGCCTGCCCAGCCAGAGCCGCCTCGAGCAGCTCGCCGCCCGCCAGGGCGGAGGCGGCGGGGGCGGCGGCAACTCCGGCGGTGGCCACCACGCCAACCAGCACCGCCATCACCGCCACCGCCGCGGCTAGCTCCACCGCGCCGCGCGCGGATCACCCGAGGGCCGCGAGGGATCTCCCCCCGCGGCCCTCTTCGTCTCTTCACGGCGTCGCGCGAGTCAGCACGGCGCCGCGGAGCTGGATCCCGAGACGCCGGCCGTCCGGCGCCCGCCAGAGCGGGTGACGCAGCTCCAACCGGCGCGCTCCGCGGCAGTCGGCGGGCAGGTCGAAGCGGAGCGACTCGTCGAAGGACCCGGGACCCAGCTCGAGCTCCTGGGAGGTGGCGCCGCAGGGGAATCCGATCGCGATCCGCTCGACCGGTCCGGGGCGCGGCTCGCGGTAGCCCACCAGGCGCAGATCGACCGCGCCTCCCGGGATCGGATCCCGGAAGCGGATCGTGGCGGTCGGAGACGAGCTCCATCGGTAGGCTTCCGAGCGGTCGTCGAATTCCAGATAGGACCATCCGTCGCTCCCGCGCTGGGCCTCCGGCAGCGCCACGCTCGCGCCTTCCGGAGTCGCCGCGAGGGGGGGCGGCCGCCGGGGACGAATGCCGTCGCGGCACCAGTCTGCGGCGACGCCGGCGCTGCGCTCGCCGACCTTGACGACATCGGCCGAGAAGTCCCGCGTCGCGGCGGGTAGCTCGACGTGATCGAGCGTCTCGAAGGGCCCCCGGGTGAACGAGTGGTGCAAGAGCCGCTCGGGAGGCAGGTCGAGCTCACGCCAGCGGTTCAGGTCCAAGACCACGGCTCGTCCGTCGCTCGGGGCGTCACAGAAGAGATCCGAGATCGGCCGTGCCCGGAGCTCGCGGAGCGTCTTCCGGAAGTAGGGCCCGAGACCTTCCGGTTCGTAGAAGAGTCGACCTTCGTTGCCACCGGTGAGCGCCTCGAGCTGGGCACGCTCGGCGACGAGTCCCCCCTGGCGGTCGATCCCGACCGCTCGGACGTCGGCCAGCGCCGAGGCGGCGAGCCAGGGCGCCAGCGCCAGCCACGCCGTTCGGCGAGCCGCCATCGAGGTCATTCCGGAGCCGGCAAGGAGCACCAGGCTCGCCGCCCAGATGCCACCGACCAAGCCCGGATACCGGGGCCCGTGGAAGGCGTAGATCCAGCCGGCGCGATGGGCCAGCCAGAGCCCGACGACGAAGAGGGTCGAGATCGCGACGCCCGCCGCGCCGGCGAGGGCGGTCCGACTCCGCTCGCCGCCCGGGGCCGGTCGCCCGGCGAGGGATCGAAGACCGGCAACGACGAGAGGGAGCAGCGCGAGAACGCCCAGCAGCAGCGCGAGCTCACCGAGGAGACCGCCTCCGGCTCCGTTGCGCCCGAGAGGGAACCACTCGACGAAGACGCGCAAGAGGTTGCCAGGGGTCGGCAGGGTCATCCACTCGGGACGTGCGGCGCGGAGCCTCCCGGCCTGGTGCGCCGCGATCGCGAGCCAGGGTGCGGCTCCGAGCAGCGCGACGCCGTGGGCGACCAGGCCCGGCCGGAGGCGCGTCCGCGTCTCGGGGGGCCGGTTGCGGTGGAGGCGCAGCGCGAGCCACGCCGATCCGGCCAGCACGACGACGATCCAGGAGAGCAGATGCGACCAGAGCGCGACGAGCGCGCAGGCCGTGTAGCCGATCCACTGCCCGGTGCGACCGGCGTCCGCCGGCCGCTCGAGATCGTGGACGAGCAGGAGGAAAGCGAGCGTCAGCCCGGTGAAGGCCAGGCCGTAGCTGCGCAGGTCCTGGGTGAACTGCACCGCGTGCGCCGAGCCGGCGACGGCGAGCGCGAGCAGGGGCGCGAGGCCGGGCTTCCCGATCCGGCGGCCGATCACCAGCGTGCCCGCCACGAGCACGACCCACACCGCGACGTTCAGGCCGCGCGCGAGGAGCAGCCCGGCCGGTACTCCGATTCGCGCGGCGGTCGCCAGCCATCCCTTCAACAGTAGGTAGTAGAGCGGCGGCGAGAAATCGGTCCGCGCGAGGTCGAGCAGGGCGTCGAAGCCGTGACGGACGAGCTGCAGCGAGTAGACCTCGTCCATCCACAGGCTGGTCTCGAGCCCCGCGCGGTAGAGCTTCACCACCAGGAGCGCCAGCAGCGCCAGCGCGACCCCGATCCGGGCCCACGGGGGGCCTTCCGCGTTGCTCCTCCCGGTCTCCGCCACGACGATTCGAGGCCGATGCTACTGTCGCGCGCCGGCCGCGCGGGGCCCGACCCCGGTGCTAGAGTGCTCCGTCCGATGGATTCGATCGTCATCCGGGGGGCGCGGGAGCACAACCTCAAGAACCTGCGCCTCGAGATCCCCCGCAACCGGCTGGTGGTGATCACCGGAGTGTCCGGTTCGGGCAAGTCGTCGCTCGCCTTCGACACCCTGTTCGCCGAGGGTCAGCGGCGCTACGTCGAGTCGCTCTCGGCCTACGCCCGGCAGTTCCTGCCCCAGGTCGAGAAGCCCGACGTCGACTCGATCGACGGCCTGTCGCCGGCGATCTCGATCGAGCAGAAGTCGGTGTCGCGCAATCCGCGCTCGACGGTCGGCACGGTCACCGAGATCCACGACTACCTGCGCCTGCTCTACGCCTCGATCGGAGTGCCTCACTGCCCGAACTGCGGCCAGGAGATCCGGCCCCAGACCGTGCAGCAGATGGTCGACCGGCTGCTGGCGCTGGCCGAAGGCACCCGCCTCTGGCTCTACGCGCCGTACGTCCGGGGCAAGAAGGGCGAGTACCGGAAGCAGCT
The DNA here is from genome assembly GCA_963781755.1 of uncultured Acidobacteriota bacterium. GTDB lineage: Bacteria > Acidobacteriota > Thermoanaerobaculia > Multivoradales > JAGPDF01 > JACTMI01. The sequence continues at coordinate 749,006 of CAWAGZ010000003.1, forward strand.
CGGCGAGATGGCGCGGCAGGGGTTCGTCCGCGCCCGCATCGACGGCGAGGTCGTCGACCTGTCGCGCGACATCCCCGTGCTGGACAAGCAGAAGAAGCACTCGATCGACGTCCTGGTCGACCGGCTGGTGATCAAGCCGGGGCTCGAGAAGCGGCTGGCGGACTCGCTCGAGACCGCGCTCCGGGTGGGCTCGGGCCTGGTCCTCGCGGCGCCCGAAGGCGCGGCCGAGGAGATGCTGTCGCAGAACTTCGCCTGCGCCTCGTGCGGCACCAGCCTGTCGGAGATCACGCCGCGGCTGTTCTCGTTCAACAGCCCGTACGGCGCCTGTCCGACCTGCTCGGGGCTGGGTACGCTGATGCGCGTCGACCCGGACAAGATCCTGCTCGACCCGGACCGCTCGATCGAGGCCGGCGCGCTGGCGCTGTTCCAGCCCGGCTCGAAGTCCTGGCGGCTGCAGATGCTGCGCAGCCTGGCGCGGGCGATGAAGTTCTCGCTCGCGACGCGCTGGAAGAAGCTGCCGAAGCGCGCGCGCGAGGCGATCCTGGGCGGGCACGACGCCGAGGAGCTGACCTTCGAGCTCAAGGGGAAGAAGTCGAGCTACTCCTGGGAGGGGACCTGGGAGGGCATCGTGCCGATGCTCGAGCGGCGTTACCGCGCGACCGACTCGCAGCTGGTCCGCGGCGAGATCGAGAAGTACATGTCGGTCCAGGTCTGCCCCGAGTGCCGTGGGCGCCGGCTCAAGCCCGAGGCGCTCTCGGTCACCGTCGCCGGACGCGCCATCGACCGGCTCTCGGCGATGGCCGTCGTCGACCTGCGCCGGACCGTCGCCGGGCTCGAGCTCTCCGAGCGCGAGCGGACGATCGCCGACAAGGTGCTGCAGGAGATCTCCGACCGCCTGCGCTTCCTCGACGACGTCGGGGTCGGCTACCTGACGCTGGACCGCTCCTCGGCCACGCTGTCCGGCGGCGAGAGCCAGCGCATCCGGCTCGCGACCCAGATCGGCTCGAAGCTGATGGGCGTTCTCTACGTCCTCGACGAGCCGTCGATCGGCCTGCACCAGAAGGACAACGAGCGCCTGCTCGGGACCCTGCGCGGCATGCGCGACCTGGGCAACTCGGTGCTGGTGGTCGAGCACGACGAGGACACCATCCGCGCCGCCGACTGGGTCATCGACCTCGGTCCCGGAGCCGGCATCCACGGCGGCGAGCTGGTCGCCGCCGGGCCGCCGGAGACGATCGCCGCGGCCGACTCGCTGACGGGCCGCTACCTGCGCCGCGAGCTCGAGGTCCCGGTGCCGCGCAAGCGGCGCAAGGGCAGCGGCCAGAGCCTGGTGGTCCACGGCGCGCGGCACAACAACCTGAAGGACCTCACCGTCTCCTTTCCGCTCGCCACCTTCACCGTGGTGACCGGCGTCTCCGGCTCGGGCAAGTCGTCCTTGGTCAACGACATCCTGCATCGCGCGCTGGCCCGCCACTTCTTCCGCGCCGGCGAGCGCGCCGGAGAGCACGACCGGCTGACCGGGCTCGACCTGCTCGACAAGGTGATCGCGATCGACCAGAGCCCGATCGGCCGCACGCCGCGCTCCAACCCGGCGACCTACACCAACGTCTTCAATCCGATCCGCAATCTCCTGGCGATGACGCCGGAGGCGCGGGCCCGGGGTTACAAGGCCGGGCGCTTCAGCTTCAACGTCAAGGGCGGGCGCTGCGAAGCGTGCGGCGGCGACGGGCAGATCAAGATCGAGATGCACTTCCTGCCCGACATCTACGTCAAGTGCGAGGTCTGCGGCGGACGCCGCTACGATCGCGAGACCCTGGCGGTCCGCTACAAGGGTCTGAACGTCGCCGAGATCCTCGACCTGACCGTCGAGCAGGCGCGCGAGTTCTTCCGCGCCGTGCCTTCGATCGAGCGCATCCTCGCGACGCTCGACGAGGTCGGACTGGGCTATCTCCATCTCGGGCAGCCCGCGACGACGCTGTCCGGCGGCGAGGCGCAACGGGTCAAGCTCGCCGCCGAGCTGTGCCGCCGCTCGACCGGTCGGACCCTCTACCTGCTCGACGAACCCACCACCGGGCTGCACTTCGACGACGTTCGCAAGCTGCTCGAACTGCTGCACAAGCTGGTCGAGAAGGGCAACACGGTGATCGTCGTCGAGCACAACCTCGACGTGATCAAGACCGCCGACTGGGTCGTGGACCTGGGCCCGGACGGGGGCGACGCCGGCGGGCAGCTGGTCGCCGCGGGCACGCCCGAGAAGGTGTCGCGCGCCGGGGAGAGCTACACCGGCCGTTTCCTGGCGCGCGTGCTGGAGCCGCCGACGCCGCGGCGCCGGATCCGCTCGGCCGCGGGCTGACCCGGCCGCGGGGCGGTCGCGCGCCCGCTCAACTCCACAGCGCGTTGCGGCGCGCGTCGAAAGCGGCGGCGTGGATCCGGTCGCCGCCCAGCCGCCGGGCGCCGCGCTGGCAGCGGTCGACCAGGTCGAGCCACTGCTGGAGCTCCTTCTCGCCCTCGACCGAAACGCCCGCGACCAACCCGATGCTCGCGGTCAGCTCGATCGGCCCGTCGCCCGGCAGCTCGATCGGCTGGTCGCGCAGGCAGCGGCCGACGCGCGCGGCGACGGTCTGGGCCTGAGCCAGGCCGCAGCGCACCAGCAGGATCAGCAGGCCGTCGGTGCCGAAGCGCCCGAGGGCGTCGAAGGCGCGCAGATCTCGCCGGGTCCGGGTCGCCGCCTCGCGCAGCACGTCGTCGGCGACCTCGTCGCCGAAGGCGAAGCGGACCCCCTCCAGACCGTCGATCTCCAGGCGCAGAGCCGCGACCGGCTCGCCGTGCCGAAGGCTGCGCTCGAGCTCGCGCGCGAGCACGTCCTCGATCGCGGTGCGGGTCCAGGCGCCGGTCGCCGGATCGAGCAGCGCCGTCCGGCGCAGCTCGTCGACCTCGGCCAGGAGCCGCCTGCGGGTGTCGTCCACGGCGTTCAGACGCAGCTCGGTCTCGGCCCAGCCCGAGAGGTCCTCGAGGGTCGCCAGGTCGCGCTCGGTGAAGTGGCGGGCGCGGTGGTCGAACACGCACAGAGAGCCGATCCGGCGGCCGTCGGGCGCGTGCAGGGCGCGACCGGCGAAGGCGCGCACGTACGGTTCGCCGGTGACCAGGGGGTGGCCGGCGAAGCGCAGGTCGCGGGTGGTGTCCGGCACCACGATCGGCTGGTCGTCGAGCACGACGTAGGCGCCGAGCGAGAGGTCGGGAGGAACGACGGATCCGGGACGGGCACGCGGTCCGTCGTCGGGATCCGCCAGGGTGACGACGGCGATCGGAACGTCGAGCAGCCGGGCGACGACGCGGGTGACGTGGTCGAAGCGGTCTCCCTCGGTGGTGTCCGGCGGCGCGGAGGCGAGCCGGATCGCCGGCGCCGGGCCGGCGTCGCGGTCGGGTGCGGGAACGGGCAACGGGGTCGGTGCGATCATGCCGTCTTTGGGAGCACGCTTCGCGCCAGCCAGCCGTAGCTTTGGAATCAGCGAGTTACGACCGTCCACGGGTGGCCGGCGGAGTCCAGAGGCCGGAATCCGGACGGATCCCCGGAGGGGGCGGGCGCGTACAATCCGGACATGGCGGGCCATCCCCAGAGCTTGGCCGACAAGCGGCGCCTGCTCCAGCTCGAGACGCTCCACGACCTGGCGCTCGCGCTCTACGGCGAGCGCACCGAGCAGGACCTGCTCGAGGAGCTGGTGGGCCGCGTCTGTCTGGTGCTCGATCCGGCGGTGGCGGTGGCCGTGACCCGCGACGAGGTGGCGGGCAGCCGGGCGGCGGCGGTGGTGGGCTGGCCCGGCGCCGAGCCGACGGGCGCGGACCTGCTGGTCGATCCGATCTGGCGCGATCTGCTGGCGCAGGGCGGACCTCTCTCCCGGCACGGCGGCGAGCTCGCCGGCCTGGCCTTCCGCGAGCTGGTGGCGGCGCCGCTGGCCTACCGGGGGGTCTTCCTGGGCTACCTCGCGTTGCTCGACAAGGAGGAGCGCGGCGGGGCCGGCTCCGAGTTCAGCGCCGAGGACCGGCGCTTCCTGGAGTCGATCGCGGCGCTCGCCGGCGTCGCGCTCGACGGCGCGCGCCAGGTCGAGAGCCTGGAGGTGCAACGCGAGCGGCTGGCCGAGGAGAACAAGGTGCTGCGGGGTCAGCTCGCGGCCGAGGTCGGCGGGCGCCGGATCGTCGCCCACGCGCCGTCGATGCGCCGGGTCCTGGACCTGGTCGAGCGCGTCGCGCCGCGCGGCGTCTCGGTCCTGCTGCGCGGCGAGAGCGGGACCGGCAAGGAGCTGATCGCCAAGCTCCTGCACCACCTGTCGGGAAGGAGCGGACCGCTGGTCGCGATCAACTGCGCGGCGCTGCCCGAGACTCTGCTCGAGAGCGAGCTGTTCGGCATCGAAGGGGGCGTGGCGACGGGCGTGGCGGCCCGGCGCGGGAAGTTCGAGCTGGCCCACGGCGGCACCCTGTTCCTGGACGAGATCGGCGACATGCCGCCGGTGCTTCAAGTCAAGCTCCTGCGCGCGCTGCAGGAGCGCGAGGTCGTGCGGCTGGGCGGCGAGGAAGCGGTGCGAGTCGACGTCCGGGTGATCGCCGCGACTCACCACGACCTCGAGCGCCTGGTGGCGGACGGCCGCTTCCGCGAAGACCTCTACTACCGCATCCGCGCCGTCGAGCTCGAGCTGCCGCCGCTGCGCGAGCGGCGCGAGGACGTGCCCCACCTGGTCCGGCACTTCCTCGAGGACTTCTGTCGCCGCGAGGGGATCCGCCCTCCCCAGCTCTCGCGCGAGGCCCTCGCCCTGCTGCTCGACTACGACTATCCGGGCAACGTGCGCGAGCTCCAGAACCTGATCGAGGGCGCGGTCAGCCTGGCGACCGGAGCGCTCGACGCCGAGGTCCTGCGGCCGCTGATGGGATCTGCCGCGGCGGCCGTCCCGGGCCCGGAAGCGCTCGACCTCGACTCGGTCGAGCGCCGTCACATCCAGCGCGTCCTGCACCTGGTCAAGGGCAACAAGAGCGAGGCGGCGAGGGTCCTCGGACTCGACCGCCGGACTCTGCTGCGCAAGGGATTCTGAGAGAAGAGACAAATTGTCTCATTGGGGCAATTTGACGCGAATCCGGGCTCGGGCCCGCGCGGACGCCCCGAGCCGGCCCGGCGCAGAGACGACCGGCGATCCGATCCGAGACAAAATGTCTCGCTCCCTCCACGACCCCGACCCGCGACGGCGTCGGGATATCGATAGAAAGTCTTTTGTTTTCAACACTTGCGATCGAATTTTCGGGAACCCGCCGGGGTTGGCAGCGGGGTTGCCTCGTCTCCGGGGCGGGAGGAACCTCCATGCTCCAGTCCGCGGTACGACAGGCTTCGACGCTCCGGATTCCGGTCGACCGTCTGCTGGCGGCGGCTTCGGTTGCGAGCTTCCTCTGGCTCCTGCTCTCCGACCGCATCCATCCGCTCGTGGTCATGATGCTGGAGCTCTACCTGACGTTCTGAGCCCTCCCCCCCGTCCCCGATGACCGCGCGCTCCCCTCTGCGGGAGGTCACCCTCGTCCTCCCGATGGCGCCGGAGATGGAGCTGGTCGCCAGCCAGGCGGCGAGCGCCCTGGCCGGCTTCGTCGGCATGTCGGCGGACCGCGTCGACGAGGTGCGGATGGCGGTCGTCGAGGCCTGCGTCAACGCTTTCGAGCACAGCCACGCCCACGACCGGAGGGTCGACATCACGTTCTCGATCTGGGGCGATCCCGAGCCGAGCCGGCTCGAGATCCGGATCCACGACGCCGGAATCGGCTTCTCTCCGGCCGCGGTCGAGGACCCGCGCATCGAGCAGAAGATCCGGGGGGAGAGAAAGCGTGGCTGGGGGCTTAAAATCATGCAAGGCCTGATGGACGAGGTCCGGATCCAGTCCGGAGCCAAGGGCACGACCGTGATCATGAGCAAGACGCGCGAAGGGGGGATCGGGAGATCATGACGGAAGGGCTCAAGCTCACGATCGACCGACGCGGCGAACTCGCCGTGATCTACACCGACGGGTACATCAACAACCAGGGCGGCGAGGAGATCGCGCGCGCCGCCTACGCCCTGCTCGACGAAGGGTATCGCCGGCTGCTGCTCAACCTGACGGGCACGCGGATCATCAACTCGATCGGGATCTCGATCCTGATCGAGATCATCGAGAAGATGCTCGAGATCGAGGGCGAGCTGGCTTTCTGCTCGCTCACCCCGACGATCGAGAAGACCTTTCACATCATGGGCCTCGCGCAGTACGCCTCGATCCACCCCGACGAGGGCGCTGCGGTGGCACAGCTCGGCGACTGAAAGTGGCGCCCCCGGCCCTGGCGTCGGCCGAGCTGCGCGCCGAGCTCGACCTGCTCGCCCGCGAGGTCCTGCCCGGCGGACGGCGCGCCCTGGAGCGCCTGCTGCCGCTGTTCGCGCGCCTGGCGGGCGGCGGCGCGGCGGTCTACCGTCCGTCGGAGGGCGGCTACCAGCTCGACGCGCACGCTGGCCGGGGCGCCTTCCCCGACCGGCTGGACTCCGCTCCTCCCGGCTCCCTGGCGTTCGCGGGCGGACTGCTGACCTGGGCGCCGCCGAGCGCTCCCGGAGAGCTCGCGCTGGAAGCGACGGCGCTCGCTCTGGCCGTGGCGGCGGCCGCTCGCGAGGTGCAGCTCGACCGCCGCCTCCGGGTCCAGGACTTCGAGAGCAAGACCCGCGGAGTGCAGCTCGAGGCGCTCTACGACGTCGGCCTCGCGATCGCCTCGACGCTCGATCTCGAGCGCCTGTGCGAGGAGATCCTGATGCGCGCCGTGTCGCTGCTCGACGCCCGCCGCGGCGCGCTCTACCTGCGCTCGGGTGCGGTGATGAAGCTCCACCGCGTCTTCGGCGGCGAGGCGGAGGAGGTCATCGACCCGGAGTCCGACGAGGGCCGCGAGCTGGTTTCCGGCACGCCGCGTCCTTCGTGCTGCGCGCTGCCCGGCGCCGAACACCTGCTGGGAGTGCCGATCCGGGTCGAGGGCGAGCCGAAGGGGATCCTGGTGGTCGGCGACAAGGAGAGCCGGACCGGAGTCGGTCCCTTCCCGGAGTCGGACCGGCGCACGCTCGAGCTGCTCGCCAACCAGGCCGCCATCGCGCTCGAGAACGCCGAGCTGCACCGCGAGTCGCTCGAGAAGGAGCGCCTCGAGCGCGAGATCGAGCTGGCTTCCGAGATCCAGCGCGAGATCCTGCCCAAGAGCCTGCCGGACGTCGAGGGCTGGGAGCTCGCGGGCTGGAACCGGCCCGCGCGCCACGTCGGCGGCGACTACTTCGACCTCTTCCGCAACGGCGAAGGGGGCGGCCATCTCGCCCTCGTGGTCGGCGACGTCTCGGGCAAGGGCGTGCCGGCGGCGCTGCTGGTCTCGACGCTCCACTCCTCCCTGCGGCTCCTGATCGAGAGGATGTCGGTCTCGCCCGAGCTCCTGGCCCGGCTCAACCGGCACATCCTGGAGTCGAGCAGCTCGAACAAGTTCATCACCCTGTTGGTCGGCGACCTCGATCCCGTCTCCGGCGAGCTCGTATTCCTCAACGCCGGCCACAACCCGGGACTGGTCGTGCGCGCCGGCGGCGGAGTCGAGCGGTTGGGCTCGGGCGGGCTGCCCCTCGGCCTGATGCCCGACGCCACTTTTCGCGCCGAGCGCCTGAACCTCGCACCCGGGGACCTGTTCTGCCTCTACACGGACGGCATCACGGAGGCCGCGGCGCCGGACGACGAGGAGTTCGGCCTGGACCGGCTCGAGACGCTGCTCGGCGCCGAGCGGACTCGGCCGCTCGGCGAGGTCGTCTCCGCCATCGACGACGCGGTGTCCTCCTTCGCGGCGGGACTCGCCCAGGGCGACGACCAGACCGTCGTGCTGCTGCGTCGCGTGGGCTGAGTCGGCGGCCACGGTCGCCGTGGCTTGAACTTTGCACCTCGGGACGGTCAGAATGGCGGCTGCGAACCGATCCATGCGCACGTCCCCCGAGGTTCTGACGGCCGTCTTCGGCCTGCTCTCGCTGATCTTCGCGTTCGGCCCGGTCGCGGCGCACGCGGACGAGTTCGCCGCCCTGCGGCGCAAGATGGTCGACAACCAGATCCGGGCGCGCGACGTGCGCTCGCCGCGGGTCCTGGCCGCGATGGAGAAGGTTCCGCGCCACCTGTTCGTGCCCGAGATCTACCGAGCGCAGGCCTACGACGACTACCCACTGCCGATCGGGGAGAACCAGACCATCTCGCAGCCCTATATCGTGGCGTTGATGACGTCGCTGCTCGAGCTCAAGGGCGGTGAGAAGGTGCTCGAGATCGGCACCGGATCGGGGTACCAGGCGGCGGTGCTGGCAGAGATCGCGGGCGACGTCTACACCATCGAGATCCTCGAGCCGCTCGCCAAGCGGGCGCAGACGACACTGACTTCGCTCGGCTACACCAACGTCCACGTCAAGAACGGCGACGGCTACGCGGGCTGGCCCGACGAGGCCCCCTTCGACGACATCGTGGTCACCGCCGCGCCGCTCAAGGTGCCGCAGCCGCTGCTCGACCAGCTCAAGGTCGGCGGCCACATGGTGATCCCGCTGGGCAAGGTCTTCCAGGACCTGGTCGTCTACACCAGGACCGCCACCGGCTTCGAGAAGAAGAACGTCGTCCCGGTCCGCTTCGTGCCGATGACCGGCGAAGCCCAACAGCCCGCCAAGAACCACTGACGAGGGCCCCGCGCCCCACCCGCCGAGAGGCGGAACCGGCCGTCACCGAACCGGGCAGCTCAGGCTCGGAAAGACCCAAAGACTTTCTGTTTAGGGGAAAAGCCAATGGTAGCCGGCCGCCTCGGGACCGGGAACGGTGGCCTGGGCCCGGTCCTTCCCTATACAGAAGATCTTCTTGTTGGGAATGCCTGGAAGCACCGAACCGCCTCGGGACCGGGGGCGGTGGCCGGAGCCCCGGTCTTTCCCTTCACTGAATGTCTCTGCCCGGCCGGAGCTCGGCGGTTCGAGCCGGCCTAGACCAGCGCGAAGGCGCGCTCGTAGGCGAGCTCGGCGCGGCCGGCGTCGCCGGTCAGGGCGACGCCGAGCTCGATCAAGGCGTCGCGCAGGCGGCGGTGGCTCTCCTCGAGGCGGAACAGGATCAGCCGCGGCAGCGAGCCAGCGGGGCCGGCGGGGTCGGTGGGGTCGGCGGCGGGCGCCGCCAGGATCCGGACGTGCCCGGTCGGCGCGGCGCTCTTCGGGCCCTCCGCCGAGCCGGCGCCGAAGGGGACGATCAGGGCGTCGACGTTGCGGCCGACCTGGCGCAGGTAGCCGCGCAGCCGGTCCACGGCTTCGCCCGCCCCCTGGAGCTTCTCGAGGCGATCGGCGCCGAGCTGCTGGAGCTGCTCGGTGGTGCTGATCACCTTGACTCCGAGCTCGTGGAAGAACTGCTCGAGCGCGCGCCGGGTGCGCCCGTGCTCGAGCAGCGGCGCCAGCGAGACGGTCGGCCGGCCGCCCGCCTCGAGGCGTCCGGCGCCCGGCGCGTAGCCCTCGCGGTCGAGCGCCTCGGTCCACGACGCGCCAGCCGACCAGTTCCGGAAGCGCGGCGCCCAGCGCCGGAGCAGCGCCAGCTCGCCGGCCTCGCGCAGGCAGGCCTGAAGGGCGGCGTCGAAGCTCGCGCGGTCGGGCAGCAGACTCTGGCGGAACTCCGGGCGCAGCCTCCGGTGGATGCGGCGCAGGCGCCGGCGCGCCCGGCCGGCCTGGCGCTTGAGCGCCGGCAGCAGTCCGTCCGCGCCCTCGCCGGCCTCCTCGGCCAGGGCCTCGACCCGGCCGTAGCCGTCGAGCGCCGCGGTGCGGAACTCGTGGGCGGCGAGGGTCTGGGCCGTGAACTTGCGGAAGTGGTAGCCCTTGATCGCCTGCCGGACCGCCTGGTCGATCAGGCGCGGCCGGTGCAAGAGCACGCGCGCCAGCAGCTTCAGGTACGCGGGTCCCTGGCGCGAGAAGAGCTGCACGCGCAGCGACCGGAACAGCGCCCGTAGCTCGGCGGCGCGGACCCCGGAGCGCGACCGGCGGCGCTCGCCCAGCCGCTGCAGCAGCGTCCAGCAGCGCTCGAAGTAGTTCTCGAGGCCCGGGTCGTAGAGGGTGTCGAGCACCCGCCGGTAGCCGGAGATCAGGACCTCGCGGTCGAGCTCGGAGCGGAAGTTGAGCGTCACCTCGACGTTGTTGCCGCTCGACTCCGCGAGCAGCCGCCCCTCGCGCTCGAGCCGGTCGTAGAGGTCCGTTCCACGCAGGGCGGTGAGCAGCCCGACCATGGCCATCGGGATTCCGGCTTCCTGGATGAACGCGACCTGGGCGTCGAAGACCTCCGGCCCGTCGCCGTCGAGGCCGAGGATGAAGCCGCCGCTGACCTCGAGCCCTTTCGCCTGGATCGCGGTCACGGCGTGGAGCAGGAAGTCGTCGTCGCCGCGCGAGGTGTTCTGGGTCTTCTGGGTCTGGCGCAGCGCCTCCGGGTTGGGGCTCTCGATGCCCAGGAAGACCATGGTGAAGCCGGCGTCCACCATGGCGTCCATCAACGGCTCGAGCTTGGCCAGGTTGACGCTCGCCTCGGTGTAGAAGTCGAACGGGAAGCCGCGCTCGCGCTGCCACCGGGCGACCGCCGGCAGCAGACGCAGCGCCTCCTTCTTGTTGCCGATGAAGTTGTCGTCGACCAGGAACACCGGCCCGCGCCAGCCCAGGTCGTAGAGCCCCTGGAGCTCGGCCACCATCTGCTCGTTGGACTTCGTCCGCGGCACCCGCCCGAACAGCTTCGTGATGTCGCAGAACTCGCAGTTGAAGGGGCACCCACGCGAGAACTGCAACGCCATCGAGGCGTAGCCTCCGAGGTCGAGCAGGTCGTAGCGCGGCGGCGGCGTGGCGGTGACGTCGGGCTTGCGCTCGGGGCGGTAGACGCGTTCGGCGCGGCCGGCTTCCCAGTCGGCGAGGAAGCGCGGGAACGACTCCTCGACCTCGTCGAGCAGGTAGTGGTCGGCGTTGGCGATGTCGTCGGAGAAGGAGGTCGGGTGGGGGCCGCCGACGGCGATCGGCTTGCCGGCCCGGTTGGCGCGCGCGATGACCTCGCGCAGCGACCCCTGCTGGACCACCATGGTCGAGGTCAGCACGAGGTCCGCCCAGGCGAGGTCGGCGTCCGTCAGCTCGGCGACGTTGAGGTCGACGACCCGCAGCCGCCAGTGCTCCGGGAACAGCGCGGCGACCGTGAGCAGGCCGAGCGGAGGCATCGCCGAGCGCTTGCCGAGCATCTCGACCGCGTAGCGGAAGCCCCAGTAGGAAGGCGGGAAGCGGGGATAGACGAGAAGTGCTTTGGGGGTCGGGTTCACCGCTGCCTCCCGGAAAGTGCGGGGCGGCGCAGCCGGCTCTCGGGAGCGGCGCCTCGCAGGGAACGGTCTCTGCCGGTTTCCCGAGCGTACGCCCGGAGCGAAATCCGGACAAGCCGCGGTCCGGCGAACCGTCCGGGGCCGGTTTCAGCCCTTGCGCCGGCGGGTGCGCGTGGCCTTCCCGGCCGCCTTGCGCGCCGTCTTCCGGGCCGTCTTGCGGGCCGGACGGCGTGTCGTCGGTGCCGACTCGGGAGCGGTGGCCAGCGAGCGGTAGAGGTCGTAGGCGCGCTCCGGGCTCTCGCCGTCGTGGACGACGGCGCGCACGGCCCGGATCATCGCCTCGGGGGCGGCCGACTGGAAGATGTTGCGCCCCATGTCGACGCCGGAGGCGCCGCGCTGGACCGCGTCGTGGGCCATCTGGAGCGCGGCGCGCTCGGGGATCTTCTTGCCGCCTGCGATCACGATCGGCACCGGGCAGCAGGAGGTCACGGTCTCGAACCCCGACTCGACATAGTAGGTCTTGACGTAGTGGGCGCCCAGCTCGGCGCAGATCCGGGTCGCGAGCCGGAAGTACTTGGCGTCGCGCACCATCTCCTTGCCCACCGCGGTCACCGCCAGCACCGGGATGCCGTAGCGCATGCCCAGGTCCACCAGCCGGGTCATGTTGTGGATCGAGCGGGTCTCGTGCTCGCCGCCGACGAAGACCTGGACCGCCAGCGCCGCGGCGTTGAGCCGGATCGCGTCCTCGACGTCGACCGCGATCTCCTCGTTGGAGAGCTCCTTGAGGATGCTCGGTCCGCCCGAGGCGCGCAGGACGATCGACGGCCGGCTGGCCGGCGGGATCAGGCTGCGCAGGACGCCGCGGGTGAGCATCAGCGTGTCGGCATAGGGGATCAGGGGCGCGATCGACAGGTCGATGCGCTCGAGACCGGTGGTCGGGCCCTGGAAGTAGCCGTGGTCGAAGGCGAGCATGACGGTGCGCCCCGAGCGCGGGTCGAAGATCCGGCCCAGCCGGTTCTGCAGCCCCCAGTCGAGGTGCCCCGAGCCCTTGAGGAAGAAGCCCTCGGTGCGCTGCGGCACGTCGGCATGGAAGTCGCGGCTCTCTCGGGCTCCGTCACGGTCGGCCATGGTCCCTCCGGTTCGCCCAAGGCTACCGCGTCGCGGGGGCCGGCCGCCGCCGCGCCCCGGGGTGGTTTCGCGACCGGCGCTCTCCTTGACACCCGCAGCGGCCTCGGCTACGTTGCCGCCGCTCCGCCGGACCCGCGGCGGCACGAGCCGTCCGGGCGATCCCGCACCCCCATGACCTCCGTTCCGACCGTCCCGAGCCGGGTCGCCTCCCGCCCGGGCGCCGTCCCGGCGCTGCTGGTGCTGGCGGCGGTGGCGATGCTCTTCTTCGTCCGTCTCGGCGCGCTGCCACTGCTCGAGCCGGACGAAGGGCGCTACACGGAGATTCCGCGCGAGATGCTGGCTTCCGGCGATCTGGTGACGCCGCGGCTGGACGGCGTCCTCTACTTCGAGAAGCCGCCGCTCTACTACTGGCTGACCGCCGCCGCGGAGTCGGTGGTCGGTCCGAGCGAGCTCGCCGGAAGGTTCTGGAGCGCGCTGTTGGGCCTCGCCGGCGCGCTGGTCGCGGCGCGCCTGGCGGCGACGATGGCCGGACCGAAGGCCGGCGAGGCCGCGCTGGTCGTCCTGGCGACCTCGCCCCTCTACCTGGGGCTGGCGCGGCTGGCGATCATCGACATGACGGTCGCCTTCTTCGTCACCCTGACCCTGGCCTGCTTCTGGTGGCTCCAGAGCGCGGGCTCCGAGAGCGCGGCGCGGCGCTTCGGCTACGGGATGTTCGCGGCCGCGGCGCTGGCGGCGCTCGCCAAGGGGTTGATCGGCATCGTCATCCCGGGCGCCGTGGTCTTTCTGTACCTGCTGGCGACCGGCGGCTGGCGGGTCCTGCGCCGGGTGCCCTGGGCGGGGGGGATCGCCCTCTTCCTGGCCGTCGCCGCGCCCTGGCACGTGGCGATGGCGATGCGGCACCCGAGCTTCCTCTGGTTCTACTTCGTCCACGAGCACTTCCTGCGCTTCGCGACCGACGCCACCCACCGTTGGGAGCCGGTGTGGTTCTTCGTCCCGGTGCTGATCGGCGGCTTCCTGCCCTGGGCCGGGCTGCTGCCCGCGACCGCGGGGCAGCTGCGGCGCCGGCGGCCGGAGGCGGTCTTCCTGCTCGCCTGGGCCGGCTTCGTCTTCGCCTTCTTCTCGGCCTCGCACTCCAAGCTCATCCCCTACGTCCTGCCGGCGCTGCCGCCGCTGGCGGTCCTGGCCGGACTGGTCCTGGGCGACGCGGCGGGGGAGCCGGCGGCATCCCGTGCCTCGGTCCGGCGATGGGCCGGGAGGGGGCTGGCGGCCGGGGCGCTGGCGGTCGCCCTGCTCGCTCTCGGGCTGGCGGCGATCGGTTCCGGGCACTGGCCCCGGCTGGCGGGTGGGCGGGTGCCCGTCGGCTCGCCGGCCCTGGGCTGGGCGTGGGCCGCCGGAGCGCTCGTCGCGGCCCTGGTGGCCGCGGTGCTCGGCTTCCGTGGCCGGCCGCAGCGGGCGTTCCTCCCGGCGGCGGTCGCGGCCGCTCTGCTCTTCTTCGCCCTCGACTCGATCGCCGAGCGCCTTCCCGACGAGCGCACCACCCGCGACCTGGCCGCGCGGCTGGCCGCCCGGCTCGAGCCGGGCGACGAGGTGGCCTCCTACCGCGACTACCCGCAGAGCCTGCCGCCCTACCTCGGACGGACGATCGACGTCGTCGACTACCGCGGCGAGCTCGACTTCGGCATCTCGTCGCTGCCCGAGGCCGAGAGGCGGCAGCGCTTCCCGACGGCGCCCGAGCTGCGCGAGCGCTGGGAGTCGCCGGGGAGGATCTACCTGGTGATCGAGGAGCGGGACCTGCCGCGTCTGCGCGCAGCGGGGATCGAGCCGGGGCCGGTCCTCGACCGCCAGGGGCGCCGCGTCCTGCTCTCGAACCGGCTGCCGGTCCACGCGCCGGAGGGCGCCGCTGCGGAGGCCTCGCGGTGAGCGGCGCGCTGACCGGCTGGCACCGGGCGGCGCTCTGGGTCGCGCTGGCGGCGCTGCTCGCGGTCGGACTGACGCGCGGCCTGTGGACCCCGGACGAGCCGCGCGAAGCCGAGATCGGGCGCGAGATGTACCTGTCTCCGGGGTTCGTGCCGACGCTCAACGGCGCCCCGTTCGTCGAGAAGCCGCCGCTCTACTACTGGACCCTGGCCGGCGCCTACGCCGTGACGGGCGGCCCCTCGGCCGCGGCGGCGCGCGCGGTCAGCGCCCTGGCGGCGCTGGCCACCCTGGCGGTGCTCTTCGTCTGGACCCGGCGGGCGATCTCGGAGCGCGCGGCGTGGATCGCGGTGCTGTTGCTGGCCACCAGCGCCCAGTTCGCGCTCTCCACCCACTGGGTGCTGCTCGATCCGCTGCTGATGTTGTGGGCGACGCTCGCCGCCTGGGCCTTCTGGGAGCGGATCGAGCGCTCGGCCGGCGCGGCAGCCGCGGCGCCGGGCACGGCTGTGGGACTGGGTGGCGGCTTCCTCGTCCTGGGCTACGCCGCCCTGGCGCTCGCCGCCTGGACCAAGGGGCTGGTCGGTCCGGTGCTGCTGGTCGCGGGGCTGGCGCTCCACGGTCTGGTGGCGGACCGGCGGCGGCCGTGGCGCGCCTGGCGAACCTGGCGTCCGGTCCTGCTCGCCGCCTTCGGTCTGCTGGTCGTCGCCAGCCTCGGGCTGGCCCTGGGTGCGGGCGGCGGCTGGCGGGCGGTGTCGACCTGGGCCTGGCAGAACCACGTCCAGCGCTTCCTCGATCCCCAGGGCACCGGACACAGCCACGCCCCGCACTACTACTTCGTCAACCTGCCGGTCGCGGTGCTGCCCTGGATCGTGCCCTTCGCGGCGCTGTTCGCCCCGGGCTTCTGGCGCCGGCTGGGAGCCCGGCTGCCGGTCGCTCGCTATGCGGCGGCGCTGGTGGGCGGCGGCTTCCTCGTGCTGACGCTCTCGGCGACCAAGCGCGAGACCTATCTGCTGCCGCTGCTGCCGCCGCTCTTCCTGCTCGTGGCGCTGGTCTGCGAGGACTGGCTGGAGCGGCTCGACGGCCGGCGCGGGGCGGGCGCGGCGGTGTGGGGCCAGGCCGGCCTGCTCGCCCTCCTGGTGGTGGCGCCGCCGGTGGCGACGATGGTCTACCTGGGGGAGCTCCGGCCCGCGGCGCTGGCGGCGGCGCTCGCCGCCGCCGCGCTGGCCGTGGCCCTGCTCGCCGCGGCCGCCCGGCGCAGGCTGCGTGGGGCCTTCGCTCTCGGGGTCGTCGCGGCGGGCCTGTTCGTCGTCGGCGCTCTGGCCGTCGCCGCGCCCGCGCTCGAGGCGCGCAAGAGCTTCGCCCCGTTCCTGGCCTGGGCCGACCGCGAGCTGCCGCCGGGCGCCCCGGTATACGCTTGCGGCGCCGACGAGACCCTGCTCGGCATCGTCCCCTTCCGGACCGGACGTCCGGTCGTGGAGATCGGGGACGAACACCGGTGCGAGCCGGGCGGGGGAGCGGCCGGCCCGGCCTACGTCCTGCTCCAGGTCAAGGGGAGGCGAGCCGGGCGGCCGGGCCCGGTCGGCGGCTACGACCTGCTGCGGGTGGAGGAGATCGGCTCGGGGCGGACGTTCTCGCTCTGGCGGCGCCACCCGGAGGAACCCGGAGGGAGTGGATGACGAGCCCGTTCGTGAAGCGCGAGACCTTCCTGCCCTTCTCCCGCCCGACGATCCGTCAGCGGGAGATCGACGAGGTGGTCGATTCCCTGCGCTCCGGCTGGATCACCACCGGCCCCAAGGCGGAGCGCTTCGAAAAAGAGTTCGCCGCCTACGTCGGCACGCCGGTCGCCCTGGCGCTCTCCTCGGCCACCGCCGGGATGCACATCGGCCTGATGGCGCTCGGCCTCGAGCCCGGCGACGAGGTCGTCACCACGTCGCTGACCTGGGCCTCGACGGTCAACATGATCGAGCTCCTCGGCGCGCGCCCGGTTTTCGCCGACATCGACCCCGACACCCTCCAGATCGACCCCCAGGCCGCGGCGGATGCCGTCGGCGAGGCCACGGTCGGCATCCTCCCGGTGCACTTCGGCGGCGCGCCGTGCGACCTCGACCCGCTGATGGCGGCCTGCGAGCGGCGCGGCCTCTGGCTGGTCGAGGATGCCGCCCACGGCGTCGGCACCCGCTACAAGGGACGCCACGTCGGCACCTTCGGGACGCTCGGCATCTTCTCCTTCCACCCGATCAAGAACATGACCACGGTCGAGGGCGGGGTGGTCACGCTCGAGGACGAGGAGATGGCGCGAATGCTCCGCTCGTTGCGCTTCCACGGCCTCGAGAAGTCGGCCTGGAACCGCTACGCCGAAGGCGGCACGCCGCAGGTCGAGGTGGTCCGCCCGGGCTTCAAGTACAACTTCACCGACCTGCAGGCGGCGCTCGGCATCCACCAGCTCGCCTCGGTCGACGAGTTCAACGCCCAGCGGCGCGAGCTGGTCGCGGTCTACCACGAGCTGCTCGCCGACGTGCCCGAGATCGGGCGCCCCGCGGCGCCCGCCTTCGACCACTTCCACACCTGGCACCTCTACGTCGTCAAGGTGCTCGACTCCGCCGGCCTCTCGCGCGACGACTTCATGGCCGCGCTGCGCGAGCGCAACGTCGGCACGGGGCTGCACTTCCGCGCCGTCCACACCCAGCCCTACTACGCCGGCAAGTACCCGCAGTGGGTCGGGAACCTGCCGCGGACGGAGTGGGTCTCGGAGCGGATCTGCTCGCTGCCGCTGTTCCCGGAGATGACCGCCGACGACGTCGCCTACGTCGTCGCGGCGATCCGCGACGTGCTGGCGGGCGTGCGCAGCCGGGTGACGCTCCCGTCATGACCTCGATCGCGGCCTCCGCCCCGCGCGCCGCGGCGCCCGACCTGTCGATCGTCGTTCCGGTGTTCGACGAGGAGGCGAACCTGCCCGAGCTGCTCGACCGGCTCGGGAAGGTCGCCGCGGAGATGGGCCGCAGCTACGAGATCGTCCTGGTCAACGACGGCAGCCGCGACCGCTCGTTCGAGCTTCTGCGCGCCGCCGCGGCCGAGCGGCCGGACCTCGTCGTGGTCGACCTCAATCGGAACTACGGCCAGCACGCCGCCGTCTTCGCCGGCTTCGAGGTCTCCCGCGGCGAGATCGTGGTGACGCTGGACGCCGACCTCCAGAATCCGCCCGAGGAGGTGCCCAAGCTGGTCGCCAAGATGGAAGAGGGCTACGACCTCGTGGGCTCGGTTCGGATGGCGCGCGAGGACACCTGGTTCCGGCGCGCCGCCTCGCGCCTGATCAACCGCGTGACCGCGCGCGCCGCCGGCGTCCGGCTGACCGACATCGGCTGCATGCTGCGCGCCTACCGGCGCGACGTGGTCCGGCACCTGGTCGAATCGCGCGAGATCTCGACCTTCATCCCGGTCTTGGCCGAGCTCTACGCCGGGCGGATGACCGAGATCCCGGTGGCCCACTCCGAGCGCGCCCGCGGCGAGAGCAAGTACAGCCTGTGGAAGCTGATCCGGCTGCAGTTCGACCTCGTCACCAGCTTCAGCCTGCTGCCGCTTCGGGTCTCGATGGGCATCGGCGTCGCGACCTCGGTGCTGGCGCTGGTCGCGGCGGCGGTGCTGATCGCCGGCCGGCTGATCTACGGCCGCGAGTGGGCGGTGAGCGGGGTGTTCACCCTGTTCGCGGTGCTCTTCGCGCTGCTCGGCGTGCTGCTGTTCGCGATCGGCCTGCTCGGCGAGTACGTCGGGCGGATCTACATGGAGGTGCGCCACCGGCCGCGCTTCGTCGTGCGCGAAGTGATCCGCAGCGGCGAGGGGACGCCGGAGGGGGCGGGCGGCGCGTGAGGGCGGTCGTCTTCGGCTACCACACGATGGGACGCCTCGGCCTCGAGGCGCTGCTCCGGCACGGCTGGGAGGTCGCCGCGGTGGTCACCCACCGCGACGCGCCGGGCGAGGAGATCTGGTGGGGATCGGTGGCCGAGCTGGCGGCCGAGCACGGCATCCCGGTGATCCTCCCCGAGAGCGCCTCCGACCCGGCGATCGCCGAGACCGTCGCCGCCGCCGAGCCGGACTTCCTCTTCTCCTTCTACTTCCGCTGGATGATCCCGGCGCCGGTGCTGGCCGGGGCGCGCCGCGGCGCCCTGAACCTCCACGGCTCGCTGCTGCCCTACTACCGCGGCCGGGCGCCGGTCAACTGGGTGCTGGTCCGGGGTGAGCAGGAGACCGGAGTCAGCCTCCACTACATGGTCGCCAAGCCCGACGCCGGCGATCTGGTGGACCAGGAGCGGGTGCCGATCGATTTCGAAGACACCGCGTTCAGCCTCTACGTCAAGCTCGAGCGAGCGGCGCGTGCGCTGCTCGACCGGGCGCTGCCGGCAATGGCCGCGGGCAGCGCGCGCGCGACGCCGCTCGACCTCGCGCGCGGCTCGTACTTCGGCGGCCGCAAGCCCGAGGACGGGCGCATCGACTGGTCCGCCCCGGCGGCGGCGATCTACGACCTGGTGCGCGCGGTCACCCACCCCTACCCGGGCGCCTTCACCGTCTGGAACGGCGACCGGCTCCTGGTCTGGTGGGCGCAACCGGTCGCCGCGGCACCGCGCGAGCCCGGGGTCCGCGACCCCGAGCCGGGCACCGTCGTGGCGTGCGGCCGCGAGGGGATCACCGTCGCCACCGGCGGCGGCGCGCTGCGTCTGATCACCGTCCAGCTCGCGCGGCAGCCCGAGCTGCCCGCGTGCACCTTCGCTCGGGTCGCCGGCGTCTCGCCCGGCGACCGTCTCGGCACTCCGGAGGGTTCGCCATGAAGGTCCTGATCCTGGGCGTCAACGGTTTCATCGGCAACGCCCTGACCCGCCGCATCCTGACCACGACCGACTGGGAGGTCTACGGCATGGACCTCGCCTCCGGCAAGCTCGACCATTCGCTGGGCGACCCGCGCCTGCACTTCCTCGAGGGCGACATCGCGATCAACCGCGAGTGGATCGAGTATCACGTCAGCAAGTGCGACGTCGTCTTGCCCCTGGTCGCGATCGCCACTCCGGCGACCTACGTCAAGAACCCGCTGCGCGTCTTCGAGCTCGACTTCGAGGAGAACCTGCGCGTCGTGCGCCAGTGCCTGAAGTACGAGAAGCGGGTGGTCTTCCCCTCGACCTCGGAGGTCTACGGCATGTGCCCGGACCCCGACTTCGACGAGGACTCGAGCCCGCTGGTCTACGGTCCGATCAACAAGCCGCGCTGGATCTACGCCTGCTCGAAGCAGCTGATGGACCGGGTCATCGCCGCGATGGCGCAGCAGCGGGGGCTGCGCTACACCTGCTTCCGCCCCTTCAACTGGATCGGCCCGCGCCTGGACGACATCTACGCCGCCAAGGAGGGCTCTTCGCGGGTGTTGACCCAGTTCATCGTCGACCTCATGCAGGGCAGTCCGATCCAGCTCGTCGACGGCGGCAGCCAGAAGCGCTGCTTCACCTGGCTCGAGGACGGCATCGACGCGCTGATGAAGATCATCGAGAACCCGGGCGGGGTGTGCGACGGTCAGATCTTCAACGTCGGCAACCCGGACAACGAGTGCTCGATCACCGAGCTCGCCGAGCGGCTGGTCCGCATCTACGAGTCTCGACGCGACGAGATCCCCGGTTACGTCGAGCCGAAGATGCAGGGGGTGGACGCCGGCACTTACTTCGGCGGCGGCTACCAGGACATCGTCAGCCGCAAGCCGTCGATCGCCAAGGCGAAGAAGCTCCTGGGTTGGAACCCGTCGACGACGCTCGACGACGCGATCGCGCGCACCTTCGACGCCTTCCTGGCCGACTGGAAGCAGTCGCAGGGGCCGTCGGCGGCGCCCGAGGCCTGAGCCGCGACGTGACGGCGGGCAACGCCGCTACCGCGCGCCGGCTCCTCGGTCTGCGGGTGGACGTGGACACCCACGAGGGGATGCGCGACGGCGTGCCGAGCCTGCTCGACGCCTTCCGCGCCGCCGGCGTCCACGCCACGATCTACCTCTCGTTCGGTCCCGACCGTTCGGGGCGCGCGGTGCTGAACCTCCTGCGCCCCGGGTTCCTGGCCAAGATGCGCCGCACCGGCGCCGCCCGCGTCTACGGCCTGCGCACGATCCTGTCGGGAACGCTGCTGCCGTCGCGCCCGATCGCGCTCGCCTTCCCGCAGCTCGCGCGCCGCGCGCGCGCCGAGGGGCACGAGACCGGGGTCCACGCCTGGGATCACCGGAGCTGGCAGGACCGGCTGCTCGGCTGGTCCGAGGCACGGGTCGCGGCCGAGCTCGACCGCGGGCGCGCCGCCTATCTCGAGGTCTTCGGCGAGCCGCCCAAGACCTACGCCGCGCCGGCCTGGCTCTCGCGCGACGCGGCGCTCGTGCACCAGGAGACCTTCGGTCTCGACTACGGCAGCGACTGCCGCGGGCGCGAGCCGTTCCTGCCCGTGGTCGCCGGCCGGACGCTGGCGACCCCGCAGGTGCCGAACACCCTGCCGACGCTCGACGAGGCTCTCGGCGACACCCACGCCGACGCGCCCGCCTACTTCCGCGACATGGTCGCGCGTGCGCGCGCCGCCGACTGGCCGGTCTTCACCCTCCACGCCGAGCTCGAGGGCGGCCCCTACGCCGCCGACTTCGCCCGTTTCCTCGCCGACCTCGAAGCGGCGGGGGTCCACGGCGTTCCCCTGGGCGAGCTGCTGCGCGCCCGGCGCGCGGCGGGCCCACTGCCCGAGTGTGCGCTGGTGCATGCGCCGGTCGCCGGCCGCCACGGCGTGCTGTCGACGCAAGCGGAGAGCTGAGCGCGGCGTGCCGGTGACAGTCACGCCACATCTCAGATGTGGCGTGACTGTCACCTCTCCGTCGAGTCGAGCAGTACGTACTCCTCGGACACCGGAACGCGCCGAGCCTCGAAACCTGCACCCTCGAGGATCGCCGCGACCTCGTCGGCTTTCTTCGTCTCGACCAGGAAGAGCCGCTCGCGCCGGTCGCCCTGCATCCGCCCGACCACCTCCGACAACCGCGCCAGCGGTGAGTAGAAGGGGTAGGGGACGGCGGCCTGGGTGGTCTGCTCGAGGTGGGCGTAGCCGTAGAAGGCGAGGCCGTTCTTCTTCAGGTCGACGGTGACGATCCGGCTCGTCGTCGCGACGCCCGCGGCGCGCAGCTCCTGCGCCAGCCGGCGCGAGTCGAGCGGCGTGTCGTAGAGCGCGGCGCCCCCCTTGACCGCGAGCAGGAGGACGACCCAGGCGGCGAGCCCGATCCGCGCCGCCGGCCCGCTGCCGTGCTCGAACCACCCGCCCGGCCCGGTCAGCCGGCGCGTGGTCGCGAGCGCGAGCGGCGCGAACAGCGGCAGGACGTAGAGCGGCAGGCGCGAGCTGGCGGCGAGGAAGACCGCCAGCGGCAGCGCGAACCAGACCGCGAGCTCGAGCGCGACCGGGCGCCCGGGCAGCCGCGACCAGAACGCGCGCGAGAGGACCCGCTCCTGGCCGGGGCCGCGGCGAAGCCAGGCGAGGCACCAGGGGAGCGCGCCGAGCAGGAGCGTCGGCAGGTAGACCTCGAAGCCGCCGAGCGGACCCGGGTTGCGCGCGTAGCCCTCGTGGACCAGGCGCCCGGCGACCTGGTTGTCCCACAGGTACCCGATCCCGCCGGGCAGATCGCCGCCCGACGTAGAGCGGCCAGGGCAGCGCGATCGCGAGCAGGACGACGCGCCGCGGCAAGGTAGCCGGGGTCGGAGCCGATCGCGGCGATCCTGCGCCCGGCGCTCCACAGCCGGCGCGCCGCGACGACCGCCATCGGCGCCGTGACCACCAGGATCGCCGGACCCTTGGCCAGCGCGCCGAGGCCGATCGCGGCGCCGACCGCGGCACCCCAGGCGACGCGGACGAGCGGGCCGCGGCTCCGCTCCAGGCGCCAGAAGAGCGCCCACGCCAGCGCCGCGGCGAAGGCGAGCGGCACGTCGGGGGTCAGGACGTTGCCGGCGAGGAAGGGCAGGAGCATCGTGGCGTAGACGAGCGCCGCCCAGCGCCCGGCGCGGCGCCCCCACCACATCCCCGCCAGCCAGCCGAGGACGAGCGCGGTGCCGGCGGACCAGAGCGCGTGCGCGGCGCGCGCCGCCCACTCGTTCGTGCCGCCGAGCGCGAGCCCGGAGGCGATGCTCCAGTAGACGAGCGGCGGCTTGTCGAGGAAGGGGCGGCCGTTGAGCTCCGGCACCAGCCAGTCGCCCGTCCGCACCATGCCCAGGGCGCAGTTCGAGTAGAACCCCTCGTCGGGCTCCCAGATCCCGCGCGTCCCCTGGAAGGCGAAGGCGAGCAGCAGGACGGCCGCCGCGACGACGAGGTCGCGCCGGCGCTCCGGTGCGGTGGACGTCATCCCGGCCGAATCAGAACACGGCGACGGCCCCGACTCCGAATCCGCGCCCCGAAGGCGCCGCCATCGGCGCGAACGCCCAGCGGAACCGCTCGGGCCTCGCGAATTGGGCCCCGAGGTCGGGCCGGTTGCGCCGGACGATCCACTCGCCGGTCGCCGCGCCGATCAACGCGCCGGCGGCGACGTCGGAGGCCCAGTGGGCGTCGAGGCGCATCCGGCTCCAGCCCACCGCTCCGGCCGCGGTCCACGCCGCGGCTTTGAGCCAGCCGCTCCGGGCGTGGGCGGAGAGGACGGAGGCCAGGGCGAAGGCCTCGGTCGCCTCGCCGGAGGGGAGCGACTGGCCGGCGTCGGCGAGCTCGCCGCTCTCGTCGCCGGAGATCGGCCGCGGCCGCCCGAAGGCGCGCTTGAGCAGGGGCGAGACGATCCCGGCCGAGACGAGCGTGGCCTCGAAGCCGTCGGCCGCGGTCGCCTTCCAGCCGTCCCGGTGCCCGAGCTCGCCCACGACCCACGCCGCCCCGAGCAGCGCCAGCCCGCCGGCCTGCCCGAGCGGCCGCACGCGCTCGGCGAACCGCCGCCCGCCGTCGCCGCCGGAGGTGAGCATCGAGGAGCGGATGCGGTCGTCGAACAGGTGCACGACCCCGACCGCCGCGACCCCGGCCGCCAGCCGCGTCCACCCGCGCGATCGGAGGTGCGCCGGCGCCAGCGCGAGGTCGCGCAGATCCAGCCCGACCCGCCGGACGAAGCCGGGGCGCGGCGCTTCGCTCCGCGGCGGATCGACGCCCACCGCCCCGCCCGGAGGCGGCACGACGACCGGCCGGATCACCCCGGCGCGCGCGACGGCGGTGGCTGAAATGGCCGCGGTGGCTGCGGTGGCTGAGCTGGCTGAGGTAACTGAGGTGGCTGCGGTGGCTGAGGCGGCCGAGGCGGCTGCGAAGGAGAGGAGAGGGAGAAGGAGAGCCGCGGGAAGGAGCGAAACCCGAAGCGACGGCCGGCGCAGTGTGTCCATGCCACCCCCTTGCCGCCGACTATGCCACGGGCGATGGCGGAGGGCGCAGGCTCGCGTGCGGAGGTTCAAGGGTCCGGAATCTCGCCGGCTTCGGCGAGCACGGCGCGGACGATCTCCTCGCCCAGGCGGAAGCCGCTCGCGGCGAGCCGGTCGAAGAGCGGGCGCAGCTCGGGCACCGCGCCGCTCCGCCGGGCGGCGAGCAGCACTCCGGCGAGTCCGGTGACGGGGATTCCGAGCGAGCGGGCGCGGGCGCGGCCGAGCGGATCGTCCATCAGGACCAGGCAGTCGGCCGGCTCCAGGGCGAGGGCGAGCGTGCTCGCCTCGCCGGCGCCGAGCTCGGGGAAGTCCGCGCCGCGGCGCGGGGCGGGCGCGACTCGGATCCAGCCCTCCCGGATCGCTCCGGCGAGCTCGGCGGCGCCGGGCAGTTCGCCCCCGGCCAGGACTTCGTCGCGCACCTCGGCGGTGACCTCGACGCGGCCGAAGAGCGCGCGCAGGAGGTCGAACGCTCCGGCGGCGGCGAGGCCGATCAGCGGGCTGGCGTCGGCCGCGACGGTTTTGCGCGCCATCGCTCGGCGGTCTCCGCGTCCTCGCGCACATCGGCCGCGGTGCCGCCAAGGATCGGCACACCCAGGCGCGAGAGGTGCTGCAGGAACTCGGCGATCGGAAGCTCGGCCAGGCGCGCGCTCTGCCCCAGCGACAGGCTCCGGTCGCGGAACAGCGCGGTGGCGAGCGCCCGCCGGACGCCCGGTTCGGAGAGCAGGGCTTCGTCGTCGAGGTGGACGAGCAGCGCCTCGGGCCGGTCCCGCCGGACGACGACGACCGGTTCCCGCCGCGCCGAGCGCAGCGCCTCGGAGGGGTTGTTCTTGAGCTGCCGGACGTTGACGGCCTTCACGAGGTTCCTCCAGGTCGTAGGAACATAGTGTAGTCACGTCGGGCGCCCTCCGCAAGGCGCGAGGGCGGAGAGCACGGGCTGGGGGGCATCCGGAAGTAAAAAATTCTTGACATAGAGTAATTCGTAGCGTACATTTTGTCCGGTCGAAGGAACCTGACGATCGATTCGAAACCGGAGGTTGGGAGATGACGATGCGTGAGAAGAGTGCCTGGGCCACGCTGGCCGGGATGATGATCGTGTTCGGACCCTATTTCGTCTCGGTCTTCGGGCGCTTCGCCCGGGGCGAGGTCGAGCCGGCGACCGTTCTCGGCCTGTTCGTGGCCGCCGTGGTCTTCCTGGTGGTGCTGATGACGGTCCTGGGGATCGCGATCGGCGTCGTGTCGCGGCGCGAGCCGGTGGACGAGCGCGACCGCGCGATCGAGGCGAGGTCGTTCAAGGTCGGCTACTTCACTTTCGCGAGCACGGCCGTGGTTCTGATCCTGGGGGTCACCGGGGCGACCTGGGTCTCCGGCCCGGCGCCGGGTCCGCTCTCCGTGCAGCTCCTGGTTCAGCTCTTCCTGCTCTGCCTGGTGCTCGCCGAGACGGCCAAGGCGCTGACCCAGATCGTCGCCTACCGCCGGGGGTCCTGAGCCGTGGCACCGTCGCGCGTGGCCAACCGGATCCGCCGCTTCCGCTTCGAGGCCGGCGAGATGACACAGCAGCAGCTCGCCGAAGCCGCCGGCGTGACCCGCCAGACGATCCTCGCCCTCGAGGCCGGCAAGTACTCGCCCTCCCTCGAGCTCGCCTTCCGCATCGCCGCCGCCTTCGGCAAGCCCCTCGAGGAGGTCTTCCAGTACCGCCCGAACGGGGCCGATGCCGGGGACGACTGAACCCGGAAGCGCCTGTGGATCTCTTCGTGACGCCGACAACAGACCCAGGGTGCCTTCCTAGCTGTGGGACTCGACGAGATTTCCGCCCCGGCGGACCTCGGTCGGCCAGTCGCGGTCCGGGTCGTAGGTGTAGGTGAGGACGTGGGTCGTGCCGGCGAGGGTCTCGGTGCGGGTGGTGATGCGGCCGGCATCGTCGCGGTCGAGGTCGAGGGAGTTGGCCGGGTTGACCCGATCGTGCCGGGCACCGGACCGGCCTTGACTCGACTTCACCGGCGATCCGAGTGGACGTGCCTCGGATCACGCGTGGAGCCCTTTTCGCTTGGCGATCAGATGGAGTCGGAAGACCTGCGGACCTCAAGCCGCACGAGATGATCTCCCTCGTCGAAAGCCATGCAGACCGTGATGTCGAACCTGACCAGGAAGATCCGATATTCGTACGCGCGAGCGCAGACGTGGGTGGTTCCGGCGAGCTCACCCTTCCCGTCACGGAGGCCGATGTTCTGCCGCAGGGTGATGGGCATCCCCTTGGCCAGCAGCCTCGCTTCGATCTCGCGCCGAGGAGTTCCCGGAGGAAACTCGGGGGCCAGTCTGTCTCGAATCCCAGCCAGCGGACCAATCCAGCGCAGGTCGTTTGCCTTCACGCCGCTGACGACGACGAGTGCAGCGATGGCTACCAAGATGGCGAGCGCCGTCCAGCACTTCATCTGACTTCTCATCGCATTCTCATCCGATGCTTCCCCCCAGGCCAGGTCGAGGAGCGAGGGTTCTCGGGCTTCGCGTTCGGCTGCCTGATCGCTCGCCGCTACGGAGCGGTCGAGGTTCCGCTTGGTGGGGCCCCGTCCCGGGTGCGGATCTCGCCCCAGGTCTCGGACCGGAGGTCGAAGTCGAGGGCGTGGCCGGAGAAGTCGAAGTGGACGAGGAGGCGGTCCGGGTCGATCGCCGTCCGGCAGCCGTCGGTCAGACGCTCGCTGAAGAGATGGCCGAGCGCTCGCGCGAGCTCCGGGTCGTCGGTCGCCACGAGGCGCTCGATGGAGCGGTCGGAAAGGAAGGAGATCCGCCGCCACTCGACCGCGGCGTAGAGAGACCGATCCTGCTGCAGCAGCGACGCAACGACGGTGTGCCGGCCGATCCGGGTGGACGAGGAGGCGACCTCGCGGCCGCGCTGGCTCCGCGCGGCCCACTCGATCGCCGCCGCGAGGGCGACGAGCAGGGCGAGTGCGCCGAGAACCAGGATCAGGAGACGCCGCATCTCAGGCTCTACCCGACCGACGACAGGCTGTCGGCGAACGTCACGGTTTCCCGCCGTTCGTGTGCGCCGGAGGGGAAGCAACCGGGGCGCTGGAGGTCGCGGATGGACAGGTGACGAGCGGGCGTCCGGCGACGCGGAAGCAGCGGGCATCCTCGTCCCACCGCAGGGATTCGCCGTAGGAGTGGACCACGGCGGCGATCCTCTCGCGGAGGTCGCTGCGGCGGTGCTCCTCGAGATAGGAAGCGAGGGCCTCCCAGGCGGGGCGATGAGGGCCCCGCACGTCGAGGAGGTTGACCCAGCAAAGCTCCGGCGCCGACGTGGTGCCGTCGGCGCCGAGGAAGAGATCGGTGACGAAGACCAGCGCCAGGTCGCCCACGGTCATCCGCGGCCAGTAGTCGAGAACCGACGACGGCAGGGGAGTCTCGCCCGGAATCTGCGCTAGGACGCCTTCGAGGAGCTCGTCCGGGGCACGGAGGAGCTTCTCGACCTCGGGCGATCCGGAGTCCTGCACCCGACCCTTCGCCGGAATGCGCGGCACCTTCCGGAGGTCCGGAGACTCCTGCGAGAGCGCCGCCTGCCTCCTGTAGTAGCCGCTTCTCCGAGCGGGGAAGTCGACGAAGGCGACTCTTCCCCTCTCGAAGGAGATCAGGACGGACTTCTCGATCTGGAAATCCCGGGGGAGCTCTTCCGGCGTCACCGGAGCACGGTTCCAGAGAAGCACCACCTGCCCGGATCCCCGGCTTCGTCCGGTCCACCGGGCGCCGTCCGCGAGGATCAGTGCGTTCGTGGGCGAGCGCAGGTCGATGTAGACGTCTCTGTCGACGATTC
Organism: uncultured Acidobacteriota bacterium; assembly: GCA_963781755.1. GTDB lineage: Bacteria > Acidobacteriota > Thermoanaerobaculia > Multivoradales > JAGPDF01 > JACTMI01. The sequence continues at coordinate 776,600 of CAWAGZ010000003.1, forward strand.
CCAGGCCGCCCTTCGGGAAGCACTCCTCAAAGGCGCTGGGCCACCCCGGCTCCGGGGCACCCGGTGCTCCGCTCGCGGGCGCTTGGGATGCCCGGTCGCTTGCCGTCATGGAGAGCATTGCGAGAACGGCGATCAGCAGTCTTCGAGGTTGCATCGTGCACCTCCGAGCCCGGTGTAGTGCGCTTCGACGGGGCTCCATTCGACGACGCGATAGGGAGGTGGGCAGGTCCGCCGGCGAAATCGACACTGGAGGATTCCCGTCTCAGGGCCTGTCCACCACGACCCGGAATACAGTGTCGGCATCCCCCAATTGCGCTCCGCGCAGCAAGCCGTGGTCCCAGGAGAGCTTCGCGAAGGTCTTGAAGCCCGAGCCGAAGCCCTCGAGCCGCCAGGTCTTCACGCATGCTGCCGCCGCGGCCGCGATCTGCGGAATGTCCTTCACCCGCTCGATTCGCACCGGGACACCGTCTTCGCCGAGCTCGACCTCGTAGAGCGCAAAGAAGGTCATCTCCGCGAGCTGGGGGTCCGTCCGCTCCAGCCCGCAGAGATGAATCTCGACCCGGGGGTGGGTGGCCGGGGTTCCCCCGGAGAGCGGGGTCGATAGCATGAGCCACAACGCGAGCCACATGGTGATCCTCCGGATTCGAGTGCGATCCGTGGGTGCACTACCAGTGCATCGTCACGACCAGCCGTTCGTCCGCGGGAGCGCCGAAGACGTCGGAGAAGACGAGCCGTGAGAAGCAGGCCGCATTCGCGACGTCGGCTTCGAAGTCCACGACGAGGAACTCTCGGACGTCTCCGCCGTCGACCGGCTGTCTCTCCGGTTGGAGACCCTGTTCCGCGGCCCGCCGCGCCACCTCGAGATAGACGGGCTCCGACCAGGGGGCACGCGGGAAGGAGAGCTCGAGTCCGGCACCGCCCTCTCTCACATAGCTCGAAAACTGAATGAACTCCGGATCCCTCTCCCTCTCGAGCCGGATCCAACCGGCCTCGGCTCTGCGCCGGAGAGGTTCTCCGAGATAGCGCTCGAGCTCGACCTGTGGCACGACGTGGCGGACCGGCCTTCTCCCGAAGTACCAGAAGGCGAAGCCCAGGAGGACGAGGGCGCCGGCGCAGTAGGACAGATCGCTCACGTAGCTTGTGCTAGTCCCTGAGGACGCCACGGGTGAGGAGTCCGCCACGATCCGCTCCTGGCGCGAGGGCGAAGACGGCGCGTACGGCGGACTTGTCGAACACCTTGGCATTGATGATCAGTGGCTCCTCGTCACTATTCAGCGACAGAGTGAGCCGCACGGTGGGGCCGGTCGGCGAGGCGAACGGCTCCACCGAGAGATCGACGCTCTGGATCTGCTCGAGGCCGACCACTCGGCGAGTGCGCAGGGTAGTGTAGACGAGCGCGGTCTCCGAGATTTCGAGTCGAAAGGCCCTGAGCCAGGCCCAAACGAAACAGGCGGCAGCCGCTACGAGCAGCAAGACCAGCCAGCTCCCAGGCCGAGGATCGTGCGTGATGATCACCGCCATCATTCCGATGGCGTAGGCGAAGATGATCCCGAATCCGACGTAGCCGCCTCGGCTCGCGCGAAAGGTGCTCGTCGGGTGACTCCGGCTCATGTGATCGTTCTCGCTTCCACCGGTGGTTCTGACCGGTCTAGCGGCGGATTCTCGTCTCAATCCTCGATCTCCACCAGGACCCGGCCTCCCGAGGCCGTCCCGCCGGTCAGAGAAGCGCTCGCAGCGGCGACGGCCGGGCCGTCCCACTGGAGCTCGGCGCCGGAGACCAGGGCCCCGAGCCGCTGGGCGTCGGTCATGTCGGCCAGGCTCTCAGGGTTAGCTCCCGCGCGCACCAGGTGAATCAGGAACGCATCGTCGGCCCCCTCGCGCTTGGCCCCGGTCGCCGGCTCGATCGACAGGGTGACGCCGAGGCCATGGGCGATCTCGTGCAGGGCGACCAGCACGAAGGAGACGTCGCCCTCGGCGGGGTTCAAGGTGAGGCTGTAGTCGAAGCCGTGGCTGCCCAGGACGTTGGGTCCGTCGACGTCGGAGTTGAAGACCAAGTTGACGTTCACGGCTCCGAGATCGAGGTCGGAGCCGGCGAGCTTGTCGGCCAGCGCCGCCGGGTACCAGGTGTTGGCCTGCGGCGCCCCGGGAAAGTCCTTGAACCACCGCGCCGCCCCCCCGGCCCCCATCGCCCCGTCCGTCCCACTCCCCCCCATCGACTCGAACCGCGCCCCGACCCGGATCGGCACCTCCGACTCCAACGTCTCCGACCAGATCGAAAGCGCGAACTCCAGGGCCTTCAAACGAGCTTCGCCGAGCGTCGTCGCGGGGTTGCCGCCGGACGGCGTCCAGGCCGAAGCATCGTTGAAGCCCGCTCCCGCGGAGTCCAGCACCACGGTCTCAAGATGAGCAGCTGCGAAGCCTGGAGCTGCGACCAGGGAAGTCAGCAGCAAGCCGGTCCGAATCCGATCCATGCGCGTGCACCGCTTCATTTCGGCGACTCCTTGTCTCTTGCTTGGAACTACCCAGTCAGGTTCATGCTCAGTCCTGGATCTCGACCGAATATCCTTGCTTCTTGAGGTGCGCCGCAATTCGCTCTGCCAGCGCTCTCTGCTCCGAGCGTCCCAACGGTTCTGGTGCCACTCCCGGTTTCTGAATGGCAAGCATCGTCGACAGGCAGATGACACGCTGAGGCTCCCCAGAGAACATGTCGATCTGAAGCTCGACAGCCCGGTCCTTGTCCTCGTAGAGATAGAGGTCTCCGCCTTTGCGCATGAGACGAATCGGTTGACTCGACCAATTTAAGTCGCCTGCCACGGATTCCTCCCCGGCGGTTCGGCGGCTAGGAACCGACTCGAATTCACCATCAGAGCCCTTCGGAATCCGTCCCCGGCCTGGAGTCATCGTGGGACGAGTGATCGCGAGGACTCCTTGCGGCCTCCAAGGAAGCGGAGAACATCATGAACGCTCCAGCTCCCCCGAAATAGGTCAAGCACGCGAGCGGTGAGATGGGTAGAAGCACGAGTCCGCCGAGTGGTCCAAGAAGAAGGCTCCCGAGACTCAGAAGAGCCCTTCCCCCGCGTAGGCGGCCTCGAAGCACGCTCAGCAGCTCACTTGCGTATCCCCCGCCAATACTCGTCACAAGCGAAATCAGCTCGAGCGGGCCGAGTTGCTCGCGTAATCCGAAGGCAATGATCACCGCAAGAGGAGCCAATCCCATGACCCCCCAACCGAGTGCATCGCTACTCGTGCTTCTACTGAACATAGGTAGCTCCTACTGTTCTTACTCGAGCAGAAGCCGAACCTGCAACCGATATTGCATCTGTGGCGGTTGGTCCGCGGCTTCCTCCGAGCGCCCGAGGATAGAGATCCCACCCAGATTCAAGGTTGGCTCCGGTTCTTGCGAGAGATCCCGATCAGGCGTCGGAAGGCCAGATAGACTGCGGTCGCCCCGGCGACCCCTGAGACAACACCGCCCAGCCATCCCAGCAAGCCATACATCGCGCCCAGGTACCTGCCCACTAGATAGCCCGCGCCGATGACAACAAGCACGGTGAGAAGCTCGAAAAGGTTCATGGTTCTGCCTCAGTTTCGGGTTTGATAGTCCACCGCCTCAAGGGCACCGACTCCGAGAAGGTATCCTCCCGGAGTGAGCCCGGTGCCGATTGTTGCACCCGTCTCACCCCATGCAGTTCCGAAGGCTGCTCTTAGATAGCTCCCACCTGCTGCATCAACGAGGAACCGGCCCCTCTCGACTGCGCCAAGGTCTCTGATCGCCTCGAAAGTGGTCCTTGGGACAGTCGTTTGTCCGATCTCGTACGGTTTCATTTGCCTCACCAGAAGAACGGCTGCGAGAGCGCCGAGCGACCGAGGTGCCACGCACGCAGAGTGCCTCAGAATCGACCACGTCAGCCCGAACCGCCTTGGAAGAATTGGCTCTACAAGACAGACTGAATCGTCATTGGGACCTTCCTTGACTTAGGCCATGCTGCAGGCTGCGCTGAAATCTGTCGATGTTTCTCGCGTCGCTTGGTTGCAGTACGTCGATTTCCTCATGCTCTATCTCTCTTCGGATTGAGCCTAGAAAGGTTCTCCAGCGATGCCGCGACAACACGTAGTAGAACTCTCCGTTCTCGAGGAATTGCGGATTCAGAGATAGCCGGACTTCCTCCCTCGACATGAGAGTCGATCGGAGTAGTCGTTTGGCTGGCCATCCTCCTCTAATGTTCGCCAGGAATCTCCAGCCGCCCCGCCCGGCATGCACGCGCATCAGGGCTTCGGCGGTGCACAGATCCTCCTGACACTTGATCCAGGTAGAGAGATCGAATTCGACCTCACTACGACCATCGTCTCCTCGGAACTTGAGATCGTTCATTCTGGCCACCATAGAGTTCGAACGTACTCGGGGCCGCCCCCTTGGCCCCATTCCGGATGAAGTACCGCGGGTCGCGGACCGCGGACAGGGACTCCGAAATAAGCGATGCCCGCGTCCGCCGCCAACACCGGAACCCTGGAGCTCGTCCCACCGTTCATTGTCTGCTCGCCCGCCATCACTTCCTGAACAACGGTCGTACTGGAGGGGGAACGCCCACGGTGGCCCGCCGACTTCGAAGCTCAGAAGCGCTTCCTAGTCTTCCGACTTGCCGGGCCGCCCGAGCTCAATCCAAATCACGGTAAGAGCCGCCGCGAAGAGCGCGGAGATCAGGATGCGCCCGGTCTCAATCGCGCTCCCTGCGAGTGCTCGGTGAGCCGCTTCATCGGCAACGACGGCGATGGTAACAATTGCAGTTCCGATGGCTGCGAGCCTGAGAAGCCTTGGAGCCTGTTCCCGAAGCGGAGGTGCTGAAATCGCTATCAAGGCAGCGACTAGCTCCACCAGAAGCAGAGCGCTAACCGCGAAATGGACGAACAGCACGCTTGCAACATGGATGAGTAGCGCACAGGCGCTGATGCCGACGGCGAACTTGAGCAGCTCTCGGTTTGTCATTGGCATCCGCAGTCCTCTTTCCCCGAATTGAAGCGTTGGGCGCTCATTCTTATTGAGCTACTCAGGCCTGAGCCGAAAGCAGACCCTGCCTCGGCCACCCCGAGCCTCCTGGACATGGGCTTGAGAAAGATGTCCGCCACTGGACGTGGTCGAAGTACTCCAGGCTCGAATCTCCCGCTTATGGGCAGGGACGCCGCAGCGCCCGCTCCTAGTCCAGCGCCGGTCAGAGTATCGATCGCGAGGTCGACCCCATCCCTGCGGCCCGATAGTCCCTGATTCACAACGGAACCTGTAAACCCCCCCGCGCCACCGGCGATCCATGGTGCAAGTCCGAGGCCTCCGCCACCGAGGCCGACGGCGACGAAGGAGCCAGCTGCGCTGGACAGGAATCCCCGGCCGAATGCACTCCAGAAGCCCTCGCACTCATCCGCCGTCAATCCTGATATCAAGCCCCCGACCAAGCCTGCCACGACCGGCACAACCACGATTAGCGGCACAGCTCGGCCGTCATCGTCCGTGAGATTGACTGGATTCCCGAGCACGTATCCGTAGAGATTGGCGTCTCCACCTCCAAACCCAATCGGATCCTTGCTGGTCCATCGCCCGGTCTCGGGGTCGTAGTCTCGGGCGCCGAATCTCACGAGGCCGGTCTGCGGGTCGTAGAGCCCCCCTGCGAAGCCGAAGGGCTGGAAGCCGGGGTTGGAGTCGAAGGTGATGCGGCCGAAGGCGTCGTAGTCGAGGCGTTGGGCGATCGAACCGTCGCTGGCGTTGACCACCAGGCGGACGCTTCCCTGGTGGTCGGCGAAGATCCGGTATGACGAGCCGTTCTTGACCAGGTAGTCCGGGACGTTGGCCCGGGTGGCGTAAACGAACTCGGCGACCACGTTGCCGTTGCCGTCGAGCTCGGCGGCGGGCTGGAGCTGGCTCTGCCAGAGGAAGCCGGAGACCAGCGTGCCGTCCACCTTCTTGCCGATGCGGCGGTTGGCGGCGTCGATCAGGTACTCGATCTGGACGCCCGTGGGCAGGGTCACCGTCCGGAGGTTCCCCAGCACGTCGTAGCCGTAGGTCGTCGTGTCCGGGCCGGCGGACTTGGTCAGGAGCTCGCCGTTGGCGGTGTAGGTGTAGGAGGTCGGCCCGTAGGATGAGAGCCGGTCCTGGTCGTCATAGGTGGCGGTGCCGGTGCCCCAGAAGTCCGTCCAGGAGGTGCGGTTCGAGTTGTCGTCGTAGCCGTAGGTCTCGACCACCACGCCGTCCTTCTTCACCTGGTCGAGCCGGCCGGCCGGGTCGTAGTGGTACTCCCAGAGCGAGGTCACTCCGCCGATTGTCTCCGACTTCGAGACGATCCTGCCGCCGTCGTCGCGGGTCGTGTCGTAGCCGTGGCTCTCGCTACGGCACCCCGGCCGCCTGGCAGCCCGGCGGCGGGCCCCAGCCGAGGTCTTCGAGCAGGGCGCGGGTCAGGGCCATGTGAAGCTGGTTGCCGGTGTAGGAGGGCTCCTGGATCTCGTCGGGTGCCACCTCGGCCGCGAAGTGGACGCCGTTCTCCTTCGGGTCGTAGGTCGTCGGAGCGTAGATCAGGACCCGGCCGCCCGCGGCGGTCCCGCCGGTCAGAGAAGCGCTCGCGGCGGCGACGGCCGGGCCGTCCCACTGGAGCTCGGCGCCGGAGACCAGCGCCCCGAGCCGCTGGGCGTCGGTCATGTCGGCCAGGTTCTCAGGGTTAGCTCCAGCGCGCACCAGATGAATCAGGTAGGCGTCGTCGGCCCCCTCGCGCTTGGCCCCGGTCGCCGGCTCGATCGACAGGGTGACGCCCAGGCCGTGGGCGATCTCGTGCAGAGCGACCAGCACGAAGGAGACGTCGCCCTCGGCGGGGTTCAAGCGTCAGGCTGTAGTCGAAGCCGTGGCTGCCGAGGACGTTGGGTCCGTCGACGTCGGAGTTGAAGACCAGGTTGAGGTCCAGCGCTCCCGGATCGAGGTCGGAGCCGGCGAGCTTGTCGGCCAGCGCCGCCGGGTACCAGGTGTTGGCCCGCGGCGCCCCGGCAAAGTCCTTGAACCACCGCGCCGCGCCCCCGGCGCCCATCGCCCCGTCCGTCCCGCTCCCTCCCATCGATGCGAACCGCACCCCGACCCGGATCGGCACGTCCGAATCCAACGTCTCCGACCAGATCGAAAGCGCAAACTCCAACGCCTTCAACCGAGCCTCGCCGAGCGTCGTCGCGGGGTTGCCGCCCGACGGGGTCCAAGCGAGCTGTCGTTGAAGCCCAACGCTTCGCGGTCCAGGACGACTGCTTCGAAGTGTGAGCTCGCCCTTAGATCCGCCCCGCCGCACAAGAGGAGGATCGCGAGCGTCCACGGCCCAGATCGCCGAAATTGCTTGGTGCCCATCGTATGACTGAGTTCCTCTCGTAATTTTCCGACAGTGCCGCTTTCGTTACGCCGGACGTAGCGAAGGCGGCCAACCCGGTCACCGGGGTAGATTGGAAGTGCTCACAACCAACTACCCGGAGGACCGAAATGACCGCCCTGTCCCAGAGTACCAAGAGGAAGCTTTCCCTGCTGCAACTGGCTGAAGAGCTCGGCAACGTCTCGAAAGCCTGCAAGATCATGGGCTACCACCGGGACTCGTTCTACGAGATCCGGCGCGCCTTCCAGGTCGGCGGCACCGCCGCCCTGGTCGAAGAGAAGCGCGGCCCCCGCAACCCCCATCCCAACCGCGTCTCCCCCGAGGTCGAGGAGCAGATCCTCGCCTACGCCCTGGAGCATCCGACCCACGGCGCCGATCGGGTCTCCAACGAGCTGCGGTTGAAGAGCATCAACGTCGGCGCCACCGGCGTGCGCGGAGTGTGGAGCCGCCACAATCTCGAGACCCGTACCAAGCGCCTGCTGCGCCTCGAGCGCGAGGTCAAGGACAACGCCTTCGTGCTCTCCGAGGACCAGATCGCGCTGCTCGAGCGCCACAGCGTCGACTTCCGCTGCCGCCACGTCGAAGCCACTCGCCCCGGTGAACTCTTGAACCAGGACACCTTCTACTGGGGGACCCTGAAGGGTGTCGGCAAGGTCTACGTCCAGGTCGTCGTCGACGTCTTCTGCTCGTTGGCCTTCGCCAAGGTCTACAACTCCAAGCTCCCCGTCACTGCGGCCGACCTGCTCTACGACCGCGTCCTGCCCTTCTACGAGGCTCTGGGCGTGCCCGTGGGCGCCATCCTGACCGACAACGGCCGAGAGTTCTGCGGCCGGCCCGAGACGCATCCCTATGAGCTGCTGGTCGCCATGGAGGACATCGAGCACCGCACCACCAAGGTCCGCTCGCCGCGCACCAACGGCTTCGTCGAGCGCATGAACCGCACCCTGCTCGACGAGTGCTTCCGCGTCGAGGGCCGTAAGACCTGGTACGACGCCGTCGACCAGATCCAGGCCGACCTCGACCGCTTCCTCGAGTACTACAACCTGCGCCGCAGCCACCAGGGCTACCGCCTGCTCGGCCGCACGCCTATCGCCGCGCTCTGCGACGCCCTGCAGCTCCCGGTCGAACAAGTTTCCCCCCTGGCGACCCCCCTTCAAACTCCGGCGCAGGAGGACGCCGACCAGGAAGTCGCCTAGCTAGAAGCTCCCGGAGCCGGGTGTCGGGGAATTACGAAACGTGAACACTCCTAGAACAAAGCCCACAATCGAACATCCGACAAGGGCTTGCAATGCCCAGAAGCGGTCCTTCGGACTGTCCACAAAGCCGTACACGAACCAGGCAACGAAGCCAAAGGCGAATGCGCTGCTCGCTGCCCCAATGGCAGCACGCCTCACGCCGCTCCGGATCGATAGCAAGACCGAGACGAGGACGATGAGAATCGGGATAGTCCAGAAGAACATCCTCGGGCTTCAACATGGAGAGCTTCTACGGAGATGGCTGCGCAGAAGACGAAGGGAGTATCCGGTCGCGTGCTCCATGCGCTTGTCCCTTGCGCACCGCTGAAGAACCATCCTCAGGAACTCGAGGGGTCCTGGCACCCATTGTCCAAGCCCGGGACCGGCTTTGAACTTCAGCAGTTGCCTCACGTATCGGCCCCACCTTGGTAGCGTCTCTCGAGTGCGTTCCGGACCAGTACTCCGACGAGGAAGAGGAGCAACACCTGAACGATGAACACGGCGGACCAGCCCAGGGCCTCAGAACTGCTACCTGGCAGGATCAGATTAGCCACTAGCAGACCTGGAGCTTGGATCACCCCCAACACCATCATCATGAGATCTTCGTGCGAGTGAAGGTTCGCTGTCCTCCACCGGAGCAACGCCATCGCGATCGACTCCACTGTGATAGCGATCAAGAACAGCTGCAGGCGTCTCTTGAGCATCATTGGCCTCCAAATACTTCCCCGTAGGCGCGACGCATGAATTCCCGTTCACCGTTGAAATCTGAGGGGTAGGGTGAGGTAAGCGGTTCGCTCAGTGCGTGGTGAATGTCAGCCAGAGAATATTTCCAAGATCGAACGCCAGACCAGACTATCGGCTCGCCGGAAACACTCGAATGCCATGGACTCGACTGATCCATCATCGCGTGAAAGGGTCCCATGAGAAAGAGCGCGGAGTCGCACGCTCCGTTCTTGGCGGCAGATCTGGCTGCCCGAAGCATGAGTCGAATGAAGCGACGAGTAAGCTCCCGCGCGAAGGCCGGATCTTGTCCGGGCGCTCGCATCGCATGCTTGTAGGAGCCCTCCACACTTTGATCGGCGTCAACGTACCGGCTCGCGTCCTCCAGAATGCCGATCTCTCGTGGCGAAAGGATGTCGCCAAAGGAGTACTCAAGCATCGCATTGTGGATACGCGTTGGCCAAAGGCCATTCAGGTCCTGAAGATCGATGGGGTCGAGGAGGCTGTATCCATATGAGTTGGAGTCAACACCTCCAAACCCGATCGGATCCTTGCTGGTCCAGCGTCCGGTCTCGGGGTCGTAGTCTCGGGCGCCGAAGCGGGTGAGGCCGGTTTGGGGGTCGTAGAGACCGCCGGCGAAGCCGAAGGGTTGGAAGCCCGGGTTGGAGTCGAAGGTGATCCGGCCGAAGGCGTCGTAGTCGAGGCGCTGGGCGATCGAACCGCGATTGGCAGTCACGACCAGGCGGACGCTGCCCAAGTGGTCGGCGAAGATCCGGTAGGTCGTGCCGTTCTGGACCAGGTAGTCCGGAACGTTGGCGCGCGTGGCGTAGACGAACTCGGCGACCACGTTGCCGTTGCCGTCGAGCTCGGCGGCTGGCTGGAGCTGGCTCTGCCAGAGGAAGCCGGAGACGAGCGTGCCGTCGACCTTCTTGCCGATGCGGCGGTTGGCGGCGTCGATCAGGTACTCGATCTCGACGCCCGTGGGCAGCGTCACCGTCCGGAGGTTCCCCAGCACGTCGTAGCCGTAGGTCGTCGTGTCGGGGCCTGCGGACTTGGTCAGCAGCTCGCCGTTGGCGGTGTAGGTGTAGGAGGTCGGTCCGTAGGTTGAGAGCCGGTCCTGGTCGTCGTAGGTGGCGGTGCCGGTGCCCCAGAAGTCCGTCCAGGAGGTGCGGTTCGAGTTGTCGTCGTAGCCGTAGGTCTCGACCACCACGCCGTCCTTCTTCACCTGGTCGAGCCGGCCGGCCGGGTCGTAGTGGTACTCCCAGGAGGGCGTCACCCCGCCGATCGTCTCCGACTTCGAGACGATCCGGCCGCCGTCGTCCCGGGTCGTGTCGTTCCGTGCACTTAGGGCGCTCCGGCCGCCTGGCAGCCCGGCGGCGGGCCCCAGCCGAGGTCCTCGAGCAGGGCACGGGTCAGGGCCATGTGAAGTTGACGGAGCTGGTTGCCGGTGTAGGAGGGCTCCTGGATCTCGTCCGGCGCGACCTCGACCGCGAAGTGGACGCCGTTCTCCTTCGGGTCATACGTTGTTGGAGCGAACATCAGGACGCGGCCTCCGGAGGCCGTCCCGCCGGTCAAAGAAGCGCTCGCGGCGGCGACGGCCGGGCCGTCCCACTGGAGCTCGGCGCCGGAGACCAGGGCCCCGAGCCGCTGGGCGTCGGTCATGTCGGCCAGGTTCTCCGGGTTCGCTCCAGCGCGCACCAGATGAATCAGGTAGGCATCGTCGGCCCCCTCGCGCTTGGCCCCGGTCACCGGGTCGATCGACAAGGTGACGCCGAGGCCGTGGGCGATCTCGTGCAGAGCGACCAGCACGAAGGAGACGTCGCCCTCGGCGGGGTTCAAGGTCAGGCTGTAGTCGAAGCCGTGGCTGCCGAGGACGTTGGGCCCGTCGACGTCGGAGTTGAAGACCAGGTTGAGGTCCACGCGCCCCCGGATCGAGATCGGAGCCGGCGAGCTTGTCGGCCAGCGCCGCCGGGTACCAGGTGTTGGCCCGCGGCGCCCCGGCAAAGTCCTTGAACCACCGCGCCGCCCCCCCGGCCCCCATCGCCCCGTCCGTCCCGCTCCCTCCCATCGACGCGAACCGCACCCCGACCCGGATCGGCACGTCGGAATCCAGAGTCTCCGACCAGATCGAAAGCGCGAACTCCAACGCCTTCAAGCGAGCTTCGCCAAGCGTCGTCGCAGAGTTGCCGCCCGACGGAGTCCAGGCCGAGGAGTCGTTGAAGCCCGTTCCCGCGGCGTCCAGGACAACGGGCTCAAGATGTGCCCCGGCGAAAAGTGGCGGTGCCGCAGCCAGAACCAAGAGTAGCCCAAGCGAGCTCACTGAGGGATTCTTGGTTCTCATGCGAAGGCCCCCTTCCAGAGTCAGTTCCCGTCTCTCGCTAGAAAGTCCGCTTTGCATGCGCGCTTTCACGGGGACTTCCTTCGCTCGAACTCGAGACGGCGGCCCGCGTCGGGGTCGCCGTCGAACCACAAGAGCCAAAGAGGTTCCCAGGTCAGGGAAATTTGGAGCTCCGTCCCAACGTCGACTGGGCCAAGTTCATCGATCTTCCTAAAGCCCAGTCGAACCCGTTGCTGACCGCTAAGAGAGCTAACTCTCCAGACGCCGCGGGCCGTAATCGTTCTCAAGCTAGGGCCCTGGCTCAGATGCACCATCCCGCCGGGAAGTGAAAGGGCGCGGAAGGACCCATCGGCAGAGAGAACGAGGCGTGCGTCCAAGTCGTGAAGGTCAGGGGGGAGAAAGCTCCTCGATCTCTCGGTGAGGGTCCACGTACCTACCAGATCCTCTGTGGTCAGGTGACGCTGGCAAGCTGCGACCATCAGCGGGAGTAGGGCCAAAGCGACTAGTCTCCTCATCGGGGCACCCCTATTGATCACAACCGCACCTGCGGTCGATCGTCTCCTGGAAGTTGAAGATCTGGTACTTCGGCGACATTGGCCCAGTGGCGAAGGCACTATCGAGCGCCGGGGCGACGTTCTGCTTCCACCAGTCGGTGTAGCCCAGCACTGGCGGTCGGGTTGCCGAGGGAAACGTCGATGAGTTGAAGATCTGGATATCGAGCGTGTCGCCGGTCACCTTGTAGTGGAGACTGTAGGACCCGAGATAAGTGACAGCAAGGTTCCCCGTTGCTCCACCCGTCGTGAGCGTCGAGTAGTCTCTGAGATACTTCGGAACGCCTGCGACGCCGCTCAGGCTGTAATTGAAGTCATCCTCGCTCGCGAGTTGGCACGACTCCACGCCGGCGATGAGAGCCTGGATGTGCTCGTGCTTGCGCAGCAGCTCCGTGAACGGGTCGCCGTCGCTGAAGTAGTGGACGCGCGGGCCGGTTCCCGTCAGCCACTCCCAGCCGACTTGCCAAGGGCTCGCATCGTCGGCGAGGCCGGTGACGTCGGTGCGATTGGCGGGGTCATTGCCGATGTATTCGTAGAGCAACGCCGCGCCGCCGGTGAAGCCGATCGGGATCCTTGCCGTCCACCGTCCGGTCTCGGGGTCGTAGTCTCGGGCGCCGAAGCGGGTGAGGCCGGTCTGGGGGTCGTAGAGGCCGCCGGCGAAGCCGAAGGGCTGGAAGCCGGGGTTGGAGTCGAAGGTGATCCGGCCGAAGGCGTCGTAGTCGAGGCGCTGGGCGATCTGGCCGGATTGGGCGTCGACCACCAGGCGGACGCTGCCCAGGTGGTCGGCGAAGATCCGGTAGGTCGTGCCGTTCTTGACCAGGTAGTCGGGGACGTTGGCCCGCGTGGCGTAGACGAACTCGGCGACCACGTTGCCGTTGCCGTCGAGCTCGGCGGCTGGCTGGAGCTGGCTCTGCCAGAGGAAGCCGGAGACCAGCGTGCCGTCGACCTTCTTGCCGATCCGGCGGTTGGCGGCGTCGATCAGGTACTCGATCTGGACGCCCGTGGGCAGGGTCACCGTCCTGAGGTTCCCCAGCACGTCGTAGCCGTAGGTCGTCGTGTCCGGGCCCGCGGTCTTGGTCAGCAGCTCGCCGTTGGCGGAGTAGGTGTAGGAGGTCGGTCCGTAGGTTGAGAGCCGGTCCTGGTCGTCGTAGGTGGCGGTGCCGGTGCCCCAGAAGTCGGTCCAGGACGTGCGGTTCGAGTTGTCGTCGTAGCCGTAGGTCTCGACCACCACGCCGTCCTTCTTCACCTGGTCGAGCCGGCCGGCCGGGTCGTAGTGGTACTCCCAGAGCGCGGTCACCCCGCCGATCGTCTCCGACTTCGAGACGATCCGGCCGCCGTCGTCCCTCGTCGTGTCGTAGCCGTAGATCGACGAGCCGTTGAAGCGGGCGGTGTAGGTGTCGAGCTCGCCGTAGGACGTGTAGGTGATCTCGTCCGTCGTCGCCGCCAGCGTCGAGCCGGTCAGGAAGCCGGTCGCCGGGTCGTGGTCGAGGGTCAGGTCGCCGGCGGCGGTCAGCAGGCCGTCGTCGTCGTAGGCGAAAGCGACCGGGTCGCCTTCGTCGAGCGTCCGGGAGGTCAGCTCGAAGGAGTCGTCGTAGCCGTAGCCGACCGACCCCGCCACGGTGCCGGTCCAGGTGACCGACGTCGGCAGCGAGCCGTCGTAGGCGAAGGCCAGCGAGCCGCCGTCCGGGTCGGCGACCGAGGTCAGGTTGCCCGAGGTCGCGTCGTAGCCGTAGGAGTACGTGCCGCGCGGGGTGACCAAGGATTCCAGCCGGCCGGTGGCGGGACCGTAGACGTAGTCGATCGTCTGCCCGTCGGGGCGGGTGACCCGCTCGAGCTGGTGGTCCAGGTTGTAGGCGTAGACCGTCGTGTCGAGCGGCAGGCCCACGTCCGGCGGGTCGTAGAGCGTCGTCTGGTCGTCCGCGTCGTGGTCGAAGGCGTGCGCCGGCCGACCGGGCGGCGTGATCGACGTCAGGTTGCCGTTGGCGTCGTAGTCGAAGGAGAGGACGCGGCTGTCCGGCAACGTCTGGGTCTTGACCCGGCCCACCGCGTCGTAGGTGAAGTGGGCCGTCCGGCCGAGCGGATCCCGGACCGACTCGACGAAGCCGTAGAGAAGGGACGGGAGGATCGGTGTTCCCTGCTCTGCCCTCCGAGGCGGAATTTCCGTACCGCCGCCGTTCCCGTCACTGGGAGTCTCTGTCCAGCCCTGGCTGCCCACTGGGGCTCGCCGCACGTTCAGAGAGGTTCTCGGCGGCGGGTGTGGCAGGTGACGGAGCTCGTTTGTCGGCCCGTCACCTCCCGCCCGGTCCCTTCTGGAGTCCCCGGAGCTCCTGCTGGGCCACCTTGGCCACCATCCTGAGCGCGGCCTTCTGGATTTCGACTCCCTCGTCGCCGGAGACCAGGCTGGCGAGGCGGTAGTTGGCCAGGCCCAGGAGGATGTCGTAGGGGAGAGGAACCGGCCGGAAGCCGCCCGGGCCGACGATGCCTCCCGGCGAGTCGTCGATGAGGCCGACGATCCAACCGGCGAGCTTCGTCATCGGGATCTCGACGGGACGGTACCGGATGCGAAGCACCGCCTTGCGCTGAACGTCGTCGATGGAGATCACGTCGACCCGCTGGAAGGGCGCGTTGGGATCGGAGGGCACGGCGTCGCCGAAGCTGTCCCCGGCGATCAGATCGAAGCTCCCGGAGTTGCCCGGCATCAGGTACGAGTGCCCGCCCTCGAAGTGGTGGACGAGCACGGCCGGGCGGGGGATCGTTCCGTCCCAGCCCTCCCGGACGCGGAACTCGAACAATCGCCCGCCCGGGATCTCCGCGGCGAGATGGCCCGGGAGGTCGTGCCGGGCCAGGGGGCGCAGGGTGACCGTTTCGTCCAGGTTCCCCGTGGGCTTCCAAACCCGCGTCTCGTCGAGCCAACCGCGGGAGCGCATGTTGGAGGCGTTGAGCACCGGCCCGATGAGCGAGAACTCCGGGTCGGGGGCGCTGAAGTCGAGGGCAGCGCTCATGATGTCCCAGGGGTCCTTGTAGTCCTCGGTGGAGCCGTCCACGCGCGAGTGCTGCAGGCCGTAGACGTGGCCCATCTCGTGGCCCAGCAGCCGCGGGATCGCGGTCGTGCCCTGCGCGATGACGCCGGTACCCGCCGGCCCGACGCCGATGTCGTGCCATCGGTTGGTGCATACGACGACGCTGTAGAAAGGGCTCAAGTTCACGCCGTGGTCGGTCGCGGCCTTGCGGGCCCACAGGACGAGCTGGTCGCGCGCGCCGCCGCCGAGCGCGTTGTAGTCGGCGACGCTCTTGTCCAGCGAATACCAGCCGAAGACCTTCGTGCCGGTGAGGTCAAGCTTCCCGTGGGCGCAGTCGTGAAAGTACCGGATCATGTTCCACGACGAGCCCTTGTCGTCGGCGGTGAACAGGTCCTTGTAGTACTGCAGAGGGAACGGCTCGTCGTCGCCGTCGTTGAACTTGCACAGGATGACCGCCCAGGGGCTCTGCATGGCTCGACCTCCTCGCCGGACCCGCCCTCCGCCGGCCCCATGCCGCCCCGGGCCCGATCCACCGATTGTCCTCCCCCTTCGACAACAGCATGTGGAATCCGGACAGTGGCCAGGGACCGTAGGATCGAGGTTTCAGACGCCGTACGCTCGGCATGTCGTCGCCAGA